>NZ_JAQQCJ010000001.1:0-702015 GCF_046030495.1 Paraburkholderia strydomiana
CTGTTTCTGGCATAACAAGGACTGAAACGCGCAGATGGCTCTCTCGCTCGCCGACAAACTCGTGGTGGCAATCTCCTCGCGCGCGCTGTTCGACTTCGAAGAAGAGAACCGTGTGTACGAAGAAGGCGACCTGCACACCTACGAAGCGTTGCAACGCGACCGGCTCACCGTGCCCGCCAAACCAGGCGTTGCGTTTGCGCTGATCCGCAAGCTGCTCGCGCTTAACGCCGGCGGGCATCGCGTCGAAGTGGTGATCCTGTCACGCAGCGATCCGATCAGCGGATTGCGCGCGTTTCATTCGTGCCGCGAACACGGGCTCGCGATCGAGCGCGGCGTCTTCACGCGTGGACGCGCGCCTTTCGGCTATCTGAAGCCGCTGAACGCATCGCTGTTTCTGTCCGCGAATCAGCAGGACGTGCGCGACGCGCTGGCCGCCGGATTTCCGGCTGCACGCGTGTTGCCCGAATCGGCGAAAATGGCGAGCAAGTATCCCGACGAAATCCGCATTGCGTTCGACGGCGACGCCGTGCTGTTTTCCGACGAAGCGGAACGCGTGTTCCAGAAAGACGGCCTGCGCGCCTTCGTCGGCCACGAGATTCACAACAAGGACTTGCCGCTCGCGGACGGTCCGTTGAAGCCGTTGCTCGAAGCGCTGCACCGGCTGCAAAAACTCGCGGATGAAGCCGCACCGATGCATATTCGTACGGCATTGGTGACGGCGCGCTCGGCGCCCGCGCACGAACGCGCGATCCGCACCCTGATGGCGTGGAACATCGAAATCGACGAAGCGATGTTCCTCGGCGGCCTCGACAAGAGCGCATTCCTGCGCGAGTTCGAGCCGGACTTTTTCTTCGACGACCAAATTGGCCACTGCGAATCGGCCCGCGTCGTGACGGCGACCGGACACGTGCTAAGTGGCATCGTGAATGCATCATGACACCCGAACAATCTCCGCTGGGTAAGGCCTCCACTTACACCGAACAATACGACGCATCGCTGCTGTTTCCGATCGCGCGAAAAAACGCGCGCGAGGCGATCGGCATTGGCGCGCAGTTGCCGTTTTTCGGCACGGACATCTGGAATGCTTACGAGCTGTCCTGGCTGAACGCACGCGGCAAACCGCAGATCGCGGTGGCGACCTTCTTCGTGCCGGCCGACTCGCCCAATATCGTCGAGTCGAAGTCATTCAAGCTGTATCTGGGCTCGTTCGCGCAGACGGCGTTCGAGTCGATGAACGTGGTGCGCGACACGATCCGGCGCGACGTCTCCGCTTCCTGCGGCGCGACGGTGTCGGTTCATCTGGCCGCGCCGTATGAATTCGGCAAGCTGCAGATGGAAGAATTCGAAGGCTTGTCGCTGGATCGGCTGGATCTGGATACCGACGTTTATCACCCGGACGCGTCGCTGCTGAGCGCGGCGCACGATGAAGCGCCGGTCGAGGAAACGCTGTTTTCCAACCTGTTGAAGTCGAACTGTCCCGTGACCGGTCAGCCCGATTGGGGCAGCGTGCAGATTCACTACGTCGGCCCGCAGATCGATCATGCGGGCTTGCTGCGCTACATCATCTCGTACCGCAATCACACCGGCTTTCACGAGCAGTGCGTCGAGCGGATTTTTATCGACGTGCTGAAGGCCTGCAAGCCGGTCAAGCTCGCGGTGTATGCACGCTATACGCGGCGCGGCGGGCTGGACATCAACCCGTTCCGCACCAACTACAACCTGCCGATGCCGGACAACGTGCGCCTCGCCCGGCAGTAACAACGACGCGTTTCGCCGCAGGTTCAGTCAACCGCGGCGAACGCAACGCCTCAAGCCGTCGGCTTCTTATACGCGACGCAATCCACTTCCACCTTGCAGTCGATCACCATCGACGACACCACGCAGGCGCGCGCCGGCGGATTCTCGCCGAAGTATTCGCGGAACACCTTGTTGAACGACGCGAAGTCACGCGGATCGTCGAGCCACACACCGCAGCGGACCACATGCTCCGCGCCGTAGCCCGCTTCCTTCAGAATGGCGAACACGTTCTGAATCGCCTTGTGCGATTGCTCGACGATGCCGCCATTGATCACTTCGCCGTTTTCCATCGGCGTTTGACCGGACACGAAGAGCCAGCCGTCCGCTTCGACCGCACGCGAAAACGGCATATGCTGACCGCCCGTTCCCTTTCCGCCTTCAACGCCATAACGCTTCATCATCACACTCCTTAAAAAGTCCGGCACGCGCCCGGCACCAGCGCCGCGCGCACCGCCATCAATCGAACAAAAATAGTTAGAACGCGCCGTGCGCGTCACCCTTCGACGGCGCGCCGCGCGCCACGAAGTGACCGGCCCGCTCGCCCGTCACCGCGCCATCGCGATACGACAGCACGCCGTTCACCCAGACCGCGTCGATCCCGTCGGCCGCCTGCTGCGGCTTGTCGAACGTTGCCGCGTCGCGCACCTTGTCCGGGCTGAACAACACCAGGTCGGCGTGATAGCCGATTTGCACTTCGCCACGCTGCGCCAGACCAAAACGACGCGCCGACAGACTGGTCATCTTGCGCACAGCCTCTTCGAGCGGCAGCAGACCGGCGTCGCGCGCGTAATGGCCAAGCACGCGCGGAAACGCACCCCACAAGCGCGGATGCGGCAGCGGGTCGTTCGGCAAACCGTCCGAGCCGACCATCGTCGCCGGATGCGAGAGGATGCGCCGCACGTCGTCTTCGGACATGTTGTGATACACCGCGCCCGCCGGTTGCAAACGCTTGCCCGCCTCCTGCTGCGTGACGCCCCACTCCGCCGCGATCTCCTTGACGAGCTTGCCCGCCATCTCGGGATGCGGCTCGGACCACGTGATCGTGATATCGATGTCGCCCGTCACCTGCTTCAGATCGAGCGTCGACGAGCTACGGTTGTACGGATAGCAATCGCAACCGATCGGCTGCATGCGCCGCGCGCCTTCGAGCGACTTCAGCACCTCTTCGCTGCGCCCCCAGTTCGACGGCCCCGCGCACTTCAGATGCGAGATCACGACCGGCACATGCGCGTGACGGCCGACGCGGTACGCCTCGTCCATCGCGTCAAGAATCGCGTCGAATTCGGTGCGCATGTGTGTGGTGTACAGTGCGCCCGCGGCGGCGAGCGGTTCGGCCAACGCCATCACTTCTTCGGTCGGCGCGGCGAACGCCGAACCGTACGCAAGCCCCGAACTCAAACCCAGCGCGCCATTGGCCAGCGCCTCTTCGAGTTGCGCGCGCATGCCGTCGATTTCCTGCGGCGTGGCCGCGCGATCGAGCCGGTCCATCTGATTGCTGCGCAATGCCGTGTGGCCGATCAACGCGCCGACGTTCACCGCCGGACGCGCGGCGTTCACCGCCTTCACGTACTCGGCGAAAGTCGGATACTTGAACGCGTCGCGCTCGCCGAGCAGGTTCATCGGATCGGGCGGATCGCCCTTCAGTGCCACCGGCGACGCGCTGATCCCGCAATTGCCGACGATCACCGTCGTCACGCCTTGCGTAATCTTCGGCAGCATTTGCGGCGACTGGATCACGTGCGTGTCGTCGTGCGTGTGGACGTCGATGAAGCCCGGCGCCAGCGCGCGGCCTTCCGCCTCGACCACTTCTTCGGCAAGCCAGTTCGACAGATTGCCGATCGCGACGATGCGGCCGTCGCGGACCGCCACGTCGCGTTCGACAGGCGGTGCGCCCGTGCCGTCATACAGTTGCGCGCCGACGATCAGCGTATCGGCGGCTTCGGGATGCGAGTGCATGGATCAGTCTCCTAACGGTTGTCGATCGCCGCCGCCGCGATGCGCGTCGAGCGCGTGCTTCATGCGGCGCAGCAATTCGCGGCTCTCGTCACCCTGACTGACGGCAAGTTCGGTGACGAGCACATCGAGCGCCATCATCATCGCGTAGCGCGACGACGACGGCTTGTAAATGAAATCGGTTTCGAATGCGACGATCGGGATCACCCAGTCCGCGAGCTTCGCCAGCGGCGAGGTGGGCGCGGTCAGCGCGATCACGGTCGCGCCGTAGCTGCGCGCGATCTTGCAGTTCTCGATCATCTCCGGCACGCGTCCGGTGGTGGACAACGCGATCACCACACATTCGCGCGACACGGTGCTCGCCACCATGCGCTGCAACAAGCCGTCCTGATAGGTCGCGACCGGGCGGCCGAGACGCACGAGCCGAAAGCGCATCTCGTCGGCGAGCGCGGTCGAGCCGCCACCCATGCCGAACACGTAGATCATGCGCGCCGCGCGCAAGGCGCTGGCCGCTTCATCGAGCGGCGCATTACGCAACAGTTGATGGTTATGGGCCAGCGCGGTTTGCAGTTCGTCGAATACGCGGGTCGCGATCGGCTCGGGTACGTCCGTTGCGCCGCCCGGCTGCAGGAAACGCTGCCCGACCGCCGCCGCCTGCGCGAGCCGCAGCTTCAGTTCGCGCACGTCGCGGCAACCGACCGCCTTGGCGAAACGCGTGACGGTCGCGACGCTCACCTCCGCCTGCTGCGCGAGCGCGCCGATGCTGGCGCGCGAGGCGCCCGTCAGATCGTCGAGGATCAGCGCGGCGACCTTGCGTTCGGCCGAGCGCAGGTCCGGCGCACATTCGGCGATGCGCGCGACGATGTCGAAAGCCAGCGGTTCGGCGGTTGAGTTCATGGCGGACTGGGGGAGATCGCGCGAAGGCTTGCAATATGCCTTCGGAACGCCGTGGTACTAAATAACATTTCTCCTCCCATCGTACTTTCGGTAACATGGTAAAGTCAAATTTGATTCAATTTAACTGGACGATGGAGCAAGGAGACATGAAAGTTACAAACTATCAGGGCGCAACGATTGATCCTTATAGCAAGGGCTTGGGCATGGTTCCGGGCACCAGCATCCAGCTCACGGATGCCCCGCGCCTCGAATGGAACCTGCTCAACGAGGACGTGAGCCTGCCGGCGGCCGTGCTGTACGCGGATCGCGTTGAGCACAACCTCAAGTGGATGCAGGCGTTCGTCGCGCAGTACGGTGTGAAGCTCGCGCCGCACGGTAAGACCACGATGGCCCCGCAGTTGTTTCGCCGCCAGCTCGAAACCGGCGCGTGGGGCATCACGCTCGCCACCGCGCATCAGGTGCGCGCGGCGTATCACGGCGGCGTCTCGCGCATCCTGATGGCCAATCAGCTGGTGGGCCGCCACAACATGATGATGGTCGCCGAGCTGCTGAGCGACCCGGACTTCGAATTCTTCTGTCTCGTCGACTCCGTCGAAGGCGTCGAGCAATTGGGCGAGTTCTTCACGTCGGTGAAGAAGCCGTTGCAAGTGCTGCTCGAACTCGGCGTGCCGGGCGGCCGCACGGGCGTGCGCGACGAAGCGCAGCGCAACGCGGTGCTCGCCGCGATCGCCCGCTATCCGGATGTGCTGAAGCTCGCCGGTGTCGAGTTGTATGAAGGCGTGCTGAAGGAAGAGCACGAGGTGCGCGAGTTCCTGCAAAGCGCGGTCGCGGTCACACGTGCGCTCGTCGAAGAGGGGCGTTTCGCGCGCACGCCGGCGGTGCTGTCGGGTGCGGGTTCCGCGTGGTACGACGTGGTGGCGGAAGAATTCGTGAAGGCGTCGGAGACCGGCAAGGTCGAAGTCGTGCTGCGTCCCGGCTGCTATCTGACGCACGACGTCGGCGTCTATCGCAAGGCGCAGACGGATATCTTCGCGCGCAATCCGGTCGCGAAGAAAATGGGCGAAGGCCTGCTGCCGGCGCTGCAATTGTGGGCGTACGTGCAGTCGATTCCGGAGCCCGATCGCGCGATCATCGGCCTCGGCAAGCGCGACTCCGCGTTCGACGCGGGCATGCCGGAACCGGCGCGTCACTATCGTCCGGGGAATGTTGCGCCGCGCGATATCGCGGCGAGCGAAGGCTGGGAAATTTTCGGCCTGATGGATCAGCACGCGTATCTGCGGATTCCCGCCGGCGCCGATCTGAAAGTGGGCGACATGATCGCGTTCGACATCTCGCACCCGTGTCTGACGTTCGATAAGTGGCGTCAGGTGCTGGTGGTCGATCCGGCGTATCGCGTGACGGAAGTGATCGAAACGTTCTTCTGATGTGGCCGTGAGTGGCGCGCGCCTTGCGGTGACAAGGCGCGCCGCTTGCGGTGGTTTTGATCATTAGTGGCTTGGACAACGCAAGGCAAATGCATTCCAGCGGCGTCCGTAGGCCACCCACGCGACGAACGCGGTAGTGAATCAGGGCTGCCGCAACGCCCCACTGTGTGCCGCTTCACCTGCCTGTCCTACCTCAGCACCAACTGCACTCGCCGCGGCTGCAACTTCACCGATCCGCGCTTCAAGCATCTTCAGCGCGCCCGACAGCGCCCCCAGCGCATCGTCTGGCAGCGCGGCCATCGTGTCGTGCAAAAACGCGTTGCGACGCGGCAAGCTCGCTTCGGTCGCCGACTGCCCCGCCTCCGTCAGCCGCACATTGGTGACGCGGTTGTCGCGCGCATCCATGCTGCGCGCAATCCAGCCCAATCCTTCCAGCGTTTTCAGCTGCCGCGTGAGCGCGCCCGGATCGACCCGCAGGCGTTCGACCAGCCGTTTCTGCGACGATTCGCCCGCTTGCTCGTGCAACGCGAGCAGAATGCGCCAGCGCGGCAGCGGATGGCCGACCTGCGCCTCGAACGCGGACATGAACGCCCGATAAGTGCGGCCAAATTGCTGCATGACGGCGACGCGGTCCTGTTCTTCCATGATCTGTTCAGTCAAACGGTAAGTCTAAAAATCAGTCCGCGTGGATCACGGGCTCGAGCTTGCGCTGGAGCTTGATCGGCGGCACGCGGCGGCTTTGCCACACGGACACCACGGCGATGATCGCCGCCATTGCGAGGCCCAGATGAATCGCCCCGACGAGCGCCTCGCGCGCGCTTTCGAGCAGCATCGCGCCGTTGTGGCCCGCATGCGTCAGCTGCTCGACCAGGGTGGTCTGTGCTTCCCGGTTGATCAGGATTTGCGGATCGCCGAGATCGGCGAACCAGTGCGATGCGTTCGCGCTGTCGAGCGCGCTGCGCACGCCGCTCGCGTACAGGTGGCTGACCAGCGTGCCGGTCAGCGCCGTGCCGATCATCCCGCCGATCATCCGCAGCGACTGCAGCAGCGCCGTCGCGATGCCGAGATGTTCGCGGCCCGCCGTCTGCTGCGCGAAGATCGTCAGGTTCGGCATGACGAAACCGAGCCCGAGGCCGCCGACCACCATGAACGACATCAGCACCCATTGCTGCATGGACCGCGTCGCGACGACAATGCCAAGGCACGACAACGCCACCAGCGAAAAGCCGATGTACAGCATCAGATTCGGATTGCTCACGCGCGACACGATGCGCCCGTTGGCAATGCTGCCGATCGTGATGAACACCACCAGCGGCGTAATGACGAGCCCCGCTTCTTTCGGCGACATGCCGAAGCCGCCCTGAAACAGCAGCGGCGCGTAGAACAGCAACGAGAACATCGTGAAGCCGCCGAGCACCGCGAGCGTGAAGAGCGCGGCAAGACTGCGGTTGCGGAACATGTCGACCGGCAGGATCGCCGTCGGGCAGCGTTTTTCCCACTGCCAGAGCGCGTAGGCCGAGGCGATGCTCAGCGCGAGCAGCGCGAACGCGCTCAGCGTCACGCCGTGTTTCGGCAGCAACTCGACGAACAACTGCAGCGAGCCGAGCGCCACCGCGATCAGCACCGCACCGGGCCAGTCGAGCCGCATCTTGCCCTCGTGCTCGACGTGCCGCAGATGCGGCAGGAAGCGCCAGACGAAAAACAGCGACAACAGCCCGACTGGCAGATTCACGTAGAACACCGAACGCCAGCCGTAGTACTGCGTGAGAAAGCCACCGAGCGACGGCCCCACCGCGTTCGCAATGCCGAACGCCGAACTCATCAGCACCTGCCAGCGCAGGCGCACGACCGAGTCGGGAAAGAGATCGGGAATGCAGGCGAATGCGGTGCCGACCAGCATCCCGCCGCCGATGCCCTGCAAGCCGCGCGCGAGCACGAGGAACAGCATGTTGTTAGCCGCGCCGCACAGCACCGACGCCGCGGTGAACACGACGATCGACGCGATCACGAATGGCTTGCGCCCGTAGTAATCGCCGAGACGGCCGAAAATCGGCACCGTGATCACCGAGGTGAGCAGATACGACGTGGCGACCCACGCGTACAGCTCGAAGCCTCTCAGTTCTGAGACGATGGTGGGCAGCGCGGTGCCCACCACGGTCTGGTCGAGCGCGACCAGCATCGTGACGAACGAGATGCCGAGCATCGCCAGCAAGGATTCACGGAAGGGTAAAACTTGCCCACTCGAGTGGTGGGCCGCGGTATGGACAGCCATTTTTTAGCGGAGCTTTTGATAGCGCAACAGTTGACTCGTCAAACGATTGGGAATCATACCACGGTGTGGCGCTCTAAGCGGGACGTGCCCGCGCGGTTCGACGCGCCGGCAATCGATCGATAAATGCACATGACATGACGCCAGGGAGGCCCATGCAGCCGAGTTCGCTCGCAACACCATCCTTATCGGAGCAGGATCTGACCGCGCTGCGGCGCGCGAAACATCAACTCGAAAGCCCCGCGCTGGCGATGAAGCTCGCGAGCGTCGTTGGCGCGCCGATCGAAAAGCTGTTGGCGCGGCTTCCGGCATTCGCCAACGCCAAGGTTACCGACGCGACCGAGTTGGCGCTACGCAAGTGCCTGTCGATCGCGCTGCGCACGCTGAACCGGCGCGACGCCACGTCCCTGATCGCGCCGGACAAGCCGAGCAACCTGCTGCACAAGTTCGCGGTGGCCACGACCGGCGCGGCCGGCGGCGCCTTCGGACTGTTCGCGCTGCCGGTCGAGTTGCCGGTCACGACCACGCTGATGTTCCGCTCGATCTGCGACATCGCGCGCAGCGAGGGCGAGGATCTGTCGTCGATCGACACGCAGCTGCAGTGTCTGACCGTGCTCGGCATGGGCGGCACGTCGAGCGAAGACGACGACGCCGAGTACGGCTATTTCTTCATGCGCGGCGCGCTCGCGCAGGCGGTATCGAAGGCGTCGTCGGAGATCGCGACCAAGGGCTTCACCTCGCATGGTTCGGCGGCATTGCTGCGGCTGGTGCATGCGATCGCCGCGCGCTTCTCGGTGCAGGTGAGCGAACAGATCGCCGCCAAATCGATTCCGGCGATCGGCGCGGTGCTTGGGGCGATGGTCAATACCGTCTTTATCGACCATTTCCAGCAGGTCGCGCACGGCCATTTCACCGTGCGTCGGCTGGAACGGCAGTACGGTCAGGACACGATCGAAGCCGTGTATCAGACTCTCGACGTCGCACTCGACGGTTGAGCGGCCCCTTGTTCCCCGTTCGCGGCGCGGCTCGTCGCGCGCCGCACGAAAGCGGCCGCATGATCGAGCGCGCGATTCGCTTCCGGAATGAACGGCGCGAACAGCGGCCAGACGTGCGGCATCTTCTTCCACACCTCGAACTCGCAGTCGACGCCCGCCGCACGCGCGTTGTCGGCGACGCGTTGCGAGTCGTCGAGCAACACTTCGGTGCTGCCCGCCATGATGAAAAGCGGCGGCAAGCGGTGCAGATCGGCATAAACCGGCGACGCATACGGATCGGTGGCCGGTGTATCACCGAGATAGACCTTCGCGGCACGCGCGATCGCGGCGCCGCAGAACATCGGATCGACGCTGTCGTTACCGCGGATGCTGGCGCCGGCCGCCGCCAGATCGGTCCACGGTGAAAACAGCAGGCCGCCTGCGGGCAGTGGATCACCGGCGTCGCGCAGCGCCACCAGCGTGGCGAGCGCGAGGCCGCCGCCGGCTGAATCGCCCGCGATCACGATCGACTCCGGCGCGATGCCCATGGCGAGCAACTGTCGATATGCCGCGCTCGCATCGTCGAGCGCGGCCGGGTAGCGATGCTCGGGCGCAAGACGGTAGTCGAGGGAAAAGACCCGCGTATCGGCACGCGTCGCCAGTCCGAACACGAGCGAGCGATGTGTACGTGGGGAGCAGAAGTAGTAGCCGCCGCCGTGGCAGTACAGCACGGTCGGCGGTGCGTGGACGGCCGGCGCCTGAGCGGCGCGCTCCAGCCACTCGCCGCGCAGCGGCGCATCGTGCGTGCGGTACGTTTCGCGCAGACGCCAGTCGCGCGGCACGCGCGGCGACCAGACACGCTTTGCGGTCAGCGCACGCGCTTTCGCGACATCGATGCGAGGCGCGAAGGTTTCCGGTCGAAACTGCCTGCGCAGATACCAGCATGCGAGTGCGCTTTGCCAACTCATCAGGACACACTCCTTCGATAATGTCCCGTCATGGTACGTGCGTTCGCGGCCGCGCCTGTGGACGGCGGCTTCTAATCGGATAACCGGTGGCCCACCTTGGGGGTCAGGTGAGCGTCTTCTAGTTCGCCGGCAACACCTGCCCGCGAATCTCGCCCGTCGGGTTCTGCGCGGTATGCACGTTGAAGTACCACTGTCCGGCCATCAGGTCGGTGACCTGTTGCTCGGTGAGCGCCGCCGATCCTTTGATCGGGCTCGCGAGCGCACCCTTGTCGATCGGCACCTGGACCTTCGCGTTCTGCCCGACCGGCGCCGGTCCGTGGAAATGCGCGGCGGTGGGCGCGCCGCTCAAGCCTTCATAGGTGACGGTCCATTGCAGGGATTGCGTCTTCGTATCGAAGGTCGCGTTCAGCATGCCGTGCCCATGACTCACGCGAGGCGGCACTTCGCTCGACGGCTCGAGGTCCGCCTTCAGTGCCACCGTATCCGCGAACGCGGCCCCCGACGCCAGCGCCCACACCACCACGGCCAGATTCAATTTTCGCAGCGAAATCATGGTCTTCTCCGGACTTTGATGCGCCGCCGCACCGAGAGTTCGGCCACGCGCGGAGCCACCACATACTAGTGCAAATTCCTCGGATATGTTGGCGTGGCGAGCGTGTTCGAATCGATGGCGACATTGCCGCTCTATCGCGGCGCGGGCTGGATCTGTAGTTATCCGAACCTGTTTGTCGCGTTCGTCATGCGTGACTGCGTTCGCCATGGCGAACTCGCAGCACGCACCCTCAACCCATTTCGAGCCCCTGTTTAGATCAATTTAACAATTGAGCCGCTTGTCTTCGCCGGTGCTTTACTCGAATTATCTGAACAATTATTTGCGAATTTTGTAATGAATCAATCGCGGCATCCCGGTTATGCTTCCGCCTGCGAGAAGTGACTCCTTCATCGAGGGAAGTCTCCAAACCTTTAACGCGGCCTCGGCCGCGTTTTTTTTCGTTCGCTTTTTGCCTGGTTATCGCGTACTCGCCTGCATTTTTTGCATTCGCCTGCACTCACCGGCATTCGTTGAGCCCCTACGCGAGCAAAGCCGCCTGCTGCTCGATACCGTCGAGCATCGCATTGCATTTGTCGATCAGTGCCCGACCTTCGTCGCGCAATCGCTCCGGTGACTTGAGGGCAATGTCGCGGCGATAGTCGTCGAGCGCGTTGAGCAGCGGCGGATATTGCAGCACGCCCGCGGCCCCTTCCACCCGATGCAGCCATTCGCGCACACCCGCAATCTCCACGCGTTCGAGCAGCGGCGACAACGACTGCATGTCTTCACGCACCGCTGAAACGAACGCGTCGAGCAATGCCTTGACGGTCGACGAGCTGCCCCACAGTTGCGTCATGTGCGTGAGATCGACCGGAACGAACGGCTCCTCGCCACCCTGCGCGAGCGGCCCGGCGACCTCCGGCTCGCTCTGCGTTTCCGCGGGCGCGGTCTGCCACGCACTGTCGATGCCGAACCAGCGGCTCAGATAGTCGCGCAACGTGGCGAGCCGGGTCGGCTTCACGAGACTATCGTCCATGCCGGCATCGCGGCATAAATTCAGATCGTCGGGCGCGGTGTTCGCCGTGATGCCGAGAATCGGCAGACGCTGCGTGCAGCCCCGCTCGTTCTCCCGGATGTGTCGCGTGAGTTCGTAGCCGGACAGATTCGGCATATGACAATCCGTGATCAGACAGCCATAGTTCGTGCGCTCCAGCGCGGCCAGCGCTTGCGCGCCGTCGTTCGCGACGTCGCACGCGAAACCGAGCAAAGCCAGTTGATGACGAATCAGTTCCTGGTTGACCGGATGATCTTCCGCGACAAGGATCAACCGCCCGCTCGCGATGGCGCGCTCACGGTCCGGCGGCGTCATGACGCCTTCGGCCGTGCGCGGCAGGCCTGCCGCAGGCCGCGCCATCGAAGGCAGTCCGGTCATCGCGGCGGCGCACGCCGCGCCAAGACCGCGCCACGAAATGGGGTTGACGCTCACGCGCACGGTATTGTCGAGAATGCGATACCCCGTCGGCTTCGGCTTCTCCGTCAGGATGATGACCTGTGTATCCGGGCCGAGGCATGCGGGCAACTGCACGTCCTCGCTCACGAACAGCAAATCCACGTTGGCCAGCGTGGCGCGGTCACGCAGTGCGCTGGCGTGCGGCGCGACGCTGCGCAACTTGAGCCCGAGCGCCTTGCCGAAATGCATCAGCGCATGGCCGACCCGCCTGTCACCGGTCGCGACAATCCCGTGTTTGCCCCGCAGGCGGCTCACGGAATAGCGCTGCGCCACGACTGGCATCGTGACCCGCACGATCATGCAGGTGCCGTGACCCGGCACGCTCCGCAACGCGAGCGTGCCGCCCATCAGGTCGATCAGCTTGCGGCAGATCGTCAGCCCGAGGCCGGTGCCGCCGAAGCGCCGCGTGGTGGACGACTCTGCCTGCACGAACGGCTCGAACAGACTGGCCTGCACGTCCGGCGCGATGCCGATGCCGGTGTCCTCCACACTCATTTCGAGCGTCTGCGCGGCTCCGTTCTGCTCGACGACCAACACGTCGACGTCGACCTCGCCCTGCGGCGTGAATTTGATCGCATTGCCGAGCAGGTTGAACAGAATCTGCCGCAATCGCACACTGTCGCCGCGCAGTGTGGCGGCGACGTCCGATGCAATGTTCACGCGCACTTTCAACCCCTTCTCGTGCGCGCGGCCCGCGAGCAGTCCGACGGCATTGTCGACCAGCTCACGCAGGTCGATCGGCTCCGCTTCGAGCGTCAGCCGGCCCGCTTCGATCTTCGAATAGTCGAGCAGGTCGTCGAGAATCTGCAGCAGCGCGCCCGCCGACTCGTGGATCATGCTCAGCATCTCCCCTTGATCCGTATTGAGCGGCGTGCGCTCCAGCACTTCGACCAGCCCCAGCACGCCGTTCATCGGCGTGCGGATTTCATGGCTCATCATCGCGAAGAAATCGTCTTTCGCGCGCGAAGCCGCCTCGGCCATGTCGCGCGCGCGAGCGAGTTCCTCGGAGCGGGCACGCTCCACGCTCGCGTCCACCCAGAAGCCGCTCCACACGACGCTGCCATCCGCTTCACGGCGCGGCACCAGCTCGGCGCGCACCCACTTGGGCTGCTGCCCGCCGCGCAGGCGAAACTCCATGTGTACCGGCGTTTCGCTGCGCGCCGAGCGCTCCAGTTCAGCCTGCACGAACTCCCGGTCTTCTTCCGCTACACGATCGAAGTCCACCTGAGCGCGATGACTCAGCGACACGCCGTTGTCGCCCAACAGGTGCCGCGTGTCGCCGCCGATATACGGAAACGAGTACGCGCCGCCCGCGGTGCGGCGCAACTGAAACACCACGGCCGGCAATGAACGCGTCACGTCGAAGAGGCGCCGCTCGGTGTCGTGCGCGAGCATTTCGGCGCGCCGGATAGTGGTGATGTCGACCATCGCGCCGACGAGGCAAACGGGTTGTCCATCGCTGCCGTGGCACACGCTGTTCCAGAACAGCCCATGCCGCACATCGCCCGTGCTGCTGCAGAACTGCAATTCCACTTCGGCAATGCCGCCGCTCTTCAGCACCTCGCGCGTCATGCCGTCGAGAATGCGGCTGTTCGCATCGCCCCATGTCCGCACATCGATCGTCGTGCGTCCGAGCACTGCCTCGCGGCTGATGCCGCACGCCTTCTCATAGGCCCGGTTGACCGCGATGTAGCGCCCCGCCAGATCTTTGGCGACCAGCGCATAGGGGACCGTCTGCATCATGGATTCCTGGAAATTCAGTTGCAGCGCGAGCGCGCGCTCGGTCCGCTTGCGCAGTCTGACTTCCCGTTGCAGCAGCAGATAGGCGCGCAACGTGACCACCAGTACGACGCCGACGCCGATCAGCACCGGCAGCAGACGCACCGCGCTCACGCTCCATAGGCCGGTGTCCGGAATCACGCCGCTCACCCAGCGTTGCCGGATGCGCTGCTCCTCCGCCGCCGGCATGGCCAGCAGCGCGCGATCGATCAGCCCGGCGAGCGGCTTCAGGTCCGAGCGCACCGCGATGTAGAGCGAGTCGGATTCGCCGAGCGCGCCGAGAATCTTGAGAGCGCCGCCATAGCGACGCTTCAGGCGGCTATCGACGGCGGCCAGGTTGCCGACCGTCAAGTCCGCTTCGCCGGCTGCGACCATTCGCAATGCGTCGTCCGTGCTGGGCGCGACGACGATGTGATCGGGCGCAGCGGCTTCGAACGCATGCGGGACCGAACTGGCAACACGAGCCGGGATGACGATACGGCGCGACATGAAATCTTCGAACGCGCGCGCCGGTTCGCCGGCGCGGCCGACGGCCACCATCGGGTAGCTCGCGTAGGCGCGAGTATGGGCGACGTTATTCAGTGTTGGCCCGTTGCTGGACGCCATGGGCAGAATCGCCAGTTCGCCGCGCTGGAACGCCTCGACGTTGGCCGACCAGTCGGACAGCCGGGTGCGGTTGAAGACGACGCCGAGAGCGCGGCTCAGGTATGCCAGATAGTCGGCTGTCATGCCGGCAGGGCGGCCCGATTCGTCGATGAAGCTGAACGGCGGGCAGTTGCTGTCGAAGCCGATCTGCAATGGCGGCAACGACCGAAGCCACGCTTTCTCTTCCGAGGTCAGCACGAACTGACGCGCGGCGGCGGCCGGCTGCGCGTTGAAGTTACCGGACAGCCAGCGCATGCGAATCGCCGCTGCGTCTGCTGGGCTCATCGACGCGAGTGCGCGATCGAGCTGATCGCGCAGCGCGACCTGATTGCGGGGCACGCCAAAGCGCAGGTCGGAGATTTTGCCGCTCTCGTCGAACGCGACATGCAGATCGCGGAATGGCTCGGTCGCCAACTCGAACTGGACGACCGTGGTCAGGCCGAAATAGGCGTCTGCGTCGCCGCGGGCCACCGCGGAGAGCGCGGCGTGCGTAGTGGCGAACGCGTGGACTTCAGCGCGCGGAAAACCCTCACGGATCGGACGCTCGAGCGCGAAACCCCGCTCTATCGCGATGCGCGCGCCGGCCAGTTCGCCACGGCTCGCATACCGCTCGCTGTCGCGCCGCACCACCGCCGAGATCGACGAGCGGAAATACGGCGCCGTGAAATCGAGGCACTGTTCGCGCTCGGGCACGCGGGCGACGCTCATCAACAGATCGACATTGCCCGCGCAGGCGGCGGCCAGCAACTGCGGCATGTCGGGATACGCTTTCGCTTCGATAATGACGTTCGGCCCCACCAGCGCGCGCAGATAGTCGCCGCTGATGCCGGTGAGGCGGCCGTCCTGCAGCATGTCGAACGGCGGCCAACCGCCCGCGAGCACGCCGACGGTCAGCCTGGCCGGGAACGTGCGCGCGGCCGGATAGCGCGCGTGGCTGCCGAACGGCTCGGCGACGGACCTCATCACGCCCATCGACAGGCAGACGGCGAGCAGCCACAGCGGCAGGTGCCGCACTGCGCGCCTCATCGCAATGCGCTCGACGAGACCGACGATGAACGGACCACGTGGCACGAGGCCGTGTTCACGCGGCGTCGCCCGGACCGTCGGCCAGCGCGGCCGCGGATGGATCGGCGTCGCCATTCAGAAACGAGAACAGCACGCCGGCCGCGATGCCGCCCGACAGCGGCGCGGCCCAGAATACCCAAAGCTGGTCGAGTGCCCAGTTGCCGACGAACAGCGCCTGCGCCGTGGAACGGGCGGGATTGACCGAGCCGTTGGTAACCGGGATCGATACCAGATAAACGAGCGTCAGACATGCGCCGACGATGAGCGGAGCGATCGGCGCCAGGTTCTTTCGGCCGACGATCAGCAGGCACACCATGACGAATGCAAACGAGAGCACGAACTCGATGGCCAGCGCCGAGTGCAGTTGATAGTCGGCAGGAGAATGGGCGCCGAAACCATTCGCAGCGAATTCGCTTGCGCCGGGGTCGAAGCCGGGGCGGCCACTCGCCACATACACGAGGAACGCCGCGGCGGTGATCGCCCCAGCAATCTGCGCGGCAATGTAGGGCAGCAGGTCACGCACAGGAAAACGCTGCGCCACCGTGAAGCCGACGGTGACGGCGGGATTGAAATGCGCCCCTGAAATTCCACCGAACGCGTAGCCGGCCGTGGCAAACGCAAGGCCGAACGCCAGCGACACTTCCAAGCCGCCATATCCTTGCAGGATCACGCTGGTATCCAGCACGGTGCTGCCGCATCCAACGAACACCAGCCACGCCGTTCCCACTCCCTCCACCCACATCCGCTTACCCAGCGTGACCATCCGCCCCTCCCATTTTTTTCCATACGAGGCAGACGCACCGCGTGATTGCACCAGACCTCTACTCTGACTTGTCTTAGGCCCGTCGCTTCCAGGACAACGAAATACGAGTCGCCGTCAGGTAGGTAAGCAATAGCGCCTCAGTCAATTCAGAATTATAGGATTCAGGGATCGCTATACGAATAAGAAAAATCTTAAATCCATTACTCTTTAATCATCAATGTTATTCGTTAAATTAATTTAAAAATTTTATTCAAAAGTCAAACACTGTTAGATCACGCCAATTTGCCTTGCGTAATCGACTAAATCGTCTTCCGTTTCCAATCCGAGTTTGCGCATCCCGCTGCGTTTTTGCGTGCTGATGGTTTTGCCGCTGCGCTGCAGACGTTCAGCGATTTCATGAACCGCGAGGCCTTGCGCATAGAGCTGGAAGACTTCCCATTCCCGCGCGCTCAGCGCACTGGCGCGAGGGTGCGGCGCCCGGTCCGCCGCGTTCAGCGCGACACGCACCTGCTCCGACAGATGAATGCGGCCGGAAACCACGACGGTGATGGCATCGACCAGCGTTTGCGCGGCGTCGCGCTTGTCGATTATTCCGCTCACGCCGATGCTTTGCAGTCCGGACAGCAGGTGACCGTCGCCGATCATCGTCAGTGCGACGACATGCGGATGCGACCGGCGCCGCAACAGTCGGCGCAGAAACGGCACCGCGTTACTGCTTCCGTCGATCCCCGGCATGGCGATGTCCGAGACGACGACGTCGCACGCGCAGGCGTCGAGCAGGACAGCCAGACCACGGGTGTCGGCCGCCTCGCCGACCACCTCGATGTTGGGCCTCGCCTTCAGCAGATATTTGACGCCGACGCGAATGCATTCATGATCGTCGGCCACGATGACGCGGATCTTGTGTGTCATTTTGTTGTTGTCTTTGCCGATTGACGACGCCCGCACGCGCTGTGCTTCCCCGGGCTACGTCAACACTTATGCATGTTCGCCATGCGACCGCACGGCGCGTCACCGGTTTGTCAGTGGCTTATCAGTCACATCTTCCCGGTCTTTCAGCGGCTTTGATTACGCCACTCAGAAATGACGCCGTGTTCGGCGGCGAAGCGAAACAGTTCGGCGTCGCTGCGCAATGAGAGCTTGCGCATCGCCGTGCATTTCTGCGCACTGATCGTCTTGACGCTGCGCCCCAGACGCGCGGCGATTTCACTGACGGCGAACCCCGACGCGTACTGTGTGAACACCTCGAGTTCACGGCGCGACAACGCGCTGCGAACGAGGTCGAGCCTTTGGGCCACCGTTGTATCGGCAATCAGCGTGCGCACCGCCGGTCCGACATAACACTCGCGCGCGAGCGCCGTGACGACCGCCACGTGAATCAGATCGATCCGGTCGCGTTTGCTCACGAGTCCGTCGACTCCGAGCGCGATAACCCTCTGCAGCGCGGCCGCCTCCGTTTCCATGGTGAGGACGATGAGCGCGACATCGGGATACCGCGTTTTGAACTGCTTGACGACATCCAGCCCGGTGCCGTCGAAATTGCCCGGCATGTAGAGGTCCATCAGCACCAGGTCGCATGGACTGCGATCGACTTGCATGAAGAGTTCGGTGGCGTCCGCCGCGCGTCCGACAATCTGCATGTTCGGATAAGTGCGCACCAGATTTTCGATTGCCAGCAGAACCAGTGGATGGTCGTCCGCTATGATGGCTCGAACCGGTATGCTCGCCTCAGCGGCGTCGTTCATCGTCTGCTGCTCCTCGGTATTTTGTATTTTCGCCGCTGTTTGCGACGCAACCGGCTCGATCACGATAATTGAATATTTTTTCGCCGATAAACATAAGAGCGTTCCGAAATAACCTTAGTCAACCGGCAACGATCAATGCTTAAGTGTGCGAATCAATTTCAAGAATGCCGCATGCGTACAGGCGTGAGAAAAGACCGGGGTTGTGGGTGACGCCGAGCTTCGCCATCGCTGCGCGCTTTTGCCGGCTAACCGTACGGCGATGACAACCGAGCGCCTCCGCTATCTCGGCAATAGACTGGCCACTGACCAGCCGCTTGATGATCGCTGTCTCTCGCCATGACAGACGAACTGTCTGCGGCGTTGCGCGCTCGTCGTTCCGCGGGCACGCGAGTACGTCTACGATGGAACGGCCGAGGTAGCGCGCGCCGTTTGCGCTGGCTTCGATCGCTTGCCAGAGTGCGTCCATCGACTCGGCTTTACTGAGCGCGCTCACCGCGTCGTCCGCCACGACCGCGCGCAGAATCGAAGGGTTCGTCAGCGTCGTGATCGCGACGATCCGCAGCTGCGGCCAGTCGCGGCGAAGGCGCCGGATCAGCGCGAGATCGTCTTCGGGAACGCCGTCGGCGTCCGGCATAGAGAGGTCGGTCACGAGCACGTCACAAGGGGTGTGCTGTAGCAGTTCGATCAGCGCCCGAGGCGTGTGCGCCTCGCCGGCGATCGTGACACCGGCGTGCACTGCGAGCATCGCCCGATAGCCGAGCAGCACGAACGGGTGATCGTCTGCCAGAATGATTCGAAGATGCACTGGAATTTAGCCCGTTCGTTGTAGGAATGATTAGCTCGCGCGCCAGACACGCTGAGGGCACGACGCGCTTTGACGTAGCGCGCGATGACGAAGCCATGCGCGAAGGCGCCCATAAAATCATCACTAAAATTCGGTAAAAATCAGAGCATTCCGAATCATGCAAAAATAAATGGTTTGTCTTTTTCTTATCGAAAAAACGAAAAATAATTATCCGGGTTGAATCATTCTGGTATTGGCATATCGCGCCTTTCTGTTAAGGCGCAATGGTTCGACTACCGGACGGCATCGCAAGCCCTCGCCCCAGACTTGGCCCTCGGCACTGCACGCGGGAAAACCGGCAACGCGAGCAGCGCGCACGCACTCGCCACCGCCCACACTATCGGCCACGAACCCACGGACAACAGCGGCGGAATCGCGAGCGGCGTCAGAAAGAGTGTGAGAAACACGCAGGTATTGCCGATCGCCAGCGCCGTGCCCGCGCGGCTCGTCCCGGCCAGCGTGGCGAGTTCGGTGAAGGCGACGCCGTGCCATGCCGACGCGCTCACGCCGCCCAGCACGACCATCAGCGCCAACAGCGTCGTGATCGCCGTGTGATGCGGGCCGGCGAGCCCCGTCGCCAGCGCCAGCGACGCGAACAGCATCGCGGTCAGCAAGCTGCAGGCACGCATGTAAGCCCGGCGATTGCCGCGCCGGTCGGTCCAACTGCCGCTCCAGACCCGCGCGATCGCGGCACCCGTTTGTACCGCGGCCATCGTCACGCTGATCGCCAGCACGCCCGCGTGGCCGTAGTCGTGCAGAAACACGGTGCCGAACGTGACGACGGCGAGTTGCGGCACGCACAGCACGCCGGCGCCGAGCGCGACCCGCCAGATGCCGACGTCGCGCAACGGCGAGACCCTCGTCGGCGCGCCGGCCGCCGCAACCAAGCCCGGCCTCGCCGCGCTGACCGCCGACGTCGAAACTTGCGCCCCCGAAGCGAGCGCCGCACTGCCGCCATGCGCCTGCCGAGCCGGCCGAAGCGACCCGCGAGCGGCCCCGCCCTCCTCTGCATCAGCATGCGCATGCGGCGGCTCATGCAGCCAGCGCCAGGCGAACAGCGCCGTGGCCGCACACGCCAGAGCCAGCACGGTATAAGCGCTCGCAAAACCGAAGCGCGACGCGAGCGCCGGCAGCATCAACGCGCCGAGGCCGCCGCCCGCGGGCACGGCGGTCTGCCGGATGCTCATCGCCAGCCCGCGCTCGCCCTCGCGAAACCACGCCATCACCGCGCGGCCGCTCGATCCGTTGACGCTGCCGCCGAGCAGGCCGACCAGCAGCAGCCCGAGCGCGAGCATCGTCACGCTGGGCACATGAGCACCGCTCGGCGCGACGAACAAGGCGAGGCCGGCGAGCGCGGCGGCGGTCGACAGCAGCCCGAGAAGCAGCACGCGGCGGTCGCCCCAACGGTCGGTCAACAGGCCCCACGGCAACTCGCTGATCGCAATGCCGAGACCCAGCATGCCGAGCACCAGTCCCAACCCGTCATTACCGAGGTGGTAGCCCGAGCGCAGAAACACCGCGGTCGTCGGAATACCTGAAAACGCGGCGGAAAAGCTCGCGTTCGCGGCGAACCCGACCCCCAGCACCTTCCACCGATGGCTCGCCCCTCGCTCGTGCGCCCCGCCTGCAACCGCAATCGACCTGTTTCCCATGACACCCCTCCGCAATGATCTTTGGAGGTATCCTACGGCTGGGCTTTTCATCGGAAAAGCCGGAAATTTAGATGTCTTCCATCGGATATACCGAATCATGAGCCAACGCGGATTCGACCTCACCCAGTTGCGCACTTTCGTCGCCGTCGCCGAATCGGGCAGCGTTTCGGCGGGCGCGGAGCGTGTTTTCCTGTCGCAATCGTCGGTGAGCGAGCAGTTGAAGAAACTCGAGGAGCGCGCCGGCCAGCCGCTGTTCCTGCGCAGCAAGCAGGGCGTGAGCGCCACGCCCGCCGGCAGCCGCCTGCTCGATCACGCTCGGCGCATCATCGCGATGAGCGAAGCGGCGTTCGAAGACCTGCAAGGCCGCTCGCTCGACGGCGAGTTGCGCATCGCGATCACGGACTACTACCGGCCGCACGACATCGCCCGCATTCTCAAGACGTTCTCCGAGCAGCATCCACGGCTGAAGCTGCACGTCACCGTGTTGCCGAGCGCCGTGATCGACAGCAAGGCCGATGACGACGCGTCGTTCGACATCGGCCTCTCGCTACGGCTCATGACGGGCAGCCCGCGCGCCGCCGGCCGGCGCAGCGGCGCGCCGGGCACCGTGGTGCGGCGCGAGAACCTGCGGTGGGTGAGCGCGGCCGATGCCCGGCAGCGGCCGGCGGCGCCGTATCAACTGGTGCTGCTGCCGTCGAGCTGCCAGTTGCAGCGTTTCGTCGTGAAGCTGCTCGACGAGCACAAGGTGCCGTATCTGATTTCGCATTCCGCGTCGGGCGTGGCGGGCTTGCAACTGGCATTGAAGGCAGGGCTCGGCATTTCCTGCCTGAACGAATCGTCGATCGGCGGCGGTCTCGTGGCCTGTCCCGCCAGCATCGGGCTACCTGCGTTGCCGGCGGTGGAGTTTCATCTGCTGCCCGGACGGCTCGGCGAAAGCGAACTGGTCAGCAACGCACGCACGGCCTTGATGCGCCTGTTCGCGTGATGCGTATGGTGCAACCTCAAACGATCCTGTTCGGGTGACAGCATCGATATGGATGCGTGCGCGCAATCCCATTTGAAAGCGTTTTAGCCGGCGCCTATGATGGCTTGATATAGATCAATTCGAGGTTTTTCCGGCTATTGACGCGTTGGTTAAATTCCTGCACCCTGCTACACGCTGCCTGACGTTTCAAACGTCGTTTCTCGCAGCCCGGAAGCCGCAGCCCAGCGGCGCATTCAGCGCAGGTCACCGTTTTCGCCAAACACTTGCATCGCCGTACAGCATCAACGCTTCGTCGTCCAGAATAAGTCCGTTTCGATTCGCCGTAATGCAGTCGTTATAAGAACAAAAGCAAAAAAACTGGCAGACCCGCGATGCGTCGTACGTCGGATTCGCGCATGAATCCACGAACGAACGCGTGACAAATAAATCGAGAAGCAGAACGCTCCCAACGAGGCCTGGCGTGCATCGTAGAACTATCGGATCTTCGGTTCTGTTCGTGCTTCATGTCGTGTGGAGCGGCGCGGCGCTCGCAGCCACTGATGCATCCAGTGCGATGCCGTCCGCGATGGCCGAGCGCATGCGCGCCTGCACCTCGTGTCATGGCGTGCAGGGTCAGGGCCGCAACAACGACTACTTTCCGCGCATCGCCGGCAAACCGGCCGACTATCTGTTCAATCAGTTGACCGCCTTTCGCGACGGCGGCCGCACCTATCCGCCGATGGGCTATCTGCTCGCCTTCCTGCCCGACGACTATCTGCGCCAGATCAGCCAGTACTTCGCCGATCTGCAGCCGCCCTATCCCAACGCCGATCACACCGACGTCTCGCCCAACGTGCTCGCGGCCGGCGAGCAGTTGGTCATGCATGGCGACCCGGCCCGCGGCATACCGGCGTGCATCGCCTGCCACGGCCCGCGCATGACCGGCACGCAGCCGGGCATTCCCGGCCTGCTCGGTTTGCATGCGAGCTACATCGCCGGACAGATGGGCACGTGGCGCTCGGGCGCGCGTCGAGCGCTCGCGCCGGACTGCATGCATTCGATCGCGGTCAAGCTGAGCGACCGCGACATCACCGCGGTATCGAGCTGGCTGTCCCGCCAACCGCGGCCCGCCGATCCGCGGCCCGCACCGGCGTCCGCTGAGCGCCTGCCTCTAGCATGCGGGAGCCAACCACAATGAAGCCGATACTTTGTTCGCGGGATTGGGGGCGGGTGGGGGGCCTGGTTTTTAGCGGCGTTTCCAGCCGCGTTTCCTGCGCTGTTTTGCGCGCCGTTGCCCGCGCTGCGACGCAGGCTCGCCGCACGGCCTCGTCATTCGCCTCGGGCACGCTGAGCGCCGCCTTCATCGCGACGGGCGGCGCCGTTCTCCTTCATGCCCTGCATGCGCCGCTGCTCTCCGAAGCCCGCGCCGCCGACACCGCGCCGGCCACGCCGACGGCCTCGCCATCGACTGCCGCGACGCACGGCGCCACGCCCGACACCCGCCCCGAGATCGTCCAACGCGGCGAATATCTGGCGCGCGCCGGCGACTGCATCGCCTGCCACACCGCGCCGCGCGGCAAGCTGTTCGCCGGCGGCCTCGCGATGGAAACGCCGTTCGGCACGCTGTTTTCGCCTAACATCACGCCCGACGCGCAGTACGGCATCGGCACGTGGAGCGAGGAAGCGTTCTTCAACATGATGCGCACCGGCCGCAAACCGGACGGCACGCTGATTTACCCCGCCATGCCGATCGCCCAGTACACGAAGGTCACGCGCGAGGACTCGGACGCGATCTTCGCGTTCCTGCGCACCGTCGAGCCGGTGCGTGAGCCGAACCGCAAGCACACGCTGCGCTTCCCGTTCAACAAGCGCGAGCTGCTATACGGCTGGCGCACGCTGTATTTCCACGAGGGCGAGTTCAAGCCCGACCCGACCAGATCGGTCGAATGGAATCGCGGCGCGTATCTGGTCGAAGGCCTCGGGCACTGCTCGATGTGCCACACCAGGATCAACATGCTCGGCGGATCGTCGCAGCGCGAACAGTTCGCCGGCGGCCTGATTCCGGTGCAGAACTGGTACGCGCCGTCGCTGACATCGGACAGGGACGGCGGCCTCGGCGACTGGAGCATCCAGGACATCGTCGACCTGCTGCAAACCGGCATCTCCGCTCGCGGCGCCGTGTATGGACCGATGGCGGAAGTCACCTATCACAGCCTGCAGCATATGTCGGACGAAGACGTCCGCGCGATGGCCGTGTATCTGAAGTCGCTGCCGGACAATCGCGGCCGCAAGACCGGCCCGTCCCCACAAGCCGATCCCAAGACGTTCGCGCTCGGCAAACAGATCTACGCCGACAAGTGCGCGCTGTGCCACGGCGCCAACGGCGAAGGCAAGTTGCCGCACTACCCGCCGCTCGCGGGCAACCAGTCGATCGAAATGGATTCGGCGGTCAACCCGATCCGGATCGTGCTCAACGGCGGTTTTCCGCCCGGCACCAGGCACAATCCGCAGCCGTACGGCATGCCGCCGTTCGGCCAGGAACTGAACGACGTCGAAGCGGCGGCCGTCGTCACCTATATCCGCACGGCGTGGGGCAATCACGGCCAGCCGGTGACGGCCCGCGAGATCAACGAATTGCGTAAGGCGCCGTTGCATTGACGCGCCGCATCGGAGAACCATCGAGATGGAAGCGAACGACACCCACAGCGCGGCCCCGCCCACCGATGACGAAGTGGAGCGCGTCGTCGCGGCCGGTCCGCATGGCGCGGTTGCGCTCGCCGGCGTCGCCACGCTGATCGTCATGGCGATCTGGTTCGGCTTCTACTTTTTCGCGTTCCTGCCGCGCGGCATCATTCACTGACCATGTCGACCGATTCCAATCCTCAACCGGAGAGCGGCCACGCGGTCGCGTTGCGCGCCGAGCGGCGCTGGGCGATTTTCGCGGTCGGGCTGATCGTGCTGATGCTGGCCGTGATCGTCTTCTCCGGCCTGCATTGGGCGATGATGCCGCCGTCGCGCGTCGAAACGATCGACCCGGCGCGCCTGCAACTGTCCGGCGAATTCGTCGAGGACAATCTCGGCAGCGCAGTGCAGCCGGACGGCTCGGTGATCGTGCGCTTCATCGCGCAGCAGTATTCGTTCACGCCGCAATGCCTGCTGGTGCCCGCCGACACGCCGATCACGATCCGCACCACCAGCGCCGACGTCGTGCACGGCCTGCTCGTCACCAACACCAACATCAACACGATGGTCGTGCCCGGCTACGTCGCCACGCTGAACACGCGGTTCGACCAGCCCGCCGATCACACCATGCCGTGCCACGAATTCTGCGGCTTCGGCCATCAGACCATGTGGGCGCATGTGAAAGTAATCGACAAAGCCGCCTTCTTCGAGCAGGCCCGACAATCACGGAGGCTGAGCTGTGTTTCACGCTAAGCGACTCGTTCTCGCGCATTTCTGGCTCGCCTTCATCACGTTTCTGATCGCGCTCCTGCTCGGCGCCTGGCAGATGCTGGTGCGCAGCCCGCTCGTGCCGTGGGTCGGCGACCCCGAGCTGTACTATCGATCGGTGACCGCGCACGGCTCGGTGATGGCCTACGTGATGCCCACGCTGGTGTCGATGGGCTTCGGCTACGCGATCGTCGAACTCGCGCTCGCGCAGCGCCTCGCCGGCCTCAAATGGGCGTGGGCCGCGTTCATCATGCTCGCGGTCGGCGCGGTCATGGCGATGGTGCCGGTCGCGCTCGGCTCGGCCTCGGTGCTCTACACCTTCTATCCGCCGATGATCGGCAGCCCGTTCTATTACCTCGGCGTGGTGCTGGTGGTGGTCGGCTCGTGGATCTGGGTCGCGCTGATGCACGTGAATCTGCGCATCTGGAAGCGCGCCAATCCCGGCAAGGCGGTGCCGCTCGCGATGTTCGCCAACGTGGCGGGCGCGTACCTGTGGGCGTGGACCGCCGTCGGCGCGGCGGCCGAGATCCTGTTCCAGATCCTGCCCGTCGCCTTCGGCCTCACGCGAACCATCGACGCCGGCCTCTCGCGCATCCTGTTCTCGTGGACGCTGCACGCGATCGTCTACTTCTGGCTGATCCCGGCGTATATCGCGTACTACACGCTGGTGCCGCGCGCGATCGGCGGGCGCCTGTACAGCGATGCGATGGCGCGCGTATCGTTCATCCTGTTCCTCGTGTTCGCGATGCCGATCGGCATCCACCATCTGTTCGCCGATCCGCAGGTCGGCTCCGGCTTCAAGTTCCTGCACGCGGTGTTCACCGGCATGGTCTCGGTGCCGACGCTGCTGACGGTCTTCACGATCTGCGCGTCGGTGGAAATCGCCGGCAGGCTGCGCGGCGGCAAGGGCGCGTTCGGCTGGCTCACCGCGTTGCCGTGGCGCAATCCGATGATGCTGGTGATCGCGTTCTCGTTCGTCATGCTGGGGTTCGGCGGCGCGGGCGGGCTGATCAACATGAGCTATCAGCTGAACTCGACGGTCCACAACACGCAATGGGTGACCGGCCACTTCCATCTGATTTTCGGCGGCGCGATCGTCATCATGTACTTCGCGATCGCCTATGAACTGTGGCCGCAACTGACCAACCGCGCGATCGTCTCGGTGAAGCTCGTGCGCACGCAATTGTGGCTGTGGTTCATCGGCATGATGATGGTGACGCTGCCGTGGCATTACGTCGGCCTGCTCGGTGCGCCGCGCCGCATGGCTTACTACGACTACACGATGTCGGGCATGCAGGGCCAGGCGTTCTGGGTCGGCATGTCGGCGGTGGGCGGCCTCGTTCTCGTCGCCTCGGGCGTGCTGTTCGTCTACATCCTCGCGAAGTCTCAATTCGGGCCGGCGGTGCAGCCGCAGGCGTTCCGTTTCGCGAGCGCGGTGCATCCGGTCGAACGCGTACCGGCCGCGCTCAATAGCTTCGGCTTGTGGGTCGCGCTGATGATCGGCCTCACGGTCGTCAATTACAGCGTGCCGATCGTGCAGTTGCTCAGACTGCCGCAGACGTCGGTGCCGGCGGTCGTCATCGGAGCGCAGCGATGAGTGAGGAACGCGTCTTCAGCTTGCGTAACCCGTGGTTCACCTGGAGCGTGGGCGGCACGATCGCGATTGCGATCGTAGGAATACTGATCGGTTTCATCTGGCTGCCGTCGGCGAGCAGTGCCTTCGGCGATCGCGGCTTATGGGCGACGATCTGCGGCGCGGCCGGCGCGCCGTCGAACTGGTATAGCGGTGCGAGCGCAGGCAGTCCGGTGCCGAGCGAGGTGGTCGTGTTGCCGCCGTGGCACCCGACGCGCTCCGCGGCGGATTCGATCGGCCGCGGCGCGACGATCGCGACGCAGCACTGCTCGATGTGCCACGGTGTGCTCGGCACGCCGCAGGTCACGGCACCCGGGCTGGCCGGACAGTACGGCGATGCGGTCTATAAGGAATTGCGCGACTACCAGAGCGGGCGGCGGCAAAACGCGGTGATGCAGGCGATCATCGCGGGGCGCAGCGATCAGGATCTGCAGGATCTCGCGGCTTACTACACGTCGCTGACGAGAGGCTTCGGCGCCGAGACGCCACGCGTCGGCGAAGAGCCGGATGCGAACGCGGTGAAGCTGGCGATGCAAGGCGATCCACAGCGCAACATCGCGCCTTGCGCAGCCTGTCATGGAGAGCTCGATCGCAAAGGCGCGGCGCCGTGGCTGGGCGGGCAGTCGTCGACGTATCTTGCCGGGCAGATGCGCGCGTTTGCTTCCGGCGCGCGGCACAACGATATCAACGAACAGATGCGCAATGTGGCGCGGCAGTTGACCTCGGCGGAGATAGATAGCCTCGCCAGGTATTACGCCGCCATGCAATAACGCTGCACTTGAATGCGCGGTGCCTGTCGTCGTCGCTTCGAAGACGCTGCGCGCAATGGGCCTCGACCGAACGGCCTCGACGAACGGGCGCCAACGAACAGGATTCGACGTCAGGCCGCCATGAACTCGCCCGCGTCATCCCGCTTCGAGGCAGCGCCAGAAGCGTCCCGGCGCCGCGCGCCCGCAGCGCCGAACGCCGCGGAGCCGCTCTCCGTCTGGAACACCGCCACCGCCGACGACAACCGCCGCGCCTGATCTTCCAGCGAACTGGCCGCCGCCGCAGCCTGCTCGACCAGCGCGGCGTTCTGCTGCGTCACCTCGTCCATCTGCGCGACCGCGAGATTGACCTGATCGATGCCGGTGCTCTGCTCGATCGCCGCCGCCGCGATCTCACCCATGATCGAACTCACGCGCGCAATCGCGTCGACGATCTCAGCCATCGTCGAGCCCGAGCGTTCGACCAGTTGCGAGCCCGCCTGCACCCGCGCCGTCGATTCGTCGATCAAGCCCTTGATCTCCTTGGCCGCCGCCGCGCTGCGCTGCGCGAGCGAGCGCACCTCGCTCGCCACCACCGCGAAGCCGCGTCCCTGTTCACCTGCGCGCGCCGCTTCGACCGCTGCGTTCAGCGCGAGGATGTTGGTCTGAAACGCGATCCCTTCAATCACGCCGACGATATCGGCAATCCGCCGCGAGTCGTCGACGATGCCGTGCATCGTGCCCACCACCTGCTCGGTGAGGTCGCCGCCCTGCGCAGCCAGGCTCGACGCGCCCTGCGCGAGCGAACTCGCCTGCTTCGCGTTGTCCGCCGTCTGTTTGACCGTCGACGTGAGTTCTTCGATGCTCGCCGCCGTTTCTTCGAGCGACGCGGCCTGCTCTTCAGTGCGCTGCGACAGATCCGCATTGCCGGCCGCAATCTCGCTCACGCCGGTATCGATGGATTCGGTACCTTGACGTACCGCATTCACCGTCCCGATCAGCGACTCCTGCATCTTGCGCAGCGCCGCCGCGAGACGGCCCATTTCGTTGTCGCTGGTGACGTCGATCCGGCTCGTCAGATCGCCGTTGGCGATTCGCTGGAATTGCGCGATGGTCGCGTCGACCGGATTGACGATCGCGCGCACCAGCACCATGCGCCCGATCAACGAACCGAGCAGCGACACCACCATGCCGATCGCCACCGCGATGCAGATCGCGTAGAACAGATCCTGCGCCTCCTGATAGCGTTGCTCGCCGTGATCGAGCTGCAACTGTTCGAGGGCGAGCATCGCCTTCTCGTACGTGCTGTAGAGCGACGGCAGCTTGTGCGCCTGCAATTGATTGAATGCATTCCTGTCGCCCGACTTGAGCGCGGCAAGCGCCGGATCGACGCCCTCGCGCAGGAAGCTGTCGCGCTTGGCCTGCATGTCCTTGATCAGGCGCTGCTCGGTGTCGTCCGTGCTTGCGCGGCTCACATAGTGGGCAAGCCGCTCGTTGGATACTTTCTGGTACTGATCGAAACGCTTGAGCACGGCATTCGCGCCGTCCTGATCGTTCAGCTCGATCAGCGATGCGTACGTCGCGAGCGCCAGACGCAGGCGCAGCAGCTGGCCGGAGCTGCCTTCGAGGTCCGCGACGGCGGGCGTGTCGACCGTGTACATCTGTTGCAGTGACGCGTTGCTCGAGCGCAGCGACAGCAGGCCCGCGGCGGCGCCGAGCAGCAACACGACGCCAAAGAACACGATCATCAGGCTAAGGCTGGTGCGAATCGACAGATTTCTCAACATCGGGCTTGTCTCCAATGGGCCGCTGACCGGGTGCCTCGATGGCTCCGGCCACGCGTGCTGCGCCCAAACCCTTCCGGCCAGGTCCGCAACTTTTGTCTAGAATTTAAGCAACCACCACACTGAGGGACTACGGCGGCACAGCAGAAAACTTTATGGTCGATGACGCATACGGTTGCGATACATCAACTTACGGGCGCCAACGCAGGTCCGTTCCCGCCGCGCATTCTGGTGCGGGACTACCCGGGTATCCGGCGCCCGGCAGTTGATGGAAAGTGACGACGCACCTGTCTTCGGAGTATTTCTATGGCGGAAGTCGGATCGGCTCTACTGGTTTTTGCGCTGCTGCTGGTCGCGACCGGCCTGGGCGTGTGGGTGCGGCCGCTTCTGCCCGAAGAGCACAAGGCGCACGAGACCGTGCAGCTCATCCAGTTGGTGATCGGCATGCTGGTGACGTTCGCCGCGCTGGTGCTCGGCCTGATGACGGCCTCCGCGAAGTCCAGCTTCGATACCGCCTCGAACGATCTGCGCAGCTATGCGGCCGATCTGATCGAATTCGACACGACCTTGCGCGACTTCGGCAACGATGCCGACGAAGCCCGCCGCCTGTTACGTCAATACACGGCGGCGGCAATCGCGTCGACCTGGCCTCACGAGACGGCGCCGAGCGGCGACTACCCGAAGAACCTCGGTGTGCAGGACTCGAAGCGGCTGGAAAACGTGCGGCTCGGCGATATGCTCACCGACGTGGGCCGGCAGTTACGGCAATTGCGAATGCGCGATTCGCTGGAGGCACGTGCGCTCGACGACGCGTTGGCGCAATACCGGCGCGTCGTGGACGCGCGCTGGAAGCTCATCGAAGAAGCGCATAGTTCGATATCGCGGCCCTTCTTCAAGACGCTCACGTTCTGGCTGTGCGTGATTTTTCTGAGCTTCGGCTTGATCGCGCCGCGTAATGCACTGGCGCTCGTCACGATTTCGCTGGGGGCGGTGTCGATTGCTTCGGCGATCTATGTCATCGTCGACCTGGATACGCCCTTTTCCGGGCCGATTGTGATTTCCAGCCAGCCGTTGAGAGATGCGCTGACGCATTTGCAGCGGTGAGCGCAAGAAGCAATGAAAACGGCCCCGGAAATTCTCGCCAAACCGTTTGAACGGTCGGGAGAGCCCGGGGCCTGCTGTACTTGCTGCCGGAATGGCTATTAGAACGGAATATCGTCGTCCATCTCATCAAAACCGCCGCCTGCCGGCGCGCTCGGACGGCTGGAACCGCCACCGCCGCCGCCGCCGCTGCCGCCACGCGAAGCACCGCCGCCCGATGACATCGCGCGGCCACCACCGCCACCGCCACTACGCTCCGACGGCTCGCCGCGGCTATAACCGCCTTCGTCGCCACCGCCGCCGCCCATCGAGCCACCACGGCCACCCAGCATTTGCATCTGCTCGGCGACGATTTCCGTCGAGTAACGATCGGTGCCGTCCTGCGCTTGCCACTTGCGCGTGCGGATGCGCCCTTCCAGATAGACCGACGAGCCCTTCTTCAGATATTCCGAAACGATTTCCGCGAGGCGGCCGAAGAACGACACGCGGTGCCACTCGGTGGCTTCCTTCATCTCGCCGGACGCCTTGTCCTTGTACCGGTCCGTCGTCGCAAGGCGGATGTTCGCCACTGCGTCGCCGCTCGGAAGATAACGGACTTCCGGATCGGCTCCGAGATTGCCGACGAGAATGACCTTGTTCACGGATGCCATGAGTTTCTCCTGTTGATTCCGTTGCGGGCGGCGCGGCACTGCGCGGTTCGCGTCTAGTGGCCCGCAGGCCGAGATCGGAACAGCACCTCTGCCCGCCGCCGGGTGAGTTCTGGATGAATTCGGGATGTGCTCCCGGGTGCGCCGCGATAGCCCGGCGAATGTTGCGTACTACGCCTTGCGCGGCGGCTGTTTCATCTTTGCGGCGATTATAAGCCAGCAAAACACGAGCCCCGAGCAAGTGAGGAACACAGTGCTTTGTCCATCCACTTTCAGCAGCCAGCCGCCGACCATCCCGCCCAGCGCAAGACCGATCGACTGCGTGGTGTTGTACACGCCGGCAGCCGCGCCTTTGCGGGTGCCCGGCGCCAATTTCGACACCAGCGAAGGCTGCGACGCTTCGAGAATATTGAAGCCGAGAAAGTACACAAAAAGGATCGCCGCCACACTCAGAATCGTATGCGGAGCGACGCCCAATAACAACTGTCCGATCAGGATAAGACCGATCGCGGATAGCAGCACGATCTTCATTTTGCCGCGCTTCTCGGCGGCGATGATCGCCGGCACCATCATCACGAAAGACAGGCCCATCACCGGCAGATACACCTTCCAGTGCGACGCGACCGGCAGGCCGCCGGCTTCGAGAATGCGCGGCACGACGAGGAACAGCGCGGTTTGCGTCGCGTGCAGTACGAGCACACCGAAATTCAGGCGCAGCAGCTCGACGTTGTGCAGCACTTCGGCGAACGGCGCGCGCACGTGCACCGGCCTCGGCGCATCGGGCACGACCCACAACACCACGCCGATCGCGAGGATCGAGAAGATGCCGACCAGCGTGAACAGGCCGCTCATGCCGATCCACTGGAACACGATCGGCGCGCCGACGATCGCCACCGCGAACGACACGCCGATGCTGCCGCCAACCATCGCCATCGCCTTGGTGCGATGCTCTTCGGAGGTGAGGTCGGCGATGAACGCGATGACCGCGGACGACACCGCGCCCATCCCCTGAATCACACGGCCGACGATGATCCACGTCATGTCGTGCGCGCCCGCCGCGACGAAGCTGCCGAGCGCGAAGATCAGCAGGCCGGTGGCGATGACCGGCTTGCGGCCGACCTTGTCGGAGATCCAGCCGTAGAAGATGTAGAGCATCGACTGCGTCACGCCGTACGCGCCGAGCGCGATGCCCACCAGCAGCACGTTGTCGCCGCCCGGAATGGTCTTCGCGTAGATCGAGAACACCGGCATGATCATGAAGAGACCGAGCATGCGCAGCGCGAAGATGGCGGCAAGCGACACGGTCGCGCGCAGTTCAGGCGCGCTCATGCGTGTGGAAGTGGCGGACGGATTGGACATCGGGAGCGTTCTTTGAATGAGCTGGACGGCACACTGCGGGCGGCCGGCGGCGGGACCGGCCCGTTGGGACCGCCACAAGCCGGCAGCCTGCCGCGGCGTAGGCGCAAAACCCGCGGCGCAGGCCTTCGAGCCGGCGGCCTTGCAGCATGCCCGCCCAGCCTCGCTGTGCCTTGTACTCGCGGAAAACGGCCCCAGTTAAACCCCTTCCCCGCGGCACCAAACCGCAGCCTTACAGCTTGCCTCGCGCGTGATTCGCGCCGTCAGGAAGCCGTAACGACGGCCTTGAAAAGTCGTTATAGTAGCAGGTTTAGCCTCTTCCTCTTTCCGCCAGTTCATGGAATAAATCCGTGGAACAAATCCGTATTCGTGGGGCTCGCACCCACAACCTGAAGAACGTCAATCTAGACCTACCCCGTCACAAGCTCGTCGTCATTACGGGCCTTTCCGGCTCGGGCAAATCGTCGCTGGCGTTCGACACGCTCTATGCGGAAGGACAGCGGCGCTACGTCGAAAGCCTCTCCGCCTACGCGCGCCAGTTCCTGCAGTTGATGGAAAAGCCGGACGTCGATCTGATCGAAGGTCTGTCGCCGGCAATCTCGATCGAACAGAAAGCAACCTCGCACAATCCGCGCTCCACGGTCGGCACCGTCACCGAAATTCACGACTATCTGCGACTGCTGTTCGCGCGGGTCGGCACGCCTTATTGCCCCGATCACGAGATTCCGCTCGAAGCGCAAAGCGTGTCGCAAATGGTCGACGCGGCGCTCGCGCTGCCGGAAGAGACCAGGCTGATGATCCTCGCGCCCGTCGTGGCGGACCGTAAAGGCGAGCACGTCGAACTGTTCGAGGAAATGCAGGCGCAAGGCTTCATCCGTTTCCGCGTGCGCTCGGGTGGCGGCACCGCCAACGAAGGCGTCGCGAAGATCTATGAAGTCGACTCGCTGCCGAAGCTGAAAAAGAACGACAAGCACACGATCGACGTCGTCGTCGATCGTCTGAAAGTGCGTCCGGACATGAAGCAGCGCCTCGCCGAATCGTTCGAGACGGCGCTGCGTCTCGCCGACGGCCGCGCGATCGCGCTCGAAATGGATACGGACAAGGAGCATCTGTTCAGCTCGAAGTTCGCCTGCCCGATCTGCTCGTATTCGTTGCAGGAACTGGAGCCGCGGCTCTTCTCGTTCAACAACCCGATGGGCGCGTGCCCGGACTGCGACGGCCTCGGCCAGATCACCTTCTTCGATCCGAAACGGGTGGTCGCGCATCCGTCGCTGTCGCTCGCGGCGGGCGCGGTGAAGGGCTGGGACCGGCGCAACCAGTTCTACTTCCAGATGCTGCAAAGCCTCGCGGCGTTCTATGAGTTCGACATCGACACCGCCGTCGAAGACCTGCCGGAGAAGGTCCGCAAGATCCTGCTGTTCGGTTCGGGCAAGCAGGAGATTCCGTTCTCGTACATCAACGAACGCGGCCGCACGTCGGTGCGCGAGCACGTGTTCGAGGGGATCATCCCGAATCTGGAGCGACGTTACCGCGAAACCGATTCGGTCGCGGTCCGCGAAGAACTCGCCAAGTATCAGAACAATCAGCCGTGCCCGGCCTGCGCCGGCACGCGGCTGCGCCGCGAGGCGCGCTTCGTCCGGATCGGCGCGGATGGCGACGCGCGCGGCATCTTCGAAATCAGCGGCTGGCCGTTGCGCGATGCGCTCGGCTACTTCCAGACGCTGCGGCTGGAAGGCTCGAAGCGCGAGATCGCCGACAAGGTCGTGAAGGAAATCGTCGCGCGGCTGATGTTCCTGAACAACGTCGGGCTCGATTACCTGTCGCTCGAACGCAGCGCGGAAACGCTGTCGGGCGGCGAGGCGCAACGGATTCGCCTCGCGTCGCAGATCGGTTCCGGGCTGACCGGCGTGATGTACGTGCTCGACGAGCCGTCTATCGGCCTGCATCAGCGCGACAACGACCGGCTGATCGCCACGCTCAAGCATCTGCGCGATCTCGGCAACTCGGTGATCGTCGTCGAACACGACGAGGACATGATCCGCATGGCCGACTACGTGGTCGACATGGGCCCCGGCGCGGGCGAGCACGGCGGCATGGTGATCGCCGAAGGCACGCCCAAACAGGTGCAGGCGAACGCGGCGTCGATGACCGGCCAGTACATGTCCGGCACGCGCAACATCGAGTTCTCCGACGAGCGCAAGGCGCCCGATGAGCGGCGCCTGCGCATCGTCGAGGCGTACGGCAACAATCTGCAGCACGTGTCGCTGGACCTGCCGGTTGGCCTCCTCACCTGCGTGACCGGCGTGTCCGGTTCGGGCAAGTCGACGCTGATCAACGACACGCTGTATCACGCGGTCGCGCACCACCTGTACGGCTCGGCCACGGAGCCGGCACCGTACGAATCGATCGAAGGCCTCGAACATTTCGACAAGGTCATCAACGTCGACCAGTCGCCGATCGGCCGCACGCCGCGCTCGAACCCGGCCACCTACACGGGCCTGTTCACGCCGATCCGCGAGCTGTTCGCGGGCGTGCCGGCGGCCAAGGAACGCGGCTACGATCCGGGCCGCTTCTCGTTCAACGTGAAGGGCGGGCGCTGCGAATCCTGTCAGGGCGATGGCGTGCTCAAGGTGGAAATGCACTTCTTGCCGGACGTATACGTACCGTGCGACGTCTGCCACGGCAAGCGCTACAACCGCGAAACGCTGGACGTTCAGTACAAAGGCAAAAACATCAGCGAAGTGCTCGACATGACGGTGGAGAACGCCTACGAGTTCTTCAAGCCGGTTCCGGTCGTCGCGCGCAAGCTGAAAACCTTGCTGGACGTCGGTCTGGGCTATATCCGGCTGGGCCAGTCGGCGACTACACTGTCGGGCGGCGAGGCGCAGCGCGTCAAACTATCTTTGGAACTGAGCAAGCGTGACACGGGTCGCACGCTATACATTCTTGACGAGCCGACCACCGGTCTGCACTTTCACGACATCGCGCTGCTGCTGGAAGTGATCCACCGGTTACGCGACCAGGGTAATACGGTCGTGATCATCGAGCATAATCTCGATGTAATCAAAACCGCCGACTGGGTCATCGACCTTGGTCCCGAAGGCGGTGCGGGCGGCGGGCAGATCATCGCTCAAGGCACGCCGGAGCAGGTGGCGAAATCGAAGGCAAGTTTTACCGGCAAGTATCTGGCGCCGCTGCTCAAGCGGGCGGCCAGCAAAAAGTAATGCTGCACAACAAGGGTGGGAGACGGGATAAGCCATGGCCAAGCGGAATCAGGCGCGCGACGACGGGGAAGTGCAGGACCTACGCCCACGCCCGGTCAGGCTGACTAGCGACATGAGCCTGCCGAAGCTATCGGCGGTCGAAATCGGCAGTTATGTGCTGATGCTGGCCGGCATGTGGGCGGTCATCGAACTGAAGCTGCTCGGCGCATTGCTCGCCGGACTGCTGGTGTTTCAGCTCGTGCATACGATCGCGCCGCGCATCGAGCGCCACATGTCGAGCATGCGGGCGCGCTGGCTCGCGGTGGTGATCCTGTCGGTGGTGATCGTGGGGGCGCTGACCGGGCTCACGCTCGGCATCATCGAGCATTTCGAGAACGACGTGCCGAGCGTGCAGAACCTGCTCGATCAGGCCATGCAGCTGATTCATCAGGCGCGTGGCCGGATTCCGCAGTTCATCGCCAATTCGCTGCCGGTCGACACCGAGCAGATGAAGGCCAAGGCCGAAGAACTGATGCACACGCACGCCAACATGCTGCAGCAAAGCGGCACGACCGCGGCGCGCGGCTTCACGCACATCCTGATCGGCATGATCATCGGCGCGATCATCGCGGTCGGCGCGCAGAAGCATACGCACCGGCTGCCGCTGTCCACGGCCTTCATCACGCGCGTGACCCGTTTCGCCGATGCGTTCCGCCGCATCGTGTTCGCCCAGGTGAAGATTTCCGCGCTCAATGCGGTCTTTACCGCCATCTTCCTGCTGGTGGTCCTGCCGATCTTCCACGACCAGTTGCCGCTGTCGAAAACGCTGGTGCTGGTGACGTTCATCGTCGGTTTGCTGCCGGTGATCGGCAACCTGATCTCGAACACGATCATCGTCGCGGTGGCGCTGTCGGTAAGTTTCCCGGCGGCGGTCATGTCGCTCGTGTTCCTGATCCTGATTCACAAGCTGGAGTATTTCCTGAATGCGCGCATCGTCGGCGGACAGATCGAGGCGCGCGCATGGGAGCTGCTGATCGCGATGCTCGTGATGGAAGCCGCGTTCGGCATCCCTGGCGTGATCGCGGCGCCGATCTTCTACGCGTATATCAAGCGGGAATTGATCTACCTGCGGCTGGTGTGAATCGCGGACGAAACCCGGACGCCCGGGCAGCCAGGCAAAAGAACGGCACTTCGGTGCCGTTTTTTTCGTCTTTTGCCTTTGATGACCCCATCAAGCGCAGGCGGTCGCCGCAGCACGGGGAACTTGCGGGAGTTTGCACAAGCCCCTAAGATGCGAACAATTCCCATTCACAAATCGCTTCCGCCGTGACATCTGCCAAGTCCTTCCGCTCCCTCCTGCCGGCTCGTGCATGAGGCGCCAGCTCGTCCGCCTGCACCGGTGGTTCGGCGTCGCCACCGCGCTGTTTCTGTTCGTCGCCGGCCTGACCGGCGCGATCATCGCGTGGGACCATGAACTCGATGCAGCGCTGAATCCGTCGTTCTTCAAAGTCCGCACGGAGGCTCCGGCGCTGTCGGGTCTGGAGCTGGCCCGCCGCGTGGAAGCCGCCGACCCGCGGCTTCAGGTGACCTATCTGCCGCTGACCGCCGAACCCGGCCACACGCTGCAGATGATGGTGCTGCCGCGCACCAACCCGGCCACGAAACAGCCCTACCCGCTCGATTTCAACCAGGTCGCCGTCGATCCCGCCACCGGCGAGATTCAGGGACGCCGCGAGTGGGGCGCCGTATCGCTCGCGCCGATCAATCTGATTCCGTTCATCTACAAGCTGCACTACACGCTGCACTTGCCGTTCGCCGGCAGTATCGATACCGGCACGTGGCTGATGGGGATCGTCGGCATCGTGTGGCTGTTCGACAGCGTGATCGCCCTCGTGCTGTCGTTCCCGAGCGTCAAGGCATGGCGCAAGTCGTTCGCGTTTCGTCTGAAGCGCGGCGGCTATGCGCTCACCTTCGACCTGCACCGCTCCGGCGGCGTCTGGATCTGGGGCCTGCTGATGGTCATCGCGCTGACGTCGATCTCGATGAATCTGTCGGGGCCGGTGGTGCGGCCAGTCGTCTCCAGGCTCTCGACGCTCACGCCGGACCCGATCAACAACCCTGAAATCCTGCGCGCCCCGCAGCCCGGCGATCAGGTATTGAGCCGTGAACAGATCTTCAAACTGGCTGAGCAGGCCGGCAAGTCGATGAACCTCGCCGCGCCGCCTGGCGGCATCTACTACGCGGAATTCCTGCACGCGTACGGTGTGGGCTTCTACGCGCCCGGCAACGATCACGGCGACATCGGCCTCGGCAACCCGTGGATGTATTGGGATGCGGTCACCGGCAAGCTGCTCGGCAAAACGATTCCGGGCAAGGGCACCGCCGGCGACATCTTCATGCAGGTGCAATTCCCGCTGCACTCGGGGCGCATCCTCGGACTCGGCGGGCGGATTCTGATCAGCGTAATGGGCATCGCGGTCGCCGTACTGAGCGCGACGGGCCTGCTGATCTGGCTGAAGAAGCTGAATGCGCGCCGCCGTTCGGCACAGAACGCCGGTCTCGCGCGGAACGCGGGTGGGTCGGCGGCGCGGTCGTAGGGGGAAGGTTGCGCCGGCGGCATCGCGCGGCGCATTTTGTGGCGGCGGCACGACGACTATCGCCGCCGCCCGCTACAGAGTCATGGGCGCCTTGAACGCCTCTACCGGTTTTACCGGAACACCACCGTCTTACTGCCGTTCAACACGACGCGATGCTCGACGTGCCATTTCACCGCACGCGCGAGCGTCACGCATTCGACGTCGCGGCCAATCGCCGTCAATTGCTCCGGCGTCATGCTGTGGTCGACGCGCTCCACTTCCTGCTCGATGATCGGACCTTCGTCGAGATCCGTCGTCACGTAATGCGCGGTCGCGCCGATCAGCTTCACGCCGCGGTCGAATGCCTGGTAATACGGCTTCGCGCCCTTGAAGCTCGGCAGGAACGAGTGATGAATGTTGATCGCGCGGCCGGCCAGCGCTTCGCACAGCTTCGGCGACAGAATCTGCATGTAGCGCGCGAGCACCACCAGATCCGCCTGATGCTCGTCGATCACTTCGAGCACTCGCGCTTCCTGCGCGGCCTTAGCGTCGGGCGTGCCGCCCAGCAGCGGGAAGTGATGGAACGGAATGTCGTAGCTCGCGGCGAGCTGATAGAACTCCTTGTGATTCGAGATGATCGCGGCAATCTCGATGGCCAACTGACCGGTGCGGTAGCGGAACAGCAGATCGTTCAGGCAGTGGCCGATCTTCGACACCATGATCACCACGCGCGGCTTCACCGACGCGTCATGCAGTTCCCAGCGCATGCCGAACTGTTCGGCGAGTTCCGTGAACGACGTGCGCAACGCCTCCAGCCCCGGATCGCCGCCCACCTGCTGAAAATGCACGCGCATGAAGAACTCGCCGGTGCCGCTGTCGCCGAACTGCGCGGAGTCGAGAATATTGCTGCCACGCTCGAACAGAAAGCCCGACACTGCGTGAACGATGCCGGGCCGGTCGGCGCACGACAGTTTGAGGATAAAGCTGTGATCGGTCGACATGACCTGGGTGACTCCCTTCTTCAATGCGTGGTTTGTTCAGTCTGTACGGCTCGATGCTGCGTGCTTCGGGGTGTTCGTCGTGCGGGCGCTGCGGCTGTCAAAGTCGATGCCTACACCAGCGCCGGTGGCGCGAACAACGCGTCGATACCGGCGCACGCCTCTTCATCGAGCCAGCGGCGGCGCAGCAGGCAATCCAGCGTGGCGAGACTTGCGTCCACCGTCATCGCGCCCTCCTCGATCCAGCGCGCCACTTCGTCGATGCGCGCGAGCCGGTGCTCACCCACTTCGCCGTCCTGATTGCGCGGCGCGAAATCAGCCGGCAGCGCGAGGTCGTAGATAAAAATCTGTTCGGCCTGCGTGCCTTCCGGCAGCGATTGCAGCACATGCGCGGTGCGCCCGGCGACGGCGCGTGCGGCAATTTCCTCGGGGATGCCGGCTTCTTCCCAGCACTCCTTGATGATCGTCGCCTCGATGCCGAAGCCCCAGCCGATCCCGCCCGCGACGACATTGTCGAGCATGCCGGGGTCGGTCGCCTTGGTGTCGCTGCGGCGCGCGATCCACAATTGCGGTGCGCCCTTCTGCGCGCCATCCGCGTATTCTACGACGCCGTTCAGATGCACCGCGTAGGTCATCGTGCCGAAGAAGCGCGACGCCGCGCGTTCGATGTACGCGAGCGGCGGCGCGTCGAACGCATTGCGGATCGCGTAGGTCTCGTTGCGCCAGCCAGGAATGCGGCCTTCTGCGGCGAGCGCGCCGATCACGGAACCGAGCGCCGCGCTGCGCAGATCGACGCTATTGAACGCGGCCGCGAGGGTCACGCGGGCGTGGCTGCTATTGCTGTCGATCTCGAACACGTCGGGCCAGCGCGTGAGCAGGGGCACGTCGCCCGCACGGATCCAGCCGACCTGTTCGGCGCCGATCCAGAACGGCAGATGCGCAGCCGCATCGAAGCGGCGCGCGGCGGTGATGCAAGGCAAAGTCATCCAGAACTCCAAACTGAACAGTGCGCAAGACGCGGCTGGTGAGCGGCGAGCGCGTGGTCGATCGCACGGCCACGTCAGTCACGCAGCGCCACGCGAATCCCTATGGCGATAAACGTCGCCCCGGCGAGGCGATCGAGCCACACGCCCACCCGCGGCCGACGCTTGAGCCAGCCGCCGATGATCCCCGCGCACACGCCGAACAGCGAAAACACCACGACCGTCTGCAACATGAACAGCACGCCGAGTTCGAGCATCTGCACCGTGACGCTTTGCGCGCCGTTCGGCTGCACGAACTGCGGCAGGAACACGACGAAGAACAGCGTCACCTTCGGATTCAGCAGATTGCCGAGCACGCTCTGGCGAAACACCGTCATCAACGGCTGCGGCGCGCGCTGATGCGCGCTCGCGAGGCCTTGGCTGCGCAGCGCCTTGATGCCGATCCAGATCAGATAGGCGGCGCCGGCCAGCTTGATCGCTTCGAACGCAAGCGGCGACGAGCGCAGCAACGCGGCCACGCCGAGCGCGGCCAGTGTCGTGTGAAACGTGATGCCGGCCGCGAAGCCGAGCGCGGCGACGAGACCCGCCGCGCGGCCCTGCGAGATGCCACGCGCGAGCACCTGCAGGTTATCGGGGCCGGGCGCCACGGTAATCGCAATCGACGTGGCAAGAAACAGCAGGAAGTTGGGCATCGTCGTTACCTTCTTGTTGTGCGGCGAAGTTCGGCGAAAAGCGGCGGCTACGCGCGCGCTCAATGACCCTCGAAGCTCGTCGCGGTGTAGAGCGCGAGGCCGGCCTCGCGCAGCAACTTCGAGCCGCCGAGTTCGGGCAGATCGATGATCGCCGCGCCTTCCACGACGACCGCGCCGAGCCGCTCGAGCAGAATCTTGGCGGCCATCATCGTGCCGCCGGTAGCGATCAGATCGTCGATGATCACGACCCGGTCACCGGGCTTGCACGCATCTTCGTGAATCTCGACGGTCGCGGTGCCGTATTCGAGTTCGTACGACTGCGAGAGCCGCTTATACGGCAGCTTGCCCGCCTTGCGGATCGGAATGAAACCGATGTTCAACTCATACGCGAGAATCGGCCCGAAGATGAAGCCGCGCGCATCGAGCCCGGCGACGTAGTCGAGCTGCGCGTCGAAGTAGCGCTGCACGAACAGGTCGATCAGCACGCGCAGCGACTTCGGCTCCTGCAGGAGCGGCGTGATGTCGCGAAACTGCACGCCCGGCTGCGGCCAGTCGGGCACCGTGCGAATGTGGCTTTTGATGTAATCGGCCGCATCGAGCGGCGCGCTGACGAGCGCGTTGGACATGATGTCTCCGGATGGACCTCGGTAGGTCCAATGAAAAACTGAATCTGAGCGGCGTAAGGGCCGGCGGCTCGCAGCTTGTGCCTTGCGGCGCGGCGTCACGCGACGCGCATGCGCCCCCGGGCGCCCGCCTACGCCGCAGCCGCGCCCGCACCCGCTCGACGGTGCTTCGAGAGCCGTTCCTCGGCTTCCGCCAGTTGCTCGGGCAGACCGCGCAGTACCACGATGTCGCTCGCGCGCAGCTTGGTGGACGGGTCCGGCTCGACGCCGCGAATACCGTGCCGGCGAATCGCCGTCACTTCCACGCCCAGCTCCAACAGACCCAGTTCGGCGAGCGTGCGGCCCACCGCGTCCGCGTTGGCGTCGACCGGCACCGATTGTAGCCGCACCTGTTCGTGGCCGTCGTCGTCGTCGACGTCGTCGGCACCGTGGAAATACCCGCGCAGCAGCGCATAACGTTCGTCGCGCATTTCCTCGACCCGCCGCACCACGCGCCGCATCGGCACGCCCATCACCACCAGCGTGTGCGAGGCCAGCATCAGACTGCCCTCGACGATTTCCGGAATCACTTCGGTCGCGCCGGCGGCCAGCAGCTTCTCCAGGTCGGCATCGTCGACGGTACGCACGATCACCGGCAGCGTCGGTTCTTCCTCGTGAATGTTGTGCAGCACGCGCAATGCCGACGGCGTGTTCGCGTAAGTGATCGCGACCGCGGCCGCACGATGCAGGCCGGCGGCGAGCAACGACTCGCGCCGCCCGGCGTCGCCGAACACGACCGACTCACCGGCGGCCGCGGCCGCGGCGACGCGATCGGGGTCGAGATCCAGCGCGACGTACGAGAGGCCTTCGTGTTCCAGCATGCGCGCCAAATTCTGCCCGGCCCGGCCGTAACCGCAGATGATCACGTGGCCGCTCTGCTTCAGGCTTTGCGTCGCGATGCGCGTCATCTGCAACGACTGCATCATCCATTCGGTCGACGACAGCCGCAGCACGATACGGTCCGCGTTCTGGATCAGGAAGGGCGCGGCCAGCATCGACAGCAGCATCGCCGCGAGAATCGCCTGCAGCAGCGTGGCGTCGACCAGGTGTCGATCGAGAATCAGGTTCAGCAGCACGAAGCCGAACTCGCCCGCTTGCGCGAGGCCGATACCGGTGCGCATCGCGACGCCGGGCGTCGCGCCGAACAGCCGCGCGAGGGCCGTGATCATCACCGCCTTCAGCAGAAGCGGGCCGATCAGGAAGGCGAGCACGATCAGCGGATGTTCCCAGATCACGGTCGGATTCAACAGCATGCCGGTGGTGATGAAGAACAGGCCGAGCAGCACGTCGCGAAACGGCTTGATGTCCTCTTCCACCTGATGCCGGTACGGCGTTTCGGCGATCAGCATGCCGGCGATGAACGCGCCGAGCGCGAGCGACAGCCCGAACTTGTCAGTGATGAACGCGGCGCCGAGCGTCACCAGCAGCACATTGAGAATGAACAGTTCCTGCGAGCGGCGCCGCGCGACCACGTTGAACCAGCGCGTCATGAAGCGCTGCCCGACGATCAGCAGCAGAGCCAGCGCCACGACGATCTTGATCGCCGCGATGCCGAGCGAGGTGACCAGTTCTTCCGACTTGCCGCCGAGCGCCGTGATGATGATCAGCAGCGGCACCACCGCCAGATCCTGGAACAGCAGCACGCCGAAGATGTTGCGCCCGTGCTCCGTTTCGATTTCGAGCCGCTCGGCCAGCATCTTGCTGACGATCGCGGTCGACGACATCGCGAGCGCGCCGCCGAGCGCCACGCTCGCCTGCCACGTGATATGCACCCAGCGCTCCAGCAGGAAGCCGAGCGCGACCGCCACCGCGATCGTGCCGAGCACCTGCAACAGGCCGAGACCGAACACGAGCCGGTGCATCGCGCGCAGCTTGGCGAGCGAAAACTCCAGCCCGATCGAAAACATCAGGAACACGACGCCGAACTCGGCGAGGTTCTGCGCGCCGGCCGAGTCGGGAATCAGACCGAACGCGTTCGGTCCGACGACGATGCCGACCGTCAGATAGCCGAGCATCGGCGGAAGATTCAGAAAGCGAAACAGCACCACGCCCGCCACCGACGCCAGCAGCAGGAACAACGTCATCTCGAGCGGGGAGATCATCGGCAAAAACGCATGGGTGAAGCGTCCTCGTTCGTCAGCGGAACCGTGCACGCAAAACGCCGTGCGGCGAGGTTGAGGGGCCGGCAAATAGGCCGAAAAAAGGCTGTTGAAGGCAGCGGCTTGGCACAGCAGGCCCGGCGCGGCGAACAGGCGCCTTTGCTATACTCCGCGAATGATAGCGAAAATCAATGGCGACCGGGCACTGACGCTCGCTCGCGACGTGCTCGACATCGAAGCGGACGCCGTGCGCGCCCTTCGCGACCAACTCGACGACGGCTTCGTAGGGGCGATCGATTTCATCCTGGGTTGCCGTGGCCGCGTGGTGGTCTCCGGCATCGGCAAATCCGGCCATGTGGCCCGCAAGCTCGCGGCCACGCTGGCCAGCACCGGTACCCCCGCGTTCTTCGTGCACCCCGCCGAAGCCAGCCATGGCGACCTCGGCATGGTCACCTCGGACGACGTGTTCCTCGCGCTGTCCAACTCCGGCGAAACCGAAGAACTCGTGGCGATCCTGCCGCTCATCAAGCGCATCGGCGCGAAGCTGATTGCGATGACGGGACGCCCGTCGTCGAGTCTCGCACAACTGGCCGACGTGCACCTGAATTCCGCCGTCGCCAAAGAAGCCTGCCCGATGAATCTCGCGCCGACCGCCAGCACCACCGCCGCGCTCGCGCTCGGCGACGCGCTCGCGGTCGCGGTGCTCGATGCGCGCGGTTTCGGCCGCGACGATTTCGCGCGTTCGCATCCGGGCGGCGCGCTCGGCCGGCGCCTGCTCACCTATGTGCGCGACGTGATGCGCACCGGCGATCAGTTGCCGCAGGTCACGCCCGAGGCGACCGTGCGCGACGCGCTGTTCCAGTTGACCGCGAAACGCATGGGCATGACCGCGATCGTCGACGAGGAAGGCCGCGTGGCAGGCATCTTCACCGACGGCGACCTGCGCCGCGTGCTCGAACGCGATGGCGATTTCCGCCAGTTGTCGATCGCCTCGGTGATGACCGCCGGCCCGCGCACCATCGGTCCGGATCGACTCGCGGTCGAAGCCGTGGAACTGATGGAGCGCCACCGCATCAATCAGATGCTGGTCGTCGACGAAGCAGGCAAGCTGATCGGCGCACTCAACATGCACGACCTGTTCTCGAAGAAGGTGATCTGATGGCCATCGCTCCTCCCACTGCTACCGAACGCGCAAGCCGCGTGAAGCTGATGATTTTCGACGTCGACGGCGTGCTGACCGACGGCGGCCTGCTGTTCACGGCGGAAGGCGACACGATGAAGGGCTTCAACTCGATGGACGGCCACGGCATGAAGCTGCTGCGCCAGGCGGGTATCGAGACGGCGATCATCACGGGGCGCAAGTCGGGCATCGTCGCGGCGCGGGCGAAGGAAATGAACACTGCGCACGTCTATCAGGGCGTGCAGGACAAACCTCAGGCGTTTGCGGACCTTTTGCAGCAGACCGGCCTCACCGCGGAAGAATGCGGCTACATGGGCGACGACTGGGTCGACCTCGCCGTGATGCTGAAGGTCGGCTTCGCGGCGGCGCCCGCCAACTCGCATCCTGAAGTGATCGCGCGGGCCCATTGGGTCAGCGAGGCGCGCGGCGGTCACGGCGCGGCGCGCGAAGTCTGCGACACGCTGCTGCGCGCGCAGCACAAGTACGAAGCCCTGCTCGCTGCCGCCTGCAGCGGCGAACAGCGAGGCCTCGTCGGATGAATCAGTTTCGCTGGACTTCGCTGATTCCGCTGGTCGCGATGGCCGCGCTCGCCGGTATCACGTGGTGGCTGCTGCAAGCCACGCAGCCGCGGCAGAATGAAGGCGCGCCTCGTCCGAAGGGACACACGCCGGACTATTTCGCGGACAACTTTTCGGTTTCCGAACTCGATCAGTCGGGCGCGACGCAATACCGCCTGACCGCCCAGTCGCTGATCCACTACGAAGACGACGAGCTGAGCGACCTGATCAAACCGGCCATGCGCGCATTCCAGCCCGGCAAGCCGATCGTCACCGCCACCGGCGACACCGGCAAGGTGAACGCCGACGCGTCGATCGTCGATCTGTACGGCAATGCGCGCATTTTGCGGGCGCCCGGCAACGGCGATCCGCAGATGCAGGCAGATTCAGAGCATTTTAGGGTGCTGGTCAACGACGATGTGATCGAGACCGAAAAGCCGGTTAAACTTCAGCGCGGCATGTCGGTGATGACTGCCAGCGGCATGAACTACAACAACGTCACCCGGGTGATGCAGCTGTTCGGCAACGTGAGAGGCGCGATTACCTCGTCCGACGCCGGCGGCAGCTCGCCCAAGCAACCCGGGTAATCCATTCCAGGCGTGACTGCATGAACGAATCGTTCCCCCGTTTTTTTACCGGCCGCTCGCGCACCCTGTCCGCGTGCCGCGCCGGACTCGCTGCGTTCGCCGTCGCGTTGCCGCTCGCCGGCTTCGCGCCGCTCGCGCATGCGGATCGAGCCGACAAGGACAAGCCGCTGAACATCGAAGCGGACAACATGACTTACGACGACCTCAAGCAGGTCAACATCTTCACCGGCCACGTGGTCGCCACCAAAGGGACGATCGTGATCAAGGCCGATCGTGTCGAAGTGACTCAGGACCCGCAGGGCTATCAGTACGCCACCGGCACGTCGAGCGGCGGCAATCTGTCGTATTTCCGCCAGAAACGTGAAGGTCTCGACGAATACATCGAAGGCACGGCCATCCGCATCGACTACGACGGCAAGCAGGATCTGACCACGCTCACCACGAACGCCACGGTCCGCCGCTTGCAGGGTCTGTCGACGGTGATCGACCAGGTGCGCGGCAGCGTCATCACCTACGACGGCCAGAACGACTTCTATACCGCGAAGGCAGGCAAGGACGTCGCCAGCCCGGGCAACCCGACCGGCCGCGTGCGCGCGATGCTGTCGCCGCGCAACAACGGCGCGGCAGCGCCGGCCGGCGCGTCGGCCACGCTCGCGCCGTCCACCACGATCCAGGGAGCGCCGAATCAGTGAGCACGAGCGCGTCCCTCCCCAATCGCAAACCGGCCGGCACCAGCAGTTCGCTGGTCGTACGTAATCTGAAGAAGCGCTACGGTTCGCGCACGGTCGTCAAAGACGTGTCGCTCGACGTGAAAAGCGGTGAAGTGGTCGGTCTGCTCGGCCCCAACGGTGCCGGCAAAACGACTTCGTTCTATATGATCGTCGGCCTCGTGCCGCTCGACGCGGGCGAAATCGACCTGGACGGCAAGTCGATCAGCCTGCTGCCGATCCACAAGCGCGCGTCGCTCGGCCTGTCGTATCTGCCGCAGGAAGCGTCGGTGTTCCGCAAGCTCACTGTCGAGCAGAATATTCGCGCGGTGCTGGAATTGCAGCACGAAGACAACGGCAAGCGGCTCAGCAAAGACACCATCACCACCCGCACCGAAGCCTTGCTCGACGAGCTGCAAATCGCACACTTGCGCGAGAACCCGGCGCTGTCGTTGTCGGGCGGCGAGCGTCGCCGCGTCGAAATTGCCCGGGCGCTGGCCACCAATCCGAGCTTCATTCTGCTCGACGAGCCGTTCGCGGGCGTCGACCCGATCGCCGTGCTGGAAATCCAGAAAATCGTCAAGTTTCTGAAGCAGCGCAATATCGGCGTGCTGATCACCGACCACAACGTGCGCGAGACGCTCGGTATCTGCGATCACGCGTACATCATCAGCGACGGCAGCGTGCTGGCTGCCGGGGCGCCGAGCGAAATCATCGAGAACGAAAGCGTGCGGCGCGTCTATCTGGGCGAGCACTTCCGCATGTAAGCGCACAACGGGCCACCGGCGGTGCGAGCGCGCATCCGCCAGCCCTTTTGCGGCAACCGCACATCAGCATTCTGACCTGGGCCGTCCCGCGCCCAGCCCCGTCGAAACGGGCGCACGCGTAATTGCGCATGTCGCAAGGTATCGCGGTCGTGGCAAACTCTCTACAATGAATCTCAACTTGCCATGAAAGCCAGCCTCCAACTCCGCCTATCGCAGCATCTTGCGCTGACGCCACAACTGCAGCAGTCCATCCGGCTGCTTCAGCTGTCCACGCTCGAACTGCAGCAGGAAGTCGCCATGGCGATCTCGCAGAATCCGCTCCTCGAAAACGAGGATGACTGGATCGCGAGCCCGTTGCGGGTGGCGGCTGACGGTTCGCTGATCACCCAGTCGCCCAATTCGTCCCCGCCCCCTGAGCAGATGGGCGGCAACGGGTCGTCTTCGTCCACCAGCAGCAACGAGCGCGCCGAAAATGGCGAGCCGCAAGGTGTCGACGAATACAACGGCCTCTCGGGCGACAGCAGCGGCGACGCGTCGCAATGGAATCTCGACGACTACGGTCGCTCCGGCAACGCGTCGGACGACGACGACCTGCCGCCGCTGCAAATCCACGAATCGAGCACGTCGCTGCGCGACCACCTGATGGCGCAATTGCGCGTCACTCAGGCGGGTCAACGCGACCGGGCGCTGATCACGTTCCTGATCGAATCGCTCGACGACGACGGCTACCTCGCCGCCACGCTCGAAGAAGTGCTGGCCGACCTGCCCGAAGAGCTCGAAGTCGATGTCGACGAAATGAACGCCGCGCTCGCACTGCTGCATAGCTTCGACCCGGCCGGGGTCGGCGCGCGTTCCGCGTCCGAATGTCTGAAGCTGCAACTGCTGCGGCTCGATCCGTCGCCTACGCGCACTCTGGCGCTCGACATCGTCAGCCACTACCTCGAACTGCTCGCCGCGCGCGATTTCACGCGGCTGCGCAAACACCTGAAGGCGAACGACGACGACCTGCGCGACGCGCACGTGCTGATCCGCTCGCTCGAACCGTTTCCCGGCGCTGCCTATGGCAAGGCCGAAGCGGACTACGTGGTGCCGGACATCATGGTGCGCAAAACCGCACAGGGCTGGCAGGCCGAACTGAATCCGGAAGTGGTGCCGAAGCTGCGCATCAACCACCTGTACGCGAATATTCTGCGCAATAACCGCGGCGATCCGGGCAGCGGATCGTTGCGCCAGCAACTGCAGGAAGCGCGCTGGCTGATCAAGAATATCCAGCAACGTTTCGAGACGATCCTGCGCGTTGCGCAGGCCATTGTGGAGCGTCAGAAGAGCTTTTTCGTGCACGGCGAAATTGCCATGCGCCCCTTGGTTTTGCGAGAAATTGCTGATACGCTGGGCCTACACGAGTCGACTGTCTCGCGTGTGACAACCGGTAAATACATGCTGACCCCATTCGGGACGCTGGAATTCAAGTATTTTTTCGGCTCACACGTTTCAACCGACACGGGCGGCGCAGCCTCTTCCACGGCCATTCGCGCGCTCATCAAACAACTGATAGGAGCGGAAAACCCGAAATCGCCTCTCTCAGACAGTCGCATAGCCGAACTGCTGGCGGAACAGGGCTTCGTGGTCGCACGACGTACCGTTGCGAAATACCGCGAAGCGCTCAAGATCCCGGCAGTCAACCTGCGCAAGTCTCTGTAGCCCGTCGCCTTCCGTGGCGGGCATTTACCGGCCGCTCCGCAGTTGGCGGACAGGCCGGCCGATGCGACCTGCCAGATGTCAGTCACCGGGGGGCGACTCAGGCAAGCCGACAGATCGACCGGACCTTTGTCATCGTGCGGAACAAGCGGCCACTAGCTTGGAGAAGCACTATGAATCTGCAGATCAGTGGACACCACCTCGAAGTAACGCCTGCGTTGCGCGAATACGTGATCACCAAACTGGATAGGGTGCTAAGACATTTCGATCAGGTAATCGACGGCAGTGTGGTCCTCTCGGTCGACAACCACAAGGAAAAGGACAAGCGTCAAAAGGTTGAAATCAACCTGCATCTCAAGGGCAAAGACATCTTTGTCGAGAGCTGCGACAGCGATCTCTACGCTGCGATCGATCTGATGATCGACAAGCTCGATCGGCAAGTGATACGCCACAAGGATCGCCTGCAAGGTCACCAGCACGAAGCGATCAAGTACCAACCGGCGCCGCAACTGGACGTGCCGCCGCAATAAGGAGAATTAGAGGGCTTTCCTCATTTTTCTTACCCTGGCAAAACCGCCCCAAATCGGGCGGTTTTTCGTTTCTGGGCGCCTTTTTCGCACGTCGGCTCGGCTTGTGGACCAAATCGTTAAAAACCCATCGCGCATCGATGGCGCGCCGCACCATCCGTAGCTACCCTGTTCTATAATGTTCCGGTTACCATCGGGGTCAAGCTAGCTCATACGGAAATCGGCCGGTCAGAGTCGCGCACTTTCCGACTCCAACGCAGGTCTTCGCAAGCATCGAACGAATGGAACGCCACTCAAACGCCCCAGCGAGGAGAACCCAGGCCACGTTTTCGCCTGTCAACATGAATCGTTTAGCCAAATTTCTTCCCCTCGAGAACGTCGTCGTCGGACTATCGGTCACCAGCAAGAAACGTGTGTTCGAGCAAGCGGGCCTGATCTTCGAGAACCAGAACGGCATCGCCCGAAGCACGGTCACTGACAATCTGTTTGCGCGCGAGCGCCTCGGATCGACGGGGCTGGGTGAAGGCGTCGCGATTCCGCATGGCCGGATCAAGGGCTTGAAGCAGCCGCTCGCCGCGTTCGTCCGACTTGCCGAACCCATCCCCTTCGAGTCGCCCGACGGTCAGCCCGTCTCGCTGCTGATCTTCCTGCTCGTGCCCGAACAGGCCACTCAGCAGCACCTCGAAATCCTGTCGGAAATCGCACAGTTGCTGTCCGATCGCGAGGCCCGCGAGCGCCTGCACACGGAAGAAGACCGCGAATCGTTGCATCGCCTGCTCACTCAGTGGCAACCTTGATGCATCGGCGGTTATCCGCCCGCATGCGAATACCGGCTGGCAACGCGCGCGGCCCGCGTTAGCGCGTCCGCCTCTTGGCCCGGCAAGCGGCCCACACTGGAGTCACTGACTCATGGATACGTCCAGCATCAACGCCCAAAGCATTTTCGACGACAACGCCGCCATGCTGAAGCTCAGCTGGCTGACGGGGCATGAAGGCTGGGAACGCGGCTTTTCTTCGGAATCCGTCGCGAATGCCACGTCGAGCGCCGACCTCGTCGGCCACCTGAACCTGATCCACCCCAACCGGATCCAGGTGCTCGGCGACGCCGAAATCGACTACTACAAGCGCCAGACTGATGAAGACCGCTCGCGCCACATGGCCGAGCTGATCGCGTTGGAGCCGCCGTTTCTGGTGGTGGCGGGCGGCGTCGCCGCGCCGCCGGAGCTGGTGCTGCGCTGCACGCGCTCATCCACGCCGCTGTTCACCACGCCGATGTCCGCCGCCGCGGTGATCGACAGCCTGCGTCTGTACATGTCGCGCATTCTCGCGCCGCGCGCCACCTTGCACGGTGTGTTTCTCGACATCCTCGGCATGGGTGTGCTGCTGACCGGCGACTCGGGCCTCGGCAAAAGCGAACTCGGGCTGGAGCTGATCAGCCGCGGCCACGGCCTCGTTGCCGACGACGCAGTCGACTTCGTGCGCCTCGGCCCGGACTTCGTCGAAGGGCGCTGCCCGCCGCTCCTGCAAAACCTGCTCGAAGTGCGCGGCCTCGGCCTGCTCGACATCAAGACGATCTTCGGTGAAACGGCCGTGCGCCGGAAAATGAAGCTGAAACTGATCGTGCAACTGGTGCGCCGTCCCGACGGCGAATTCCAGCGGCTGCCGCTGGAAAGTCAAACCGTCGACGTGCTCGGCCTGCCGATCAGCAAGGTCACGATTCAGGTGGCCGCGGGCCGCAACCTCGCGGTGCTGGTCGAAGCGGCGGTGCGCAACACGATCCTGCAACTGCGCGGCATCGATACGCTGCGCGACTTTATGGACCGCCAGCGCCTCGCGATGCAGGAACCCGACAGCCAGTTTCCCGGCAAACTGATCTGAGCCGGCAAACCATGAAGCGTCCGCAGCCGCAGGCCGGCAGCAGGTACGCGCATGGGGACCGGATGCTATGATGAAATGTACGGTTTCGACGACTCCATGCGCATAATTCTCATCACTGGTATATCCGGCTCCGGTAAGTCAGTTGCCTTGAACGCGCTTGAAGACGCAGGCTACTACTGCGTCGACAATCTGCCGCCGCGCTTTCTGCCGCAACTTGCTACCTATCTGGCCGAAGACGGGCAAGACCACCTCGCGGTCGCCATCGACGCTCGCTCGAGCGCGTCGCTCGACGAAATGCCCGCCATGATCCGCGACTTGTCGCGCGCTCACGACGTGCGCGTGCTGTTCCTGAGCGCGAGCACGCAGTCGCTGATTCAGCGCTTCTCTGAAACGCGCCGCCGCCATCCGTTGTCGGGTTCCACCGCGCACGACGCGGACGTCGGCCTCCTCACCTCGCTCGCGGAAGCAATCGAACGGGAGCGCGAGCTCGTCGCGGGCCTTGCCGAATTCGGCCATCAGATCGACACCAGCAATCTACGCGCAAACGTGTTGCGCGCCTGGGTCAAACGTTTCATCGAGCAGAAGGAAGCGGGACTCGTGCTGATGTTCGAGTCGTTCGGCTTCAAACGCGGCGTGCCGCTCGACGCGGATTTCGTTTTTGACGTACGCACGCTGCCAAACCCGTATTACGATCATGAATTGAGGCCTCTCACGGGCCTCGACAAACCGGTGATGGATTTTCTCGATGCACTGCCCGTTGTGCATGAAATGATCGACGACATCGAGAAGTTCCTCTCCAAGTGGCTGCCCCATTTCCGCGACGACAATCGCAGTTATCTCACCGTCGCGATCGGCTGCACAGGTGGCCAGCACCGCTCGGTGTTCATTGCGGAGACGCTCGCCGCGCGTCTCGCAAAGTCGGCGAATGTGATTGTGCGGCACCGCGATGCGCCGGTCGACGTCGGCGAATCATCGAAGCTAGTGGCTTAACCGGCCGCGTCGCGCGGCCTCAACTCGAAGCGTTGCGCCATGTCTTCTACTTCTACTGTGCTTGCCGATGTGCCGCTGTTTCCGCTGCATACGGTGCTGTTTCCCGACGGACTGCTGCCGCTGAAGATCTTCGAAGCGCGCTACCTCGATATGGCGCGCGAATGCCTGCGTGAAAAAACGCCGTTCGGCGTGTGCATGCTGAAAAGCGGCGCGGAAGTGGCGCGCGAGGAAGAGCCTTCGGTACCCGAAGCAATCGGCTGTCTCGCTGAAATCGAAGAATGCGACGTGGAAGCCTTCGGCATGCTGCTGATTCGCGCGCGCGGCACGCGGCGGTTTCGCCTGCTATCGCATCGTGTGGAAAGCAGCGGCCTGCTGGTCGGCATGGCGGAACCGATCGGCGAGGACATGCCGCTCGAAGGCAATGAGTTGCTGGCCAAATTCGGCGCGTGCGCGGAGGTGCTCGAACGGATCATCGCGACGATTCGCGAACGCGACCCGGACAGCCTGCCGTTCGCGGAACCGTTCAGACTCGAAGACCCGTCGTGGGTGTCGAACCGTCTCGCCGAAGTCCTGCCGATCGCGTTACGGGCACGCCAGAAACTGATGGAACTGCAGGACGCCGGCGCACGGATCGACGTGGTTCATCACTACATGCAGCAGCATCAACTGCTTTAACGTGCCGCCGCGTCGCCGGCAAACCAGGCCGATCGTTAGATCAACGAACCCTGCAGACTGTCCAGCAGTTTGCGCACCGGCGCCGGCACCCCGACTGAATCGAGATCGCTGAGCGCGACCCACGCGGTGTCCGCATCGCCCAGCGCGGCCAATGCGCCCACGCCGCGATCGAGTTCCGCGAGCCGCGGCTCGATCTCCAGCTTGAAATGCGTGAATACGTGTGTGAGCGGCGCGAGCGGCGAGACCGCGCCGTCGCCGCCAAAGGCACGCGCCCGCTCGGCCAGCGCGGCTTCGTCGGCGGCTTCGGGCAGGCTCCACAAGCCGCCCCAGATGCCCGACGGCGGACGCTTCTCCAGCATCACCGCGTTGCCGTCACGCAGCACCAGCATCCAGGTGCGGCGCGTCGGCACGAGTTTCTTCGGACGCGATGTCGGCAGTTCGCGCTGACGTCCCGCGACGTTGGCCACGCAGTCGGCCGCGAACGGGCACCGCGGGCAGTCCGGCTTGCCGCGCACGCAGAGGGTCGCGCCGAGATCCATCAGACCTTGCGTGTACGAACTCACTTCGTCATCCGATGCATTCGGCGGCAGCAGCGACTCCGCCAGCGTCCACATCGCATTCTCGACTTTCTTCTCGCCCGGAAAACCTTCGACGCCGAATACGCGCGCGAGCACGCGCTTCACGTTGCCGTCGAGGATCGTCGCGCGCGCGCCGAAGGCAAAAGACGCGATCGCCGCCGCGGTCGAACGGCCGATGCCCGGCAACTCCGCGAGTTGCTCGACCGACGCCGGAAACGCCCCGCCATGCTGCTCGACCACCACCTGCGCGCAGCGGTGCAGATTGCGCGCGCGCGTGTAGTAGCCGAGGCCGGCCCATAACGCCATCACGTCGTCCGAAGGTGCGGCTGCCAGCGCGGCGACATCCGGAAAACGCGCGAGAAATCTGGCGTAGTACGGAATCACCGTCGACACCTGGGTCTGCTGCAGCATGATCTCCGAGAGCCAGATCCGATACGGATCGCGCGTGTTCTGCCACGGCAGATCATGACGCCCGTGCCGGCGCTGCCACGCGATCAGGCGCGCGGAGAAATCGGGCATGGCTGGAAAAGCAGGCGTTTCGGACGTGCCGGTTTCGGACGTGCCGGTTTCGGACGTGCCGGTTTCGGACGTGCCGGACGAAGCTGAACGCGCGGCGGCGCGCGGAGTTAAACGAGAAGGCATGGACGATTTAGCGCTGGCAGGTGGGACAGAAATACGTAGAACGCTGCCCCTGCACGATCTGTTTGATCGGCGTTCCACACACGCGGCATGGCAGGCCCGCGCGATCATAGACGAAATAGTCGAGCTGGAAATAACCGCTTTCGCCGTCGCTGCCGACGAAATCGCGCAGCGTGCTGCCGCCCTTCTCGATCGCCGCGGCAAGCGTCACGCGCACGGCGTCCGCGAGCAGGTCGTAGCGCACCAGCGAAACGCGGCCCGCCGCGGTGGTCGGCCGGATGCCGGCGCGAAACAGGCTCTCCGACGCATAGATATTGCCCACGCCCACCACGATTTCACCGGCCAGCAGCGCCTGCTTCACCGACACCTTGCGCCCACGCGTGAGCCGATGCATCAGCGCGCCGGAGAACGCCGGCGAGAACGGTTCGACGCCGAGTCCCGCGAGCAGCGGATGCTCAAGAATGTCGCCGGCCTCGCGCGGATGCCACAGCACCGCACCGAAGCGCCGCGGATCGCGATAGCGCAGAATGAATTCGTCGAAGATCCAGTCGACATGGTCGTGTTTCGCCGCCTCAGGCGGATGCCGCACGTGCCGCAGCACCCGCAGCGTCCCAGTCATGCCAAGATGCACGATGAACCAGCCCGCGTCGATCTCGAACAGCAGATACTTGCCGCGCCGCTCGACTTTGCGCACCACGTGGCCGCGCAAGGTTTTCGCAAGGTCGGCCGGAATCGGCCAGCGTAGCGCGGGCGTACGCACCTCGACGCGTTCAACCTTGCGCCCGGACACATACGGTTCGATTCCCCGTCGGGTAACCTCAACTTCTGGCAACTCTGGCATTTCTAACTGGTCTGCAACTTGCGTGAGTGGTTGTGCCCGTATTGTAGCGAGCGCGTTACAATCGTCCGAAACATTGAACGGATTTCCATGAACTTGTCCTTCGTGAAGCTGTTTTCGAAGCGCCCGGCTCGCGCATCCCGCGTGCCGCACGCCGTGTCCGCCCGCCGGATGCTCGGCGCCGCCGCGCTTGCCGTCTGGGCGCTGGCTGCCGTGCCCGCGCACGCGCAGGACCCATCGGCGGATCCGGACGATACCTCCGTCACCTTGGCGGACCCGCTCGGCCCGGCATCGGCGGAAGACCAGAAATCGTTGCCCGCCGTGCCGCTGTCGAGCCAGATCGTATTTCAGGTGCTCGCCGCCGAAGTCGCGCTGCAGCGCGACCAGCCGGCGCCCGCCTACCAGACCTACCTCGCCCTCGCGCGCGACACGCACGACCCGCGCATGGCGCAGCGCGCCACCGAGATCGCGCTGGCCGCGCAAAGCCCGTCGGACGCGTTGGCCGCCGCGCAATTGTGGCAGCAGTATGCGCCGAATTCGGAGCGCGCCGCGCAGCTCGACGCGTCGCTGCTGGTGCTGTCGGGCAAACCTGACGAGGCAGCGCCGATTCTCGCTGGCGAACTCGCGAAAGTGCCCGCGGACAATCGCGGCAGCGCGATTCTCGCGTTGCAACTGCTGCTGTCGCGCGGCCCGAACCGGATCGGCGGCCTGCACGTGCTGCAGGATTTGCTGAAGAACGACATGAACCGGCCGGAAGCGCAATTGGCAATCGCGCGCCAGCAGCTCCTGTCGGACGACGCACCGGGCGCGCGCAAATCGCTCGAGCAGGCGCTGACGCTGAAGCCTGACTACTTGCCGGCGGCGCTGCTGCTGTCGCAGATGGGCCCGGAAGAGCGCGCGGAAGGCATCGCGTCGCTTGAAAAATACGTGCAGCAGAATCCGAAATCGCATGACGCGCGCCTCGCGCTCGCGCAGCTGTATCTCGCGAGCGATCGTCTGGATGACGCGCAGAAGCAGTTCGAGATCATGCACAAGGCCAACCCGAACGACCTCACGCCGCTGATGGCGCTCGGGCTGATCAAGATTCAGCAGAAGAATTTCAACGAAGCGCAAACGTACCTGACCCAGTACGCGCAACTGGCCGAAAAGACGCCGGGCGCCGATGCGGGCCAGGCGTACATCTACCTGGCGCAACTGGCGCTCGAGCAGAAGAACGAGGCGGCGGCGAGCGACTGGCTCAACAAGATTTCGCCGTCGAGCCAGCAATATATGGCCGCGCAGATCACGCGCGCGCAACTGCTGGCGAAGCAGGGCAAGACCGACGACGCGCGCAAGCTGCTGGCCAATCTGCAGGTGTCGGATCCGCGCGACCTCGCGTTGATCTCCCGCACCGACGCGGCGATCCTGTTCGACGCGAAGCGCTACCCGGAAGCGGAATCCCGCCTGCAACAAGCCACGGCGGCCTTCCCCAACGACCCCGATCTCACTTACGACTACGCGATGGCCGCCGAAAAAACCGGCCATTACGACGTGATGGAAGCGCAGTTGCGCAAGCTCATCCAGACGCAGCCCGACAATCCGCAGGCGTACAACGCGCTCGGCTATTCGCTGGCCGATCGCAACCAGCGCCTGCCGGAAGCGGACAAGCTGGTCGAGAAAGCATCGGCGCTGGCGCCGAACGACGCGTTCATCATGGATAGCGTGGGCTGGGTCAAATTCCGCATGGGCGATACGTCGGACGCGATCAAGCTGCTGCGTAAAGCCTACGACCTCCAGCCGAACGCCGAAATCGGCGCGCACCTCGGCGAAGTGCTGTGGAAAAGCGGCCAGCAGGATCAGGCTCGCGCCGCCTTCCGCGAGGCGCGCAAGCTCGAACCGGACAACGAAACGCTTGTCAAAACGCTCCAACGTCTTCAGGTAAACGATCTTTGATGCGTCTTTCCCGTTTGATTGCCTTTCCTCCGGCGCCGCGCGGTGCGGCGCTCGGTTTCGCTGCGGCAGCGGTTGTCGCGTTGGCCGGTTGTGCGTCGGTGAAACCGCAGGGGCCGTCCACGTCGAATGCCGCCACCTCGGTCACCGCGCAGACGAGCCGCGCTTACCAGGGCCGCTTCGCGATCCAGTACAACGACCAGAATGGCCAGCAGCGTAACGCTTACGGCAACTTCTCCTGGCAGGAAACGGGCGACACCGTGACACTGCAATTACGCAACCCGCTTGGCCAGACGCTGGCAATCGTGACGTCGTCGCCGTCCGCGGCCACGCTCGAACTGCCGAACCGGCAACCCCTGACCGCGGACAACGTCACCACGTTGATGCAGGAGGCGCTCGGTTTTGCGCTGCCTGTCGAGGGTCTGCGTTATTGGCTGCAACCGTCGCCCGCGCCTACTTCGCGCGCCAAAACCGAGAAAGACCCGGAGCAGCCGTCGCGTCTGAAGCAGATCACGCAGGATGGCTGGACCGTCGACTATCTCGCGTATGCCGACGCACCCGCCACCGGCGTGAAGCGCGTCAACCTGAGCCGTTCGGAGCCCCCACTCGACATTAAGCTCGTGCTGGATCAGTAATCCGCGTCTATTTGCAACCTTGCCGCTTCTTTGGCGCCGCCTGGCGCATGTAGCCTCGACTCATGATTGAAACGACCGATTCGCTGCGCGGGTGCCTCGCGCCAGCGAAACTCAACCTCTTCCTGCACATCACCGGCCGCCGGCCGGATGGTTATCACACGCTGCAAACGGTTTTCCAGTTGCTCGACTGGGGCGACGCGCTGCACTTCAAGCGACGCGACGACGGGCGCATCACGCGCAGCACCGAGATCGCGGACGTGCCGCCTGAGCATGACCTGACCGTGCGCGCCGCGACTTTGCTCAAGGCGCATACGGGCTCGTCCGAGGGTGTCGAGATCGAAATTGAGAAGCGCCTGCCGATGGGCGCCGGCCTCGGCGGCGGCAGCTCCGACGCGGCGACCACGCTGCTCGCGCTGAATCGCCTCTGGAAGCTCGATTTGCCGCGTCTGGAATTGCAGGCGTTGGCATTGAAGCTGGGCGCGGACGTGCCGTTTTTTGTTTTTGGAAAAAATGCGTTTGCAGAGGGTGTCGGTGAAGCTTTAGACGTTGTACAATTGCCGCCGCGCCACTTCCTGGTGGTGACACCGAGGGTACAGGTTCCGACTGCAGCGATTTTTTCCGAAAAAGCGTTGACAAGAGATTCAAAGCCCCTCATAATTACGGACTTTCCTGCAGAACTTAGCTGCAACACTGAATGGCCGGAAAGTTTTGGCCGGAATGACATGCAGCAGGTTGTCGTAGGAAAGTACGCGGAAGTAGCGCAAGTGCTGCGATGGTTTGAAAACGTCGCGCCAGCGCGGATGTCTGGATCAGGTGCAAGTGTCTTTGCAGCGTTCCGTAGTAAAGCTGAAGCAGAAGCGGTGCAAGCCAAGCTGCCAGCCGAATGGAACAGCGCAGTGGCCGCCGGTCTGGATCAGCATCCACTCTTTACTTTCGCGTCATAAGTTTTGCATCGTCGAACGAAACTCCACGTTCGGCGGAGCTCAGAGTTAGTGTAGGGGAGTCGCCAAGCTGGTTAAGGCACCGGATTTTGATTCCGGCATGCAAAGGTTCGAATCCTTTCTCCCCTGCCAAAATTTCTCGCATTTCCCCTCGCCCCCAGCCTGAAGCAGGTGCATGATGAGCAGCCATGACGGCCTGATGGTTTTTACTGGCAACGCGAATCCCGCGCTTGCACAGGAAGTCGTCAAAATCCTCGGTATTCCCCTCGGCAAAGCAATGGTTAGCCGTTTCTCGGACGGTGAAATCCAGGTCGAGATTCAGGAAAACGTGCGTGGCAAGGACGTCTTCGTCCTGCAATCCACGTGCGCGCCGGCGAATGACAACCTGATGGAACTGATGATCATGGTCGATGCGCTCAAGCGCGCATCCGCTGGCCGGATCACCGCAGCCATCCCCTACTTCGGTTATGCCCGTCAAGATCGTCGCCCGCGTTCCGCGCGCGTGGCGATCTCGGCGAAGATCGTGGCGAACATGCTGGAAATCGCCGGCGTCGAGCGGATCATCACGATGGACCTGCACGCCGACCAGATCCAGGGCTTTTTCGACATCCCCGTCGACAACATCTACGCTACGCCCGTGCTGCTCGGCGATCTGCGCAAGCAGAACTACGAGAACCTGCTGGTCGTTTCGCCGGACGTCGGCGGCGTGGTGCGCGCCCGTGCACTGGCGAAGCAGCTCAATTGCGATCTCGCGATCATCGACAAGCGTCGTCCGAAGGCGAACGTCGCCGAAGTGATGAACATCATCGGTGAAGTCGAAGGCCGTACCTGCGTGATCATGGACGACATGGTCGACACCGCGGGCACGCTCTGCAAGGCAGCACAGGTTTTGAAGGAGCGCGGTGCGAAGCAGGTGTTCGCTTACGCTACCCACCCGGTTCTGTCGGGCGGCGCAGGCGAGCGTATCGCAGCTTCCGCACTCGACGAACTCGTTGTCACGGACACGATCCCGCTCGGCGAAGAAGCCCGCTCGTGCGCAAAGATCCGTTCGTTGACCAGCGCCGGCCTGCTTGCCGAAACGTTCTCGCGCATTCGTCGCGGCGATTCGGTCATGTCGCTGTTCGCTGAAAGTTAAGTATTTGCGAAGGCGCAGCGTATCGCTTCAGGCGGCACGCTGCGCTTTTGCACAATCGGCGCGAGCGAACGAAGGTTCGTGCCGCAGCTCTGGGGCCTCAGCCATATTGGCTTGGAGGCCCCGTTTTTACTGCCTGGTCGCGGGCAGTGCATTGGAGATTCAACATGAAAGTAGTCGCTTTCGAGCGTTCTTTGCAAGGTACGGGTGCGAGCCGCCGCCTGCGTAACTCGGGCAAGACCCCGGGCATCGTATATGGCGCTGGTGCTGAAACGCAATTGGTCGAACTGGACCACAACGCGCTGTGGCACGCGCTGAAGAAAGAAGTTTTCCACTCGTCGATCCTCGACCTGGAAGTGGCAGGCAAGTCGCAACAGGTTCTGCTGCGCGACGTGCAATACCACCCGTTCCGTCAGCTCGTGCTGCACGTGGACTTCCAACGTGTCGACGCGTCGAAGAAGCTGCACACCAAGGTGCCGCTGCACTTCATGAACCAGGAATCGAACCCGGCAGTGAAGCTGTCGAGCGCAGTGATCTCGCACGTCCTCAATGAACTGGAAATCGAGTGCCTGCCGTCGGCACTGCCGGAATTCATCGAAGTCGACCTGGCGAAGATCGAAGCGGGTCAATCGGTTCACGCTAAGGACATCGCGCTGCCGGCAGGTGTATCGCTGGTCGCTCACCTCGACGCAGAAAACCCGGTGGTCGCAGCTGCGACGATCCCGGCTGGCGCAATCGCTGAAGGCGACGCCGCTGCTGCTGCTGAAGGCGAAACGCCGGCTGCTTAAGGACCTTTCGGGTTCTAGCCAAGCAATCCTCTCGATCCGTTTTCAATGAAACGGTCGATGTGACCCGCCGAGGTTCGCCCCGGCGGGTTTTTTTTGGTTTTTTTCGGCCCGGTCGAGTTCGGCTCCCTGGCCAGATGGACCTACACAATCATGATCAAGCTGATCGTCGGGCTCGGCAATCCGGGCGCCGAATACACTGCGACGCGCCATAACGCCGGCTTCTGGCTGGTCGATCAACTGGCGCGCGAAGCAGGCACGACGCTGCGCGACGAGCGGCGCTTCCACGGTTTCTACGCGAAAGCGCGGCTGCACGGCGAGGAAGTGCATCTGCTGGAACCCCAGACGTATATGAACCGCTCCGGCCAGTCGGTCGTGGCGGTCGCGCAATTCTTCAAGATTCTTCCCGACGAAATTCTGGTCGCGCACGACGAACTCGACATGCCGCCTGGCAGCGTCAAGCTGAAGCTCGGCGGCGGCAGCGGCGGCCATAACGGGTTGAAGGACATCACCGCGCATCTGTCGTCGCAACAATACTGGCGGCTGCGGATCGGTATCGGCCATCCGCGTGACCTGATTCCCGAAAGCGCACGCGCCGGCGCCAAGCCGGATGTCGCCAACTATGTGCTCAAGCCGCCGCGGCGGGAAGAGCAGGAGGTGATCGACGCATCGCTCGAGCGGGCGCTTGCCGTGATGCCGAAGATTATCGCAGGCGAGCTGGAGCGCGCGATGATGCAGTTGCATCGCAACCCTTGAGCTGCCACGCTTGCCGACGTATTGGCGTAGCGTTATCGCTCGCTACAGCAACTAGCTTGCATGGGACCGACCGTCTTGGCATGGGACTGCCTTGGCATGGGACTGCCTTGGCATGGGACCAGAGTAAGCGCTAAAGCGCTAACTCTGGTCGACCGCCTTGGCATGGGACCAGAGTAAGCGCTAAAGCGCTAACTCTGGTCGACACAGGAGAATCGTTTGAGCCGCTATTGGAGTGACATCGTTCATCGTCTGACGCCGTATGTGCCGGGCGAGCAGCCCGTGCTCGCGCATCCGGTGAAGCTGAACACCAACGAGAATCCCTATCCGCCGTCGCCGCGCGTGCTCGAGGCGATCCGCCGGGAACTGGGCGACGCCGGTGAATCGCTGCGGCGCTATCCCGATCCGACCGCGCTCGAACTGCGCGAGACGGTCGCCGCATACCACGGCATCCGCGCAGACCAGGTATTCGCGGGCAACGGTTCGGATGAAGTGCTAGCGCTCACGTTCCAGGCGTTGCTGAAGCACGACAAGCCGCTGCTGTTCCCGGACATCACGTACAGCTTCTATCCGACCTACGCGCGGCTGTTCGACGTCGACTACCGGACCATCGCGCTCGACGACAGTTTCGCAATCAATGTCGACGACTACACAGTGCCCAATGGCGGGGTGCTGTTCCCGAACCCGAACGCACCGACCGGCCGTCCTCTGCCGCTAGCGGACATCGAGCGTCTGGTGGCGAGCAACACGGAATCGGTCGTCGTGATCGACGAGGCTTACGTGGATTTCGGCGCGGAGTCGGCCATTGCGCTGATCGACCGCTATCCGAACCTGCTGGTCGTTCAGACAACCTCGAAGTCACGCTCGCTGGCCGGCATGCGTGTAGGTTTCGCATTCGGCAATCTCGCGCTGATCGACGCACTGAACCGCGTGAAAGACAGCTTCAACTCCTATCCACTCGACCGCCTCGCGCAAACCGCGGCCAACGCCGCGTACGAAGACGACGCGTGGTTCCGCGACAACTGCGCCAAGGTGGTGGCGAGCCGTGAGCGGCTGGCGGCGGGATTGACGGCGCTCGGCTTCGAGGTCGTGCCGTCGGCAGCCAATTTGCTGTTCGCTCGCCATGAAGGCTACGATGCGGCCACGCTCGTCTTGCGGTTAAGAGGAAAGGAGATTTTCGTGCGCCACTTCAAGGCGCCGCGAATCGACCAGCATCTGCGGATCTCGGTCGGCACCGACGCCGAATGCGACATTCTGCTGGACGCGTTGCGCGACATCTTCAGCGCTTACGTCGGCTAGTCCGCGCACGACGAAAAAGCGCCGCGGCAAAAGGAAAGCGGCGAGGCCAAGGCCTCGCCGCTTTCTCGTCCACTTCGCGGATCTTATGCGCCCTTCGCTGCCTGCAGCGCGTGGTACTTCGCCATCAAGCCATCGGGCGTTTCCAGATGGTCAGGGTCGCGCGGAATGCACTCGACCGGGCATACCTGAATGCACTGCGGCTCGTCGAAATGGCCGACACACTCGGTGCATTTCTTCGGGTCGATCACGTAGATTTCCGGGCCCATCGAAATCGCGTCGTTCGGGCACTCGGGCTCGCACACGTCGCAATTGATGCACTCGTCGGTAATCATCAAGGCCATACTTCTCTCACTTCATGCCGGCCGCAGCCGGCTTTGATCCGTCAAACCGACAGTTTACGCCGGTTACGGCTGTGCCGCCGAAGCGCCGTTGTCCGGATCCAGCGCGGCGACCTTCTCGTGCAGCCATTTTTCGACCGACGGGAACACGAACTTGCTGACGTCGCCGCCCAATTGCGCGATCTCGCGCACGATCGTGCCCGAGATGAACTGGTACTGGTCGGACGGCGTCATGAACATGGTTTCGACGTCAGGCAGCAAATAGCGGTTCATGCCCGCCATCTGGAACTCGTATTCGAAGTCCGACACGGCGCGCAGGCCACGCACGATCACCCGGGCGTTATTGCTGCGCACGAAGTCCTTCAGCAGCCCCTTGAAGCTCATCACCTGGACGTTCGGGTAGTGCCCGAGCACCTCGTGAGCGATGTCGAGGCGTTCTTCCAGCGTGAAGAACGGCTTCTTGTTGCGGCTGTCCGCAACGCCCACCACCAGCGTGTCGAAAATGCTCGACGCGCGCCGAACGAGGTCTTCGTGACCGCGCGTCAGCGGGTCAAACGTGCCCGGGTACACGGCGACTACCATGAGACTTCTCCTCTTTTCAGACAAAGGGCACGTCAAAAGCGTCCACACGACGCATTTGGCACCGACCGCGCTCGTGACGTCAAACCGCCCGGCGCCTGTTTTGGAACGCGCATTATTCCTTATTTTCGCGCTGCAGCAAATGAAAGTGGACAGCGCCCGCTTTCCCCTGCCGCACGACTTCCCAACCGGCGAGCGTCTCGTTCCCGTCGAGTTCGAGCGCGTCGCCCGCTTCCACATACAGAATCCCTTTCGCGCTGACGAGCGGCACGGCCAGCGCGAGCGCTTTGGCGAGCAGGTCGCCATCGAACGGCGGATCGAGGAACACCACGTCGAACGAGCCGGGTGCGAGACTCGCGGCAAGACGCAAGCCGTCCGCCTCGGCAATTTCGATCGTGCGCGCCGCCAGCCGTTCCTGGTTCGCGCGCAACTGGCCGGCGGCCCGCGCGTTGCGCTCCACCATCAGCACCCGCGCCGCGCCGCGCGACGCCGCCTCGAAGCCCAGCGCGCCGCTGCCGGCGAACAGGTCCAGGCAGCGCTGGCCGTCGAGGCGCTGGCCCAGCCAGTTGAACAGCGTTTCGCGCACGCGGTCGGGCGTGGGGCGCAAGCCGTCGAGATCGAGCACAGGCAAAGGCGTGCGCTTCCAGTCGCCACCGATGATACGGATGGCGTGCGGCTTGCCGCCTTTGGACGAAGCGCCGTGGGCGCGTGAGGGTGCGGAACGAGGCATGCAGTTTCAATGACGTGATGAATGCACCCGCGACGTCGATACGCGCGGGGTCGGAGCGCCAACGTTACCACAGGGGCGGCCCGCGTCCAGCCTGGCCGATCGGCCGATACGACGGGCGGCGGCGCGCCTGATAAAATGTCCGGCTTCCAGCGCCTTGCATCTCGCGCTTTGTCTACCCCTGCAACGCTGCCTGCTGCTCCCGCCGGTCTTGTGCCGGCTGCGCGCATCGGCGCGCGCTCTCACCACGCCAGATCATGTTCAGCTTTTTCAAACGATTCAAGGGTTCGAAAGAGTCCGATACCGCGGCAGACGAATCGCAGGCGGCACCCGAAGGCTCGACGCCCGAGGCCGCCGCAGAAGCGCCGGCAGTGCCTGTCGCGCAGCCGGCTGCGCGTCCTGCAGCCTCCGTTGGCGTCGAAGCGCCTGCGCCCGCCCCGGCCGCAATCGAGCCGGAGCCGGAACCGGAACCTGAGCCGGAACTCGAACCGGAACAATCCGCGCTCGACACCATCGAAATCGTCCCGCCGCCCGCACAGGACGCGGGCGCGAAGCGCTCGTGGCTCACGCGCCTGAAAACCGGCCTGTCGAAGACAAGTTCGAACCTGACCGGTATTTTCGTCGGCGCGAAGATCGACGAAGACCTGTACGAAGAGCTCGAAACCGCGCTGCTGATGTCGGACGCGGGCGTCGAGGCCACCGAATTCCTGCTCGAATCGCTGCGCGAGAAAGTGCGCAGCGAGCGCCTCACCGACCCGCAACAGGTCAAAGGCGCGCTGCGCACGCTGCTGGTCGACCTGCTCAAGCCGCTGGAAAAATCGCTGATGCTCGGCCGCGCGCAGCCGCTCGTGATGATGATCGCGGGCGTCAACGGCGCGGGCAAGACCACCAGCATCGGCAAGCTCGCCAAGCATCTGCAGAGCTTCAATCAATCGGTACTGCTGGCCGCGGGTGACACGTTCCGCGCCGCCGCACGCGAGCAGCTGGCGATCTGGGGTCAGCGCAACAACGTGACCGTGGTGTCGCAGGAAAGCGGCGACCCGGCGGCGGTGATCTTCGACGCGGTCGGCGCCGCGCGCGCACGCAAGATCGACGTGATGATGGCGGACACGGCCGGCCGTCTGCCGACCCAGCTGCATCTGATGGAAGAGCTGCGCAAGGTGAAACGCGTGATCGGCAAGGCGCACGACGGCGCACCGCACGAGGTACTGCTCGTGATCGACGCGAACACCGGCCAGAACGCGCTCGCGCAAGTGAAGGCCTTCGACGACGCGCTCGGCCTCACGGGCCTGATCGTCACCAAGCTCGACGGCACCGCGAAGGGCGGCATTCTCGCCGCGATCGCGCGGCAGCGTCCGATTCCGGTGTACTTCATCGGCGTGGGCGAAAAGGTCGAGGACTTGCAGCCGTTCAGCGCAGAAGAGTTTTCGGACGCGTTGCTGGGCGGTTGAACGTCCCGGCCGCGCAACGTTCCACGCACGCGCCAGCAAAAAGGGCACTCCACGGAGTGCCCTTTTTCATTTAACACCACCCCTGTCACTCGGCGTCGGGCTGCACGCCAGGCGCGGCACGGGCAAACGCGTCGATCTGCATCGCGTGATCGTAGATGCGCTGGATCGTCGGAAACCGCGTCGTGTCGACCTTGAAGCGCTGCGCGTTGAAGATCTGCGGGATCAGACAGGCGTCGGCGAGCGTCGGCGTATCGCGGAAACACAGCTTGCCGGTGCGTGCGTTGCCGGCCAGATGGGCTTCGAGCGTCGCGAAACCCGCCTCGACCCAGTGCCGGTACCAGGCGTCTTTGGCGTCGTCGTCGACACACAGCGTGTGCTTCAGATACTTCAGCACGCGCAGATTGTTCAACGGATGAATCTCGCACGCGACCTGCAACGCGAGTGAGCGAACGTACGCGCGGTCGCCCGGCGCTTTGGGCAGCAAGGGCGGCTCGGGATGCGTCTCCTCCAGATATTCGATGATCGCAAGCGACTGCGGCAACAGCTCGTTGCCGTCGACGAGCGTCGGCACGATGCCGTCCACATTGACCTTGCGATACTCCGGCTTCAGTTGCTCGCCGCCATCACGCACGAGGTGCACGGGCACATAGTCGTACGGCAGCTTCTTCACGTTCAGCGCAATGCGCACGCGATAGGCCGCCGAGCTCCGGAAATAGCTGTAGAGCTTCATGTTGTCTGTCTCCTCCAAGCCGCCGTCTGTCAGACGACGCGTACGCTGAATTCGCCGAGTCCGTCCACACCACCCTTCATCAGGTCGCCCTTCACCACCGCGCCGACGCCTTCAGGCGTGCCGGTGAAAATCAGATCGCCGGGCTGCAGTTCGAACAGCGTCGACAGATAGGCAACCGTCTCCGCCACCGACCAGATCAGCTGCGACACGTCCGAGCGTTGCTTTTCCTCGCCGTTCACCGACAACCAGATCGCGCCGTTGCCGACATGGCTGATCTCCGTCACCGGATGGATCGGGCCGAGCGGCGCCGAGTGGTCGAAGCCCTTCGCGGTATCCCACGGACGGCCCAGCTTCTTCGCTTCGGCTTGCAGATCGCGGCGCGTCATGTCGAGGCCGAGCGCGTAGCCGTAGACGTGGTCGAGCGCGCTCTCGGCCGGAATGTCCTTGCCGCCTTTACCAATCGCGGCCACCAGTTCCATTTCGAAGTGGACGTTTTTCGACTGCGTCGGATAGGGGAATTCGCCGGTGGCACCGGGCGCGACGTACAGCACGGCATCGGCCGGCTTGGTGAAGAAGAACGGCGGCTCGCGGTCGGGATCGTGACCCATCTCGCGCGCGTGCGCTTCGTAGTTGCGTCCCACGCAGTAGATGCGACGCACCGCGAACTGCTCGCTGGACCCCACAACCGGCACCGCCGCCTGCGGTGCCGGTTCAAATACGTAACTCATCCCGTTCTCCGTTGCTTGATTTGTGCCGACGACGCGGCGAGAAAACATCGAGTGTAACGCGCGGCAAAGCGCCGCGCGCGGCAGTCGGGCAAGCGCGCACCCGGGCGCACGGCCGCGCGCCATGCCTCGCAGGATCGCCATAGATGCGATACTGACACCAACCTGCGACCCAACAGCTTCCCTTGAATACCGTGGCGAGCCGCCAGCGCGCGGCACGCCATCACGTCCCCTTGCGCCCGATGACCGACTCCGCCGATACCGCCATTGACACTCCGTTCCCCTGCGCCCGCTTCATCAAGGAAATCGGCCGCGGCCCGAATGGCGCCCGCGCGCTGACCGCCGACGATACGCGCGCGCTCTACACCGCGATGCTCGATGGCCGCGTGGCCGAGCTCGAACTCGGCGCGGTGCTGCTCGCTTATCGCGTGAAAGGCGAAACCGCCGACGAACTCGCCGCGATGCTGGCGGGCGCGCACGCGTCGTTCGAACCGATCCATTTGCCGCACGGCGCATTCCGGCCCGTGTCGATCCCCACCTACAACGGCGCGCGCAAACAGCCGAACCTGGTCCCGCTGCTGGCCCTGCTGCTGGCGCGCGAAGGCGTGCCGGTGCTGGTGCACGGCGTCACCGAAGATCCGGGCCGCGTGACGAGCGCGGAGATCTTCACGCATCTGCAGATCCAGCATGCGCGCTCGCATGCCGATATCGAAGACGGTCTCGCCGAGCACCGTCTCGCGTTCGCGCCGATCGACGTGCTCGCACCGAAGCTCGCGCGCCTGCTTGCGCTGCGTCGGCGCATGGGCGTGCGCAACTCGACGCACACGCTGGTGAAAATCCTGCAGCCGTTCGCGCCGGCGGGGCTGCGCCTTGTGAACTACACGCATCCGCCGTACCGCGACAGCCTCACGCAGTTGTTCAACTCGCATCCGGATGCGGCCGTGGGCGGTGCGCTGCTTGCGCGCGGTACCGAAGGCGAGGCGGTGGCCGACACGCGGCGTCAGGTGCAGGTGGACTGGCTGCACGACGGCGTCTGCGAAACGCGCGTGCCGCACGAACGCTCGTCGCCCGATGCGCCGGAAGTCGACTTGCCCGAAGCGCGCGATGCCGCCACCACGGCCGCGTGGATCAGCGCCGTGCTGCGCGGCGAAGCGCCGGTGCCGAGCGCGATCGAACGGCAAGTGGAACTGATCGCGGACGTCGCGAAAACGCCGGTGTGAGGCGTTGAAAATGAAGTTGAAGCCGAGATCGACGCACGACGCGTGAGCCGCCGTCGGGCGCTCCTATGGCATGAGGAAGCGGTGGTCGCGGGTTGACACACCGCTTCATACCGTCATACATTCAGACCCATGCGTTCCCTTCTGAACACCTTCCGAATTACTTTCGGCCGCCTCGCGCGGCCCCTATCGCTACGCCTGGCGTAAGTCAGGCGTAGCGCCGTTCGTTGGCAACCCTTGTTGCCGTCGGGCGGTCCTCCAGGCGGTTTCGCAGTTCCCGTTTCACACCCCAGCGTAGTTCTTCACAACCAGTAGTCGTTTGCATTCGTCCGTTTACCGTGCGGACGAAGCGCGAGGGTCAAATGCACGTTGCATGGGCATCATCCACGTTCGTTTTCGTCATCGTCGTGACGTTGTTCGTTCGCGCCCGTTCGTTGTTGCCGCTAGCCATCGGCTGGCGGGCCGTGCATCCGTGGCAGTCCGCCAACCGCTCAATGCCACTCCCTTTCGCATACGACACAACGAACGAGGCACATCATGTTGCGCAATCCCGCTGAAAAATACCGCCCCTTCCCTCCCGTGCGCCTCACCGGCCGCAAATGGCCGAGCCGCACGATCGACCAGGCTCCCGTCTGGATGAGCACTGACCTGCGCGACGGCAACCAGGCGCTGATCGAACCGATGAACGCCGCGCAAAAGCTTGAGTTCTTCGAGATGCTGGTCGCGATCGGCTTCAAGGAGATCGAAGTCGGCTTTCCGTCGGCGTCGCAGACCGACTTCGATTTCGTGCGCAAGCTGATCGAGGAAAAGCGCATTCCTGACGACGTGACCATCGAGGTCTTCATGCCGTCGCGCGCGGACCTGATCGCCCGTACGTTCGAGGCGCTCGAAGGCGCGCCGCGCGCCATCGTGCATCTGTATAACGCGATCTGCCCATCGTTCCGGCGGATCGTCTACAACCAGTCGAAAGCCGGAATCAAGGCGCTGGCCGTGGACGGCACCCGTTTAATCAAGGAACACGCGCAGGCGCGCCCGGACACACACTGGACGTTCCAGTATTCGCCCGAAACCTTCAATACCGCCGAGCTTCCGTTTGCCCGCGAGATCTGCGATGCCGTCGCGCAAACGTGGCGGCCCACGCGCGCGCGCAAGATGATCCTCAATCTGCCGGCGAGCGTCGAAGCGGCGACGCCGAACGTCTTCGCCGACCAGATCGAATGGATGGACCGTCATCTTGCTTATCGCGACAGCATCGTGCTGTCGGTGCATCCGCATAACGATCGCGGCACCGCGGTGGCTGCGGCGGAACTGGCGCTGCTCGCAGGCGCGGACCGCGTCGAAGGATGTCTGTTCGGCAATGGCGAGCGTACGGGCAATCTCGATCTCGTCGGTCTGGCAATGAATCTCGACGCGCAGGGCATCACCACCGGCCTCGATTTCTCCGATATGTCGGCGGTGCGGCGCGTGGTCGAACGTTGCAATCAGCTTCCGGTGCATCCACGGCATCCGTATGCGGGCGATGCGGTGATGCGGGCGGCCGATGCGGCCCGCGGCCAGAGCGTCGCGGCGGATCAGGAAGGGGCAGCGAGCGCAAACGGCACGGAGGATCGTGCCGGGTCCCGCGACGAGGAGCCGCAGCGCGTCGCCGCCTGATATCTGTGCGGGAAGTATGAGAAAAGCGACGAGAACGAGCGCGTACCCCGCGCTCTCAGGCTGCCGGCGCGTTCACGAGACGCGACCGGCCTGACGAGGTGAACCCAAAAGGCTCACTCGAGCGCGCACCGTGTGGCCTGCCACGCAATCAGGCGCCATTGCCCGTCTTCCTGCGTGTGAATCGCGGTGTAGGCGATCGGAAACAGCAATGCGCCGTTATTCGCCTCCATCTCGATCAGCGCGCGGCCGGTGACGACATACGTTTCCCGTCCGGCCGGCAGCACCTCCTGCGACTGCACTTCGATCTGCCGGTAACGGCGGCGCCCTCCGGTAATCCCGTCGATGAACTGCCGCTTCGTTTCGCGTTTGCCATTCGTGTGCACATAGCTCACGTTGTCCGCGAGCAGCGTGTCGAGCGATTGTCCGTCGCCTTCGACCATCGCACGGAAGCGCTCTCGCTCCAGCCCGCGAATCGCTTCGATCATCTTTGCCGCCATTGCTCAGCCCCCACACCGGTAAGCCGAACGCGGCCTCGGTCGTCAGAAGTTATATTGCAAATATAGCTGGCTGAAATTTATACCAGGATTCGGCTCTTTGATACCGCCGTTGGAAATATGCTGGAAGCGTAGCCCGCGAGGTACGGCTGGCGGTGGCCGAACTGCACGCCGACGCCCGCCATGTCGGCAAACTGGAACGCGGTGCCGAGCGTAAGGTCCGAAGCAATCCGGGGGACTCGACAACAGCCGGATGCCCGCTGCCACTTCGACGAAAGGGCGCACCCATCCCGATATCTTGATGAAGCGAATCACCGGCGTCACGCCGATGTCGCTGTGCACGTTCCCTTCGTCGATATGCCACCAGGCCGCGTGCGCTTCGCCGATCAGCGCCAAATGCCAGTCGCCAATCTGCCACCAATACAGCCCTGGCTCCCAGGCCGCGCCAAGGTCGAATTTCTTGACGTGATGATCGCCCGCGTCGACGGCGACCTGCACGCCAAACTGACCGGCGGACGCAAGATCCGGGGCCACGGAGAACAGCCCAACCATGCCGGTTTTTAGAGCCGGACCACGCAAAACATATGTTTTGGTTGTCCATCTAACACCCGAACCTACTGAGGTTAAAAATGCATAACAGTTTTGCTTATCCTAGATAGAAAGTCGATTTGGTCGATCGTATGAAAAATGCTCATTTCACGCAATCAGTCACTACTGATTCTGAAAATATCGGTCTTTTGTGAGACTAAGCAGGAAGGAACGGGCAAATTCCACGTACTGCGCAAGATGCCCCGTTGGTGTACGCTATGGCTATTAGAACGCGAATTTCAATAGGACTTTACGGAACTTGGATGCCCCTACTGCCTCTAAGTATTAGCACTCCCCAAATCAGAGTGCTAACATCCAACGCTGGAGTCGTTTACTGAATACGCTTTTGTCTGATTCCAAAGGAGTTTTCTACGTGAGCCATGCAATGACCCTTCCGAGTGTTTTGAGCCCGTCGTCGGCTAAGGCCGCTTCGGCAGGTGCACTGGCGCTCTCGCATTCCTCGCTGCTGCCCGGTCAACTGGGCAATATCGACGCCTACATCCAGGCCGTTAATCGGATTCCGATGCTGACGCCGGCGGAAGAACGCCAGTTCGCCACCGAATTTCGCGAGCAGGACAACCTGGAGTCTGCGCGCCGTCTCGTGCTGTCGCACCTGCGGCTGGTCGTATCGATCGCGCGCAACTATCTCGGTTACGGACTGCCGCACGCCGACTTGATCCAGGAAGGCAATATCGGCCTGATGAAGGCCGTGAAGCGCTTCGATCCGGAGCAGAACGTGCGCCTCGTGTCGTACGCGATGCACTGGATCAAGGCTGAGATCCACGAATACATTCTGCGCAACTGGCGGATGGTGAAGGTCGCCACAACCAAGGCGCAGCGCAAGCTGTTCTTCAACCTGCGCAGCCACAAGCAGGGGCTGGGCGCGTTCACACCGGACGAGATCGAAGGTCTCGCGAAGGAACTGAACGTGAAGCGCGAAGAAGTCTCCGAAATGGAAACGCGCTTGTCCGGCGGCGACATCGCGCTGGAAGGCCAGGTCGAGGACGGCGAAGAGTCGTATGCGCCGATCGCCTATCTGGCCGACTCGCATAGCGAACCGACTGCCGTGCTGGCTTCGCGTCAGCGCGACCGCCTGCAAAGCGACGGTATCGCCAGTGCGCTGGACGCGTTGGACGCCCGCAGCCGCCGCATCATCGAGGCACGCTGGCTGAAGGTGGAAGACGACGGTTCGGGCGGCTCGACGCTGCACGAACTGGCTGACGAGTTCGGCGTGTCCGCCGAGCGTATCCGGCAGATCGAAGCAAGCGCAATGAAGAAGATGCGCGGCGCACTAACCGAATATGCATAAGGCCTGAAGCTGTCAGCACACCGGTTCGCCCGGCGTGCGCCACTTGGCCCCGAGCCCCGCCCTCGCAAGACGGCGGGGCTTTTTTTCGCCCACGCGGCGGCGCATTCGCGCGCGCCCACACCGGCTGGATGAATTGGCCTGACGACGGCCTGCCGCCACAGCTTTCTTGACGTATCACAAACCAGATAGCAATACTGGATAAACACGGCGAGTTTAGCGACTCAATGCCGCACTGCCGAATCGATGTGCGCGAGGTTCCGCTCCTAAAATCGGGATGCACTCGCCAGACCGCTCAGGCGGCCTGGATCCAGCCGGATTCACCGGTGTGAAGTCGCTTTCGACCGACTATGACCATAGCCCTCAATCGCAGTACCACTCTCCGGTCGCGCTGGCGCAAGCGGCTCGCCGGCTGGGTGCGCGGTCCAACGCTGGCGCGGGATATCGCCATCGTCCTCGCCATCAAATTCGTTCTGCTGATGGCGCTCAAATACACCTTTTTCAATCATCCGCAGGCGGAGCATATGTCGCTGCCGCCTGAACAGGTCGCGCAGGCGCTGCTGTCCGCGCCTGTCTCGCATTCGTCTCAAGGTGATCAACATGCCCGTTAGCGAAGTCGTAGAACTGTCGCGCCTCCAGTTCGCCATCACGGCGCTCTATCACTTTCTGTTCGTGCCGCTCACGCTCGGCCTCGCATGGTTGCTCGTCATCATGGAGTCCGTCTATGTGATGACCGGCAAGCAGATCTACAAAGACATGACCCAGTTTTGGGGCAAGCTGTTCGGTATTAATTTTGCGATGGGCGTCACCACGGGTCTCACGCTCGAATTCCAGTTCGGCACCAATTGGGCGTACTACTCTCATTACGTCGGTGACATTTTCGGCGTGCCGCTCGCCGTCGAAGGTCTGATGGCCTTCTTCCTCGAATCGACCTTCGTCGGCCTGTTCTTCTTCGGCTGGAAACGGCTGTCGAAGGTGCAGCATCTGATCGTCACGTTCCTCGTCGCGCTTGGCTCGAACCTGTCGGCGCTGTGGATTCTGGTGGCCAACGGCTGGATGAACAATCCGGTCGGCGCCGTCTTCAACTACCAGACCATGCGCATGGAACTCGACAGCATCGGCTCCGTCCTGTTCAACCCGGTCGCGCAGGTGAAGTTCGTGCATACCGTCTCGGCCGGGTATGTGACCGCGGCGATGTTCGTGCTCGGCGTGTCGTCGTGGTATCTGCTGAAGCGCCGCGATACCGAATTCGCGCTGCGCTCGTTCGCAATCGCCGCGGGCTTCGGTCTCGCGTCGACGTTGTGCGTGATCGTGCTCGGCGACGAATCGGGCTACCGCACCGGCGAAGTTCAGCAGGTGAAGCTGGCCGCGATCGAATCCGAATGGGAAACCGCACCCGCACCGGCCCCGTTCACGATCTTCGGCATTCCGAACCAGGCGGAGCAGCGCACGGACTACGCGATTCGGGTTCCGTACGCGCTCGGCATCATCGCCACACGCTCGATCAGCGAGCCGGTGGTGGGTCTGAGAGACCTGATCGCACGCAACGAAGGGCGCATCAAGAACGGCATGCTGGCCTACGCCGCGCTGCAGAAGTTGAAGCAAGGCGACGCAACCGACGAAGCCCACGCCGCCTTCGAACTCCACAAGCAGGATCTCGGCTACGGCCTGCTGCTCAAGCCGTTCACGGCGAACGTGACCGACGCCACACCGGATCAGATCGCCCAGGCGGCCAAAAGAACGATTCCGCCGGTCGCACCGCTGTTCTTCTCGTTCCGCCTGATGGTCGGCCTCGGCCTGCTGTTCCTCGCGACCTTCATCCTGGCGTTCTGGTTCTGCGCGCAACGTACGCTGCTGCTGGAAAAGCGCCGCTGGTTCCTGCGCTGGGCCGTGTGGGCGATTCCGCTGCCGTGGCTCGCAGCCGAATTCGGCTGGATCGTCGCGGAAGTGGGCCGTCAACCGTGGAGCATCGCCGGCATCCTGCCGACCAGCCTCGCCGCATCGAGCCTGACGCCGCGCGACCTGTACCTGAGTATCGCCGGCTTCGTGCTGTTCTACACCGTGCTGTTCATCATCGAGATCATGCTGATGTTCAAGTACGCGCGGCTCGGCCCTTCGTCGTTGCATACGGGCCGCTATCACCACGAAGTGAAAGAGCCGCTCGACCAGCCGCTGTCGGCCAACCCGGCTGCATGATTCACCGCCACTCTGTTCCAAGGGAAAGTTCATCATGGATTACGCAACCCTCAAACTGATCTGGTGGGTATTGATCGGCGTGCTGCTGATCGGCTTCGCGCTCACTGACGGCTTCGACATGGGCGCGGCGATTCTGCTGCCGTTCATCGGCAAGACCGACGCCGAGCGGCGCATCGTCGTGAACACGGTCGGCGCGACGTGGGAAGGCAACCAGGTGTGGTTCGTCACGGCAGGCGGTGCGATGTTCGCGGCGTGGCCGCTGGCTTACGCGGCGTCGTTCTCCGGCTTCTACTTCGCGATGCTGCTGGTGTTGTTCGCGCTGTTCTTCCGCCCGGTCGGGTTCGACTACCGCAGCAAACGTGAAGACCCGCGCTGGCGCGCCGCGTGGGACTGGGGACTCTTTATCGGCGGCTTCGTGCCGGCGCTGGTGTTCGGCGTCGCGTTCGGCAACCTGCTGCAAGGCGCGCCGTTCTCGTTCGATACCGACCTGCGTGTCACCTATCACGGCGGCTTCTTCGGCCTGCTCAACCCGTTCGCGCTGCTGTGCGGCCTCGTGAGCGTCGCGATGCTGGCTGCGCACGGCGCCGCCTTCGTGAAGCTGAAGTCGGATGGTGTGATCGCCGCGCGCGCGTCGCTGGCGCTGCGCATCGCAGCGGCGAGCGGCGTGGTGCTGTTCCTGGTGGCCGGCGCGCTGGTCGCCACGATGATCCCCGGCTATCAGATCGTCGACGCCCCGCCTCTCGACGCGGTCGCCAATCCGTTGATGAAGACCGTGATCAGCGCGCCCGGCCTGTGGCTCTCCAATTACGCACTTTATCCGTGGACGGTGATCGCGCCCGTGGCCGCTCTGGTCGGCGGCTTGCTGGCCGCGGCGCTTGCGCGCTCACGCTTCGAGAAGAGCGCGTTTCTGTCGACCGGGCTGATGATCATCGGCGTGATCCTGACGGCAGGCTTCTCGATGTTCCCGTTCATCATGCCCTCCTCGCTCGACGGCCGCAGCAGCCTGACCATGTGGGACTCGACTTCGAGCCGCCTGACGCTGGAGATCATGCTGTTCGCCGTGATCATCTTCCTGCCGATCATCCTGCTGTACACGAGCTGGGTGTATCGCGTGCTGCGCGGCAAGGTGACCGCCGCGGCGCTCAAAGAGAATCACCATACGATGTATTGAACGGCACTACGTTTAACAGGAGTTCATGATGTGGTATTTCAGCTGGCTGCTCGGTATCGGTGTCGCGTTGGCGTTTGGCATCATCAATGTGATGTGGCTCGAATCGCGCAGGCCGTCGGAAGCGGCAAAAATCAAAGCGCACTGATGCAGTACGAACCGGCCTCGAGCCGGTAAACGTAAAAGCGGCACCTTGAATCAAGGTGCCGCTTTTTTGTTGCTGGCTTATTGCCGCCTCATGATCGCTTTACCGCCGTATCAATGAATGCGCGGCATGGCAGGCCACTTCGTTAGCACCCTGCACGCTTTACGCGGGCAACGGCGTTGCGCCGCCGCTTTCCGACATCCGCGTCGCCAGCCTCGCGGCATAGCGCTGCGCCGCTTCGCCGACGACGATGTGGAACGTGTCGCCGGAGACCCATGCGGTGTCGAGCGAGGCCAGACGCTGACGATCGACCGCCGACGGATCGCGCACGACGATACGCAGACGCGTCGACGCCACCGCATCCAGCGACACCACGTTGCCCGCGCCGCCGAACACGGCGAGCCAGCGCAGCGGGTCCGGGTCGAGCGGGCCGCCCGTCGCACCCGTAGTAGCAGCAGCCGGCGCGCTCGCGGCGCTCGCAACGACAGCGGCCGGAGCAGCAGCCGCCACCGGCGCCACCGCCTCGCCCCCACCCTGCGCGATCACCGTACGCATTTCATCCGCGATGATGTCCGCTTCCGGTCCGATGATCACCTGCACATTGGTCGAGCCGCGCTTGAGCACGCCACGCGCGCCGATCGTCTTCAGTTCGCTTTCGGAGACCTTGTTCGCATCGACCACCGACAGACGCAGACGCGTCGTGCACGCATCCACCACCGACAGATTCGACGCGCCGCCGAGCGCGGCGATATAGCGTTGCGCGCGCGGCACGGCCGCACCGGCTGCCGGCGAAACGAAACCGCCCGCCGCAAACGACTCGGCCTGCTCATCGGCGGCTGCGGGTTCGCGGCCCGGCGTCGCCATGTTGAACTTGCGGATGAAGAAGCGGAACAGCCCGTAGTACGCGACCGAATACACGAGGCCGATCGGAATCGCCCACCAGCCCTTGGTCGACAGGCCGAAGTTCAGCACGTAGTCGATGAAACCCGCGGAGAACGTGAAACCGAGGTGAATGCCGAGCGCCGAACAGACCGCGAGCGACAGACCGGTCAACAGCGCATGGATCACGTACAGCACCGGCGCGAGGAACATGAAGCTGAATTCGATCGGCTCGGTCACGCCCGTCAGGAACGAGGTCAGTGCCATCGAGAACAGCAGGCCGCCGACCACCGCGCGGCGCTCCTTCGGCGCTTCATGGAACATCGCGAGACACGCGGCCGGCAGGCCGAACATCATCACCGGGAAGAAGCCGGTCATGAAGGTACCCGCGGTCGGGTCGCCCGCGAAGAAGCGATGCAGGTCGCCCGTCACCGCTACGCCGCCCGGCGGCGTGAAGGTGCCGAACACGAACCACGTCAGCGAGTTGAGGATGTGATGCAAGCCCGTGACGAGCAGCAGCCGGTTCAGCACACCGAACACGAATGCGCCGAGCGCGCCCGCGGTGGTCAGCCAGTGGCCGGCCGTATCGATCACGGCCTGCACCGGCTGCCATACGTAGCCGAACGCTATGCCGAGCCCGAGACAGACCACGCCCGTGGCAATCGGCACGAAGCGTTTCCCTCCGAAGAACGCGAGGTAGTCGGGCAGCTTGATGTCTTTGTATTTGTTGTACAGCAAGCCCGCGACGATACCCGCCACGATCCCCGACAACACGCCCATGTTGAGCTTGTCGTTGATGTCCTTCATCACCGCGATCTGCACCAGATAGCCGATCGCCCCCGCAAGCCCCGCGACACCGTTGTTGTCTTTCGCGAAACCGACCGCCACGCCGATCGCGAACAGCAGCGGCAGGTTGTCGAAGATCGCGCCGCCGGCGTCGGCGATCATCTTGATGTTGAACACATCGGGCTGGCCGAGGCGCAGCAGCAGGCCGGCAACCGGCAGCACCGCGATAGGCAGCATCAGCGCGCGTCCCAGGCGCTGAATCTTCAGAAACGGATTCCCATCCATTGATATCTCCAATCCTTGTCTCGTGGTCGAACGTCGTCGTTAAGTTTTTGTAGCTATACGAAGTAACTGTGCGAAGCTGGTTGCGGACTGTGTGGGGTTCAGTCCAGAGGCCAGGTTTCGCGGCTTGCTGCTCTTACCGCCTGCGCCGATTCGAGCGCGAGAGCATCCTGAGCGCGTTGACGGCACAGCTGATAATCGAGGTTGCGCACCCGCGCCTTGATGCCCGGCACCGACACCGGGTCAACCGACAGCTCGGTCACGCCGAGGCCGATGAGCAGCGGCATCGCGAGCGGATCGCCCGCCAGCGCACCGCACACGCCGACCCATTTGCCATACCTGTCCGCGCCTTGCACGGCGGCCGCGATTAGGCGCAGCACCGCCGGGTGCAAGCCGTCGGCTTGCGCGGCGAGATCGGCCTGGCAACGGTCCATCGCGAGGGTGTATTGCGTGAGATCGTTGGTGCCGATCGACAGAAAGTCCGCGTGTTGCGCGAGTTGATCGGCCAGCAGCGCCGCCGACGGCACTTCGATCATCACGCCGACTTCGATCGGCTCCGTGCGGCCCGCTTCGCGCGCCAGTTCGTCGATACGCTTGCGGATGCGGATCAGCTCACCGACATCGGTGACCATCGGCAACAGGATGCGCACCGCGCCGAGCGGCTGCACCGCGAGCAAGCCGCGCAACTGATCGTCGAGCAGATCCGGGCGCACTTGAGCGAGGCGAATGCCGCGCAGGCCGAGCGCCGGATTCGGTTCGGGCGGCAGCGTGAGGTAGTCCACTTCCTTATCCGCGCCGACATCCAGCGTGCGGATGATCGCGGTGCGGCCACTCAATGCGTCGACGATTCCCTGGTAGCTCTGACGATGTTCGTCGGTGGTCGGCGCAGCCGCGCGATGGATGAACAGCAGTTCGGTGCGCAGCAGGCCCACTGCATCGGCGCCGTTGTCGACGGCGGCTTTCGCGTCGTCGAGCGTGGCGATGTTCGCGGCCACTTCGATCGCACGGCCGTCGGAGGTCACCGCGGCCTGCTGCGACGTGCGGCGATTCGCTTCGCGCACGTCGGCAAGACGGCTGCGCTCACGGCGAGCCTGCTCGACGTCGAGTTCGGTCGGCGCGAATTCGAGGCGGCCGGTGCTGGCGTTCACCACCACTTGCGTGCCTGGCGGAATCGCATGCAGCGCGTCGCCGACCGCGACCAGCGCGGGAATGCCCGCCTGGCGCGCGAGAATCGCCGCGTGCGAGGTCGCGCCGCCGCGCGCCATCACCAGCGCGGTGACGCGCGAGCGATCCAGCGACGACAGATCGGACGGCGTGAACTCTTCCGCCGCGAGCACGGCTTCTTCCGGCAATGTGCGCGCCGCGGCATTCGTATAACCGAGCGCGCGTAGCACGCGCTTGTCGATGTCGCGCAGATCGGCGGCTCGTTCCGCGAGCAACGCGTCTTCCACATTACTTAGGATGCCGATCTGTGCGCGAATCGTCTCGCGCCATGCAAAGCCGGCGCTCTTGCCGAGACTGATCAGATCGCGCGCGGCATCGAGCAGCGTGGGGTCTTCGAGCAGCACGCGATGCACCGCGAAAATTCCCGCCTCGCCGTGCGCGCCGCGTTGCGACGCGTCGCGCACCGTCGTGTCGAGATCGGTGTCGACAGTGGCGATCGCTTTGTCGAGCAAACGGCTTTCAGCCGCGGACGTGCCGCTCGCCTGCTCCGGCGGATCGATGTCCGCATCGTCCCAACGCACCAGCTTGCCGACCGCAATGCCGGGCGCCGCGCAGACACCGGCGAGCGTATTCGGCGCGAGCGCTTCGCCCGCCGCACGCGGCACCGTCTGCGGCGCAGGCGAACTTTGCCGCGCCGGTTTCTCTTCGACTTCACCGTGCGCTTCGCGCGTCAGCTCATGAGCGATCGCGTCGACTGCGGCTTGCGCTTGCGGACCGACGCCGAGCAATTCGACGCTCGCGCCCTCACCCGCGCCAAGACCGAGCAGACCGATCACGCTTTCGATCGCCGCTTTACGCCCTTCGTATCGCACTTCGACACGCGCATCGAAACCGCGCGCCGCTTCGCGCGCGCGCGCCGCGGGACGCGCATGCAGACCGCCTGCGTGAACCAGCGTGACCTGACGGCGCGCTTCCTCCATCACCTTCGTCGCGCTGAGCTGGCGCGACGCGTCGGCTGCCGCGCCATCGCGGGCACGCAGCATGAGCAGCGGCGTTTCGCCCGCCTTCAGCACACCGCCTTGCGCACGCTCGACGATCTCGAACGCATCCGAATTGGCGATCGCGATCACCGACACGAGGCTCGGCGCATTCAATGCGACCTGATCCTGATCGAACTCGATCAGCACGTCGCCGGCACGCACGTGCGCGCCCTGCTCGACCATCGGTGCAAAGCCTTTGCCGTTCAGCTCGACCGTGTCGATACCGATGTGCAGCAAGATCTCGGCGCCTTCGGCGGTGGCCAGCGTGAGCGCATGACCGGTGCGCGCGAGATGGGTAACGGTGCCGTCGCACGGCGCAACCAGCCGCCCCTCCAAAGGATCGATACCGATGCCGTCGCCGAACATGCCGCCCGAAAACACCGGGTCGGGCACCTGCGCGAGCGGCACGACCGGACCGGTCAGCGGCGCGAGCAAAACAATATGGCCTTCAGAATGGCTCTTCAAGCGGGACTCCTCGACACGTCGCATCTGATGTCTCGTCAGTGAGTTTCGGTGACTTTGTTGAGATGGCGCGGCGCATCGGGATTGCGCCCGCGCGCGGCGGCAAGGCCGGCGGCCATCACGTAAAAGGACAGGATGGCGGCGATCGGGTCGAGCGCCGCGTGAGCGGTGGCGACCAGCGGCAAGGTGGCCTCGGGCACGTCGTCCGGTGCGGCGAGCAGCACGCGCGCGCCGCGCGCGCGCATGTCGTGCGCGAGTTGCAGCAAGCCGGCTTGCTCGGGACCGCGCGGTGCGAACACCAGCAGCGGGTAATCGCGGTCGATCAGTTCCATAGGACCGTGACGCACCTCCGCGCTCGAAAACGCTTCGGCCTGAATGCCGGAGGTTTCCTTCAGCTTCAGCGCGGCTTCCTGCGCGATCGCGAGACCCAAACCCCGGCCGATCACGATCATGCGCTCGATGCCGCGCAGCTCATCCACGGCCTTCGACCAGTCGAGCTTGCCTGCGGTCTGCAAAGCGTCGGGCAGCGTGTTCAGCGCGCCGAGCAATTCGGCATCCTTCTGCCAGTGCGCGACCAGTTGCGCGGAAATCGACAGCATCGCGATATAGCTTTTGGTGGCCGCGACGCTCAGTTCAGGACCGGCGACAAGCGGCAGTTGCCATTCGCACGCATCGGCCAAGGGTGAACTCGGCGCATTCACGGCGGCAACCGTCAATGCGCCCGCCTGGCGCAATGCCTGCATCGTGCCGACCAGGTCCGGGCTCTTGCCCGATTGCGAGAACGCCAGCGCGAGCTGGTCGCGCACCTGCAGCGGCGCTTGCTGGAGGGTCGCGACCGACATCGGCAGCGATGCGACCGGCACGCCGAGGCGGCTCATCGTCAGCGATGCGAAGTAACTCGCCGCATGGTCCGAGCTGCCGCGTGCGACCGTCAGCGCGACGTGGCGCGGCTGTTGCGCCAGCTTCGCGGCGAGCGCCGCGACGCGCGAGGTGTCCGTGAGTTGCGCGGCGACCGTTTCAGCGGACGCCAGCGCCTCTTTAAGCATATTCGACAATTGCTTCTCCTTCGACGTAGGTCGCGGTCAACGCCAGTTCACGATCGAACACGACCACATCGGCCCAGGCGCCGCGCGCGATACGGCCGCGGTCCTCGATGCCGAGATAGTCGGCGGCATAGCGCGACAAACGGTTTGATACATCGGCGATCGGCAGGCCAATCGATACGAGATTGCGCAGCGCCTGATCCATCGTCAGGGTGCTGCCGGCGAGCGTGCCGTCGGCGAGACGCACGCCGCCCAGGCACTTCGTCACGTGCTGGCTGCCGAGGCGGTATTCGCCATCGGGCATGCCGGTGGCCGACGTGCTGTCCGTCACCACGTACAGGCGCGGAATCGCGCGCAACGCGGCGCGGATCGCGCCCGGATGGACGTGCAGCAGGTCGGGAATGATTTCGGCGAACTCGGCGTGCGCGAGCGCCGCGCCCACCAGCCCGGGATTGCGGTGATGCAGCGGCGACATCGCGTTGAACAGGTGTGTGAAGCCGCACGCGCCGTGCTTGAGCGCGGCGACGGCGTCGTCGTAGGTGCCGAGCGAATGGCCGAGCTGCACGCGCACGCCGCGCGCCGCCATCGCCGAGATGACCTCCATATGGCCGGCGATTTCGGGCGCCAGCGTAACCACGCGGATCGGCGCGATCGACAGGTACTTCAGCACTTCGTCCATCACCGCCGAGACCGCCGCGTCCGGCTGCGCGCCGAGCTTGCCGGGGTTGATGTACGGCCCTTCCAGATGCACGCCGAGTACGCGCGCGCCGCCCGGCGTGCGCACCTTCGCGTTGTTGCCCAGGCCGGCGACCACGTTCATCAGTTCGTCGCGCGGCGCGGTCATCGTGGTGGCGAGCAGGCTCGTCGTGCCGTAGCGCGCATGCGTGCGGGAGATCACTTCGATCGCGTCGCCGGCTTCCATCACGTCGGAACCGCCGCCGCCGTGCACGTGCAGATCGATGAAGCCCGGCAGGATGTACGGCGCGTCGTTCGTCGACGGATCGACGCGCTCGCCGGTGAGCGCCGTGATGCGGCCGTTTTCGTATTCGAGCGTGCCGTGAATCCACCCATCGGTGGTGAGTATGTTTCCGGTCAGCATGAGTCTTCCTGGTGAGGCGTGATACGGGTGTGGCCGACTTGCGCTCGCCGGCGCCGCGTCTGACGGCCGGCCACGCGGACCGCCCGGCGGCGCAACCGGCTGAGGCAAGTCAGACGCGCAACTCACGTGCGCAATTCGGCGACGAAGTCGTAGTAGTCGTCGCGGCAATAGGTATCGGTCAGTTCAATCGCGCGCTGGTCCGCGCTATAGCCGATACGGGTAATGACCAGCAGCGCCGTGCGCGGTTCGATGTCCATCAACGAAGCGATCTCGCTCGACGCGTTGACCGCCCGGAAGTGCTGCAACGCGCGCACGACCGCCGCGCCACGCTGCTCCAGATAGCTGTATAGCGATACGCCGATGGCCTGCGGGTCGGGCACGATCGACGCCGGCAGCGCCGAATGCTCGACCGCCATCACGATGCCGTCCGCGCGCCTCAGCCGCCGCAGACTCGCGACCGCCGCGCCGGGCGACAGTCCGAGGTGCACCAGCTCGTCGCGGTTGGCGGCGCGGATATCGCGCTCGAGCCACACCGAATCCGGCCGGAAACCGCGCTGCTGCATCTTCTTCGTGAAACCGGTGAGGCGCGACAGCGGGTCTTCGACACGCGGCGTGATGAAGCTGCCCGCGCCGCGTGCGCGCCGGATCAGACCTTGTTCGACCAGCAGCTCGATCGCCTTGCGCGCCGTGATGCGCGACACGCCGATCGCATCCGACAGCGTGCGCTCCGACGGCAGCGCCTCGCCCGCGGACCACACGCCGCAATGGATCGCCGTCGCCAGATTGCGCGCGAGCTGCAAATAGAGCGGCGTGACGTTGCGGGCGTCAGGCATCAGTGCGGACCAGCGAGTTTCCATGGGACTCCGGCGGCCGTCACGAACAGATAGGCCTACGAAAAGTGAGAGCCCATTATATAACCAACATAATACCAGTCAACCAACTGGTTCCATGCTGGTATAAATGGCCGCAAAGCCTTGCCAGGTAAGGCACACACAGGTCTTGAAAGGCGGCGGAGAGGATGTGTCGATGACCAGGATTTACCCGCACTCGTCCCATCAGAAGGGGTTTTCGTGGTCTTAGCCAGCTGCTATTTCAGCCGAAGGGGAGGTCCTGATTGATACCTGTTTAATACCAGTTCGGGGCACCCTTGTCCGGCGCGGCTTTGCTCCCGACAGGCGTTCAAATATAGTGCGGGATACCAAGCCATAAAAATTCCCGGGGAGCCGCACTTGACCGATTCCGAAGCGCGGCGGCGCGCTCAGGTCGTCCGCCATTTCAACCGCTTCTACATCCAGCACATTGGCGCATTGCATGAGCATCTCGCGAAGAGCGAGTTCTCGCTGACGGAGGTGCGCGTGCTGCACGAACTCTCACGTGGCCGTGCGCAGACGGCCTCCGTGCTGGGCCGCGCGCTCGGTCTCGACAGCGGCTATCTCAGCCGCCTGCTGACCAGTTTCGAACGACGCGGCCTGATCACGCGCCGCCCGTCCGAGTCGGACGCGCGCCAGTCGCTGATCGCCCTCACCGAGGATGGCCACGCGGCTTACGCCCCGCTCGACGCCGCCGCCATCGACGAAGTGTCGGCGCTGCTCGGCCGCCTCACCGTGCTTTCGCAGGAACAGCTGATTGCCGCGATGAAGCTCATCGAGCGGCTGCTGCGCGACAGGCCGAAACACGAACTCGTGACCCTGCGGCAGCCGCGTGCCGGCGAGTGCGGCTGGCTCGTGCATCGGCAGGCCCAATGGTTCGCCGCGCAACACGGTTGGGATCGATCGTTCGAGGGGGTGCTGGCGCGCGTGGTCGCCGATTACACTCAGCGTGACGACCCGTTGCGCGAGATGTGCTGGGTCGCCGAACAGGACGGTATGGTGGTCGGTTCGGTGTGCGTCGTCGGAGTGTCGACGACGGTGGCCGGCGTGCGGCTGCTGTGGGTCGAACCGGACGTGCAACGCCTCGGCATCGGCACGCAACTGCTCAGCGAGTCGGTGCGGTTCGCACGGCGGGCAGGTTATACGAAGCTCACGCTGACGACCGCCAGCTCGCTCGGGGAACCGCGGCGGCTTTGCGAGCGCGCCGGGTTCAGGCTTGCCGGCACGGCGGCTGAGCGCCGTTTCGGCAAGGATCTGATGATCGAAAGATGGGAACTGGAGTTGTAGCAGAAGGCGCGCAGCGGACATGGCCGCGCGCGCCTGCGTGCTCAGTGCCGCTCGCTTAGAACGACGGCACCATCGAACCCTTGAACTGGGTCTTGATGAACTGGCGCACGTCTTCCGACTGATAAGCCGCGACCAGCTTCTTCACCCACGGCTTGTCCTTGTCCTGCGCGCGCACGGCGATCAGGTTCGCGTACGGGCTGTGGATGTCTTCCAGCGCGATCGCATCTTTGGTCGGCTGCAGGCCGGCGGCCAGCGCGAAGTTCGTGTTGATCACGGCGGCGTCGACGTCCGACAGCGAGCGCGGTAGTTGCGCGGCGTCGAGTTCGACGAACTTGATCTTCTTCGGATTCTCGGCGATGTCCAGCGGCGTCGCGTTATTGCCGCCCGTGCCCGCGCCGGCCTTCAGCTTGATCAGACCTTGTGACTGCAGCAACAGCAGCGCGCGGTTTTCGTTCGACGGATCGTTCGGCACCGCGACCTTCGCGCCCGGCGCCAGGTCCTTCAGCGACTTCAGCTTCTTCGAATAGACGCCGAGCGGCGAGATGTAGGTGAGACCGGCGTTGACGAGCTTGTAGCCGCGCTGCTTGATCTGGCTGTCGAGGTATGGCTGGTGCTGGAAGCTGTTCGCGTCGAGATCGCCTGCGTCGAGCGCGGCGTTCGGCTGCACGTAATCGTTGAATTCGACGACCTTCACGTTCAGGCCTTCGCGCTTCGCCACTTTGGTGACGACTTCCCAGATTTGCGCATCCGGGCCGCCGATGGTGCCGACCTTGATCACCTTGTCGTCGGCATGGGCGCCGACGCTGGTGAGGATCGCCGCGCCGGCGACGACGGCGAAGAGGGCTTTGAGGAGGTTTCTGCGCTGCATGTGATTCTCGCTGTTTCTAATCGACTGTTTCTCACCGATGCTTTGCCCGGTGTCGGATTCAGGTGGAAGCCGGCGGCGGCGCTGACAGATGCGAGCGCGCCGCCAACCAAGCCCTAAATGGTCTCATATGCGCGGCGAGATGGGAAATAGCGCGATGGCATATCGGTATGCATATGAACGGCGCGGGACCGCGTCCGCTGAACACGCGGTACGCGACCGGAGTGGTGGCTAGAAGGTGGTCCAGTCGTCGTCGGAGGTGCGGGTGCTTGCGGGGGCGGGCCTTGCCGAGGCGGCGGACGAACGCTTTGCGGCGGCCCCGTTGTTCGCAGTCGATGCGGCCGATGCGGCCGGTGTGGTCCTCGCCGAACCGGCTGCTGAAGCCGTCGCGGCGAGTTTCGGCTCGGCGCGTATGGATGCCTCCTTGGCCTCAGCCGCCGTGCTGCCGTCCCGTGTCGCCCCTGCGAGCGCCGCTGGTGCCGCTTCACGCGCTCTCCCGGCAACCGCGCGTCCGGCCGCGTCCACCGCACCACTCGCACCACCATTCACACGAAACGCACTCACCGTATCGCGCAGACGCCCAGCCTGGTCCTGCAACGATGCCGCCGCCGCAGCCGCCTGCTCGACCAGCGCGGCATTCTGCTGCGTCACCTCGTCCATCTGCGTGACGGCGCGGCCGACCTGCGAGATGCCGCTGCTCTGCTCCTCGGACGCCGCCGCGATTTCGCCCATGATGTCGGTCACGCGCTGCACCGCCTGCAGAATCTCGCCCATCGTCGCGCCGGCCTGCTGCACCAGCGTCGACCCGTTGTGCACCCGCTCTACCGACGCGCCGATCAACTGCTTGATCTCCTTGGCCGCCGTGGCCGAGCGCTGCGCGAGGCTGCGCACCTCGCCCGCGACGACCGCGAAGCCGCGCCCCTGCTCGCCGGCGCGCGCGGCCTCCACCGCCGCGTTCAAGGCCAGGATATTGGTCTGGAACGCGATCCCTTCGATCACGCCGATGATGTCCGCAATCTGCCGCGAACTGTCGTTGATCTCGCCCATCGTGCCAATCACGCGGCTCACGACATCATTGCCCCGGGTCGCGATTTCGGACGCGTTGTGCGCAAGACCGCTCGCCTGGCGCGCGTTGTCGGCGTTCTGCTTGACCGTCGCGGTCAGCTCTTCCATGCTCGCCGCGGTCTCCTGCAACGACGCCGCCTGCTGTTCGGTGCGCTGCGACAGATCGCCGTTGCCGGCGGCTATCTGCTGCGTCGCCGACGCGATCGATTCCGCCGAGCGCCGGATCTCGCCGATCGTGCGCTGCAAACGGTTCTGCATGTCGCGCATCGCCGCCATCATGCTCGTCGTGTCCTGCGCACGAACCTCGACCGCGTGGGTCAGATCACCCTGCGCGATACTCGCCGCCAGCCGCGCCGCCTGGTCCGGTTCGCCGCCGAGACTCGCACGCACGTTGCGGATGATCAGCACCATCGCGAGCGAAATGACCGCGCCGATCACCAGCACGACCACGAGGTGACCCAGCAGCGTTTCGTAGTACACCGTGTCGATGTCCTTGATGAACACGCCGCTCGTGATGTTCCAGTCCCACGGCGCGAACCGCACCACGTAACTGATTTTCGGCACCGCCGTTTCGCTGTGCGGCAAACGTCCGCGATACTGCGCGAAGCCGCGGCCGCTTGCCTTGGCCGCATCGACGATCGCCACGTACAGCAGCTTGCCGTCCGGATCCTTGAAGTCGCCGACAGGCTTGCCGGTCATTTGCGGCAGCGTCGGGTGCATCAGCACGACCGGCTTCGAGTCCATCACGAACAGATAGCCGGATTCGCCGTAGCGCATCGTGGCAAGCCGGGCGAGCGCCTCGCGCTGCGCATCGGCCTCGCTCATCCTGCCGCTCTGCGACAGCGCGTAGTAGCCGCTCACCACGCCCTGCGCCGCCTCGACGAGGTTCGCCATGCCCGCCTTGCGCTCGGCCAGCATCGTGCTGCGGGTTTCGACCGCGCTCCACAGGCCGACGCCAAGCAGCCCCAGCCATACCAGCGCGAGTGACAGCCATAGTTTGCGATTCAAACTCATCCTGCTCATTGTTGTGGTCTCTCTCGTGTGATTCGTCTTCGATTCGCGGCGCGAGCGTGTGGCCGCGCGCTGAGCGCAAACGATTGCCTCAGTTATATCGGCATGCCGGACGGCCAACTTGAGGGACCTGGCTGCGCCGCATGGCGGCGCGCGGATGAGCTGCTCTCACGCAATAAATCGCTCGCTGACCGATAATTCAAGGTCGTAGCCGCGAGCGCACAGGCGCGCGGCTCATTCAATTGCCCGCGAGACGCTCATGTACGTCATCAACCTTATCTACACCGCCTCGCTCGAACGCATCGACGACGCGCTCGACGCGCACCGCGCGTTTCTGGCGAAGCAGTTCGAAGCGGGGATATTCGTCGCCGCCGGACCGAAAGTGCCACGCGATGGCGGCATCATCCTGGCGGTGCGCATCGAGCGCGAGAGGCTGGACCGGATCCTCGCCAGCGACCCATTCGCCGAGCAGAAGCTCGCGCGTTACGAAGTGACGGAGTTCAAGACGACGCGTCTCGCACCGGGGTTGAATCTACCGATGCCTGTCTGAAATTTGGCGGGGATGGGTTGCAGCGAGGAGATTTGAAAATGGGCGCGTGATCCGATCACGCGCCCATTTTGATGGTGCCGCGACTCAGTCGAGCAGCAGCTTGATATCGTGCACCCACGGCGTGGCGCCCTGGCCGTCGCGCGCGAACAGACGCAGCTTGCCTTGCGTGTCGAATACATAGCTCGCGGCCGTGTGATCCATCGTGTAGCTGTCGGGCGTCTTGCCCGGCACCTTCGCGTAATAGACGCGGAAGTCTTTCGCGAGCTTGGCGAGTTGCGCCTCGTCGGCCGGACGCAAGCCGACGAAAGTCGGATTGAACGCCGGTACGTATTGCCCCAGCAATTCCGGCGTATCGCGCTCGGGATCAACGGTGACGAACAGCACCTGCACGCGCTTCGCGTCCTCGGGGCCGAGTTGCTGCAACGCTTGCGAGAGTTCGGCCATCGTGGTCGGGCAGACGTCCGGGCAATGCGTGTAGCCGAAGAACAGCACCACCACCTTGCCCTTGTAATCCGCCATCGTGCGGATTTTGCCGGACGTATCGGGCAGCGAGAAATCGCTCGCGAATTGGGTATTACCGGTGATGTCGAGATTGGTGAACGCCGGCGGCTGTTTGCCGCAGCCCGCCACCAGCATCGCGCCGCCCAGCGCGCAAGCGATCACGGCAGCACGCGCGATGCGCGCGAAGCGGTTTGTGAGCATGGTATTACGCGCCAATCAGGACGCGCGCATAGTGGTCGATCAGCAGCGCGGCGAACAGCAGCGACAGATAGACGATCGAGTAACGGAAGGTGCTGCGCGCCAGATCGTCCGAGTATTCCCGATAGATCTTCCACGCATACGCGAGAAACACGGCGCCCAACAGCACGGCCGCGGCGAGGTACACGACGCCGCTCATGCCGGAGATGAACGGCATCAGCGTGACCGCGAACAGGATCACCGTGTACAGCAGAATATGCAGGCGCGTGTACTTCTCGCCGTGCGTGTTCGGCAGCATCGGCAGGCCGGCGTTCTCGTAGTCTTTGCGGCGATACAGCGCGAGCGCCCAGAAATGCGGCGGCGTCCACACGAAGATGATCAGCACCAGAATCCAGGCATCGCCCGGCACGTGACCCGTGACCGCAGCCCAGCCGAGCGCGGGCGGCATCGCGCCCGACGCGCCGCCGATCACGATGTTCTGCGGCGTAGCCGGCTTGAGCAACAGCGTATAGATGACCGCATAGCCGACGAAGGTGGCCAGCGTGAGCCACATGGTCAGCGGATTGGCGAACGTGTAGAGCGTCCACATGCCGATGCCGCCGAGCACGGCCGAAAACAACAGAATCTGCGACGTGGTGATTTCACCGCGCGCGGACGGACGCCACGAAGTGCGGCGCATCTTCGCATCGATCTTCTGTTCGACGAGGCAATTGATCGCGAACGCGGCGCCGGCCAGCAGCCAGATGCCGACGGTGCCGCCGATCAGCACGGTCCACGGCACCATGCCGGGCGTCGACAGGAACATGCCAATGACGGCGCAGAACACGGCGAGTTGCGTGACGCGCGGCTTCGTCAGGGCGATGTACTGGGAGACCCGGCTACCGGGCGTTTGGGAGAGTGTTGTGCTGTCCATGTGGAGTCACGCTGGCGCGGCATCGCGCGCTGGGAGCACGGCGCGGCCGGGACGGCTATAAGCGATCCGAAAGTTTAACATAACGAGCAAAAGCAGCAGGATCGCGGCCCCGCCGTTATGGGCGACTGCAATCGGCAAAGGCCATTGCAGAACGATGTTCGACAGCCCGGTGATGAACTGGATCAGCACCACCAGCAGCACGCCGTTCGCCGGCGCGCGCAGCGATTCGAAGCGGCGCAGCTTCGCCGCGAACCATAGCAGATAGCCAATCACCACGAACGCAAACGTGCGATGCGTCCAGTGGATCGCCACCAGCGCGTCCTGGGTGATTACGTCGCCGTCGCCGGTCATGCCGAGCGCACGCCACAGGTGAAAGCCGTGCGCGAAGTCCATCGGCGGAATCCATTGGCCGTTGCAGGTCGGGAAGTCGGTGCACGCGAGCACCGCGTAGTTCGTGCTGACCCAGCCGCCCAACGCGATCTGCACGACCAGCAGCGCGAGGCCCGCCAGCGCCGCCGCGCGCCAGCGCGCGGCTTCGGGCTCGTAAGCCGGCAAGGGCGTGAGCCGCGCCGCCAGCCAGCCGAGCGTGCCGAGCAGGGCAAGGCCGAGCAGGAGGTGCGTCGTCACGATGACCGGTTGCAGCTTCATCGTCACGGTCCACGCGCCGAACGCGCCCTGCACGAGAATCAGCAGCAGCAGCGAGGTCGGCCACCACGGCGACACATGCAGCGGGCGGCGCTTGATGCGCGCGGACCACGCAATGATCGTCTGCGCGATGATCAGCACGCCGATCGCCATCGCAAAGTAACGGTGGATCATTTCGATCCAGGCCTTGGTCATGCTGACCGGCCCGGTGGGCATCGCCTGGTGCGCGGCTGAAATCGCCGCGTGCGCGATGAACGGCGACGAGGTGCCGTAGCAGCCCGGCCAGTCCGGGCAGCCGAGTCCGGAGTCGGTGAGGCGAGTGAAGCCGCCGAACATCACGAGATCGAGCGTGAGAAAGGTGGTCAGCCAGACCAGCTTGCGGAATTTATTGTCGTCGGCCTTGACCCATACATAGGACAGCGGCAGCAACGCAATACACAAGCCGATCAGGGCCAGTTGCAATACGAACATCTTTTTTTACTCTGTCGTCTTAGCCTGGTTGCGGCATCAGCCGATGCTCGACCATTTGAGCAGCTTGGTCACGTCGCCCTTGATCTTGCTGGGGTTCGGATCTTTCGGAAAACGCATCATCAGATTGCCGTTCGGATCGACCATGTAGATGTGGTCGGTGATCTGGGTGCCCGTGTCGGCGGGCAGCCACGCGGACACCTGCGCCGGATCGGCGACCAGCATGTTGGTGTCCGGGTAGGCGGTTTGTATCACGTCGGCGACCTTGCCTGCATCGGTGCGCAGCCACACTTCCACGACGCGCTCGCGTTCCGGGCCTTGAGCTGCGCGGATTTGTCGCATGAAGTAGAGCTTGGTGACACACGCTTTGTCGCATGCGCTGTTGTCGACCGAGACCAGCAGCCAGCGGCCGCGCAGCGTCGCCAGCTTGAGCGGCTTGCCGTCTTCGCCCGTGACCACGAGCGAGTCGGGAATCGGCCGCTGCGGGTCGACCAGCGTGCCATAGCTCGTGCTGCCGCCACTTGGTTTGATCACGTAGTACATGAAATACGACACGGCGATCGGCGCGGCGCAGATGATCGCCAGCAGCAGCAGCATCCAGCGGCCGCGCTGCCAGGAGCCTTTGCCATTGGGTTGGCCGGGCATCGCTTTCGATGCGGCGGGTTTGCCGGCTCGCGGCGAACGGGGAGATTGCGTCGACACTACAGGACCTCTTTCAATGATTGCGCGGCCTGGCCGTGATTTACCGGACCGTTAAGCCGAATGTGCTGCGGCACGCGCGCAGCGTGTGCTCTGTTTCGTTACGCACCCCGCGCGTGCTCTCACGACGAGGCCCGAGCGCGAGGCCACGTTCCGGTTACGCGCCCGGTGCATGCTCTTTCTTGCCGGCGCGGCGCGCGGCATACAGACCGAAAGCCAGGGCCGCGGCCGCCATGCCCCACCACTGGAACATGTAGCCGTAGTTGCGCTCGACACCGCTGGTCGGCGCGGGCCAGTCACGCACCAGTTTGTCGCCGTCGTCGCTCAGTTGCTGAATCACGAACGAGTGCAACGGCAGCCCGGTTTCCGCGGCATACGCGGCGATATCCAGATTCTGGCGGATCAGTTGATGCGCGGCGGAACCGCCCTGCCCCAACTCGAACGCGCGCGACGCGTCAGCCCGCGCGATCCCTTCGATCTCGATTTCGCCTTGCGGCGTCGTGTACGGCGCGATGGTCTCGCGACTGCTCATGTTGCGCGGCAGCCAGCCGCGGTTGACCAGCACATAACCGCCGTCGGCCAGTTTAAAAGGCATCACGACGTAAAAGCCCGGTTGATCGTTATACGGACGATTATCCAGGTACACGACCTTGTCTGCGACAAAAGTGCCGCGCGCCTTCACGCGATGAAATTCGATGTCCTTCAGTTCGACCGGCGCGGCACTCACCGGCTGCGCGGGCGCGTTTTCGAACTGCGTGATGTGCGCTTCGAGCGCCTCCTTCTGATGCGCGCGCTCGCGCTGCCAGAAACCGAGCCGCACCGTCACGACGATCACCACCAGAATCAGCAGCGCGGGAATCAGCCGGAACTTCATCGAGCACGCTCCGACACGGCTTGCGACACCAGCTGCAACCGGCGGCAAACGCTCACGCGCGGTGCGATAATAAACCTCTTGCCTCTGCGCTTCCTGGTTTGAGCCGGTTCCATGCACATTCTCGTTCCCATTGCCTTTGCTCTGATCATCGCCAGCATGGTGTCGGCGCTGTATTTCATGATGCATGACAAGGGCAAAACCAAACGGATGGTCTGGTCGCTCGCCACACGGGTGGGCCTCTCGATCTCGCTGTTTCTGTTCATCCTGTTCGCACACTGGATGGGCTGGATTCAGTCGACCGGCATTCCTTACGGGCGTTAATCGAGTCAGGCGGACGAACCCTCACGCCGCCAATTGCAGCCACTCACAGCCACTCGCATCCAAACAAAACGCCGCCCTGACAGGGTCGAGGGCGGCGCTGCTTGTGCTTGCATACTGCTCGTGCGCCCCGCCCCGAAGGACGTCGCGCGAACGGCCTGCACGCGGTCCGGTTAGCCGGTCGGCGCAGGCCAGACTCCGTTACAGCCAGTACACAACGACGTACAACCCGAGCCACACGACGTCCACGAAGTGCCAGTACCATGCGGCACCTTCGAAGGCGAAGTGATGCTCCGCCGTGAAGTGGCCGCGGATCAAGCGCGCCAGCACCACCGCGAGCATCGTGCCGCCGAGGAACACGTGGAAACCGTGGAAGCCCGTCAGCAGGAAGAACGTCGAACCATACACGCCCGACGACAGCGTCAGATTCAGTTCGTTGTAGGCGTGGAAATACTCGAAGCCTTGCAGGAACAGGAAGCAGACGCCGAGCACGAGCGTCGCCGCGAGCCAGATGATCGCCTTCTTGCGATGATTTTCACGCAGCGCGTGGTGCGATACCGTCAGCGTGGCGCCCGAGGACAACAGCAGCGCCGTGTTGATGGTCGGCACCGGCCACGGCTGCATCGACTTGTAGGTCGATACGAGCGCAGCCGGACCGTTGTTCGGCCACACCGCCGAGAAATCCGGCCAGATCAGTTTGTAATCGAGACTGCCGAGTTGATGCATCGCGATTTCACGCGCATAGAACAGCGCACCGAAAAACGCGCCGAAGAACATCACTTCGGAGAAGATGAACCAACTCATGCTCCAGCGATACGACTTGTCGACATTCTTGCCGTACATGCCGCCTTCCGATTCGGCGATCGCGTCGCCGAACCAGTGCCACAGTGTAAAGAGCAGCCACAACAAGCCGGCGAAGACGCCGATCGGCGCCCAGCTTTGTTCGTTGATCCAGGCCGCAAGCGATCCGAGCATGACCAGCAAGCCGGTGGCGGCGCTGATCGGATGCCGCGACGGATGCGGTACGAAATAGTACGGGCTCTCGTTTTGACCGCTCATTCTTGATTCTCCACTTCAGTCCAGTTGTTCCGGAATCACCGGCTGTATCTTCGGCGGCGCGTCGATACCGCACCGCTTCACTCTAATTCGTGGGCCCTGCTTCGTCTCGCCCTGCTCGCTGCTCGCGTGCCTGAACGTCTGCCTGAACGCCTATCCCACCACGACGCGCACGACCAGGATCAGCACGCCAATCAGGATAGCCGCGGCGATCAGCGCCGCCGCGATCACATGCAGCGGGTTCAACTGCGTCGCATCCGCTTCCAGATCGCGGCGCTTGCGCACGCCGAAAAACGACCACAGCACGGCCCGCATCGACTGACCGAAACTACTCTTGCGCGGACTGCCGCCGTTCTCGTTCATCTTGTCTCGTTCCTTCGCCCGCGGCTCGCGCCATCAGGCGGGGTTGGCGGCGGTTGCCGCCGTATTGGCCGTGGGCCCCGCGCTCCCGGCCTTCGCCGCTGCCGGCGTGCTCAACTCAAAGAACGTGTACGACAGCGTGATCGTCTTCACATCCTTCGGCAACTTCGGATCGACCACGAACACCACCGGCATCCGTCTGGTCTGATTCGCTGTCAACGTCTGCTGCGTAAAGCAAAAGCACTCGATCTTCTTGAAGTACTCGGTAGCCTGCTTAGGCGCGTAGCTCGGAATGGCCTGCGCCTGAATCGTGCGCGGCTGTTCGTTGCTGACCTCGTACATCACCGTCGTCACTTCGCCCGGATGCACGTCGAGGCTGCGCTGCTCCGGCTTGAAACCCAACGGGCCGCGCGCGTTCGCGTCGAACTCGATCGAAATCGTGCGGCTCATGTCGACCTGCCTATTCTTCGCCTCGCGCGCCGTGGCATCGCGCTGCACGAGGTTGTTCACGCCGGTGATCTGGCAGATCGCGCGATACATCGGTATCAGCGCGAAGCCGAAACCGAACATCATCAACGCGACGACGAACAGTTTGATCAGCATCGAACGGTTGAAAGAGCGGTCGGCCTGAGCCGGCGGTTGCGTCGACATCTCAATCCTCAACAAACCTGCATACAGACTCGAACGGCTTGGGCTGCCTCAGGCGAACCAGCACTGCTTGATGATGACGCTCGCGAAAAAGATCGCTGCGATGGCGAACATCACAAGACCTATTCGCCTGTTGCCCGCGCGGATCTGCTCCGGTGTACGTCGTTCCTGTGGATTGCGCGTCATGCTCGACTTTCTGAATGCTTTCCGTGACTGGCGAGTTGCGGCCGCCGCCCGGCGGGTGCCCGGTTCCTCGTCACGCAGTAATGCGACGCCGGAGCCGGGCATCTCGCCGAAGACCGTTTATTCGACGGTCGGCGGATGTTCGAACGTGTGGAACGGAGCCGGGCTCGGCACGGTCCACTCGAGGCCCGTTGCGCCGTCCCACGGCTTGTCGCCCGCTTCTTCGTGCTCGCCGCCGCCACGGTAGGCCGGCAGCGCAACCGCGAACAGGAAGTAGACCTGTGCGAGACCGAAGCCGAACGCGCCGATCGAGATGACCTGGTTCCAATCGGTGAACTGTGCCGGGTAGTCGGCATAACGACGCGGCATACCGGCGAGACCGACGAAGTGCATCGGTAGGAACGCGAGGTTAAAGAAGAACATCGACGCCCAGAAGTGAATCTTGCCGCGCGTTTCGTTGTACATCCAGCCGGTCCACTTCGGCGCCCAGTAGTACCAGCCGGAGAACAGCGCGAAGAGGGAACCCGCCACCAGCACGTAGTGGAAGTGCGCCACCACGAAGTAGGTGCCGTGGTACTGGATGTCGAGCGGCGCCATTGCCAGCATCAGGCCCGACAGACCGCCGAACGTGAACACCAGCAGGAAGCCGACTGCGAACAGCATCGGCGTTTCGAAGCTGAGCGAACCGCGCCACATCGTCGCGACCCAGTTGAACACCTTCACGCCGGTCGGCACCGCGATCAGCATCGTCGCGTACATGAAGAACAGCTGGCCCGTCACCGGCATGCCGGTCGTGAACATGTGGTGCGCCCAGACCATGAACGACAGAATCGCGATCGATGCGGTTGCGTACACCATCGAGCTATAGCCGAACAGCGGCTTGCGCGAGAACGCCGGGATCACCTGCGACACGATGCCGAACGCCGGCAAGATCATGATGTACACCTCGGGGTGCCCGAAGAACCAGAAGATGTGCTGGTACATCACCGGGTCGCCGCCGCCTGCCGCGTTGAAGAACGACGTGCCGAAGTGACGATCGAACAGCACCATCGTGATCGCGCCTGCGAGAACCGGCATCACGGCGATCAGCAGGTAAGCGGTGATCAGCCACGTCCAGACGAACATCGGCATCTTCATCAGTGTGAGGCCGGGTGCGCGCATGTTCAGGATCGTCACGACGATGTTGATGCCGCCCATGATCGACGACGCACCCATCAAGTGAACCGCGAAAATCGCGAAGTCCATGCCCGGGCCCATCTGCGTGGACAACGGCGCGTAGAGCGTCCAGCCCGCGGCGGTCGCGCCGCCCGGCGAGAAGAACGAACCAACCAGCAGCACCGCCGCCACCGGCAGCAGCCAGAAGCTGAAGTTGTTCATCCGCGCGAAAGCCATGTCCGATGCGCCGATCTGCAGCGGCACCATCCAGTTCGCGAACCCGACGAAGGCCGGCATGATCGCGCCGAACACCATGATCAGGCCGTGCATGGTGGTCAACTGGTTGAAGAACTCGGGACGCATGATCTGCAGGCCCGGCTCGAACAGCTCGGCACGGATCGCCAGCGCCATCACGCCCCCGGAGAGGAACATGGTGAACGAGAAGATCAGGTACAGCGTACCGATGTCCTTGTGATTGGTTGCGAACAGCCAACGGCGCCAGCCATGCGGCGTTTCGTGGGCATGGTCGCCGTGCACGTGCTCGTGGCCCGCGACTACATCGTGTCCGATGCTAGACATGACAATCTCCTAAAGCGAATTCTGCGGTGCTGATCATGAACACGTCAGGCAGCCGGGCTGATCTGAACACGCCGGGCTTCTTTCGCGTCGGTGCCGCCCGTGATCGTTTCCGGCTTCTTCAAAATGATGTGATCTTCGGCAATGCCGGCTGCTTTCAGTGCGTCGCGCACGGCTTCGGCACGACTCTTCGCGAGCTTCGCGTTGAGGTCGGCGGACCCGGTGGCGTCGGTGAAGCCCGACAGCGTGAATTTCGCGTCCGGATGCGCCTTCGCGTAGGCGGCGGCCGCGTCGACCGCCGCTTGCGCGTCGGCCGGCAGCGTGCTCTTGCCCGTCTCGAAGTAAATGCTTGCCGGCAGTGCAGCCTGCGTTGCGGCCGCGCTATCCGAACTGGGCGCGGCAGCTTCCGCGCCCGAAGCCGCCGTTGCCCCGCTTGCCGCGGCACCCGCGTCGGCCAGATGGTTGCCGCCTTCCGGCAGCTTGCCGTTACGGGCATCCGCAACCTGCTTCGGCTGGAGAATGTCACCGGTGTGATTGCCCCACGAGTTGCGCTCGTACGTGACCACCGATGCGATTTCGACATCGTTCAACGTCGGCGCCCACGAAGGCATCGCGTTCTTACCCTTCAGCACGAGGCTCACGTGCTCGGCGATCGCGCCGTTGGCGATCTTGCTCCCATCGAGCGCCGGGAATGCGCCTGCGCCCTTGCCGGTCGGCTGGTGGCAGACCGCGCAGTTCGCCGCGTACACCTTGCCGCCGCGCTCCATTAGCTCGGCCATCGTGTAGGTCTTGTTGGGATCGTCCTGGCCAGCGGCCATTTTCTTCTTCTGGGCGTCGACCCACTTCGCGTAGTCATCGTCGGAGAGCACTTCGACCACGACCGGCATGAACGCGTGTTCCTTGCCGCACAGCTCAGTACAGAAGCCACGGAACGTGCCGACCCGGTTAGCCTTGAACCACGTGTCGCGCACGAAACCCGGAATCGCGTCCTGCTTCACGCCGAAGGCCGGCACGTACCAGGAGTGGACCACGTCGTTCGCGGTGGTGATGATGCGGATTTTCTTGTCGACCGGAACGACCAGCGGATTGTCGACTTCCTGCAGATACAGCGTGGAAATCGGCTTTTGGCCATCGGTCTCCGCGCGCGGCGTAGCCAGGGTGGACAGGAAGTTGATGCCCTCGCCCGGACCCTTCACGTAGTCGTAGCCCCATTTCCACTGGTAGCCGGTGACCTTGATCGTGAGGTCGGCGTTCGTGGTGTCCTTCATCGCGACGACGGTGCGGGTGGCGGGCAGCGCCATCAGCACGACGATGACGAACGGCACGATCGTCCAGATGATTTCGACGGTGGTGCTTTCGTGGAAATTCGAAGCCTTGTGGCCCTTCGATTTGCGGTGCGCGAAGATCGAATAGAACATGACGGCGAACACGCCGACAAAGATCACCGTGCAAAGAGCCAGCATGAACATGTGGAGGCTGAAGAGCTCCTCGGCGATTCTCGTCGCAGGCGGCTGGAGATTGATCGCGTTGACGGCAGGGCCGCCCGGAGCATCGCCCACTGCCAGGGCAGCACCGGCGAAAAGCAGTCCGCTCATCGCCAGCACGCTCATGAGCGCTCGCTTGATTGTTTTCATAGCTTCCTTACCCAAATTTTCCATTCAAACCCTCGACCCCGCTGGCAGCCTCTCTCGCACTCCCCTTGAACGCCGCGTGTCTCGCCCCATCTAACAACGGGAGAGCCACATACGCAATTCGCCTGCGAACTGCGCGCGCCGATACTGCGCGAGATGTTGCCCGATCATGATCGTCTGGCCGCGCGAGACCAGTTTGATCTGGTCACGCGGCGTTGCGCCCGGCTCGATCCGCACCCAGCGCGGATTGAATTCAAACTGCGTGAGCTGCTCGGCGCTGACCTGCTCGATCACCAACCGGCTCTGGAACAACCGGATACGTTCGTAATCGACAGCATGACGCGCATAAATGGCAAAGGCGATGCCCACCGCGAGCAATTCGATACCGGTGAACGGCAACACCAGCCAGGCGCCGACCAGAACCAGCATGAAAGCAATTGCCAACGAGAACAGCGCAAGCGAAACGTAGAGACAGATGAACTGCCGGGGCGATATCGAACAGTTGCGCTTCATCGTCCAGTCTTTGAGAACCGGTTCTGAATCCGCCAGCAGATCTGATGCGCCCACCGCCGCCTCCTGCGAATCGCCGACTTCGGCCATTCCTTGCGGCCATCGATTCCGGCCGCGCGAACCCTCTACCGCGTCACCGCATGTTGCAACCCTACGCCTCGGGCCTGCCGCCCCAAATGTGGGAACTCCGGGCGACAAACTGACGCATTATAGGCGCGATCCATAGCATCCACAAGCAAGCCCCGATTGGCCCACAAGCCAGGCGTGACAAGCCTTAGCGCCGTTTTGACCCGCCTTTTGCGGGTCTTTCGAAGTGCAAATTTCAGACATAACAGATGTCGTCTTTACCGCTTCAACGATTCCTCGACGAACCGCGTCCGATATCCTCGATGCGCACGATGCCATGCCCTTCGGCCGTGGTGCGCGGCACCGCTTTCCATGCGTGTCCGTAGATCACCTCGAAGGTCAGCGCGATCGTGCCGTCGGCCCGGCGACGGGCTTCGAGCGCCGCCAGTAACGCTTTGTGCAGCCTGCGCGCGGCCGCGCTCGAGGACGCTTCGCGCTCGAACGGATACGCGCCCCAGCGGCGCACGTCTGCCAGCAACGATTCGGGCGACTTGTAGGTAATGGTGAGCACTTCCTGGTCCATCACCGGAATCTCGAAACCGCTTTCGACCAGCATGTCGCCGAGGTCATGCATATCGACAAAGTCGATCACGTGTTTGCGCGAGGCGACCCCGTGCGCGGCTTCTACCTCGGCGTAGGCGCCGCGCAATTCCTTGAGCGTGTCGGGGCCGAGCGTGCTGAACATCAGCAGGCCATTGACCTTCAGCACGCGCTGCCACTCCGGGAACACGAGATCGGGCCGCGAGTGCCAGTGCAGCGCGAGATTGGACCAGATGAATTCGAAGGCGCCGGCCGCGAACGGCAGCGCGGAGAAGTCGGCTTGCGCGAAGCGCGGACCGCGGGCGCCGAGCGCCTTGCCGAGCGAGGCCGGCAGGAAGCGCCGCCAGCTCGTGTCGCCGGCATCGTGATGGAGTGCGCGCGTCAGCATGCCGTGCGACAGATCGGAGCCGAATACCGGCGCTTCGGGGAAGCGCTCGCGCAATGCGGGGATGTCTTCGCCCGCACCGCAGCCCGCGTCGAGCACGCTCGACGGCGCGACCTTGATGTAATCGAGACGCTCGCGCATACGTTGCGCAATCTCGCGCGGCAGGAACGCAACCTCGTCGAACCGTGCGGCGCGGCGGTCGAAAATACGCCGGAGGCGCCGTGAATCATAGGCCGGACGGCCTGATTGAGCGGAAGTTGGGGGCATGAGTGTCGTGCTGGCGTAGAGCACGAAGTATACTCGTTCGCTTCCTTCCATTCAGTGTGAAAGGCCTTCGCGGGCGCCCACTCGTGCTATTTCGACTGTTTTCTTTGGCTTCACGCGGCAGATTCGCGCGTTTCACATGTGGCTTGCATTCGGCATGGCCACACCTGATGCACGCGGCACTGCCGAACCTCTGCGCGCTGTGCGGCAATTTGTCGCACAAGACGTTGTGCGCCGGTTGCGACGAGGCCTACTGGAACGAGAGCCGGTTGCGATGCACGGTATGCGCGCTGCCCTTGCCGGCAACGCGATGGACCGCACACGCGCGATATCGCTGTGCGGATTGCGTCGCCGAAGCGCCGCCGTTCGATGCGACCTTCGCGCTTGCCGACTATCGCGCACCGCTCGACACGCTCGCGGTCGGCCTGAAATTCCGCGCCCGGCTGATGCTGGCGCAGGAGTTCGCGCAGCGCCTCGCGCGGCTTGCGCAAGACGCATGGCAGGATGAGTCCGAGCGGCCCGACGTGATCGCGCCGGTGCCGCTGGCGGGCCGGCGTCTCACCGAGCGCGGCTACAACCAGGCATGGCAGATCGCGAAGCCATTGGCCCGCACGCTCGACGTGCGCGGCGACGCCACCTTGCTGCAGCGAGTGATCCACACCGCACCGCAATCGCGGCTCGACCTCGACGCGCGCCGGCTGAACGTCGGCCGCGCATTCCGGGTCGCGCGGTCGGTGAGCGGGCTGCACGTCGGCGTGGTCGACGATGTGATGACGACCGGCGCGACGCTCGAAGCGCTCGCCCGAACAGTGAAAGCTGCCGGCGCGCGGCAGGTCACGAACTTCGTCGCGCTGCGCACACCGAAAAACTAGTCTTTACTTGGTCTCACAATGTTCAATGTCGTTCTCGTAGAACCGGAAATTCCGCCGAACACCGGCAACGTGATTCGTCTGTGCGCCAACACCGGCGCGCGGCTGCACCTGATCGAGCCGCTCGGCTTCCCGCTCGACGACGCCAAGCTGCGCCGCGCCGGCCTCGACTATCACGAGTATGCGCAGATGAACGTGCATGCCGATTGGGCCGCGTTCGTCGCCAAAGAATCGCCGGATCCGGCGCGCATGTTCGCGTTCACCACGCGCGGTTCGGGCCGCTTTCACGAGCACGCGTTTCAGGCGGGCGACTGGTTCGTGTTCGGCGCCGAAACGCGCGGCCTGCCCGACGCCGTGCTCGACGAATTCGCGAACGAACAGCGTGTGCGCCTGCCGATGCGCCCCGGCAACCGCAGCCTGAACTTGTCGAATACCGTCGCGGTCGTGGTGTTCGAGGCCTGGCGTCAGACCGGCTTTGACGGCGGCGCCTGACGGCGTTTCAACTCGGCCTCGTAGCGGGCGAACATCGCGTCGTCAAAGCAGGCGAACAACACCTGTTCGATGCGCGGCGCGCGCGGCAAGGTGCCGAGCACCGTCGCGAGCGCGATCCGCACCGCATCGTCGGCGGGGAAACGGTAGATGCCACAGCTGATCGCGGGAAACGCAATGCTCCTGCATTGCGCCTCGCGCGCCACCTCCAGCGAGCGCTGATAGCAGGACGCGAGCAGATCGGCTTCGCCATGCGCCCCACCCCGCCAGACGGGGCCGACTGCGTGGATCACATGTTTGGCCGGCAAGCGGTAGCCGCCGGTGAGCTTGGCGTCGCCGGTCGCACAACCGCCCAACGTTTCGCATTCGCGCAGCAAGTCGCGGCCGGCTGCGCGATGAATCGCACCATCCACACCGCCGCCGCCCAGCAGCGACGTATTCGCAGCGTTGACGATCGCGTCCACTGCAAGCGTGGTGATGTCGACTACACGTGCTTCCAGCGTGCAAGCATTGACAGTGAGCATGGGAACCTCGCTGATCCGAAGCGTCGATAAAAACGTGGACAGCGATAGAGGGCAGCCGTTCAACGCGATGACGCGCTAAACGGCTGAAACTGATCGATTCAAGAACAGCGCTTATTCCGCCTTGGAATCGCGCCGCAGCAGGGCGCTGACGGCGTCGCGAGGCGCTACGCCGTCGAACAGCACGGCGCACACCGCTTGCGTGATCGGCATCTCGATCGCGTGCGCGCGGGCAATTGCGAGAACCGCTTGCGCGCAGCGGACACCTTCGGCCACGTGCCCGAGGGCACCGAGAATGTCGTCGAGTGTGCGGCCCGCGGCGAGTTGCACGCCAACTGTGCGATTGCGCGACAGGTCGCCGGTCGCGGTCAGGATCAGATCGCCGAGACCGGTCAGGCCGGTGAACGTCTCAGCCCGTCCGCCGAGCGTTACGCCGAGGCGCGACATTTCCGCCAGCCCGCGCGTGATCAGCGCCGCGCGCGCATTGAGACCGAGCCCGAGACCGTCGGCAATGCCCGTTGCGATGGCCAGCACGTTCTTCACTGCCCCGCCCACTTCCACGCCGACGACGTCGTCGCCGGTATAGATGCGCATGGCGTCGTGGTGAAACGCGGCAACCGTGTTCTCGCGGCATGCCGCCGACGCGCTGGCGATCGTCAATGCGACCGGCAAGCCCTGCCCGACTTCGCGCGCGAAGCTCGGACCGGACAGCACACCGTTGCTGCCATGCGTCGGCAGCTCGGCCGCGACCACCTGATGCGGCAGCAATTGCGAATCGGCTTCGAAACCCTTGCACAACCACACCAGATGCGCAGGCACCTTGCCCGCGTCGCGCATCGTTCGAAGCAGACCACGCAGGCCGGCCACGGGGGTGGCCACGACGCATAGCGCGTCATCGGCGAGGGCGTGGTCGAGCGCCGCGTTCAGGTCCGCTTCGTAGCGAAGCGCGGGCGGCAAAGCAACGCCCGCCAGGTAGCGGACGTTTTCGTGCGTCGCGCAGAGATCGGCAATGAGCGCAGGCTCGCGCGCCCACAACACCGTGTCGTGCCGTAAGGCCAGATGGCCGGCGAGGGCTGTGCCCCATGCGCCGGCGCCGAGGACAGCAACCTTCATAGCCGGCACTGCTTGCGTCACCTTAGTGCGTGACGCCGTTTTGCGCCGCGCCTTCCTGGCTGCCCATCTGCGCGAGACGTTGCTCGTACAGCGCCTGGAAGTTGATTTCGGCGAGGTGGATCGGCGGGAAGCCGGCGCGGGTGATCGCGTCGGCAATGTTCGAGCGCAGGTACGGGAACAGGATCGTCGGGCAGGCGATGCCGACGAGCGGATCGATCTGCTCTGCGGGGATGTTGCGGATGTCGAAAATACCGGCTTGCTTGGCTTCGATCAGGAATGCAACCTTGTCCGACACCTTGGCCGTGACAGTGCCCGTCACGAGGATTTCGAACACGGTGTCGGCGAGACGCTCGGCCTTCACGTCGACTTCGACTTCGACCGACGGCATTTCCTGCTCGAGGAAGATGCCCGGCGAATTCGGCTGCTCGAGCGACATGTCCTTCAAATATATACGCTGGATGTTGAAGAACGGCTGGTTATTCTCGTCGGACATGATTGAGTGATTCCCTGATAGGTATGCATGGTGGCGGCCCATGATTCCATGGGCCGCCGGATCGTTGCGGCGCGCCGCCCGCCCTCGCAGGGCAGGCATGCGCCAGCTTGTATTTCACGCGCCGGCTCACGCCATCCGCAGATGTGCGGAGGACGCGCGAATTCAGGCGGCTTCGAGCAGCGGCATCAGACCGCCCGCGCGGTCGAGCGCGGACAGGTCATCGTACCCGCCGACATGCGTCTCGCCGATGAACACCTGCGGCACCGTGCGACGACCGGTCCGGGTCATCATCTCCTCACGACGGGCCGGGTCCTTGTCGATCAGTACCTTCTCAACGTGCTCGACGCCGCGCGACTTTAAAAGACGTTCGGCCATCTGGCAATACGGGCACACCTGGGTGCTGTACATGATCACTTTGTTCACTTGGCTGCTCCTTGTTTCACAACCGGCATACCGGCTTTCTGCCAGGCGTCGACACCGCCTTCGAGAACGTGGACTTCCGCGTATCCCGCATCCTGCACGATACGCGCTGCCTTGTTCGACTGCTGGCCGGTCTGGCACACCAGCAGCACCGGGTTGCTCTTGTTCTTTACGAGTTGCGCGACTTTCGCCTGCAACTCCGCAAATTCAAGGTGCCGTGCCGAGGGCAAATGCCCCAGGGCGAAGTCGGCGGACGAACGAAGATCGATGACCGCCGCATTGCGCCGGTTGATCAGTTGGGTGGCTTCAGCGGCCGACAGGCCACCGCGGCCGCGCCGGATGATCGTCGGCCACAGCAGCAACCCACCGGAGATGAGGACGATCGCGATCAGTACAAGGTTTGTGTAATCAGTGAAAAACTTCACGGAAAATCCGCCGAAAAAGAGAGAAATCGAAAAGGGCAATCCACCCATTATAAAATAACCGTCTGACGCGATGGCGGTGCTCCTCCAGAGGAATCCCCGCTGCGCTTTACCGCTTCCTTACTACCGACCGGCAATCTCATGTACAAACTCGTTCTCATCCGCCACGGCGAATCGACGTGGAACAAGGAAAACCGCTTCACCGGCTGGGTCGACGTCGACCTCACCGAACAGGGCAACAGTGAAGCGCAGCAGGCGGGCGTGCTGCTGAAGGAATCCGGCTACGTGTTCGATATCGCCTACACGTCGGTGCTCAAGCGCGCGATCCGCACGTTGTGGCACGTGCAGGACAAGATGGATCTGATGTACCTGCCGGTCGTCCATTCATGGCGCCTGAACGAGCGTCATTACGGCGCGCTGTCGGGCCTGAACAAGGCGGAAACCGCCGCGAAGTTCGGCGACGAGCAGGTGCTGGTCTGGCGTCGCAGCTACGACACGCCGCCGCCGGCGCTGGACCCGACGGACGAACGCGCGCCGTACGACGACCCGCGTTACGCGAAGGTGCCGCGCGAACAACTGCCGCTCACCGAGTGCCTGAAAGACACCGTTGCTCGCGTGCTGCCGCTGTGGAACGAGTCGATCGCCCCGGCCATCAAGTCGGGCCGCAAGATCGTGATCGCCGCGCACGGCAACTCGATCCGCGCGCTGGTCAAGTACCTCGACGACATCTCGGACAGCGACATCGTCGGCCTGAATATTCCGAACGGCGTGCCGCTCGTCTATGAACTCGACGAGAACCTGAAGCCGATCAAGCACTACTATCTGGGCGACCAGGAAGCGATCGCCAAGGCGCAAGCCGCGGTCGCCAAGCAGGGCAAGGCAGGCTGATTTCGCCCAGCCGGCCGCGGGCCTCGTGCATTGAACATGCACGGGCGCCGCGGTCCGCCGGCTGCGCCGACCGGCAACACCTACCGGTTGGCACGGCTCGCATCAGGCAAGCGCGCCCTTCTGGCCGCCTTGCGCGTGTTACGGCACATTACTTCGCTAGCGCGGCCTCAATCTCACGAACCCGCTCCGGTTCGCACTGTCGAATCACGATTGCCCGCCCTCCCCCCTGAGTAGGCGGGTGTGCAGTTATACTTGTCCGTCCAAATCCTATCGACGCTGCCACGCGCTTCCGACCGCAACAGACTCTATGCGAAAGAACCTGAAAAATATCGGCCTGATTGCCGCGGGCCTTGCTACCGGTGCATTTGCCACCCTGCAACTTTCCGCCTCGGCCCAGCAACCCGCTAGTGCCGCCGCCGCACCCCTGCCGTTAGACCAGCTCAGGCTCTTTGCCGAAGTGTTCGGGCAAATCAAGCACGAATACGTCGAACCGGTCGACGATAAAAAGCTCCTCACCTCCGCGATCAAGGGCATGGTGTCGAGCCTCGACCCGCACTCGTCGTACCTCGACAAGACCGATTACGAGGAACTGCAAGAGCAGACCAAGGGCCGCTTCGCGGGTTTGGGCATCGAAATTTCGTCGGAAGACGGCCTGATCAAGGTGATTTCGCCGATTGAAGACACGCCCGCGTTTCGCGCCGGCATCCGTCCGGGCGACCTGATTACGCGTATCAACGACAAACCCGTGCGCGGCATGACGCTCGACCAGGCGGTCAAGCAGATGCGCGGCGAGCCGGGCACCAAGGTCACGCTCACGATCTTCCGCAAGTCCGACGACCGCACGTTCCCGCTCACGGTGACGCGCGCGATCATCAAGGTCCAGTCGGTCAAGGGCAAAGTCGTTGCGCCGGGATTCGCGTATGTCCGCATCACCAGCTTCCAGGAGCGCACCACGCCTGATCTCGCGGCGAAGCTGCAGGACATCGCGCGTCAGGAGCCGAATCTGAAGGGCCTCGTGCTCGACCTGCGCAACAATGGCGGCGGTTTGCTGCAAAGCGCGGTCGGCGTAGCCGGTGCTTTCCTGCCGCCGAATTCGGTGGTGGTGTCGACCAACGGCCAGATTCCGGATTCGAAGCAGGTGTATCGCGATACGTACGACAACTACCGCCTGCAATCCTTCGACAGCGATCCGCTGAAGGACATCCCGGCCATCTTCAAGACCGTGCCGATGATCGTGCTGACCAACGCCTACTCGGCGTCGGCTTCGGAAATCGTCGCGGGTGCGCTGCAGGATCAGCATCGTGCGCTGATCGTCGGCAAGACCACCTTTGGCAAGGGCTCGGTGCAGACCGTGCGCCCCATGACCGCGGATACCGCGCTGCGCCTGACCACCGCGTACTACTACACGCCGAGCGGCCGTTCGATCCAGAACAAGGGCATCCGTCCTGATATCGCGGTCGATCAATACGCGGAAGGCGATCCGGACGACGCGCTCGTGACCCGTGAAGTCGACTACTCTAACCACCTTGCGAACACGCAGGACCCGAACGAGAAGAAGGAAGCGGAACAGCGCGAACAGGAACGCATGGACCAGTTGCGCCAGCTTGAAGAAGCGAACGACAAGAAGACGCCGGAACAGCGTCAGAAGGATCGTGAGCGCAAGCCGGTGGAATTCGGTTCGGCCGACGACTTCATGCTGCAACAGGCACTGGCCAAGCTCCAGGGCAAGACGGTGCAGGAATCGAAGTCACTGACCGAGCGCCGGCTCGCGCAGAGCAAGCCGGCCACGTCGGCGTCCGCGCCGGTCGCGGTGAAGCCGACGCAACCCGTTCCGGGTGCATCGGGCGTCGCGCCCGCCTCGGCTCCGGCTACGCAAAGCAAGTAAGCAGCACACCCTCGCGTGTCTTCGCAGCGCATCCTGCTGCGGAGACACGCAGCATCACCCGCAACAAGCCTCACCCTTCGCGCGATTAAAATAACAACAACGAAACGCGCACGGCAGACCGCAAGTCTGCTTCCCTTTGCGCGACATACTCACGCGCTCCGCCATGAACGACGATCAACTCCTTCGCTACTCCCGCCATATTCTCGTCGATGAAATCGGCATCGAGGCGCAGCAGCGCTTTATCGACGCGCACGCGATCATCGTCGGCGCGGGCGGCTTGGGTTCGCCCGCCGCGATGTATCTCGCGGCGGCCGGCGTCGGCCGCTTGACGCTGGTCGATGCCGATACGGTCGACCTAACCAATCTGCAGCGGCAGATCCTGCACGCGAGCGCATCGGTCGGGCGCAAAAAGGTGGAGTCGGGACGCGACACGCTTGCGCAGATCAATCCCGAGGTGACGGTGAACGCGGTGGCCGAGCGCGTCGATGACGCCTGGCTCGATCGCGAAGTACCGCACGCGAGCGTCGTGCTCGATTGCACCGATAACTTCGCGACGCGCCACGCGATCAACCGCGCCTGCGTGAAGCATGGCGTGCCGCTGGTGTCGGGCGCGGCGTTGCGTTTCGACGGCCAGATCAGCACGTTCGATTTCCGCGACGAAGCATCGCCCTGCTATGCATGCGTCTTTCCCGAGGACCAACCGTTCGAGGAAGTCGCGTGCTCGACGATGGGTGTGTTCGCGCCGACGGTGGGCATCATCGGTTCAATGCAGGCCGCTGAAGCGCTCAAGGTGATCGGGGCAATCGGCACGCCGCTACAGGGCCGTCTGATGATGCTCGATTCGCTGCGGATGGAGTGGAACACCATGCGAATCGGCCGCCAACCGGATTGCCCCGTATGTGGACAAAGGCACCACCCTTGACGGCGCGATGCCTACGCCCGCGAACCGCTGAATAGAAAAACGCCGCATGCGGCGTTTTTTCATGCGACTACGCCTGCCTCGCGCTCAGGCCTGCGCGACGCGCTTGAGCGCGGCCTGCACCTCTTCCGGTTCGAACGAAGCCAGCACGTCGGCCACGGGCTTCTCCAGCGTTTTGAGATGCGAACGCAGCACCTCCTGCTTGACCACCAGCAACTGGCTCGGGTGCATCGAGAACTCGGTGAGGCCCATGCCCAACAACAAGCGCGTCAATGCCGGATCCCCCGCCATCTCGCCGCACACCGACACCGGCACGCCCGCGCGCTTCGCCTCGCGCAGCGTGAATGCGATCAGATGCAGCACGGCCGGGTGCAGCGGGTCGTACAGATGCGCCACCGCGTTGTCCGCGCGATCGATCGCCAGCGTGTACTGGATCAGATCGTTGGTGCCGATCGACAGAAAGTCGAGCCGCTTCAGGAACAGCGGCAATGCGATGGCGGCCGCCGGGATTTCGATCATCGCGCCGACTTGCACGTTCGGATCGTAGGCAATGCCCGCATCGTCGAGTTGGCGCTTGGCCTCGCGCAGCAGATCGAGCGTCTGGTCGATTTCCTGCGCGTGCGCGAGCATCGGAATCAGAATCTTCACCGTGCCGAACGCCGACGCGCGCAGAATCGCGCGCAACTGCGTGAGGAACATCTGCGGCTCCGAGAGGCTCCAGCGAATCGCCCGCAGCCCCAACGCGGGATTCGCGGCGGTCTCGTAGCCGTCACCACCGCCCATCGAGTCGAGCGGCTTATCGGCGCCGACGTCGATGGTGCGGATCGTGACCGGCAATCCGTTCATCAACTCGACAGCCCGGCGGTACGCGGCGAACTGCTCTTCCTCCTCGGGCAAGCGGTGCTTGTGATTCATGAACAGGAACTCGGTGCGGAACAGGCCCACGCCGCTCGCACCCGAGTTGACCGCGGCGCGCGCGTCTTCCGGCAGCTCGATATTCGCGCACAGTTCGATGCGCGTGCCGCACAGCGTTTGCGTCGGCGAAAATTTCAGGCGCTGCAGCTTGCGTTGCTCCAGCTCTTTTTCGCTTTGCCGATACGAATATTCTTCGAGCACGATCGGCGCGGGATCGACGATCACGATGCCATGATCGCCGTCGACGATGATCAGATCGTCCTGCCGGATCAACGCGCTCGCGTGCTGCACGCCGACCGCGGCCGGAATGCCCAGGCTGCGCGCGACGATCGCCGTATGCGATGTGCGGCCGCCGAGGTCAGTGACGAAGCCCTGAAACGTCTGCGTCTTGAACTGCATCATGTCGGCCGGCGCGATGTCGTGCGCGACCACGATCATCTCGTCGCACGCGCCGTGCACGCCGCCGCCGAGCGTCGCCGATGCGCCCGCGAGCGCCTTCAGCACGCGCTCCACCACCTGCTCGATGTCGGCTTTGCGCTCGCGCAGGTACTCGTCTTCGATGTCGTCGAAGTGACGCGACAGGCGCTCGAGTTGCTCGGTCAGCGCCCACTCCACGTTGTAGCGGCGCGTGCGGATCAGGTCGATGGTTTCCTGCACGAGCATCGCATCGTTCAGGATCATTGAATGAACATTGATGAACGCGCCCATTTCGCTGGGCGCGTCTGCGGCGAGATCGGCGCGCAGCGTGTCGAGCTCCCGATGCACGTGTTGCTGAGCCGCGCGAAAACGCTCGACCTCGCCCTCGATCTGGGCGGGTTCGATCAGATAGTGGTCTACGTCAAGTGCTGCCGGGGCGATCAGATAGGCCCGCCCGATGGCGATACCGCGTGACACGGGAATTCCATGCAGCGTGAAGGACACGCGCACCTCCTCTAGTTGTGTGATGCTGCGGCAAACCGCTGCAATGCTCTCAGACTCTGCTGATCATTATAAATTCCGCACCCTCTGCAAGTACGGCAAAGCTATGTGCAGCGCAGCACGAATTATGGTCATCGACATGACAATGCGCCCTCGGCAGGGTTGCATTCCGGCAAGTTGATCGCGCCTATGCGCAGACAGGCAAGCCGATTTCCCCACGCCTACCCATCCATTTTCTCGCGCTAAAAAAAACGCCGCGGACAGCCGCGGCGTGGATACTCGTTGCAAACGTGCACGCGCGACTTCACTGACCCTCGCCGAATTTATCGGCAATCAGTTTCAACAGTGCGTCCATCGCTTCCTTTTCGTCAGTGCCTTCCGTTTCGATCAGCACCGTGCTGCCGATGCCCGCGGCCAGCATCATCACACCCATGATGCTCTTGGCATTGATGCGGCGGCCGTTGCGGCTCATCCAGATTTCCGCCTGGTAGTTGCCCGCGAGTTGCGTCAACTTGGCCGACGCACGTGCGTGCAGCCCCAGCTTGTTCACAATAGTCGTTTCCTGTTGCAGCATGTGATGGTCCAAAAGCGCGGGTAAGTATGGTTACGAAAGGTGAATTTGCACACACCCGTTGCACTGCATTTGAAGCATTGGGCATCGGGCTTTTGAACGGCCTCCGCGCGGGCTACAAACCAGCCGCGTCGGTCTTCTGGGTCAGATCGGCGTCGGCCGGGAGTGCGGGTAGACAGTCGCCCGCAGCCGCGTCGGGCGGCAAACCCGGCATGCACTCGCTGACAGCCGCCGCGCACGCCACGGAGGCCGGCGTAGCCGGTCCAATTGCATGCACGCCCTTGGTCGCGCCGGCGAGCGCCTTGTCGACCAGCGTGTCGAGCGGCGTGGCGCGATAGCAGACCGCGCGCACCAGCATCGGCAAATTGACGCCGCAGAGCACGCGCACATTCGGCACCGTGGCGAGCCGGCCCGCGATATTCGCGGGCGTAGCACCGAACATATCCGTGAGCACGAGTGCGCCGTTTTCTTCCTTCAAACGCTCGATTTCCGAGTTCGCAAACGCAACCTGTTGCGCGGGGTCGCAATCGGGCGATACGTCGATGACGCCGATGCGAGCCGGCAAACCGCCGTAGATGTGCGAAATACAATCGCGCAACGCGGTGGCGAACGGAGCGTGCGCAATGATCAGAATGCCTGCCATGTCAGCCTTACTGCAAAAGAACGGCCCCAAACCGTGGACCGGGACGACGCCCGGTTCGTCAGCGCCCTCGACCGGCCGTAGGTCATGAGAGCCGGAACGCATCATTTGACGAGCCGTGCGCCCGCGCTGCGCCATGCCGGCGCCGCTTGGGAATGGCTCGTTCACCGTCCGCAATCCGTGCCCGTGGCCTCGATTGAAGCCATCGAACCGGCTTGGCGCGGAAGAGCGGGCATTGTAGCAGGCTCATTTTCGCGCCAAATCCGGCGCTGCGCTTGATGCGGATTTACTACACAGGTTGGGGGTCATGGCGGGCATTCAAGGCCGCACGTCAGGCCGCCGCGCGCTCCAGCGCATCGATGAACATCGCCGCCACGTCGAAGCCGGTCTGATCCATGATCTCGCGGAAACACGTCGGGCTCGTCACGTTGACTTCGGTCAGCCAGTCGCCGATCGCGTCCAGCCCGACCAGCAGCAGACCGCGCGCCGCGAGCACCGGCGCGAGCGTGTCGGCGATTTTGCGATCATGCTCGGTAAGCGGACGCGCCACGCCCAGGCCGCCGGCTGCGAGATTGCCGCGCACTTCATTACCCTGAGGAATACGCGCAAGCGAATACGGCACCGCTGCGCCGCCGATCAGCAAAATGCGCTTGTCGCCGTCCTTGATCTCGGGGATGAACTTTTGCGCCATCACCGAGCGCGCGCCGTCGTGGCTCAGCATTTCGATGATCGAGCCGAGGTTCATACCGTCGGCCTTCACGCGGAACACGCCCATGCCGCCCATGCCGTCGAGCGGCTTGAGGATCACGTCGCCGTGCTGTTCATGGAATGCGCGCAAACGGGTCGCGTCGCGCGTGACCAAGGTGGGCGTGACGAACTGTGCGAACTCGCCGATCGCCAGTTTTTCCGAATGATCGCGAATCGCCTGCGGCTTGTTGAAGATGCGCGCGCCGCCGCGTTCGGCCATCTCGAGCAGCCACGTCGACGTGACGTATTCCATGTCGAACGGCGGATCCTTGCGCATCACCACTGCGCTGAAGCTCTTCAGCGCGCGAGGCGCGGCCGCGTCGGCGGCGTGCCACTCGTCGCGATGCAGATCGGTCACGTCGCCGACGATCGCAATCCGCCGCACGTTCGCTTCGACGTCGCCGCCCGTCCACGCCAGATGCTTCGGCTCGCACGTGTACACCACGTGCCCGCGGCGTGCGGCTTCGGCCATCATCGCGTAGGTCGAATCTTTGTAGATCTTGAACTGGGAGAGCGGATCGGCGATGAAAAGAATGTCCATGAAGGTCCCGTTGCGCCCTGACGGGCGTGGCATTGTTCGTAAATATAGTCGTTGAAAATGGCGATGGCGGCACGCATGCCGCCATCGCCCATTCAGGATGGCTTAGACCTGGATCGCTTCCGGATCGGTCTTTTCCAGTTCGACCGATGCGGCGAGCAGCCCGAGCCGCGCCACCACCCCGTACATGTAGAAGCGGTTCGGCGGCGCCGCGCCGGGCTTCGCGTGCGCGTCCGGCAGCGCCGTATGCTCGAAGCCGAGCGGCACGAAGTGCATGCCGGGCGCGTTCAGGTTCTGGTCGCGCTCGCGGCTGCCGTGCACCCGATAGAAGCCGCCCACCACATAGCGGTCGATCATGTAGACGACCGGCTCCGCGACTTCCTCGCCGATGCGCTCGAACGTGTACACGCCTTCCTGCACGATCACGTCGTGCACTTCGAGGCCGTCTTTGGTGGCCGCCATCTTGGCGCGCTCGCGCTTGGTGAGCGCGGCCACTTCCGACGCGTCGTGCACGGTCATCACGCCCATGCCGTACGTGCCCGCGTCCGATTTGATGACGACATACGGCTTTTCGGAAATACCGTACTCGCGGTACTTCCTCGCGATCTTTTTGAGCACGCCGTCGATCGCGTCGGTCAGCGCTTCTTCACCGGTGCGCTCCTGGAAATCGACGCCTTCGACATGTGCGAAGTACGGATTGATCATCCATGGATCGATTTCGACCATCTTCGCGAACTTCTTCGCGACGTCGTCATAACACGAGAAATGCGTGGATTTGCGGCGAACCGCCCAGCCGGCGTGCAACGGCGGCAGCAGGTACTGCTCATGCAGATTTTCGAGTATGGGCGGGATGCCGCCTGACAGGTCGTTGTTCAGCAGGATCGAGCAGGGGTCGAAGTTCTTCAGGCCGAGACGGCGCTGCGAACGTTCGAGCGGTTCGAGCACGAGCTTCTGGCCGTCCGACAGCGCAATCGTGACCGGACCGTTGATGCTTTCGTCAAGCGTGCCGAAACGCACGTTCAGGCCAGCCTGGCGCATGATCGCGGCCAGACGGGCGACGTTTTCGAGGTAAAACGCGTTGCGCGTGTGGCGCTCGGGAATCACCAGCAGATTCTTCGCGTCCGGGCAGATCTTCTCGATCGACGCCATGGCGGCTTGCACCGCGAGCGGCAGCACTTCCTGCGGCAGATTGTTGAATGCGCCGGGGAACAGATTGGTGTCGACCGGCGCGAGCTTGAACCCCGCGTTACGCAGATCGACGGAACAGTAGAACGGCGGCGTGTGCTCCTGCCATTCGAGCCGGAACCAGCGTTCGATGGCGGGTGTGGCGTCGAGGATCTTCCGCTCGAGATCGAGCAGCGGGCCGTTTAACGCCGTAACTAGGTGCGGAACCATTGATCACTCGCAGACTGGAGAAAAAAGATTGTAGAGCAAATGCTTTGCCCATTTGGGGACGGTTTCTCCATTCGCAAGCGGACGCGAATGCATTCTCACTATGGTCATGATAGACGGGAAAATCCACCGCTCACAAGAGAGCCAGCAAGAAAAAAGCCCGCCATGAAGGCGGGCCAAATGCTGCGCTTATTCGTGATCAGACGAGCCCGGGAGCACGGGCCCGCAGAAGTCTTTATTCGACGTGTTCGCCGTGCAGGCTCACATCCAGGCCTTCGCGTTCCTGCTCTTCCGTCACGCGGATGCCCATCACCATGTCGATGATCTTCAGCAGGATGTAGCTCACCACGCCGCTGTAGATCAGCGTCGTCAGCACGCCCTTGGCTTGCACGATGACGCTGCCGTCCGCGCCGCCGATGTCCTTGACCGCGAACACGCCGGTCAGGAGCGCACCCACGATACCGCCGATGCAGTGCACGCCGAACGCGTCGAGCGAGTCGTCGTAACCGAGCTTGTGCTTGAGCCACGTGGCCGACCAGAAGCAGACCACACCCGCCACGATACCGATCACCAGCGCGCCGAGCGTGCCGACGAAGCCCGAAGCCGGCGTAATCGCCACCAGACCCGCCACCGCACCCGAGACGATACCGAGCACCGACGGCTTACCCTTGGCCGCCCATTCGGCGAACATCCATGCGAGCGCTGCCGCCGCAGTGGCCACTTGCGTCGCGAACATCGCGAAACCGGCACGGCCGTCAGCCGCCACCGCCGAACCCGCATTGAAGCCGAACCAGCCCACCCACAGCATCGCGCCACCGATCAGCGTGAGCGTCAGGTTGTGCGGAGCCATGGCTTCCTTGCCGTAACCGACACGCTTGCCGAGCACCAGCGCGCAGACCAGCGCCGCGATACCGGCGTTGATGTGCACCACCGTGCCGCCCGCGAAGTCGAGGATGCCCGCGCTAGCCAGCCAGCCGGTCGGTTCCCAGACCATGTGCGCGATCGGCGAGTAGACGATGATCGACCACAGCGTCATGAACACCAGCATTGCCGAGAACTTCATACGGTCGGCAAACGCGCCCGTGATCAGCGCCGGGGTGATGATCGCGAAGGTCATCTGATAGACGAAGTAGACCGTTTCGGGGATCGTCGGAGCCAGATGGCTGACGGTCAGCGTCGTGGCCTTGTCGCCCTTGATGTAGTTCATGCCCGCCATGAAGACGCGCGAGAAGCCGCCGATGAACGAACTGCCCGGCGTGAAGGCCAGGCTGTAGCCCACCACCGTCCAGACGATCGTCACGAGGCAGGTGATCGCGAAGCTTTGCATCAGCGTCGCGAGCACGTTCTTCTTGCGGACCATGCCGCCGTAGAACAGCGCCAGACCCGGGATCGTCATGAACAGCACGAGCGCGGTGGAGGTCAGCATCCAGGCGGTGTCGCCCGAATTGATCTTCGACGAATCGACCGAGAACGGCGCGGTCGGTGCCGCCGGTGCGGCGTCGGGTGCGGGAGCCGATGCCGCGGGTGCGGCGGAGGCGTCGGCGGCCGGTGCCGAAGCTGCTGCGGCGGCCGGTGCCGACGCGTCCGGCGCCGGGGCGCTGGCGGTCGTATCGGGAGCCGAAGCGGCTGCGGGAGCGGAAGCGTCGTCCGCGAGGGCGGCGCCCATACCGCCCGCGAGCAGCGAACCGGCCATCAGCAGGGACATCAATAATTTGCGCATCTTTCGTTTCCTCTTATCGCTATCTGTGTCGCTATCTTTTCGTGTTACAGAGCGTCCGCGCCGGTCTCCCCGGTGCGAATCCGGATCACCTGCTCGATCGGCGTGACGAAGATCTTGCCGTCGCCAATCTTGCCGGTGCGCGCCGCGCGTTCGAGCGCCTCGATCGCCTGGTCGACGATGTCGTCCGAGACAGCCGCCTCGATCTTCACTTTCGGCAGGAAATCGACGACATATTCAGCACCCCGATACAGCTCTGTGTGCCCCTTCTGGCGGCCGAAGCCCTTGACTTCCGTCACCGTGATGCCCGAGACGCCGATGGCCGACAAGGCTTCGCGCGCCTCATCGAGCTTGAACGGCTTGATGATTGCGGTAATGAGCTTCATGAAATCCCTCGCTAAGTTGCGTAACCCGTTGCGTACCGTTTTGCGTACCCGTAACCCGTTCGCGTGGTCTCGTTCCTCTGCCGGCAGAAAGCGTCCGGCAGTGCGCGCGGGGCAGTAACAGCAACTCGCATGCCATGTTGTGTCAGACTGCGCACCGCGCGCGCCAGGAAAGGCGCGCAAGCGGCCTTGGCCGGATGGCTAACGATGGCCGGGCACGCTGGCGCGGCGTATGGATCGTTGCTAGAGTGTTCGAAGGTTTTGAACGCGAGGGCGGCGCACCAAAGGCGCTCATGCCGCGGCGGCGCGCAGATGGGCGCGCACCAAGACAGCCCATGCGCGATGACAAAGCACAGGCGTAACGAAATATGCACATTTTTTGTGCACAAAGGGGAACACCATGAAACAACCGAACGATGTTTTTAACGACTTTCAGGCTCGCATGAGCGAGCTGTTCAAGAACTCGCCGGCCAAAGATGTCGAACGCAACGTGAAGGCCATGCTGTCGCAGGGTTTTTCGAAACTCGATCTCGTCACGCGCGAGGAATTCGATACGCAGACCCAGGTACTGGTACGCACCCGCGCCCGCCTCGAAGAGTTGGAGCGCCGCGTCGCCGAGCTCGAACAGAAGCTGCCGGTCACCTCGCAAACGCCGTAACGCGTCGTTTGCAGCGCACTAGTTGCGCAGTGCTGCACATCACTGGCAAGCGAGCCGTGACGTCATCAGCGTTTTAGGGGACCTGCGCACGCCTTCGGCGTGCCGTCCGACGGGAGAAAATATGTCGCTTGCCGTGGTGCGCAGTCGCGCGCCGGCCTCCGGCCGCGCGCCCGAAGTCACTGTCGAGGTTCACCTCGCGAACGGATTACCCTCATTCTCGATCGTCGGCCTTCCAGACCTGGAAGTGCGCGAAAGCCGCGAGCGCGTGCGCGCGGCGCTGCAAAACTGCGGCTTCGACTTTCCCGTCCGACGGATCACCGTCAATCTCGCCCCCGCCGATCTGCCGAAGGAATCTGGCCGCTTCGACCTGCCGATCGCATTGGGCATCCTCGCGGCGAGCGGGCAGATTCCCGTTGAATCCTTGCTGTATCGCGAGTTCGCCGGCGAGCTATCGTTGACCGGTGCGCTGCGGCCAATGCGCGGCGCCTTCGCGATGGCTTGCGGGACCGCGCGCAGCGGTGCGGCCCAGCGCAGTGTGGAGGGCGGGGGCTTCTCGTCTCCCACGATCCCTGGCGAGCCAACCGCAGCCCCGCTCGTCCCGGAGCGTACTCCACAGCTCTATCTTCCCGCCGCCAGCGCAGCCGAGGCCGCGCTCGTGCCCGGCGTCGATGTCTACGGCGCCGCCGATCTGCCGTCACTCTGCGCCCACCTCGCCCGAGCGCCCGACGCGCGGCTCACCCCCGCCCCCGCGCCCGACCTCGCGAAATGCCCGCCCGCTGCCGTGCCCGATATGGCCGACGTGATCGGCCAGCGCGGTGCGCGCCGGGCCCTCGAAGTCGCTGCGGCCGGCGGGCATCATGTGTTGCTCATCGGGCCGCCCGGCGCGGGCAAATCGATGCTCGCCGCCCGCCTGCCGGGCCTGCTGCCGCCAATGACCGACGACGAAGCGCTCAGCTCCGCCGCATTGCTGTCCGCCAGCCGGGCGGGCTTCACCGCGGCGCAGTGGCGGCAGCGGCCGTTTCGCGCGCCGCATCATTCGTCGAGCGCGGCGGCGCTGGTCGGCGGGCGCAATCCGCCGCAGCCCGGCGAGATCACGCTGGCGCACCTAGGCGTACTGTTTCTGGACGAATTGCCCGAATTCAGTCGCGACGTCCTCGAAACGCTGCGCGAGCCGCTCGAAGCCGGCCGCATCACGATCTCGCGGGCCGCCTTGCAAGCGGATTTCCCGGCGGCCTGCCAGTTGATCGCTGCAATGAACCCGTGTCCCTGCGGATGGCGCGGCGATCCTGGCGGGCGCTGTCGCTGCACGCCGGAGATCGCGGCGCGCTACTTGCGCAAGCTGTCCGGCCCCTTGCTCGATCGAATCGACATTCAGCTTGAGATACCGGCGCTTACGCCGTCCGAACTGGCGGCCCGTTCGGCGACAGTTGGCGAAGCGAGCGCGGCTATCGCGCGACGGGTATGCGCAGCACGCGAGCGGCAATTGCTGCGGCAAGGCAAGACCAACCGCGAGCTCGGCGGCCGGGAAGTGGACGAGGTCTGCCGCCCCGACACGGCGGGCGAAGCGCTGCTGCGCGAAGCCGGCGAGCGCTTCCGGTGGTCAGCGCGTGCTTACTATCGGGTGCTGAAGGTCGCGCGCAGCATCGCCGACCTCGCCGGCGCGGCGATGCCGAGTGCTGCGCAGATCGCGGAAGCCATTCAGTATCGACGGGCTTTGGGCTCGTTATGAGGAGAAAAATATGCTGTCAAGACTTGACTTATGCACACATGCGCACTTCGGATAGATTTTGATACATCTGAAAGCCGCGTCGAAGGGCTCCCTCCAAACCTCTTGATTTAATTGACTTTTCTAAAATGCATGAAGCTAGCGAGAACTGACAGAATGCCCACGGGACGGGCATCTGCGGCAAATACCGACGAGTTCTCAACAGAGTTATCCACAGGAGCGCGGGGCATGGGGAAAACTTCAACGTAAACCGGGAATTAGCGCGCGATGCTGCGAAGAAACTTTCACTCTGTACGTCGCTCCTTCGCGCGCCCGTTCGGCCAAAAATACCGGCCTCAATAGAGTTTGAACGACGAAAAAAACTGATCGACCTGCTCCGGCTGCAGCGGTTTGTCAGCGATGATCGCCGCCTGATAAACGTGGCGCCCGCGCGCCGCCAGCCGCGCGTAGACCGAGCGCATCTCGTGCTGCGAGCCCGCCTCGCCACTGAGCTTCATTTCGAGGCCGAGCACCTGGCCGCCCGCGGCGAGCGGGATTTGCACCGCGTGCGCGTCGGGAGCCGCACCGACGTTGCGAGCGAGGCCGTCGCGCAGGAAAGCCAGCGCGGCACGCTGCGTGGCTTCCTGGTCGTCGGGCAGCAACACGGTGCCGACCGCGAATACCGCGTTGCCGGCTTCGGCCGTTTGCATCGCCATCGGCATCGCCGTGCCGCCGATCTGCACCGGCCGCTGATCGTTGCCCGGCTTGGCGGGGAAGTCGACGGTGTAGCCGTTGTCGTTGTTCATGATGGTGCGCCAGTCGAAGGTCGGCGAGCAGGCGGTCAACGTGACGCCGAGCACCAGCGCGGAAGCGGTCGTAGCGATCAGCGCACGCCCGCGCGGCTGGCGCCAGGAAGCGTCCGGAGCGCCGGCCGGCCGGTTGTCATCGGCCGCCAGGCCGCTTCGGAAACGGCTACCGAAAGAAAAGCAGGAAGGAATTCGGGCGAGAAAACGGCTAACGCAAAAGGCAGTTCGGAACATGGGGACTGAAGATCGGACCGACCGGAACGGAAAAACCCTATTATCCGCTGCCGCCCCGCGTCCTGCCGCGCCAACGGAATGGGGCTACAATAGCGACGCTGTTCAGCACCGGCCCAACGCCCAATCGACCCACTGGCCCGCGCGTTCCGCGCGACTCTCGAGGTTCCGTTCATGAGCTCCAACCCATCTTCCGCCGCCCGGCGCACGAGCCCACTGCGCTACATCATCGCAGCCGCCGTGGCGATCGTGCTGGCTGTCGCGGGCTACTTCGCGTTTGCGGGTCAGCAGCGCGTGCCCGATGCGACCTTCACCCTGCTGTCCGGCCAGAAGGTCACGACCGCCGACCTGAAAGGCAAGGTGTATCTCGTCAACTTCTGGGCGACGAACTGCGATACCTGCATGAAGGAAATGCCGCAGATGGTCGAGACCTATAACCGCTTCAAGGGCCGGGGCCTCGAATTCGTCGCGGTTGCCATGAACTATGACGCGCCGATGTACGTGACCAACTACACGCAAACCCGCCAGTTGCCGTTCAAGGTTGCCATGGACGACGGCTCGGCCGCCAGGCAGTTCGGCAACGTGCAACTCACGCCCACCACGTTTCTGATCGACAAGGACGGCAAGATTCTGAAGCGCTATGTCGGCGAGCCCCAGTTCGCGGAACTCGACCAGTTGCTGGAAAAGGCGCTGAAGGCGTAACGTCCTTCACCCCGACTCGATCCGAGTTGATCCGATCCAAACGCGCCGGCCGCGCCTTGCCGCTGGCGCCGTTCCTTACCGCTCCCCTTCCCCTTTGGCCGCCAGGCCATACCGTTTGATCTTCTCGTAGAGCGTGGCCTTGCCGAGCTGCAGCTTGTCCGCCGCCACCGCGACAACGCCACCGGCCTGCTCCAACGCTTGCGCGATCATCGCCCGTTCGAATTGCTCGACGCGCTCCTTCAACGGCTGTGTGGCCGCGGTGTCGTCAGTGAAAGACATGACCGGGTCTTCTGCGACGCCGAGCACGAAGCGGTCGGCGGCATTGCGCAGTTCTCGCACGTTGCCCGGCCAGTCGCGCTGCATCAGGCTCGCGCGCTGGCGATCGGTGAGGATCGGCGCAGGACGCTGGTAGCGCACTGCCGCATCCAGCAGGAAGTGTTCGAAGAGCGGCACGATGTCCTCGCGACGCTCGCCCAACGGCGGCAGCGCGATCGTCACCACGTTCAGCCGGTACAGCAAATCGCGCCGGAACGAGCCATCCGCGACGTGCTCGGCCATGTCGCCCTTCGCCGCGGCGACCACGCGGCAATTCACGCGGATCGGCTGATTCGAGCCGAGCCGCTCCAGCACGCCGTCCTGCAACACGCGCAGCAGCTTGACCTGCAACGCAAGCGGCATGCTCTCGATCTCGTCGAGAAACAGCGTGCCGCCCGACGCATGTTCGAGCTTGCCGATTCGCCGTTTCGCCGCGCCGGTGAAGGCGCCCGGTTCGTAGCCGAACATCTCCGACTCGAACATCGGCTCCGGCAGCGCGCCGCAGTTCACCGCGATAAACGGCTTGTCGCGCCGCGGCGACAGCTCGTGCAGACTGCGCGCGATCAACTCCTTGCCCGCGCCGGTATCGCCATTGATCAGCACCGACGCGTCGGTCGGCGCGATGTTGGCGATCAGCCGCCGCACCTGTTCGATCGCGGGACTGCGGCCGATGATCCGCGGCGCCACCGAGTTCTGCTCCGCCAGTTCACGGCGCAGCGCGAGATTCTCCAGCAACAGCTTGCGGCGCTCCAGCGCGCGCCGCACGGTTTCGATCAGGCGCTCGGACGCGAACGGCTTTTCGATGAAGTCATACGCGCCATCGCGCATCGCCTGCACGGCCATCGAAATATCGCCGTGGCCGGTGACCAGGATCACCGGCACGTCGGGCGCGCGCTCGTGGCACTGGGCGAGCAGATCGAGCCCGCTCGCGCCTGGCAGCCGAATATCGCTGACGATCACGCCGGAGAAATCCGCGTTGATCATTTTCGCCGCGGCTTCCACCGACGCATGGCCAACCACGTCGAAGCCCGCCAGTTGCAAGCTCTGCACGCTGGCGCGGCGCACCAGTTCGTCGTCTTCGATATACAGCACTTGCAGGCCGTGGTTCAGCATCGCGTTTCCATCTTGATTCAGGAACCCGTGGTCAGCGGGTCCGCCGGGTGGTTCGTCTGCACGCGCGCGCGGCGCAGCGTCAACACGAATAATGCACCGCCGTCCGGCGCGTTGCGCGCGACCAGCGTGCCGCCGCAATCGCGCGCGATCGACGACGAGATCGCCAGCCCGAGTCCCAGCCCCTGCCCCATCTCCTTGGTCGTGAAGAACGGTTCGAACAGACGCGGCAGCACGTCATCGGGAATGCCGGGGCCGTTGTCGCTCACCATGAACGACAGGTTCGCCTCGGCGACTTCGATCTCGATCGCGATGCGCGGCGCGCTCATGCCGGCAGTCGCGTCGAGCGCATTGCCGAGCAGGTTGATCAGCACCTGTTCGAGCCGCAGGTCGTCGCAATGCGCGATCAGCTCGGGATGGTCGTCGGCGAGACTGAGCGGCGTGCGCGCGCCGCTCGCCGCATCGACCAGCGTGAACGCCACTTCGACGCCCTGCAAGCGCTTCTGCAGCAGTCCGACGACATTGCGCAGCGCACGCATGACCGGCGCGCGCGCATTGCGCGGCCGCGCCCGTCCGACGAACAGCTTCAACTGATTGGTGATCTTGCCCATGCGCTCGGTGAGGGCCGCGATCGCTTCGAGATTCTCGCGCGCCGACGCCTGGTCGCCGCGTTCGAGCAGCACGCGCGTGTTGTCCGAGAAACTGCGCAACGCGGCGAGCGGCTGATTCAGTTCATGCGTGATGCCGGCCGCCATCTGCCCGAGTGCGGCGAGCTTGCTCGCCTGAATCAACTCGTCGTGCGCGGCGCGCAGTTCCTGCTCGGCGCGCGTGCGCTCGGTCACTTCCTTCTGCAGCTGTTCGTTCGCCTGCGACAGATCCACCGTGCGTTCGGCGACCCGCTGGTTCAGTTCGGCGTAGGCCTTTTGCAGCAGCGTGCGGCTGCGCATCATCTCGCGCACGCGGGCGCGGCGCATGCGCCAGTAGAACGCGAGCAACACGATGGAGATGTAGCCGAAGCCGGTGACGATGGTCGCATTGCGTGCGTCGGCATCGACCGGATCGACGGGCGACATCGTGATCAGATGCCAGTCGGGGATGCCCATGCTGCGGCGCGATGCAAGATAGCGCGGCGCATACCGGCCGCCGCCGATGCGCACGATCTGCGCATGGCCTTGGAGCGTGCGCTCGATCGTCAACGGCAGCGGCGCGATGGTCTGCTGTGCGTACTGCCGCGCCTGGTAGATCGAATCGGCGACCGGTCCCGATATCGGCCGGATCGTATGATATTTCCACGCCGGCACCGAGGACAGAAAGATCACGCCGTGATCGTCGGTGACGACGAGCGGCTCGGACGCATCCGCGCCCTGAAACCATTCGAGATCGAGTTTGACGACCGCCACGCCGACGATCTTGCCGTCGCGCCGCACCGGTTGCGAGATGTAATAGCCCGGCGCCTGCGAAATCGTGCCGATGCCGAAGAAGCGGCCCACGCCGCCGTTGACCGCATCGAGAAAATACGGCCGGAACTGATAGCCCGCGCCGATGAAACTGCCCGGCCCGCGCCAGTTGCTGGCGGCGACGCAGTAGCCGTCGAGCGGAATGATGTACGTGACCGTCGCTCGCGCGTGGCGGTTGAGGTCTTCGAGATAGAGGTTCGCGCGTTTGACGTTGGCGGGACTGGGATCGACCAGCACGTCCTGCACGATGGGATGCTCGGCGAGCAGATAGGGCAGCGACTCGTAACGTTCGAGCGTGCTCTTCAGCGCGCTGGCGGTGCGCTCGGCACGCACGGCGGCGTTGCGCCGCAGGGTGTCGATGCCGCTTTGCCACGCGATGCTGTAGGTCAGTGCACACGCCGCCACGAGCCCGGCAACGAGCGCGAAGAGGATCAACAGGCGACGCGTCACGTTGGCAATGTCCGATCGGTCAGGATCGGACATTGTGGCATAAGGCGCCGCGCCGCCGTCGCCAGCTTCGCGATGCGGGGGCGCGGTGGATCGGCGCGGAGCACCCGGTTTCATACGCGGGTGTCCGCAGCCGTTATGGTGAAGTCAGAACCTGCGCGCGGCTTAAACGCCGGCCGGTTCTTTGACCGCCACGTCGCCGCGCAACGCGGCATTCAGCTTGTTGCGGTCCAGCTCTTTTTCCCATGCCGACACCACGACCGTCGCCACGCCGTTGCCGACGATGTTGGTCAGCGCGCGGCATTCGCTCATGAAGCGGTCGATGCCGAGAATCAGCACCATGCCCGACAGCGGAATGGTCGGCACCACCGCCAGCGTCGCGGCCAGCGTGATGAAGCCTGCGCCCGTCACGCCGCTTGCGCCCTTCGAGGTCAGCATCGTCACCGCCAGCAGCGTGAGCTGTTGCGCCCACGTGAGTTCGGTGTTGGTCGCCTGGGCGATGAACAGCACGGCCATCGTCATGTAGATGTTGGTGCCGTCGAGGTTGAACGAATAGCCGGTCGGCACCACGAGGCCCACCACCGAGCGCGAGCAGCCGAGCTTTTCGAGCTTCAGCATCAGTTGCGGCAGCGCGGCTTCGGACGAGCTCGTGCCGAGCACGATCAGCATCTCTTCCTTGATGTACGCGACGAAGCGCAGGATGTTGAAGCCCACGAAGCGCGCGATGATGCCGAGCACGACCACCACGAACACGATCGAGGTCAGATAGAACGTGCCGATCAGCTTGAGCATCGGCAGCAGCGAGCCGATGCCGTACTTGCCGATGGTGAACGCCATCGCGCCGAACGCGCCGATCGGCGCCAGCTTCGTGATGATGCGCACGATGCCGAACAGGATGTGCGAGAGGCCCTCGATGAAGCTCGTCACGACCTTGCCCTTCTCACCGGCCGTCGCGAGCACCGCGCCGAACAGCAGCGCGATCAGCAGGATCTGCAGGATCTCGCCTTGCGCGAACGCCGACGACAGCGTGTCCGGGATCAGGTGCATCAGGAAGTCGACCGTGGTCTGGCCGTGCGCCTTCGCGGCGTACGAGGCGACCGCCTTGCCGTCGAGCGTGGCCGGGTCGATGTTGAAGCCGGCGCCCGGACGCAGCAGGTGGGTGGCGAACAGGCCGAGCACGAGAGCGAAAGTCGAGACGATTTCGAAGTACAGCAGCGCCTTGCCGCCGACGCGCCCGACCTTCTTCATGTCTTCCATGCCGGCGATGCCGGTGACCACCGTGCAGAAGATGATCGGCCCGATCACCATCTTGATCAGTTTGATGAAGCCGTCGCCGAGCGGCTTCATGTCGACGGCGAGATTCGGGTAGAAATGCCCGAGTGCGATACCGATGATGATCGCCACGATCACCTGGACGTACAGCACTTTATAGAAAGGTTTCTTCACGATGGTTCCTGCTTGGGGAGATGAGCTCAAGGCCTGCCACACTGCGCATCACGCGAACGAAGATTCGTCAGCCCGTGCACGGCAATAGGCCGCGACAAGACGACGAATTCAGAAATACCGGGGAGGGAAATCGGACATCGTTGTCTCCTTGCTTTAGTTGTCGGACCGTTGCGGCCGCACTCTTTGTTGTGCAAGGTCGATGCCAGGCGGATATAAATCTTAGCGCCTTGATTCTTATGCGATTTTTATCTCAATAACGCGAGCGACGTCCGGGATTCCGGAAATCCGGACGAGGGCTGTCGGGGAATCCGGAATCCGTCGAGGCAAAGCTTGCGGGAAAACCCGTAGGCTTTTTTTGCGTGCGCGTGGGGTTGCGCGGCGCGAGCGTGCCGGCCTTCCCGCTTCGCCCACGCCCTGGCGCCCGCGTAACGCACCCTCAGGCCGGACTCGCCGGTGCGAACAACATATCGTGCTGCAGCTTGTCGATGCGATCCGTGCAAATCATGTCGACGCCCCATTGCGCAAGCAGTTGCGCGCGCGCCGGGTCGTTCACCGTATAGGCCAGCACACGCAACCCGGCCGCGCGAATCTGCGCGACCAGCGGCTCGCTCAGATAGCGGTGGCTCGCGTGCAACGACACGCAATCCAGTTCACGCACGATGCGCAGCCAATCCGCCGGCACCTCCTCGAACAGCATCCCGCGTTGCAGCGACGGCGCGGCATCGCGGGCGGCGGCAAGCGCCTCGAACGAAAACGATGACAGCAGCGGCGGCGTCTGTCCTTGCCACAACGTCAGCGCGCCCTTTGCCACCAGCGTGCCGGTGAGCACCTCGCGGCCCGGACACGGTTTGATCTCGATGTTGGCGGCGATGCCGTCGCGCGCGCAGCGCTGCGCCGCGTCGGCGAGCGTCGGCAAGCGCGTGCCGGCGAATTGCGGTCCGTGCCACGCGCCGGCGTCGAGCGCGGCCAGTTGCCGCCACGTGTGTTCGGCGGCGGCGCCGTGGCCATTGGTGGTGCGCTCGAGCTTGTCGTCGTGGAGCAGAAAGAGCTGGTTGTCGGCGGACAGCTTTGCGTCGAATTCGACCATGCGATAGCCGTAACGCACGCACGCGTCGAAACCGGCCAGCGTGTTCTCCGGCGCCAGCGTGCCGCCGCCGCGATGCGCGACCAGGCGCGGATAAGGCCAGTCTGCGGATAAACCGCGATCAATCCCGTTTGCCACGTCTCGTTACCTTGCAGAAAGAGCGGTTGAGTTTGCTCGCGATGCGGTGCAAGCCGCTATCACCTGCAACGGCGTTCATACGGCACGCTGGGCGGCTTCACACGCGAGTCCCGCGCGTAGTATCGCGCGTGGACGAATGCGGCGATAGTCTGGCGTGGGCACGCGCCTCGTCTCGTCGCGATCTTCAGCCTTTGCAAGTTCGTGGTCAGGATGACGAAACGTCCGACTCCAGGATCCCTCTCGGCGCCGTGCCTATGTTTCCTGCCCCATGTGCAATGGATGCGAGCCGGGGTCCGGCCGTTGCGGACGCAAGGCGGCATATTCCGCCGCCGCGCCGACGCCGCCGCGCAGCGGCGCCCACGCCGCCTTTAACGCGCCTGCGAAGCCGCCTGCGCACGCACCCTGCCGCCGTCGGTTTGCGGCAGCAGCAACGTGCTCACCACGCCGATCAACAGACTGAACAACACGTAGTACAGCGGCGCGGCATTGCTGCCCGTCACCTTGACGAGCCACGTGTTGACGAACGGCGCCAGTCCGCCGAACAGCAGCACGGCCAGGTTGTACGTGAGCGCCGCGCCTGTCGAGCGCACGCCGACGGGAAACACTTCCGTCAACACGATCGGCACGGGCGCCCAGATAAAGCTCATGAAGAACGAGACGCCCACTTGCAGCAGCAACAGCGACTGGAACGACGGCGCGGCGATGAAGTGATGGAAGAAGAACCACGCGGCCACGCCATAGCCGAGCATCCCCGGCAGCAGCACCGCCTTGCGTCCGTATCGGTCGGACAGGTAGCCCGCGAGCGGACAGACCAGCAGGATGACGGCCGTTCCGAAAAAAGTCGCGAGATTCGCATCCGCCGTTGCGATACCGAGGCGCTGCTTCGCGAAGATCGGCAGGAAGAACACGAACACGTACGCCGAGACCGTGCCGACCACGCAGATGCCGGTGCTGGAGATCATCTCGCGCGGATACTTGCGCACGAGATCACGCAACGGCGTGCGCGCGGTCGTCTCCGATGCGCTCACGGCGCTGCGGCGATAGGCAAGAAACTCCGGCGATTCATCGACTTTCGAACGGATGATCCAGCCCACCGGACCGATCAGGATGCCGAACAGAAACGGCAGGCGCCAGCCCCATGATTCCAGTTGGGCCGCGCTGAGCTTGGTGGTGAGCAGGTACGCCACTGCGGCGCCCAGCGAGAATGCCAGCGCCTGCGAGCACATCTGGAAACTGCCGAAGAAGCCGCGCCGGTGAGCGGGCGCGAACTCCACCAGCATCGTGGTCGCACCGCTGAATTCGCCGCCCGCCGAGATGCCCTGAATCATCCGCGCCAGTACCATCAGGATCGGCGCGCCGACGCCGATCGCGGCATAGGTCGGAAGCAGGCCGATCATGCCGGTGCCGACCGCCATCAACACGATGGTGACCGACAGCGCCTTCTTGCGCCCAACCCGGTCGCCGTACAAACCGAGCAGGACACCGCCGAGCGGGCGCACGGCAAAGCCAATGCCGAAGGTCGCCAACGTCAGCATCAGCGAGGCGAGCGGGTTGTCGGCCGGGAAATACAGACGCGCGATCGTCGCCGCAAACAGCCCGTAGATCGCGAAGTCGAACCACTCGAATGCATTGCCGAGAACGGAGGCAATCACCACCTTTCTCACCATCGCCGGCGACGGCACGGGGTTAGCGGACATTGCTGGTCTCCTTGAAGATGTGATTGGCGTGTGCGCTCAACCCAGCCGACGCCGCACGATTTCGAGGAACACCGCGGCGCCTGCGGGCGCCGTGTCGTCGTCGAAATCGAATTCCGGGTGATGGCACGTCAGGCCGTCGTGACCGAGGAAGAAGTACGAACCCGGGCGCTGCTGCAGCATGAAGGCGAAGTCTTCGGACGCCATCAGCGGGGCGACGTCGGGAATCACGTTGTCGACGCCCAGCACGTGTTCCGCGGCGGCCCGCACGACGTCGGTCTGCTCGGGCGTATTGACGGTGGGCGGAGAACTCTGCAGGTGCTCGAATTCGACCGTGCCTCCAAACATGCGCGCTGCGCCGTCGCAAATATCACGCAGGCGCTTCAACGTCAGTTCCTGTGCGGCGACCGACAGCGTGCGCACGGTCCCTTCCAGCATGGCGGTGTCCGGGATCACGTTGATCGCGGTGCCGGCAATGAACTTGCAGACGCTGACCACGGCGGTGTCGAGCGGATCGATATTGCGGCTGACGATGCTCTGGATCGATTGCACGATGGCCGCGCCGATCATCAGTGGATCAATCGAGCGGTGCGGCATCGCGGCGTGGCTGCCAACGCCCTGAATGTTGATCCGGAAAAGATCGCAGGCCGAAAGAATCGCGCCGCTGCGCACGCCGACCTTGCCCGCAGGCAATGCGTTGTTGTTATGCAGCGCGTAGATTTCGTCGCAATCAAAGCGCTCGAAGAGACCATCGCGAATCATCTCCGAGCCGCCGCGCAGCGTTTCCTCGGCGGGCTGGAAAATCAGATGGACGGTGCCGCGAAACGCGCGATGCGACGACAGATGCTTCGCGACGCCCAGCAGAATCGCCGTATGGCCGTCGTGGCCGCAGCCGTGGAAAACGTTGTCATGCGTCGAGCGGTGCGCGACGGTGCCCTTCTCCTGCATCGGCAGCGCGTCCATGTCGGCGCGCAGTCCGATCGATGGCCCCGTGCCCAGCGTGCCCCGGATCGTGCCGACCACGCCCGTGCCGCCCACGCCGGTGTGAACTTCGATGTCCCAACCAGTCAGCAGGCCGGCGACCAGCTCGGCCGTGCGATGCTCGTGAAATCCCAGTTCCGGATACCGGTGAATGTCCCGCCGCCACGTCCGCATCGATTCCGCGAGCGCACCCCACTCCACATTTGTCTGCATGTCGGCATCCCTCGAACCATGAAGAAGGTGAAATCCTTTTTCGCCGCGGCGAGCCGGATCCCGTTACCGGAAGATACCTTAATAGTTGCAAATTTCAACTAGTGATTTTACGGACGAACGACGCGCGGCGGCCATGCTTCGTCTATCATCCAGCTTGATCTGAGCGGCAACGCGCGCCGCCCAGGCGACGCCCCCGACCCAACCCGAGCCCGACAATCCGAAGCGGTATGCCACCTGCCAAGCCGAAAGCCCGCACCGTTGCCGAAAACATGAAGTTTGCGCGCTTCCTCACCTTCAAACTGGATCTGATCAAGACCGAGATGATCAGCCGCGCCAATGCGGTGTACAAACCGGCGTGCGGTTTCGACGTGCGCTCGCTGCGCGTGCTGCGGATCATCTGCGATGCGCCGGGTATCACGGCGACGGCGGTGAGGGAGCAGACCTTGATCGAGAAGACGCTGCTGTCGAAGCTGCTGGCGGATCTGATCGAGCGCAAGCAGGTACGGCGCACGATCCATCCGGATGATGCGCGCCACTTCCAGTTGTGGCCGACGACGACCGGCAAGCGCACGCGCGCCGCCAGCGACGAACTGGGGCAGACACTGGAAGCGGAGTTGTTATCGGTGTTGAGCGACGACGAGCACGCGGCGCTCGATCGTATCGTCGACAAACTCGTCGATGCATTTCGCGCGTCGGCACAGCGCGAGGGCGCGAAGTCTGCGGACTGATGCAATAGCGCGATAGTCGCGTGGGATGAGATGGGCGGCCCGACGCAGAGCAGGCAAGAAAAAGCCCGCAACGCGTGCGGGCTTTTTCATCTTCAATACGGACAACGAGCTAAAGCGTTCAGACCACGCCGGCTCCATGCGCCTGCAAATCGGCGTGGTAGCTCGAGCGGACCATCGCGCCGACCGCAGCATGCGTGAAGCCCATCTTGTACGCTTCTTCCTCGTACATCTTGAAGGTGTCCGGATGCACGTACGAGCGCACCGGCAGATGGTGTTCCGACGGCTGCAGATACTGGCCGATCGTCAGCATGTCCACGTCGTGCTCGCGCAGGTCGCGCATCACTTGCAGAATTTCTTCTTCGGTTTCGCCGAGACCGACCATGAGGCCGGACTTGGTGGCGACCTCCGGATGCAGCGCCTTGAAGTCCTTCAGCAACTTCAGCGAATGCGCGTAGTCCGAACCCGGACGCGCTTCCTTGTAAAGACGCGGCACCGTTTCGAGGTTGTGGTTCATCACATCGGGCGGCGCGGCGTTCAGAATGCCGATCGCGCGATCGAGACGGCCGCGGAAATCCGGCGTGAGAATTTCAATGCGCGTTTCCGGCGACAGCTCGCGCGTCTGACGAATACATTCGACGAAGTGCGCCGCGCCGCCGTCGCGCAGATCGTCACGGTCGACGCTCGTGATCACCACGTACTTCAGCTTCAGCGCGGCGATGGTGCGCGCGAGGTTGCCCGGTTCTTCGGAATCCAGCGGGTCCGGACGACCGTGGCCGACGTCGCAGAACGGGCAGCGGCGCGTGCACTTGTCGCCCATGATCATGAAGGTCGCGGTGCCCTTGCCGAAGCATTCGCCGATATTCGGGCAGCTCGCCTCTTCACACACCGTGTGCAGGTTGTGCTCGCGCAGAATCTGCTTGATTTCGTAGAAGCGCGAATTGCCGGTGGCCGCTTTGACGCGAATCCAGTCCGGCTTCTTCAGCTTTTCAATCGGGACGATCTTGATCGGGATGCGGGCAGTTTTGGCTTGCGCCTTCTGCTTCGCGGTGGCGTCGTAGGCGGCGGCGGAAGCCGGCACGCCTTCGGGCGCGGGGGAAGCTGCGAGGTTCGCGGTAACGTCAGTCATTCGTTCGGTCCAGTCAGGCGGTGAGCGCACCGGCCTGTGGTTGGGCGACGGCCGCGGGACTGCCGTCGAGGTTTGCGGTGAGGCATGCTGCAAGGGTACGGGCCACGTCGTCCCAGCCGGCGGCAACGCCGAGCGTTGCCATGTCGACCGTTTCGAGCCCCGCGTAGCCGCATGGATTGATCGCCAGAAACGGCCGCAGATCCATCTTCACGTTCAGGCTCACGCCGTGATAACTGCAGCCGCTGCGGATTTTCAAACCGAGCGCCGCAATCTTGGCGCCGGCATGCAGCCCGGCGTCCGGATGAGGCGCTACGTAGATGCCGGGGGCGCCCACCTTGCGTTCTCCGGCGAGATTATACGCCGCCAGGGTGTCGATCACGGCCTGCTCGATCCGCGTGACCATCTCGCGCACCATCAGCTTGCGGCGGCGCAAATCGAGCAGCAGGTACGCGACCACCTGGCCGGGCCCGTGATACGTGATCTGGCCCCCGCGATCGACCTTGACTAGCGGGATGCCGCTGTCGGCGGCCAGGAGGTGTGCCGGATCGCCGGCCTGGCCTAGCGTGAAGACGGGTGGATGTTCGACCAGCCAGATTTCGTCGGGGGTGTCGGCCGTGCGCGCGTCGGTGAACGCGCGCATCGCGTCGAAACTGGCTTCATAGGATTCGTTGCCGAGCCAGCGCAGCGTAAGCGGCGCCGTGGCGGGCGCGGGAGACGGGGAAACCGGGGTGGTGCTCATGGTTCCGGCAGTTTACCGAAATACCGGGATCCGCGCCGAGGGTGAGTGCATTCGAAGGGCCTCGGTGCGGATGGGCGGTGTGAATGCCGGGTGCGTTGCGACGGGAGGGGCGCTGTTCGAAAGAGCATCGGCCAGCATGGCGGCGTGACGTGCCGGCACGTGGACCTATCGGCGCCCAGTGGCGTCCAGCCTATCGGCACCAACCGCGCGGCGCCAGCCGGACGCCGCCCCGTCCTCAAACCGTGCGCCAACCGCCGCGCAAGCGCATCATCAACCGTTCGCCCACCCGCGCGAGCCAGTTCAGCGCGCGTTCGTCGCAGCGCGTCGGTACGGAAAACGCCACCTTCGCGTGCGTGGTGCCCTCGGCGCTCAGCCAGAGCCGCTCGCCGCGCCGCAGTCGTAGCGTGTGGCCCGGTTGCAACCAGTAGTCCTCGGTGTCGTCGCTGCGCGTGACCCAGATCGCCCCGCCATGAACCACCAGCTTGGTGCTGCGTGCGACCTTCATCGGCAGCGTTTCGCCGTTACGGATTTCAAACGCAATGCTAGAGGAAATTTCTCGCATGATGCCCTCGCCAAAAGTCGTTTCATGGCTACAATCGTAGGCGTAGCAAGGGTTTACGCAAAACGATCTATTTTCACCTCTATGTGAGAAATATTGCGATGGACCTCCGTCAATTACCCGCACTGAACGCGATCAAGGCATTCGAGGCCGCCGCGCGCCACGAGAGCTTCTCGCGCGCCGCCGACGAGCTGTTCGTCACACACGGCGCCGTCAGCCACCAGATCCGCGCGCTCGAAGCCGAACTGGGCGTGTCGCTGTTCGCTCGCGACGGCAAGCGCGTGCGCCTCACCGAAACCGGCCGGCGCTACGCCACGCACGTGCGCACCGCGCTGATGGCGCTCGCCGACGCCACCCGCGAAATCCGCGCCGGCGACCGCGAGCGCCGCCTCGTGGTGTCGATGCTGTCGTCGTTCGCGGCGCGCTGGGTGACGCCGCGCATCGGCAGCTTCATCGAGGCGCATCCGCAATGGGACCTCGAACTGCTGTCCACCAACGCGCTGACAGACTTCGCGCGCGACGACGTCGACGTGGCGATCCGTTTCGGCTTCGGTAAATATTCGGGGCTACATTCGGAGTTGCTGCTGGAGGAGATTTTCTTTCCGGCCTGCGCGCCGCATTTCAACGGCGGCAACCTGCCGAAAACGCCGGCCGATCTCGCCAAAGTCCCGCTGCTGCGCTCCGACGACGAATTGTGGCGCCCCTGGTTCGACGCCGCCGGACTGACCGACTGGCCGGAGCCCAAGCGCGGCGTGCTGTACCAGGATTCGTCGAATCTGCTGCAAGCAGCGATCGACGGCCAGGGCGTCGCGCTCACGCGCCGCTCGCTGGCGATGCATGAGATCGCCGCGGGCCGCCTCGTTCGTCTATTCGATGTGGATGGGCCGAGCCCGTGGCAGTACTACTTCATCTGCCCGCCTCAAATGCTCGACACGGCCCGCGTCAAGGCGTTCCGCGACTGGGTGTTCGACGAGGTGGGACGGTTCAAGCAGTTGTTCGACCGGGCTTGCGAGGCGGGAGCCGCTGCAAGCCCCGGTCTGGCGGCGGACGCATTGCACGTCACGCCGTGATACGAAACATCGCGCGACGCGTTACAGCACCACCTTGACCATCGGATGGCCGGTCAGCGCGAGATAGATGCTATCGAGATGCTCACGGCTGGTGGCGCGCACGGTGACCGTCAGCCCAGTGTAGTTGCCGCCGCTGGACGGCCGCGTTTCGACACGCGACGCGTCGACTTCGCTGTCGAACTGGCGGACCACCGTGACGATGGTTTCGGCGAACTCCGGATGCGATTTACCCATGATCTTGATCGGGAAATCGCAGGGGAAATCAAACAGTGAGTCGTTCGCGGAATTCATTCTCTACTCCTTGCTGCGCCTGTTGCGCTTCTTTGTCCTTGGCTCGCTGATACGCCGCGTACAGCGCCGCAAACACCGCGCCCGGCTTGCCCTCGCCGACCGGCTGGCCGTCGAGCCGCGTAACCGGCAGCACTTCCTTGGTGGCCGAACTGACGATGATCTCGTCAGCGGCGCGCAGCTCGGCCTCGCTGATCTCCCGCGCTTCGAAGCGGATGCCGCATTCGCCCGTCAGCTCCTCGATCAAACCGTAGCGAATCCCTTCGAGGATCTTGTGGCTGCGCGGCGGCGCCGACAACACGCCGTCCTTCACCATCCACACATTCGACGACGATCCTTCGGTCAGCATGCCGTCGCGAAACTGGATCGTCTCGAACGCGTCGTTCTCCGCCGCGAATTGCGCCATCAGCACGTTGCCGAGCAGCGACACCGATTTGATATCGCAATTGAGCCAGCGGCGATCCTCGGCGCTCACGCAGGGCACGCCCTGCGCGCGCTGCGCCGCGTCCGGCAGATTGAGCGGCGTGACCATCACGAACACGGTCGGCTGGATGCCGGCCGGGAATGCGTGAGCGCGCTTTGCGACACCGCGCGTGACCTGAATATAGGCAATCGCATCCTGATTCGCCGGCAAACCGCCTTCAGCCTCGTTGGCCACGACCACGCGCTCGATCAGCTCGCGCCAGCCGGCGTCGTCGAACGGATTGGCGATGCCGATCTTGCCGACCGAGCGCGCGAGGCGCGCGAGGTGCTGCGAAAAACGGAACGCGGTGCGCCCGTTTTCGCGCGCGTACAACGGCGCGACTTCGTAAATGCCGTCGCCGAAAATAAAGCCGCGGTCGAGCACCGGCACGCGCGCTTCGGACAACGGCACCAGCTCGCCGTTCAGATAAACGATCGGATCGAGCGAAACGTCGGAAACAGCGGTCATTGCGTCAGGCTCTTATTTCTTCTTGTTGAACATCAGCATCATCGAATCCCACACGCGGCCCACCACGCCGGCTTGCGGCACGGCCTGCAAGGCCACCACCGGGAACTGCGCGAGCACCTTGCCGTCGGCCACCAGCTTGGCGACGCCGACCTGCTGACCGTTCGCGATCGGCGCGACCAGCGTGTCGACCTGCTCGATCTGCGGCTTGACCTTGTCGGCCATGCCCTTCGGCACGGTGATGAACTGGTCGCTCTTCACGCCGATCTGCACGCTGTCCTGCGCACCCTTGTAGACGCGCGGCGTGCCGACCACCTGATTGGCCTTGTACAGATGCACCGTGTCATACGCGGTGTAGCCGTAATTCAGCATCTTCAGGCTGTCCTGCACGCGGTCGTGTTCCTTGGTCTCGCCCATCATCACCGAGACGAGACGGCGCGACGCGTCGGTCGTACCCGGCAGCGAACGCTTCGCGCTCGCGATCAGGCAGTAGCCCGCCGCTTGCGTGTGGCCGGTCTTCAGGCCGTCCACGGTCGGGTCGATCCACAGCAGGCGATTGCGGTTCGGCTGCTTGATCTTGTTGTATGTGAAGTCCTTGACCGAGAAGATGTTGTAGTAATCGGGGAAATCGCGGATCAGACGCGCCGACAGCACCGCCAGGTCGCCCGCGGTCGTGTAGTGCTGCGGATCGGGCATGCCGTTCACGTCGGCGAAATGGGTGTTCTTCATGCCGAGGCGCTGCGCTTCGGTGTTCATCATGTTGACGAACTGCGCTTCGCTGCCGCCGACCAGTTCGGCCAGCGCGATCGCCGCGTCGTTACCCGACTGGATGATCATGCCGTACACGAGGTCGTGCACGGTGACCGGCTTGTTCGCTTCGATGAACATGCGCGATTCGTCGGTGCGCACGCGGCGCACCGCTTCGCTCGGCATCACGGTCTGGTCCATCGTGATCTTCTTCGTCTGCAGTGCTTCGAAGACGAGGTAGGCGGTCATCAGCTTGGTCAGCGAGGCCGGCTCCACGCGCTCGTCGGCATTGCCGGAGGCGAGCACCTGGTTGCTGGTGGCGTCGACGAGCACCCACGAGCGCGCGTTCACCGCCGGCGGCGGCACTTGCGCGAACGCGGTGCTGGCGGCGAGGGTCGCCGGCAACACGATGCCGAGGGTGACGGCGCGGCTAAGCTTGAGGGGAACGAAGGAAGCAACTGACGGGAAGGACGTGCGGCCGGTGGTCGAGAAACGCATAAGGTCGGTTCGTGCGGAAAATACATCGCGCGCAGGGCGCATAGTTTGGAAGAGCCGGTCGGCGGGCGTCTGGCCGTAAAACGGCGCGGAGCCCATTGGACTTCCGGCGACCCGGTTGGTTCGCGCAGCTCGCCCCACGGGCACCGCTGCGCGCGAAATGATGCTCCGCGACGCGCGAACTGCCGGATGGGCCGTGCTGCGCTCAAAAAAAGAGCGCCCATTATACGCGCGCTATCCGGCCAATCCTGCGTGGCGCAGTCCGATTAATTCGCGGTTTCGCGCACCTGTACCCCGGAAAACGCGCGCGCGGCGCGCCTCATCGCCATGCATCGACGATGATCCGCTTCAGCACGTGCAGTTTGCGGTGCAGGAAATGTTCCGCCCCCGGAATCACGACCACCGGCAATTCCTGCGGACGCGCCCAGTCGTAAACGGATTGAATGGGCACGGTCTCGTCGGTCTCGCCGTGGATCACGAGCGTGTTTTCCGGCACCGGCGCAACATCCCAACGGCTCGCCGCGGTGCCGACCAGCACCATTCGCTCGATCTCCTGACCTTCTTCGCGCAGCTTCGCGGCCACGTGCGACAGCACGAAGGTGCCGAACGAAAAGCCCGCGAGCACGAGCGGCAGATCGCCCTGCCCGGCTTCCGCGCGCATGTGGTCCAGCACGGCGCGCAGATCGTCGCGCTCGCCGATGCCCGCATCATGTTCCCCCTGCGTCTGGCCGACGCCGCGAAAATTCGAGCGATAGGTCACGTAGTTCAACTGCACGAGGGTGCGCGCGAGCGTCTGCGCGACCTTGTTGTCCATCGTGCCGCCGAACAGCGGATGCGGATGCGCAACCAGTGCGATGCCGCGCGGCGCGGCGCCGTTCTCGCGCATCCCGTCGGGCAGATCCAGCGCGACCTCGATCTTGCCGACCGGGCCGTCGATCAGATATTTCTTCGTGTGTACGTTCATGGCAATGCTTATTGATCGATTTTCAGACGCTCGACAACCTTGCCGTTCAGGAGGTGCGAGTCGACGATCTCGTCGATGTCGCTCTCGTCGACATACGTGTACCAGACGCCTTCGGGGTAGACGACGAGCGTCGGACCCAGCTCGCAGCGATCGAGGCAACCGGCCTTGTTGATGCGCACCTGGCCGGGTCCGGCAAGGCCCAGTTTCTTCACGCGCTTTTTCGCGTACTCCTGCATTTCCTGGGCGTTGCAGTTCGCGCAGCTCGGGCGCTCGGCACCGGGTTCGCGCTGATTCAGGCAGAAGAAGACGTGGTGCTTGTAGAAGGAATCCATGATGTCCGGGGCGAGACTGTAAGGGAGGGTCATGGCGCTGTCGGCGCGCCTCGTGTGCGGTCGATTATAGCGAGCGGGGCTGATGGCCGCCGATGCGGGCCAGGGACGACGCATGCTGCACGGGTACATTCCGCTTGTGTCGAGCAGGCCTCACACGTACCTCACACGCGCTTCATACGCCGCTTGAGCCACGCCTGCTCGACGACAAACGCCAGCCACACCAGCGCAGCATACGGCCAGATCCACGCGAGCCAGTGCGCGAGTCCGTTGAAGTGCAGATAACGCCCTTGCCGCCAGTCGGCCAGCACGACATCGAAATAAGGATTCACCGGCAGCAGATTGACGAACACCAGCGCGACCACCAGCGCCACGCTCGCGAGCGCCGCGCGCGAGCGGCGCCGCAGATGCAGCGCAAGCAGCGCGGCAGCGGTGCCGCACACGAGCCCAGTGAGCGCACCGGGCGTCGCCCAGTCGAACGCGAGACCCGACTGCGACTGCAAGAAAGTCGCGCCCACCTTCACGCACAAAGTGACGACGATGAACATGAGCAACAGCCGCACCCGCGGCGCGTGGCGGCGCACCGGCAGCGACGCCAGCGCGAGCGCGGCGAACAGGTTCAGGGTGGTGATCACGGCTTCCCACACGTCGTCGGGCAACCATGCGGCGGCCACGGCCGGCCATGCGCCGGCGTGCCAGCCCTGCGGCGTCCACGCGAGCAGCGCGTCTTGCGTCGTCGAATCGAAGCGCATCCAGAGCGCGCGCGGCCAGTTGCCGAGACCGAACAGGCGCGGCGCCGGGTACATCGTCGCGAACGGCCATGCGACGACCAGACACGCGAGCGCCGCACGATCGCGCTCGAACCACAGGAGCCGCATACGCCGCAGCAAGCCGCGATCGAGCAGCGCGCCGGTCGCGGGCGACATCATCGCCGCGCCGAGCAAAGCGCCGAGCGCGTTGGCGGCCAGATCGAGGTTGGACGCGACGCGCGTCGGCAGATACGTTTGCCCCGCTTCCATCACGCCCGACAGCAGCCCGCCGAGCACGAAGGCCAGCGCGACCGCCAGCGGGCCGCGCCAGCGCGGATAGACCGCGAGCACCGCCAGCGCGCCGAACGGCATATAGCCGAGCACGTTGGTGACGACGTCGAACGCCGTCAGGTACTGCGGCATGGGATCGAACAGATAGGCGAACGGCCCGAGCCCGAGCGAACGCCAGCCCGAAAACGGATACCACGAACCGTACACGATCAGCGCCGCGTACAGGAGCAGCGCTTGCCGGGCCAGCACCGACGGGCGGCGCAGCCAGGGTCGTTGGCTCATTCAGCGCTCCGTTGCGTGCGCTGCGGGCCCGTCATTGCGCGGCGACCAGCGCCTGCGTGCCGAGCCACGCACCGATCTGCGCGACCAGATCGTCGCTGGCCGTGGCGAGCGCGCGCGCGCCGCCGACGGCGTCCGCGGAACTGGCCGGCGCCTGCGCGACGAACGTGCGCTGGCCGATCACCTTGCCGCTCCGTATGAGCGTGGCGCGCGCGGTGATCGCCCCATGGCTTTCCGTCCGGCTGTCGAAAACCTGCTCGAACTGGCTCAGGTCGACTTTCAGCACCGGCGCGGACACGCCGTCGGCGCCCGTCAGCACGGTGCCGTGCGAACTGAGCGCGCCGCGCAGACGCTGGGTCAGCAGCTGCGAAGGCATCATGGTCCAGTGGCTGTTCGCGTACGACGCGATCTGCTGCGCGTCGGCATAGCTGAGGCGGTACAGCAGCCGGTTCGATTCGAGCACCTCCGGCGCGCTCACATCGAGCACCTTCACGGCCGGCAAGGTGCCCGCCGACACCGCCGCGCCCGGCGGCCCAAAGTCGAAGCGCGTGTCGGAGAGCGCGGCGGGCGCACTCATGCAGCCCGCAGCCAGCACGCCGAACGCGAACAGCACCGCCACGGCGGCGCTCGAGGACAACAATCGGTGAATCGGACGTGACATGAGCGTTCCTTTCTTCAAATCTGCGGATTCATCGGGCGGCGCGGCCGGCGGGCCAGGCGAAGCCGGCCTCGCCGGGTCCGGGCGCCGCGGGCGGCGCGCCGAACAGCACGCTGCGCGGACTGGTGCTGAACGTGTCCGCCGCACGGTCCACCGAGCGGGCCGCCGAACGCACGTCGTCGGCGAGCGAGTTGACGCGCGGCAGCGTGTCGTAGCCGACGCGCGCCGACAACTCCTGCAACGTGGCGTTCATCGATGTCAGCGCGTCGCCCGCCTGTTGCGCCGCCGTGCCGACCTTGTTCAGATTCATCTCGAACGGACCGTTCGGACGGTTCAGGCCGGTGATCAGTTGATTGGTCGACGCCAGCGTGCGGTCCAACTGGTCGATCGTGCCCGGCAGCTTGCCGGTGACCGGTGTGATCTGCTGGGTCAACGTGGCGACGCCGTCGGCGGCCTTCTGGATGCTGGCCGCCGTGGCGTGCAACTGGTCGGCCATTTCCGGCGAGAGAATATTGTTCACGTCGTCGGCGACTTTTTCGAGCTTGCGCAGCAGGATGTCGCCACGTTGCTGCAATTGATCGAGCAGGCCGGGGCGCATCGGCAACTGCGCGACCGCGTGAATCGACGACGGCAGCGGCCGCGGGTCGCGCCCGTTGTCATCCAGCTGAATGAAGGCGATGCCCGTCACGCCCTGAAAGCCGAGGCTGCCGAAGGTCGAGTGAGTAATCGGCGCGCGCGTATCGACGAGGATGCGCACCAGAATCTGCCCCGGATGACTCGGATCGAATTTGATCGACTGCACCTTGCCGACGTCGAGCCCGCGATAGCGCACCGCGGCATCGGCAAACAGACCGGTCACGTTGGTGCGCGCAATCAGGTCGTACGGCACGCGCACGGAACGATCGACGTTGAACAGAAAAGCCGCCGCCGCGATAGCCAGCAGCAGGACGATCGTGAAGAGTCCGGCCCAGAAGGCATGCGATTTGTTTTCCATTGTCAGGTTCCCTGGTTCACAGCGGCAATTCGGACGATGCCGGCTCGAGCGCCGCGCGCGGCAGCCTCGCGCGGCGTTCCGGCGGCAGCGCCTGCAACGCGCGGCGCCCGCGCAGGCCGAGGAAATATTCGCGGATGAACGGATGATCGACGCCCGCCGCCTCCTCGACCGGCGCGGCGACCAGCACCTTGCGATCGGCCAGCACGGCGACGCGGGTGGACAGCGCGATCATCGTGTCGAGATCGTGCGTGATCATCACCACCGTCAAACCGAGCGCGCGATGCAGCGCGGAGATCAGCTCGACGAATTCGTCGGACGCCTGGGGGTCGAGCCCGGCGGTCGGTTCGTCGAGGAACAGCAGCTCGGGTTCGAGCGCGATCGCGCGGGCAATGCCGACCCGCTTGATCATGCCGCCCGAGAGCGCCGACGGCATCTTCGACGCATGCTTGCACGGCAGGCCGACCATCTCGAGCTTGAGCATGACGATGTCGCGCAGCAGGTCCTCGGGCACCACGCCCAGTTCGCGCACCGGCTGCGCGATGTTGTCGAACACCGACAGCGACGAGAACAGCGCGCCGCGCTGGAACAGCATGCCGGAGCGGCTGCGCATCAGCAGCGCGGTTTCCGGCGAGATGGTCGCGAGGTCCTCGCCGAACAGTTTGATGGTGCCGGAGGACGGCCGCTCGAGACCGAGAATCTGCCGCACCAGCGTGGTTTTGCCCGAGCCCGAGCCGCCGACGATCGACATGATCTCGCCGCGCCGCACGTCCAGGTTCAGATGCTGGTGCACGATGTTGCGGCCGTAGCGCTTGGTGATGTCGATCACCTCGATCACCGGCTCGGCGATCGACGGCACGGGCTGGCCGCGCACGGCCTGGGTGAGTGGCGCGATCATCCTAACCCCACGTTCTGGAACAGGATCGCGAACACCGCGTCCGCGAGAATCACGATGGTGATCGAGGTCACCACCGAGGTCGTCGTGCCTTCGCCGAGACTCTGCGAATTGGCCTTGATGCGAAAGCCGAAGTGACAGCCGACGATCGCGATCAGCATGCCGAACGCGACGCCCTTGCCGAGGCCGATCCACAGGTTCGCGATCGGCACCACACCCGGCAACGCTCGCGCGAAGTAACTCATGTCGATGCCGAGCACGAGCTTGGCGGCGAGCGCGCCGCCGGTCAGCGCGATGATGTTGGTCCACATGACGAGCAGCGGCATCGCCACGCCGAGCGCGATCACGCGCGGCAGGATCAGGCGCAGGCCGTGCGGGATGCCCATTACGCGCATCGCGTCGAGTTCCTCGGTCACGCGCATCACGCCGATCTGCGCGGTGATCGCCGAGCCCGAGCGCCCCGCCACCAGAATCGCCGACAGCACCGGGCCTAGCTCGCGGATCACCGAGAGCCCGAGAATATTGACGATGTACTGGTTGGCGCCGAACAGCCGCAGCTGCTGCGCGGACAGATAACTGAGCACGATGCCGATCAGGAACGCGACCAGCGCGGTGATCGGCAGCGCGCGGGCGCCCGCGTTGTAGACGTTCGCCGAGATCTCGGTCCACGGCGTGATTTTCGGCTTGCGCACGATCGCGAGCAGATCGAGCACGACGCGACCGAGCATGCCGACGCCGCCGTACAGGTGCTCGAAGAACGAGAAGATCGCGAGACCCAGCCGCGTGAACGGGTCGAACTTGACCACCGGTTCGGCCTTCTCGCGCACCGTGTCGAGCAACGCGATGCGCTCGAAGATGTCGCGCTGCGTGTCGGTGAGCGTGGTGTCCGGGGGCATCCGGTGGCCCCACACGCGCCACAGCGCCTGACCGCCGACGTGGTCCATCCGGTCGATGCGCGACAGGTCCCACTCGCCAATGCCCTCAGCGCCGGCGAGCGAGCGCAACAGAGGAATCACGTGGCCAGTGGCGCGGTCGCGCGCGAGCGCGAGCGCCGTCCACTGGCCCGAGAGCCGGACGATCTTGCCTTGGCTGCCAGCCGCGACTTCAAGGCCGGGCGGAGTGTCGTAGTTCAAGGATCGCGAGAATCTGGTTATCGGATTAAGGGCCATTGTAGCGAAGGCGCGGCAGATGGGCCGTGCTCAAAACCCCATGGAGTTCGCTGTCGCTACAATATGCGGCATGAACGCTTCCAAGACCCCACCCCAAGCCGGCGGCGCGGCTGCGGCCGGCGCCGACTGGCGCATCGACCGCGAGCGCGCGGTCGCGCTGTTCGGCGCGCACGCGCATGACTGGCCGATCGAAATCGTCGAGGAAACCGGCTCGACCAACGCCGACCTGATGGCCCGCGTCAAGGCGCTGCCGCGTAAAGCCGGCGCGCTGCCGCGCCCGATCGTGCGAGTCGCGTATCTGCAAACCGCCGGCCGCGGCCGGCGCGGCCGTCCGTGGTACGCGGAGCCGGGCAATGCGCTGCTGTTTTCGGTCGCGTGCGTGTTGCCGCGTCCGCTGGAAGGGCTGGCCGGGCTGAGCCTTGCCGTCGGCGTCGCGCTCGTCGACGCGCTGCGCTCGCTGCCGGTCGCCGGTCCCGGCCAGATCGCGCTGAAGTGGCCGAACGACGTGCTGCTCGAAGGCGACAAGCTGGCCGGCATCCTGATCGAAACCGCGTGGAGCACGGACGACGCGAGCGCCGTCGTGATCGGCATCGGCACCAATGTGAAAGGCGCGGACGAACTGGCGGCCAAGGTCGGCGCGCTGAACGCCGATGTGCCGCCGCAGGCGCGCGGCACGATGCCAACTGCGCTGCAACGCGCGCTGCCCAACGCCAATCTCACCGACACGCTCGCCGCCGAGCTGAACGCGCTCGAACCGGCTTTGCAGCGCTTCGGCGCGGAAGGCTTCGCGCCGTTCCAGGCACGCTGGAATGCGGTGCATGCGTATGCGGGCCGCGAAGTCGTGCTGCTGGAACAAGGTGTGGAACTGACGCGCGGCGTGGCGACGGGTGTCGACGAGCGCGGCCAGTTGCTGCTCGACACCGCCACCGGCCGCCAGACCATCGCGACCGGCGACGTCTCGTTGCGTCTGGCCGACGGTGCCGCATGACGAGCGGCGCGCCTTATCTGCTGATCGACGCGGGCAATAGCCGGATCAAGTGGATGCTCGTGCAGGCGAACGGCACGCAGCTCGCCGCCGGCGCGCTGGCACACATGAACCATGCGGCGCAGGGCAGCGCCGATCAGCTCGACTGGTCGAACTTGCCGGCGCCGGGCAGCGCGTGGTTATCCAATGTCGCCGGTGAAGGCGTCGCCGCGCGAGTCGCGGCGCTGCTCGATGCGCACTGGCCGCAACTGCCGCTCACTACGATCCGCGCCCGGGCGCAGCAATGCGGCGTGACCAATCGCTACACCACCCCCGAGGCGCTCGGCAGCGATCGCTGGGCCGGCATGATCGGCGCGCATGCGGCGTTTCCCGGCGAACACCTGCTGATCGCGACGTTCGGCACGGCGACCACGCTCGAAGCCTTGCGTGCGGACGGCTGTTTTGTCGGCGGTCTGATTGCGCCGGGCTGGACCCTGATGATGCGTTCGCTCGGTGAGCACACGGCGCAACTGCCGACGCTCGACGCCGCCGCGGCACGCGGGTTGCTCGATGCCGATGACGCGCCCGACACCGCACGCCGCGGCCCGTTCTTCGCGACGGATACGCCGCGCTCGCTGTCGGCCGGTTGCACGCTGGCGCAAGCCGGCTTGATCGAGCGGATGTGGCGCGACTTGCAGGATGAATGGCAGGTGCCGGTGCGGCTCGTGGTCAGCGGCGGCGCCGTGCACGAAGTGGCGGGTGCGCTCAAAGTGCCGCATACTCGCCACGATTCGCTCGTGCTGTCCGGCCTCGCGCTGATTGCGGCCGAGTGCACAGGGCAACAGAGCGCCTGAATCGCTACGCCGCAAACATAACAACGGCTCAACTCTCTCTGGACGGGACCATCCACAATGCTCCGCTGGCCGATCGCCATCTTGCTTCTTGCCAACATTCTGGCATTCGTCGCGGTGCGCGGCGTATTCGGCCCGGCGCCCACGGCTGGCGGCCGCGAGCCCAATCATCTGAATCGCCAGGTGCATCCGGACTGGCTGAAAGTGCAGCCGATCACCGCTACCGAGGCCGCCGATCAGCCGGTCGTCGGCGGTCCGGCGCCGTCGGCGCCGGTTGCGGCATCGACGTTGCCGCAGTAAAAAGCTTCAGGCGAAAGCACGACCACAGCGCGGCAATTGCGGTTTCTTATGAACGCGAACGCGCTGCGTAACCTTCAGCGCAACACCGTTCAACCTTGCGTGCGGACCTTCTTCAGAAGTGCGGTGGTCGAGCGATCGTGCTCGAAAGGAATCGCCAACGCCTTGCCGCCCCAGCCTCGCACGATCGACGACTCCGGCAACACATCCATATCGTAGTCGCCGCCCTTGACCAGCACGTCCGGCCGCAACGCCGTGATCAGTTCCACCGGCGTCTTCTCGCCGAAGCACACCACGTAGTCGACGCTCTCCAGCGCCGCCAGCAACGCCATGCGGTCGGCTTCGTTGTTGATCGGCCGGTCATCGCCTTTGCCGAGCATGCGCACCGACGCATCGCTATTCACACCGACGACGAGGCACGCGCCCAACGCCTTCGCATCGGCGAGATAGGTCACGTGCCCGCGATGCAGGATGTCGAACACCCCGTTGGTGAACACGAGCGGCGCGCTCAACGAAGGACGCAGCTTCACCAGTGCATCGCGCGTCAGAATCTTGCGTTCGAAAATAGCAGCCATGACAAAGTCGGAGAGAGAAAAATGCCGTCACGATACACGGTGCACGCGCTGAAGCAAAACGGCCCGACAAGCTCACGCCTGTCGGGCCGTTCCTGAAACCGTCAAACCGGCTCGCGGCTTAGGCACTAAAGCGCGCCTGAATCCGCGAAACCTGATCACCTCGTCACGCCGGTTGTTCAGCCGACTTCTGCTCCGCCTGCAAGCGCGCGACCACTTCCTTGCGATAGCGGTTCAATTCCTGCGCCGTGGTGAACGTGCGCTCGAACAGCAGCGACAGATTATGCAAAATACGCTCGACCACTTTCTTTTCCCAGCCGTCGTCGAAACGGATCTGTTCGTCGAGCCAGCGCTCGAGCCATTCCGGATCCGGCAGACGCGATTGAATCGTGTCGCGCGGGAACAGCGCCTGATTCACGTGCAGGTTCGTGGGGTGCAGCGGCTTTTCCGTGCGGCGCGCCGAAGCCATCAGGACACCGATCTTCGCGAATGCAGCGCGTGCGATGTCGCCGGTTTGCACCATCGCCTTCTTCATGTAGCGCAGATACGCGCCGCCATGACGCGCTTCGTCGCGCGAAATGGTTTCGTAGATCTGCTTGATGACCGGCTCGGTGTGCCATTCGGCTGCACGGCGATACCAATGATTCAGGCGGATTTCGCCGCAGAAGTGCAGCATCAGCGTTTCGAGCGGCGGCGCCGGATCGAATTCGAAGCGCACGGCGTGCAGTTCTTCTTCGGTCGGGCACATTTCCGGTTTGAAGCGGCGCAGATATTCCATCAGCACCAGCGAATGCTTCTGTTCTTCGAAGAACCACACGCTCATGAACGCGGAGAAATCGCTGTCGTGATGGTTGTCACGCAGAAACATTTCCGTGGCGGGCAACGCCGACCATTCGGTGATCGCGTTCATCTTGATCGTCGCGGCCTGCTCGTCGGTCAATAGCGATGCATCGAACTTGTCCCAGGGAATGTCTTTTTCCATGTCCCATCGAACGGATTCGAGCGATTTATAAAGTTCCGGATAAAGCATGGTGTTCATAGTCCCACCCCTGTTCTGCGCATACTGTCTGTGTCTGTAACTACTACGTGTAGCACTTTCGCTCACGACGAACGAAATACACCGTTTGTCGGCCAAGCATTCAATTTTACGCGGTAATCGGCTGCCTAGATGCACCTGGCAGCAAAAGAAGTGCGGGCGTTTTGCGCCAGCGTTAACCCGTAAGTTACGCGCTGTGCGGCCAACCGTGGGTGAGGGATACCCTATGCCTGAGGTCGAGCCAGTTTGCGATGAAAACCGCACCGTCCAGCCCTGCGCCGGTCGCACCGGCGGCAAATGAAGCGAGGGCGGCTGAATTGGTTCTTGTCAACGCACGCCCAAAAGCCAAATGAAGCTTACACAATGATAGCACGCGGACTTTACCGATTTCGCATCATAAGGCCCGCAATTCCGGTGCCCGCTTGACCTGTAGCAAAAAGCCCGCAATCGGCGCAGTGTGCCTGGTAATCGGCGGCAAAAGCATGACAGGCGGCGAATTTGTCGTTTTGGGTCGGGCCGGCCTCGAGATTTTGGCGCGGCGGCGCGACACGCGCGCCGCCGTCTTTCGTTCCTGCCTTTAAATAGACTTTTTCGCGGTCGAACCACTCGCGCCCGTGCTGCCCGCGCGTTTTGCGGAGGTCGACGCACGCTTTGCCGCCGGCCGCTTCTTCGCGGGCGTTCCGGCTTGCTGCGATGCCGAGGCGTGAGCCGCCGCGCCGCGCGCCGCCGACGACTTCGCCGCATCCTTTTTGGCGTCCCTCGCTGCCCCGCTTGCCGCGGCTGCGGTGGCTGCCGGTTGCGTCATCGCGAACTGGGCGATCTGGTCGAACTGCGATTGCAGCAGATTCCACCAGGCCGACGCGTCGAACGGCGGCGTGGCGGGGGTGTCCTCTTCCGCGTTGCCTGCGGCAGCCGCACTGTCCGATGGCGCGGCGCTCGGCGCGGCCGGTGTCGGCGCAGGGGCCGCCGGATGCGGCCAGCCGCTCGCCGGCGCGGGGCTCGGCGCGGCGGACGCCGCGGCCGGCTGCGCCATCGACGACTGCGCGAACGCACCAAACGCACGCAGTGTCGCGAGCGTCGCGCGCTGCACTTCGAGCGCCTGAATCGCGGACTGCAGCATGCTCAGATTCAGCTTCAGCCATTGCTCGACGGCGCGCATATCGGTGATGCGCTTGTCGAGTTCTTCGACGTTGGTGAGCGGCGCCATCATGTCGGACATCATCGACAGCGACGGCCCGAGGCTGCCGCCCGGTTGCGCGCCGGTGAGCGCGGAGCCGAACGGCGAGAGCCGCATCATGCCCCACATGCGATCGAGCATTTCAGCGGGCGGGAACCCAGGAAAGCCGGGAAAGGGCGGCGTGGAATCAGTCGTGTCGGTCATGCTTGTCGCCTCGATGCATTGGGGGAAGGGATGAGCGCGATTCGCGCGTATGCGATCCGATCATACCGTGCGAAGCACGGCCTCAGGACCGCTCGTTGCCCGCTGCGCCGTTGTTCGCGCTGTCATTGGTGCCTTGATTCGCGCGGTTATCCGACGGCGCCTGCGGCTGGCCGCGCCACGGATCGCTTGCGCCGAAATCAGGCGCGCGGCGCTCACGCAGCGAGTTCACGCCCTCGCGCACGTCCGGCCCGGCAAAACCCATGAATTCCAGCGCGAGCGACGTATCGAACGCGGGGCCCGCCGAGCGCAGCCAGTTGTTCAACGCATACTTGGTCCAGCGAATCGCCGTCTGGGAGCCGTTCGCGAGTTTCTGCGCGACTTCGAACGCCTTGGGCAGCAGATCGTTTTCATCGACGGCGAGCGACACGAGGCCGATGCGCTCCGCCTCTTCGCCGCTCACCGGTTCGCACAGCATCAGGTAGTACTTGGCCTTCGCCATGCCGCACAGAAGCGGCCAGACGATCGCCGCGTGATCGCCGGCGGCGACGCCGAGGCGCGTATGACCGTCGATGATGCGCGCGGTCTTCGCCGCGATCGAGATATCGGCGAGCAGGCCCGCCACGAGTCCCGCGCCGACCGCCGGACCATGCATCGCCGACACGACCGGCTTGCTGCAATTGATCACGTTATAGACGAGATCGCGCGCCTCGCGCCACACCCGCGCGCGCACGTCGAAATCGGTCGCCATCTCTTCCACGAGTTGCAGATCGCCGCCGGCCGAAAAGCCCTTGCCCTCGCCGCGAATGATCGCGACGCGCGTGTCGGGATCGCGGTCGATGTCGCGCCAGATCTCGGCGAGTTCGAAGTGCATTCGCGCGTTGGCCGTGGCGAGTCCGCTTTTGTTCGCGCCCTCGCCGCTCATCACGACTTCGAGCACGCCGTGCGGATGGCGATGCAACTGCAGCGACTGATAGTGCGCGTAGTACGCGTCGTTGCTGTGGCCGTTACTGTGTGGTGCCTGAGACATGATGAGCAATCCGTATGTCGCTGTGTCTGTTGAACCGGGGCCGCGCGAACGGCAAATGCGGCGGCAGGCGCCGCAACGTCAACGCGGCTGATAAACCCATTTAGCGTTCCTGATTTCGACCATCACGCGCGCGCGCTGATCGAGCCCGAGATGATCGGTGGCGCTCATGTTGACCACGCCGTTGGTGTCCGCGAGGCCGTGCGTCGCTTCGAGCGCATCGCGCAGCGCGCGGCGAAATTCCGGCGTGCCCGGCGCGCCCGCCTTCAGCGCGATCGGCACGGCGTGGTCGAGCAACGCGCCCGCGTCCCACGTGTACGAGCCGAACGCCGACACGCTGCCCGGTCCGCGCAACGCCTCGAAGCGCGCGATATAGTCGAGCGCGAGGCGTTTTGCCGGATGATCCGCCGGCAGTTGCGCCGCGACCAGCACCGGGCTCGCGGGCAGGAACGTGCCGTTGCAGTCGGCGCCGCAGACGCGCAGGAAGTCGTTATTGCCGACGCCGTGATTGTGATAGATCAGGCCTTTGTAGCCGCGTTCACGCAGCGTCTTGGGCGGCAATGCGGCGGGCGTGCCGGCCGCGCCGACCACCACCGCATCGGGATGGGTCGCGATGATCTTAAGGACCTGGCCGGTCACGCTCGGATCGGTGCGATTGAAGCGCTCGCTCGCCACCATGCCGATGTGATGCAGTTGCGCGAACTTCGCGACTTCGGCATAGAAGGTCTCGCCGAGCGCGTCCGCCTGGCCGATGAATGCGATGGTTTTGACGCCGTGCGTGCTCGCGTGTTCGGCGATGGCCGAGGCCATCATCGCGTCGGTCTGCGGGGTCTTGAATACCCAGTGGCGTTTCGCGTCGACGGGCTCGATGATTTTCGCCGACGACGCGAGCGAGATCATCGGCGTTTCACCTGCGGCGACCACGTCGATCATCGCCAGCGAGTTCGGTGTGATCGACGAACCGATGATCGCGTCGACGCGATTTTCGGAGATCAGCTTCTTGGTGTCCTGCACGGCCTGGGTCGTGTCGGACGCGTCGTCGAGCACGATGTATTCGACTGTCTGTCCGCCGATCTGTTTGGGCAGCAGCGCGACGGTGTCGCGTGCGGGAATGCCGAGCGACGCAGCCGGGCCGGTGAGCGACAGCACGAGGCCGATCTTGACCTGCGCGATCGCCAGCGCGGGCAACGCGCCGGCGAGTACCGTGCCTAGCGCGGCGGCGCGGCGCACGAAACGGTTGCGCGCATGGCTCGCGCGCATGCATGCACTCACGTTCGACGCGCGAGCGCGCCGGCTTCCAGGCTCAAGGGATTCCAATCGCGGCATGCTGTCTCCTCACGTCGGTTTTTCGTTTTGATGGACTGCCGATGCGCTGCGCCCGCGCCGTCGGGCGCGGCTTTTTGCGCCATTGTTTTCACTGCACGACTTGCGATGAACCGGCGGCCCGCCACCCCGGCCTTGCCGCCGCGCCAGTCAGTGTAGCCGCGCGCCGTGGCGGCGGCATCGGGCGAAACCCTTTCGTCTGCGCAAGGTTGGCGCGAACGCGGTTGCGCATTTCGCCCCGCCGCCAGGCTTCAATCCAGCGGCGCGATGCCTTGATCGATCGAACCGAAAATGGACTTGCCCGCTTCGTCGAACATTTCGATCTTCACGGTATCGCCGTATTTCATGAACTCGGTTTGCGGCGCGCCGTGCTCGATGGTTTCGAGGCAGCGCTTCTCGGCGATACAGCAATAGCCGCGCTTCGCGTCCTTGTTCGACACCGTGCCCGAACCCACGATCGCTCCGGCGCGCAGGTTGCGCGTTTTCGCGGCGTGCGCGATCAATTGGCCGAAGTGAAACACCATGTCGGTGCCTGCGTCCGGCTGGCCGACCTTCTTGCCGTTCCAGTGGACGATCATCGGCCGGTGCACGCGGCCTTCGCGCCAGTGTTCTCCGAGTTCGTCGGGCGTGACCGCGACCGGCGCGAACGACGTGGCGGGCTTGCTCTGGAAAAAGCCGAAGCCCTTCGCGAGTTCGGCAGGAATCAGATTGCGCAGCGACACGTCGTTGACGAGCGTGATCAGGCGCACGCTTCTGAGCGCCTGGTCGGGCGTGACGCCCATCGGCACGTCGGCGGTGATCACGGCGACTTCCGCTTCGAAGTCGATGCCGAACGCCTCCGAGGCGCACACCACGTCGTCTTTCGGGCCGATGAAGTCGTCGCTGCCGCCCTGGTACATCAGCGGATCGGTCCAGAATTCCGGCGGCATGTCCGCGCCGCGCGCGCGTCGCACGAGTTCGACGTGATTCACGTACGACGAGCCGTCGGCCCACTGGAACGCACGCGGCAGCGGCGCCATGCATTCCCTGGCGTCGAAGGAAAAGCTGTTGCGCGCGCGGCCCTGATTGAGCGCGTCGTACAACTCGTGCAGTTGCGGCGCATAGAAGGACCAGTCGTCGAGCACGCGCTGCATGGTGGGCGCGATCGCATCGGCAATGGCCGCGGTGTGCAGGTCGCGGGACACGGCGATCAGTTGGCCGTCGCGCGTGCCGTCCTTCAGCGTGGCAAGTTTCATAGGAGTGAACCGTGGTAGTGACGATGGAGGGAATCTATTCTACGATGGTGAATCGGCGTGACCCAAGTGGCCGGGGAGTGCCGGGGCAAGGGGCGCTGCTGGCTGCCGGTTGCCCTGCACGATACCGGTGCGTTGACGGGCGACCACGACTGCGCGCGAACGCCGCTATCCAATGTGCCGCCACTCATTTCTTTCCATCATCTTTTGAACGCGCTCGATGCGCCCCGCTCATGCCTCCAACCACCCGCTCGGGCGCGATCCGCACCGACACCGCCTCAGCTGACCCGCTCGACGCCTCCGAAGCCGACGACGAAAGCATCGAGGCCGGCGAGGAGAAACTGCGCTCGGGCATCCAGTCGATTGAAGTCGGCTTTCGCCTGCTTGACGTGCTGACTCGCGAACCGCGCGCGATGATGCTGCGCGATCTCGCGCAGCGCGCCGGCATGAGCCCGGCGAAGGCGCATCGTTATCTGGTGAGTTTTCTGCGCCTCGGCGTCGTCGCGCAAGACCCGCTGTCGGGCCGCTACGAACTCGGCGGTTTCGCGTTGCAACTGGGTCTTGCGCGGCTTGCGCGCGTGGACGGCGTCAAGCTCGCGCGAATCGCGCTCGCCGAGTTGCGCGACCGGCTCGATCTGACGGTCGGCATCGCCGTGTGGGGCAATCAGGGGCCGACCATGGTTCACTGGATGGAGTCGAGCCATCCGGCCAAGGCGTCGCTGAAACTCGGCGACGTGATGCCGCTGCTCAGTTCCGCCACCGGCCTGCTGTTCGCCGCCTATCTGCCGGCGAGCAAAACCGCCGCGATGCTCGAGCGCGAACTCGCCGATTCGCGCCGCTCGTCGCAGATGGGCGGGCCGGGCACGCGCGAGGAAGTCGACAAGGTGCTGGCTCAGGTCCGCGAGCATCAGGCGGCGCGCGTGGAAGGCATGTTGCTGCCGACTATCCACGCGTTCTGCATGCCGGTGTTCGACTCGACCGGCGAACTCGCGCTCGGCCTCGTCACGCTCGGCCAGGAAGGCGGGTTCGATATCCGCTGGGGCGGCGAGATCGATACGGCGCTGCGTGAATGCGCGCAAAAGCTCTCGTACGAGCTAGGGTATAGTGCCGCGCCACGTCACGAAAATTGAGGGGCCGGGTGGGGTTGCGGTCGTCGGCAGTTTGATTCGATGTCGGCGGTATGGGGTTGCGGGCATGGTCGACGCTGCCGCCATGATGGACACGGCGGGCCGCGTCGCACGCATAGGGCCCCGGCGTGTTTTCGCCGTCGCGGAACATCATGCGCGGCTGCGCGGTCGAATCCGTTCGCCGCTTGCCGTGCGTGCGCACGTCGCAGTGAACGCCTTTCGCGCGTCAGCCGACACCCGTGCGCCCCGCAGCGCCCGCATCCATCCCGACCCATTCCATCCACCCACATTCAATCGCCGATGGCCTCAGCTCCCGCCACACGCCGCGTCAATCGCCTGCCGCCCAACGGGCGGCGCGGCGGGTCGCGCGCGTGGCGATGGCTTGCGGTGCTGGCCGTGGTGGCCGTTCTGCACTGGATTGCCGCGCAGTGGTTCGAACGCAACCGCGCGACGCTCAATCCAACCGATCACGAGAACGTGCCGGTGCAGGTCGCGCTGCTGACGCCCGAGCGCATCGAGCGCAAACCCGCGCCGGCCGCGCCACCCGTGCCCGCCCCGGCGCCCGCCCATAAGGCCGCGGCGAGTCCACCGCGCGAACACGTGCTGACCGCCCTGCAGCCGGCAACGCAAGCTACGCCGCCAGCCGCGGCTGCGTCGGACGTGGCGGCAAGCGCGCCGGCCGCGGCGGCGAGTCCCAATGCCCACGCCGATGCCGCCGCAAATGCCGCAGACACAGCCAGCACACCCGCTGCGGCCAGCGCGCCTCAAGCGGCGCCTGGGGTGAAGTTTTCGGTCCCGCCATCCGCCGAATTACAGTACGACACGTTCTACAACGGCGTGCGCAATCAGCCCGGCACGATCCACTGGACCAGCAACGCGCAAGGCTACGAGATGATCGTGTCCGTGCCGCTGCCGTTCGTCGGCCCGTTTGTCTATTCGAGCCGTGGCCGCCTCGATGCGTTCGGTCTCGCGCCCGATCAGTACAGCGAAAAGCGCGGCCATCGGGCGGAAGACATCGCCATCTTCAACCGCACCGATAAAAAGATCGGCTTCACGCGCACACCGGCCACGCTGCCGCTGGCCGACGGCGCGCAGGACCGTTTCAGCATGGTGATGCAGCTTGCGAGCCTCGTACGCGGCGACCCGTCCGCGTATAAGCCCGGTGTGACCCGGCAGTTCTTCGTCGTCGATAACGACAGCGGCGAGAACTGGCCGGTCGAAACGATCGGCGACGAGACCATTCGCACGGCCGAAGGCTACCTCGACACGCGGCATTTCAAACGCTTGCCGCGTCATGACGGCGACATGCGACGCATCGACGTGTGGCTCGCGCCGTCGCTCGGCTGGCTGCCCGCGCGCATCGTTCAAACAGAACCGAACGGCACGCAATTCGAACTGGTGTGGCGCGGCAAGCTCTCGCTCGACGATGCGGGATCGACCGGCGGTAGCGGCAATGACGGCGGCGCGGCCGCTTCGCCCTCGCCGTCGCCGTCGCCGTCGCCGTCGCCCTCGCCCTCGCCCTCGCCCTCGCCTGACAATTCAACCACCTCGCCCGCCGACGCATCGGCACTTACGCCCGAACCCGCGCCCGCCGCACCGGTCGATCCGACCGCCCCGGGCAACGTCAAACCCTGACATCCCCACAACCTGAACAGGGTCTCGACCGGATCGCCGAACTTCCACGACGACGCCGACTCGCACCAGTTGCTGCAACCGTTCGCGCGTGCGCTGCGTATATGGATCAGCCCCAAATCGCGGGGGCGGAACACGACGCGTGCAAACGGACGAACGGACCTTCCACTGCGTTCCCTTCAAGGAGCCCGCATGCAAGTGAACATCAACGGAATCGAAACGCGCTATGTGCTGAGCAACGAGGGCGGCGGCCCGTGGCTGACGTTCATCCACCAACTGGGGGGCGATCTGTCCGTCTGGGACCAGCTTGCCGGCTATTTCCGCGACGACTACACCGTGCTGCGCTACGACGTGCGCGGCCACGGCGAGACGGCGGTATCCGGCAAGCCGTTCAGCGTCGACGATCTTTCAAACGATCTCGCCGCGCTGCTCGATGCGCTGGGTGCCCCGACGACTCATCTGGTCGGCATGTCGATGGGCGGCATGATCGCGCAGCAATTCGCGCTGAACCACCCTTCACGCGTCGACACCTTGACGATCGCCGACAGCACGGCCGGCACGTTGCCGGAGAACCGCGCCGTCTGGGATCAACGCGCCCATGCAGCGCGCAGCGACGGCGTCGCGGCGCTGGTGCCCACGACTTTGAGCCGCTGGCTCACACCCGGCTTTCAGGCCGCGCACCCCGAAGCGGTAGAGCAGATTCGCGACGTGCTCGCCCATACGTTGCCAGAAGGCTACGCCATGGCATGCGAAGCGCTGCGCGATTTCGACGTAAGCAGTAAGCTGGGAAGCATTCGTTGTCCAACCTTGACCGTGGCGGGCCACCACGACTCAGGCACGCCGCCTGCTGCTACGCGTGCAATAGCAGACGCCATCGAAGGCGCACAGTTCGAACTCCTCGACGCCGCTCATCTCGCGCCCATCGAGCAATCTCACCGTTTTGCTGCACTGCTTGAAACGTTTCTTGAAAGGCCGGTCTAACCGGTAGGTTCGGACGCTGGGCAAGCGTCACATCCGGACCCACCCCTTGAATTCCACCACATACGCTCCACGTATGGTGCAGAAACGGCCAGGAGCCAACGGAAATAAGGAGTGTCGCCATGCAAATGATCTACAACAGCCCCAACTATTGTGTCGTCGAGTTTCCGCCGCAGGAAGGTCCTCTGGCCATGAAGTCGGGTGGCTACGAGATCGTCGATAAAAACATGCAGCGCGAAATCTACATCGACGGTGCAATGGCGGCGCGCTTTCGCGAGCACGTGCAGAAGTTGATCGAAGAGGAACCGTCTCTGGACGAGGTCGACGAATTTCTCGGCCAGTTCGACAGCCTGATGCACCAACCGGTGATCCTTCACTAACCGCGGGATTCGCTTCAATCTCTTTGGCGACATGGATTGACCGCGCCGTCCGGCCCGGCCGGCGGCCTTTATAAGGCGGTCAGCACTCGTAAAACGGCCCAGCAGGCTTTTGCCTCGCTGGGCCGTTTTCTTGGCAGCGCGCTTTGGCCTCGCCAACGGTTTGTCCCCGTACCGCTTCTCGCATTATCTTTGGCTCACTGCCTTGCCCCGCACGCCCGGGCGTGGCTTCACCCGCGCCGGGCGCATCCGCCCGGCAGCGGCTACAATGACAGGTTTCCCGAAAAAGCCGGCGCAAGCCCTCATCCGCCATGAACCAGCCTGCTCAAACCGCCACGCCAGTCCGTTCCGAGCCCGCCTACACGCGCGGCACGGCGCTCCCCGCGCTGCTCAAATCGCGCATCCTGATCCTGGACGGCGCAATGGGCACGATGATCCAGCGCTACAAGCTCGACGAAGCCCGCTATCGCGGTGAGCGCTTCAGGGACTACGGGCGCGACATCAAGGGCAACAACGAGTTGCTGTCGATCACGCAGCCGCAGATCATCGCCGAGATTCATGAGCAGTATCTGGCGGCGGGCGCCGACATCGTCGAAACCAACACGTTCGGCGCGACCACGGTGGCGCAGGCGGACTACGGCATGGAAGCGCTGGCCATCGAGATGAATCTCGAGTCGGCAAAACTGGCGCGCGCCGCGTGCGACAAGTATTCGACGCCGGACAAGCCACGCTTCGTCGCGGGCGCCATCGGACCGACGCCGAAGACCGCGAGCATTTCCCCTGACGTGAACGATCCGGGCGCACGCAACGTGACCTTCGACGAACTGCGCACCGCCTACTACGAGCAGGCCAAGGCGCTGCTCGACGGCGGCGTGGACCTGTTCCTCGTCGAAACGATCTTCGACACGCTCAATGCCAAAGCCGCGCTGTTCGCGCTCGACGAGCTGTTCGAAGACACGGGCGAGCGTCTGCCGATCATGATCTCCGGCACCGTCACGGACGCGTCGGGGCGTATTCTGTCGGGGCAAACCGTCGAGGCGTTCTGGAACTCGCTGCGTCACGCGAAGCCGCTTACGTTCGGTCTGAACTGCGCGCTGGGCGCGGCGCTGATGCGCCCGTACATCGCCGAACTGGCGAAGCTTTGTGACACTTACGTGTCGTGCTATCCGAACGCCGGTTTGCCGAATCCGATGAGCGACACCGGCTTCGACGAATTGCCCGCGGATACCTCCGGCCTGCTCAAGGAGTTCGCCCAGGCCGGTCTCGTGAACATCGCGGGCGGCTGCTGCGGCACGACGCCGGAGCACATCGCGGCGATTGCCCAGGCGCTCGCCGAAGTGAAGCCGCGCCAGTGGCCGACCCAGTATCGCGACGCCGCCTGAGCCCGGCGGCCCGAGTTCGGGCCGCCGCTCCCGCAGTACCGAAATAGCCGCACCGTAGCCGCACCTCAACGCAAGCAATCGACTCGCACATACGCCATGACCGATCACACCATGCGCCTTGCCGGCCTCGAGCCGTTCAACGTCACGTCCGGGACGCTTTTCATCAACGTCGGTGAACGCACCAACGTGACTGGCTCGAAAGCGTTCGCGCGAATGATCCTGAACGACCAGTTCGACGATGCGATTGCCGTCGCGCGCCAGCAGGTCGAAAACGGCGCGCAGGTCATCGACGTCAACATGGACGAAGCGATGCTCGATTCGAAAGCGGCGATGGTGCGCTTCATGAATCTGATCGCGTCGGAGCCGGACATCGCGCGCGTGCCGATCATGATCGACTCGTCGAAGTGGGAAGTGATCGAAGCGGGCCTGAAGTGCGTGCAAGGCAAGGCGATCGTCAACTCGATCTCGCTGAAAGAAGGCGAAGAGGCGTTCCGCCATCACGCGAACCTGATTCGCCGCTACGGCGCGGCCGCCGTGGTGATGGCCTTCGACGAACAGGGCCAGGCCGACACCTTCGAGCGCAAGACGCAGATCTGCAAACGCTCGTATGACTTCCTCGTGAACGAAGTCGGCTTCCCGCCGGAAGACATCATCTTCGATCCGAACATCTTCGCGGTCGCCACCGGTATCGAAGAACACAACAACTACGCGGTCGACTTCATCAACGCGACGCGCTGGATTAAACAGAACCTGCCGTACGCGAAGGTGAGCGGCGGCGTGTCGAACGTGTCGTTCTCGTTCCGTGGCAACGACCCGGTGCGCGAAGCGATCCACACCGTGTTCCTCTATCACGCGATCCAGGCGGGCATGGACATGGGCATCGTCAACGCGGGCCAGCTCGGCGTATATGCCGACCTCGACCCCGAGTTGCGCGAGCGCGTGGAAGACGTGGTGCTGAACCGTCGTGAAGACGGCACCGACCGTCTGCTCGAAATCGCCGACAAGTTCAAGACCGGCGCCGCGAAGAAGGAAGAGAACCTCGAGTGGCGCAACCAGCCGGTCGAAAAACGTCTGGCGCACGCACTCGTGTCGGGCATCACCAATTTCATCGTCGAAGATACCGAGGAAGTGCGTGCGAAGATCGCGGCGGAAGGCGGCCGCCCGATCAGCGTGATCGAAGGTCCGCTGATGGACGGCATGAACATCGTCGGCGACCTGTTCGGTCAGGGCAAGATGTTCCTGCCGCAGGTCGTGAAATCGGCGCGCGTGATGAAGCAGGCGGTCGCGCATCTGATCCCGTTCATCGAAGAAGAAAAGAAGCAGCTCGCCGAAGCCGGCGCCGACGTGCGCGCGAAGGGCAAGATCGTCATCGCCACGGTGAAGGGCGACGTGCACGACATCGGCAAGAACATTGTCTCCGTGGTGCTTCAGTGCAATAACTTCGAAGTGGTCAACATGGGCGTGATGGTCTCGTGCAACGACATTCTCGCGAAGGCGAAGGTCGAAGGCGCGGACATCATCGGGCTCTCCGGGCTGATCACGCCGAGCCTCGAAGAGATGGCCTACGTCGCGTCGGAAATGCAGCGCGACGACTACTTCCGCGTGAAAAAGATTCCGCTGCTGATCGGCGGCGCGACCACCTCGCGCGTGCACACCGCGGTGAAGATCGCGCCGCATTACGAAGGCCCGGTGGTCTATGTGCCGGACGCGTCGCGCTCGGTGTCGGTGGCGTCGAGCCTGCTGTCCGATGAAGGCGCGGCAAAATACGTCGACGAACTCAAGGCCGACTACGACCGCATCCGCGACCAGCACGCCAACAAGAAAGCGCAGCCGATGGTCACGCTCGCCGAAGCCCGCGCGAACAAGACCAAGGTCGACTGGGCGAACTATCAGCCGGTCAAGCCGAAATTCATCGGCCGCCGTGTGTTCAAGAACTTCGATCTGAACGAGCTCGCGAACTACATCGACTGGGGTCCGTTCTTCCAGACCTGGGACCTGGCCGGTCCGTATCCGGCGATCCTGAACGACGAGATCGTCGGCGAATCGGCAAGACGCGTGTTCTCGGACGGCAAGTCGATGCTCGCGCGTCTGATCCAGGGCCGCTGGCTGCAGGCCAACGGCGTGATCGCGCTGCTGCCGGCCAACACGGTCAACGACGACGACATCGAAATCTACACGGACGAATCGCGCTCGGAAGTCGCACTCACGTGGCGCAACCTGCGCCAGCAAAGCGTGCGGCCGGTGGTGGACGGCGTGATGCGGCCGAACCGGTCGCTCGCCGACTTCATCGCGCCGAAAGACTCAGGCGTGGCCGACTACATCGGCATGTTCGCGGTGACGGCGGGTCTGGGCGTCGACGTGAAGGAAAAGCAGTTCGAAAAGGATCACGACGACTACAGCGCGATCATGCTGAAGGCGCTCGCCGACCGCTTCGCCGAAGCGTTCGCCGAAGCGCTGCACGCACGCGTGCGGCGCGACCTGTGGGGCTACGCGAACACCGAAACCCTCTCGAACGACGAGCTGATCGCCGAAAAATATCGCGGCGTCCGTCCGGCGCCCGGCTATCCGGCCTGCCCGGATCACCTCGTGAAGCGCGACATGTTCGACGTGCTGCACGCCACCGAAATCGGCATGAGCGTGACCGAATCCCTCGCGATGCTGCCGGCGGCCAGCGTGTCGGGCTTCTATCTGGCGCACCCGGACAGCACGTATTTCTCGGTCGGCAAGATCGGCCAGGACCAGCTCGAAGACTACGCGCAGCGCATGTCGCTGTCGAAAAAGGACGCCGAGCGCGCGTTGGCGCCATTGCTGTAAGCCTTGTGGCGGGAAACCCACCATATCGGGTCTGAAAGACTGAATATTTGCGGCAGCGTAATTTTCGGCTTTGTAGACTGGGTCGGTTTCATCCCGCCAGGCGCGGCCAAAACGCGTCGGCTTATCTAATTGCAATCGTCAACGGAGAAAATCGTATGAAAAAGCTGGCGCTGTTATTGACTGCTGTTTCGCTTGCCGTGGGCGCCTCGGCGGCGCTGGCCCAGCCCGCCGCCCCCGGCGGCTCCAGCGCGGTCAGTTCGTATTCGCCGCCGGTTCAGAAGCACGTCAAGAAACCGAAGAAGCAGAAGACGAAGAAAGGTGCGTCGGCGCCCGCTGCCGCCCCGGCAGTGGCCGCCAGCCAGTAAGCGGCACGGCCGGCCCCGGCCCGCTGCAAAAACAAAGAGCCCGCGTCGAGCGGGCTCTTTTCATTGGTGCGTCAGGCCTCGGGCCTCGCGTGGTCAGCCATTGCGGCTGCCGCACACGCTCTCGCGCGGCATGCGGGGGGTCAGAGCCCCCAAACGATGTCCGCGTTTGCCTTCTGCGCCGCGCGCAGCATGTCGAGGAACGGATACGCGCGTTGCGCGAGCCCCGGCGGAATCTCGTGATGATCATGACCATCTTCGCCTTCGTGGAAATGGCCGTCGTGCTCGGCGCGTTCCTGCTTGTCGAAGGTGATGGCGGTTTCGAGCTTCTCGATAGCCGGGCCCAGTTCGTCGTGAGTGATGACGCCCCGCTCCCCAAGGCGTTTGCCGACAATGCCGACCAGATACTGAGCCAGATTCTCCAGCATCATCACGTCTGGGCAGGCGCGGCATTTGAAAGTAATCAGCATGACTGTTCCCTTTTTCGTTATGTTGGATCGACGCGCGAGCGGCCCGAAGGCGGCTGCCGGCGCGCATGACGCGCCTGTCACGACAACTCGCCGGTCAGGCGCGGCGGCCACGGCCCTTGCTGGGCATCTCATTGAACATATTAGCACCTGCTAAAATCCGTCTGGACGGAAAAGCGCGCCGCCCTGCGCCGCGCGAGGCGAAGCGCAAGCAGCGTGGCCGGGCCGGTTGGCCCCAACTCGCATGCCGTGGCAGTCGACACCGCTGCAAGTTGCCGTGCACCGCTTACCGCGTTGCAGACAACGTGCCCGATGGCGCTTCGGATGTACCCCGGCGCCTTCGAAAAGCCGCGCCGGTGCCTCGCCGCTTTCCACGCTTCTAACGAATCGGCCGCGCCAGCCACGCGGCCGGCGCCTCTTCCGCATCACCGGATTGCCTCACTGGACTCGCAACAAGCATGCTGCCCGCACATAAACATACCCTCGAAACCCTGCTCGCCGACACCGTGAAGCAGGTCGCGCTCGCCACGCAAGGCGCGAGCGAAGCCGCTTTCGTGTCGCCCACCATCACACTCGAACGCCCGAAGGTCGCCGCGCACGGCGACGTCGCGTGCAATGTGGCGATGCAACTCGCCAAGCCGCTGCGCGCCAATCCGCGCCAGCTGGCCCAGCAGATCGTCGACGCGCTGCTCGCGCAGCCGCATGCCCAGGGTCTCGTCGAAGCAGCCGAAGTGGCCGGCCCCGGCTTCATCAACTTGCGCCTCACGGCCGCGGCCAAGCAGGCGGTGATTGCCGCCGTGTTCGCCGAGAAAGGCGCATTCGGCCGCTCGCAACGCGACGCCGGCAAGCATGTGCTGATCGAATTCGTGTCGGCCAACCCGACCGGGCCGCTGCACGTCGGCCATGGCCGCCAGGCCGCGCTCGGCGACGCGCTGTCGAACGTGCTGGCCTCGCAGGGCTGGGATGTGCATCGCGAGTTCTACTACAACGACGCCGGCGTGCAGATCCACACGCTCGCGCTGTCCACTCAGGCGCGCGCGCGCGGCCTCGCTCCCGGCGACGAGGGCTGGCCGGCTTCGGCGTACAACGGCGAGTACATCGCCGATATCGCGAAGGACTATCTGAACGGCGCGACGGTGGCCGCGAGCGACGGCGAGCCGGTCACCGGCGCGGGCGACGTCGAGAATCTCGAAGCGATCCGCCGTTTCGCGGTCGCGTATCTGCGCCGCGAGCAGGACATGGACCTGCAGGCTTTCGGCGTGAAGTTCGACCAGTACTACCTGGAGTCGTCGCTGTACACGGAAGGCCGGGTCGAGAAAACCGTCGAGGCGCTGATCGCCGCCGGCAAGACCTACGAGCAGGAAGGCGCGCTGTGGCTGCGCACCACCGACGACGGCGACGACAAAGACCGCGTGATGCGCAAGACCGACGGCACCTACACCTACTTCGTGCCCGACGTCGCCTATCACGTCGCCAAGTGGGAGCGCGGCTTCACTAAAGTTATCAATGTTCAGGGCTCGGACCACCACGGCACGATCGCGCGCGTGCGCGCCGGCCTGCAGGGTCTCGGCGTCGGCATTCCGAAGGGCTATCCCGACTACATCCTGCATAAGATGGTCACGGTCATGCGCAACGGCGAAGAGGTGAAAATCTCCAAGCGCGCCGGCAGCTACGTGACGGTGCGCGACCTGATCGAATGGTCGGGCGGCGCGACGCCGGGTTCGGAAGCCGCTGTCGACCTGATCGACGAGGAAACGATTCGCCGCGGCCGGGACGCGGTGCGCTTCTTCCTGATCTCGCGCAAGGCGGACACGGAGTTCGTGTTCGACATCGACCTCGCACTGAAGCAGAACGACGAAAATCCGGTGCATTACGTGCAATATGCGCACGCACGGATCTGCTCGGTGATCGCCGAATGCAAGGCGCGCTACAACACGGACGAAAGCACGCTCGCGAACGTAGACGTCGCACCGCTCAAGAGCGAACGCGCGATGGCCCTGCTGAACAAGCTCGCCGAATTCCCGGACATGCTGCAACACGCGGCCGACGAACTCGCGCCGCACGCGGTCGCGTTCTACCTGCGCGACCTCGCCGGCGAATTCCACTCGTTCTACAATGACAGAGCCGAACGCGTGCTGGTCGACGATGCGGCCGAGCGCAATGCACGCGTCGCGCTGCTCGCGGCCACGCGTCAAGTGCTGGCCAACGGTCTCGCGACGATCGGCGTCTCCGCTCCCGTCAAGATGTAAGTCCTCCGACGCAACATGCACGCGGCCGTCGTTATAATCGACGGCCGTTCCAGGATTCTTTTTGCAGGTGATTCGTACGATGGCAAAACCACGCCGCACAACAAAGCAATCGAAACAAACCGGGGGGACTTTTCTCGGCATCGTGCTGGGCCTGATCGTTGGCCTTGCGATCGCGGTAGTGGTGGCGCTGTATATCACCCGTGCGCCTACGCCGTTCGTGTCGAAGGTGGCGCCGCCCGCGGCGTCGGACGCCGGCGCGAGCCAGACGCAATATGACCCGAACCGTCCGCTGCAAGGCAAGACGCCGGGCCAGCCGGTGCCGCAGGCAGCGCAACCCGCGCCGCCCAATACCGCACCGGGCCAGACCAACTCGCAGACCCAGTCGGGCATGCTCGAAGAACCGCAGATCGTCGAAGTGCCGCCGTCGGCAGGTAATGCGAACGGCACGGCGGTCGCGCCAAAGCCTTCGCAGGATAACGGTACCGGCACGTCCGCCGTGCCCGCTCCGGCGAAAAAGCCGCAAGCCTCCAGCGCGCCGGCCGCTACCGCCGCGGGCTCCGCGCCGAAGAGTACCTCGGCCCCGGCTACCGCTAACGCCGCCAAGCCGGGCGCAAGCGCGGCGCCAGCGCCGGGCGATGCGAACACCGGCTACTTCCTGCAGGTGGGCGCATACAAGACCGCAGCCGATGCCGAACAGCAGCGCGCGCGTCTCGCGTTCCAGGGCTTCGAATCGAAGGTGACCCAGCGGGATGCGGGCGGCGTGACGTACTATCGCGTGCGCATCGGACCGTTCTCGAAGTTCGAAGACATGAATTCGAGCCGTCAGCGTCTGTCGGACGCGGGCGTGGATACCGCCGTGATCCGCTTCACCAAACAATAAACAAACGGTAAACGTCGGCACGCGCGGCCACCGAAACTATCGGTGCGCGGTGCGTGTCACAACTCGTCGGACAGTTGCAACGTCCAATGCCGAATCTGGAAACGGTGACGGGCATTTGCGTGGCGCCACCGTTTCTCCGCCTACTCGAGTCAACACAACATGAAAAAACTGCTGAGCATTCTGTTTCTTTCGCTGGGTCTGATTGCCGCCTCGGCGCAGGCGTCGCCGGCCGCGCCGGTGTCGGGCAAGGACTACACCGTGCTGGCTTCGCCGCAGCCTACCGACGTGCCGGCCGGCAAGATCGAAGTCATCGAGTTCTTCTGGTACGGCTGCCCGCACTGCAACGAATTTAACCCGTACCTCGAAGCATGGGCGAAGAAGCAGGGTCCGGACGTCGTGTTCAAGCGCGTGCCGGTCGCCTTCCGCGACGACTTCATTCCGCACTCGAAGATGTTCCACGCGCTCGACGCACTCGGCGTCGTGAACGAACTCACGCCGAAGATCTTCAACGAAATCCACGTCAACAAGAACTACCTGCTGACGCCGGAAGACCAGAGTAAATTCCTCGCGAAGCTCGGCGTCGATCCGAAGAAGTACATGGAAGCGTACAACTCGTTCTCGACGCAAAGCGCGCTGCAGAAAGACAAGAAGATGCTCGACACGTACAAGATCGACGGCGTGCCGACGCTGGCCGTGCAAGGCAAGTATGAAACCGGCCCGGCCGCGACCGACAGCCTGCCGGGCACGATCCAGGTGCTCGACTACCTGGTGCAGCAAGTCCGCGCCAGGAAGATGTAAAGACGAGGCGCCGGAATGAGTTCACCGCTGAAGGTTTTCATTACCGGCGCTTCGAGTGGCATCGGCCTCGCGCTTGCCGCCGACTATGCGCGGCGCGGCGCGATTCTCGGCCTGGTTGCCCGCCGCGGCGGCGCGCTCGCCGCGTTCCAGCAGTCCCATCCGCACAACACCATCTCCATTTATTCCGTCGACGTTCGTGACGCCGAAGCGCTCGCCGAAGCGGCCGCGCAGTTCATCGCGCAACACGGCCTGCCGGATATCGTGATCGCCAACGCCGGCATCAGCCGCGGCGCGGTCACCGGACAGGGCGATCTGCGCACCTTCCGCGAGGTGATGGACGTCAACTACTTCGGCATGGTCGCCACCTTCGAACCGTTCGCCGCCGCGATGGTCGCCGCGAAGCGCGGCACGCTGGTCGGCATCGCCAGCGTCGCCAGTGTGCGCGGCTTGCCGGGCTCGGGCGCCTATAGCGCGTCGAAGTCGGCGGCGCTCAAGTATCTCGAAGCGTTGCGTGTCGAGATGCGGCCGCACGGTGTCGGCGTCGTTACCATCGCGCCCGGCTATATCCGCACGCCGATGACCGAGCACAACCCGTACATGATGCCGTTCCTGATGGACGCCGACCGTTTCGCCGCCAAGGTCGCGCATGCGGTCGAGCAGCAGACGGCGTTCGCGGTGTTTCCGTGGCAGATGCGCATCGTCGCGATGCTGCTGCACGTGCTGCCGCGCTGGCTCTACGACCGCGCGTTCGAACGCGCGCCGCGCAAGCCGCGCGTCGCCGCCGAATAAATCATGCAACCACGTGCGGTCGATGCAGCCGGCGTCGCGCACGAAACAGCGGGCGCCGCCGCGCGCATCGTCTCGCTGGTGCCGAGCGTCACCGAAACACTTTTCGCGCTTGGGCTCGACCGGCAGATCGTCGGGCGCACCGGCTTTTGCGTGCATCCGCACGACAAGGTGCGCGAGGTCCGCAAGGTCGGCGGCACCAAGGCCGTCAAGCTGGACGCAATTCGCGCGCTGCGCCCTACTCATCTGATCGTCAATATCGACGAAAACGAGCGCGACACCGTCGAGCAATTGCGCGCGTTCGTGCCGCATATCGTCGTCACTCATCCGCAGACACCGCAAGACAATCTCTCGCTTTACGCGCTGCTGGGCGCGATCTTCGACCGTAAGCAGGAAGCTCAAAGGCTCGGCGAAAGACTCGAAGGCCGGCTGCGCGAAGCTGCGGCGCAGGCTTTCGTCGCGCAAAACGTGCTGTATCTAATCTGGCGCGAGCCGTGGATGAGCGTGGCGCGCGACACATACATCGCCGCGATGCTGAGGCTCGTGAACTGGCGCACGCTGCCCGATGTGCGAGGCGGAGCGTCGGGCGCCGCGCGTTATCCGATGCTCGACTTCGACGACGCGCCGTGGCTCGCCGATGTCGACCGCATCCTGCTGTCCAGCGAGCCGTATCGCTTCACGCAGACGCATCGCGACGCGCTCGCGCGTGACCCGAGGCTGGCGGGCAAGCGCATCGAGTTGATCGACGGCGAAATGGTGTCGTGGTATGGCGTGCGCGCGATCGAAGGCGTCGCTTATCTGCAGCGGCTTGCGTCAACGCCATGAGCGCGGACGTCCGCTCTCCATATGGATATGCGGATTAAGTTGTTGTCGCCATAATCTCCCTTCGATAAGCTTTCGCGAAGGCACGCGGCGCGCATGAGCCGGGATCACCCACACCATGCGCGAGCGCCGGAAACGTATCACAATCAGGGCGGCGTCGACGCCCGTCCCTCGTCACCGGAATAACGCACAACCAGACGCACCGACTGACTGCGCTCGTTATGGGAGAACCTATGCGCTTCAAACTGCTCGCAGCCGCCCTACTGTTCACGGCGCCCGCGCTCGTGCTCGCCAAACCGCTGACCGTCTGTACCGAATCAAGCCCGGACGGCTTCGACGTGGTGCAGTTCAATTCGCTCGTCACGACCAACGCGTCGGCCGATGTGATCTTCAACTCGCTGGTCTCGTACGACGAGGCCACGAAGAAGGTGGTGCCGGCGCTGGCCGAGAAGTGGGACGTGAGCGCCGACGGCCTCACCTACACGTTCCATCTGCGCCCGAACGTGCAGTTTCAGGCCACCGACTACTTCAAGCCCAGCCGCGCGCTGAACGCCGACGATGTCGTCTTCACGTTCGAGCGCATGCTCAACGACAGCAATCCGTGGCACAAGGTGACGGGCGCGAGCGGCTTTCCGCATGCGCAGTCGATGGGCTTGCCGAAGCTGATCAAGTCGATCAGCAAGGTCGACGACAACACCGTCAAGTTCGAACTGACTGTACCGAACGCGACCTTCGTGCCGATCCTGACGATGGGTTTCGCATCGATCTATTCGGCCGAATACGCCGACGAGTTGCTTAAGGCGGGCAAGCAGACCGATTTGAACGCGAAGCCGATCGGCACCGGCCCGTTCGTCCTGAAGAGCTACACGAAGGACGCGGTGATCCGCTACGACGTGAACCCGACCTTCTGGGGGCCGAAGCCGAAGATCGACCGCCTGATCTACGCGATCACGCCGGACGCCACCGTGCGCGCACAGAAAGTGAAAGCGGGTGAATGCCAGATCGCGCTGTCGCCGAAGCCGCAGGATCTCGCCGACGCGAAGCAGGACAAGTCGCTCGCGATCGTGCAGACGCCCGCGTTCATGACCGCGTTCGTCGCGTTGAACACGCAGAAGAAGCCGCTCGACAACCAGAAGGTGCGCGCGGCGCTGAACATGGCGTTCGATCGCAGCACCTATCTGAAGACCGTGTTCGACAACACCGCGACACCGGCCACGAACCCGTATCCGCCGAACACGTGGAGCTACAACAAGTCGATCAAGGGCTGGCCGTACGATCCGGCGAAAGCGAAGAAGCTGCTTGCCGATGCGGGCTATCCGAACGGCTTCGAAACGACCATCTGGGTGCGTCCGAACGGCAGCGTGCTGAACCCCAATCCGAAGGCCGGCGCCGAATTGCTGCAGGCCGACTTCGCGAAGATCGGCGTGAAGGCGGACGTGAAGGTGATCGAGTGGGGCGAGCTGATCAAGCAGGCCAAACAAGGCCAGCATGATTCGCTGTTCATGGGCTGGGCCGGCGACAACGGCGATCCGGACAACTATCTGACGCCGCTCTTCAGTTGCAACGCGGTGAAGTCGGGGATCAACTTCGCGCGCTTTTGCGATCAGGATCTCGACAAGCTGATCACCGACGGCAAGGCCACGCCGGACCAGGCCAAGCGCACCAAGGCGTATGAACAGGCGCAGCAGATCATCCACGATCAGGCGCTGTGGATTCCGCTCGGCTATCCGACCGCCTCGGCGATCACGCGCACGAACGTCAGCGGTTATCACGTGAGCCCGTTTGGCCGGGTCAACTTCGGGACGGTCTCGGTGCAGTAATTCGCGCTTGCCCGAAGGTACACAGAAAAAAGCCCGGTTTGCATAACCGGGCTTTTTTTATCGACGCATCAACGCGATCTCATCACTCACGACGCTGAAAAACGGATCACGCCGTCCGCGTCCTGAGTGCGCTTCAACTCGCCCGCGAGCCACAGCAGATGCAAATGCGCGAGCGCCTCACCCAGCGCGAACGTCATCTGATGGATGTCGAGCTGGCGCTTGAACATCAAAGGCACGATGTCGGCGGCGCTCCGCGGCTTCTGAGTACATGCTTCGCGCACTTCGGCCAACCGCGCGTCGTGATGCTCGCGCAGTTGCCGGATACGCGTGCGCACGCCGCGAAACGGCTTGCCATGCGACGGCAGTACCAGTGTCTCTTCAGGCATGGTCTCGTAGCGGCCGAGCGACTCCAGATACAGCGCGAGCGGCGAGCCTTCCGGTTCGATATCGAACACCGACACGTTGGTCGAAATGCGTGGCAGCACCATGTCCCCGGAAATCAGCACGCCGGTTTCTTCGCAATGCAATGCGCAGTGTTCCGGCGAATGGCCGAAGCCCGTCACCACCCGCCACGTCCTGCCGCCGATCTTCACGCCATCGGCTTCGCGCAGACGCCGGTATTGCCCCGGGATCGCCGGCACGAGGCTCGAGTAGTAGCTCTTGCGGTTGCGCAGCTTCTCGAGCGAATCCTCATCGTTCAGACCGTGGCGCGCGAAGTGCCGCGCCGCCGCCTCGCCGCCTGCATTCGAACCGTCGCCGGCGGCCATCACGCGAGCCTGCATGTATTCGCCGAGCGTCATCCAGAGCCGCGCGTCCCAGCGCTTCCTGTCACCGCCGCTGCACACCCAGTGCGCGAGGCCGATATGGTCCGGATGGCAGTGCGTGACGATCACGCGCAACACCGGCAGGCCGTCGAGCAGCGAGTCGAACACGCTCTCCCAGTTCTGCTTGATCGTGTCCGACGTGATGCCGCAATCCACCACCGTCCAGCCCTGCTTGCCGTCGATCTCGTCACGCAGCAGCCACAGGTTGATGTGGTCGAGCGCGAAAGGCAGCGGCATGCGCAGCCAGAACACGCCGGGCGCGACTTCCATCGTCTGGCCGGCTTCCGGCAAGCTGTCGTTGAATGGGTATTGAAGTTGATGTTCGAGTGCATTCATTGGGGATGTCTTCCTCCGTCGGCCGTCCGGCATGGCGAGGTGTGCGATGCCGGTCGGCGTGGTTGTGGCGCGCGCTTGCCGTGTCGCGCCGTGGTTGCAGCAATGGTTGCGTTCAGCTCAGGTTGACGATAACGTAAACGTCGATTCTATCGTCCAATCCGATTTTCTGCCCGGCCACGGGATGCCCCGTATGAATACGCAATACACGATCACCGAGCTCGCGCGGGAATTCGATGTCACGCCGCGCGCGATCCGTTTCTACGAAGATCAGGGTTTACTCTCGCCGAGCCGCGAAGGGTCGAGCGGATTGCGGCGCGTCTATTCGGGCCGCGACAGAACGCGTCTGAAGCTCACGCTGCGCGGCAAACGGCTCGGCTTCACGCTGTCGGAAATTCGCGAACTGCTGGACGTGTACGAATCGCCGACCGACACCGTGCCGCAATTGCACGCGTTTCTTGCCACGGTGGCGCGTCATCGCGAGGTATTGGAGCGTCAACTGGAAGACCTGAACGCGACGCTCGAAGATCTCGCGCAATACGAAGCCCAGGCGCGCGCGTTGCTCGACGGTGGCGCACGCGAGGCGAAGCCCGCATGAGCGAAGCGTGACGTGGCACGGCGTGGCGTGGCACGGCACGGCACGAGCCGGATAAACGCAACGTAACGCAGTCAAGCGCAGCACGAAGCAATTTTTTTGCCGGAATTTGCGCCGGTTAGCGATGCCAAACCGGCGCATTGAGCGAAGATAGCTGGAAAGTCGGTGAACGCCTGACAACGCCCACAAGGCGGCAAGGCGCGAGCCGAGCGGCGCGATGCGTCGCGGGCCCACCCGGACGATACAATCACGGGTGTCTTCACGACATGGGACGAATGCACGGTCGACATGAATCACTTCCCCAAACTGCTGTCGTCGCAAATCGGCTTTGACGTCGCCCAGACGATGCTCGAAGGATTCGACCGCCATTACCGGATCTTCCGCGACGCCGCGATCCACGCGAAGACGCTCTTCGAAACCGGCGACTGGCACGGCCTGCAAAGGCTCGCGCGCGATCGCATTACCTCCTACGACGAGCGCGTCGAAGAATGCGTCGAACTGCTCGAAGACGAATACGACGCGGAAAACATCGACAGCGAAGTGTGGCAGCAGATCAAGCTGCACTACATCGGTCTCCTGACCACGCACCGCCAGCCTGAGTGCGCGGAAACGTTTTTCAATTCGGTGTGCTGCAAGATCCTGCACCGCTCGTATTTCAACAACGACTTCATTTTCGTGCGCCCGGCCATCTCGACCGAATACATCGAGAACGACGAACCGGCCGCGAAGCCGACTTATCGCGCGTACTACCCGGCGAGAGACGGACTCGCCGCGACGCTCGAGCGCATCGTCACGAACTTCCAGCTCGACCCGCCGTTCGAAGACCTGACGCGCGACGTCGGCTGCGTGATGCAGACGATCCACGACGCGTTCGGCGTCTTCGACGAAGCGCCGAACTTCCAGATTCACGTGCTTTCGTCGCTGTTCTACCGCAACAAGTCGGCGTATATCGTCGGACGGATCATCAACGGCGACGCGCTGCTGCCGTTCGCCGTGCCGCTGCGCCATGTGAAGCCGGGCGTGCTCGCGCTCGACACCGTGCTGCTCAGGCGCGAGCAACTGCTGATCATCTTCAGCTTCTCGCATTCGTATTTCCTCGTCGACATGGAAGTGCCGTCCGCTTACGTCGAATTTCTCGGCACCATCATGCCGGGCAAGCCGAAGGCGGAAATCTATACGTCGGTGGGTTTGCAGAAGCAGGGCAAGAATCTGTTCTATCGTGACCTGCTGCATCACCTGTCGCATTCGAGCGATCCGTTCATCATCGCGCCCGGCATCAAGGGGCTCGTGATGCTGGTGTTCACGCTGCCGTCGTTCCCGTATGTATTCAAGCTGATCAAGGACAACTTCCCGCCGCCGAAAGACACCACGCGCGCGCAGATCCAGGCGAAGTATCAGCTCGTCAAACGGCACGACCGCCTCGGCCGCATGGCCGACACGCTCGAATATTCGAGCGTCGCGTTGCCGGTGGCGCGGCTCGATGAAGCGCTCGTGCGCGAACTCGAAAAGGAAGTGCCGTCGCTGCTCGAATACGAGGGCGAGAACCTCGTGATCCGCCATATGTACATCGAGCGCCGCATGGTGCCGCTGAACCTGTTCCTGCAAACCGGCAACGACGACGACGTCGAGCACGGCATCAAGGAATACGGCAACGCGGTGAAGGAACTGATGCAGGCGAACATCTTCCCCGGCGATATGCTGTACAAGAACTTCGGCGTGACGCGTCATGGCCGCGTCGTGTTCTACGACTACGATGAAATCGAATATCTGACCGACTGCAACGTGCGCGCGGTGCCGGCGCCACGTAACGAGGAGGACGAAATGTCGGGCGAGCCGTGGTACTCGGTCGGCCCCCACGACATTTTCCCGGAGACGTACGGCACGTTTCTGCTCGGCGACCCACGCGTGCGCCGCTCCTTCATGCAGCACCACGCGGACTTCTTCGATCCTGCGCTATGGCAACGGCACAAGGATCATCTATTGAAAGGCGAACTGCCCGACTTTTTCCCGTACGACAGCCACGAGCGCTTCTGCATCCGTTATCCGGAACGCTTTGCCGATGCATCGGCATCCGCTTCACCGGATGCACCGCACGCGCCACCTGACGAGCGCAGCGTGCGCGTGGCGTGAAGCCTGCGCCGCCCGCCTCGTTGAATGTCTCGTCCGAACTTTATGTAACGACTTCGACCGGTCAAGCGGTCGAAAAACCACCAAGACGCACCATGAACACAAACGCTTCAAGCTCCTCCCATCCGCTCTCGCATCTGTTCGACAACAACGACGCGTGGGTGGCCCGCAAGCTGTCCGAAGACCCCGAATTCTTCTCCCGCCTCGCGCATCAGCAGGCGCCGGAGTATTTGTGGATCGGTTGCTCGGACTCGCGCGTGCCGGCGAACCAGATCATCGGCCTGCCGCCGGGCGAAGTGTTCGTGCATAGAAACATCGCCAACGTGGTCGTGCATACCGATCTGAACTGTCTGTCCGTGATCCAGTTCGCCGTCGATCTGCTGAAGGTCAAGCACATCATGGTGGTCGGCCACTACGGCTGCTCTGGGGTCGGCGCGGCGCTGCACGGCCGCCGCGTGGGTCTCGCCGACAACTGGCTCGCGCACGTGCAGGACGTGCGCGCGAAGCACGCCGCGCTGATCGAAGAATGGCCGCTCGGCGAAGCGCGGCATCGGCGGCTCGTGGAACTGAATACGATCGAACAGGTGGTGAACGTGTGCCGCACCACCATCGTCAACGACGCGTGGGCGCGCGGCCAGGAACTGACCGTGCACGGCTGGGCGTACGGCGTGCATGACGGCAAGATCCGCAACCTCGGCATGACGATCAGCGACGCGGCCACGCTCGAAGCAACCTACAAGGAGTGCGTGGCCGCCGTGTCGGCGAGCGGCCCGCGCAACGCGGACAACGACGTGGTCGCCGCGGACGCGGCGCAGCTCGGCGACGTGCCGGCCATCGTCGAAGGTGTGATCAAGGAGCTAAAACATGAGTGAGACAGACATGACTGAAAAGCGAACCGAAGCGAGTGCCGATCCGGTTGTCATCGTGAGCGCCGCGCGCACGCCGATGGCGGCATTTCAGGGCGACTTCGCATCGCTCACCGCGCCGCAACTCGGCTCGGCGGCGATCGAAGCCGCCGTGCGGCGCGCGGGCCTCAAGCCCGACCAGATCGACGAAGTGGTGATGGGCTGCGTGCTGCCCGCCGGCCTCGGCCAGGCGCCCGCGCGGCAAGCCGCGCTCGGCGCGGGCCTGCCTTTGAGCACCGGCAGCACCACGGTCAACAAAATGTGCGGCTCCGGCATGCGCGCGGCGATGTTCGCGCACGATATGCTGGCCGCCGGTTCGGTCGACGTGATCGTGGCGGGCGGCATGGAGAGCATGACGAATGCGCCATATCTGCTGCCGAAGGCGCGCGGCGGCATGCGCATGGGTCACGGCCAGGTGATCGATCACATGTTCTACGACGGTCTCGAAGACGCGTACGAGAAAGGCCGTCTGATGGGCACCTTCGCCGAGGAATGCGCGGCGTCGTTCGACTTCACGCGCGAGGCGCAGGACGCGTTCGCGGTCGAGTCGCTCAACCGTGCGAAGCGCGCGAACGAAGACGGCTCTTTCGCGTGGGAAATCGCACCGGTGAAAGTGGCGAGCCGCAAGGGCGAAGTCACGATCGATCACGATGAGCAGCCGTTCAAGGCCAACCTCGACAAGATTCCGACGCTCAAGCCCGCGTTCAGCAAAACCGGCACGGTGACGGCGGCGAATTCGTCGTCGATTTCCGATGGCGCCGCCGCGCTCGTGATGATGCGCGAATCGACGGCGAAGCGTCTCGGCGTCGAACCGATCGCGCGCGTGGTCGGCCACTCGACGTTCGCGCAGGAACCGGCGAAGTTCACCACCGCGCCGGTCGGTGCGATTCGCAAGCTGTTCGAGAAGAACGGCTGGCGCGCTGACGAAGTCGATCTCTATGAGGTGAACGAAGCGTTCGCCGTCGTGACCATGGCCGCGATGAAGGAACACCGTTTGCCGCACGAGAAGGTCAACGTGAACGGCGGCGCTTGCGCGCTCGGCCATCCGATCGGCGCATCGGGCGCGCGCATTCTCGTCACGCTGATCGGCGCGCTGAAGCGGCGCGGCCTGAAGCGCGGCGTCGCGACACTGTGCATCGGCGGCGGCGAAGCGACGGCGATGGGCGTCGAACTGGTTTGACGCGCGGATCGTGGCAATCGCCGCATCTGAAGCGGCGTCCTGAAAACTGGGGTATTCGATGAAGACAGTATTGATCGTCGGTGCGTCGCGTGGCATCGGCCAGGAATTCGTCCGGCAGTACCGGCACAGCGGCTGGCGCGTGCTCGCCACCGCGCGCGACGGCGCCGCGCTCGATGCGCTGAACGAACTCGGCGCGCAGACTTTTGCGGTGGACGTGACCGCGCCCGAGGACATCGCCGCGCTCGGCTGGAAGCTCGACGGCGAACGGCTCGATGCGGCAATTCTGGTGTCGGGTGTGTACGGCCCGCGCACCGAAGGCGTCGAGGCGATCACCGCCGAAGACTTCGATCACGTGATGCACACCAACGTGCGCGGTCCAATGCAATTGATGCCGATCCTGCTGCCCCTAGTCGAAGAAGCGGGCGGTGTGTTTGCGGTCATCTCGAGCAAGATGGGCAGCATCGCCGAGCCGAGCGGCACGAGCGGCTGGTTGTATCGCACGAGCAAGGCGGCGCTGAACGACGCGCTGAAGCTCGCGTCGCTGGAGGCAAGGCGCGCGACCTGCGTGTCGCTGCATCCCGGCTGGGTGCGCACCGACATGGGCGGTGCGCAAGCCGCCATCGACCCGGCGCGCAGCGTCGCCGGCATGCGTGACGTGCTCGCGCAGGCTGCGGGCGCACGCGATGCGTTCAACGGCCGCTTCTATCAATACGACGGCACGCAACTCGACTGGTGAGGAGACCGCGCCATGGTGCTTGATCAGGATCACCTGATGGTCCGCGACGCGCTGCGCACCTTCGTGCGCGACGCGATCACGCCGCATGCGGCCACGTGGGACCGCGAGCGCACCTTTCCGCGCGAGGCGCACCGCCAACTCGCCGAACTCGGCGCCTATGGCGTGCTGGTGCCCGAAGCGTACGGCGGCGCCGGCATGGATGCGCTGGCGCTCGCGCTGATCCTCGAAGAGATCGCGGCAGGCGACGGCGGCACGTCGACGGCAATCTCCGTGAACAACTGCCCGGTGTGCAGCATCCTGCTGAGCTACGGCAACGACGCGCAGAAACGCGACTGGCTCACGCCGCTCGCGCGCGGCGAGATGCTCGGCGCGTTCTGCCTGACCGAGCCGCAAGCCGGTTCCGACGCGTCCGCGCTGCGCACCACCGCCACCCGCGATGGCGACGCGTACGTGCTGAACGGCGTCAAGCAGTTCATCACGAGCGGCAAGAACGGCGACGTCGCGATCGTCATGGCGGTGACCGACAAGGCGGCAGGCAAGCGCGGCATCAGCGCGTTCATCGTGCCGACCAGCACGAAGGGCTATATCGTCGCGCGCGTCGAGGAGAAGCTCGGCCAGCATTCGTCGGATACCGCGCAGATCGTGTTCGAAGACTGCCGCGTGCCCGCCGCGAATCTGATCGGTGCAGAGGGCGAAGGCTACCGGATCGCGCTGTCGGGGCTCGAAGGCGGGCGCATCGGTATCGCGGCGCAAAGTGTCGGCATGGCGCGCGCCGCGTTCGAGGCAGCGTTGAGCTATGCGAAGGAACGCGAGAGCTTCGGCGCACCGCTCTTTTCGCACCAGGCCGTGCAGTTCCGTCTCGCCGACATGGCGACGCAACTCGAAGCCGCGCGCCAATTGATCTGGCACGCCGCGTCGTTGAAAGACGCCGGTCAGCCGTGCCTCACCGAAGCCGCGATGGCCAAGCTGTTCGCCTCCGAAGCCGCCGAGCGGATCTGTTCAGCAGCCCTGCAGATTCATGGCGGCTACGGGTATCTGAGCGACTTCCCGGTCGAGCGGATTTATCGCGACGTGCGCGTGTGCCAGATTTACGAAGGCACCAGCGACATCCAGAAAATATTGATCGCACGCGGTCTTGATTGAACGCTTAATGAATAAACCAATTTTGTCGATGCAAAGACCTTCCGACTGCCCCTGCGGCGGCACGGCGCCAGGGCAGCGCAGCGGCGTCAAAGCGCCCCGCTTCGCGCAATGCTGTGGCCGCTATATCGACGGTGGCGAAGCGGCGCCGCGCGCGCTCGAACTGATGCGCTCGCGTTATAGCGCGTATGTTGTCGGCGCGACGGACTATCTGCGCGCCACCTGGGCGCCGCACACCTGCCCCGCCGATCTCGATGCGGACCCTACAGCGCCCGACGCGCCGCGTTGGCTCGGACTGCAGATCAAGGCCTTCGCCGAAACCGACGCGGATCACGCAACCGTTGAATTCGTCGCGCGGTACAAGGTGGGCGGCCGCGCGCACCGGCTGCACGAATTGAGCCGCTTCGTGCGCGGCGAGGACGGACGTTGGCGCTATGTCGACGGCGACGTCAGCGAGTAGTGCGCGGCACGCGAACCTTTCGCGATCTTTCACGATGCAGCGGCACGCATTGCGCCGCGATCGAATAAGGCCCTCATTGCAGGGCTTTTTTTTCGTGTTGGCCCGGCACCACAGCCCGCGTGCCGAGCCGCCTGTCGCTTGATCCGGCAATCATCCCGCCCTCGTCCAGCCGCTACGCAGTTACGCGGCGAGCGCGGCCTTTCAGCCGCGCTGAAATTAGCCCAAAACACGAGCGGCAATTTTTTCGGCGCGGGTTCTCCTTGATTGCACAAAACAAAATTGTCGTGCCAGGATGAGGCCGTAGCTTCATGACGTCACGTTGCGAGAGTCGGTCGAACCAGCTCCGCAAAATGCGCACGAAGCCCTGCCGCTCACCAGACAGTGTGGGTGCGGCGGCGGCTCCGGGCAGCAGGTGTGGCGCTCATCATCGGCGCGTGGGGTCGCGTCGGCCGTTTGGGTTCATCCCGTGCGATCTCGATTGGCATGCGTGTGCTTGGCGCACTGCATACGCGAGTGTGTTTTTGTTTGTCGAAAACGCGGACGAAAGGAAAACGTCAGCAACCAAATCGGCGAGCGGACATCACGGTGTTCAGGGCAGGTCTTCGAGGCAGGTGCGTCAATGGTGTTCAGCAAGGTTCTGACGAAGTGTGCGGTGATCTGTGCAGCGGCCACGTGCGCTGTCGCAGTCGCGCACGCCGATCCGCTCGGTGAGGCGTACGCAGCCCCGCACGCCGACTCGCAGGCGGGACCGCTGGCACGCGCACACGTGCCGCGCATCGCGCTCGACGACGACGTCTACCTGCCCACCGCGCGTCTGAACGAACAGATCATCCGCGTGCCGGTGGACGCCGCCGGCACGATCACGCTCGAAACGACGATCTACAAACCGGACGGCGCTGGCCCGTTCCCAATGATCGTGTTCAACCACGGCAAGATTCCCGGCGATCCGCATACGCAGGAGCGCAGCAACCCGTTGCCGCTCGCACGCGAGTTCGTGCGTCGCGGCTACGTGGTGGTCGCGCCGAACCGCCAGGGCTTTGGTCATTCGGACGGCGTGTACGAGCAGGACGGTTGCGACGTCGAACGCAATGGCATTGGCCAGGCCGGCGACGTCGCGGCAACGATCAGCTACATGTCGAAGCAGCCGTATGTGGACGCGGCGCATATCGTCGTGGCTGGCACCTCGCACGGCGGTCTCGCAACGATGGCCTACGGCACCGAGGCGGCGCCGGGCGTGCGGGCGCTGATCAATTTCTCTGGCGGCTTGCGGCAGGATGCCTGTACCGACTGGCAGAGCAACCTGACGCACGCATTCGGCGCGTATGGCGAGAAGACCACGGTGCCGTCGCTGTGGATGTACGGCGATAACGATTCAGTCTGGAACGCGCCGCTGGTGGCCGGCATGTATGCCGCGTACAGCGCGCATGGCGCGAGCGCGAAGATGGTGGACTTCGGCAACTACAAGAACGACGCGCATCGGCTAGTTGGTGACCGCGATGGCGTGCATGTGTGGTGGCCGGCTGTCGAGGCGTTCCTTGCCCGCGTGGGGATGCCCACGGGCGTGCAGTATCGGGTGGCCGATCCGTCGGCGCCGAAGCCGAGCGGCTTCGCTGCCGTCGACGCGGTGGACGCCGTGCCCTTCGTCGATGAAGGCGGGCGCAATGGTTATCGGAATTTCCTGCATCAGTATCCTAGCCGCGCGTTTGCCGTATCGGATTCGGGCGCGTGGTCGTGGGCTGAAGGCGGGGATGATCCGATGTCGGTTGCAGTTGCCAACTGCCAGAAGCAGAGTTCGGATCCTTGCCGGTTGTATGCGGTGGACAACTCTGTGGTTTGGGGGCAGCAGTCTTCGCAGACGGCTGATGGGGGGCGGGGTTCCGCCGATGGCGGTGGCGGCGGCGATGCCGATGGGCGGCGGGCTATTGCTAGTCGGAATTAAGGCTGGGGGTTTTTTTGCCTGTGCGGCGCTTTGGGTGTGCTTTTCGGGTGTTGGCCTTTCCTTGAATTCACGGTGGTCTATTAGCGTTGCCCCTGTGCGGGGCGGCACCTACTTTCTTTGTCCCCCAAGGGGACTTCCTTCGGGGCGCAGCCGCAAAGAAAGTAGGCAAAGAAAGCGGCTTCACACCGCCAGCTCATAAGCGGCTCCCCTGGCTTGGAGGGGGTAGTGGACCATCTGGAATCGGTGCCCCCGCACACTCCGCGCTAGTGACAAAGCCGTCATCCGCTCCCACTCCGCACTGCGTGCGTTGCGGATGGGTCTGCGTGGGAAACCAGCGGCTTCGTTCGTGTGCGGTGGGGCTATCGGCTTCGCCTTTGCGGGGTGGCACAAACGAGGCGTGTTGGAAAGGGGGCGGCCGGACGAGAAAAGCGAATGCCATACAACTGCCACATGAAGGGCTGGCCTTCAAGGCTTCAGAAGGCGCACACGCCGGAAAAATGAGCTCGCGGTTTTAGGAATGACCGCGTCGGCGCGCGAAGCGTCGCCGGAAGAATGACTGTTTTATCACTCACGCGGAGTGTGCGGGGACACGGATTCCAGATGGTCCACTGCCCCCTCCAAGCCAGGGGGGCCGCTTAAGAATTAGCGGTGTGAAGCCGCTTTCTTTGCCTACTTTCTTTGCGGCTGCGCCCCGAAGGAAGTCCCCTTGGGGGACAAAGAAAGTAGGTGCCGCCCCGCACAGGGGCAACGCTAATAGACCACCGTGAATTCAAGGAAAGGCCAACACCCGAAAAGCACCCCCAAAGCGCCGAGCAGGCAAAAAACCCCAAGATTCCCACCCATACCCCCCAACTACTTTGCCGTCGCCAACTCCGCCGAACGGCGACCTTCCGCGACGAACGCAAACCAGCTGCACCGAACAGCGCCAAACCCCAGCGCCGCAGGCAAAAACAGCCAATTTGCCGCTAGTGCACAGCACGAAATAAACCGCTAATCTCGACCCCGCACGCTCGCCAAGGCCGCGCGCAGCGCCAAAAAAGTGGCGCACGGCACGCCTGAAACGGCCTGAAAGCCACCCCGCGCAGCGCGCAAGAAAAGCACCTCGGAGTACCGTTTTGGAAAAATCAGCCCCCTCGCCCGTCGCCCCTGAAGACTGGGTCGCCCGCAGCCTGCGTGCCGTATGGCACCCCTGCACCCAGATGAAGCACCACGAGCGCCTGCCGCTCGTGCCCGTCGCGCGCGGTCAAGGCGCGTGGCTCTACGATCGCGCCGGCCATCGCTATCTCGACGCGATCAGCTCCTGGTGGGTCAACCTGTTCGGCCACGCGAACCCGCGCATCAACGCCGCGCTCAAAGACCAGCTCGATACGCTCGAACACGCCATGCTCGCCGGCTGCACACACGAGCCGGCCATCGAACTCGCGGAGCGCCTCGGCGCACTCACCGGCAACACGCTCGGCCACGCGTTCTTCGCCTCGGACGGCGCATCGGCCGTCGAAATCGCGTTGAAGATGAGCTTTCACACGTGGCGCAACCGAGGTTTCGCCGACAAGCAGGAATTCGTCTGCGTTGCCAACAGCTATCACGGTGAAACCATCGGCGCGCTCGGCGTCACCGATGTCGCGCTGTTCAAGGACGCCTACGATCCGTTGATCCGGCACGCGCACGTCGTGGCCTCGCCCGATGCGCGCCTCGCGCAGCCCGGCGAAAGCGCCGCCGACGTCGCGCGCCGCGCGCTCGATCACGTCCGCTCGCTGTTCGAAGCGCGCTCCACCCGCATCGCCGCGCTGATCGTCGAGCCGCTCGTGCAATGCGCGGCCGGCATGGCGATGCACGACGCGTCGTATCTCGCCGGCCTGCGCGCGTTATGCGATCAGTACGGCGTGCATCTGATCGCCGATGAAATTGCCGTCGGTTGCGGCCGCACCGGCACTTTCTTCGCGTGCGAGCAAGCCGGTATCTGGCCGGACTTTCTGTGTCTATCCAAAGGCATCAGCGGCGGTTACCTGCCGCTGTCGATCGTGCTGTCGCGCGATGAAATCTTCACGGCCTTTTATCACGACGACACCGCGCGCGGCTTCCTGCACTCGCATTCGTACACCGGCAATCCGCTCGCGTGCCGCGCGGCGCTCGCCACGCTCGATCTGTTCGCGAGCGACGACGTGCTCGCCGCCAACGCGCTCAAGTCCGCGACGCTGAAAGCCGCGCTCGCACCGCTCGCCGCGCATGAGCAGGTCCGCAACCTGCGCCAGTGCGGCACGATCTTCGCGTTCGACGCGGTGATCGACGATGTTCTGCATGCCAAAACGTTCTCGCGCCGCTTCTTCGAAAACGCGTTGCAGCGCGAACTGCTGCTGCGCCCGATCGGGACCACCGTGTATCTGATGCCCCCTTACATCCTCGACGACGAAGAACTCGCGCTGCTTGCCTCGCGCACACGCGAAACCTTCGACGCCACGCTCGCGGAGGTCCGCTGATGCACCTGCTCGACACCCTCACCGAAGGGCTCAAGGAACTCGACGAACGCGGTCTGCGCCGCCGCCGCCGCACCGCCGACACGCCGTGCGCCGCGCACATGACGGTCGACGGCCGCGCGATGATCGGCTTCGCCAGCAACGACTATCTCGGCCTCGCCGCGCATCCGCAACTGATCGAGGCGATCGCCGAAGGCGCGCGTCTGTATGGTGCGGGCAGCGGCGGCTCGCATCTGCTCGGCGGCCACTCACGCGCGCATGCGCAGCTCGAAGACGATCTCGCGGCATTCACCGGCGGCTTCGTCGATAACGCGCGCTCGCTCTACTTCAGCACGGGCTACATGGCGAATCTCGCGACGCTCACTGCGCTCGCGGGCCGCGGCACGACGCTGTTCTCCGACGCGCTGAACCACGCGTCGCTAATCGACGGCGCGCGCCTGTCACGCGCCGACGTGCAGATCTATCCGCACTGCGATATGGACGCGCTGAGCGCGATGCTCGACGCGTCGGAGGCGGACGTGAAGGTGATCGTCTCCGATACCGTGTTCAGCATGGACGGCGATATCGCGCCCTTGCCGCGCCTGCTCGAACTCGCGGAGCGGCACGGCGCGTGGCTGATCGTCGACGACGCGCATGGCTTCGGCGTGCTCGGTCCGCAAGGCCGCGGCGCCATCGCGCAAGCCGCGCTGCGCTCGCCGAATCTGATTTCGATCGGCACGCTCGGCAAGGCCGCCGGCGTCTCGGGCGCGTTCGTCACGGCGCATGCGACCGTGATCGAATGGCTCGTGCAGCGTGCGCGTCCGTACATCTTCACGACGGCGTCGGTGCCGGCTGCCGCGCATGCGGTGTCGGCGAGCCTGCGCATCATCGGCGGCGATGAAGGCGATGCGCGCCGCGCGCATCTTCAGCAATTGATCGAACGCACGCGAGTGATGCTCAAAGCGACGCCGTGGCTGCCGGTCGATTCGCATACGGCTGTGCAGCCGCTCATCATCGGTGCGAACGACGCCACGCTCGACATCGCGGCCACGCTCGATCGCGCGGGCCTGTGGGTGCCGGCGATCCGTCCGCCGACCGTGCCCGCCGGCACGTCGCGGTTGCGCATTTCGCTGTCGGCCGCGCACTCGCACGCCGATCTCGACCGACTCGAAGCGGGCCTGCAACAACTCGGAGCGCAAGCGGCATGAGCGGCGACGTGAACACCATCAGGCCTGCACTGTCGTTCTTCGTCACCGGCACCGATACGGAAATCGGCAAGACCTTCGTTTCTTCGGCGCTGTTGCACGGCTTCGTTCGCGAAGGCCTGCAAGCCGCCGCGATGAAGCCGATCGCCGCGGGCGCATTCGAACTGAACGGCGTGCTGCATAACGAAGACGCGGATCAGCTCGACGCCGCGTCGAACGTGCTGCTGCCGCCCGAGCTGCGCACGCCGTATCTGCTGAAGGAACCGGCCGCGCCGCACATCGCGGCCGCGCTGGAAAACGTCACGCTCGATCTCGATCACATCGTCGCGTGCCATGCACAGGCCGTGCAGCGCGCGGAGATCGTCGTCGTGGAAGGTGTCGGCGGCTTTCGCGTGCCGTTGACCGCCACCCAGGACACCGCCGATCTCGCCGTCGCGCTGAAGCTGCCGGTCGTGCTGGTGGTCGGCATGCGCCTCGGCTGCATCAGCCATGCACTGCTGAGCGCCGAAGCGATCGCCGCGCGCGGACTCACGCTCGCCGGCTGGGTCGCCAATCGCGTCGATCCCGACATGACGTTCCCTGACGAAAACATCGCATCGATCCGCGAGCATCTCGCGCGCGCCTACGACGCGCCGCTGCTCGGCATCGTGCCGCATCTGAATCCGGCCGCGCCCGAACTCGCGGCGGATCAACTCGACATCGACCGGCTTTTGCAGACGCTGCGCCACGCGCAGCGCTGAACCACACCCCATCTATCCATCCATGAGGATCGACCCCATGACGCAACTGAACATCACTCCGACGCAAGCCGACGCGGCCGCCGCCAACGCCAACGCCGCCCCGACCGCCGGCAAGCAACTCGCGCGCTGGCGCGTCGCCGACATCGTCGCGCTGTATGAACTGCCGTTCAACGACCTGATGTTCCGCGCGCAACAAACGCATCGCGAGCATTTCGACGCGAACACCGTGCAACTGTCGACGCTGCTGTCGATCAAGACCGGCGGCTGCGAGGAAGATTGCGCGTACTGTCCGCAGTCGGTGCATCACGACACGGGCCTTGCAGCCGACAAGCTGATGCCGGTCGACGAAGTGCTCGCCGCCGCCAAGGTCGCGAAAGAGAACGGCGCGACGCGCTTCTGCATGGGCGCGGCGTGGCGCAATCCGAAGGACCGTCATCTCGAACCGATCAAGGACATGATTCGCGGCGTGAAGGCGATGGGCCTCGAAACCTGCGTGACGCTCGGCATGCTCGAAACGCATCAGGCGCGGGCGCTGCGCGAAGCGGGCCTCGACTACTACAACCACAATCTCGACACTTCGCCGGAGTTCTACGGCCAGATCATTTCGACGCGCACGTACCAGGATCGACTCGACACGCTCGAACGCGTGCGTGACGCGGGCATCAACGTGTGCTGCGGCGGCATCGTCGGGCTGGGCGAATCGCGCCGCGAACGCGCGGGGCTGATCGCGCAACTGGCGAACATGGAACCGTATCCGGAGTCGGTGCCCATCAATAACCTGGTTCAGGTGGAAGGCACGCCGCTGACCGGCACCGAAGCGATCGATCCGTTCGAATTCGTGCGCACGATCGCGATTGCGCGCATCACGATGCCGAAGGCGATGGTGCGTCTGTCGGCCGGGCGGGAGCAGATGGACGAAGCGTTGCAGGCGATGTGCTTCCTCGCCGGTGCGAATTCGATTTTCTACGGCGACCAGTTGCTCACCACGAGCAATCCGCAAGCGGAAGCGGACCGCAAGCTGCTGGCGCGCCTGGGCATTCGCGCCGAGGCCGCGCAGCAGATGCCGCTGGATCAGAGCGACTGCGAGCATGGCTGCGATAAGCACAGCGCGCCGAACTGAAAGTGTGAGATGCGGCGTGCGCAATGATGCGCACGCACATGAAAAAAGCCGCCTGTTGCACAACAGGCGGCTTTTCAACTTCGAGTCAGAGCATCACTTCCGGTCGACGATGATCTGATCGAACGTCCCGCCGTCGGAGAAATGGGTTTGCTGCGCTTTCTGCCAGCTACCGAACATCTCTTCCACCGTGAACGTCTTGATCGGCTTGAACTCGGCCGCATGCTTGGCCAGCACGTTCTTGTCGCGCGGACGCAGGTGATGCTGCGCGATGATCTCCTGCGCGGCCGGCGACCACAGATAGTCGAGATATGCCTGCGCCTCCTTACGCGTGCCGCGCTTGTCGACCACCTTGTCGACGATCGACACCGGCGGCGCCGCCAGCAGACTCACCGACGGATACACCGCTTCGAACTTGCCGTCGCCCACCCCCGAGCTGATCAACGACACTTCGTTTTCGAACGTCACCAGCACGTCGCCGATGTCGCGCTGGGTGAACGTGGTCGTCGCACCGCGGCCGCCGGTGTCGAGCACCGGCACGTTCCTGAAGATCGCCTTCACGAAATCGAGCGCCTGCGCGTCGGTGCCGCCGTGCTGCTTGCGATAACCCCACGCGGCCAGATACGCATAGCGCCCGTTGCCCGACGTCTTCGGATTGGCGATCACCACCTGCACGCCGGGCTTCGCGAGATCGTCCCAGTCCTTGATGTGCTTCGGGTTGCCCTTGCGCACGAGGAACACCATCGTCGTGGTGTACGGCGCGCTGTCGTCCGGCAGGCGCGCGCGCCAGTTGGCCGGCACCAGCTGGCCCTTCTCCGCGAGCAGGTCGATGTCATTGGGCTGGTTCATCGTCACGACGTCGGCCTGCAAGCCTTGCAGCACCGACAGCGCCTGCGCGCTCGACGCGCCATGCGACTGGCGGATCGACACGGTCGTGCCGCTCTTCTGCTTGTATGCGGCGATGAAGCCCGCGTTGATGTCCTTGTACAACTCGCGCGTCACGTCGTACGACACGTTGAGCAGCGATGTATCCGCGTGCGCCGCCGGCACGGTGCCCAGCGCGAGCGTGATCGCCGTCGCGCCGGCTGCGAGCCAGCGCGATATCCCCGTCTTGCCTGCCATGCTTGTCCCCGTTTATCGATGATGAAATTCCGTGGCCACACGAGCGTGCGGCGTGAAGCGGGATTCTAACGGATCGCTTACCTGGCCGATGGCGCGCTGCTTTGGCGCGTCGCCGCGTGCCGTGGCTACTGGGCTACCGGTTCACACGAACGCATGCTGCGCCGCTTCGAACGTCTCTTCGCGAAAGCGCAGCGGCGCCGCGCAATGCACGAGCGTATCGACGAAATATTTGGCGCGCGGCCACGGGCCGAAACCGGCGGCGGTGTTGATATGCCCCGCGTCGCCGAGATTGACGAATGCGCTGCCGAAGCGCTGCGCGAGATCGCGCGCACCGGCGAGCGGCATCCACGGATCGGTTTCGCTGCCGATCAGGATGGACGGCACGCCGAGACGGCGCGCGTCGAACGCTCCCGCGAAGGCGAACTTCTGCGGACTCGCGGGCGCCACGAACAACACGCCGACGACGTCGTTCGCATACGACGCCTGCTGCAGCGCATGCGCGGTCGCGAGGCAGCCGAAGCTGTGCGCGGCCAGCACGAACGGGCCGCGTTCACGCGCGAGCAGATCGCGCAGCGACTTCGACCACAGCGCGATATCCGGCGCATCCCAGTCGGCCTGCTCGACGCGCAACGAGCGCGCGAATTGCCGCTCCAGCCATGTTTGCCAATGCACGCCCTCGCTGCCGTGCAGGCCGGGAACGGTGACGAGACGCGGCGGCCATGTCGATCTGATGCATGAAAGCATAGGTGTGCCTCGCTGCGGGAATCTGGGGAGTCATTCTCGCGCTGGGGGCCGGGCGGGCGAACCAAGTTTTTGTGCTTTGGTTATGGCGCAAATGCTCGGGTCCATGCGGGCCGCCCCGGCAAGCGCACGCAAACGAAGCGGCACGGCCGTGCGCAAACGCGCGCGATCCGCCTCGAAAAAGTAGAATGAGGTCTATCCATAAAGGGAGGAGGCCCCATGCAGCAAGCGTCGTCGGAAGCGCCGCAGCCGTCGCACCGTGGCATTGCCGTCACCGGACCCGACCACGCAGGCGCCTGGCGGACCATATGAAGATCCTCTTCTACATGCCGCATGCCGATGCCGCCGCGTGGTTGCACGACTTTGCCCACGCGCTGCCCGAGGCCGAGTTGCGCGAATGGCAGCCGGGCGACACCGCGCCGGCCGATTTCGCGGTCGTCTGGCGTCCGCCGCGTGAGATGCTGGCTGGCCGCGACCACCTGCGCGCCATTTTCAATCTCGGCGCGGGCGTCGATGCCATCCTCGCGCTCGAACACGAGCATCCCGGCACGCTGCCGCGCAGCGCCCAGCTGATCCGCCTCGAAGACACCGGCATGGCGCCGCAAATGGCCGAGTACGTGACGCACGCGGTGCTGCGCTATCTGCGCCGCTTCGATGAATATCAAGCGCTGCAAAACGAACGCCGCTGGACCGTGCTCGATCCGCATCCGCGCGAGACCTTCACGGTCGGCGTGCTCGGACTCGGTGTGCTCGGCGCGCACGTGGCGCAAACGCTCGCCGCGTTCGGCATGCCGGTGCGCGGCTACAGCCGCAGCGCGCGGACGCTCGACGGCATCGCGACGTTCGCGGGCGAAGCACAGTTCGACGCGTTTCTCGACGGCGTCAAGGTGCTGGTGAATCTGCTGCCGCATACGCCGGAGACACGCGACGTGCTGAACGCGCGAACCTTCGCGAAGCTCGCGCGCGGCGCGTATCTGATCAACGTCGCGCGCGGCGGCCATCTGGTCGAAGCGGATCTGCTCGACGCGCTCGCAAGCGGCCAGCTCGCCGCCGCCACGCTCGACGTGTTCCGCGAAGAACCGTTGCCCGCCGGGCATCCGTTCTGGCAGGAACCGCGCATCACGATCACGCCGCACGTGTCCGCGCTGACATTGCGCGAGGAAAGCGTCGGGCAGGTCGCGCGGAAAATCGGCGCGCTCATGCGCGGCGACACCGTGAGCGGCGTAGTGAATCTCGAACGCGGATACTGACACCTTCGAATTGAATGGACGAAGCGCCGCCTCGCGCGGCTGGAGACAGATCATGGCCCTACCCCAGCAAGTGAAAATCGTCGAAGTCGGTCCGCGTGACGGGCTGCAGAACGAGAAAGACTTCGTGCCCACCGCGATCAAGGTCGAGTTGATCAATCGCCTGTCGGCGGCGGGTTTTCGCAATATCGAGGCGGCCTCGTTCGTGTCGCCGAAATGGGTGCCGCAAATGGCCGACGGCGCCGACGTGATGGCCGGCATCGAGCGCCGCGCGGGCACGATCTACTCGGTGCTCACGCCGAACCTGCGCGGCTTCGAAGGCGCACTTGCCGCGCGTGCCGACGAGATCGTGATCTTCGGCGCCGCGAGCGAGGCGTTCTCGCAAAAGAACATCAATTGCAGCATCGCGGAGAGCATCGACCGTTTCGCGCCGGTCGCCCAGGCCGCGAAGGAGCATGGCGTGCGGATTCGCGGCAGCGTGTCGTGCGCGCTTGGTTGTCCGTATCAGGGCGAGGTGCCGGTCGCGTCGGTGGTGGACGTGGTCGAACGCTTCGCGGCGCTCGGCTGCGACGAGATCGATATCGCCGATACGATCGGTGTCGGCACGCCCAAGCGCACCCGCGAAGTGTTCGAAACGGTGACGCGTGTGTTTCCGCGGGAGCGTCTGTCGGGGCACTTCCACGACACCTATGGCCAGGCGCTCGCGAATATTTACGCGGCGTTGCAGGAAGGCATCGAGATCTATCACGCGTCGGTGGCGGGGCTCGGCGGCTGCCCGTATGCGAAAGGCGCGACCGGCAACGTCGCGACCGAAGACGTGCTGTATCTGATGAACGGCCTCGGCATCGAGACCGGCATCGATCTCGCGCAAGTCGTGGCGATCGGCGATTTCATTTCGACGTCGATCGGCAAGCCCAACGTCTCGCGCGCCGGCAAGGCGCTGCTCGCGAAGGCGAAGGCGCGCAGCGAAGCGGCTAATTGTGTGTGAGGGCGTGTGGCTTCACTCGCAACATTCACCCATCCATCAGGACCTGAAACGATGACTGACCAAGTGTCCCTCGAATCCGACGATCTCACCGCGCTGCCCGATTCGGCGCGCCGCGTCGCGCTGTTGCTGCGCGAACGCGGTCACTCAGGGCGCGTCGTGATGCTGCCGGAAACCGGCAAGACCTCCGCCGAAGCCGCCGCCGGACTCGGCTGCTCGGTCGCGCAGATCGCCAAGTCGATCCTGTTTCGCCGGCGCGACGACGATGCGCCGGTGCTGGTGGTCGCGAGCGGCGCGAATCGCGTCGACGAAAAGAAAGTGGCCGCGCAGGTCGGCGAGATCGGCCGCGCGGACGCGAAGTTCGTCCGCGAGAAAACCGGCTATGCAATCGGCGGTGTCTGCCCGATCGGCCACGCCACCGAGCCGGTCACGCTGATCGACGCTGATTTGCTCACGCTCGACAGCCTGTGGGCCGCCGCGGGTCATCCGCATGCGGTGTTCAATCTGACGGCGCAGGAACTGATCGCGCTGACGGGCGCGCCGGTCGTGGATGTGGCGCTGCGCGAGACGGCCTGACGCAATGACGGCGAGCCTCGATCACGAAGACGAAGACGAACACGGCGCCGTGCCGTCGCCCTGCATCAACGTGTGCAGGATGGATGCGTCGACCGGCTGGTGCGAAGGTTGCCTGCGCACCATCGACGAGATCGCCGGCTGGTCGCTATTCGACGACGACGCGAAGCGCGCGGTGTGGGACGCGATCGAGGGCCGTCACGCGCAGCTCATGGCGAGCCAGGCCAATGCACAGACCAACACGCGGATCAGGGCGAAACGATGACCACTGCGCCGCGCATCGTCACGATTGGCGAGACGTTCAGTTCGACGCTTGAGTTGTCGGCGGATTCGGTGAAGTCGTTCGCCACGCTCGTCAACGATTTCAACCCGCTGCATCACGACGATGCCTATGCCGCGCAAAGCCGCTTCGGCGGCCTGATCGCGTCGGGCACGCAGCCGACTGCGCATTTCATGGCGCTGCTGGCGACGCATTTTTCGACCTACGCGCAACCGCTCGGTCTCGAATTCGATATCAAGCTGAAGAAGGCCGTGCATGCGCACGACACGCTGACCATCCGGTGGCGCGTGCGCGACGCTTACTGGAAGCCGAGCCTGAACGGCGATCTGACGCATCTGGACGGCACGGTGGTGAATCAGCGCGGCGAGACGGTGCTGGTGGGCAATTCGACCATTCTCGTGATGCCGAAGCCCGAAGCGTCCGGGCAAGCGCTGAGCCCCGCATCATGATCACGCTGCCGGAATCGGTCCGCGTATTCGAACGCGGCTGGCTGTCATCGAACAACGTGCTGCTGCTCGACGAGACCTGTGCCGCGCTCGTCGATACCGGCTATGCGACGCATGCGCCGCAAACCGTCGCGCTGGTGCGGCAAGCGCTCGGCGCGCGGCCGCTCGATCTGATCGTCAACACGCATCTGCATTCGGATCACTGCGGCGGCAATGCGCTGTTGCAGGCGACGTGGCCGTGCCGCACCGTGATCCCTGCCTCCGAAGCCGATGCCGTGCGCGCCTGGGACGAAGCGCGCCTTACCTTTCGCGCAACGGGTCAGACCTGCGAGCGCTTTACCTTCACCGGGACGATCGCGCCCGGTTCGCACCTGCGGCTCGGCGAGCTCGACTGGCAAGTGCTCGGCGCGCCCGGTCACGATCCGCATTCGCTGATGTTGTACTGCGCGCACGAGCGCATCCTGATCAGCGCGGACGCGTTGTGGGAAAACGGCTTTGGGGTGATCTTTCCGGAGCTCGAAGGCGAAAGCGGTTTTGCCGAGGAACAGGCCGTGCTCGACGCGATTGCGAGGCTCGACGTGCGCGTCGTCATCCCCGGCCACGGCGCGCCGTTCACGAATGTCGAACAGGCGCTTGAACGCGCTTTTTCGCGGGTCGCGTGGTTGCGTGCCGATCCCGCGCGCAACGCGAGGAACGCGTTGAAGGTGCTGATCGTATTCAAGCTGCTCGAAGTGCGCACGATGAGTGTCGACAAGCTGCTGCAGATGCTCGACGACGCGGCCGTGATGCGCGCCGCCGCGTCGATGCTCAAGCCGAGGAGCGAGTGGCCGGCGCTGGTGAAGGATATCGTCGGGGAATTGGCCGCGAAGAACGGCTCGCTGGAGACGGATGGCACGCGCATCATCGCGCGTCAGGGCTGATGCAAACGCTCGTGCAGAAAACCCCTGCAAGCGTAAGGCCGACAAAACCGTCACCACAAAAAGAAAGCCGCTCGACAGTCAAGGCGAGCGGCGGAAATTCTGTCGGACGTGATCAGCGTCGCTATGAATGATACGCGTCGCGGTTTTTTGACCGCATCGGTGATTTCCCTACAGAAGTTTGACACTGCCTCTTAAACCGCCTACACGTCGACCTTGAAGCCCATGTAGTCGCGGCTTACGCGCCATTGATCCGCTCATACGAACAATCACGCCTCTCGCTGTTATTCTGGAATCCATAGCATTGCGACTGCCGGCATCGGCATGAGGTCGATCAAGTCGACGAGAGCCGCTTTTGCGGCACGATACGCCAGCCAAGATTGACGCCTGCCGCCGCCAGCAGAATCAGCACCGCGCCGAGCACCTGGATCCATGCGAGCGTCTGCCCGAACGCGATCCGATCGACGATGATCGCCACCACCGGATAGATGAACGACAACGCACCGGTCAGCGACGTCGGCAGCTTCTGGATCGCGCCATACAGCAGCACGTACATGAGGCCGGTATTGACGACGCCGAGCACGGCCAGTTCGAACCATTGCGAGGCGCTCGTCGGCAGCGCATCGAAGCGCACGAACGGCGCGAGCATCACCACACCGAGCGACACCTGGATCAACGCGATCAGATGCGGCGGCGTGCCCTTGAGCCGCTTCGTGATGATTGACGACACCGCATACATCGCCGCCGCGCCCACCGCATACGCGACCCCGACGAGGTATTGGCCCGGCACCGCCAGCACCGCCGGCTCGACCTTCACGACGAACACGAGGCCGATGAACGCGACCGCCAGCCACGCGAGCGTCGACGCGCTGATACGCTCGCGAAACACCAGCGCGCCGAGCGCGACCAGCATGAAGGGCTGGGTGTTGTAGACGGCCGTCGCCATCGAAATCGACGCGCGTGAATACGCGGCGAACAGCAACACCCAGTTGACGACGATGGCCGCGCCGCCGAGCAGCGCGAGGCCGAACATTTTCCACGAGAACAGCTTGCGCCTGAAGAGGCCAAGTACCGCGCAGACGAGCGCCAGCGTCGCGCCGCCGAAAATACAGCGAAAGAACACCACATTGAACGGACTCTGCTGCGACGACACCACCAGCCAGCCGATGGTGCCGGACATCAGCATCGCCATGGTCATCTCCGCGGCCCCGCGGCGAATTTCGTTTGAAGCCATGATTCGATCCCCGGATTGATACTTTCATGAGGAGCAGTGTAATTAATCCGACAGCGCGAATACATGGCTAAACTTAAGACTTTCGGGGAGTTCACCTAATAATCGAAGGCCATCATGAGCAAACGCCTTGCCGTTGCCACGCCCGCCGCGCTCGACGACACCGACCGGGCGCTCGTTGCCGCGCTCGCGCAGGACGCCCGCCAGCCGGTCAGCGAACTGGCGCGTGTCGTGGGACTGTCGGCGCCAAGTACGGCCGAACGCATTCGCCGGCTCGAAGCACAAGGCGTGATCGAGCGCTTCACGGTGCAGATCGATCCACGCGCGCTCGGCTTCACGCTGCAGGCAATCGTGCGCGTGAAGCCCTTACCCGGTCAGTTGCATCTGGTGGAGGAGGTGCTCCGGCGCATTCCGGAGTTCGTCGAATGCGACAAGGTGACGGGCGACGATTGCTTCATCTGCCGCCTGGTCCTGCATTCGATCGAGCAGCTCGATGAGATTCTGTCGAAAGTCACCGAGCGCGCGGAGACGAGCACCGCGATCGTCAAGTCGACGCCGATCGCGCGCCGCCTGCCGCCGCTCGGTTGAACGAGACATGCAGCCGGCCTTGCTACGTTGGGCGAGCCGGCCTACCTTGACGCTACCGCTCGACCGCTTCGAAGAAGGACAGCATTTCGGCGACCAGTTCGTCCGGCGCTTCCTCGGGTATGTAATGCCCGCAAGACAGCGCACGGCCACTCACGTCGCGCGCCACATGACGCCATTCGGCGAGCGCGTCGAAGCACTTCTCGATCACCCCCTTGTCGCCCCACAACACGCGCAGCGGACAGCCGATCTTGTTACCCCGCTCGATGTCCGCCCGATCGTGCTCGAGGTCGATGCTCGCCGACGCGCGGTAGTCCTCGCACATCGCGTGCACCGCGCCCGGTTGCGAGAGCGCCGCGCGATAAGCGTCGAGTGCAGCGGGCTCGAACGGTGCGAGACCCGCGTGACGGCTGCCCATCACCGCATCGACATAAGCGGCCGGATTCGCGCCGATCAACGTTTCCGGCAACGGCTCCGGCTGGATCAGGAAGAACCAGTGGAAATAGAGCGTCGCGAACGTGCGGTCCGTGGCTTCGTACATCGCGAGCGTCGGCGCGATGTCGAGCAGCATCAGACGCTCGACCGCCTCGGCATGATCCAGCGCCATCCGGTGCGCGACGCGCGCGCCGCGATCGTGCGCGCAGACGAGGAATTTCTGGAACCCGAAGTGCCGCATCACGGCAACCTGATCGGCGGCCATCGCGCGTTTGGAATACGGCAGGTGTGCCGCGTCGCTCGGCGGTTTGCCCGACGCGCCATAGCCCCGCAGATCGGTCGCGATGACGGTGAAGTGTTCGGCGAGCTGCGCGGCGCAGCGCGCCCAGATCAGATGCGACTGCGGATGGCCGTGCAGCAACAGCAGAGGCGGCCCTGCTCCGCCCTTCACTCCGAAAATATCGACATCGCCCACGGCGACGCGAAAAGGCGTGAAATTCTCGAAGGCCATGGCGTCTCTCTTTTGTGATTTGTGAGTGACTGCATTGTAGAAGCCCAATGTGTCCGTGCGGGGTGGGATAACCCACTCAAACATAGAACCTGAAGACTCCTTCCAACTGTTCCGCACGAAGCTGTCGGGCGCGGGCAACGCGCTTCGCCTATAATCGAACGATCGTTCTTAAATAGTCTGGTGGCCTGGCCCGACACATGTCCGTTGACACCGCAGCGTGACGCGCGTCAGCTTCGATACACCGTGGGCCATGTGCCGCTAAACTCATCAAACGCCGGGCGCTCAACGCTGCACCGGTCCGCCTAAAACAGGAGACTCGCACTATGGCATTGCCCGCCGTCCTGCAAAACCTTGCGCTGCCCGTCGTCGCTTCGCCGATGTTCATCGTCAGCTATCCCGAACTCGTGCTGGCCCAATGCAAGGCCGGCATCGTCGGCTCGTTCCCGGCGCTCAATGCGCGCCCGGCCGAATTGCTCGACGAATGGCTCACGCAGATCCAGACGCAACTCGCCGACCATAAGGCGGCCCATCCCGACGCAATCATCGGGCCGATCGCCGTCAATCAGATCGTCCATCAGTCGAATACACGGCTCGAGCACGACGTGCGCGTGTGCGTCGAGCACAAGGTGCCGATCTTCATTACGAGCCTGCGCGCGCCCGCGCGTGAAATCGTCGATGCCGTGCATAGCTACGGCGGCATCGTGCTGCACGATGTGATCAATCTGCGCCACGCGCAGAAGGCGCTGGAAGCGGGCGTCGACGGTCTGATTCTGGTGGCGTCCGGCGCGGGCGGCCATGCGGGCACGACCTCGCCGTTCGCGCTGGTCGGCGAAGTGCGGCGCATCTTCGACGGCCCGATCGTGCTGTCGGGCTCGATCGCCAACGGCGGCTCGATTCTCGCCGCGCAGGCGATGGGCGCGGACCTCGCGTACATGGGGACGCGTTTCATCGCGACGAAGGAAGCGCATGCGGTCGACAGCTACAAGCAGGCGATCGTCAGCTCCACGGCGTCGGACATCATCTACACGAATCTGTTTACCGGCGTGCACGGTAATTACATTCGCGAAAGCATCGTCAACGCGGGGCTCGACCCGGAGGCGCTGCCGGAATCGGACAAGACCAAGATGAACTTCGGCAGCGACAAGGCGAAGGCGTGGAAAGACATCTGGGGCGCGGGCCAGGGCGTCGGCCTGATGGACGATGTGCCGAGCGTCGGCGAACTGGTGCTGCGTTTGTCGCGTGAATACGAGGATGCGAAGGCGCGGCTGGGGATCGGGCGGCAAGCGTCGCGCTAAGGCGCGGCCTGGCGGAGCGCGTCGGCGCGCTCCGTTGCTGCGGTTCGCTTCAAACTGTCGAGCGCAGCGCAGGCGATGCGAACACCCGGCTACATATTCCGCCGATACTGCCCGCCCACCTCGAACAGCGCATGCGTGATTTGTCCGAGCGAACACACACGCACCACGTCGATCAGCACGGCGAACACATTCTCATCATCGATCACCGCGCGCTTCAGGCGTTCGAGCGCCGCGGGCGCCGCTTCGCGATGCCGCGCCTGGAATGCGTGCAGACGCTTTAGCTGACTCTGTTTTTCCTCATCGGTGGAACGGGCCAGTACGATCGGCTGCGGCGCTTCATGGGGATGCGCGCTCAGGAACGTATTGACGCCGACGATCGGATACGACCCGTCATGCTTGCGATGCTCGTACAGCATCGATTCGTCCTGAATGCGCCCGCGCTGATAGCCGGTTTCCATCGCGCCGAGCACGCCGCCGCGTTCGGTCAGCCGGTCGAATTCGGCCAGCACCGCCTCTTCCACCAGATCGGTCAGCTCCTCGATCACGAAGCTGCCCTGATTCGGATTCTGGTTCTTCGCGAGCCCCCATTCGCGGTTGATGATCAACTGGATCGCCACCGCACGGCGCACCGAATCTTCGGTGGGCGTGGTGATCGCCTCGTCGAAGGCATTCGTGTGCAGCGAGTTGCAGTTGTCGTAGATCGCAATCAGCGCCTGCAGCGTGGTGCGGATATCGTTGAAGTCGATCTCCTGCGCGTGCAGGCTGCGGCCCGAAGTCTGCACGTGATATTTGAGCTTCTGGCTGCGTTCGTTCGCGCCGTAGCGCTCGCGCATCGCGACCGCCCAGATGCGGCGCGCGACGCGGCCCAGCACCGTGTACTCGGGGTCCATGCCGTTTGAAAAGAAGAACGACAGATTCGGCGCGAAGTCGTCGATCGACATGCCGCGCGCCAGATAGGCCTCCACATAGGTGAAGCCGTTGGCCAGCGTGTAGGCGAGTTGCGAAATCGGATTCGCGCCGGCCTCGGCGATGTGATAGCCGGAGATCGACACCGAATAGAAATTGCGCACGCCGTGCTCGACGAAATACGCCTGAATATCGCCCATCACCTTCAGGCTGAACTCGGTCGAGAAGATGCAGGTGTTCTGGCCTTGGTCTTCCTTCAGGATATCGGCCTGCACGGTGCCGCGCACGTTTTCCAATGCCGTGCGACGGGTCGCGGCGAGTTCGTCGTCGGTAAGCGGGCGGCCTTGCTGCTGCTCCATGCGCGCGACCTGCTGATCGATCGCGACGTTGAAGAACATCGCGAGAAGGGTCGGCGCGGGGCCGTTGATCGTCATCGACACCGAGGTTTCCGGTGCGCATAGGTCGAAGCCGTCGTACAGCGCCTTCATGTCGTCGAGGGTCGCGACCGACACGCCTGAATTGCCCACCTTGCCGTAGATGTCCGGGCGTTCGTGCGGTTCTTCGCCGTATAGCGTGACCGAATCGAAGGCGGTCGAAAGACGTTTGGCCGGCATGCCTTCGGAGAGCAGTTTGAAACGGCGGTTGGTGCGCTGCGGATCGCCTTCGCCGGCAAACATGCGGGTCGGGTCTTCGTTCTCGCGGCGGAACGGGAACACGCCGGCGGTGAAGGGAAAATAGCCGGGCAGATTGTCGAGCATCAGCCAGCGCAAAATTTCGCCGTGATCGACGAATTTCGGCAGCGCGACTTTGCGGATTTCGGAGCCGGAGAGCGTCGTCACGGTAAGCGCGGTGTGGATTTCGCGTTCGCGAATGTGCACGATATGTTCGGCGCCGGAATAGGCGGCCACGGTTTGTGGCCAGCTGTCGAGGAGTTGGCGCTCGCGTTCGCCGAGGGCGGCGGTGCGTCGGGCGATCAGGGGGTCGAGGGCGGCGGGGGTGATTTGCGCGCTTGTGCCGGCAGCGGCGTTTGCGGCGGCGCTTGTGTTTGCGTTGGTACCGGCGGCTGGACTAGCGCGCGAGGCTGCGCTTGTCACGGCTTCTGCTCTTGCGGCCGCATCGGCTCCTGCTCCTGCAGCCGAGCAAGCCCCCGCCCCTTCGCCCGCCTCCCCAAGCATCCGACGCGCCTCGACAAGCTGCCAACGCTCGCGCGCGATGCGCGCTTGCGCGTCGGCGCGCGCGCGGTAAGCGTGGACTGTCTGCGCAATATCGGCCAGATAGCGCACACGAGCTGGCGGCACGATCGCGTTGCGGCCGCTCGAAAAGCGCAGGCCCTCGGGCGTCGCGAGGCGTCCCCCGCCCGAACGCAAACCATGCCGGCGCAGCGCCTCGGCAACGTGGCTGTACAACGCGCTCACGCCGTCGTCGTTGAAGCGCGAGGCGATCGTCCCGAAAACCGGCATCGCGTCGGGCGGCGTGGCGAAGTCGGCGCGATTGCGCTGCACCTGCTTCGCGACGTCCCGCAATGCGTCCGCCGCGCCTTTGCGATCGAACTTGTTGATCGCGACGAAGCCGGCGAAGTCGAGCATGTCGATCTTCTCCAACTGGCTTGCCGCGCCGAACTCCGGCGTCATCACGTACAGCGATTCGTCGACGAACGGCACGATCGCCGCATCGCCCTGCCCGATCCCCGACGTCTCGACGACGATCAGATCGAAGCCCGCCGCCTTGCACAGCATCAGCGCGTCGGGCAGCGAGTCGGAGAGTTCGCTCGACGCTTCGCGCGTCGCCATCGAGCGCATGTAGACGCGCGCGCCGCCGCCCCAGTCGCCGATTGCGTTCATGCGGATGCGGTCGCCCAGCAGTGCGCCGCCGGACTTGCGGCGCGACGGATCGATCGCGAGCACGGCGATCGTGAGGGCGTCGCCGTAGTCGAGGCGGAAGCGGCGGATCAGTTCGTCGGTGAGCGACGATTTGCCGGCGCCGCCCGTTCCAGTGATGCCGAGGATGGGAGTCGCGGCGGGTTTTGCGAGGGCCGACAGTTGTTCGCGGCCGGCAGGGTCGACGCTGCCTGCTTCGAATGCGCTGATGAGTTGTGCGAGCCGGCGGAAGGTGAGCGACGTGGGGATGTGGGTGGCTGCGCTGTTCGACAGATCGGCCAGCCACTCGGCAACCGGCGTCTGTCCTGCGGCGATAACCACGCGCGCGCCTTCAGCACAACGCGCGATCATATCGTCGATCATTCCTTGCAGGCCGAGCCGCTGCCCGTCCTGCGGCGAATAGATTTTCTCGACGCCGTAACGCTCGAGCTCGGCGATCTCTTCGGGGACGATCACCCCGCCGCCGCCGCCGAACACCTTGATGCGCTCGCCGCCGCGCGCGCGCAGCAGATCGACCAGGTAGCGAAAGTATTCGTCATGGCCGCCCTGGTAGCTGGATACGGCGACGCCGTCGGCGTCTTCATGCAGCGCGGCGGTGGCGACTTCATCGACGGAGCGGTTGTGGCCGAGGTGGATCACCTCGACGCCGCTCGCCTGCAGAATGCGCCGCATGATGTTGATCGACGCATCGTGACCGTCGAATAACGCAGCGGCGGTGACAAACCGCAGGCGGCGACCGGCGGGCAGCTTGTGGCTGCCGGCGCGTTGCGGCGTGGACAGATCGGTCATGTCTCCCCCAGATCGTTACGCGTATGGGTGCTGGCAACCAGTATAACGAAATGGGTCGCGGCGCCTGGGCCGCTTCGGCGGCGGTTCTGAGTGCGATGAGGGCAGCGGCTCGCCGCCATTCGCAACGCCCCCAACTCCCGTGCCGCCAATACCTTCGTTAGCGCACCGCCAACGCTTTGATCTGCTCAAGCGACGGCCACAACGACTCATTCGCGAACCGCTCGGCGAGAAAGTCGACGAACGAGCGCACCTTCGCCGACAAATGCCGGCGGCTCGCATAGACGACGTGAATAGGCAGCTCGCGCGGCGGCACGTCGTCGACGAGCAGCGGCACGAGACGTCCCGCGGCCAGATCGTCGCCGATCACCTCGGTGCCGAGCATCGCGATGCCCGCGCCTTGCAGCACGATCACGCGCTGCGCCTCCAGATGATTGACGATCAGATTGCCCGACAGACGCACGCGCGGCGACGCATCGCCGGTCGCAAGTTCAAGCGCCGAGACGCCCGCGTACTGGAGGTAGTTGTGGTTCGCGAGATCGGCGACGCTCTTCGGCGTGCCGTGCCGGCGCAGATACGCCGGCGACGCGCACAGTACGAGGTGTGCGGTCGCGATCTGCCGCGCGATCAGCGACGACGACTTCATGCCGCCCGGCGAAGCCCGGATCGCGACATCGAAACCCTCGTCGATCAGTTCGACCACACGGTCGGACAAGGTCATGTCGACAGTGACTTGCGGATACTGCGCGGCGTAGTCCGCCACCGCGGCCATCACGTGGCTCAAGCCGAACGCCGACAAGGACGACACCCGCAACCGCCCCTGCGGCACGACGCTGGCCGCGCCGACGGCCTGCTCGGCCTCTTCGAGTTCGTTCAGGACCTGGCTCAGCCGCTCGTAGTATTCGCGGCCCGCCTCGGTCGGCGCCACGCGCCGCGTGGTGCGGTTCAGCAAGCGCGCGCCGAGCTGCTGTTCGAGGTGCATCACATGCTTGCTCGCCATCGCCGCCGACATCTCCATGCGCTCGGCCGCGCCGACGAAGCTGCCGACTTCGACCACATGGCGGAACACTTTCATGCTGACGAGGGTATCCATCTCAATCGCTCGCTTCAGGAATCAATCGACTCCATTCTGCCGGGTTTATCAAAAGATGGTCGGCAAAGTCGCGCGATGCGAAGCCGGGGAGGCGAGTGAACAACCTGCGCAAACCCATATCGGGGCGCCGGCCTGGCGGGGCCCCGCGCAAATACGGAGCTCAGAAAACGGCAAAGCCCGCCTTCCGGGAGGAAGCGGGCTTTGCCGTTGATGTCGCCCTACTGCGCTCTGCTGAAGTGCAGCAACCAGACGGGCCGCCGCACAAGCGGCGCGCCCCGGTCGCCTCAGACGCTCAGAACTTCGCGCGCAAGCCTGCGCCGTAGGTATTGCCGCTCGACTGGCCGGTGATGTGGTCGTACAGGTACGCCGCGTACACGTCCGTGCGCTTGGACAGCGGATAGTCATAGCCAATCGCGGCCGTTTGACGGGTCTGGTTGGAGCCGCCGCCGTTGCGCGAATAGGCGTACGACGCCATCACGGAGCCCGGGCCGAACGGCACCGTGACGCCGCCTTGTCCGGTGTTCACGTGCCAGCTCGTGACCTGCTGATTGTTGTACGTGTACATGTACTGGCCGTAGAACTTCACGAACTTCAGGTCGTACGACACGCCCGCTTGCGCGACGCTCTGGCTGCGCAGGCCGGGCACGCCCGAGGTTTCGAAGCTGCCGAGGTCGCCGGGGACGTTGTTGAAGTTCACGTACTGATACACAGCGGTCGCCGCGAACGGGCCGTGGAAGTACAGCACCTGGCCGCTCCACTTCTTCGCGCCGGTCTGCGTCGTGTTGCCGAGCGCGTACATCGCCGTCGCCGACAGGCCGTTGAAGTTCGGCGACGAGTACGACACCGCGTTGCTCCAGCCCGAATCGCCGGTCACGCCCTGGTCGGTGTCATAGGTCGGGAACGTGCCGAGGCCGAGGTACGTGTGATACACCATCGGCGAGAACACGTACGAATCGACGAACGGGTTGAACAGAATCGTCGACACGAACAGCGGCGTCGTCAGGCGGCCGGCCGTCACCGTACCGTACGGCGATTCGATGCCGACGTACGCATTGCGCGAGAACATCGTGTCGCCCGTGAAGCGGCCGTACTGGCCGTTTTGCGCGAGGAAGAAGCCTTCCAGCGCGAAGATCGCCTTGTAGCCGTTGCCCAGATCCTCAGCCCCCTTCATGCCCCAGTACGATGTCGACATGCCGCCGCCGGACACCACCACTGCGGTCTTGCCCCCGGGGAATTTCTGCGAGCCGACCCATTCGTCGACCTGGCCGTAAAGCTGCACGCTCGATTGCGCAAAAGCAGACGATGCACTGGCCAGCAGAGCGGCACACGCGGTTGCCTTGAGGGTGGTCTTCAGCGCACTGCTGATGCTTGTTTTCATGGATTCTCCAAGTCTTTGTCAAAAGGGTGGCCGTGCGAAAGGGGGCGCTCGCGCGAACCATTGTTGTTGTCCGTTCGGTCATCGAGCCAATCTGGGCGACGACCATCTTTGCGGACCATTTTTATGAACAAAAATATCGCTGGTTATTGCGGGTATATCGGTCTGATTAGTTTTGTCGCTTATCGGCCTGATACGGCCCGGCTGCCGACGCGCCCACGGGTCTCCGTCGGCTGCCTCGGCGCATCACGCAAAGCGGTACTGGCGCGGCGCCGGACCGGGCGTCACACGTCAAATGACATGCTGATGACGCATCGCAGCGAAATTGCCCCGAATTTGACGACGGGAGCAGCTTGCCTGCCGAGCGTTTTCAAAAAAAGTGTGGCGTCGATACGTCACATTGGTGGGTAGCGTCGGGAATGGGCCGGAGGAAGACGCGCAGGTACGCGGTGTGAACGGCGGATGTTAGCTGCGGGGGGTGCGGGGTGCGGGGTGCGGGGTGCGGGGTGCGGGGTGCGGGACGATATCCTGCGGGACGGGAAAGCAGCGTTGCGCCACCTTCGGCGCGAGTTCGACAACCCTCAGCCGCCGGTTCGCCGGCGCCCTCAGCGGGGGGCCGCCAGAGTCGCCAACCGCTAATTACGATACGGCGAGCCTTCCGGTTGACGCGGATCGTCTGCCTGACGCTGGCTCGCACGAGCGGAACCGCGCTCTTCGTTGTAGCGGGCAACGTCGGCACGAATCGAACCACCGCGCACCGGCGCATTTTGCGGCGGCCGCGGCACCCCGCGCGACTCGGCGCTGACCGGCGTAATGGCGCCGGCGTACTGCATGCGGCCGCGGCCATCGCCGGAATAACCTGCCGGTCCGCCGGCGCGGCGCATAGCGGGGCGATAGATGCCGAAGCCGTCAGCGTAGTTGCCGCCCGCGAAATTCGCGCCGCCGTGGGGCACGCTCAGGTTGCGATCGGCCAACGAGTCACGGCCGGATCTTGCCGCAGGGACGCCCTGGTGGCGCTCGCCATTGCCTGCGTCCGCCCGCCTCGTATAGTCCGCGGCAGCATGCGAGTATCCGGAGACGCCACCGCCGTGCGGCATTCCCGGCGCTTTTGCATAGGCGAACGAACACAGCGCAGCGATGACCGCGCCTAACGCCCAGTGCTTCGTTCTCGACAACCCGTCCACCTGGTGACTCTCATGCCCGAAGACTTGCCTGAAGACCACCGTTCGAGCTGCGATGGACTTGTTCTGGGACTGCCAAAGACGCCGCGTTTCTGCCGCAGCGCCCGGATATCCCGACGGCCTTTGAACCGTAATTTATGGGCGTGGGCAAAGGGTGTCGAGCCAAAAAGTGTTAGGCCTCATCCTTGGATGTAACACCTTGTTACTGCGACGTTTTTCTGCGACACAGCCCTTGCACGAAAGCATCGAAACGGCCTGCGCGCGGGACGTTTGCGGGTTTTCCCGAACCCGTTGGCATGACGAATCAACGCCAAGTTTTCTGGACCCGATTGTCAAATCCGCATGGACCAATCAATCCACGTCGCCAATACTGACTACTGCCCCCTCGGCACCGGCCACCGCTGTTGCCAAAACTTTTTGATGCACGATGATCATTAATCAATTCGGCAAATGAATTTGCTTTTTCAATCGATTTTCAACAACAATAGCCGTTTCCCATAGCCGGAGGCGGCGCCCTCACACGCGCACTCCGTGCCATTCCGCACCACCGAATCGAGATTCCGACATGGCTCGCCCGAAACTGCTTCCCGATAACTTCACCCTGTGCCTCGTCAGCACGGTGATCCTCGCCAGCCTCCTGCCGGTTCACGGCCAGGCCGCCGTCGGGTTCAACTGGGTGACCAACGTGGCGGTCGGCCTGCTGTTCTTCCTGCACGGCGCCAAGCTCTCACGCGAAGCGATCATTGCGGGGGCGACGCATTGGCGTCTTCATCTGGTGGTACTTCTCAGCACGTTCGCGCTGTTCCCGTTGCTCGGCCTCGCGCTTAAGCCGATCCTTTCGCCACTTGTCACGCCGGCGCTCTATGCGGGGGTCCTCTTCCTCTGCACGCTGCCATCGACGGTTCAGTCGTCGATCGCGTTCACGTCGATCGCCAAAGGCAACGTGCCGGCTGCCGTATGCAGTGCCTCGGCCTCGAGCCTGCTCGGCATCTTCATCACCCCTGCGCTCGTGAGTGTCGTCGTCACCAATCAGGCGGGCGCCAGCGGCGCGTCGCCGTGGCATACGGTAGGCAACATCGTGCTGCAACTGCTGGTGCCGTTCGTGGCCGGACAACTGCTGCGCCCGCTGATCGGCAAATGGATCGAGCGTCATCGCGGCGTGCTGAAGTTCGTCGACCAGGGCTCGATCCTGCTGGTGGTGTACGGCGCGTTCAGCGAGGCCGTCACCGAAGGCTTGTGGCACCAGATCCCGTTGTCCGCGCTTGGCGGCCTGCTGCTCGTCTGCGTCGTGCTGCTCGCGCTCGCGCTGGCCGTGACGATCTTCGTCAGCAAGCGGCTCGGCTTCACCCGCGCGGACCAGATCACGATCATCTTCTGCGGTTCGAAAAAGAGCCTCGCCGCCGGCGTGCCGATGGCGAAGGTTATCTTCGCCTCGCACGCGGTGGGCGCGGTGGTCTTGCCGCTGATGCTGTTCCACCAGATCCAGCTGATGGTGTGCGCCGCGCTCGCGCAGCGTTGGGGCGCGCGCGACACCAGCGGCGAAACACTGGTCGCCTCGCGCGAGCGGCCCGCGGCCGCCGTCGCGCGCCGGTGAATACGCCCGCAATGCAAACAGGACATTCATAAGCGCCCTCCCTGAGCGTCGTTCCGAAGAAAGCCGCCTCGTGCGGCTTTTTTGTTATTTCACGCGCAAACGCGGGCGCTGTCGCCTCGGCCTGATGGCATAGGAGGATTCCTGGCCAGATGCCGCGGATCCGCCATCGGCCAGGAAGCGCGCGACACGCACCGCCACGGTGCCACGCGTCACTAAAAGTTCACTTAATTCGAGGCCAGAGGCGCCGATAAGCCGAACATCGATCGCTACGCCTTCCTGCCATGCAACTTCGTCCGCCATCCCGATTCGCTGCGCCGCGCATCGAGGAGCTGATCGCCCGGCGTGATCTGTCCGCCGTCTTCCAGCCGATCATCGATTTCGAACACGGCGCGATCCTCGGCTACGAAGGCCTGATCCGCGGTCCGGCCGGCACCCCGCTCGAAACGCCGTTCGCGTTGTTTTCGCAGGCGTTCGCCGAAGGCTGCGCGATCGAACTCGAACGCGCCGCGGCGCGCATCTGCATCGAGGCGTTCGCCAAACTCGATTTCGACGGCAAGCTGTTCCTCAATTTCAGCGCGGGCGCGATCCGCCAGCTGGCCGACGCGCGCGAGGACACGCTCGCCCTGCTGCGCCATCGCGGCGTCGATCCGAGGCGCATCGTGATCGAGCTGACCGAGCAGAGCGCGATTCCGGATGTCGGCAATTTCGTCCCGGTGATTACGGCGTTGCGCACCGCCGGCGCGCAATTCGCGCTCGACGACTACGGCACCGCGAACGCCAGCATGAATCTGTGGGTGCGTCTGCAACCGGATGTCGTGAAGATCGACCGCTTCTTCATTCACGACATCGCCTGCGATCCGCTCAAGTTCGAGGCCGTGCGCGCGATGCAGCACTTCGCGCAGGCGAGCGGGGCGCGGCTCGTCGCCGAGGGCATCGAGAACGAAGCGGACCTGATCGTGGTGCGCGACATGGGGATCGGCTGCGGACAGGGGTTTTTCTTCGGCCGTCCGCATGCGCGGCCGGCGCGCAACGTGACCGACGACGCCCGCGACGCGCTGCGCGCCGGCCACATCGCGGTATTTCCGGAGACCACGCGCACGGTGAGCAGCGCGTCGCCTTCGGGCGGCATGGCATCGGAGAAGATGCTGGTGCCGGCGCCCGCGCTGCCGCGCCACGCCACCAACAACGACGTGCTCGACCTGTTCAACCGTCTGCCCGATCTGCACGCGGTCGCGGTGGTCGAACACGACGAACCGGTCGCCCTGATCAACCGGCGCAGCTTCATGGATCGCTACGCGCTGCCTTACCACCGCGAGCTGTTCGGCAAGCGCCCGTGCATGCAGTTTGCCAACGCGTCGCCGGTGGTGATCGAGAAATCGATGACCGTCGAGCAGATGGCCAAGCTGCTCGCGAGCGACGACCAGCGCTACCTCGCCGACGGCTTCGTGATCACCGACCAGGGCAGATACGCGGGCCTCGGCACCGGCGAGAATCTGGTGCGCGCGGTCACGGAGGTGCGCATCGAAGCGGCGCGCTACGCGAACCCGCTCACCTTCCTGCCGGGCAACATTCCGATCAGTTCGCACATTGGCCGCCTCCTCGGCAATGACGCCGGCTTCTACGCGTGCTACGTCGATCTGAACCACTTCAAGCCGTTCAACGACCAGTACGGCTACTGGCAAGGCGACGAAGTGCTGAAACTCGCCGCAGCCGTGCTCGCCGACGTGTGCGACCCCACGCGCGATTTCCTTGGGCACGTCGGCGGCGACGACTTCCTGATCCTGTTCCAGAGCGAAGACTGGCGCGAGCGCGTGCTGCGCGCGATTCACCTCTTCAACGAGGGCGCGCAACGCTTTTACGCGCCGGCCGACCGCCTGGCCGGCGGCATCCACGGCGAGGACCGGCGCGGCAATCCGACCTTCTTCGGCTTCGTGACGATGGCGATCGGCTGCGTGCGCGTCGAGCCGGCCGCCGGCGCGTCGCTCTATACCAGCGAGCAGATCGCGTCGGTCGCGGCGCTGGCCAAGCGCCGCGCGAAGCTGGAGACAAGCGGCTTCGTGCTGATCGATGCCGATGAAAGCGCGGCGCTGCTGCGGCGCCAAGCGGAAGCCGAAGCCGAGGCCGCGCCCGAATATGCAGACTGATGGTGCGCGCTTCATGCACGCGCTCGAAAGCGGACCTTGTTTAGTTAATTTTACTAAACAGCATATTTCGGGCCAACGTCAACATCTACGGGTATTCACGGGTATCCAGGCAAGGTGCGCCAAGCTGTTTTAGCACGGTTTTACTATACAATCGCCCGAACCCAAACACCGTGCGGCGCAGCCTGCGGCCGCTTCATTCGATGGCCACCACCATCCGCGACATCGCCCGCGTGGCGAGCGTGTCGATCGGCACCGTTTCGCGTGCCCTGAAGAACCAGCCGGGTCTGTCCGAGGCCACTCGCGAGCGCGTCGTCGCCGCGGCGCGGCAGCTCGGTTACGACGCCGCCCAGTTGCGGCCGCGCATTCGCCGCCTGACCTTCCTGCTGCACCGTCAGCACAACAACTTCGCCGTCAGTCCGTTCTTTTCGCATGTGCTGCACGGCGTGGAGGACGCCTGCCGCGAGCGCGGCATCGTCCCGTCCGTGCTGACCGCGGGTCCCACCGAAGACGTGATCCAGCAGATGCGTCTGCACGCGCCCGACGCCGTGGCCATTGCCGGCTTCGTCGAGCCGGAGACGCTGACCACGCTGGTGGCGATGCAACGCCCGCTCGTGCTGATCGATCTGTGGGCGCCCGGCCTGCGCTCAGTGAATCTCGACAACGCCGCAGGCGCCATGCTCGCGATGCGGCATCTGTTCGAACAGCAGCGCAAGCGCGTCGCGTTCATCGGCGGTTCGCTCGCGCACTTCAGCATCGCGCAGCGCGCGCTCGGCTACCGGCAGGCGTTTTTCGAAGCGGGCATGCTGTTCGACCCGTCGCTGGAAGTGACCATCGACGCCGGCGTCGATCCCGACAGCGGCGCCGCGCGCGCGATGCACCGGCTGCTCGACGCGCCCGGCCCGCACCCCGATGCCGTGTTTGCCTACAACGACGCCGCCGCGCTCGCCGCGCTGCGCGCGTGCCTCGCACGCGGCCTGCGCGTGCCCGAAGACATCGCGATCATCGGTTTCGACGACATTCCCGCCGCCGCCCATGCCACGCCGCCGCTGTCGACCATGTCGGTCGACAAGGAAGCGCTCGGCCGGTGCGGCGTCGAACTGCTGCTTGAAGACGCACCCGCCGAGCTGGAAGTCCGCTTGCCCGTTCAACTCATTGCCCGCGCCAGTACTCTGGTGAAAACGCCATGACGCAACCCGATCCGCTTCATCCCGCACTTCATCCCGCCAACGACACCGCCGTGCCGCCCGTCGACAGTTTCCGCAGCCGCGACTTCCTGCTCGCGCACGTAGAAGACACGCTGCGCTTTTACGCGCCGAACGTGCTCGATCCGAGCGGTGGCTTCTTCCACTTCTTCCGCGACGACGGTTCGGTCTACGACACAACCACGCGGCACCTCGTGAGCAGCTGCCGCTATGTCTTCAACTACGCGATGGCATATCGCCAGTTCGGCGACCCCAAGCATCTGGAATACGCGCGCCACGGCCTGCGGTTTCTGCGCGAAGCGCATTGGGACGCGCAGCACGAGGGCTACGATTGGGAGCTCGAATGGCACGACGGCAAGAAGCGCACGCTCGATGCGACGCGCCACTGCTACGGCCTCGCGTTCGTGCTGCTCGCGTATTCGCATGCGGCGATGGCCGGTATCGAAGAAGCGAAGCCGATGATCGGCGCGACCTTCGATTTGATGGAGCACCGCTTCTGGGACGCCGCCGCCGGTCTCTACGCGGATGAGGCATCGCCCGAATGGCGGGTCAGCTCGTATCGCGGGCAGAACGCCAACATGCACACCACCGAGGCGCTGCTGGCCGCGCATGAAGCGACCGGCCATCTCGTCTACCTGGATCGCGCCGAACGCGTCGCGTCGAATATCACGCTGCGGCAGGCGAAGCTGTCGCAGGGTCTCGTGTGGGAGCACTTTCACGCGGACTGGTCGGTCGACTGGCATTACAACGAGGAAGACAGTTCGAACATCTTCCGTCCGTGGGGCTTCCAGCCGGGGCATCAGACCGAATGGGCGAAGCTGCTGCTGATTCTCGAGCGCTTCCGGCCGTTGCCGTGGCTGCTGCCGCGCGCGATCGAACTGTTCGACGCCGCGATGACCCACGCGTGGGACGAGGACCACGGCGGCCTCTATTACGGCTTCGGCCCGGACGGCACCGTGTGCGACCACGACAAGTACTTCTGGGTCCAGGCCGAAACCTTCGCGACCGCCGCGCTGCTCGGCAAGCGCACCGGCAACGAACGCTTCTGGGACTGGTACGACGAGATCTGGCGCTATAGCTGGGCGCACTTCGTCGATCACAAATACGGCGCGTGGTATCGCATCCTCACCTGCGACAACCGCAAGTACAGCGACGAAAAAAGCCCGGCCGGCAAGACCGACTATCACACGATGGGCGCGTGCTACGAGGTGCTGGCTCACGCGCTGCCCGACGGCGGCGAGGCCACGGCCACCACGGCCGCCGCGTCCGATTCAGCGGAGAAGACAAAATGAGCAATCCGAACCCAGGCGCCGAATTCCCTCTCTTCGTGTCGGCCGGCGACATCCTCACCGATCTCGTGCGCACCGGCGCCTCGCAATGGCTGTCGCGTCCCGGCGGCGCCGGCTGGAACGTGGCGCGCTGCGTCGCGCGGCTCGGTTTGCCGACCGCGTGCGCCGGCTCGCTCGGGGTCGACAACTTCTCCGACGAGCTGTGGAACGCGAGCGTCGCCGCAGGTCTCGACATGCGCTTCATGCAGCGCGTGGAGCGGCCACCCTTGCTCGCGATCGTGCATCAGACCCATCCGCCCGCGTACTTCTTCATGGGTGAGAACGGCGCCGACCTCGCGTTCGATCCGGCGCATTTGCCGGCGGGCTGGATCGGCCAGGTGAAGTGGGCGCACTTCGGCTGCATCAGCCTCGTACGGCAACCGCTCGGCGACACGCTCGCCGCGTTGGCCGCCGAACTGCGTTCGCACGGCGTGAAGATCAGCTTCGATCCGAACTACCGCAATCTGATGGAGCACGGCTACGAGCCGACGCTGCGCAAAATGGCGGCGCTCGCCGATCTGATCAAGGTGTCCGACGAGGATCTGCGCCTGCTGTTCAAGACCGACGACGAAGCCGCCGCCCTCGCGCAGTTGCGCGCGATGAACCCGGCCGCCACCGTGATGGTGACGCGCGGACCGGAGTCGGCGATGGTGATCGACGGCGCGACGGTGACCGAGGCGCGCCCGCCGCGGGTCGAAGTGGCCGACACGGTGGGTGCGGGCGACGCGTCGATCGGCGGACTGCTGTTCAGCCTGATGACCGCTCCCCAGCGCGCGTGGCCCGAGCACCTGGCGTTCGCGCTGGCGGCCGGCGCGGCCGCTTGCCGGCATGCCGGCGCGCATGCGCCATCGCTGGATGAGGTCGTCGCACTGCTGTAATTTTCCTGCCTTGCGCGGCGTGCATTGTCACGGACAGGGCGCGCCGCGTGAGCACAGAACCGAAGCGCCGTCATCGTGCTACGATGAAAAATCCGAAACCTTTGGAAGAAGGAGCGACGCCATGGATGACATCACCTACACCAAGGGCATCTACACGGCGACGGCTTCGATAAGGGACATCGGCCAGGATACCTGGCAGGGCGTAGTGACGCTCGCGCGCGACGAAGGCGACGAGAGCGTCGATCAGGAAACCACGCTCTACGAAGTGGACGCGACGTCGTCGACGCCGGAGGAAGCCCTCGAGGAAGCCAAAGCGCTCGCTCACCGCATCCTCGGGGAAATCGAACTCTAGGCAGACCGGCGCCGCGTCTGTCGCGCGGCGCCACGCTGAATCAACCGGATGGAGGCGTTCATGGCTGAACAGCTCTTCCTCTACGGCGTGTACTCGATACACGTCCGCCCTCTCGAACTCAACGGCGCGCGCTGGGATGCGGAGTACGAAATCCGTCATCGCGAGAAAGCCGTCAAGGCGTGGACCACGGTCGGCGGCGACGACGGCTATGCCGATGAAGCCGAAGCGGTGGCGTCCGCGCACCAGCAGGCTGTCGACGATATCGAGCACGGTGCGGGTATTCCCAAGCCGCACGCTTTTCCGTAGCCTCGCGCCGAGCGGGGCGCGTTGGTTGTCTGGTTGATGGGACGAGTCGTTCGCCACCTGGTGTCGCGCGGATTGGCAACGCGTTGCGCGGTGTCCGCGCGAGTGTGCAGCCGAATGCGTTGCATCTACCTCACGCGTGCAGTGCAAGCCATACGGACACAAGCACGAACGTCGCTGCACGCCCCCCCCCGTGAGTACCGCTGCGTGCATCACCCGCGCACGAACACCCACAACATAGCCCCTCCTTCGTCGCCGCCTGATCCCTTCTCCCGCCGCGTCACCGTGCTACGCTTTGTCCGTTTTCATCCTACGAGCATGCGATGGCGACTGAATCGTCAGACCGTTTTTCCGGCATCGGCGAGCCCGAACCGAGCGCGCCAAAACGTCGTGCGCGCGGCAGCCGTGAACTCCGTCTGGACGATCGCGTGATCATCGCGCACGGCATGCCCACGCGGTTCTGGCAGGACCTCTATCACCGCGCGCTGGTGGTGCCCTGGCCGACGTTTTTCGTCTCGCTCGCGGTGCTGTTCATGTTGCTCAACATGACGTTCGCCGCGCTTTACATGCTTGGCCGCGCGCCGATCGCCAATCAGTATCCGGCGGGTTTCGGCGGCGCATTTTTCTTTAGCGTCGAAACGCTCGCGACGGTCGGCTACGGCGACATGCACCCGCAAACCGTCTACGCACACTGGATCGCGACGCTGGAAATCTTCGTCGGCATGTCCGGCATAGCGTTGGCGACGGGGCTGATCTTCGCGCGCTTTTCGCGTCCCCACGCGAAGATCATGTTCGCGCGCTACGCGGTCGTCCGTCCGCTCGACGGCCGCATGACGCTGATGGTGCGCGCCGCCAACGCGCGTCAGAACGTGATTGCCGAGGCCCGCGCGCGGCTGCGCATCATGCGCGAGGAAACCTCCGCCGAAGGATTCACGCTGCGCAAGCTCTACGACCTGACGCTGGTGCGCGATCAGCATCCGGTGTTCAAGCTGGGCTGGTCGGTGATGCATATCATCGACGAAAGCAGTCCGCTGTTCGGCGAAACCGCCGCGACGCTCGAAGCGAGCGACACGTCGCTGCTGCTCACGTTCGAAGGGGTCGACGAATCGACTTCGCAAACCATGCAGGCGCGCCACACGTGGCGTTGCGATCAGATCTACTGGCAGCATCGTTTCGTCGACATCATGAGCGAGAAGGACGGCGTGACCCATATCGACTATTCGCACTTCGATGAGATCGTGCCGCTCGATGCGGCGTCCATTGGCGCGAACGGCCCCGTCAAAGCCGCGGCTCGATAATTGGCTCGCTAATTGGCTCGATAAGCGTCGCAACAAGCGCGCATCCGGCAGCGCCGACAGCACCCGAAATGCACCAGGGCATACCCGAACCGCGCCGCCGCGTGGCAGATCCCTCTCAAAGACCCGCTAAAAAGCGCGGCTCGTCGCGCCTGCTTGCGGCTTAATCATCAAAGTAGAAAAAATTCTCTCTAATCGGCGCTAAAAAATAGAGTCTCTTCCGCAGCGTGCCTTTGTGGTCCCTACCCTCGCGCGCGGATGCAAAACAGCAATCACCTTGCATGGAGACTCACCCATGACCGCTCGTCTGCCCATCGACGGCACACCCGCTCTCGCCGACTACAAGCTGTCGGACAATCTCACCGCGACGCGCGGCCGAATCTTCCTCACCGGCACCCAGGCTTTAGTGCGCCTCGCATTGATGCAGCGCGCACTCGACAAGACCCGCGGCATGAACACCGCCGGTTTCATCAGCGGCTATCGCGGCTCGCCGCTCGGCATGGTCGACCAGCAGTTGTGGAAAGCGAACAAACTGCTCGCGGCAAGCGATATCCGCTTTCTGCCGGCGATCAACGAAGAACTCGGCGGCACGGCCGTGCTCGGCACGCAGCGGGTCGAAGCGGACCCCGAACGCACCGTCGAGGGCGTGTTCGCGATGTGGTACGGCAAGGGCCCCGGCGTCGACCGCGCGGGCGACGCGCTGAAGCACGGCAACGCGTACGGCTCGTCGCCGCACGGCGGCGTGCTGGTGGTGGCCGGCGACGACCACGGCTGCGTGTCGTCGTCGATGCCGCATCAGAGCGACTTCGCGATGATGGCGTGGCACATGCCGGTAGTGAATCCGTCGAACATCGCCGACATGCTCGAATTCGGCCTGTACGGCTGGGCGTTGTCGCGCTTCTCGGGCGCGTGGGTCGGCTACAAGGCGATTTCCGAAACGGTCGAATCGGGCTCGACGGTCGATCTCGATGCACTGCAAACCGACTGGGCCGTTCCACAGGACTTCACCGTTCCCGCCGGCGGCCTGCACAATCGCTGGCCCGATCTGCCGAGCCTCACGATCGAGTCGCGCATGCACGCGAAGCTCGACGCGGTGCGCCACTTCGCGCGCGTGAACAGCATCGACAAATGGATCGCGCCGAGCCCGCACGCGAACGTGGGCATCGTCACGTGCGGCAAGGCGCATCTGGATCTGATGGAAACGCTGCGCCGGCTCGATCTGACGGTCGCCGATCTGGAAGCGGCCGGCGTGCGGATCTACAAGGTCGGCCTGTCGTTCCCGCTGGAGATGACGCGCATCGACACGTTCGTAGCCGGCTTGTCGGAAGTGCTAGTGATCGAGGAGAAAGGCCCGGTCATCGAGCAGCAGATCAAGGACTACCTGTATAACCGCACGCAAGGCGCGCGGCCGGTCATCGTCGGCAAGCATGCCGAGGACGGCACCCTGCTGCTGTCGTCGCTCGGCGAATTGCGGCCGTCGCGCGTGCTGCCGGTGTTCGCGAACTGGCTCGCGAAGCACAAACCCGCGCTCGATCGCCGCGAACGCGTCGTCGATCTCGTCGCGCCGCAAATCCTCTCGAACGCAGCGGACAGCGTGAAACGCACGCCGTACTTCTGCTCGGGCTGCCCGCACAACACGTCGACCAAGGTGCCGGAAGGGTCGATCGCGCAAGCCGGTATCGGCTGCCACTTCATGGCCTCGTGGATGGAGCGCGATACCACCGGCCTGATCCAGATGGGCGGCGAAGGCGTCGACTGGGCCTCGCATTCGATGTTCACGAAAACGCGCCACGTGTTCCAGAATCTCGGCGACGGCACCTACTTCCATTCCGGCATTCTCGCGATTCGCCAGGCGGTCGCCGCGAAAACCACCATCACGTACAAGATTCTCTATAACGACGCGGTCGCGATGACGGGCGGTCAGCCGGTCGACGGCAGCATCTCGGTGCCGCAGATCGCGCGTCAGGTGGAAGCCGAAGGCGTGTCGCGTTTCGTCGTGGTCAGCGACGAGCCGGAAAAATACGACGGCCACCACGATCTGTTTCCAAAGGGCACGACGTTCCACCATCGCAGTGAAATGGACACCGTGCAGCGCGAGTTGCGCGACACGGACGGCGTCACCGTGCTGATCTACGACCAGACCTGCGCGGCGGAAAAACGGCGTCGCCGCAAGAAAGGCGAATTCCCCGATCCGGACAAGCGTCTGTTCATCAACGAGGAAGTCTGCGAAGGCTGCGGCGATTGTGGCGTGCAGTCGAATTGTTTATCGGTGGAACCGCTTGAAACGGCCTTGGGACGCAAGCGCCGCATCGATCAATCGTCGTGCAACAAGGACTATTCGTGCGTGAACGGCTTTTGCCCGAGCTTCGTCACGGTGGAAGGCGGCAAGCTGAAAAAAGCCGCGGGCGCCGCGTTCGATCCGCCGGCGCTGGCCGCTCGCGTCGACGCGCTGCCGATGCCCGCGACGCAGCTCGACGCCGCGCCGTACGACATTCTGGTGACGGGCGTCGGCGGCACGGGCGTGGTCACGGTCGGCGCGTTGATCAGCATGGCCGCGCATCTGGAAGGCAAGAGCGCTTCCGTGCTCGACTTCATGGGCTTCGCGCAGAAAGGCGGCTCGGTGCTGTCGTTCGTGCGCTTCGCCGCGCGCGACGAATGGCTCAACCAGGTCCGCATCGACACCCAACAGGCCGACGTGCTGCTCGCCTGCGACATGGTGGTCGGCGCGAGTGCCGATGCATTGCAAACGGTGCGTCATGGCCGCACGCGCATCGTCGTCAATACGCATGCGATTCCGAACGCGACCTTTGTGCAGAATCCGGACGCGACGCTGCACGCCGACGCGTTGATCGACAAGATGCGTCACGCGGCGGGCGCCGAGCGCATGTCGACGTGCGACGCCCAGGCGCTCGCCACGCGTTTTCTCGGCGACACGATCGGCGCGAACATCCTGATGCTTGGCTATGCCTGGCAACTGGGTCTGGTGCCGGTGTCGTTCGCCGCGATGATGCGTGCGATCGAATTGAACAACGTCGCGGTGACGATGAATCAACTGGCGTTTTCAATCGGCCGGCTGGCCGCCGCAGATCCGGCCGCGCTCGAATCGTTGTGGCAGACGCGGCACGCGGCGAAGCAGACCGTGCGCGTCGATACGCTCGACGAACTGATCGCGCATCGCGAGGGACGTCTGCAGACTTATGGCGGCGCGGCGTATGTGAAGCGTTATCGCACGCTGGTGGACGCGGCACGCCGCGCGGAGACCGCCGTCGATGCGACGAGCGAGCGCGTGACGCGTGCGGTCGCCACGACGTTCTATCGTCTGCTCGCGGTGAAAGACGAATACGAAGTCGCGCGTTTGCATACGGATGCCGCGTTCCGTGAAGCGCTCGAAGCGCAATTCGAAGGCGTGGCGGGCAAGGACTTCGGCATCAAGTTCAACCTCGCGCCGCCGACGCTCACGCGCGCGCAACCGGGTGTCAATCCGACCAAGAAAACCTTCGGTCAATGGATGTGGCCGGTGCTCGGCATGCTCGCCAAATGGCGCGGCCTGCGCGGCACGCCGCTCGATCCGTTCGGCCGCACGCTGGAGCGCAGGATGGAGCGCGAACTCGCGGGCGATTACGAAACCACGTTGCTGCGCGCGCTCACCAGGCTTGGCGCGAACAATCTGGAAGACGTCGCGAAGCTCGCCGATCTGCATGCGCGTGTGCGCGGCTATGGTCACGTGAAGCTGGCGAATCTGGCCGGCGTGAAGCGCGGCGAACGTGATCTGGCGGCACGCTTGCAGATCGATCCGGCGACGGGTGAAGCGGTGAAGAAGTCGCTGGAAGAGATGAAGGGCGCGGGACAGTTGCGCGGCATTCCGGTGGTGGTGACGAAGTAGTCGAAGTAGCCTTGCAATGGCGCTATACGCCGTCGTGCAATGTGAATGAGAAAAGCCGCTTCGAGTGCAATCTCGAAGCGGCTTTTCTTTGCCCTCTGAGGTGACGATGCCCTCGCGTCATCCACCTCACGCGGCGCTCGGACTCGCATCCAGCAATGCCCTGACTCGCGCGACTTTTTCCGCAGCGACCGGTGCGAGGCCGTTGCCGCCCACGCGCACGCCTGATCCGAAATGCACCGCTTCAACTTGCGTTGCGCTCACGAATCCGGCAACCGCATCGACCGTCAAACCCGCACCGGCCAGCACCGTGCACGGCGAGCCGGAAGCTTGCCGCACCATCTCGCGAATCGTTGCTTGCGCGTGCAGCACCGACGGCTTGCCGCCCGACGTCAGCACGTTCGTCACCGTGTCGAAACCGAGCAGCACGTCGAGCGCTTCGCGCAGATCGCGGCTTTCGTCAAACGCGCGATGAAAGGTGATGGCCATGCCATCGGCCGCATCGATCGTACGCGCGAGTCCCTCGCGGTCGATCGTGCCGTCAGCGTTCAGCATGCCGATCACAATGCCGTTGGCGCCCGCCGCCTTGACCGCGCGCACGTCGCGCAGCATCACCGCGTAGTCGTCGGCGTCGTACACGAACGAGCGGCTATGCGGCCGCACGATCACGTTCACCGGCACGGCGGCCGCAGGAATCGCGACTGCCGCGACCACTGCTTCGATCAGGCCGACGCTCGGCGTCAGGCCGCCCTCGCCCATCGCGGTGACGAGTTCGAGACGATCGGCGCCCGCTTGCGCCGCGACGCGCGCATCGGCAACGGTGGTGGCAATGACTTCGAGCAGAACGGACATGAGCGCAGCCAGGTGTCGTTAAAAACGACATCATCTCAGAAGCGCTCTTCGTCCACCCAGTCGATGTCGCCGCACAGCACGCAGGTCTGGTCTCCGACACGGGTTGCCACCGACAGCGTCACGCACGGCAACGCCTCGTTGATCGACAGATACGGGCGCGTCACATGCACGCGTTCCGGCGCATTGATCGCATCGCGGAAATACGGGCGACGCAGCCAGTTCGCCCCTTGCGCGTCGGCCAGCGGCAAAAAGCGCGTTTCATGCGCCGCGCGATCGGCGCGCAGCACAACGTTGCGGCCCGCCTGCCGGCCTTTCGCGTCGAGCAGGAAACAGCGTGCGGCGTGGTCGAGCGCAAGGAAATTCCAGCACACTTCCTCGAGCGGTTCACCGGCGGCAAGCCGCTCCGCCGCGCGCTCGAAGGCGCGCAAATACGGCGCGAGCCGGCTCGCGTTGCGGCGCTCGCGTGCTTCTGCCTGATCGCGATAACGCTCGGTCAGCTCACCAATGCAGGCGACCGCGTGCACCGGATCGACCGCGCCGGGATTTGGCCGGCCGAAGAAAAAGCCCTGCACGAAGTCGGCATTGCAAGCGAGCGCCATCTGCGCTTCATGCTCCGTTTCCACGCCTTCGATCAGCACGAGCTTGCCCGCTTCGTGCAGCAAGGCGACGAGCCCCGGCAAAATCGTCGCCATATCGGCGCGATGCGCAGCGTGCGACAGCATGATGCGGTCGAGCTTCACGATGTCGGGATTCAACTGCCAGATCCGTTCGACGTTCGAGTGGCCCGCGCCGAAGTCGTCGAGCGCGATCAGGAAGCCGCGCTCACGGAACTGGCGCACCGCCTCGGCGAGCCGCTCCAGGTCTTCGGCGCTCTGTTCGAGCACTTCGAGCACGATGCGCCGCGGCGGCAGGTCGAGCCGTTTCAGACTGGCGAGCAACGCCGCGGAATGATACGGATCGGTGAGCGCGCCCGGATGCACGTTCAGGAACAGCCACTCGCGCTCGGCGCCGAGTACCTTGAAGTTTTCCAGATGCAGCGTCTGGGCGAGCCGATCCACTTGCATCACGTCGCCGAGGCGCGCGGCTTCACCGAACACGTCGAGTGGCGACACGGCGCGGTCGAGCGCGTCGTGCGCGCGCAGCAGCCCTTCGTAGCCGACCGCCCGCATATGCGACAGGCTGAAGATCGGCTGAAACACACTGGTGAGCGTCAGCTCGCCGTGCTGTACGGAATAACGTTGGAGGCCCGACGCTACCTCGACGTCGAAACCATGCGGCACGCTCGCCGTCCTATCCTGTTGCGCAATCGTCATGCAGTCCTCTCACGCAATAGCCGGCCCGGTCCGAACTCGGAAACAAATACCTCGGCGCCGCTTTTCAAATGTGCGTCATCGCTACTGCTTAAGCAAGCTCCATGCGCACGCTGGCGCACATTCGGTTGAAATTTGTTCGAAAGATTGCACCGGTGCAAGGGTTCATGCGCCGGACGTGGGCGTGAGGCGCACCGTTGAGGTGCGTGGCGAGGTGAGTGGGTTGCGCGGGGCGGTTGCTGCAGTGGGGGCTGGGTTTGCCGCCGCGTTTGTTGCTGCGTTTGTTGCTGCGCTTGTTGCCGCATTTGTTGCCGCGTTTGTTGCCATGTTTTCTACCGCGTTTGCCGCTGCCGTTACCACCGAGCTTGCCGCTGCGCGGGCCGCATTTCCCCCGTGCTTGCCACCGTGTGTGCCGCCATGTTCACCGCCCTGCTCGCTCGCCGCCGCGCCGCCTTCACGCCGCGCTCGTAATGACCCAAGGCGTCATCGGGCTACACTTTGGCTCTGCGTGTCGTGAACGCTGCGCGGAGCCCGCGTCGAGCGGCCGCGTCGAAGTCTCCAGGAAACCCCGTTATATCCGCACCCACAGACCGATGGAAATAGTCTTCACCGTATTGATTCTCCTGCTTGCCGTCGCGGCTTCCGGCGTCCTCACCCGCACGCTGCCGTTCAAGCTGCCGCTGCCGCTCGTGCAGATCGCCATCGGCGCGCTGCTCGCCTGGCCGAAACTCGGATTGCACGTCACCTTCAATCCGGAAATCTTCATGGTGCTGTTCATTCCGCCGCTGCTGTTCGCGGACGGCTGGCGCATTCCCAAGCGCGAGTTCTTCATGGCGCGCCGCGCGATCCTGATGCTCGCGCTCGGCCTCGTATTCATGACGGTGCTGGCAGTCGGCTACTTCGTGCATGCGCTGGTGCCGGAGATCTCGCTGCCGGTCGCGTTCGCGCTCGCCGCCGTGCTGTCGCCGACCGATGCGGTGGCGCTCTCCGGCATCGTCGGCAAGGACAAGATTCCTGGCCGGCTGATGCATATTCTCGAGGGTGAGGCGTTGATGAACGACGCCTCGGGCCTGGTCGCGCTGAAGTTCGCGATTGCCGCGGCGCTGACCGGCGTGTTCTCGCTGCGCGAAGCGTCGCTCAGTTTCGTGATCATCGCGGTGGGTGGTCTCGCGGTCGGCGCGGCGGTGAGCGCACTGTTCAGCTTCGTGTCGACGCGCTTTCTGAACCTCAGCGAAGATGGCGACCCCGCGCCCGGCGTCGTGATGACGCTGCTGATTCCGTTCGCCGCTTATCTGACCGCCGAGCGTTTCGAGTGGTCGGGCATTCTCGCCGCCGTCTCGGCCGGCATGATGATGAATTACGCGGCCGTGGCGAACGCGGGCTCGGTGGCGTCGCGCATCCGCGCCGCGAGCACGTGGACGATGATCGAGTTCGTCTTCAACGGCATGGTGTTCATCCTGCTGGGGCTGCAGTTTCCGCACATTCTCGGCCGGGCCCTGCTCGACGCCCACGAGACCAGCGACGCGCAGGTCGGTCTGCTGATCGGCTACATCGCGGCGGTCGCGGCCGCGCTGTATGCGATGCGCTTCGTGTGGGTGTGGTTTCTGCGCTGGTTCGCGAGCCGCGGCGCGGCGAAGCAAGGCGTGACGAACGCGGTGCCGGGCTTACGCATGGTCTCGGTGACGACGGTGGCCGGCGTGCGCGGCGCGGTGACGCTGGCGGGCGTGCTGTCGCTGCCGGTGTCGCTGCCGGATGGCTCGCCGCTGCCGGGCCGCGATCTGGCGGTTTTCATCGCGTCGGGTGTGATCCTGCTGTCGCTGCTGGTGGCAGTGGGCGCGCTGCCGGTGCTGTTGCGCGGCTGGCGGCGAGGCAAGGACCCGCATGCCGCCGAGGAAGCACTCGCCCGCACGATGGCCGCGCAAGCCGCGATTCGCGCGGTCGACGAGATGCACGACAAGGAGTGCGCGGATCTGGATGAATCGGAATCGGCGTATGCGGCGGACGTGACCGCGCGGGTGATGGATCTGTACCGGCGCCGCCTCGCCACGCTCGACGACGAGCAGGAGCGACGCGAACTGGCACGCCGCGCCGATGCGCTTGAGTTCAGAATGAAGCTGGCGGCCATGCGCGCCGAGCGCAAGGCATTGCTCGCGTTGCGCGAGACTCAGGAGATCAACGACGAGACGTGGAACAAGCTGATGCGCGAGGTGGATTTGTCGGAGACGGCGCTGACGGCGCGGAGAAAATAGAGCGAGTTTTGCGGCAGGCGAGGCCCCGGCTTTTCCCGGTCATGAGATGACACATGAAGCCGGCGCCGCTGGCCACCTGGCGCTAAGCGACGCAGGTCGCCTCGCTGCGTCAGCCAGCGCCTATCGACGAATGAAAATCAGGCCACCGGCCCTTGCGTCGGCTTCCTGCGCAGCAACGCGTACAGAATGATCGCGCCGAACGTCGCGGTGCCGATCCCGCCCAAGCCAAAACCGCCGAGCTTCAGCGAGAAGTCCCCCGCGCCGAGCACGAGCGTCACCGCGGCGACGATCAGGTTGCGGTTATCGGAGAAGTCCACCTTGTTGACGACCCAGATGCGCGCGCCGGTCACGGCGATCAGCCCGAACACGACGATCGACACGCCGCCCAGCACCGGTCCCGGAATGGTCTGGATCACCGCGCCGAACTTCGGCGAGAAGCCCAGCACCAGCGCGATCACCGCGGCGATCACGAACACCAGCGTCGAGTAGATCTTGGTCACGGCCATCACGCCGATATTTTCCGCGTAGGTCGTCACGCCGGTGCCGCCCGCAAAACCGGACACGATGGTCGCGAGCCCGTCGCCGAGAAACGCGCGGCCGATGTAGCGGTCGAGGTTCTGGCCGGTCATCGCGCTCACCGCCTTGATGTGGCCGAGATTCTCCGCGACGAGGATCACCGCGATCGGCGCGAGCAGGGCCATCGCGTGCGGATCGAAGACCGGCGCCGTGAAGTGCGGCATGCCGAACCACGCAGCGTTCGCGACGACTGAGAAATCGATCGGCTTAGCCATGCCGAGGCCGTTCGTGACGATCGCGTAAATGACGTACGCCATCAGCAGGCCAATCAGAATCAGCAAGCGCTGCAGCATGCCGCGCGCGAACACCGCGACTGCGCCCACGCACAGCACCGTGACGAGCGCCATCCACGAATCGAAGTTGCTGCCGCTCACGCCGCGCACCGCGATCGGCGCGAGGTTCAGACCGATCACGCAGACGATCGCGCCCGTCACGACCGGCGGCATCAGCGTCTCGATCCAGCGGGTGCCGACCGCCGACACGATCAGACCGATGATCGCGTACACCACGCCGCACGCGATGATCCCACCCAACGCCACTGGAATGTTCAGATTCGGACCATGCCCGCCGTACCCCGTCACCGCGATCACGAGACCGATGAATGCGAAGCTCGAACCGAGATAGCTCGGCACGCGCCCGCCCACCAGCACGAAGAACAGCAACGTGCCGATGCCTGACATGAAGATGCAGAGGTTCGGATCGAAGCCCATCAGCAACGGGGCCAGCACGGTCGACCCGAACATCGCGACGACGTGCTGAATGCCCATCGCGAACATTTGCGGCCAGGCGAGGCGCTCGTCGGTACCGACGACGCTGCCCTCGGCCGCAGCGGACTGGCGGCGCCAGCGGGGGAAATAGGAATCGGCCATGGCGGGGGTTCTCCTCTGTTCGGCGTGACGGGGATGGGTGCCGGACGGCGCGTGGTCGGGCGTGGTCCGGGAATTACGCGCGAGTGTACGGAGTGCTATTGGGCCTGGCAAGCGTGGCGAGAAGCTTGCGCGGATGGGGTTGGCGGAGCGAAGAAAGTCTGGGGATGGCGTGTGCCGTGGTGTTGCATGAGCATGCAACACCGCGCGGAGTCAGCTTTGCCCGCAGCTACCGATGATGCATCAACCCGCGCGCAAATCGAGCGCGGGCGCGGATGCCCCGCGACTAAGCGCGCGAATGTCCGCGGTTTCGAGCACCGCTTTAGGCGCGCCATTGCGTGCGACCGCCAGCATCGCGAGCCCGATGTCCTCGGTGCTCAGCACCAGGTTGGGCAACAACGCGCGGAGCGTCGGCAGGAACGGCTTCGCCAGCGCGTAAAACAACCGGTATGAACGCGTCTTCGAACGCGCGCCGTTCAGCGGTTGAATCACGCCGGGACGAAACAGATACACGGCCTTGAACGGCAGCCGTTGCAACGCGTTCTCCGTGCGTCCCTTCACTCGCGCCCACATGCTGCGGCCGTGTTCGGTGCTGTCGGTGCTCGCGCCGGACACGTAGACGAAGGTCATCTGCGGATTGAGCCGGGCGAGCGTTTGCGCGGCCGCCATCGTGAGATCGTAGGTGAGCCGCGTGTAGTCCGCCTCCCGCATCCCCGCCGAGGAAACACCGAGGCAGAAGAAGCACGCGTCGAACCCCGTGAGCGACGCGTCCATCGCGCGATAGTCCATCATGTCCGGCTGAATCACTTCGACGAGGCGTGGATCGAGTTGGCCGCTACGCGTGCGTCCCACGGTCTGCACCACCTCGACGTCCGGCGCGCGCAGACATTCGCGCAATACGCCCTGCCCGACCATGCCGGTCGCGCCAAAAATAAGAACCTTCATGATGCGTGCTCCAGAGTCGCGCCGGTCCAGCGCGTGTTGGTCAATGCTTCCGATCTGTCCCACAGGCGCACGGCAATGCCAGCGCCAGCGCCGTTTCCAGAGCCAGCCCGCCGGTCGCGCCGGTGATCACCGCCCGCCGGCCGTTCTGGGGCGGAATGTCCGCCGTGGTCCAGCTCGTCATCTCGTTCGTCCTCGGGTTGCGTTGGGGCCGGCGGGCTCAGGCTTACGCCGATGCCTTGCCGGGAAAAACCGGCAGCGGCGCCGGCGCGGAGAAATCCGTCGCCGCGCTGACCGCGCGCCACGCGTCGGCACTCGCGGCGCGCGCCTTGTCGCTCTCACCGCAGAAATGCAATGCGTCGCTGCCGAGCAAGAGATGCGCCGGCAACGCGTCGTGGTATGCGAGCTTCAGCACGACTTGTGCGACCTTAGCCGGATCGCCGGTTTCGTGGCCCACGTACTGCTGCAACATCTTCGTCACCGCGCCGACCGACGGCACATAGTCCGGCAATAATTCCGGCGTCGCGCCGGCCGCCTCGGTGCCCCATTCCGTTTTCATGCCGCCCGGCTCCAGTGCGGTGACATGGACGCCGAACGGCGCGAGCTCCTGGCCGATCACTTCAGTGAAGCCCCCGACCGCCCACTTCGCGGCCTGGTACGCGCTCAGCCCCGCAATCCCCACGCGCCCGCCCACCGACGAAATCTGGATGATATGGCCGGCCCGCTGCTGCCGCAGAACCGGCAACGCCGCTCGCGTTACGTTCACGACGCCGTAGAAATTGGTGTCGATCTGCGCGCGGAAGTCGTCGTCGGTGGTTTGCTCGAACGGCGCGAGGTGACCGAAGCCCGCGTTGTTGACCACCACGTCCAACCGGCCGAATGTGTCGACCGCCATCTGCACGGCGTGACGCGCAGCCTGCGGATCGGTGACGTCGAGCGCGAGCGCGCAAACCCGCTCGCCATAGCGCGCCGACAGATCCGCCAGCCGACGCGGATCACGCGCCGTCGCGACGACCCGCTCACCTGCCTGCAAAGCGGCTTCGACAATTTCGCGCCCGAGTCCGCGGGCGCTACCGGTAACCAACCAGACCTTGGCCATACTGTACTCCTTTCCATTTATTGAGTAAGTAATCACTCATTAACTGCTCAAAAAAACTTCAGTGCCGAACGATCGCGTTCCAGAACGCGTCGAAGCCAGCCTCCCGATAGCGCTCGGCGTCAGCCGGCTCCCGTGCGATGAAGTCCATCGTCGTTTCCGCCAATGCGCTCATGATCGCCGACACGAAAGCCGGGGGATGATCCCGCAACGCGCCGCTCGCGACGCTCGTCTGAATCATGTCGTGGATATCGGCGAACGACTGCATGCCGGTGGCCCGCGTATGGTCGGTGAGGCGCTCCGACACGCTCAACTGCGCCATCGCACGACGTTTTTGCGGCTGCGCCACGCCCCAATCGACGAACTGGTTCCATACATAGTGCGCACGTTCCCGCACGCTCGCATGCCTGGGATAGCGGCTCATCATCACGTCGCGCAGTTCGGCCTTGATGTCCAGATACAGCGCGTTTAGCAGGTCGTCCTTGTTGGCGAAGTAAGTGAACAGCGTGCCTTCGGCCACCCCCGCCAGCTTCGCGATACGCGCGGTGGGCGCGCCCAGCCCCTGTTCGGCGATCACCTCGGCGGCGGCCGCAAGGATGGCGTTGCGTTTGTCTTCGCTTTTCGGACGGGCCATGCTGGGTTTGCCTCAATTGACGGCATTAAATGAGTGATTGCTCAATCATAACGATGAACGCCGTGCCGGCCAAGCTTTTTTCGGATTTCCGCGTAAGACTCATAGTCTGGCTACTGCGGTCGCCATGAAATGACATTCGACAACCCGATGTTTTCATCACGCGCCTAAGTACGCGAAAAGTAGCAAAAATTCCTTTTTCTTCGGTGATCGCGTGCAAGGTTATGAGCAAATACCCGACTCCCTTCAGTCGGGCTTCATTCGGTCCGATATCCAGTAGATGGGGTACCCATTTGGCTGATGTCAATGCGCTGCGGTTAATGGTGCGCGTGGCAATCAGTCTTGGGATCGACGCGCAAGGCCGCCATGGGGTTCGACGGCCAGATAGACGTTCCCTACCCGGACCTGAGAGTCCATGCGAACGCTTTCACGTTTCGTTACTGGAGAAAATAAAATCGTGACACTTAAGCACCTCACCATCAAAAACAAGCTGATCGCCGGGTTCGGTATGCTGTCACTCATCGTCGTCGTGGTGTGCGGCCTATCCCTGAAGGCGTTGAGCGATTCGACCGAAGGCTTTTCGAGCTTCGTGCGCGGCATCAACGCACGCGCGAAGATGGCGATGCAGGTGCGAACTGCCGTCGACCGCCGCGCAATCGCGGCGCGCAATCTGGTGCTCGTGACCAAACCTCAGGATATCGACATCGAGAAAGCCGACGTGATGCGTGCGCACGAAGACGTGCAAGCCAATCTGAAAAAACTCAACGAGATGATTGCGACCGCGACCGACACGTCGGACAAAGCGCGCAGCCTCGTCGCCGGGATCAATCGCGTGGAGGCTGCGTACGGGCCGGTGGCAACCGACATCGTCAATCTCGCGCTCAACAACAAGCGCGACGACGCGATCGTCAAGATGGACGAGCAGTGCCGGCCGCTGCTTGCCGCGCTGGTCCGCGCGACCGACGCATACGCCGACTACACGCACGGCCGACAGGAACAGTTGATCAACAACTACGCGACGCACTTCCAGACCCAGCGCAATCTGCTGATTGCGATCAGCCTGGCTGCGGTCGCACTCGCGATCGGCGCATGCGTGCTGATCACGCGCGCGGTGACCGGGCCGCTGCGCGTCGCGATCGATGTCGCGCGCACCGTGGCACAAGGCGATCTACGCACGCGCATCGTCGTCGACGGCAGGGACGAGACCAGCAAACTGCTCGGCGCCTTGCGTGAGATGAACGAACGGTTGACGGCGATTGTTGGACGCGTGCGCGACAGTAGTGCCAGCATCGCGGGCGCGGCACGCCAGATCGCGGCGGGCAACATGGACCTGAGTCAGCGTACCGAGCAGCAAGCCGCGTCGCTGCAGGAAACGGCGTCGAGCATGGAGCAGCTCACGTCCACCGTGAAACAGAACGCCGACAATGCGCAGCAAGGCAGCGCGCTTGCTGCGAATGCTTCGTCGGTGGCGCAGAAAGGCAGCGCGGTGGTCGGCCAGGTGGTCAACACGATGCAGGACATCAGCGATAGCTCGACGAAGATCGCGGACATCACGGGGATCATCGAAGGCATTGCGTTCCAGACGAACATTCTGGCGTTGAACGCGGCGGTCGAAGCCGCGCGCGCGGGCGAACAGGGACGCGGCTTCGCGGTGGTCGCGAGCGAAGTCAGAAGCCTGGCTCAGCGATCGTCGAGCGCGGCGAAGGAGATCAAGGATCTGATCGCCAACTCTGTCGGCAAGATTCGCGACGGGTCGACGCTGGCCGGTGAAGCGGGCAAGACGATGAGCGAGGTCACGCACGCCGTCGCACGGGTAACGGACATCATGTCGGAGATCGCGGCAGCGTCGAGCGAACAAAGCCGTGGGATCGAGCAGGTGAACCTGGCGATTACGCAGATGGACAATGTTACGCAGCAGAATGCTGCGCTGGTTGAGGAGGCGGCGGCGGCTTCGAGGTCGATGGAGGATCAGGGGCAGCAGTTGAATGAGGCGGTGGCGTTTTTTCGGGTTTCGGGTGGGGGGGTGGGGATGGGGTTATTGCAGAGGACGTAGGCTGGATGCTTGGGGGCTAGATTTAGCTTTGCGAGCTTGGGGTAGAGACGCAAAAACCGGCTAAAAGCCGGTTTTTGCGTTTGAACAAATCTTATTGGTGGAGAGGAGGAGGATCGAACTCCCGACCTTCGCATTGCGAACGCGACGCTCTCCCAGCTGAGCTACCCCCCCAACGTGCGAACAATTCTAGCACAGCCATTTTCTCTTTTGCCAAGCCCCAACGCCTGGCAAACACCCTCCGGATCACTTCTCTGGCGCCCCTGCCAACACCCAATCCACCACCGCACGAATATCCGCATCGCTCATCGATTGATGTGCCGGCATCGGAATCATGCCCCACACGCCGGAGCCGCCCTCCTTCACCTTGCGAGCCAATTTCACCTGCGCCTGCGCATCGCCCTTGTATTTCGCGGCGATCTGCTGAAACGACGGACCGACCAATTTGCGGTCCACCGCGTGACATCCCATACAGGCATTCGCAGTGGCGACCGTCCTCCCGCGCTGCGCATCGGGAGCAGCACATGCCGCCGTCGCAACGAGACCCGCCACCGCGCCGACCATCAACGCGGCGGCGACAACAACACCACGTCTCATGGCGCAGCCTTCGGATTACCCGGACGCACCGAGTTCGAATTGCTGACCGGCGCAGGCGCCTGCTGCTCCAACGGCCGCGCACTCACCGACGAATCAGGAATCGCGCCGACCGTCGGCTCGCCCGCATCCGGCTGCAAAGCGGCAACCGGTGCCGTGGCTGCCGCAGTGGCCGCCGCCGCGGCTTCCTGCGGCTGAATGTACTGGAACACCTTCACGACCTGGACGACACCCGGCACGCGGCTCGCGACGTCGGCGCCGCGATTGCCTTCATCCATCGTGACGAGCCCCATCAAATACACGGAGCCCCGCTCGGCCACCACCTTGAAGTTGTTCGCCGAAATATTCTTCTCGGCGATCAGCGCGGTCTTCACACGCGTTTCAAGATACGTGTCGTTGGTACGCGAGGAGAACGAGCTGGCCGGCATGATCGCCAGTTCGTTGACGATCGTATTGACGTTGTTCAAGCCGCGCACGATGCTCTCGGCGCGCTGCTTCGACGCGTCGCCCGCGACCTCGCCCGTCAGCAGCACACGGCGGTTGAACACCGCCACGTTGACATGCGCGCTATCAGGCAAATTCTGGCTGATCTGCGACATCGCCTTCACTTGCAACTCGCGATCTTCGGTCTGCGCGCCGAGCGTGCGCCGGTCGGTCGCCACCAGCGCGCCGCCGCCCGCCGCGCCGGCGACGGCAAGAAAGCAGCCCTGCAACGTTGCCGACAGCCCCGCCGCAAACCCAACCACCAGCACGGTTCTCACCAGTGTCTTCTTGATGCGGAATACGCTCATCAACTAGCTCTCCTTCGGAATCAGTCTCAGTCTTCGCCCAGCAACATGGCATCGATGCCGTCGCATAGACAATGGATGGTCAGCAAGTGCACTTCCTGAACGCGCGCGGTCCGGTCGGACGGCACGCATACATGAATGTCCGTATCGCTCAAAACTTCCTGGATGCGCCCGCCGCCCTTGCCGGTCAGCGCGACCACGATCATTTCGCGCTCGTGCGCGGCTTCGATCGCGGCAAGCACGTTCGCGGAGTTGCCCGAGGTGGTGATCGCAAGCAGCACGTCGCCCGGTTGGCCGAGCGCCCAGACCTGCTTCGAGTAAATCTGTTCGAACGAATAGTCGTTGGCGATGGCGGTCAGCACGGACGTGTCGGTGCTCAGCGCGATTGCCGGCAAGCCGGGCCGCTCGCGCTCGAACCGGCCGATCAGCTCTGCTGCGAAATGCTGCGCGTCGGCCGCCGAGCCGCCGTTGCCGCATGCAAGAATGCGATTGCCGTTGGCTAGCGCGGCGAACATCGTGTCGATCGCAGCGGCGATCGGCATCGACAGGGTTTCGAGGGCTTCGAGTTTGACTGCCGCGCTGTCGCGGAAGTGTTGTTGAATGCGTTCGACTGACATCGAGTCTCTATCTTCTACCGCGAATGGACCGCACTGCGCGGCCGTGTTGTGAAGTCGTATTGAGAAGTCGCGTTATGCCGATGAACCTCGCCGGCAACGCAGTGCCCGAGCGCAAAAAGCATTGCGTAATGCGCTGTTACTGTGTTGTCGGCGTTGCCTCACGGCCCGCACGCGAGCGCAAGTTTATCGCACTCACACGCGTTCTCCGCGCAAGGCGTCAGACTTCGTCGGCGCGAAACGCGTCGCGCAGCCAGACAAGCCGGCCGCTGTCGAAAGCAATCACGTCGAAACGGCAGGCTGGCTGATCTCGCGAACCGTCACTGCGGGTCGCCAGGTAGTGCTGCGCCGCGCGCACGATGCGCTGCTTCTTGCGCCAGCCGATGCTAGCCGCCGCGCCGCCGTAGCAACGCTGCGAACGCGCGCGGACTTCGACGAACACCAGCACGCCGTCGCGATCGCGCATCACGAGATCGATCTCGCCGCTCCGGCACGACACGTTGTGTGCGACGAGCCGCAAGCGCTGGCGTTGCAGGAATTCTCGCGCACGCACCTCGAAAGCCGCACCGACGAGCTTGGACCCGCTGGGTTTGGAAAAGTTGTAGGGCATGGGCGCTGCGTGGGATGTCGTTGTCGGCGTGACAGTAGTCACCGCGGTCGCCGACGCTTCGGTCCTCCGCGCCTTCGCCCCTGTCGGCGCACTCGTCCGCTCCCTCGAAGTCCGACCGTCGTGCCGATCGCCCTCCCCGCCTAACCCGCGCACCCCCACGTGGCACAATGGCGGCCTCATTCCGTCTGTTTGCGTCTTCTGCCTCATGACTCCTCTCTCCGAACTCGCGCAAGGGCAGCAGTACCCTGCCGCTGCGCTGTATGTGGTGGCCACGCCGATCGGCAACATCGCCGACGTCACCCTGCGCGCGTTGCATGTGCTCGGACTGGTGGACCGCATCGCTGCCGAAGACACCCGCAACACAGGCCAGTTGCTCGCGCGCTACGGCATCTCGAAGCCGCTCGTCGCCGTGCATCAGCACAACGAGCGGGCCGCGGCGCTGCGTCTGATCGAGCATCTGCAAGCGGGCGAACGCGTGGCCTACGTGTCCGACGCAGGAACGCCCGGCATTTCGGACCCCGGCGCAAAACTCGTCGATGCGGTCCGTGACGCCGGCTTTCCGGTCATCCCCCTGCCCGGCGCAAGCGCGCTCGCGACCGCGCTGAGCGCAGCCGGCGACTGGGTCGCGACGTTCTCGTTCCTCGGCTTCCTGCCGCCGAAAGCAAAAGCCCGCGCCGCGACATTGCAGACGCTCGCGCAACATTCGCACGCGATGGTGTTCTACGAAGCGCCGCACCGGATTATCGAAACGGTGCAGGCGCTGGCCGACGCGTTCGGCGGCGAGCGCAAGCTGCTGATCGCGCGGGAACTGACGAAGTTACATGAAGCGCTGCATCGCGGCACCCTGGCCGAAGGGCCAACGTGGCTCGCCGCCGACCCGAATCGGCAACGCGGTGAATTTGTACTGGTGGTGGAGGGCGCATCGCCGGAAGCCGCGGGCGAACACGATCACGACGCCTTGCTGCGCATCCTGCTGGAAGAGTTGACGGTGAGCAGCGCGGCGAAGGTGGCGGCGGCCATCACCGGCGCGTCGCGCAACGCGCTGTACGCGCGCGCGTTGGCCCTGAAGGCGGACGGAGAGTAAAACGAACGGACAAAACTAAAGGGCCGCGCAGTTCTGAACCGCGCGGCCCTTCGTTTTTCTGCGGAGACAGCCACTGCGTGCGTGGCCGCCGTGCTGCGCGACGCTGTAGGCGCGCCAGACGCAGCTACATCATTTCTCGGCGTTCGAACCCGAGGTCGACGCCAGCGTTTCGTTGAGTTCGGCGCGCGCTTCCTGCTGCGTCAAACCTTCGATCCGCACGCTCGCCGTCCCGGCGTGACGCATGTCGAGCGCAGCGGCGGCGGCGGCCGACAGGTCGATCACGCGGCCACGCGCGTACGGACCCCGGTCGTTGATACGCACGATGACCGACCGCGAGGTGGCCGGATTGGTCACGCGCACATACGAGCCGAGCGGCAGCGTACGATGCGCGGCCGTCAGCGCGTGCATGTCGTAACGTTCGCCGTTAGCGGTACGGCGGCCATGGAAGAAACGACCGTACCATGAAGCGCGACCCGTCTGATGGAAGTCAGACACGTCCGCGCCGTCGTCCGTCAGTGGCTTTGCGTCGGCCAACGGCGTGCCTTGGGCAGCCGGGCCAGAGGCCGGCGCGCTACCGTAGGATTGCGGTCCGAAGGTGCTCGATTGCGCATGTTTCGTGCTGCGCGGCACGTCGTTTGCGGACGTGTCGGTGGCGCCTGGCGGCGTGGCACAGCCGGCCAGCACAAAAAAGGCAAAAAGAGTCCCCAGACTGCGGGTCAACCGAGTTTTCATAAGACGTATCAAATTGTCGAGCCGCATCACGCGAAAAGTTATGCGTGTTGCCTGCGACTCCGGCGGCAAAGGACGACAACGCGCCGCGCAGACGAGCGCAGTACGTCAAAGCCCGGATGCGGCTCATTCAGCCGCTACCGCACGGTTAATTTTCACGTCTGGCGCAACCTGTCCCCGGCAGCCTGACCAGACCCCACATGCCGCCATCGAACGTGGCAAACACGTTCTTGCGCGCGCAACTCAGCGCACAGGAACGGCGGCGTAGGCCCCACCCAGCGTCACGGCAATTAAGTCCGTTGCAGGCGCGTGGCGCCTGGCTGGGCAAGACGTGTGCATCGAACGCATCGATACTTGATGGCCGTCGACAAACGCGACAGCCCATACTTGAATGGCGATCCGCGTGTCCATTTTTGATGGGGACGCATCGCCGTGTGACAACACAGTGACCTGTGCATGGGGTCCATTATACCCAAAACAAAATTTTGAGATGCCAAGCACATGAAAAGCTTGATGAATTCTCACATTTGCCGCAAAAATGAGCAGACAAAAGCCCCGCCCCGGCGGGCTTCAACGGCTCGGCGAGCACGAGCGAGACGCCGGTACAATCAACGTTTTTCCAGCGGCGCCGTCCCCCATGAAAGTCACCTTGATCCCCGTCACGCCGTTCCAGCAGAACAGCTCGCTGCTCGTTTGCGAGGCGACCGGACGCGCGGCCGTCGTCGATCCGGGCGGCGACCTCGACGTCATCCAGGGCGAGATCGCGCGGCAGAACGTGACGGTCGAGAAAGTCTTCCTGACCCACGGCCACATCGATCATTGCGCCGGCGCGAAGACGCTCGCCACGCACTATGGGGTGCCGATCGAAGGCCCGCATCCCGACGAGCGCTTCTGGCTCGACAAGCTGCCGGATCAAAGCACGCGCTTCGGCTTCCCCGCCGCCGATGCATTCGAACCGGACCGCTGGCTGCACGACGGCGACACCGTGCAGTTCGGCGACGAGACCCTCGAGGTCTATCACTGCCCGGGGCACACGCCCGGCCACGTGGTGTTCTTCAGCCGCGCGCACCGGCTCGCGCTGGTGGGCGACGTGCTGTTCGCCGGCTCGATCGGCCGCACGGATTTTCCGCGCGGCAATCATGCGGACCTGGTGCGCTCGATCCGCGAAAAACTCTGGCCGCTCGGCGACGACGTCACCTTCGTGCCGGGCCACGGTCCCACCTCCACATTCGGCGCGGAACGGCGCACCAATCCGTATGTTGCCGACGGGGTGCAGGCATGAGCAGCGAAATCTACGTCAGCACCGATGTCGAAGCGGACGGCCCGATCCCCGGTCCGCATTCGATGCTCAGTTTCGCGTCAGCCGCGTACACGGAAGACAAGCAGCTGATCGCCACCTTCTCGGCGAATCTCGAATTGCTCGAAGGCGCCGCGCCGCATCCTGTTCAGGAAGCGTGGTGGAAGACCCAGCCCGACGCATGGGCGGCCTGCCGCAAGGATTTGCAAACGCCCGAGGCCGCGCTGACGGCCTACGTCGACTGGGTGGAGGCGTTGCCGGGCAAGCCGGTATTCGTGGCGATGCCCGCCGGCTTCGATTTCACCTACATGTTCTGGTACATGATGCGGTTCGTCGGCCGCTGCCCGTTTTCGTGGTCCGCACTCGACATCAAGACGCTCGCCTTCGCGATGACCGGCCTGCCGTACCGCAAGAACATCAAGCCGCGCTTCCCGAAACACTGGTTCGACGAGCATCCGCATACCCACGTCGCGCTGGACGACGCAATCGAACAGGGCGCGCTTTTCTGCAACATGCTGAAAGACCTGCGCGCGAGTCAGGCCGCCTTGCTCGGGGCGGCTAAAGATGGGGACGGCTCAGGACAAAACGCCGCTGAGGAACCGGCAAATTAGGCGATCTCCCTCGCCGAAGCCGTTTTACATTGCGTTTCGTTTTCGCGCCCTCTACCATGCGTTGATACGGCGACGCAAACGGAGGCGCAGTTGACACTCGATACGTTCTCACAAAAAATCCTGCGCTTGCTGCAGCTGGACGCCCGCCGTTCCGTGCAAGAGATCTCCGACCAGGTCGGCCTGTCGAGCACGCCTTGCTGGCGACGCATCAAGGACATGGAACAATCGGGGGTCATCCAGCGCTACACGGCGCTGCTCGACCGGGAAAAGCTCGGACTGCATGTGTGCGCGCTTGCGCATATTCACCTGACGCGTCATACCGAGGGCGGCGTCGAACAGTTCGAGCGGGAAATCGCCACCTGTCCCGAAGTCACCGAGTGCTACAGCACGACCGGCGAATCCGATTACATCCTCAAGATCGTCGCGCCCGACATCAAGGCGTACGACAGCTTTCTGCACGAACGCATCTTCAAGATTCCCGCCGTTGCGCAAGTGCGCACGAGCGTCGTGCTGCGCGAAATCAAGTTCGATACGCAATTGCCATTGTGATCGCTTGACGGGGTGACGCTGCCGCCCTTCGCCTGCGCGGCGCCTGTTTTATCGACGCTCGTCGAGTCAGTAATCAGACGGTGCCGTGCGATTCCGCGGCTTTGGCACGATCGGCCGCTGCGCCACCGGTTCTTGCCGGGAGTACCTCCAATTCCTGCAACACCTCCAGCTTGCGGGCGCCCAAACGACGCTTGAGTTCTCCCAGATCGATCTGGCTGAGCGTCGACGCGCCACGCTCGCGGTCCGAAACACGGGGCGGAGCCGCCGGTAGCACCACCTCCACGTCGAGCCCCGTGCTCAGGTAGTGGATGTTGACTGCGGCGGCCTGCATACCGCCCGCCGCCAACGCCGCGTTGACCTCCGTGATCACCCGCTCCCGCGCCGGCAGATCGACAGGCAGATGCGACACCGCATCGTTCTCAGGGTCGACGTGGATCAGCGCGTCGAGTACCCGGTTGTCGCTCAGCACTCGCAGGCGCGCCGATTCGGCAATGTAGTGCCCCTCGGAGACGGAGATCAGCGGATCGACCAGGATGTGCGCGTCGACGAGCGCGAAGTCGCCCATCTTGCGTGTGCGCATTTCATGCACTTCGCGCACGCCGGGGGTCGCGAGCAGCAACGCGCGGACGTCGGCGGAGGCGGCTTCGTCGAGCGCGCGGTCGGAAAGATCCTGCAGCGCGTCCCAGCCGAACATCCAGCCCATGCGCGCAACCATAAAGCCGACGATCGCCGCGGCAATCGGATCGAGCAGACGCACGCCGGCAAGGCTACCGACAATGCCGATCGCAACCACCAGCGACGACGCAGCGTCCGAGCGCGCATGCCATGCGTTCGCGATCAACATGGCCGAGCGCACGCGCTGCGCTTCACGCAGCATGTAGCGAAACAGGCTCTCTTTGGAGATCAGCACCAGCACCGCGACCGCGAGCGCACTCGCATGCACGGCGGGAATGCTTTGCAAGTCGGCGAGGCGTGTGCCAGCACGCCACAACATGCCGACACCCACCGCAATCAATGACGCGCCCAAAAATAATGAAGCCACCGTTTCATAACGGCTATGTCCGTAATTGTGATCGGCATCGGGCTTCGCGCCGCTATGCCGATTGGCAAACAGCACGACAAAATCGGAAATCAGATCGGCGAGGGAATGGACACCGTCGGCAACCAGCGCCTGAGAATGCGCAAACAGGCCGACGACGATTTGCAGTGTCATCAACACCGCATTGAGCGCAATACTCACAAACGTGCTTTTGCGCGCAACGCTATGTTTCTCGGCGGATTGGGCGGTGGAGGCGGAAGGCATCGTGAAATGGGGTGAAAAAAGTGCGTCCCCGTATTCTACCCGCGGCACTTCGACGCAGACGGCGAAAATCTAAAAATTCCTTTTAAATCATGTGGTTATCTAAACGAAAAGCATTCGCGTTCAATTCCCGAAGTGCGCGCGGCAAAATACCACACGAATACGCCGCACAAACAAAAAAACCGCGCCCTGAACGGTACGCGGCTTTCTTTGGCCAGATCAGCGCGCGCTAAGCGCAACTGACTGGATCAAGTCGTATTACCAGCGGGCCGAGGCAGTACTTTGCCGCCCACGGGCATTACTTCTGGATCAGGAATTTCTCACGGTCCAGACCTGCGATCCAGCGCGGCGGCTTGCCACGGCCCGACCACGTGCTGCCGCTGTCCGGGTCACGATACTTCGGCGCGACGCCTGCGCGCGGACGAGCGGCTTTAGCGCCCTTCGCTGCGCGGCCACCGCCTAGTTCGGTCAGCGAGATGCCGTAGTCGGCCATTTTCTGCTTGATCTCATTCAATACTTCTGCGTATTCACGCGACTTCGCTTCTTCAATCTGCTTTTCAAGCTTCTCGCGCTGTGCGAGTAGTTCTTTGTAGGAAGACATAGGTTCCCTTGTAGTTTGGATAAATGACTGCCAGTCTTAAGCCGGCTTGCCCTTTGAAGGTGTTCATGCCTCGGAATTTTTTGGCGAGATTAACACAAAATAGAAAGCCCACAAAAGCGGGCATGAAAAATTAATCGAAATTCGTTTCAAAAAGTTTCCCGCGTAACTTTGCATCCTACGCTTTCTTTCAAACGCCTGATTTCGGACGTCACTGAAAACGGCCGTGATCCCTCGTATTTACGTGATTATTTATCAAAAAATGGAAATTCAGATAGCGATCCGGCATAAACATTTCATGGAATGATAACTTTCATATAAGCATCCCGCGTGCATTTTTCGGGAGACACCGGCTCCTCTATTGGTACATGAGTGTTTTCCCGGAAACACAATCAAACTAATTCGTTTGTCGTTTGATGCAACCTTCAAGCGCCGTATGCAAGGTTTCGGGGGTCAGCCTGGCGTCGTCGAAGGCGAGCCGCTTGCGCACACCTGCCAGCTTCAGATCCGCGCCGTATCGGTCAACGCCAAGCAGTTGGAACGCCCCACCGCCGCCGTAAGCGCGGTTGAATTCTTCGATGAGCGCATTCTCCTCATCGACGCCGAGTGGCGGCAGCGAATCGAGTTCGGCCCCACTCAACCATCCCATCGCACCGAAGCCGCCGATGTAGCGCAACCGCTCGAGCTTCATCGCCCAGAAAGTGAAGTCCCCGAGAACAAGGTAGCGCTCCGCATCCGGGTGATAGCGCAAGTAGCGCTGTACGACCTCCGGCGTCGAGTCGACGGGTTCGAAGGTGCCCAGCAGCGTGACGCGCTGCCCGCTCAGCACGTCGCCGTCGGGGGCGTCGACCACCAGAAAACCGGCGCGCGGATCGGCGCGCAGGTTGTGGGTATGCTCGGCGAGCCGGCTCACCAGAATCGTCGGGCGATGCCGCGTGTCCGGAGCGAATGGCAGCATCGACGGATACGGAAAACCTTCCGGCTGGCGCGCGTGCGTGGCGAGCGTGCCGACAGCGGCCGTGTGCAGCAGATGCAGCGGAGCATGAGCGGGAATGTTCAAGAGCGCATACCTCGGTAGAGGGGTGGATGGGTGGCGAATCGCCGGGGCACAGCCACGGAACGAGGACGGCGAACCATCTGCACCGCCTGTCACGTTGACGCCGAATAATCGCCAGTATCCGCCGCCCCCCTTCCAAACATAAGGCCGCCCACTTCGATAGAATCGAAAATCCGCTTTCAACGCGCTTACCCCACGTGTGCTTTTTCGCCACGCGACTCCCTTCCACGAGATTTCAGTGCCCGACCACCAACCCGCCGAATTCGCCACGCTCCCCGCCGCTCACCGCGACCTGTCCGACACCGCTCGACAGCGGGCGCGCTACGCCACGATGGCGGTCTTCTTCATCGCCGGCATGATGTACGCGTCGTGGGGGGTGCATGTGCCGACGGTGCGCGACCGCTTCCATCTGAACGCGGCGCTGCTCTCGTTCGCGCTGCTGGCCGTGGCCGGGGGCTCGATCGGCGCGATGGCGGCGAATGCTTCATGGATCGCGCGGGTCGGCACGCGCCGCGCCTGCCTCGCCGGCGGGCTCGTGATGGCGGTTTGCGCGGCGCTGATTCTGGTCGTACCGGCTTACTGGATGCTGCTGGTCGTGCTGGCCATCTTCGGCGCGGGCATGGCGACGCTCGACGTCGCCATGAACGCCGAAGCCAGCGCCGTGGAGAAAGCACTGGGCAAGCCGATCATGTCGGCGCTGCACGGCATGTTCAGTGTCGGCGGGATGTTCGGCGCGGCGGTCGGCGGTGCGTTGCTGTCACGCGGCATGGCGCCGGCGCTGCATCTGGCACTGGCCGCCGCGGTCAGCGCGCTGGTCCTCGTGAGCGCCTGCCCGTCGGTGTTGCCGCACGTGCCGCACGCCGAGCACCCGGACTCCGCCACGCCGCGCGCGAGCCGCTGGCGCTCGCCGGCGCTGTGGGCGCTCGGCGCGATTGCGCTGGTCGCGCTCATCGCGGAAGGCGCGATGTACGACTGGGCCACCGTCTATATGCGCGACGTCGTACTGGCTACGCCCGCGCTCGCGAGCGCGGCGTACGCGGCATTCTCAGGCGGCATGGCGGCGGCGCGATTTGCCGGCGACGCGGTGCGCGCCCGCTTCGGCGCGCCGCAACTGGTGATGTTGAGTGCGACGCTCGCCTGCGCCGGTATGGTCGACGCGCTGCTGCTGCCGAATTCGATCGCGGCGCTCATCGGCTTCGCGCTGATCGGCCTTGGCCTCGCGAACATGATGCCGGTGCTGTTCGCGGCGGCGGCGAACGTGAAGGGCGTCCACGCGGCCGAAGGGCTCGCGCACGTCGCGGGGCTCGCGTACTTCGGGTTGCTGCTTGGGCCGGTGATCATCGGTGCGGTGACGCAGCTGACCAATCTGACGATCGGTTTGTCGGTCGTCGCCGTGTGTTCCGCGTCGATCGCGGTTGCCGGTCCGAAGGTGCTGCGGCGCCTGAAGATCTGACGCCGAAGCGCGGCGGCGGCTTCGAGCACCGGGAGTGGAACGGGCAACTCAACCGGCAACCCGCTCGCGCCGATCACCGGCCTACTGACCACGGTCACGGGCACTTTGACCGGCGCGGTGAGTTCGGGCGGCGGCTTGCCCGGCCTCGGCAGCCTCGCGACAAAGAAGTGACGAATTCGAATAACGGCGGCACATAACGGCGCAGCAAAACAAGCGTCGCAAGAGAAGAAGCAGCTGGGCAACCGGCTCGCCTTTTTTATGCCCGCACCGCACGCTTAACTGTCGCGTCATGAGTCGAATAGGACGGGTCGCTGCGTTTCGAAGCGAATACCTGAACGCCGCGATTCAAAACAACCTCCGGTGCCCCCGCGTCAAAGTTCGTGATACGTATCGTAGTGGCGCGAAAAATCGTTACCCCGCAGAAAATTGGTGAACGTCATCGTCACCGATGCGTCGAGTCCTTCCACGTAATGCCACCAGCCAATCGGCAGAAACAGCAATTCGCCGGGCGCGAGCGTGCATTCGAGCAGATGCGCGTTGCGCATGGACGGAAAACGTTCGTAGTCGATTGCGTGGCCGTCCACCTGCGAATAGCAATGCAGATGGTTCGCCATCTGCGGCGTATCGGATAACGGCACCAGTTTGATCCGCTTACGGCCGATCACCTGAGCCATGAAGTTATTGGTCAGATCGTGATGAAACGGCGTTCGGGTGCCGGGCGGTCCCATCCAGAAAAAGCCCGTATCCGGCGATTCGCCATCGAGATATTCGCCGATGACCGGCGCATCCGCCCATAACCCCGCGAGCGCGGTGCGATTGTGCGAGGTGTTATTCGCAGTCATGTAGAAATCGTTGGTCGGACCGCTGCGTTCGACGAGATCGACATAATCGGCGAAACGCATCATCCGCTTGAGCTTCGGCTGATTGATCTCGTAATTGGCATCCGACTCGCGGCCGAACTGCACCTCGACTTCGGCGTTGCCGCAACGCCCGCGCAGATAGTCGAAAGTCCATCGGGTGCGCGCGGGCCAACAATCGAATGCGCCGGTGATGATGACCGGCCGGTTCTGAAAGTAGTACTGCTCGAAGAATTCATCGCGCGATAAACGCTCGCGCCGCTCGATTACGCCGCTCGCCGCGCGCATGCTGTCGAGCGCGCCATACACCGACAAAATCCACTCGCGCTTACGCAAACGATTGCGCAAGCGTGCGGCCCCATGAAAATAAGGACTCGCGAGCACCGCATCGATTTCGCGCGCGGCGTGTGCCGGCGCGAAACCGTGTTCGACCAGCGCGTCATGCAACGCGGGCGGCGCGGCGTCGAGCAGCAGATTTTCGGCAATCCAGCGGCGCCAGTCGTCATCGATCGAGCGGGTCACAGTGGTCACGGCATTTCCTCATATGGTGTACGCAACCGTGAGTCTCTTATGCCAGCGCCCAAAAGAAAAGGCACGCAAAGCCTGACGGCCTGCGTGCCTTTTAACCAGTTGACCGAAGACAGCCAATAAGCCGTCCCCAGTCGCGCGGATTTACATCTTCACCACATCGAGCAGCGTCTTCTTGCCCGACTTGTAGTTGTACAGCGAGATCACGCCGTGTTGAAGGTCGCCCTTCGAGTCGAACGTGGTTTCACCGATCACACCCTTGTAGTCGGTGGTCGGCATCGCTGCGAGGATCTTCGCCGGATCGGTCGAACCAGCACGCTTCATCGCGTCGACGATGATGTACACCGCGTCATACGTGAACGGAGCGTAGATCTGGATCGGCTGACCGAAACGCTTCTGATACTTGGCGAGGAACGCCGGGCCGCCAGCCATCTTTTCGAGCGCCATACCGGCTTCCGAGCAGACGATGTTGTCGGTTGCATCGCCAGCCAGATCCGACAGCTTGTCGGTACAGACGCCGTCACCTGCCAGCACCTTCGCACGCAGGCCGAGCTGCTTGGCTTGCTTCGCGAACGGGCCGCCGGTGGCGTCCATGCCGCCGTACATGATCGCATCCGGGTTTTCACCCTTGATCTTCGTCAGAATCGCGCGGAAGTCGACAGCCTTGTCGTTGGTCGCGTCATGCGACATCACGTTCAGGCCGAGCGACTTGGCGGTCTTCTCGAATTCGTTCGCGAGACCCTGGCCGTAAGCGGTCGAGTCGTCGACGATCGCGACGCTCTTCACTTTCAGACCCTTCGCTGCGTAGTTAGCCAGTGCCGGACCTTGTTGCGCATCGGTCGCGACGACGCGGTACGTCGTCTTGAAACCTTGTTGCGTATAGGCCGGGTTGGTGGCCGACGGCGAAATCTGCACGATGCCCGCATCGCTATAGATCTTCGATGCCGGAATCGACGTGCCCGAGTTCAAGTGACCGACGACGGCGACGACCTTGTCGTCGACCAGCTTCTGTGCGACTTGAGTTGCCGTGCGCGGGTCGGCCGCATCGTCTTGCGGATCGAGTTGCAGCGTGATTTTCTGGCCACCGATCGTCAGGCCCTTGGCGTTGATTTCCTCAACTGCCAGGCGCGCGCCGTTTTCGTTGTCTTTACCCAGGTGAGCGATACCGCCGGTCAACGGCGCAACGTGACCGATCTTGACGACCGTGTCGGCTGCAGCCGATGTTGCCAACGTCGCGAACAGCATCGCCGCAGCGCTGATCGGCAACAGCTTTTGAATCTTGATGTTCATGTAAGTCTCCAGTTTCGGTCCCAAAAACAACGTAATCGCCCTGTGCCCCCGCTTCCCCAACACGTGTCGCTCAGTCCCGTGGACGATCACGCCGGTTGCATCGTTCATGCACTTGGCCAGCACCTTTGCCGGACTGTTTGTGACAGGCGGCAAACCGTACTTGCGCGCAAGTGTAGGTGATCAAATTAATTTGTGGGACTTTTTTGAGAAAGTGGGATGAACACTAATAGCGTTTATCCCACAGTGGCCCGTTCGGGCTGGCTTGACTGGCTGGAGATCGCCGACCCATGCGGGTTTCCGCCAGGTGAGGCTTTATTCTAAAAGCTGCGGCTCGAGACTTTCCCGGCTAAAACCATTAGTGATTCGAACCGGTTCCGTGCTTAACAATCAAGCGCTTCGCAATCGATTGCGAAGCGCGCCGGGAGTGCCGCCAAATCCTTATTTGAATGCGGCGATCCGTGCCGTCGCGGCACGCCATTCCTGCTCGAGTTGCGCCATCAATTCGGCGGCGCCGAGGTCTTCACTGCGCGCACGGACCAAGGGTGCACCCTGGCCCGACCAGAGCGAAAGATAGTCGCCGTTCTGCGCGCGGCCCGCGCTTTGACGCAGTTCCTGCGTCAAAGCATTTTGCACGGGATACGGCGCGATCTTGTCCATCGTATCGCTCAAGCGTTGCATCAACGGGTTGCGTATGCCACGGGCATGGCGTCCGGTGATCGCGCGCGTGACCGACGTCGACGTGTCGGACATCGCGCGTACTCGGGTTTTCCATGCCTGCGGTATTGCGCTTTCGTGACAGGTGAGGAACGCGGTGCCCATCACCGCGGCTTGCGCGCCGAGCGCGAGGGCGGCGACGATGCCGCGTCCATCCATGATGCCGCCCGCGGCCAGCACCGGCAGTCCGGTCGCATCGACGAGTTGCGGCACGAGCGCCATGGTGCCGATCAGCGCTTCCTCGAATGCGCCGATGAACGTGCCGCGATGCGCGCCCGCTTCCGCGCCTTGCGCGGCGATCGCGTCCGCGCCGGCGTCGCGCCATGCCACACCTTCGGCAACGTGCGTCGCAGTGCCTATTACATAGAGGCCATTCGCATGCAGCCGTGTCACGTCATCGGCGCAGAGCAGACCGAATGTGAAACTCGCCACCGGCACGCGCAATTCGATCAGCATGTCCAGTTGCGCGCGGAAGTCCGGCGCGTAGCGTTCGAGCGGCTGGCCCGGCGGCAAGCCAAGATCGGCGCGCAATGGATCGATCGCTTCGAGCGCGCGCCGCACGGTGGCATCGTCGGGCGCGGCGGAGTCGAGCACGAACAGATTCACGCCGAACGGACGATCGGTCAGCGCGCGAATCGCCGCGACTTCGCTCGCGATCTTCTCGGGCGACAACGCCGCGCCCGCGAGAAAGCCGAGCCCGCCCGCACTCGACACGGCCGCCACCATCGCCGGCGTGGTCGCGCCGCCGGCCATCGGCGCCTGCACCACCGGCACCCGCATTTCAAAACGCTGCGCAAACGGCGTCACAAAACTGTCTTCACTCATGATCTATTCCTTTTCCGGCAATACGCTCGCAACAGGGGCGAGCCGATACGCCGACTCTACCGACGCGAACCACGACGGAAAAATGAATTATCAAGAATGTTTCATTCGCCTTACGAGAACAGCGCCGCGCGGCGCGGCTCGCCAACCCGCTCCCAGCCGCGCTGCAAGGCGGTTCTTTTGATGGCACACTAACTGCCGCTTCAGGCATTCGTGCCTCTGGCATTTTCGTTAAGACCGGCCTCGCGCAATCTTGTGCAGGCCAATGGAGAACAGCATGAGCACGACTTCCCGATGGATCGACATCCCTGCCGGCGACGACAGTTTCGGCGGCTACCTTGCGCTGCCTAAAGGCGGCAAAGGTCCGGCCGTCATCATCATTCAGGAAATCTTCGGCGTGAACGGCCATATCCGCTCGATCGCGGACCAGTACGCGCAGGACGGCTATGTCGCGCTCGCACCGGACGTGTTCTGGCGCGTGCAGCCGCGCGTCGAATTGACGTACGACGGCGCCGATCGCGACAAGGGCATCGAACTGATGCAGAAGACCAACCTCGACCAGGCTGTCACCGACATCGGCGCAGCCGCGGCGGCATTGCGCGCGATGCCCGAAGTCACCGGCAACGTTGCGGCCATCGGCTACTGCTTCGGCGGCCGGCTCGCGTATCTGGCCGCGGCGCAAGGCTCGGTCGACGGCGCAGTCGCCTACTACGGCGGCGGCATCCAGAACCAGCTCGATCAGGTGCCGAACATCAGGGTGCCGATGCAGTTCCACTACGGCGAACTCGACGCGCATATTCCGCTGTCGGATGTCGGCCAGATTCAGGAACGCTTCGCCGGCCGCAGCGACGTCGAGTTCTACATTTATCCGAACGCTGATCACGGCTTCAACTGTTCGGAGCGCGCATCGTATAACCAGCGCGCGTCGGCGTTGGCGCATGGCCGCACGCTGACGTTCCTCGGCGAGCGTCTGTACTGACGTCGGCACCGCGCGATTCTGAATCGCGCAATGGATTCGCGCACGTGCCGCACCCTGTCGAATCCGCGTGACAAACGCTCGCGAGTCACTCGAACTCGGTTACTCTCCCAAAGACGGCGTGTCGGCGACACGCCGTCTTTTTCCATGTGTGACGATCAACCCGGGCGACGGCAAGCCCGGCAAAACGGGTTCATCCCGTGCATAGGCAACCGGCAGAATTCATACTCGATAGCGAGGACTCATCCGCCGTGCAATCAGACTATCTCGCCCATGACGCCATCGGCCTCGCCGAACTGGTGCGCACTCGCCAGGCCAGCGCGCGCGAATTGATCGACATCGCGATTTCGCGCACCGAAGCCGTCAATCCCGCGATCAACGCGATTGTCCTGAAAGACTACGACGCAGCCCGCCAACGCGCGTCACGCGACGACGCGAACAGAACCAACGGCGCGCAGGCTCCAGAGAGCACGGGCGCGCAGATCGCCCTGTCCGGCGTGCCCTTTCTGATCAAGGACCTCGGCGCGCCGGTCGCCGGCCTGCGCATGGCAATGGGCAGCCGCCATTACCGCCACTTCATTCCGGAGCAGGATGCACCGGTGGTCGCGCTCGCGAAAGCAGCCGGCCTCAACATCTTCGCCAAAACCAGCACCTCCGAACTCGGCCAGATGCCTTATACGGAGCCCGAACTATTCGGTGCGTGCCGCAATCCGTGGAATCTCGATCACACGCCCGGCGGTTCGAGCGGCGGCTCGGCCGCGGCCGTTGCCGCCGGCATCGTGCCGCTCGCGCATGCATCGGACGGCGGCGGCTCGATCCGCATTCCGGCCTCGTGCTGCGGACTGTTCGGCCTCAAGCCTTCACGCGGACGCGTGCCACGCGCAACGCCACCCGGCGCCGGCGAACTCGGCATCGATCTCGGGATTTCGCGCAGCGTGCGCGACAGCGCGTTGCTGCTCGATCTGCTCGCGGGCAATGCGGACCGGCCGCTCGGCGCACCCGGCACCTTTCTGGGCGCGAGCCGCGAGCCGTGCAAGCCGCTGAACATCGCCTACGTCACCGACCCGATGCTGGCGCCGACGCTTTCCGCCGATTCGCGCGCCGCACTCGAAGACGCCGCGAAACTCGCCCACTCGCTCGGCCATAACATCGAGCCGGTTTCGCTCGGCATCGATTTCGCGACGGTCCGCCATGCATTTCTCACGCTGTGGTCCGTGACGGCGGAAGACCTGGTGCTGAACGCCGAGCGCATCAGCGGCCACAAGCCGCTGCGCGCGGAGTTCGAAATCTCGACGTGGGCAATGGCGCATGTCGGCCGCAAGCTCGGTGAGAGCGGCCTGCCCGCCGCGCTCGAAGAACAGCGCCGCATTACCGAGCGCCTCACCGATCTGCTGCATCGCTACGATGCGATCCTGTGCGCGACGCTCGCCGCGCCGCCGATCAAGATCGGTGAAATGCAACCGACTCCCGCCGAACGGATGCAGATGCGTGCGGTCACCGCGATGCCGCTCGAAGCGCTGATGAAACGGCTGCTGCAAGAAGCATCGAACAAGGCCTTCGCGTGGGCGGGATGCACGGAGTTGTTCAACCTGAGCGGCCAGCCGGCGATGTCGGTGCCGCTTTACTGGAATGCGCGCGGCTTGCCGATCGGCGTGCAATTCGCGGCGCGCACCGGCGGCGAAGCGACGCTCTTGCGGCTCGCGGCACAACTCGAAGCGGCCCGGCCGTGGTTCGACAAGCGGCCGCCGTTGATGAAGGCGCGGAGTTAGAGTAAGCGGCGCGCCAGGTCCGCGCGGATTTCGATGAGCAGCGGTTCAGGCCGTCTTGCGCTGCGCATCCAGATCCACGTGCCGCCTGCCCGGAATGCAGGCCACCGCGACGATCGACAGCGCCAATCCGCCCATCACGTAATAGATTGGCGCAAGCGATGAGCCGGTCGTTTCGATCAGCCACGTCACGATGAACGGCCCAAACCCGCCGAACACCATCACCGCGATGTTATAGGCGAGCGATAAACCGATCGAGCGAACGTTCGCCGGAAACAGCTCGGCGATCAGCGCACCGAACGGCCCGTAATAGCCTGATAGCGTGATCGACAGAAGCGCCTGGACGAAAATCAGCTTCGACACGCTCGGGCTGGCCGCGAGCCATGCGAACAGCGGATAGATGATCACGAGCGTGATCATCAGCGACCACAGCGATAACCCCTTGCGTCCCACCTTGTCCGACCACGCGCCGGTCAGCGGCGAGAGCACGGTCAACAGCAGATTGCCGACGATCACCGCATAAAACGACTGCGCGTAGGGCAACTTCAGTTGATTGACTGCAAAGGTCGGCAGATAGCTGATCAGCACATAGATCGTCACGGTGAGCGCGATCACCGAGCCGAGTCCGCACAATACGTCGCGACTATGGTTCCTGAAGACTTCGCCGAGCGTGGCGCGCGGCGCGGTTTTCTGCGCGAGCAGAAAGGCTTCCGAATCGGCGAGATGCCGGCGGATGTAAAAGCCGACCGGTCCGATGATCAAGCCCAAAATGAAGGGCACGCGCCAGCCCCAGGATTTCAACGCGTCGGGCGACAAGCCGCGCGTGATCAGCGCGCCCACCGCCGCACCGAGCAGAAGTGCCGCCGCCTGGCTCGCCATCTGCCAACTGCCGTAGAAGCCGCGTTTCGAGAACGGCGCCGCCTCGATCAGCAACGCCGTCGAACTGCCGAACTCACCGCCGGCGGAAAAGCCCTGCAATAGTCGGCCGAGCACGATCATCAGCGGCGCGCCGATGCCGATCGCCGAATACGGCGGCGCAATGGCGAGCAGCAGAATGCCGAGCGTCATCAGCGCGATCACGAGCGACAACGCCGCCTTGCGTCCCGCGCGATCCGCGTAGAGTCCGAGCACGATGCCGCCGATCGGCCGCATCACGAAAGCGACGCCGAAGGTCGCGGTGGTCAGCAGCAGCGACGCATAGTCGTTGCTCGCCGGAAAGAACAATTGCGCGATCACCACCGTGAGGAATCCGAACACGGTGAAGTCGTACCATTCGAGCGCATTGCCGATGACCGCCGCGACGACGGCACGTGTATTGAGACTTCTCGACGCGGGTGCCATGCGAATCTCCAGCCTGCGAAAAGTGCTCGACATAGGTCGTGGCGAACGCCATCGCGCGTGAGGACGCGTCAAGGCGCGAGAGCAAAAACTGCGCTTGCGTCGGTGTAATCGCCTTGGCGTGTAAAGAGCGCACAAGCTGTTTTCAAGCGGCAAAAAGGCGTCTGCCGCAATGACGGAAGACGCCTCGGCAAGGGGGCTTCGATCGAGCGCCGCGATGTTGCGGCGCATCTCGCGTGGCACCGACCAGGTGCCGCGTTCAAAGGCGCCTAGGCTTTCTTGTTATATGCGCTGCACCAACCCTTGCTCGCGACCTGCTTGCCCGCGAACATCGGGCAGGGGGCGTAGGCATCGGTGGCCTTGCCCTGAAAGAAACTGCAGTTGCCGCAGTCCTGGCCCGCGGCATATTTGGCGAACTTCGCCTTGTCGACTTTGCTCGCATCTTCTTTATAGCCGAGTGCTTGCGCGGTCGGGTCGCTTTCGGCGACCTTCGGTGCATCCGCGAAAGCCTGGCGCGACAAGGCGAAGGTGGAAGCCACACCGAGGCTGGTGATCAAAAACGTACGACGGGAAGATTTCATGGGGACTTACTCCGTTTTATGAACTGATCGCCGTTCTAGTGACAGCGGTCCTCAAGCATAGCAATGAAGCCGCCGCGCGTGATGCCCCAAATGATAGAGATAACCGAATTGCCACTGCGCCTCGCTCGATGACCCGGCGAGGCGTTGCAGCATGAAATGAAGACGGCTTGCGCAAGCCAGCGCCGCGACATTGCGTGAGCGCGACCCGTTCAGGCGCGCCCGCTCAACTCGCATACCCGCTGCGCAATCGCGAGCGACGCCGTCAAACCCGGCGACTCGATACCGAACAGATTGACGAGTCCACGCACGCCGTGCGCGGCCGGCCCCTGAATCACGAAGTCGGCGGCAGGTTCGCCCGGGCCGGATAGCTTCGGACGAATACCCGCATACGCGGGCTGCAAGGCGTCGTCGGGAAGCGCGGGCCAGTATGCGCGAATCGCCGCGTAGAACGAGTCCGCGCGGCGTGGATCGACGTCGTAATTGATCGCATCGACCCACTCGACGTCGGGACCGAAGCGCGCCTGGCCGCCGAGGTCGATGGTCAGATGCACGCCGAGGCCGGCCTCGTTGGGCATCGGATAAATGAGCCGGCTGAACGGCGCGCGCCCCGAGATACTGAAGTAGTTGCCGCGTGCCAGATAGAGCGGTGGGACGTGACGCGCGTCGAGTCCGCGGATCTTACGCGCCAGCGCATTCGCGTACAGGCCGGCGCTGTTGATCACGCAGCCGGCGCTGATGGTGGTCGGCGCGTCGCCGCCGACGGTGATGACGAAGCGTCCATTGTTCGCCTCGATCGCGGTCACCGGCGCATGAAACGCGCACACCGCGCCGTCGCGTTCGGCATCGCCCTGCAGCGCCAGCATCAACTGATGACTATCGACGATACCCGTCTGCGGCGAGAACACCGCCTCGACACATTCGAGCGCCGGCTCGAGCGCTTGCGCCTGATCGCCGCTGATCCGCAGCAGATCGAGCACGCCGTTGTCGCGCCCCTTGGCCATGATGCTTTCGAGCTGAGGAATCTGGTTGCGCGAAGTGGCCACCAGGAGCTTCCCGCAGCGCGAATGCGGGATGTTGCGCTCGGCGCAATAGTCATAGAGCATCTCGCGGCCGCGCACGCAGAGCGCGGCTTTCAGCGAGCCGCGCGGATAGTAGATGCCCGCGTGAATCACTTCGCTGTTGCGCGAGCTGGTGCCCACGCCGATCGCCTCGGCCGCTTCCAGCACGATCACCTCGCACCCGCGCGCTGCCAGCGCGCGTGCCACGGCAAGACCGATCACGCCCGCGCCGATCACTACACATTCGATTTGGTCCATGTCCCTTGACGCGGCCGGTTTCGCCGCGCACTGCCTCGTTCATCCGATAGAGAGGAAGACAGGATGCGAAGTTCGCGCGCCGCTCACCGCTCGCTGTCGAACGCACCTGCCCTTTCGCAACCGCTACGCAAAATTGTACGACGCCGTACAGACAGAAATGCCCGCGAGTCGGAGCGACTGCGGGCATTCGGTATTGAGCGCGTCTCAAACGTACCGGCCGGACTGATTCAGTGTACGCCGTCGAAGCGTATGGCGCTCGCTTCTTCTCTCAAGCGAACACGATGCGTTCTATACACGCGCCGGACAGAGGCAGGCCGTCACGCCGCTCAGTTCTGCGTGTTCACCGTGCGATGCGATGCAGCGACCAGGCCGCTCGCCACTTGCGCACGCGGCGCGGTGTAGCTGTCGAGTGCGGCTTGCTGCGCATAGGCCGGCGCATTCGGATTCACATTCAATTGACCGCTCGCGCGGGCTTCGGCCAACTCGGCCTTCACCTCGGCACGGCTTTTGGGACTGTTGCCGGGCGTGGCGCTCACGCTGTCGGCCGAAATCGGCGCGTACGGATTCTGATTCAGTTCGCCGGCTGCGCGAGCGCGCGCCACTTCCGCCTTGACTTGAGCACGGGTCACGCCGCTCGGTTGCGTGTACGTGGCGACTTCCGGCCGATATGACGTCGCCGGACCATAACCGCTCGCGAAAGCCGGTGCGGCGATAGCGGCAGAGAAAAGCAAGGCGAAGGAAGCGGTTCTCATGATGGTTTCCAATAGTCGTTGATGGTGTGGGTTCTGTGCGTTGCGCGATGACGTCTGGCCTCGTTGCGCAGCCGTCATCTCGTTGGGGCTCAGTGTATTCCCTGACTATTGAAAAACTAGACCGATTGAAATCAACTTAGCATCTCAAAAATAGCAACAATTGCTTCAGCATTCACTCCGTTTCCAGTAGAGATTCCCCCTTTGAATCGAAAAAAGCCGCCCGGAGGCGGCTTTAGTGCGAAAAAAGGGCAAAAATGCTCAAAAACCGATCGGTTTTCGCCGGTTGCCGTAGTCGAGACGGATATCGCCCGGTTCGATCCGATCGCGCCCGTCGATTCGCGCCGCGCCGAAGCCGTTCAGAATCGCGCGGCGCATTTCACGCGGCGACGCGAGCTTCAGCGCATCGAGCGCGGGCTCGCCGAGCACTTCGGGAAAACGCAGCCCCCAGTTGTGCGCCGAGCGGATTTCGTCGTAGATCGCTTGTGCGATGCGCCGCGCGCCGTCGTGATCCGGCGGCGGAATCTCGTACACGTTCATCCGGTTCAGGATCGGCTCGGGAATCGAGCGCTCGTCGTTGGCCGTCGCAATCCAGATTACGTTGCCCGCGTTGATCGGAATCTCCGCGAACTCGTCGATGAAACTCTGCGCGGTGTCGTGTTCGAGCAGCGCGTAGAGCGCGCCGAGCGGATCGTATTGCGAATCGCCGGTGGCCTTGTCGATTTCGTCGACGGCGATCACCGGGTTCGCGTAGCTGCCGTTCACGAGTGCATCGAACACCTTGCCCGGCTTCGCGTTCTTCCATTGCGACGACGCGCCCGACAGAATCCACCCCGCCGTCAACGAACTCATCGCTACGTATTGGTAAGCGGTGCCGAGCAGACGCGCCAACTGTTTCGCAAAGTGCGTCTTGCCGATGCCGGGGTCGCCGAGCAACAGGATCGGCATCAGCTCGAGCCGGTCTTCGGTTTCGAGACACAGCGCGACCTGCTTGCGGATGTCGTCGAGCGGCGCCGAAAAATTGGGCAGCGCGGCGATCAGATCGTCGATCGACGGCATCCGGTTCGGCTTGACGCAGAAGCGCAGATTGCCGGTCTTCAGCATTTTTTCGTACGTTGCGCGCAGCGCCTCGTTCGCGCCGTCGCCGAGATCGTTCAACGCGGTCTCGACCTGATCGAGGTCGTACACCCGGCTGAAAGACGCCACGGCGATTTCCTGTTTGACCATTGCTGTTGTCATCGCTCACCCCGTCTGGCTGGTCCTGCTGCGGCGGCACCTCGCGGGCACCGTTTCAAGTCCAGTGTAACGACGACATATTCGCGTGCAAGCCAGCAGTCCTGCTGCTCTGCTGCTAACAACGCGCTGCTTCCGGCGACAGCCCGACAGAAGCGCTCTTGCAATTGCGGAGCGTATCCGCAATGTATCGTTGCTGAACCAGGCTCCCGTTGACGTGTCAGAAAACCGTTGCAGCTATCAGGGGTAAGATGGCTCCCTGACCCTACAGGCCGAGGTTGAGCCGGAGATTCCTTCTATGTGGAAAACGAGTATCGTCGCCGTGCTGCTTGGGACTTCGTTGCTTGCGAATGCACAACAACCGCCCGCGCAGCAGGTCGTGCAATGGCAATTGCAGGTGATGAGCGACGGTCAGCAGATCGACGCGTTCGACGGCACCACCACGGTCGGCCAGGCGCGCACGGATACGCATCACAGGATGGTGCAGCACAACGTGGGCTGTAAAGACCAGCCCGCCGGCAGCCTCGATCTGTCGCGCACGCTGACCATCTCGCCGTTACGGGTGGACGCGAACGAGATCATGCTGTCGATCGACGCGCAGGAAACGCTCGAAGATCCCACCGCCCGGCAAACCGACATCGGCTGCAAGCTCCCGCCGCAGCCGCGCCAGGTGAACGCGAGCCATCCGGGTCTGATCGTAACGCCGGGTCAGTGGACGAGCTGGACGATCGTCAACGCCAATCCGAACCTGGTGTACCGCGTGCGTGCAAGTCTCGCGGACAGCGCCAGCAATGGAAAGTGATGCAAACAACGCGCAACCATCGGCAAACAACCAGGCCTTCAAACAGAACACGTGGATAACGCGGCATGCGAAACCCAGAAGAATTGATCCGCGAGAAGCTCGCGCCGAACGATTTCGTCGCGGTGAGCTGGAACCTGCACAAGGGCCGCACGCCGCTCGGCTTTCAGGCCTGGCAGGCGATGCAGCGCTGGGTCCAGTCGACTCACGCGGACGCCTATTTCTTGCAGGAAGCAATGGCGCGGCGCATGCCGTCGCCGGTGCTCGCGAGCAGTTTCGGCGCGCCGATCGGCGATCCTCTGAACGATGTCTGGCATTGCCAGGCCACTGAAATCGCGCGCGCGCTGGAACTCGAAGTGGCGCTCGGCCCGAATGTGTTCAAGCCGTCGTGGCGGCACGGCAATGCAATCCTGTCGCCGCATCCGCTCGATCTCGGCGGACGCTGGGACATCTCCGCGCATCGCTTCGAAAAGCGTGGCTTGCTGGTGGCGCGCGCGACCTTCGGTGGACACTCGGTCACGCTGCTCTGCGCGCACCTCGCGCTCACACGCCCGGCGCGTTTGCGGCAGATGAACTGGATCGCGCACTGGATCGCGAAGGAAGCGCCCGATGGTCCGCTGGTGCTGGCCGGCGATTTCAACGACTGGCGCAATGACTCCGTGCCGCTGTTTCGCGAACACGGACTGCACGAAGTGGCGACGCTGCTCGGCGAATCGGGCCGCACCTTTCCGGCCTTCTCGCCGGCGCTCGCGCTCGACAAGATGTTCGTGCGCGGCATGCAACCAATCGAATGGATCCAGCCGACGCAGGAAACCGCGTGGCTGTCGGATCACTTGCCGTATATGGCTCGCTTGCGGGTTGAATGAACGCTGGACGGGCTCACGTGAAAAAGGGCGGCCTGGGCCGCCCTTATGTTTTGCTAAACGCTCGTTCCTGCGAGCGCGCGCACCACGCAACACGACACTACCCGCGTTGCGGCGTCCACTTCAGCGTCGCGGCAATCTCCTCGCCCGGCTGCAACACACACCCGCCCACCTGTTCACGCATACCGACCGCATTGAAGCAGTCGGTGGTGTTGGTCACCGGTTCCACGCACAGTTGCGCATCGTTGGCCGGTGCGAACACCACCATGTGATCGAACGGCGCGTCGGCGGTCATTGTCAGGCGGCGGTGTTCGTCGGGCCATGCGATGGTCGCCTCGCGCCTCCAGTTGGCGAAGTTGTTGTCGAGGTCGAACGCATCGGGCGACATGCCTTCGCGCAGCGCGTCGACCGCGGGGTGCGGGCCGAGATGCGTCGGCAGTACCTCGGCGTCGGCATGCCACATGGCCTGCACGTCGGCGTACACACGGGTCTGCGCGGTACGCGGATAGTACGGGTGATGGCCCATGCCGAACGGCATCGGCCGCTCGGCAAGATTTTGCGCGGACAGCGTGATCCGCAGCGCGCCGCCGCTCAATTCGATGCGCTGCTGCGCCCGATAGCGAAACGGCCAGTCGCCGGCCACCTGCGCATCAGGCTCATGCTCGAAGTGCAGTTCCACCGAACTTTCGGTGCGCGCTCCCACCTGCCACGGACGCCGCCACGCGTTGCCATGCAACGCATGCGCGAAGCGCTCGTCGTTGCCGGACAAATCGATGGTGCCGCCGTCGAATTCGAAACGCGCGTCGCGAATCCGGTTGCAGTACGGGAACAGCGGGAAACTTGCCATCCGCAGCGGATCGCGTTGTTCGAACGCCGCGGGCGCGGCGGGCCGCAGCCAATGCAGCGGGCCCTCGGGCGTGGCCTCGTAGAAGGCCGCAAGCGCGCCACCCACGGTCGGCGCGATCACCGCCCGCAGCGTGCCTGCCGTCAACGTGACGAGCGAGGCGGCAAGCGCGGGATCGTCGAGCCACGCAAGCTCAGTGGAAAGCGGCCGGATCGGATTCAAGGAAACGTCGTCGCGCATGGTCAGTAAAGGCAGGGCCTCGGGCGGATGGCGGCAAAAACGCGCATCGTTGTCTCCTGTGACGTGCCGCGCACAGCGCGCGGCCGGCGGACCCTCGAAGTCCGCGCGACCGAGAATCGCACGACAAAGCGTATCGGTCAATATTATTAGTAATAAATTTATAGTAAGAAAGCGGTTCGGACGCTCATGAGGCGCTCCCAAATGGCGGGTTAGCGCGCGTTGCCGTGCGCATATTATTAGTGGTACCGTCAGCACCACGATGCCCACGGCATGCCTTAGCTTTTGCGCCGCCAACCGCGCGGCCCGCCCAATGAAAAAATCGACTCAACGCCGTCCGACCATGACCGACATCGCCAAGCTCACCGGCGTGTCGCAATCGACTGTCTCGCTCGTGCTGAACAACGCGACCGGCGCAAAATTCTCCGAAGCCACCCGCAACAAGGTGCTCAAAGCCGCGCACGATCTCGGCTACCGGCTGTCGCTGCGCGAGCCGGTCGCGGCCTCGACCGACGAGCGCAACCTGATCGTCTATCTGGCCGACGAAATCTCCACCAGCCCGCACCCGGTGGTCAACGCAGACGGCGCACGCGACGCGGCCTATGCGAGCGGCAAGATGCTGGCGGTCTATTCGACGCACGGCAACGCCGATATAGAAAAGCAGGTGCTCGACACGATCCTCGCGAATCCGCATGTGTTCGGCGTGATCTACGCGACCGTCTACACGCGCAAGGTGACGCCGCCGGCGGCGCTCTCACAGGTGCCGACCGTGCTGCTGAACTGCTACACGAGCGAGGGCGGGTTTTCGTCGGTGGTGCCGGCGGAAGTCGCGGGCGGCCATCTGGCCACCGACTACCTGCTACAAGCGGGCCACCGGCGGATCGGCTATATCAACGGCGAGCCGTGGCAGGACGCGTCGAAAGACCGCCTGAAGGGCTACCGCACGGCACTCGCCACCGCCGATCTGCCGTTCGCGCCTGAACTCGTGCGAGACGGCGACTGGAGCTCGGGCCTCGGCTTCGAACTGACGCTCTCGCTGATGCGCGAAGCCAATCCGCCGACCGCGATTTTCTGCGCGAACGATCTCACCGCGATCGGCGCCATCGAAGCGCTGAAGCAACTCGGTCTGCGCGTGCCGGAAGACGTCTCGGTGCTCGGCTACGACGACCAGGAAATCGCCCGCCACACGCACCCGCCGCTCTCGACGGTGGTGCTGCCGAACTATGAACTGGGACGCTGGGCCGTCGAAACGCTACTGCAGGAAGAGCACAACCGCGCCGCCGGCGCGCCGGTGCGGCATCGGATGGTCAAGCTCGATGGGCCGCTCGTCGAACGCGCCTCGGTCAGGGTAATTACCGAGGCAAAAAAGCCAATAATTAATATTATTAGTGATTGACCGATAATAATTCCTGGTGGAATAATCGGCACAACCGGTCGGGGGCAAAAATAGCGCCGACCGATTAAGAGCAACACAAAAAGCAAATACAACCTACCTCACCAGGTACTGGAGGAAGACATGGCGTCGCACAACACGCAGTCGCGCAAACTTGCGCGCAAGCAGCAGATTCGTCCGCTGGCAGGTTCGCTGCTGGCACTGGCAATCGGTTTCGGCGTCGCCACCGCGCACGCCGACGACGCATTGCCGAAGTTGTCCACCAAGACTCCGCTGAAGGTCGGTTTCGCGCAGACCGAAAGCAACAACCCGTGGCGTCTCGCGGAAACCAAGAGCTTCAAGGACGTCGCCGCGAAATGCGGCTGGCAGGTCGTCATGACCGACGCCAACGGCTCCAACTCCAAACAGGTCTCCGACATCCAGAGCATGATCGCGCAGCACGTCGATCTGCTGGTGTTCCCGCCGCGTGAAGAAAAGCCGCTTGCACCGATCGTGCTGCAGGCCAAGAAGGCCGGCATTCCGGTGATCCTGGTCGACCGCGACGTCGATCAATCGGTCGCCAAGGCGGGCCGCGACTACATCACGTTCATCGGCTCGGACTTCATCGATCAGGGTCACCGCGCCGCCGACTGGCTCGTCAAGGCAACGGGCGGCAAGGCGAAGATCATCGAACTCGAAGGCACGACCGGCGCGTCCGCCGCGAACGACCGCAAGAAGGGCTTCGACGAAGTCGTCGCGAAGAATCCGGGCATGACGATCATCGCGTCGCAAAGCGGCGACTTCGCCCGCGACAAGGGTCGCCAGGTCATGGAGACGCTGTTGCAGGCGCATCCGGACGTCACCGCGGTCTACGCGCACAACGATGAAATGGCGCTTGGCGCGATTGCCGCGATCAAGGCAGCCGGCAAGCAGCCGGGCAAGGACATTCAGATCGTCACGATCGACGGCACCAAGGGCGGTCTCGACGCGATCGCCGCCGGCGAACTCGGCGCGAGCGTGCAGTCGAGCCCGTTCTTCGGCCCGCTCGCCTGCGACGTCGCGCAGCGTTTCGCGAAGGGCGAAAAGATCCCGACGTGGGTCAAGGTCTCCGACCGCTTCTACGACAAGAGCAACGTGCAGCAGAGCATGCAGTACGGCTATTGATAGAGCAGCTAGCGTTGCAGCAGGAAGTCACCCGCCTTTGAGAAGTCTCCTCTCGGTGCAAGATGCTTGCGCGGTGGGCGGGTGACGGGAAGGGTTCGAAGCGACGCGCCCGTGATTGCACGGACCGTCGCTTCGCTTTTATGCGGCGTAACATGATTCGACTCATCGATTCGACCGCGCCTCTGCATCAAGTCCGCACGCGCACGGCGCTTCGCCGTGCAGCCTACGCAGCACCCGCATCAGGAGGACTCCCCGTGACGGAATCCGGCAAAGAGACACCCCACTCCCCCCTCACCCGCGCGCCGTTGCTCGAGATGCAGGACATCGGCATCAGCTTCGGCGGCGTACCCGCGTTGCGCGGCGCGAATCTGAGCGTCGCCGCGGGCGAAGTGCATGCCCTGATCGGCCAGAACGGCGCCGGCAAATCGACGATGATCAAGATCCTGACGGGCGCCTATCGGCGCGGTTCGGGCTGCGTGCGCTTCGAAGGCCGCGAAGTCGATTTCCGCACGCCCAAGCAGGCGCGCGAAGCCGGCATTAGCACGATCTATCAGGAGATCAACCTGGTGCCGTTCCGCTCGGTCGCGGAAAACATTTTTCTTGGCCGCGAGCCGCGCCGCTTCGGCCTGATCGACTGGCGCGCGGTGCAGCAGCGTGCCAGCGCGCTGCTCGAATCGTTCGGCTTGCAGATCGACGTGAAGAAGCCGGTCGGCCGCTATTCGACCGCGATCCAGCAGATGGTGGCGCTCGCGCGCGCGGTGTCGTCCGACGCGAAGATGGTGATCATGGACGAATCCACCTCCTCGCTCGACGAACGCGAAGTGGAACTGCTCTTCACCGTCGTGCGCAAACTGCGCGACGACGGCCGCGCGGTGATCTTCGTGTCGCACCGGCTCGACGAGCTTTATGCGCTGTGCGACCGCGTGACCGTGATGCGCGACGGCCAGACTGTCGCGCAAAGCACGATGGCCGAGATGGACAAGCTGCAACTCGTCACGACGATGCTCGGCCGCACACTCGCCGCCGTCGTGCAGGAAGACACCGCCTCGCGCGAAGCGAACCTCGCGCGTCGCGGCAAGCAGGCGATCGCGGCGTCGCAGTTGAGCGCGCATCCGAAGGTGAACGACGTGTCGCTCGAAGTGCATGCGGGCGAAGCGGTGGGGCTCGCGGGCCTGCTCGGGTCGGGCCGCACCGAGACCATGCGGCTGATGTTCGGCGCCGATCCGCTGGAGCGCGGCTCGCTGTCGATCGGCGGCGCGGCGGTCACATTGAAGTCGCCGCAAGACGCGATCGCGCGCGGCCTCGCATACCTCACCGAAGACCGCAAGGGCGAAGGCATCGTCCCCGAACTGTCGGTGCGCGACAACCTCACGCTGGTGTGCCTGCGCACGCTCGTGAAGAACGGCGTGGTCGACGTGAAGAAACAGCAGGCGATCGTGGACCGCTTCATCGCATCGCTCGGCATCAAGCTGCGCTCCGCCAACCAGCCGATCCGCGAACTGTCGGGCGGCAATCAGCAGAAGGTGCTGCTCGCGCGCTGGCTCGCCGCCGAGCCGTCGCTGCTGCTGCTCGACGAACCGACGCGCGGCATCGACGTCGGCGCGAAAGCCGATGTCGCGAAGATCGTGCGCGAGTTGCGCGACGCGGGGCTGGCGGTGCTGCTGTCCGCGTCGGAACTGGAAGAGCTGACCGCCGTGGCCGACCGCGCGGTGGTGATCCGCGACGGCCGCACGGTCGCCGAACTGAACGGCGCCGCGATGAGCGAGACCGCGATCATGGACGCCATCGCCTACGGCAGCGAAGGACATTCGCAACTGGTGGAAGCGGCCCACGCCGCCCATATCGAAGACGCGTTGGAGGGCAACCGTCATGGCGCTTAAGCTGCACACCGAATCGTTGCAAACGGAACCGCCGCGACAGGGCGAAGCCACCTCGGCCATGAGCGCCGCGCCCCGCGCCAAACCGGCGAGCACGGTGCAGAAATGGCGACACCTGGCGATGCAGCGCGAAGTCATCGTGCTGCTCGCGATGGTGCTGTTCAATCTGATCTTCACGCCGCACTTCTGGTCGCTGCAAACCTTCAACGTGAACATGACCCAGGTGGTGACGATCGTGATCGTCGGCATCGGCATGACGCTGGTGGTGGCGACGGGGGGCATCGATCTGTCGGTGGGCGCGTCGATGGCGATCTCCGGCGCGCTCGCGCCGATGCTGTTCCTCAACATAGCCGGGCCCGGCGGCATTGCGCTCGCGTTCGTGCTGCCGGTGCTCGCCGCTGCATTGTGCGGCGTGTTCAACGGCTTGCTGGTGACGAGGCTATCCGTGCAGCCGATTGTCGCGACGCTGGTGTTGTTCATCGCCGGACGCGGTATCGCGCAGGTCGTCACCGACGGCAGTCTGCAGGCGTTCAACACTCCTGCTTTCCAGTGGATCGCGCTAGGCAAGGTCGCGGGCGTGCCGTTCCAGGTGCTGCTGATGCTGGCGCTGGTCGCGGTGTTCGTGTGGGTCGTGCGCAAGACGCTGTTCGGGCAGTACCTGCTGATCACCGGCGGCAACGAAAAGGCCGCGTACCTGTGCGGCGTGCCCACCGCCAGCGTCAAGCTGATCGCCTACACGTTGTGCGCGGCGCTCGCGGGTCTCGCCGGGCTGATCTCGATCTCGGTGAATTCATCTTCCGATGCGAACGTGGTCGGGCTCGGTGTGGAGCTCGACGCGATCGCCGCGGTCGCGGTTGGCGGCACCGCGCTGACGGGCGGCAAAGCGTACATCGGCGGCACGCTGATCGGCGCGCTGATCATCCAGTTGCTGCGCTATACGCTGCTCGCGCATGGCATTCCCGACGCGGCGGCGCTGGTGGTCAAGGCCGGCATCATCGTCGCGGCCGTTTATGTGCAACGGCGCTCGCGCTAACGCCTGACGCGGCTTACGGACACTCCCGGACTCATGCGATGAAAAAGAATCTTCCTATCCTGCTCGCGCTGGCGGCCCTCGTCGTCTTCGGCCTCGTGCGCTACGAGCATTTCGGCTCGGCTTACAACATCACGTCGTTCTGGCGCTACAACTCGATGTTCGCGCTGATCTCGATCGGCATGGCCTTCGTGATCATTACCGGCGGTATCGACCTGTCGGTGGGCACGGTGGCGGCGCTCTCGAGCGTCGTCGCCGCGCTGACCAGCGTGTACGGCGGCTGGGTCGCGGTGCTGGCGGGCTGCGCGGCGGGGCTCGCGGTCGGCGTGCTGAACGGACTGATCATCACGCGGCTGAAAATACTGCCCTTCATCGTGACGCTCGCGACAAGCCTCGGCGCGCACGGCGTCGCGCTGCTGCTCGGCAGGAACGATGCGGTGTCGATTGCGTCCGAATCGAGCTTCGGCAACTTCGGGCAAGGCGACCTGTTCGGCTTGCCGATTCCGGGGATCGTCGCGGCGGTCGCGGCCGTGGCTGGCTGGCTCGCGCTGCGCAGCACGCGCTTCGGGCGGCATTCGCTCGCGATCGGCGGCAGCGAGGAAGCCGCGCGGCTGATGGGGCTGAACGTCGACCGCACCCTGGTGATGGCCTATGCGGTGAGCGGGCTGCTCGCCGGCATGGCGGGCGTGATCCTCGCCGCGCAGTTCGGCGCGGGACAGCCGAACGAAGGCGTCGGCTGGGAGCTGTTCGCGATTTCGGCGGTGGTGCTCGGCGGCACGCTGCTCACCGGCGGCGAAGGCTCGGTGGCGATGACGATTGCAGGCGTGCTGCTGCTCGGTCTCGTCTTCAACCTGCTGAACTTTGAAAACGGACTGGGTTTCATCAGCTTGTCGGCTTACTGGCAGTCGGTGATTCGTGGTGTGTTCCTGTTGCTGGTGATCGTCTTGCAAGCGCGAGTGCTCAAACAGCGCGGGAAAAAGCGGGTGGCGGCGCCGGCGTAGGCCTTTGGGCGAGCTGGCAACGTTGAGGCGAGGCTGTGGGCGGTTTCGGGCCATTCGACCCGACCGTTCACCTTGATCGGCGTCATCGCATTGGGAGGCGAGCTAATCCTCACCTGAACTGCGTTTAAGTCAGATATGGACGCGCCGAACCCACACCTGTGTACCAAAAAGACACGCGCTGGATGATGCCAGATGGAAAGTCTCCGCGCTCGCGCCCCGCCATCCACCTGCCACCTGATTTCCCCTCCCCGCGCGCCATTTGCCAGTTTTCTCAGCAGGGTCAATGCTGCAGCGCACGCCGCGTTTCGGTATGATCCTGACCATGTTGCCCGCGCGGCGCGCCTATCCGGCGCATGCCGGACAGCCGATGGCAGCCGCCCAGCGCGACTTTTCGCCCATCGCCGTACCCTTGCAGAAGCGCGGCCGCATTCACGCCAGCGTCATTTGCAGCGCCCGATTGTTTCGACAGCCGGCGCCGCCGCTTCCAGGTTCGGCAACCCGCATCACCACGCTCAACCGCCGCGCCGCCGCCCTTCGGCTGCGGGCGCGGTAAAATAGCGGATTGCGCGTGACTCCCGTCCACGGGTGAGCGCAGCATCGCCCTTGCCGTGCCGGCCGGCTCAAACGACTGGCCGCCTTTGTTTTCGCACTATCCAAGAAGCCATGAGCAACCTGAATTCACAAACCGTCCTGAGCGTCCATCACTGGACCGATACGCTTTTCAGCTTCACCTGCACGCGCGACCCGGGTTTCCGTTTCGAAAACGGCCAATTCACGATGGTGGGCCTCGAAGTCGACGGCAAGCCGCTGATCCGCGCCTATAGTCTCGCGAGTGCGAACTACGAAGAACATCTCGAATTCCTGAGCATCAAGGTGCAGGACGGCCCGCTCACGTCGCGTTTGCAGCATCTGAAAGTCGGCGACGAAGTGCTGATCGGCAAGAAGCCGGTCGGCACGCTGATGGCCGACAACCTGCTGCCGGGCAAGACGCTGTGGCTGCTGTCCACCGGCACAGGCCTCGCCCCGTTCATGTCGATCATCAAGGATCCGGACATCTACGACCGTTACGAGCGCGTCGTGCTCACGCACACCTGCCGTTTCGTCGACGAGCTGGCGTACAAGGAATACATCACCGACCACCTGCCGGCTCACGAGCATCTGGGCGAGCTGGTGCAGGAAAAGCTGCTGTACTACCCGACGGTCACGCGCGAAGCGTTCCAGAATCGCGGCCGCATCACCGAGCTGATCGAAACCGAAAAGCTGTTCGCCGACCTCGGCGTGCCGGGCTTCTCGCTCGAAAACGACCGCATCATGCTGTGCGGCAGCCCGCACATGCTGCGCGACACGCGCAAGCTGCTGGACGACCTGGGCTTCCAGGAAGGCAGCAACAATGCGCCGGGTCACTACGTGGTCGAAAAGGCCTTCGTGGGCTAAGCCCCACACTGCTTTTCGCGGCTCGCGCCGCAGATCCAACAGAAAGGAGCCTTCGGGCTCCTTTTTTGTTGCCAGTTACAAATTCGCGCCGTACATTTGACATTTAGCGTCGGTATTCTTCCTACATATACGCGCCTGATCAACGCCTGCGCAACATCAAGCATTGCATGAGATATAAGCGCTAACCCTTGGCACGACTGCATTTTTTCTTTTTTTGAGATATCATCGCGCCGCACGATCAGTCGATTCGACAGACTTTTCGTGGTTCGATCTAGATGTTACTGAATGTAAATTTCGTTACGTTGCACCATAGCGTTTTGCCCGTCGCGTGCTACGCGTAACGGCCACACCTGGAGGCTCGAGACTCGCATGCGTTCTTTCGTCTTCGCGGCGCCGATGCGCACCCACTTCGCTGTCCACACGGCTTCCTGAGCAGGAAACTCATGGATACGTCGACTGTCGTCCCGTTCAACGCCCAGCTTTCCCCGTCAGCCGCCCGTGACGGATTCGACGCGCCGTCCACGGCCGTCGAGCGCGAACTTGCGCAACTGCGTGCGCGGGTGCGCGAACTGTCGGCGGAACTGGTTCAGGCGCACGAAACCGCCTGCCATCATGTGGCGCGCGAACTGCACGACGGCGTGGGCGCCGAATTGACCGCGGCGCGCTTTGCGCTGGCCGGCGTCGAAACCTGGCTGCCCGCCGACGCGCCACCGCAATGCGGCGCCGCGCTCGCCGTCGCCAACCGTTCGCTCGACGCGGTGTGCGCCGCGAGCCGCCAGGCCGTCGCGGAGTTGCACGCGCCGTCGCTGGAAGCCGGCATCGTCGGCGCGCTCGCGCATTGGACCAGCGACTTCGCCAGCCGCACGCAGTTGCGCACGAGCTTCGTCTGCGCCGCCGACGCGCGTCTTACGCGCCTGCCGGCCGACGCAGCGCTGGCCGTGTTCCGCGTCGCCCAGGAAGCGCTGAACAACATCGTCAAGCACGCCCGCGCCGAATCCGCCGACGTGCGCATCGAGACCAGCCGTCGTCACCTCACGCTGCTCATCAGCGATGATGGGATCGGGCTCGCGCGCAATGCCCGCCAACGCCGTGGCCATGCCGGTCAAAGCGGTCATTTCGGCCTGAGCGGCATGCAGGCGCGCTGCGCCGCGTTCGACGGCACGCTGCGCGTCAGCGCCCGGCGCAGCGGCCCGCACCGCGCCGCCGACGCCAACGCGCCGCGCGGCACGCGCGTGCAGGCGCGCTTTGCATGGGACGCGATGCTCACCCCCGCGCCCCGCGCCGAACAGCGCGCGCTGCAATCGTGAGCGCGCCGTCATGAGCCTGCGCATTCTGATCGCCGAAGACCACGCCGTGGTTCGCCAGGGCGTTCGCCAATTGCTGCTCGACCGCGGCGTGGCGCGCGAAGTCATCGAGGCGCAAAGCGGCGCCGAAACCCTCACCGCCGTCGGCCTGCAGAGCTACGACGTCGTGCTGCTCGACATTTCCCTGCCCGACATGAACGGCGTCGAAGTGCTCAAGCGCCTCAAGCGCAAGGCGCCGCGCGTGGCCGTGCTGATGTTCTCGATGTACCGCGAGGACCAGTACGCGGTGCGCGCGCTGAAGGCGGGGGCCGCCGGCTATCTGTCGAAGACGGTCGACGCCGCGCAGATGATCGCCGCGATCCAGCAGGTCGCGGCCGGCCGCAAATACGTGAGCCCGGCGATGGCCGAAGCGCTGGCCGACTACGTGTCGTTCGACGGCGAACAGCTGCCGCACGAAAAGCTCTCCGATCGCGAATATCAGACGCTCTGCATGCTCGCGTCGGGCAAACGGCTGACGGATATCGCGGCGGCGCTGTCGCTGTCGGTGAAGACGGTCAGCGTGTACCGCACGCGGCTGCTCGAGAAAATGAAGCTGCGCAATAACGCCGAGCTCACGTTCTATGTGATGAGCAACCGGCTCGTCGATCTCAACCCGGCGATGGCCGGCTGAGGCCGCCTGCGCTGCCGCATCTCCATGTCTGCTGAATAGCGGGCCACCGCCCCGGCGCGTTTGCAAGAGAGAGATTCCCTCCCTATTTTTCCCGCATCGAGCGAAAGCTTTGCTGCCGGTATGCCTCCTGCGCATGAACGCCACGCGCGAAGCCCCTCGGGCCAGGAGTTTCCGCCCGCCGCACCGGCGCTCCGCTGTATGTCCCAAAACAGTGCAGCAACGCGCATCCGCTAAAATCGTGGGTTTCCCCGACATTCGGCGCGCAACACGCGTGCACTACTGGAGACCCACGCCAATGTCCCTGTTTCGTAAAAAAAGCGTCGAGCACATGATCGCGGCAAGCGCTCGGAACGCCGGCCTGAAAAAAGAGCTCGGCGCGCTCGATCTGACTTTCCTCGGTGTCGGCGCCATTATCGGCACCGGCATTTTCGTGCTGACCGGCACGGGCGCCGTCCAGGCCGGCCCGGCGCTGATGATCTCGTTCCTGATCGCGGCGCTCGCGTGCGGCTTCGCCGCGCTCGCCTATGCCGAATTTGCGTCGACCATTCCGGTCGCGGGTTCCATCTATACGTATTCGTACGCGACGCTCGGCGAGCTGGCCGCGTGGATTATCGGCTGGGATCTGATGCTCGAATATGGGCTGGCCACGTCTGCCGTATCGGTGGGCTGGTCGGGCTATCTGCAATCGTTGCTGTCGGGCTTCGGTGTGTCGTTGCCGGTTGCACTGACGGCGGCGCCAGGCGCATTGCCCGGCCACGAGACCCTCTTCAACCTGCCCGCGTTCCTCGTGATGATGGTGATCACCGCGCTGCTGTCGATCGGCATTCGCGAATCCGCGCGGATCAACAACATCATGGTCGCGATCAAGGTGACCGTGGTGCTGCTGGTGATCGGCGTGGGCGTCTTCCACGTGACGCCGGGCAACTGGCATCCGTTCATGCCGAACGGCTGGAGCGGCGTATTCGGTGCGGCCGCGGTCATGTTCTTCGCGTTCATCGGCTTCGATTCGGTGTCGAACGCGGCGGAAGAGGTGAAGAATCCCAAGCGCGATCTGCCGGTAGGCATCATCGCGTCGCTGGGCGTGTGCGCGGTGTTGTACGTGGCGGTGGCGGCGGTGGTCACGGGCATCGTGCCGTCGGCGAAGTTCGCGAATATTTCGCACCCGGTGTCGTACGCGTTGCAGGAAGCGGGGCAGACGTGGGTGGCGGGATTTATCGACCTCGGTGCCGTGCTCGGCATGCTGACGGTGATTCTGGTGATGGCTTATGGTCAGACGCGGATCATCTTCGCGATGTCGCGTGACGGTTTGTTGCCGGCGCGCCTCTCGCGGCTGCATCCGCGGTTTGCGACGCCGTTTTTCACGACGTGGCTCGTGGGGATTTTCTTTGGCTTGATTGGCGCGCTGGTGCCGTTGAATGTGCTCGCCGAGCTGATCAATATCGGCACGTTGGCCGCGTTTTCCATGGTGTCGATTGCGGTGCTGGTTTTGCGGAAGACGCATCCTGAGTTGCCGCGGGCGTTTCGTTGCCCAGGTGTCCCAGTTGTGCCGATTCTGGCTGTGGCCTCGTGTCTGTTTCTCATGCTCAATCTTCAGGGTGTGACCTGGGCTGCTTTTGGTATCTGGCTTTTGATCGGTATGGTCGTTTATTTTGGGTATTCGCGGCGGAATTCGAAACTCGCGAAGTGAGTTTTCTTTTTGCCTGTGCGGCGCTTGGGGTGTGCTTTTTGGGTGGTGGCCTTTCCTTGATGTCACGGTGGTCTATTAGCGTTGCCCCTGTGCGGGGCGGCACCTACTTTCTTTGTCCCCCAAGGGGACTTCCTTCGGGGCGCAGCCGCAAAGAAAGTAGGCAAAGAAAGCGGCTTCACACCGCTAATTCTTAAGCGGCCCCCCTGGATTGGAGGGGGCTGTGGTGCATCTGGAATCCGTGTCCCCGCACACTCCGCGTGAGTGACACAGCAGTCATTCTTCCGGCGACGCTGCGCGCGCCGATGCGGTCATTCATAAAACCACCGGCTCATTTTCCCGGCGTGCGCCCCTCCCGAAGCCTTGAAGGCGGCCCCTCTCTGGCAGTTGGCTGCCATTCGCTTTTCTCGTCCGGCCGCCCCCTTTCCAACACGCCTCGTTTGTGCCACCCCGCAAAGGCGAAGCCGATAGCCCCACCGCACACGCACGAAGCCGCTGGTTTCCCACGCAGGCCCATCCGCAACGCACGCAGTGCGGAGCGGGAACGGATGACGGCTTTGTCACTCACGCGGAGTGTGCGCGGGCACCGATTCCAGATGGTCCACTGCCCCTTCCAAGCCAGGGGAGCCGCTTATGAGCTGGCGGTGTGAAGCCGCTTTCTTTGCCTACTTTCTTTGCGGCTGCGCCCCGAAGGAAGTCCCCTTGGGGGACAAAGAAAGTAGGTGCCGCCCCGCACAGGGGCAACGCCAATAGACCACCGTGACATCAAGGAAAGGCCAACATCCCAGGATGTGACGCACCGCGAAATCAAAGAAAGAAAAAGCCCCCCTCCAGACAAACAAAAAAAACAAACCCGGCTCGCACACTTCCCCTCATAGCGCACGCGCCCGATTTGTGCTTTACTTTTCGGCAGACTCATAAAAAACCGCAGCACCCTTATCGGACCCCACGAACAGGCAGCTGAAGGCAAGAAAACAAAAGGTCCGGTCTCATCCCCATCAGGAGACACTTCATGGCGATCAGCATCAGTCTGACGGTGAACGGCGCGCCCATTAGCGCCTCAATCGACCCCGGCACCCTGCTTGTCCAGTTCCTGCGTGATCAACTCCGCCTCACCGGCACCCACATCGGCTGCGATACCGCCCAGTGCGGCGCCTGCACGGTCCACCTGAACGGCCGCGCGATCAAGTCCTGCAACATCCTCGCGGTGCAAGCGGAAGGCGCGAACGTCACCACCATCGAAGGGCTCGCGCAGAACGGCACCCTGCATCCGATGCAAGCCGCCTTCAAACACTGCCACGGTCTGCAATGCGGCTTCTGCACGCCCGGCATGGTGATGAGCGCGGTGTCGCTCGTCGAGCGTCAGCCCGAACTCACCGGCGACGACGTGCGCGCGCAGCTCGACGGCAATCTGTGCCGCTGTACGGGTTATCACAACATCGTCAAGGCAGTGCTGGAAGGCGCCGAGGGCATGAAGTCCTCCGGCACGGCCAGCGCCCATGCCGCTCCCTCCGCCACGGCCGCCGCGCCGGTCACCGCCTGAGGAGCCGACGATGAACGCACCCGACACTCACCTCATCGGCGCTTCCGTCGAACGTAAGGAAGACTACCGTTTTCTGACCGGCAACGGCCAGTACACCGACGACATCGTCCTGCCCCAGCAAACCTATGCGATCTTCCTGCGCTCGCCGTATGCGCATGCGAAGCTCAACAGCATCGACACCACGGCGGCCAAACAGTCGCCGGGCGTGATTGCCATCTTCACCGGCGCGGACATGGCCGCGGAGAACGTCGGCGGCCTGCCGTGCGGCTGGTTGATCCACAGCACCGACGGTAAGCCGATGAACGAGCCGCCGCATCCGATCATCGCGCATACGAAAGTACGCCACGTCGGCGATCAGGTCGCGCTCGTGATCGCCGATTCGATCAAGGCCGCGAAAGACGCCGCCGAGCTGATCGAAGTCGACTACGACGTGCTGCCCGCCGTGGTCGACACCGCGCATGCGGCCGATCCGGGCCAGCCCGCGGTTCACGACGAAGTGCCGGACAACGTCTGCTACAACTGGGGCCACGGCGACAAAGCCGCGACCGACGCCGCGTTCGCCAAAGCCGCGCACGTCACCACGCTCGACATCGTCAACAACCGGCTGATTCCGAACGCGATCGAACCGCGTGCGGTCAATGCGAGCTACTCGGTGCAGGACGACAGCTACACGCTGTACGTCGCGAATCAGAATCCGCACGTCGAGCGTCTCCTGATGGCCGCGTTCGTGCTGTCGCTGCCGGAATCGAAACTGCGCGTGATCGCGCCGGACGTCGGCGGCGGCTTCGGCTCGAAGATCTTTCTGTACGCCGAAGATGTCGCGCTGACGTGGGCCTCGAAGAAAATCCGCCGCCCGGTCAAATGGACCGCCGAGCGCTCGGAAGCCTTCGTCTCCGATGCGCACGGCCGCGATCATGTGACGAAAGCCGAACTCGCGATGGACGCGGACGGCAAGTTCCTTGCGATGCGCATCCACACGATCGCCAACATGGGCGCGTATCTGTCCACCTTCGCCTCGAGCGTGCCGACCATCCTGTACGCGACGCTACTCGCCGGCCAGTACGCGACGCCCGCGATCTATGCGGAGGTGAAAGCGGTGTTCACCAACACCGTTCCCGTCGACGCGTATCGTGGCGCGGGCCGCCCCGAAGCGACCTACGTCGTGGAGCGCCTCGTCGAAACCGCCGCGCGCGAGATGAAGCTCGATCCGGCGGAAATCCGCCGCCGCAATTTCATCCGCGAGTTCCCGTATGCGACGCCGGTCGGCCTCACCTACGACACCGGCGACTACGAAACCCTCCTCGCGCGCTCGCTCGAACTCGCGGACGTCAAAGGTTTCGAAGCACGTCGGCAGGAATCCGAAAAGAACGGCAAGCGGCGCGGGCTCGGCTACTCGTGCTACATCGAAGCGTGCGGCCTCGCGCCGTCGAACATCGCGGGCGCATTGGGCGCGCGCGCCGGTCTCTTCGAAGTCGGGCAGATTCGCGTGCATCCCACCGGTTCGGTCACCGTGTTCACCGGTTCGCACAGTCACGGCCAGGGACACGAGACGACCTTCGCGCAAGTGGTCGCCGACCGGCTCGGCATTGCGCTGGAAAGCGTCGAGATCGTCCACGGCGACACGGGCCGGATTCCGTTCGGCATGGGCACGTATGGCTCGCGCTCGATCGCGGTCGGCGGCTCCGCGATCATGAAGGCGCTCGACAAGATCGAAACGAAGGCAAAGAAAATCGCCGCGCATCTGCTCGAAGCCGCAGCCGAAGACATCGAATTCAAGGACGGCGTGTTCCGCGTCGCGGGCACCGACCGCACCAAGGCGTTCGCCGACATCTCGCTCGCCGCGTACGTGCCGCACAACTATCCGCTCGACGTGCTCGAACCGGGTCTCGAGGAAAGCGCGTTCTACGACCCGAGCAACTTCACGTATCCATCGGGCGCGTACATCTGCGAGATCGAAGTCGATCCGGAGACGGGCGTGTGCCGCATCCAGAAGTTCACCGCAGTGGACGACTTCGGCAACGTGATCAATCCGATGATCGTCGAAGGCCAGGTGCATGGCGGGCTCGCACAGGGTATCGGCCAGGCGATGCTGGAGCGCTGCGTGTACGACAACGACAGCGGCCAGCTGCTGTCCGGCTCGTACATGGACTACGCGATGCCGCATGCGTCCGATCTGCCGGACTTCACCGTCGAAACCTCGAAGGGCACGCCGTGCACGCACAATCCGCTCGGCGTCAAAGGCTGCGGCGAGGCGGGCGCGATCGGCTCGCCGCCGGCGGTGATCAACGCGATCATCGACGCGCTCGCGCCGCTCGGCGTGACCGATCTGCAAATGCCGGCGACGCCGCATCGCGTGTGGTCCGCGATTCACACAGCCAAAACCCATTGAGATCCTGAGCGGAGCATTCGACATGTATTCATTCGAGTATCAACGCGCGACGGATCCCAAAGCGGCCGCCGCCCTCCTCACCGCCGACAGCGACGCGAAGTTTCTGGCCGGCGGCCAAAGCCTCTTGCCGACCATGCGGCTGCGTCTCGCGCAGCCGTCGCAACTGGTCGACGTGACGCGGATTCCCGCGCTCAAGTCGATCACCGTCGACGCGGGCAAGGTGACGATCGGCGCAGCGGTTTGTCATGCCGACGTCGCGGATCACGCGGAATTGCGGCGCGTGTCGCCGGGCCTCGCGGATCTCGCCGCGCATATCGGCGACCGGCAGGTGCGCGCGCTCGGCACGATCGGCGGCTCGCTCGCCAACAACGACCCGGCCGCCTGCTATCCGGCGGCGGCGCTCGCGCTGGATGCGACCATCGTCACCGAGCGGCGGCGCATCGCGTCGAGCGACTTCTTCGTCGGCATGTACGAGACCGCGCTCGCGCCCGACGAACTGATCGTCGCCGTCGAGTTTCCGGTGCCCGAGCGTGCGGCCTACGAGAAATTCCGCAATCCCGCGTCGCACTTCGCGCTGGTCGGTGTATTCGTCGCGAAGTTCGCGAGCGGTGTGCGCGTCGCGGTGACGGGCGCGGCGTCTTCAGTATTTCGTGTGCCGGCACTGGAGCGCGCGCTGTCGGCGAACTTCACGCCGGACGCCGCGCGCGGGGTCAGCGTGCTGCCCGACGATCTGAACACCGACATGCACGCGAGCGCCGAGTACCGCGCGCATCTGATTCCGGTGCTGGCCGCGCGCGCGGTGACGAAGGCGAACGCGTAGCGATCCTTGCTATCGGCGGCTGACGTGTAGTGCTGTTTATCTAAGCACGTCAGCCCCGTCCCGTTCGTCAACCACATGACGCGAGGCGCGCCGCCCCGCTTCGCGTTTCACCGGCGTCGCGCTTGACCGCCCGGAGCGCGCAGATTCAGGACCGCCATGCAGCCAGCTTCAATCGACGACACCCTCGCACAACTCGCGGCCCAAAGCTATTTCGCCAGCCGCGAACTGGCGACCGCGTTGTATCTCGCGTTGCGCATGGAGCGGCCGTTGTTCGTCGAAGGCGAGCCGGGTGTCGGCAAAACCGAGCTTGCCAAAGCCGCGGCCGGCATGCTGGGCACCACAATGTTGCGGCTGCAATGCTACGAAGGCCTCGACACGGCCAGCGCGCTCTACGAGTGGGACTATCCGCGGCAGATCATGGCGCTGCGGCTGGCCGAGGCCGCCGGCGAGCACCCTGACAACGACACGCTGTATCGCGGCGAATTCCTGCTGAAGCGGCCGCTGCTGCAAGCACTGATGCCGGACGAACATCATCCCGGCGCGCGGCGCGTGCTGCTGATCGACGAGATCGACCGCGCCGACGAACCGTTCGAAGCCTTTCTGCTCGAACTGCTTTCGGACTTCCAGGTATCGATTCCCGAATACGGCACCGTGCGCGCGGCGCAACCGCCGCTCGTCGTGATGACGTCGAACCGCACGCGCGAAGTGCATGACGCGTTGAAACGCCGCTGCCTGTATCAGTGGATCGGCTATCCCGAGCGCGAGCGCGAACTGGAGATCGTCGCCGCGCGTGCGCCGCAGACGTCGGCGCAGTTGCAGCGGCGCGCGGTCGATTTCGTGCATCGGCTGCGCGGCATGGATCTGTTCAAGGCGCCGGGCATCGCCGAAACGATCGACTGGTGCCGCGCATTGGAAGCACTGTCGGTAACGGAACTGGATCCGCAATCGGTGCAGAACACGTTAGGCGTGCTGCTCAAGTATCAGGACGATCTGGCGCGCGTGGACGCCGCGCACATTGCGCAATGCCTCGCCGCGCCGGGATAGCCAGCATGACGAACCGAAACGACAGCGGCGACAGCGACGCTTCCGACTCAAACCCGCGAGTGGGTTTGCCAGCCGCGCGAATCGTCGGCGCGAGTTCGGGCGTGAGTGCCGCGCCGCGCGACGATACGCCCACGCTCGCCCGCAACGTCGTCCATTTCGTGCGCGTGCTGCGCGGCGCCGGTTTGCCGATGTCGCCTGCGCAAGCCGTCGACGCGCTCGCCGCCTTGCACTGGATCGATCTTGGCCGCCGCGACGACGTGCGCGCCGCCCTTGCCGCGCTGCTGGTCTCCGCGCCCGACGAACGTGACCTGTTCAACGCGGCATTCGATCTGTTCTGGCGCGATCCGGACTGGGAAGGCAAGCTGCGTGCGCTGCTGTTGCCGAAAGTCCGCGACGGTCTGCCGCCGCCCAAACGCAACAACCGTCTCGCCGACGCACTGGCCGTACGCGCGCCGCCGTCACCGCATAGCAGGACACCGCAGGAAACCGAACAGCACGAGTTGCACGCGCATGTCACGTTCAGCGCCGAAGAGCGGCTGCGTCATCGCGATTTCGACACGCTTTCCGCCGACGAGTGGCGCAGCTTGCGGCATCTGATCCGCGGCCAGCGCCTGCCGCTCGCGACCGAGCCGACGCGCCGCCTGAAGGCCGCCTCGCACGGCACCCATGCGGACTTGCGTGCAAGCGCGCGACACGCGGTGCGCGCGGGCGGCGACTGGACGGTGTGGAAATATCGCGCGGTGGTCGAGCGCAAGCCGCCGCTCGTGCTGCTGCTCGACATTTCCGGTTCGATGAGCAGCTACTCGCGCGCCGTGCTGTATTTCTGCCACGCGCTGCTGCAATCGCGCGAACGCCTGCAGGTATTTCTGTTCGGCACGCGCCTGACCAACGCGACGCGCGCGCTGCGCGAGCGCGACCCCGACGTGGCGATCGCGACGCTCGCCGACCAGGTGCTCGACTGGTCGGGCGGCACGCGGATCGGCGCGGCGCTCGCCGAGTTCAACCGCCGCTGGGCGCGGCGCGTGCTGACCGGCAGAGCCACCGTGCTGCTCGTCACCGACGGCCTCGACCATGAAGCGATCGACGTGCTCGACACCGAGATGGCGCGTCTGCGCCGCTTCGCGCACCGCATCGTCTGGCTCAATCCGCTGCTGCGTTTCAGCGGCTTTTCTCCGAAGGCGCGCGGCGTGCAGGCGATCCTGCCGTATGTCGACGCGCATCGCCCGGTTCATAATCTGGACAGTCTGGCTGCGTTCGGCCGCGATCTCGCGCAACTCACGCGCGCGCCTCGCCCAACCCGCTCGGCCACGACAACCGCAGGAGCAACGCCATGGAATTGACCGAAACCCACACACTGCCGGTTGCGCAGCAGCGCACCTGGGACGCGCTGAACGATACGGAGATTCTGCGCGCCTGCATCCCGGGTTGCGAGAGCATCGACCCGGATGGGGAGAACGCGTATCTGGTGACGCTGAGCGCTGCCGTCGGTCCGGTGAAGGCGCGCTTCAAGGGGCGCATGCAGTTGACCGACATCGACGCGCCGAACGCGTACAACATCGTATTCGAAGGCCAGGGCGGGGCAGCGGGCTTCGCGAAAGGCAGCACGCGCGTCACACTGGAAGCCGACGGCGACGCCGCGACGAAGCTCACCTACACGGCGAGCGCGCAGGTCGGCGGCAAGCTCGCGCAGATCGGCTCGCGGCTCATCGACGGCGCGGCGCGTAAAATCGCTGGCGAGTTCTTCAAACGCTTCGGCGCACAGATCTCGGGCGAAGTCGAGGGCGACAGTGCCGCGCCTGCCGACGGCGACGAGGCCGCTGCCGCGCAGACCGGTACGGAATCGAATGACGCGTCGGCCACCGAGTCCGGTGCCGACGCAGACGCAACGAAAAGGAAACGATCATGGACAGCGTGGATCTCGAAGTCCTGAAGTCCAGCGCACGCTGGCTGGAAGAAGGACATCGCGCGCTACTGGTGACGGTGGTGAAGACGTGGGGGTCGTCCCCGCGTCCCGAGGGCGCGATGCTCGCGGTGCGCGACGACGGGCTCGTGGTGGGCTCGGTGTCGGGCGGCTGCATCGAAGACGATCTGATCGACCGGGTGCGGCAAAGGGGTATCGAGCAGACGCATCCGGAGGCGGTGAAGTACGGCATCACGGCCGAGGAAGCGCATCGCTTCGGCCTGCCTTGCGGCGGCACGATCCAGCTCGTGCTCGAACCGTTGACGAAGCAAAGCGGTATCGCCGAACTGTGCCACGCGGTGGAGAACGGCCGGCTCGTCGCGCGCGATGTCGACATGGTGACGGGCGCGGTGCGGCTCGACGACGCGCAGGCGACCGACGGCGTGCATTTCGACGGCGAGCGGCTGTTGACGATCCACGGCCCGCGTTACCGGATGCTGGTGATCGGCGCAGGGCAGTTGTCGCGCTATCTGTGCCACATCGCGGTGGGGCTCGATTATCAGGTGACGGTGTGCGATCCGCGCGAGGAATACACCGAGGAGTGGAACATCCCCGGCACGAAAATCGTGCGGACGATGCCGGACGACACCGTGATCGACATGAAGCTCGACGAACGCTGCGCGGTGATCGCGCTGACACACGACCCGAAGCTCGACGATCTCGCGCTGATGGAGGCGCTGAAAACGCCGGCGTTCTATGTCGGTGCTTTGGGTTCGCGCAGAAATAATCAGGCGCGCCGCGAGCGGCTAAAGGAGTTCGATCTGAACGAGACCGAGTTGGCGCGCTTGCATGGGCCGGTCGGGATTTATATCGGCAGCCGGACGCCGCCTGAGATCGCCGTGTCCATTCTCGCCGAGGTGACGGCGGCAAAGAACGGCGTTTCGTTGCCTACGCTGCTGCAGGTGGAAGGTGCGAAGGCGGCGCGGGAGATTGCTGCTTCCGGTGGCGCGGCGTGTAGCGTTTAGTGGAAGTCTCCGGGAGACGCGCTGCGAGTTGGCGGTTATGACGATGCTGGGAACGCGGCGCGGTTGAGGCTGCGGCCGCAGCACCTGTTGGCGCCGCGGGCAGCGCGTCATGCGCTGCGCACATCGGCGTGCTTACATCAACCCGCACACCACCGCCGCGATCACCGATCCGCCGATCAGCACGACGCCCACCACGCGGCGCTTATTCAGCTCGGTCCAAAGCAGCACACCGGTCAGCGAAAGCAGAATGAGGCTGCCTGCAATCGTGTCGATCAACAGGACCCAGCCGACGCTCAGGCCCACGCCTTTGTGCAGATTGTTCATCGTCGCGAGAAACGAGTTCTGCGTGCGCTTCACCGAGACGAAGCTGTTGCCGACCCAGTACTCGGCCTGCATGCTTTGCGACGGCCCCATGATGCCGATCTGCCAGAACTCCGGCTGCATCGTGCTGCGATCGCCCCACGCCACCGGATGCGCCGGCTCGCGCCGCGAGCGCCCCGGCTTGCCGTCGATATTCAGCTCTTTCTTCAGCCACTTCGCCATCTCCATCGGCGAATGCAGCGGCTTTTGCGGCACGGGAATCTGCATTTCCTCGACCTGCGGCTCGCCCGTGGGCACCTTCAGCGGCCCACCGCGATGGTTCAGCAGGAAACCGGTCACGCCGAACATCAAACCCAGCACCGCGCCCCATAGGCCGACCCAACCATGCACCTTGCGCAGCCACTTGATGAAAGTCGCGCGCCGCGAACGTTGGCGCCGCGCCGCCTGCTCGGCATCGTCCATCAGATGATGGCCGCGCTCCGGCGTATGGACGGTGTACTGGGTGCCGCTCGCGGCAGCGGGTTTTATTTCGATCGAATCAGGCGCGTTCACATCCAGGCTCCAGGCGCAGCGGGTTGCTGCGTCGCCGGCGCGCGACAGATCACGCGCGCTCACCGGCAGCGGTTATCAACATTATTCGGGGAAGGGGCCGGACGGCCCGGCTTGCGGTTTCAGGTCGTCCGGCTGAGAGGCTGGCTGGCAGTCACAGAGGAGGAGAAATGTGACAAATGGCTGGCGATGCCTTTCAATTGAGAATGGCTATCATTACATATTCAGGCGGTTTGCTCAATCCGTGCTCTATTTCCATGTGTGACAGCCGCTTGACATCCACGGCGCGCAAACCGACTCTAAGCGCAGATCCCGTCAACGTTGCCGTTCGGATACCTGCCTGCCATGCGACTCTCTTCCGTGGTCTGCCTTGCCGCCTTCGGCTGGCTTGCCGGCCTTCCTGTCGCGAGCGCGAATACGCCGGCAAGGCTGGACGATCCCTATACCAATGAGGGCGAAACCCAAACTTTCACCGTTAATGCCGACGGCTCCTACGCCAAGCTCAATTCGATGACGCTGCGCGTGAACAACGAAGCCGGCGTCGCGCGGGTCGCCCAGCAATACGTCTGGTTCAACCGCAACATGGCCGACGTGCAGATTCTCGAGGCCTACACGACCACCGCCGATGGCGTGCGTCACGACGTGCAGCCCGAGCAGATCCGCGACGTACAGGAAGCGCGTTCGTTCGACGCGCCGATGTTCCAGGACATCCAGGAAAAGGTGATCGTGTTCCCCGCCGTAGAGCCGGGCGCGCGCGTGCATCTCACGTATCGCAAGACGCAGCAGCAACCGATCGTGCCCAGGGAGTTCAGCGACTTCACGCCGCCCGACCTGGCTCCGACCCACAACTTCCGTCTGATCTACGATCTACCCGCCGACAAACCGCTATACGCCGATGCACGGGGCTTCACCGTACAGCAACCGGTGACGCGCGACGGCCGCACCCGCTACGAATTTCGCTACGACAAGGCGCATTTCGGCCGGCTGGAGCGTGGCTCGATCGCCTACGTGTCGTATGGCGACCGGCTGATGGTCTCGACCTTCCCCGACTACGCCGCGTTCGCCGCCACCTACCGCACATCCGCTGCGGACCCGAGCGCGCGCGAGCCCACCGTCACACGTCTCGCGCAGCAGCTCACCGCGCACGACCACACGCCGCGCGACAAAGCCAAGACGCTATACGACTGGGTGCGCCGCAATGTCCGTTACGTGGCGATCAACGTCGGGCGCGGCGCGGTCGTGCCGCATCGCGCGAGCGCGATCCTCGCGGACCGCTACGGCGACTGCAAGGACCACGTCGCGCTGTACGGCGCACTGCTCGACGCGGTCGGCGTGCGCAACGAACCGGCGCTGATCAGCAGCGGCACGATCTACACGCTGCCGAGCGTGCCCGGCTACGGCGTTATCAATCACGTGATCACGTGGCTGCCGGATCTGCAGCAGTACGCGGATTCGACCGCGTCGAATGTGGAGTTCGGCTTTCTGCCGTCGTCGGATATGAACCGGCCGACCGTGCTGATCGGCCAGGGGGTGCTCGCCCATACGCCGGCCACCGCATTGATGACGCGCAGCACCGATCTGTCCATCAAGGTCGAACCGGACGGCTCGGCGAGCTTCACGTACCGGATGGAAGACACCGGCCCGTTCGCCGAACAGGCGCGCGCGAGGTTGCGCACGCAGTCGCCCGCGCAGCGTGAGGAATCGATCGAAGCCGAATTGCGCAGCGTCAATCTGCGCGGTAATGCCACGCTCACCACCAGCGACCTCACTGTGACCGACGGCCCGCTCACGGTCACGATGAACGGTACGCTGGAAAGCCTGGTGGTGCCGGGCGCGGCGGCATCGATTCGCGCGCTGACGAGTCTGGCCGGCGGCGTCGAAGCGGACACGCGCTACTGGCTCGGCGAACGTCAGCGCACCCAGCCGTTCATCTGCCACAACGTGGCGGTGCATGAACACGCGCGCATCGAATTGCCCGCCAATTTCCGGGTGCTCGACATGCCGGAGGCGAAGCGCACCCAGGACCGCTTCGTCGATTTCCAGTCGCAGTACACGTTCGAACCGCTCAGCAACGTCGTCACGATGACGCGCGACGGTGCCACTCATTTCGCGAGCGAGGTCTGCACGCCCGAGGACTTCGCGCAGATGCGTCCCGCCCTCGAAGCGATAGGGCGCGACGTGCGCGCGGAGGTGATCGTCAGGTCGACGTTGACGGAGCCGTCGAGCGTGGTGTCACAAGCGCCTTGAAACGGCCCCACGCGCACTGCGCGGCCCCTACGTCCGCCAGAATCGCTGCCGAGATGCGCACATCAAACCCACTCGCGCACCATGCCCCGCCACGTGCGGCCAGCGGCCAGCGGCAGCCGCATTCGCGCCTCATGTTTGGACCGTCCGCGAATGACCCGCGCAACAGCATCCGCGCGAGTCTTTAAACCGGCCAGAGCGGCCCTTCCTGCATCGCACCGATCTGCTCGCGCATTTCGAGGATGCGGTCTTCCCAATAGCGCTGCGTGTTGAACCACGGAAACGCCGCCGGAAATGCCGGGTCGTCCCAGCGACGCGCGAGCCACGCCTGGTAGTGAATCAGCCGCAGCGTGCGCAACGCTTCGACCAGATACAGTTCGCGCGGCTCGAACTCGCAGAAGTCTTCGTAGCCGGCGAGCAGATCCGCCAGCGCACGCGAGGCCTCCGCGCGCTCACCCGGCAGCAGCAGCCACAGATCCTGTACCGCTGGACCCATGCGGCTGTCGTCGAAGTCGACGAAATGCGGGCCTGCGTCGGTCCACAGCACATTGCTAGGATGACAGTCGCCGTGCATGCGCAACATGCGGATGTCGCCGGCACGCTCGAACGCGCGTTCGACACCTTCGAGCGCGAGGTTCACCACGGTCTCCCATGCGGTGCGCACGTCGTCGGGCACGAAGCGCTGCGCGAGCAGGAAGTCGCGCGGCTCATAGCCAAACGTGTGAATGTCGAGCGTGGGCCGTTCGGCGTAGTTCTGCGTCTGCCCGACCGCATGAATGCGGCCGATGAAACGACCCAGCCATTCGAGCGTGTCGCGCCGGTCGAGATCCGGCGCGCGGCCGCCGCGGCGCTCGAAGATCGAGAAGCGGAAACCGTCGAAGGTATGGAGCGTGCGGCCGTCCAACGTGCGCGCCGGCACGGCCGGAATCTCGCGCGCGGCGAGATCGGCGACGAACGCATGTTCTTCGAGGATGGCGGCATCGCTCCAGCGCTCGGGGCGATAAAACTTCGCGACCACGGGCGGGCCGTCTTCGACGCCCACCTGGTACACGCGATTTTCGTAGCTGTTGAGCGGCAGCATGCGGCCGTCGGTGCGCACGCCGATCGTGCTGAGCACGCTGTCGAGCGCGTCGAGCACGATTTCCGGCTGGAGCCGGGCGAAAGGCGCGGCGCGCTGCGCGCCGTCCTGGGAGTCGAGGTTGTCGTCGTTCATGCCCGCATTGTGCGCCGGGCCGCCGTCAAAAACGAGAGCGACGGCTCACGATACGGATTACAACTCAGCTACAACGCGCCTACACTTCGACAGCGAAACGCCGTCAATGCATCTGCGCGCTCGACGGGCGGACCTGCTCGCCGGTGTCGATCAGGTCTTCGAGAAAAAAGGGTTCAGTATTCAGATGCGGCGACGCACCGGGCTCGCCCGCATACCACGCCACCATGGCCATGTCGCCAAGAATGCGCATGACGATTCCGCGCGCGCCTTGCGGCACGGCGATATGCACCGACCGGACAATGGAACCGATTTGCATGATGTTTCCCCGTTTCTCCCGTAGCCGGCTTAGTGATTTCATGCCGGTCAAGGTGATGATAAAAGCGCCGCTTCGCCGCTAACGTTGCGTACGCACCCAATCTGCTGCGCGTGATACGCGTGAGAGGTTCGAGTCATTGTTCCCGTTTTACGGGGCTTTGGAAAGCGCGAATTAAAGGCTGTTCACCCGTCGTTTCGCCCTATTCCAATTACACTGCGCGCGACCGATGATCTGGGCGTAAAACCTCGTAACGAGTCCATCATAAACCCTGCTGGGGTGGGATATCAAAAACGTGCACCGTCAGGACGATTCGTTTAATCCGCGCGCCACGCCCTCATTGCGCCACAGTCTGCGGCGCGGTGCGCGCCATGTTCAGCGCAGCATCCGCGTCGCGCACGCACACGGCAGCGCCCTGCGCGTGTTCGAGCGGGCACGCTAGCCATGTGGATTGTTCGTCTCGCGCTGCGGCGTCCCTACACCTTCGTCGTGCTGGCGCTGCTCCTGCTGATCGTCGGGCCGCTGACCATTCTGCGCACACCGACCGACATCTTCCCGAACATCGACATTCCCGTGCTCTCGGTGATCTGGTCGTATAACGGCCTGCCCGCCGACGAGATGGAAAAGCGCATCGTGCTCAACTACGAGCGCGGACTGTCGGTGGCAGTGAACGATATCGAGCACACGGAATCGACCTCGCTGAACGGCATCGCGGTGATCAAGATCTTTTTCCAGCCGCACGCCAATATCAACGAAGCGCTCGCGCAGGTCACCGCGCTGTCGCAAACGCAATTGCGCTCGCTGCCGCCCGGCATTACGCCGCCGAACATCCTGCGCTACAACGCGTCGACGGTGCCGATCCTGCGCCTCGCGCTGTCGTCCGCGTCGCTGACCGAGCAGGAGCTGTACGACTTCGGCAACAACTTTCTGAAGACGCAGCTCGCCACCGTACCCGGCGCGTCGGCGCCGTTGCCCTACGGCGGCAAGCAGCGGCAGATCATGGTCGACATCGATTCGCGCAAGTTGCAGGAGCGCAATCTCTCACCGCTGGACGTGGTCAACGCGGTCACCGCGCAGAATCTGATCCTGCCGTCGGGTACCGCGAAAATCGGCTCGACCGAATACTCGGTGGAAATGAACGGCAGCCCGGATTCGCTGGCCGGCCTGAACAACATCCCGATCCGCTCGACGGCCAATGGCACCGTTTATATCCGCGACGTCGCGCATGTGCGCGACGGCTTCCAGCCGCAGACCAACATCGTGCGCGTGAACGGCCAGCGCGCTTCGCTGCTGACGATCAACAAAAGCGGCAACACGTCCACGCTCGATATCGTCGACCGCATCAAGACGATGATGCCGACGCTGCGCAATCTCGTGCCCGCGTCGCTGAATATCGATCCCGTTGCCGATCAGTCACTGTTCGTGCGCGCGTCGGTGCAGGGCGTGCTGCGTGAAGCATTGATCGCCGCGTGCCTGACCGGTCTGATGATTCTGCTGTTCCTCGGCAACTGGCGCGCGACGCTGATCATCTTCGTGTCGATTCCGTTGTCGATGATCACGTCGATCATCGCGCTGTCGATCCTCGGCGAAACCATCAACATCATGACGCTCGGCGGGCTCGCGCTCGCGGTCGGGATACTGGTCGACGATGCGACGGTGGCGATCGAAAACATCAGTCATCAACTGGAACAGGGCAAGACCCTCGAACAGGCGATTCTCGACGGCGCGCATCAGATCGCGATTCCGACGCTGGTGTCGACCCTGTCGATCTGCATCGTGTTCGTGCCGATGTTTCTGCTGACGGGCGTCGCACACTATCTATTCATTCCGCTCGCCGAAGCCGTGGTGTTCGCAATGCTGGCGTCGTATTTCTTCTCGCGCACACTCGTGCCGACGCTCGCGAAATATCTGCTGCGTCATCACCACAAACCGGCCGACCTGCATCACGCGCCCGCGCAGACGCGCAATCCGTTCATGCGCGTGCACTACGCTTTCGAACGCGGCTTTGCGCGTCTGCGCCAGCGCTATCGCGTGTTTCTCGAAGCGCGCGTCGCGCGGCCGGGTCTGTTCGTGACGCTGTTTCTGCTTGGCTGCGGTGCATCGATGCTGCTGATGCCGTTCCTCGGCCGCGACTTTTTCCCAGCCGTCGACGCCGGCACGATCGCACTGCATCTGCGTGCGAAAACCGGCATGCGGGTCGAGGAAACCGCCATGCTGACCGATCGTGTCGACATGCGGATTCGTCAGTTGATCCCGGCGTCCGAGCTGCATTCGATCATCGACAACATCGGCTTGCCGGTGTCGGGCATCAACCTCTCGTACAGCAATACCGGCACGATCGGCACCTCGGATGCCGACGTGCTGATCACGCTCAATCCCGATCATCATCCGAGCGCCGACTACGTGCGCACGTTGCGGCGCACGCTCACCGACGAATTCCCCGGCGTGCAGTTCGCGTTCCTGCCCGCGGACATCGTCAGCCAGACGCTCAACTTCGGCATGCCCTCGCCGATCGACATTCAGATCGTCGGCCGCGACGTGGCCGGCAATCGCGTGTTCGCCGCGAACTTGCTGCACCGTTTGCGCACGGTGCCGGGTCTGGCCGATGTGCGCATCCAGCAGCCCGCCGACTTGCCGCGCATCTTCATCGATGTGGATCGCACACGCGCGCAGCAAGCCGGTTTCTCGCAACGCGAGATCGCGAGCAATCTGCTGATCACACTGTCCGGCAGCCAGCAAACCACGCCGACGTTCTGGCTTAATCCGCGCAACGGCGTGAGCTACAACGTGATCACCGAAGCGCCGCAATACACGATCGATTCGTTGCAATCGCTCGCGAACATTCCGTTGAACGCGAACGGCCGCACCAACATTCTCGGCTCGCTCGCCACCATGAAGCGCGACGCCGGCAACGCGGTGCTCACGCACTACAACGCGCAGACCACGATCGATATTTTCGGCACCGCCGACGGCCGCGATCTCGGCGGCGTGTCCGACGACATCCGCAGGATCATCGACGACGCCCGCGCCGAATTGCCGAAGTCCTCGACCATCGAAATCCGTGGCCAGGTGCAGACCATGAACGATTCGTTCTTGGGGCTGTTCGCCGGTCTCGTGTTTGCGATCGTGCTGGTGTATCTGCTGATCGTGGTGAACTTTCAGTCGTGGCTCGATCCGTTCATCATCATCACCGCGCTGCCGGGCGCGCTCGCGGGCATCGTGTGGATGCTGTTTCTCACGCACACCACCCTGTCGATTCCCGCGCTGACCGGCGCGATCATGTGTATCGGCATCGCCACCGCCAATTCGATTCTCGTGATCAGCTTCGCGCGCGAACAGCTGCTCGAACATGGCGACGCGACGCGCGCGGCAATCGAAGCGGGCTTCACACGTTTTCGCCCGGTGCTGATGACGGCGCTCGCGATGGTGATCGGCATGGTGCCGATGGCGATCGGTCTCGGCGAAGGCGGCGAGCAGAATGCGCCGCTCGGGCGCGCGGTGATCGGCGGGCTGACGGTCGGTACGCTGGCGACGCTGATCTTCGTGCCGGTGGTGTTCTCGATGATCTACCGGCGGCTCGCGGCGCGGCGTCAGCGTGCGGCCGGGCATGTGGTGGGTCAGCCATGAGGCGGGAAGCAATACGCATGGCACGCGATACGATGCGCGACACCGCATGCAACACAAGAGGCAGCGTCGACTGCCCACGCAAATACATGGGGGAAATTTGATGGAAGCACAACGTCCAGACGGTTCCGGCAGCGCGCGCGATCCCGCGAAAGCGAAGCGCACGCGTTGGTTCGTCGTCGTAGTGGCCGTGGTGGCGATCGCGCTCGCGGCCCAGGGCATCCGGTCACGTCACAATGCGCATGCGGCGCTCGAACGCGATGCCGAGCATGCGAGCCAGATGAGCGTCGAAGTCGTGCGCCCGCAGAAGTCGTCGGCCGGACTCGATCTCGTTTTGCCCGGCAACGTGCAAGCCTTTCTCGACACGCCGATTTACGCACGTACCAACGGCTATCTGAAGAAGTGGTACGCCGACATCGGCGCGCGCGTGAAAAGCGGCCAATTGCTCGCGGAAATCGACACGCCGGAAGTGGACGATCAACTGCGCGCCGCCCGCGCCGATCTCGCGAACGCCAACGCGAACTATGCGCTCGCGAAAAGCACCGCCGATCGCTGGAGCGAGATGCTGAAGAGCAAATCGGTGTCGAAGCAGGAGACCGACGAGAAGGTCGGCGACATGCTCGCGAAGAAAGCCACGCTCGACGCGGCACGTTTTAACGTCGCGCGTCTGGAGAAGACGCAGTCGTTCCAGAAAGTGTATGCGCCGTTCGACGGCATGGTCACGGCGCGCAACGTCGACGTCGGCGCGTTGATCGACGCGGGCAGCGCGGGTGGGCCCGCGAAGGAACTGTTTCATGTCGCGCAGGCGGACCGGCTGCGCGTGTATGTGAATGTGCCGCAGGCTTATGCGCAACAGGTGCGCGCGCAGCAGACGGCGTTTCTTACGCTGACCGAGACGCCGTCGCGGCATTATCCGGGCACGGTGGCACGCACCGCGGGCGCTGTCGATCAGCAGCAACGGACCATGCTGGTCGAAGTCGACGTCGACAATCGCGATGGCGATTTGCTGCCGGGTGCTTACGCGCAGGTGCATTTCGCGTTGGGCGCGGGCGCGGCGCCGTTCACGGTGCCGGGCAACGCTTTGCTGTTCCGCCCGGATGGCGTGAAGGTCGCGACCGTGGATGCGCAACGCAAGGTGAAGCTGCTGCCGGTGTCGCTCGGGACGGACTTCGGCACGCGGGTCGCGATTGCGTCCGGGTTGCACGGCGACGAGCAGGTGATCTTGAATCCGCAGGACTCGATTGTCGATGGCGCGCCTGTGCGGATCGTGCCGCGCAAAGCGGAAGGGGCGGAGGGTGCTTCGGGTGCGGGGGCCGGTGGGGATGGAGCGGCTGGCGCTTCCGGGGCGGCTGCAAGGACATCGTCATGACCGCGCGAGCACTACACCGCAACGTCACGGCCGCGCCAAGGCGCGCCCTCGTGCCCGTTTCCATGAGCGCCTCAGCATGCGCGCTGACCCTGGCCATCACCCTCACCGCTTGCACAGTCGGCCCCGACTACGTCAAACCTCCCACACCCACCGCAGCCACCTTCAAGGAACTCGAAGGCACCGGCTGGAAGCCCGCGCAACCCGCCGACACGCTCACGCGCGGCACCTGGTGGAGCATCTACGCGGACCCATCGCTCGATGCGCTCGAACAGCAGGTCGCCGGCGCGAACCAGAACGTGCAGGCCGCCGAAGCGCGCTTTCGCGCCGCGCGCGCCATGGTCGCGCAATATCGATCGAGTTTCTTCCCGCTGGTCACCGCGAATGCGGCCTACTCGCGCGCGCGATCCTCGGAAAACGTGCTGCACAAATCGACCGCCGGCCTCACGCTGAACGACTATCTCGTGCAAGCCGACGCGTCGTGGGAACCTGACCTGTGGGGCCGCGTGTCGCGCAGCGTCGAAGGCGCGAAAGCGCAAGCGCAGGCGAGCGCCGCCGACACGCAAGCCGTGCTCCTGTCGATGCAGGCCGAACTCGCGACAGACTACTTCGAACTGCGCGGACTCGACCAGGAGCGCCAACTTCTCGACGACACGATCAAGGCCTACCGCGAAGCGCTGGATCTGACGCAGCACCGCTACGCCGGCGGCATCGCCACCGACGCCGATGTCGCGCAGGCGCAGACGCAACTGAAGACCACCGAAGCACAAGCACTCGACCTCGGCGTGCAGCGCGCGCAGCTCGAACACGCGATCGCGATCCTGATCGGCCAGCCGCCATCCACTTTCTCGCTGCCGGTCGCGCCGCTCGCGGCCATGCCCGTGGTGGCGCAAGCGGGCGTGCCGTCCGCGCTGCTCGAACGGCGTCCCGACATCGCGGCCGCGGAAAGGCAGGTCGCCGGGATGAACGCGCAGCTCGGCGTCGCGACGGCCGCGTTCTTCCCGAACCTGATTCTGTCGGTGACGGGCGGGCTCGAAGCGACGAACTACAGTCAATGGCTGCTCGCGCCGAGCCGCTTGTGGTCGCTCGGGCCGGCGCTCGCGGGCACGCTGCTCGACTTCGGCGGACGCGCATCCGTGAAGGAACAGGCCCGCGCGCACTATGACGAAAGCGTCGCGCAATACCGGCAAACGGTGCTCGCCGCATTCGGCCAGGTCGAGGACAATCTCGCCGCGCTGCGCGTGCTCGAACAGGAAGCCGCCGCGCAGGACGACGCGGTGAGTGCCGCGCAGCGCGCGCTGGCGGTCGTGTCGGACCGCTACAAAAACGGCGCGATCACATATCTCGACGTGGTCGTCGCGCAAACGACGGCGCTCACCAACGAGCGCACCGCGGTGGCGATTGCGCGCCGCCGGATGGCCGCGAGCGTCGCGCTGGTCAAGGCGCTCGGCGGCGGCTGGGATGCGTCGACACTGCCGACCGACGAGCAGATCGTGCATCCGTCGCCGCCGGCCAGTGATGCAGCGGCGCAGGGCTAGCGCACGGGCCGCTATCGGTTTCGGTGAGCGGCTTTTACTGCATCAAAAAGCCGTGCAGCGCCCCCTGCGCACTCACGCGAGCCCGCCCCTCCGCGGGACCTTGCCGTGCCGCGCGGCGGCCTGCATCACCATTTCAGCGTATCCTTAACTCCTTTTTTGCGTTTTTTGCTTTCCCCAAGGAGATTTTTTCGTGACCCCGCCGCCGGAATCCCAGCGGACTGCTACCTCGGCTGTTCCTTCTTCATCTGCTTCTCCCAACGCTTGCGCCGTGCCCGACATCCCCTATCTCGAACGCGGCACGCGCGCCTATTGGCGCGCCAGCATCGCGCTTCTGTTCGCCGGTTACGCGACCTTCTCGTTGCTCTACTGCGTGCAGCCATTGCTGCCATCGTTTTCCGCGGCGTTCGACGTGACGCCCGCGCAAAGCAGCTTGTCGCTCTCGCTCACCACCGCCGCGCTCGCGCTCGCCGTGTTCGTCGCCGGCTTCGTCTCCGAAGGCTGGAGCCGTCACAAACTGATGACGCTATCGCTGACCGTGTCGGCCTTGCTGACGATCGGCGTGTCGATCGCGCCGCAGTGGCATCAGTTGCTCGTACTCCGCACGCTCCTCGGTCTCGCGCTCGGCGGCGTGCCCGCCGTCGCGATGGCCTACCTCGCCGAGGAAGTGCATCCCGACGGCCTCGGTCTAGCGATGGGCCTCTATGTCGGCGGCACCGCGATCGGCGGCATGGCGGGACGCGTGATCACGGGTGTCGTCGCGGATCTGTTCTCGTGGCGCATGGCGATCGGCACGATCGGGGTCCTCGGCCTTCTGTCGATGCTCGCGTTTCGCGCGCTGCTGCCACCGTCGCGTCACTTCGTGCCGCGGCGCGGACTCGGCTTCGCGCATCACCGCACCGCGCTGCTCAAGCAGTTCACGCGGCCGGGTCTGCCCTTGCTGTTCCTGCTCGGCTTCGTGCTGATGGGCAGCTTCGTCACGCTGTACAACTACATCGGCTACCGGCTGCTCGCGCCGCCGTATCGATTGAATCAAACGGAGATCGGCGCGATCTTCGTCGTGTATCTGACCGGTGTGATCGCGTCGCCATGGTCGGGGCGCATGGCCGATACGTTCGGCCGTGCCCGTGTGCTCACCGGCAGTTTGCTGCTGATGCTGGTCGGTCTCGCCCTCACGATGCTGCATCCGCTGGCGATGATCGCCACCGGCATCGCGTGCGTGACGTTCGGTTTTTTCGCCGGGCACTCGGTGGCGAGCGGCTGGGTGGGACGCCTCGCCAAGGACGCGAAAGGCCAGGCCGCCGCGCTCTACCTGCTTGCGTATTACATCGGTTCGAGCGTGGTCGGTTCGTACGGCGGCCACGTGTGGGCCGGTCATGGATGGAATGGCGTCGCGGGACTCGTGGGCGCGTTGCTCGTCATCGGGCTCATTGCGGCGAGGCGTTTGCGCGGACGCGAACGGGCGGGCGCCTAAGCTCCAAGCTGTTCAATCTGTTCAATCTGCAACCCACTGCGCATTGAATAACGCCAAAAAGTAAGGCCGGCGTAAGCAAGCACTTCATTTTTTTCGATTTGTTTGCTGCGCCGCGCCAATCGTGGCGAGCCCTGTCGCAGCGCATTCAGCGCCTTGCGAAAAGTCGCCGCGGCGCCGCACGTCGTTGCTACGCCGGTCCAACGGTCTTCTATACTCAAATCGAGCGGGGGCGGTGAATGACTCCGGCAGATCGAGCCGTCCCTTCGCGACCAATACATAGCAACCATGTTGCATGGGAGACGAATATGACGACCTACTTCACGATCGGCGATTTCATCCTCGTCATTCCGATGGCGCTCGCGGGCGCGCTATTCGTCGGCGCGCTACCTTGCAAAACGGAAATGCGGCACAACGCGCTGCGTGTGCTGGGCGCACTGATCGGCGTGATGTGCGCGGTCGCGCTGGTCGAAGGTCTTCCGGCGCTCGTGTAGCGCACAGTACAAAAGCCGCCTCACCGGCGGCTTTTTCGCTTCTGCTTATCGGCTTTCTGCGGATGCGAGTCGCGATGATCAGATGGCCTGATCCGTCGACGGCTTCTCCCACAGATTGACTCCGCCTTCGGTCGCATAGCGATCGATCTCCGCGAGTTCATCCTTCGTGAACACGAGGTTCTTCAACGCACCGACGTTCTCGCGCACCTGTTCCGCACGGCTCGCGCCGATCAGCACCGACGTCACGCGCGAATCGCGCAATGCCCATGCGAGCGCCATTTGCGCGAGGCTCTGTCCGCGACGCTGCGCGATGTCGTTGAGCTTGCGCACATGCTCGATGTTTTGCGGGCTCAGATGCTCCTGCTTCAACGAACCGCCGCCCGGCTTGTTGACGCGCGCATCGTCCGGCACGCCGTTCAGGTATTTGCCGGTGAGCAAACCCTGCGCGAGCGGCGTGAATGCGATCGTGCCCGCGCCGACCTTCTCCAGCGTATCCAGCAGCTCATGCTCGATCCAGCGGTTGAGCATGTTGTACGCGGGTTGATGGATCAGCAGCGGCACTTTGTACTCGGCGAGCAGCTTCGTCATTTCGAGCGTCTTGGTTGCCGAGTACGACGAAATACCGATGTACAGCGCCTTGCCTTGCTGCACGGCGCTCGCCAATGCACCGGCGGTTTCTTCGAGCGGCGTGTCGGCATCGAAACGATGCGAATAGAAGATGTCGACGTAGTCGAGCCCCATGCGTTGCAGGCTCTGATCGAGACTCGCGAGCACGTACTTGCGCGAGCCGCCGCCCTGGCCGTACGGACCCGGCCACATGTCCCAACCGGCCTTCGACGAAATCAGCAGCTCGTCGCGATACGGTTTGAAGTCGTCCTTGAACAGACGCCCGAAGTTCGTCTCCGCGCTGCCGTACGGCGGCCCGTAGTTGTTCGCGAGGTCGAAGTGGGTGATGCCGAGATCGAACGCCGTGCGCAGGATGTCGCGCTGCGTGGAAATCGGCGTGGTGTCGCCGAAGTTGTGCCACAAGCCGAGCGACAGCGCCGGCAGTTTGAGGCCCGACTTGCCGCAGACGCGGTATTGCATGTCCGAATAGCGTTCTGAAGCTGCTTCGTAAGCCATTGCTAGTGTCCTTGTTGGTGAAGTGGCCCGGTCAGTGCGGGCGTGAGGCGATCACACGTTGCGAGAGGCAGGCTGCTTTTTGGGTTTATGCGAAGTGCAGCTAGAGCGCTATGGTAGCCAATCGACGCGATGCGTGCAGACGCCCAGTATGCGGGATGGACGATGGCTTGCAGGTCCCCTACACTTTGGCCCGTCGAAGCTTATGGGAGGAATGCATGACGAAGGCTATTTCATTCGCGCTGCTCGTCGGCGGGATCGTGTTGCTGTATTTCGGTGGACAGGCGTTCAATTCGGTGAGCAGCGACGTCGCGCGCGTGTTCACCGGCTCGCCGAGCAACAAGGCGATCATGCTGATCGTGGCCGGCGTGGTAGCCACGCTCGCCGGACTCACGGGAATCGCATTGTCCGGGCGCAAACGGTAAGCGTTGATGGGCGGGTGCGGCGCTTGGCGTTCGATCGTATGAATGAACGCGCACAAGCGCCGCCGCCAAAGATAAACCCCTAAAACGCCACTTCAGGCTTGGCAGCCGAACGGGTACCCGGCAACGGCACATTGCTCGCGCCGTGATACGTGTACACGAGAGAAAACTTCACCTGATCGCTGAGGTTTTTGCCCGCTGAATGCAGCGTGTTGCAGTGGAAGAACACGACGTCCCCGGCCTTCAGTTCGGGCGACACCGCCGCGCGAATCCAGGCCTGGTTCTCTTCGAGGTCGGAGCGGAAAAATTTGGCTTCATCGAACCGGTCGGACGTGAACGACTCGCTGTGCGACTTCGGCACGAGCCACAGCGCGCCGTTATCGACCGTTTCCGACCCAACCGCGAGCCACACCGACACCAGATCGTCACGCTCGAACGACCAGTAGCGCACATCGCGATGCCAGCCGGTCAGGCTGCCGTATGCGGGGTGTTTGGTCATCATGCAGTTGTGATGCGCGCGCGACAGGCGCGGCTCTTCACCGAAGTACAACTCCATCCAGCCGCGAATTTCCGGCGCGGTCGCCCACTGTGCGAACGCCGGATGACGCCCATACGCATCCAGCAGCCGCCGTACCGTATGGCCGCCCGGCGCGTGTTTCGACGACGGCGCGCCGGGGTACTGCAGATCCGCTTCGAATTCGATCGGCGCCGCCGCTTCCTGCAACTGATGCTGCGCGATCTGCTTCAATTCGGCGCAACGCTCGGGCGACACCAGGCCGGGCACCACGACGAAGCCCTGCTCCCGCAACGTCTGAATCTGCTCTTTCTTCGAATGAAATGACATGGTGATCCGTTACTGTCGACTAGCTGATGCTCGATTGTAAAACGGGCGCGATCGCACTGCGCGCAGTTTCGCCCGCCAACGCGCCGCAGCCTTACGCACTACTTTCACGCGCAGGAGCATTCGCACGGCACAGCGACGGGGCAAACGCGCACGATAATCGATCGCGACGGCGCAGCCGTGGGGGCCTGCGCGGCGGTCATCTTCGTAAAAACCCGCGTTTGCAGGGTAAAAACCCGACTTTCTGCCGTCATGAATCGCGTGTAGCCTGCACGCATGTTGATCGCCGCTCCCGCACTTTTGCGCCGTGCGCAGGCTGCCCAAGCCCGCGCCGCCGAGCTCCGCCCTTTTTCCCGACGAATTCCGGGCCTTCGCGCCGTCCCTCGAGACCCTGCCTTTGGCATGTTTGGTGCTGCTATTGGCGCACCTTCCGTCGCGCGACACGTTGCCTACCTGTGAAGCCATGCATACTCTTCTGAGCACCCGTCTTACCCGCGCCGCGCTGAAAGCGGCGCGTCCCGCGCGCCGCCACGTCGTGCGTGCGCTGCGTCACCACGCCACGCGCACCCGTGCGTTGGGCGAACAGTGGCGCGATGCCAAAGCAGTCGACGGCATTCGCACCTGGTTCCACACGTTCTTCTCCGCACTGCGTCTGCAAGGCGGTTCGCGCCGCTTCTCGCTGCGCACGCTGCTGCGCAAACCGACGCCGCTGCGGCTCACCGCCGCGCAACGTGCACCGGTCGTCGCGCGGCAGAATACGAGCCGCCGCCCGCGCCGTATGTCGACGAGCAGCAGCAGCGGCTGGTTCGTGTTCGCGTTTGCGAGCCGTTAAGACGGGTCTCGGACACGCACCCCGCCGGCATCGCTGGCGCGGATGTCGCACAACGCGGAGTAACCGCACGACGAAGCAGTCACGCAATACGCAAGGCGATAAAAAACCCCGCCCGGCTCACGCCGGCGGGGTTTTTGTTTGAACGGGGAGCGCGTGCTTATTCGGCGAGCGCGGCAACCGGTTCGGTGCCTGCGGCTTCCGCCAGCGCGAGCGCCTTGTCCGTGGCTTCCCACGTGAATTCCGGCTCTTCGCGGCCGAAGTGACCATAAGCAGCGCTCTTCTCGTAGATCGGGCGCAGCAGGTCGAGCATCTGGATGATGCCCTTCGGCCGCAGGTCGAAATGCTCCTGCACCAGACGCGTGATCGTCGCATCCGACACGCGGCCCGTGCCGAACGTGTTGACCATCACCGAAGTCGGTTGCGCAACGCCGATCGCGTACGACACCTGAATCAGGCAACGCGACGCGAGGCCAGCGGCCACGATGTTCTTCGCGACATAACGGCCTGCATAAGCCGCCGAGCGATCGACCTTCGACGGATCCTTGCCCGAGAACGCACCACCACCGTGGGGCGCGGCACCGCCGTACGTATCGACGATGATCTTGCGGCCCGTCAGGCCGCAATCGCCTTGCGGGCCGCCAATCACGAAACGACCGGTCGGGTTCACCAGGAACTTGATGTCGCCCTTGATGAGCTCGGCGGGCAGCGTCGGCTTGATGACCTCTTCGATCACGGCTTCGCGCAGCGTGTCCAGATCGATGTCCGGCGAGTGCTGCGTGGACAGCACGACGGTGTCGATCGAATGCGGCTTGCCGTCGACATAACGCACGGTGACCTGCGACTTCGCGTCCGGACGCAGCCAGGGCAGACGGCCGTCGCGGCGCAGATTCGCCTGACGCTCGACCAGACGGTGCGAAAGGTGGATCGGCAGAGGCATCAGTTCCGGCGTTTCTTCACACGCGTAACCGAACATCAGGCCCTGGTCGCCGGCGCCTTGATCGAGGTTGTTGTCGTGCGCGCGATCCACGCCCTGGGCGATGTCCGGCGATTGCTTGTCGTACGCGACGAGCACCGCGCAGCCGCGGTAGTCGATGCCGTAGTCTGTGTTGTCGTAGCCGATGCGCTTGATGGTGTTGCGCGCGACCTGGATGTAATCGACGTTCGCCGTGGTGGTGATTTCACCGGCCAGCACGACCAGACCCGTGTTGCACAGCGTTTCTGCTGCGACACGCGAGTATTTGTCCTGAGCCAGAATCGCGTCGAGAATGGCGTCCGAGATTTGATCCGCGACTTTGTCGGGATGGCCTTCGGAAACGGATTCTGAAGTGAAGAGATAGTCGTTTGCCACGTTGCAGACTCCTGTTTGATGGTTACGGTTGAGTTTCACGTAGCCAGCTTCGGGAGTCTGAAGCGGCGACGCTTTAGCGGATTACTTTGACCGGCCGGCGCATATCACATGGATCGCACCCGCCAGCTTCGCCCCGCAAGTTGTCTATTAACTCGGCGAAGCCCTTATTATAGCGACTTCCTTTGATTGTCACAGAGTGTCCTCGAGTGCGGTATTACGTCAATTCTTCCGCTTTCCTGAAATCGGTCGTGCGCAGCGCCTCTTCTTTCCTGGAGGCAACATGCTGAGCCGCTATGGCGCGAAGCTCGCGATCGGGCTGTTGAGACTTTTTGCACTGCTGCCCTATGGCCTCGTCGCCCGTTTCGGCGACGGGCTCGGCTGGCTGCTCTATCAGATTCCGAGCCGGCGCAAGCGCATCGTGCACACCAATCTGACGCTGTGCTTTCCCGAGTGGAGCGATGAGCGCCGCAAAGACGTCGCACAGAAGCACTTCCGCCACGCGATCCGCAGCTACATCGAACGCAGCGTGCAGTGGTTCGGCTCGGCGAAGAAGCTCGAAAAGTTGATCCAGCTCGACAGCGCGATCGATCTGACGGACCCGAACCTGCCGCCCACGCTGTTTCTCGGCTTTCACTTCGTCGGCATCGAGGCCGGGTCGATCTTCCTGAACTACTCGCTCAAGCGTCAATGCGGTTCGCTGTATCAGCCGTTGTCGAACCCGGAACTCGAAGAGGTCGCCAAAGCGGCGCGCGCGCGTTTCGGCGCGGACATGGCGAGCCGCGCCGACAGCGCGCGCATCGTGCTGCGCTGGCTGCGCGATCGCAAGCCGGTGATGCTCGGCGCCGACATGGACTACGGCGCGCGCAATTCCACCTTCGTGCCGTTCTTCGGTGTGCCGACCTGCACGCTGACCGCGGTGGGACGTCTCGCCAAAGTCGGCCACGCGCAGGTCGTGCCGTTCATCGGCGAAGTGCTGCCGAACTACAAGGGTTACCGCCTCAAGGTGTTCAAGCCCTGGGACAACTACCCCACCGGCGACGACGACGCGGACGCGCGACGCATGAACGCCTTCCTCGAAGAACAGATTCCGCTGCTGCCCGAGCAGTACTACTGGGTGCACAAGCGCTTCAAGACACGACCGCCGGGCGTCCCGAGCGTGTACTGACCCGGATCGACCTGAAAGACGCCGGCGCGGCCAGCCGGGAAAGCCGCCCGAACGCGGAAATAACGCGGCGTTCGGCGCACCTGCCGGTGCGTCACTTACAATAGCGTGATGAAACTGAAATTCACCAAGATGCACGGCGCGGGCAACGACTTCGTCGTGCTCGACGGCTTCACCCAACCGGTCAATCTGAGCCCGGCGCAGGTGCGCGCGCTCGCGGACCGGCATTTCGGCGTCGGCGCCGATCAATTGCTGCTGGTCGAAAAGCCCACCGTGGATGGCGTCGATTTCAGATATCGCATCTTCAATTGCGACGGCGGCGAGGTCGAGCACTGCGGCAATGGCGCGCGCTGCTTCGTCAAGTTCGTGCGCGACCGCGGCCTGACCGATCGGCGCAGCGTGCGCGTGCAAGTGCAAAAGGGCACCATTACGCTGACCGTGCAGGACAACGGTGAAGTGCTGGTCGACATGGGCGCGCCGGTGTTCGACCCGGAACGCGTGCCGTTCGCCACCAAAGGCCTCGAAGGCCGCCGCCAGGGCGCGGACACGCTCTGGCCGCTCGACGTAAGCGGCACGACGCGCTGGGTTTCAGTGGTGTCGATGGGCAATCCGCATGCGGTGCAGGTGGTCGACGACGTCGAAGCTTTCCCGGTGCTGGTCGAAGGCCCCGTGATCGAACGCCATGCGCGCTTCCCGCAGCGAGTGAACGCGGGCTTCATGCAGATCGTCGGCCGCAGCGAGATCAAGCTGCGCGTGTATGAACGCGGCGCGGGCGAAACGCTCGCCTGCGGCACGGGCGCCTGCGCGGCGGTCGCGGCGGGCATCCGGCGCGGGCTGCTGGACGCGCCGGTGCTGGTCCACACGCACGGCGGCAAGCTGACGATCACGTGGGACAGTACCCGCGAGGGCGAACCGCTGCTGATGGCGGGCCCCGCAGCCACCGTTTTCGAAGGCGAGATCGAACTGGCCGACTCGTTGGCCGCTTAAACTCATTGACCGATGCGCCGCCCTTGGGGCGTCGTCCTGTAGTCCTTTAGCCGAAACCATGAACGATCGCGAAGTCGCCGAATACCTGCTCGCCAACCCCGAATTCTTCGCCGAACACGCGGAAATCCTAGCGACCATCCGGCTCGGGAACCCGCACGGCAAAGCCGCGGTGTCGCTACAGGAACGGCAGATGGAAATGCTGCGCGACAAGAACAAGCATCTCGAACGGCGTCTCGCCGAACTGCTGCGTTACGGCCACGAGAACGACAGCATCGCGTCGAAATTCAACCGCTGGACCATCCGCGTGATGGCCGAGCGCGATCCGTACGCGCTGCCGCGCACGATCGCCACCGGCTTGCGCGAGATTTTCGACGTGCCGCAGGCCGCGCTGCGCGTGTGGGACGTGGCCGAGCCTTACGCTCAGGCCGACTTCGCGCGCCACGTCGGCGAGGAAGTGCGCATTTTCGCGGGCAGTCTCACGACGCCGTATTGCGGCGCGAACACCGGCTTCGAAGCCGCGCAGTGGCTGACTCCGGCGGTCAACGCGGTGGCGGACGAGAGCGCGTCCGGCAATGCCACGTCCGAGTCGGCGCACGCCACCGAATCGATTGCGTTGCTCGCGCTGCGCGACCCGGAGGCCAACGAAGAAGCGCCCACCTTCGGTCTGCTGGTGATGGGCTCGGCCGATTCGCGCCGCTTCCACGACGGCATGGCCACCGATTTCCTGACGCAGATCGGCGCACTGGCCAGCGCCGCGCTGAGCCGTCTGCTGCCGCGCTGAGCCGCGCTCGCTCGCCCGCACGCGCCCAGGCCCACCACCGTGACCGCCGCCGATCCGATCGCCGCCTATCTGTCGAATCTCGAACATGAGCGGCGGTTGTCGGCGCATACGTTGCGCGGCTACACCCATGAACTCGCAGAGCTCAGGCTGCTGGCCAAAGGGCGGCCACTCGAAAGCCTGAGCGCCGTCGACATCCGCGGCGCCGTGGCGCGCGCCCATGCGGGCGGCCTGACGGCGCGCTCGATCAGTCACCGGCTGTCGGCGTGGCGTGCGTTTTATCGCTGGCTCGCCGGACGCGTCGATCTGCCGGCCAACCCTGTCGCCACCGTGCGTGCGCCGAAGCAGGCGAGGACGCTGCCCAAGGCCCTTTCCGTCGACGACGCCACGCGCCTGATGGAAACGCCGCCCGCCGCATCGCCCGAAGGTCTGCGCGATCACGCGATGCTCGAACTGTTTTACTCGTCCGGTCTGCGCCTGGCGGAGCTGGTCGGCCTCGACGCCCGTTTCGCCGATGCCGGGGGCTACCGCTCCGCCGGCTGGCTCAAGCTGGAGTCCGCCGAAGTCGAAGTGCTCGGCAAGGGCAACCGGCGCCGCGTCGTGCCGGTCGGCAGCAAGGCGCTCGACGCGCTGAACGCGTGGCTCGCGGTGCGCAGCCAGATGGTGAAGCACGATCCGCATCCGCTGTTTCTGTCGGCGCGCGGCAACCGGCTGTCGCCGAATGTCGTGCGTGAACGCGTGAAGCGCGCGGCGCTAGTCGCGGGCATTCCAGCCAATGTGCATCCGCACGTGCTGCGGCATTCGTTCGCGACGCACGTGCTGCAGTCGAGCGGCGATCTACGCGCGGTGCAGGAACTGCTCGGCCATGCCAGCATCACCGCTACGCAGGTCTACACCGCGCTCGATTTCCAGCACCTCGCCCACGTCTACGACCAGGCGCATCCGCGCGCCAAAAAACGCGACTGACGCCGCGTGTTGCGGCGTGTAGTCTCCTGCGCTTTCGCTTCACTCGCTGCGTGCGCGTTGCCACGCGGCCCATTGCTCTGCTGACATCCTGATGAATACCGTTACGCTCAAACCGTCGAAAGAAAAATCGCTGCTGCGCCGCCATCCGTGGGTCTATGCCAACGCGATCGACCGCGTCGATGGCCATCCCGCGCCCGGCGCGACCGTGCTGGTGCGCGCGCACGACGGCCGCTTTCTCGCGCGCGCCGCCTACAGCCCGCATTCGCAGATCCGCGCGCGCGTGTGGAGCTTCGACGAAACCGAGCCGATCGATCACGCGTTTTTCAAGCGCCGCGTGCAGCGCGCGCTCGCGCATCGTCAGACGATGGTGCACGACACCGGCGCGGTACGGCTGATTTTCGGCGAAGCGGACGGACTGCCCGGCCTGATCGTCGATCATTACGTCGCCGAGGACGCAGGCCAGCGCAGTCAGATCGTCTGCCAGTTCATGGCGGCGGGTGTCGAGGCGTGGAAGGAAGCGATCGTCGCGGCACTGGTCGGCGCGACGGGCTGCCCGAATGTCTACGAACGTTCGGACGTGTCGATTCGCCAGAAGGAAGGACTCGAACAGATCACCGGCGTGCTGGCGGGCGAGGCGCCGTCGGACGCGTTGATTTCGAGCGAAAACGGCGTGCGCTATCACGTCGACGTGCGCAACGGCCACAAAACCGGCTTTTACGTCGATCAGCGCGACAACCGCCTGCTGGTGCAGCAGCTCGCGCAGGATCGCGACGTGCTGAACTGCTTCTGCTACACCGGCGGATTCTCGCTGGCGGCGTTAAAGGGTGGCGCGAAGCGGGTGGTTTCGATCGATTCGTCGGGCGAAGCACTGGCCCTCGCCCAGCAGAACGTGGCTGCCAACGGCTTCGACGCCGAACGCGCCACCTGGCTCGACGCCGACGCGTTCAAGACGCTGCGCCGCCTGTACGACGAAGGCGAGCGCTTCGACCTGATCGTGCTCGATCCGCCGAAATTCGCGCCGTCGCGTGAACACGTGGATCGCGCGTCGCGCGCTTACAAGGACATCAATCTGACCGGCCTGAAGCTGCTGCGCCCGGGCGGCTTGCTGTTCACCTACTCGTGCTCGGGCGCGATCGATTCCGACCTGTTCCAGAAGATCGTCTCCAGCGCGGCCGCCGACGCGCGCGTCGATGCGCGCATTCTCAAGCGCCTCGGCGCGGGCGTGGATCATCCGCTGCTCACGGCGTTCCCGGAAGGCGAATACCTGAAGGGTCTGCTGTTGCAAATCGCCTGATCGCCCATAATTTGAGCTTAATTTTCAGGCTCATTTCGCGCGCGGGCGGCGCTGGCGCCAGCGGGCGCGAACCCCGGCCGTCAGCGCGGGCTTGACAGATATGTTTCAATAACCGGCTAGACAGGGCTGCGCGCCATCCGGCCGCCGCGCCCGGCTACGCTTTCGATCACGCACCGTTTCACGAACTACAGGCGACCAACATGCTCCCAGTCACCATCCTGACCGGCTTTCTCGGCAGCGGCAAAACCACCCTGCTCAAGCGCATCCTGAACGAAAAGCACGGCATGAAGATCGCCGTCATCGAGAACGAGTTCGGCGAAGAGAACATCGACAACGAAATCCTCGTGCAGGACACCAGCGAGCAGATCATTCAGATGAGCAACGGCTGCATCTGCTGCACGATTCGCGGCGACCTGTCGCGCGTGCTCGGCGATCTGGCGGCGAAGAAACAGGCGGGCGAAGTGGACTTCGACCGCGTCGTGATCGAAACCACCGGTCTCGCGAATCCGGGCCCGGTCGCGCAGACGTTCTTCATGGACGACCAGATCGCCAGCGAGTTTCTGCTCGACGCGATCATCACGCTGGTCGACGCGAAGCACGCGAACCATCAGCTGGACGAGCACGAAGTGGTGCAGCGCCAGGTCGGTTTCGCCGACCGCCTGTTCATCACCAAGGCCGACCTGGTCGACGAAAAGCACGTGAGTGATCTGCGCCACCGTCTGCTGCACATGAACCCGAAGGCGGCGATCAAGGTCGTCAATTTCGGCGAAGCGGACATCAAGGAAATTTTCGATCTGCGCGGCTTCAACCTGAATTCGAAGCTGGAAATCGACCCGGACTTCCTCGCCGAAGACGAGCACGCGCACAGCCACGCTCACGCGCACGACGAGCACGGCCATACGCATGAGGACCACGATCACGAAAACTGCGATCACGACCACGGCCATTGCGACCACGAAGGCCACGATCACGCGCACCATCACCACGCGCATCACGACGACAAGATCAAGTCGTTCGTGTACCGCAACGATCGTCCGTTCGATCCGAACAAGCTAGAAGATTTCCTCGGCGGCATTCTGCAGATTTATGGCGAACGCCTGCTGCGCTACAAGGGCGTGCTGTACATGAAGGGCGTCGATCGCAAGGTCGTGTTCCAGGGCGTGCATCAGATGATGGGCAGCGATCTGGCCGCGAAATGGCAGCCGGTCGAGAAGAAGACCAACAAGATGGTGTTCATCGGCATCGAACTGCCGCAAGACCTGATCACCGACGGTCTGGACGCCTGTCTCGCCTAAGCTTCAGGCGCTTGCCGTGCTGCGTCAGCGGCACGGCACAAGGCGTGCTTGCGCGCTCAACGCACGCGCCACCCAGGCACGGCGAGAATCATCTGCTGAATGCGCGCGACGCCCGTTGCAAGCCCGCGAAAAAGTCACGCGGATGAAAAGCGCGTGAAAACCCTGCTGTATTAATACGTGCACGACCATCGCTTTTTGGTCGTGCGCGCGTTATATTTTCGGGATATCAGTGCGCTGCAAGGAGATTTTCGCTAGTTGCGGTGCCGGATTGTGATTCAGTTACAATACGTGCCCACTGGAGAATGACAATGAATTGCCCGGTCAGCGCGTAGGCCGCGCCGGGCCTGAAGCGGCGCCGGAAAAGCTTGTCCGGGGAAATACGCCGACCATGCCGGCTGGCACTGCCTGAAAAGGTGCGCTGCCGGCAAGCAATACCTCAGGAGCATTTGAGAATCGGTTTCCAGAGGAGTTCGGCCCCGCATTGGCGTTGCGACGCCCGGCGTGTGGGCGCCAGGCGCTTCGGCGTCACGACAGTCCACCGTTCGTGCCCGCCTTCGCGCTTCCGCGTCCTCGATGCGCCTTTGCGGGCAATACGAAAGTGCGGGCACTATGTAAGAGTTTTGCCTCACATTGAAGAAGTAAGCCAGATGACGACGAAACGACTCTTGACCGAAGCCGAAATCCTGAAGATGAGCGACAAGGATTACATGAATGAGGATCAGCTCGCCTTCTTCAAGAACAAGCTCGAACAGCTGCAGGCGGACATTCTCCGCAATGCCGGCCAGACGACCGAGAACCTGCGCGAAACCGTAATCGTGCCGGACCCGGCCGACCGTGCAACGATCGAGGAAGAGCATGCGCTCGAACTGCGCACGCGCGACCGCGAGCGCAAGCTGCTGAAGAAGGTGCAGCAATCGATCGCGCGCATCGATTCCGGCGACTACGGCTGGTGCGAGGAAACCGGTGAGCCGATCGGCATTCCGCGTCTGCTCGCGCGGCCCACGGCAACCCTGTCGCTCGAAGCACAGGAACGCCGCGAGCTGCGCCAGAAGCTGTTCGGCGACTGAACGCCTGTGGCGCGGCTTCGGCTCCGCGCCCTGACACGCTGCTTCGTCGAGAGGCGCACGGTGAAACGTGCGCCTTTTTTCTTTTGTACGGCGCTGTTTTGTGCCGCGCTATGAAGACGGTTTCAAGCCCGTCGTCGACCGGTATCGCCGATGTGATTCGGCGTCCAGAGGCTATCGTTTTTCGCGACGCGAGTCGCCTTGCGACGAAGCTCGCTCCTTTGCGCCGCGCCCCGCTGCACCATCGCAGCGCACGCACCAAATCCCCGGTTTTTTGTCTTATGCCATTCGGCGGCTCTTGATATGACCGTGCACGCCCTAAAATAAATCGGACATGCGCTGCACGAGCGCGCCGACCGGTCGAATTTCAGCGTCGCGCGCCGTCCGTTTTCAGGATTCATGCGGTAGCGCGTCGCGCTGCCGTGTCCTACCCGTTTTGCAAAGAGGAACGCATATGGAGCAATTTCACGGCACGACGATCGTCTCCGTGCGCCGCGGCGACAAGGTCGCGCTCGGCGGTGACGGCCAGGTGACGCTGGGCAACATCGTCATGAAAGGCGGTGCGAAGAAGGTCCGGCGCATCTATAGCGGCAAGGTGCTGGTCGGCTTCGCCGGCGGCACGGCCGACGCCTTCTCGCTGCTCGACCGCTTCGAAGCGAAGCTGGAAAAACATCAGGGCAACCTCACGCGCGCCGCCGTTGAGCTCGCGAAAGACTGGCGCACCGACCGCATGCTGCGTCGTCTGGAAGCGATGCTGATCACCGCCGACGCGACCACTACCCTCGTCATCACCGGCAACGGCGACGTGCTCGATCCGGAAGGCGGCATCTGCGCGATCGGCTCGGGCGGCGCCTACGCGCAAGCCGCCGCGAAGGCGCTCGCCGACAACACCGAGCTGTCGCCCCGCGAAATCGTGGAGAAGTCGTTGGAGATTGCCGGCGACATGTGCATCTACACGAACCACAACCGCGTTATCGAGACGATCGAGTAAGGACCCACGATGAGCACAATGACCCCTGCCGAGATCGTCTCCGAACTCGACAAACACATCATCGGCCAAGGCCGCGCGAAAAAAGCCGTGGCCGTCGCGCTGCGCAACCGCTGGCGCCGTCAGCAGGTCGAAGACCCGTTGCGCCAGGAAATCACGCCGAAAAACATTCTGATGATCGGACCGACCGGCGTCGGCAAAACCGAAATCGCGCGGCGTCTCGCGAAGCTGGCGGACGCGCCGTTCATCAAGATCGAAGCGACCAAGTTCACGGAAGTGGGCTACGTGGGCCGCGACGTCGACAGCATCGTGCGCGATCTGATCGAGATTTCGGTCAAGCAGACCCGCGAAACGGAAATGCGCAAAGTGCGGACTAAGGCCGGCGACCAGGCTGAAGATCGCATCCTCGACATCCTGCTGCCGAGCGCGCGCCCGGTCGGCTTCGGTGCGAGTTCGAGCGCCGCCGACACCGCCGACGAAAGCAGCAGCACGCGTCAAACGTTCCGCAAGCGTCTGCGCGAAGGCCTCCTCGACGACAAGGAAATCGAACTCGACGTCGAACAGCCGCAAGCAGGCATGGACATCATGGGCCCCCCGGGCATGGAAGACATGACCGAGCAGATCCGTTCGATGTTCGCGAACATCGGCGGCGGCAAGAAGACGCGCCGCAAGATGAAGGTGAAGGAAGCGCTGAAGGTGCTCACCGACGAAGAAGCCGGCAAGATGCTCAACGACGAAGAGGTGAAAACCAAGGCGGTGCAGAACGTCGAGCAGAACGGCATCGTGTTTCTCGACGAGATCGACAAGATCGCCTCGCGCAACGAAGCAGGCGGCGGTGAAGTGTCCCGCCAGGGTGTGCAGCGCGATCTGCTGCCGCTCGTCGAAGGCACCACGATCAACACCAAGTACGGCATGGTGAAGACCGATCACATTCTGTTCATCGCGAGCGGCGCGTTCCATCTGGCCAAGCCGAGCGACCTGATTCCCGAACTGCAAGGCCGTTTTCCGATTCGCGTCGAACTCGACTCGCTGTCCGTGAACGACTTCGAATCGATCCTCGTGTCCACCGATGCGAGCCTCGTCAAGCAGTATCAGGCACTACTCGCCACCGAAGACGTTCATCTCGAATTCGCCGACGACGGAATTCGCCGTCTGGCCGAAATCGCTTACTCGGTGAACGAGAAGACCGAGAACATCGGCGCGCGGCGTCTTTACACGGTCATCGAAAAACTGCTCGAAGAGGTGTCGTTCTCGGCGGGCAATCACTCGGGCAGAGCCGTGCAGATCGATGCGGCGTATGTCGATCGCGCGCTGAACGAAGTAGCGGAAGACGAAGACTTGTCGCGTTACGTGCTGTGATATCCGTGCCGATGCACAGGCTGCGTCAGGCTATCCACATTGCCTGACCCAGATCAAATCTGACGCACAAAAAAACGGGCTGCCTGATCGAAGGCAGCCCGTTTTCTTTTGTCACACTGCCTACGTCGAAGCAGAACGACTTACTGTTTGACCGGCCGCTTCGCCAGCTTGCGCTGCAACGTTCGACGATGCATGTTCAACGCCCGCGCCGTGGCCGAAATATTGCCGCCGTGCTCGGCCAGCACGCGCTGAATATGCTCCCACTCCAGGCGCGCCACCGACAAAGGCGCGGGATGCTCGATCGCTTCTTCCGCTTGCAGCACGCTCGCTTCGGTTTGCAGCGCCGACAGAATCGTCTCGACGTTGGCCGGCTTTGCGAGGTAATTGTCCGCGCCGTCCTTCACCGCTTGCACCGCTGTGGCGATGCTCGCATAGCCGGTCAACACCAGCATGCGCGCGTCGGGCTGCAGATCGCGCAACGGCGCGACGAGCGTCAAGCCCGAGTCGTTGCCGAGATGCAGATCCACTGTGATCTGGCTGAACTTCTGCTGGTTCGCGAGCTTGATCGCCTCGTCCGCGTTGTGCGCTTCGCTCACCGTGTAACCGCGCCGCGTCAGACCGCGAGCGAGGATGCCGGAGAACACCTCATCGTCGTCGATCACCAGAAAATTCTTTTCGCTCATGCCTGTTTCTCCGTGTTGGATGGCGTGGCGCCTTGACGGCCCGTGCCAGAAAATTTGCGCCCGCCGGCGAGCGGAAGTTTCAGCACCGCACGCGTGCCGCGCGGCTTGATCGCGCTGACGTCGGTCAGCTCGATCGAACCTCTCAGACGCGACGCCGCCGAGAAGGCCAGATAAAGGCCCACGCCGTGACCGCCCTGTGTGCTGTCCACCGGCATCGCGCCAAGCGAGCCGCGCAGTGCGGCCGGAATGCCCGGGCCCGCGTCGCAGACTTCGAACACGATTTTCTCGCCGCGCGGATCGAGCGCGCACGACAGCGTCACGTGATCGCGGCTCGCACGCGCTGCGTTGTCGAGCAGAATCGTGAGGATCTGGCTGACGGCCACCGTGTCGTCGAGACTGACATCCGCGGGCGGTGCGCCGATCCGTTCGAACTTCACATGCGGATGACGCAGGCGCCACTGCTCGGCAAACGATTCGAGCCACTCGCCGACCGGCTGCCGATTGGTCGTCGTCGACGCGCGGCTGCGCAAGCGGGCCAGCGCCGACGTGCATAGCGTCATCTGCTGTTCGAGCAATTCGAGGTCGGCGCTGTAAGGCGCGAGCCCTTTGTCGCTGCGTGCCGCGTCGCGTAGTTCTTCGGACAACATCGCGATTGTAGACAGAGGCGTACCGATTTCGTGAGCGACGGTGGCGGCCTGCACGCCGAGCGCGACCGCGCGTTCGTCCTGAAGCAAGCGCTGCTGCGCTTCTCCGAGCGCTGCGTCACGTAGCCGCAGAGCCCGCGACATGCGCGCGACGAACCATGCAATCAGCCCGACGCTGACCATGAAGTTAACCCACATGCCGGCGCGGTAGTATTCGAAGAGATTCGCGGGGTTGTCGAGATTCAGCGGCACGGAATCGAAACCGAGCACCGCGTAGCAGGCCACGGCAAACGCCGCGAGCCAGGCCATCAGTTGCCACGGCAACACCGCGGCGGCGATCGCGAGCGACGGCAGGTACAGCGAAACGAATGGATTGGTGGTGCCGCCGGAGAGAAACAACAACGCGGACAACGCGCCGAGATCGACCCAGATCTGGCCGAACAATTCCATGTTCGACTCGGGCCGTTGCTGCGAAACGCGCCACCATGTGAGCGCGTTGAACAGCACTTCGAGCGCAATCACGAGCAGCATCGCGGGCAGCGGCAGGTTCACGCCGATGAAGATCTGCACGAATGCGATCGTCATGAGCTGACCGATGATGGCGAGGCTGCGCAGCCAGAACAGATGGCCAAGATTGACCCGGCCGGTGTTGGTTATACGGTGCATCACTTTAGTCTACCCGTTCGGACTACTCCGACTTACTTTGCAGCGGTGCCGCCAGTATCATGTTGCTTTTGCGACAGCATCGCAGGGGCCGGTCTTTCGCCATCGGCGCCTGCGCCGCGCAACCGTCCCATGCCGCACACCTCCGACCGCGAAGCCGACGCCTCATCAGCTTTCCTGAATTATTTGCGCGATGCCGCCGCAGCGAGAGAAAGCGGTAACGCGGCAACGGAGGCTGCCTGTTTCGAGACAGCGGCGCAATTGCATCCCCTCGACGACACTTCTCTCGCAGCGCTCATCACAAGCTTCTCCGAACAGCATCGTCATCAGGACGCGATCGAACTCGCCGCCATTATTGCTCAACTCGATCCACACCGCGCTCTGACGCACTTTCGTCTCGGCTTCGCGCTGCAGATGGCCAATCTGCATCGCGAAGCCGTCGCCCCGTATCGCCGCGCGCTCGTCATCGAGCCGACCTTGCCACAATTGCGCAACAATCTCGCCGCCGCGCTGATACTCAGCGGCGGGGACCTGGATGAACAACGGGCGTTGCTGGAAAGCGCGGTCCGCGACGAACCCGGCAATGGCGACGGCTGGATCAATCTCACCAACACCTATCGCTTGAGCATGGACCTGCCGCATGCGCTGGAGGCGGGCGCGCGCGCCATGCAATGCGCGCCGCACAGCCCGCTGTCGCATAACAACTATGCGCTGGCGTTACGCGAAGCGCAACGCTGGAGCGAAGCCGAACAAGCCGCGACAACCGCCTACAGCCTGGCTCCGCACGACGCCACCATGCGCGCCGCTCTCGGGATGCTGCAGCTCATGCGCGGCGACTACGCGAACGGCTGGCTGTCGCACGAGGCGCGTTGGGACGGCTCGCAGGAACTCCGCGGTGGCCGTCCACAGATGGCGGCACCCACCTGGCGTGGCGAACCGCTCGCGGGCAAGACTCTGCTGGTGTGGGGCGAACAGGGCATGGGCGACCTCCTGCAATTCTGCCGCTATATCCCGATGCTGGCCGAGCGTGTTCATCGCGAGGGCGGCCGATTGTCGTGGAATTCGTTTCCGCACATGGGCGCGCTGCTTGCGCGCAGCCTCGGCAGCCACGTGGACGAGTACTCCGCCGGCGGCGGCATCGAAACGCTGCCGCCGTTCGACTATGAGATTCCGCTGCTCAGCCTGCCATTGATCTTCGAGACGCGCGAGGAGACGATTCCGGCTGCGTCGCCGTATCTTTTTGCGCAAGCGTTAGCGCGCGACTCGTGGCGCAAGCGGCTCGGCGGGGAATCGCGGCTCAAGGTCGGGCTCACGTGGACCGGCAGCCTTGGCCATCAGCGCAATCCGTTCCGGCGTGTCGGTTGGGAACGCTATGCGGCCCATCTCGGCGGCATGCAGGACGTGGCGTTCTACTCGTTGCAACCGGGCGCGGACGCCGACGTGGCCGCCGCGCGGGCAGCCGGCCTGCCGATGACCGACCACACCGCCGAATTCACGACCTTCGACGACACGGCCGCGTTCGTCAGCGAACTCGATCTGGTCATCACGGTGTGCACGTCCGTCGCGCATTTGAGCGGTGCGCTCGGCCAGCGCACGTGGGTGCTGCTCGACGTCAATCCGCACTGGGTCTGGCTGCTCGAACGCAACGACAGCCCGTGGTATCCGAGCGCGGCGCTGTACCGGCAGCCGCAGTTCGGCGAATGGGAGCCGGCGCTGGAAGCCGTCGCCCGCGACCTGCACGCGCTGGCCGCCCAGCATCGCACGGCCTAGCGCTGCGGCATTTCGCCGACGGAGTGTCGGCCTCGCCGCAAGCTGCAGCCAGCTCAGGCCGAGCCGGCGCCCGGTCCCCCGCGAGCGGCTTGCGCAATCTCCCCGGCCAGACATTCGGGACACAAACACGGGCGCGCCGGATCGAGTCTGTCCGCCTGTAACGACGGCATCTCGCGGCACCAGCACTCGAACGGCTGCGCATGCCTGCCGCAATCGAACGCAGTACCGCAGCGCGGACAGCGCGGGCTGTTGGTCGAACGGGAAGCGGACGGTTTCATGACGGGCTGCGACGTGCGCCGAGGCATTGATGAGGAGATGATGCCACGGCTGGCGAGCCCGCGTGAGTCGTCCATTCGGCTAATTCACGGACGTCACGCGAGCGCGTTAAGCTTGATCGCCGAGCGAAGCCTGCGGCCTGCCGTTGCGCAGTGCGCAAAGCCCACGCCGCCCGCTGCCCGCGCCGCTATCGAAAACCCTGTTGCAGCGCGCCAGTCCTGTACAATTCGCCCTGTTTTAACTGTTCCGTGCCTGAGCCTGCCGCCATGTCCGAGCTTCCCGACCTTTCGCAGATCGCGCCCACCCTGAAGGCTGAAATCCTGGCCGAGGCGCTGCCCTATATTCGCCAGTATCACGGCAAGACCGTGGTCATCAAATACGGCGGCAACGCCATGACCGAGGAACGCCTGAAGCAGGGCTTCGCGCGTGACGTGATTCTGCTGAAGCTGGTCGGCATCAATCCTGTGATCGTGCACGGCGGCGGTCCGCAAATCGACCAGGCGCTGAAGAAGATCGGCAAACAGGGCACGTTCATCCAGGGCATGCGCGTCACCGACGAAGAGACGATGGAAGTCGTCGAATGGGTGCTCGGCGGTGAAGTGCAGCAGGACATCGTCACGCTGATCAACCACTTCGGCGGCCACGCGGTCGGTCTGACCGGCAAGGACGGCGGCCTGATCCACGCACGCAAGATGCTGATGCCGGATCGCGATAACCCGGGCCAGTACGTTGACATCGGCCAGGTGGGCGAAGTCGAGGCGATCAACCCGGCGGTCGTGAAAGCGCTGCAGGACGACGCGTTCATTCCGGTGATTTCGCCGATCGGCTTCGGCGAAGACGGTCTGTCGTACAACATCAACGCCGATTTGGTCGCCGGCAAGCTGGCGGTCGTGCTGAACGCCGAAAAGCTCGTGATGATGACCAACATCCCCGGCGTGATGGATAAGGAAGGCAATCTGCTGACCGATCTGTCGGCCCGCGAAATCGACGGCCTGTTCGCCGACGGCACGATCTCCGGCGGCATGCTGCCGAAAATCTCGTCGGCGCTGGATGCGGCCAAGAGCGGCGTGCGCTCGGTGCACATCATCGACGGCCGCATCGAGCACTCGGTGCTGCTGGAGATTCTCACCGAACAGCCGTTCGGCACGATGATCCGCTCGCATTGACTCCTGCATCAAACCCGGCACACGCGGCGCGTCGCAACGGCGCGTCATGTGTGCCGTGCGGTTACGCGGCGAAGCCGGGCACGCTGCCCGGCCAATGCGCCCCGTCCGGCCCCCGCAACCGCCCACGAAACGCCTTCGTGGCGCACCAGCCAGTACTCCCCTTCTCTCCCGCCGCCCGCTTCGCGAACACGCCACGTTCGCCGCGAGCAGCGACCGTCCGCGCCTGACCGGCGTTCTCCACCATGCGCACCCCCACTTCCCGCCGCCGCCGTCCGCATATCGCAGGCGGCAAGCCGGTTTGGCTGTTCGATCTCGACAACACGCTGCACCACGCCTCGCACGCCATCTTCCCGGCGATCAACCACGGCATGACGCAGTACATCATCGACGCGCTGCAAGTGGACATCGACGAAGCCAACCGTCTGCGCACCGGCTACACGCAGCGCTACGGCGCGGCGCTGCTCGGCCTGACGCGCCACCATCCGCTCGACCCGACCGACTTCCTGAAGGTCGTCCACACGTTCCCCGATCTCGGCTCGATGATCCGTCACGAACGCGGCATCGCGCGCCTCGTCGCGGCGCTGCCGGGCCGCAAGATCGTGCTGACCAACGCGCCTGAAGCGTATGCGCGCGCGGTGCTGGCCGAACTGCGCATCGAGCGTCTGTTCGAGCAGGTGATCGCGATCGAGCACATGCGCGATCGCCGCCGCTGGCGCGCCAAGCCCGACCACGCGATGTTGCGCAAGGCCATGTGCGACGCCCACGTCTCGCTCAAGGATGCGATCCTCGTCGAAGACACGCGCTCGCATCTGAAGAACTATCGGCGTCTCGGCATCCGCACGGTATGGATCACCGGGCATCTGCCGCGCAAACCGCACGCGGACGGCGTGCCGACGCGTCTGCCGGGCACCGGCCGGCCGCATTATGTCGACCGGTGCATTCGTTCGTTAAAATCGCTACGACTGGGCAGCCGCTCGGTTCGATGGAAGGGACAGCAGCCGGGACGACAGCCATGCAGCCGATCGACAAACCTGACGAAGCCTTAGCCGAACACGAAGCCGCTGCGCCGGCCCATGCAGCGGCGGCCCAGCGCGCGCAGCGTCTGAAGCCCGGCGAGCGCCGCGTGCACATTCTGCAGACGCTCGCCGCGATGCTGGAGGCGCCGAAAAGCGAAAAGATCACCACGGCGGCGCTCGCCGCCCGGCTCGGCGTGTCGGAAGCCGCGCTGTACCGCCATTTCGCCAGCAAGGCGCAAATGTTCGAAGGGCTCATCGAGTTCATCGAGCAAACGCTCTTCGGCCTCATCAACCAGATCGCCGACAAGGAAAGCAATGGCGTGCTGCAAGCACGCGCCATCGCGTTGATGCTGCTCAATTTCCCCGCGAAGAACCCCGGCATGACGCGCGTGCTGACGTGCGAGGCGCTGGTCGGCGAGCATGAACGGTTGACCGAGCGCGTCAACCAGATGCTGGAGCGCGTCGAGGCGTCGCTGAAGCAGTGTTTGCGGCTGGCGCAGACGGAAGCGAATGCGCGCGCGAGCGAAGACGCGAACGGCGCCGCACACACCGCCGTCCCGCTGCCCGCCGGCTACGATCCCGCGATTCGTGCGAGCCTGCTGTTGAGCTACATCATCGGCCGCTGGCATCGTTACGTGCGCAGCGGTTTCGCCCGGATGCCCGCCGAACACGCCGACGCGCAACTGCTCCTGATCCTCCAGTAATCCGCGCGGCACGCACCGCGCGAGGGTGCGCCGGCGACGCTGTCGCACGAGATTTTCCGCTATACTTTGCGCCTGAACGCGGCCCTTCGATGCATCCTGAACCGCGGTCCGGAACACCCTGAACACTCATCACGCGCCGATTTGCTGACTCGATTGCGGGCGCGCGAACCACAGGAATACTCCCGCGGTTCACTATAAATGCGGCTAAAGAGGTCGTCAGCCGCGCACACAGTCTTTCCTCCGTGCTTCGCCGACGCCATCTAGCCGCCCTGTTTTTTTAATGGCGGAATGAATGGAATCGATCGGTATCGTCGCTCCCCAAACAATGCATTTCACCGAGCCGCTGCAGTTGCAGAACGGCAGCTCGCTGGCCGGTTACGACCTGATGGTCGAGACCTACGGCACGCTCAACGCGGCGCGCAGCAATGCGGTGCTGGTGTGTCACGCGCTCAACGCGTCGCACCACGTGGCGGGCGTGTATGCGGACAATCCGAAAGACGTCGGCTGGTGGGACAACATGGTCGGGCCAGGCAAGCCGCTCGACACCGACAAGTTCTTCGTGATCGGCGTGAACAACCTCGGCTCGTGCTTCGGCTCGACCGGGCCGATGAGTATCGACCCGGCCACCGGCGTACCGTACGGCGCGACCTTTCCGGTCGTGACCGTCGAAGACTGGGTCAACGCCCAGGCGCGCGTCGCCGATCAGTTCGGCATCACGCGTTTCGCCGCGGTGATGGGCGGCAGCCTCGGCGGCATGCAGGCGCTCGCGTGGAGCATGATGTATCCGCAGCGTGTCGCGCATTGCATCGTGGTCGCGTCCACGCCGAAGCTGTCGGCGCAGAACATCGCGTTCAACGAGGTCGCGCGCTCGGCGATCCTGTCGGACCCGGACTTCCACGGCGGCAACTACTACGCGCACAACGTGAAGCCGAAGCGCGGCCTGCGCGTCGCGCGCATGATCGGCCACATCACGTATCTGTCGGACGACGACATGGCCGAGAAATTCGGCCGCTCGTTGCGCCGCGCGGAAGGCGCGCTGGACGCGTACAACTTCAACTTCGACGTCGAGTTCGAAGTGGAGTCGTACCTGCGCTACCAGGGCGACAAGTTCGCCGACTACTTCGACGCGAACACGTATCTGCTGATCACGCGCGCGCTCGACTACTTCGATCCCGCCAAAGCTTTCGAAGGTGATCTGACCAAAGCGGTCGCGCACACCACGGCGAAATATCTGATTGCGAGCTTCACGACCGACTGGCGTTTCGCGCCGGCCCGCTCGCGCGAGCTGGTGAAGGCGCTGCTCGACCACAAGCGCACGGTCACCTACGCGGAGATCGACGCGCCGCACGGCCACGACGCCTTCCTGCTCGACGACGCGCGCTATCACAACGTGATGCGCGCCTACTACGAACGTATTGCGAACGAGGTGAACGCATGAACCAGCGAGCACTCGATTACCTGGCGCTGCGCCCGGACTTCCGCGCGATCGCCCGCTGGGTCGAACCGCGCGCCACGGTGCTGGATCTCGGCTGCGGCGACGGCTCGCTGCTGTCGCTGCTGACCGAAGAACTCGACGTGCAGGGCTACGGCATCGAAATCAACGACGCGGGCGTGCTGGCGTCGACGCAAAACGGTGTCAACGTGATCCAGCAGAATCTGGAAGACGGCCTGCGCCTGTTCGAAGACGGCAGCTTCGACTTCGCGATTCTGTCGCAGACGCTGCAAACCATTCATCAGACCGCCGCGATCCTGCGCGAGACGGTGCGGGTGGGCAAGGAATGCATCGTGTCGTTTCCGAATTTCGGCTACTGGGCGCATCGGCTGTCGGTGCTGCAGGGGCGCATGCCGGTGTCGAAGTCGCTGCCTTATCAATGGCACAACACGCCGAACGTGCGGGTGCTGACCATCAAGGACTTCGAAGCGCTCGCGCCGGAAGTCGGCATCGAAATTCTCGACCGCGTGGTACTGCACGACGGGCAGACCGTGCGCTGGGGCGTGAACTGGCGTGGTAGTCTTGCGGTCTATCGCGTCAAGAAAAGCTAACGCAAGTTATCCACATGTCGAACCCGCCGCACGAGGCGCCTGCACTTAACGCTCACGAAGAACATCCCGGCTGGCGCGCGTTCCTGAATACGCGCATGCTGATCTGCGTCTTTCTCGGCTTTACGTCGGGCTTGCCGCTGTTCACGCTCGTCTATCTGGTGCAGGCATGGCTACGCTCCGAAGGCGTCAATCTGAAGGAAATCGGCCTCTTTGCGCTGATCCAGTTCCCGTACACCTGGAAATTCATCTGGGCACCGCTGATGGACCGCTACGTGCCGCGCTTTCCGGGCTGGCGTCCGGGCCGACGGCGCGGCTGGATGCTCGTCACGCAGATCCTGGTGGCCGGCGCCATCGCGGCGCTAGGCTTCGTGTCGCCGCGCGATTCGATCTGGACAGTGGCGGCTTTGACGGCGCTGGTCGCGTTTTTCGGCGCGAGCCAGGACATCGTGATCGACGCGTACCGGCGCGAGCTGCTGAGCGACACGCAGCAAGGCCTCGGCAATGCGGTGCATGTGAACGCCTACAAGATCGCGGCGCTGGTGCCCGGCTCGCTCGCGCTGATTCTGTCCGATCATTTGCCGTGGACCACCGTGTTCATCGTCACGGCGGCGTTCATGCTGCCGGGCATGGTCATGACGCTGGTGGTCAGCGAGCCCGAAGTGCACGGCAAGCCGCCGAAGAACCTGCGCGAAGCGATCGTGCAGCCGTTCCGGGAATTCATTCAGCGCGACGGCTGGCGCGGCGCGCTGTTTGTGCTCGGCTTCATCTTTCTGTACAAGCTCGGCGACACGATGGCGACCACGCTGTCCACGTCGTTCTTCCTCGACATCGGCTTTTCGCGCACCCAGATCGGTGTGATCGCGAAGACCACCGCGTTCGGTGCGAGTCTCGCGGGCGGCATCGTCGGCGGGATCTGGCTGATGAAGATCGGCATTGGCCGCGGCTTGTGGATCTTCGGCATCCTGCAGATGGTGTCGACGCTAGGCTTCGCGTGGCTCGCGCATCTCGGTCCGGCATCGCCGGGTCTCACGGAGATTTACAACATCGCGGTCTGGCTCAGCGAGGGGACGACGAAGCTGCTCGCGCTGGTGGGCATCGACTGGACTGTGCAGTTCGAGCCGCGCTCGGTCGCGCTCGCGCTGGTCTACGGCTTCGAAACCTTCACCACCGGTCTGACGATGGCGGCCTTCACCGCTTATATCGCCAGCACCACCGACCCGCGCTACACGGCCACGCAGTTCGCGCTCTTCACGAGCCTCGCGTCGGTGCCGCGCACGCTGGCATCGGCGGCGAGCGGCTATGTGGTCGCGCAGATCGGCTGGTTCGACTACTTCATCGCGTGCACGGTGCTGGCGTTGCCCGGCATGCTGCTGCTGTTGCGCATCGCGCCGTGGAGGGCCCGCTCGTGAAGACGCAACGCTCGACGCGTGCGCGGCGTTTGCGCGCGATCTGGGTTCCGTCGCTCAAAGCGGGCCGCACGGTGCTGTATGCGGCCTGCGCGCTCGGCTGGGCAAGCGGCCTCACGTTGAGCATGCCGTCGAACGCGTACGCGGCAAGCGCGCCGACGGCCGGCGCCAGCGCGGCCACAGCAGCCGCACCGGTCACAGCGGCGGGCCCGGCAACCGCGCCGACGGCAAAGTCTGCGGCGGTTGCGGCAAGCGCCGAGAACTCAACCTCGGCGGCGCCGGCCGCGAACAACGCGGCGAGCGGCCCGAACACCGGCAGCACGCCCGCCGCCACCGCACCGACCTCCGCAGCGCCGCCGGCTCAACCGCCCGTCACCGCGAAAACGCCTGCGGCGACTTCCGCGCCGCCCGCGTCGCCGCTCTCGTACACCCCGAACACCCAGTTGCGCTTCGGCGGCTACATGGTGTTCCGCAACCTGATTCCGTCGCCGATGCTCGAGGCACAAGCCGCCGAAGAGTTCGGCCAGATCGCGTACGGCGCCGAGCACGCCAACCGCCTGTACGGCGACACCGATGCGCACGTCACGCGCGTGCGGTCGATCGTCGACAGGATGATTCCCTACTCGCTGAAATGGAACGAGCGGGCCAAAAACTGGAAGTGGGATGTGGCGGTGGTGCGCTCGCCCGATATCCGCATGTACTGTCTGCCGGGCGGCAAGATCGTCGTCTACGGTGGGCTGCTCGACCGCGTGCGTCTGAGCGACAACGAACTCGGCATGCTGATCGGCCACGAGATCGCGCACGCGCTGCGCGAGCATGCACGCGAACGGCTTGGCCAGCTCCAGGCGAGCCAGCTCGATTCGACCGGCACGATCCCGCAGCTATTCGGGCTGGCCGACCTCGGTGCCGCGCCGCTCGGCATCGGCTCGCGCCTGCTGGAAATGAAGTACGAGAGCACCGACGAAACCGAAGCCGACGTGATCGGCAGCGACATCGCCTCACGCGCCGGTTTCGATCCGCGCGCGGCGGTGACGCTGTGGGACAACCTCGCGCAAGCCACGCGCGGAGATCGCGAGCGGGGCTTCATCTACGTGCACCCGTATACGCCCGCGCGTCGTCAGGACATCATCAAGCGCTTGCCGGACATGCTGCCGCTCTATGCGAAAGCGATCGGCAAGAGCGTGGACGCGCTGCCGGATTACGCGGGCATGGGCCGTCCGCGCCGCAAGCCGATCCGCGATTGACAGACCGGTATTGAGCGACGCGGGCGAGGAGGTGCTTACTTCTTGACCTTGTGATCGTAGTCGACCGTCAGCGGCGCATGGTCGCTGAACTTGATATCGCGGAACACGTCGGTGCGCTTCGCCTTGCCGGCGATGCCCGGCGTCGCGATCTGATAATCGATCCGCCACCCGACGTTCTTCGCATACGCCTGACCGCGATTGCTCCACCACGTGTACTGCTCCGGCCGCTGGTCGAGCGTGCGGAACACGTCGACGTAACCCACTTCGTCGAACAGTCTGGTCAGCCACGCGCGTTCTTCCGGAAGACAACCCGAATTCTTCTGGTTGCTCTTCCAGTTCTTGATGTCGATTTCCTTGTGGACGATGTTCACGTCGCCGCACACGATCACTTCGCGTTCCTTCGCGAGTTCGGCGAGATGCGGCATGAACTCGTCCATGAAGCGGTACTTGGCCTGCTGGCGTTCGTCGCCGCTCGAGCCCGACGGCACATACACCGAAATCACCGACAGCTTGCCGAAACGCAGTTCGACGTAGCGCCCTTCCGGATCGAACTCCTCGCTGCCGAAGCCGATTACCACTTCGTCCGGTTCGTGACGCGTGTACACGCCCGCGCCGCTATAGCCCTTCTTCACCGCGTGCTGAAAATAGCCGGTGAAATCGTGCGGCGCCATGAATTCCGGCGTCATGTCGTCCTGCGAGCATTTGATTTCCTGCACGCACAAGACATCGGCGTTCTGCTCGCCGAACCATTCGAAAAAGCCTTTCTTTGCCGCGGAGCGGATGCCGTTCAGGTTGGCGGTAATCACACGCAACATGTCGTTCCTTTATGTTCGATTCGTTTCTGGAGCCAAGAGGCGCAGCCGGTCTCACTCGACCTTGATGCCCTTCAGCGATTCTTTGGGAGGCGGGTATTCGAGCTTCAGCGCATTGAGCGCGCGCAACAGCAATTCGGCGACCATTACGTTGCGATGCGTCTTCGAGTCGGCGGGAATGACGTACCACGGCGCGTAGTCGGTCGACGTCGCGGCCAGCGCGTCGCGATACGCCGACTGATACGCGTCCCACTGCTTGCGCGCGTCGAGATCGGCCACGTCGAATTTCCAGTGCTTGCTCGGGTCGTCGATACGCGCCTGCAAACGCTCGCGCTGCTCGTCTTTCGAGATGTGCAGCATGCACTTGACGATAGTCGTGCCGCTATACGCAAGCATCTCCTCGAACTGGCGAATGTGGCAGCAGCGTTGCTCGAACGCCTGCTCATCCAGTTCGCCGCGTACGGTGGGCACTAGCAGGTCTTCGTAGTGACTGCGGTTGAAGATCGTCAGCTCGCCGGCGGCGGGCGCCTGCGCGTGCACGCGCCAGAGAAAATCGTGCGCCAGTTCCACCGGCGTCGGCGCCTTGAACGGCACGATGCGCAAACCGAGCGGATCGACGTCGTGAAACACCGCGCGGATCGTGCCGTCCTTGCCGCTCGTGTCCATGCCTTGCAGCACCAGCAACACGCGACGCTTCTGCTGCGCGTGCAGGCACTCCTGCTGGATCTCGAGCTGCGTACCGATCTCGGCGAGCCGCTCACGGTCCGCATCTTTCGAGCCGGTTGAAAATGGCTTCGCAGCCGTATCGAAATCGCCGAGCGAGAATCTGGATTTTTTCTTGACGTCGTCGAAATACGGCACGCGGAAATCGTCGAGTTCGGGTTGCTTCGCCATCCACACACTCCGTGATCTGTGTTCAGCGGTTCGGAAAAACGAGCCAGCAAAATGAAACGGGCCGTTGCCCCACTTTCGTTTCCGGCAACAGCCCGTGATGGTCCGGGCGAAAACGCCCAGACCGCGCTTCGTCAACTCAGGACAGCTTTTTCTTCAGCAGTTCGTTCACCTGCGCCGGATTGGCCTTGCCCTTGGTCGCCTTCATCGCCTGACCGATCAGCGCGTTGAACGCCTTTTCTTTGCCGGCGCGGAATTCCTCGACCGACTTCTGGTTCGCGGCGAGCACTTCGTCGATGATCGCTTCCAGCGCGCCGGTATCCGAAATCTGCTTGAGGCCCTTCGCTTCGATGATGCGGTCGGCGGCGGCTTCGTCGGTGGCCTTCTCGTCCCAGATCGCGAGGAAAATTTCCTTCGCGATCTTGTTCGAGATCGTGCCGTCGGCAATGCGTTGCAGCAGCATCGCGAGTTGCGCGGACGACACCGGCGACGCGTCGATCTCCAGCCCTTCGCGATTCAGTTGCGACGACACTTCGCCCATCAGCCAGTTCGCCGCAACCTTCGCGTTGGCCGGGCCGACCTTGACGACGACCGCTTCGTAGTACGCGGCCATCGCCTTGCTCGACGTCAGCACGTTGGCGTCGTAGGGCGTGAGGCCGTATTGCGACACGAAGCGCTGCTGGATCGCTTCCGGCAGTTCCGGCATCTCGCCCTTCACGCGCTCGACCCACGCCGCATCGATCACGAGCGGCATCAGATCGGGGTCGGGGAAATAGCGGTAATCGTGCGCGTCTTCCTTGCTGCGCATCGAGCGCGTTTCGCGCTTGTCCGGATCGTACAGACGCGTTTCCTGCACCACGGTGCCGCCGTCTTCGATCAACTCGATCTGACGGCGCACTTCGTACTGGATCGCTTCTTCGAGGAAGCGGAACGAGTTCAGGTTCTTGATCTCGGCGCGTGTGCCGAATTCCGCCTGACCGACTGGCCGTACCGACACGTTCGCGTCGCAACGGAACGAGCCTTCCTGCATGTTGCCGTCGCAGATGCCGAGCCACGTGACGAGCGTGTGCAGCGTCTTCGCGTAGGCCACCGCTTCGGCCGCGCTGCGCATTTCCGGCTCGGTGACGATTTCCAGCAGCGGCGTGCCCGCGCGATTCAGGTCGATGCCGGTCATGCCCGCGAAGTCTTCGTGCAGCGACTTGCCCGCGTCCTCTTCGAGGTGAGCGCGAGTGAGGTTCACGACCTTCTCGTACGCTTCCTTGCCCGCCTTCTCATTGGCAGGCACCTGAATCGTCACCTGGCCGCCCTGCACCACGGGGATTTCGTACTGGCTGATCTGATAGCCCTTCGGCAGATCAGGATAGAAGTAATTCTTGCGCGCGAAGATGCTGCGCGGCGCCACCGTCGCGCCGATCGCGAGACCGAACTTGATTGCGCGCTCGACCGCGCCGCGGTTCATCACCGGCAGCGTGCCCGGCAAGGCGAGATCGACGGGGCAAGCCTGCGTGTTCGGCGCCGCGCCGAATTGCGTGGCGGCGCCAGAGAAAATTTTCGATTGAGTCGACAGTTGCGCGTGGGTCTCCAGACCGATCACGACTTCCCATTGTTTGGTCATGGTGCTCACACTCCTGCCGGTGCTTGGCGGTGCCAGTCGGTCGCGCGCTGGAACGCGTCGGCCACTTGCAGCATCCGGGCTTCGTTGAAATAGTTGCCGATGATCTGCAGGCCCACCGGACGCTGCGCATTCGCGCCCGCGCCGAAGCCGCACGGCACGCTCATGCCCGGCAAACCGGCGAGGCTCACCGACAGCGTGTAGATGTCGGCCAGATACATCTGCACCGGATCGTCGCCCTTCGCGCCGAGATCCCACGCCACCGACGGCGCGACCGGCCCCATGATCACGTCGCACTGCTTGAACGCTTCCTGGAAGTCCTGGGCGATGATGCGGCGGATTTTCTGCGCCTGCAGGTAGTACGCGTCGTAGTAGCCATGCGACAGCACGTACGCACCGACCATGATGCGGCGCTTCACTTCCGGCCCGAAACCTTCGGCGCGCGACTTCTTGTACATGTCTAGCAGATCGCGGTATTCAGCGGCGCGATGGCCGAAGCGCACGCCGTCGAAACGGGACAGATTCGACGAAGCCTCGGCCGGCGCGATCACGTAGTACACCGGAATCGACAGTTCGGTTTTCGGCAGCGAAACGTCGACCAGCGTGGCGCCAAGCGCTTCGTATTGCTTCAATGCCGCGTCGATCGACGCGCGCACGTCGTCGGCCAGACCCGCACCGAAATATTCCTTCGGCAGGCCGATGCGCAGGCCGGCGAGCGGCTTGTCCGCGCCGTTGTCCTGCCACGGCTTGCCGAGGTAGCGCGTGTAGTCTTCGTCGTCGCGCACGAGGCTCGTGGAATCGCGCTCGTCGAAGCCGGCCATCGCGTTGAGCAGCGTCGCGCAGTCCGCGGCGCTCTTCGCCATCGGGCCGCCCTGATCCAGCGACGACGCAAACGCGATCATCCCGTAGCGCGACACGCGGCCATACGTCGGCTTGATGCCGGTGATGCCGGAGAACGACGCCGGCTGACGGATCGAGCCGCCGGTGTCGGTGCCGGTCGCGGCGGGCGCGAGACGCGCGGCCACCGCCGCCGCCGAGCCGCCCGACGAACCGCCGGGCACCGATTTAGGGTCCCACGGATTCTGCACGGGGCCGAAGTACGAATTCTCGTTGGACGAGCCCATCGCGAACTCGTCCATGTTGGTCTTGCCCACGCACACCATGCCGGCGTTTTGCAGACGCGCGACCACCGTGGCATCGAACGGGCTTTCGTAGTTCGCCAGCATCTTCGAGCCGGCGGTGGAGCGCCAGCCCTTGGTGACGAACACGTCCTTGTGCGCGATCGGCAGGCCCACCAGCGGGCCGGCATGGCCGGTGTGGAGCAGCGCGTCGGCGGCTTTCGCCTGCGCGAGCGTCAATTCGTGATCGACCTGGATGAACGCGTTCAGGCCAGTGGCCGCGTCGATCCGCTTCAGGTACAGCTGCGCCAGTTCGACTGCGGAGCATTCCTTGGCCGCCAGTGCGGCGCGCAGTTCGGTCAGACTTTTTTCATGCATTGCGTTTTATCCTGGAAAGCGCGGCAGCGCGGTCACGCTGCCGTGGAGGCGTCCGGCTGCCCGCCGGCAAACCGGGCCGAGGAGGCCGGCGGTGGCGCACACGCGCGCCGCTCGTGCGGGGCGGCATGCCGCAGGCTGGCAAGCCACGCCGGGCTTGCTGCGCGGGTCTTACTCGATCACCTTCGGCACGAGGTACAAGCCGTCCTGCACGGCCGGCGCCGGGCGCTGGAAGGCTTCGCGTTCGACCGTCTCGGTCACGACGTCGTTGCGCAGGCGCAGCGCGACGTCTTCGATCTGCTCGATCGGGTGGGCAAGCGGGGCGATGCCGGTGGTATCGACCGCCTGCATCTGCTCGACAAGGCCGAAAAAATCATTGAGCTGGGCCCGCGTGTGCTCAGCGTCGGCGTCGGCCAGTTCGAGCCGCGCGAGATGCGCGATCCGTTTAACATCGGTCAGGGTCAGAGCCATGCAGTCACCGGAAATTGTGGTGGACCATCGCAGCGCTAAAAAAACGACACTGCAACAGCAAGTTACGAGGCAATAGGACAACCCCGAAAAAGGGGGTCGGCGGAGGCAAAAAGTGCCCTCCGTTTCCTTCAAAACATCCAAAATTATAAGGTATCATTACGCGTTCGACCCAAACCCGGACCGACTTACCAAGTCCTTTCTGAACAATTCCCAAAGAACGTTCGGATTTTTCTGATTTGGCTTTGCAACGGCCTCCGGTAGACTCCCTCGCAGTTTCAAGTTCAAGTGGCGCAGTGTCCGCCCGGTTGAAGCTGTTATTTTTCCGCTGCCGCCCTACGCAAACGTTGCGAGGCCCGGCCCCCAGCGAGACAGGATTTTGAATGTTCGGTTTTCTTCGCAGCTACTTCTCCAACGATCTGGCGATTGACCTCGGCACCGCCAATACGCTCATCTACATGCGTGGCAAGGGCATCGTGCTGGACGAACCGTCGGTGGTCTCGATCCGCCAGGAAGGCGGTCCCAACGGCAAGAAGACCATCCAGGCAGTCGGTAAGGAAGCCAAGCAGATGCTCGGCAAGGTGCCGGGCAACATCGAGGCGATCCGCCCGATGAAAGACGGCGTGATCGCCGACTTCACCGTCACCGAGCAGATGATCAAGCAGTTCATCAAGACCGCTCACGAATCGCGCATGTTCTCGCCGTCGCCGCGCATCATCATCTGCGTGCCGTGCGGTTCGACCCAGGTCGAGCGCCGCGCGATCAAGGAAGCGGCGCACGGCGCAGGCGCGTCGCAGGTTTATCTCATCGAAGAACCGATGGCGGCCGCAATCGGCGCCGGCCTGCCGGTGTCGGAAGCGACCGGCTCGATGGTCGTCGACATCGGCGGCGGCACGACGGAAGTCGGCGTGATCTCGCTCGGCGGCATCGTGTACAAGGGCTCGGTGCGCGTGGGCGGCGACAAGTTCGACGAAGCGATCGTCAACTACATCCGCCGCAACTACGGCATGCTGATCGGCGAGCAAACCGCCGAAGCGATCAAGAAGGAAATCGGCTCCGCGTTCCCCGGTTCCGAAGTCAAGGAAATGGAAGTAAAGGGCCGCAATCTGTCGGAAGGCATTCCGCGCAGCTTCACGATTTCCAGCAACGAAATTCTCGAAGCCCTCACCGATCCGCTGAACCAGATCGTGTCGTCGGTGAAAATCGCACTGGAACAAACGCCGCCGGAACTCGGCGCCGACATCGCCGAACGCGGCATGATGCTCACGGGCGGTGGCGCATTGCTGCGCGATCTGGACCGCCTGCTCGCCGAAGAAACCGGCCTGCCGGTGCTCGTCGCCGAAGACCCGCTGACCTGCGTCGTACGCGGCTCGGGCATGGCGCTCGAACGCATGGACAAGCTCGGCAGCATCTTCTCGTACGAGTAAGCGAGCGCCTCTCCATGTCAGTAGCGCGGATCTGGCACACGGCCCCTTGCGGGCCGGTTTGTGTTTGTCACCGGCTGGGCCGACCAGCCGCCGCGCGCTGAGCGCGCGTCCGTCGCGCGCCGCCGTCTCACCCAACTGTTCACGCCCCCGGCGCCGACCATGGAATACAGTCCGCCGCCCCTGTTCAAGCAAGGCCCTTCCGCACTGGCACGACTGCTGTTTTTCGTCGTGCTGGCGCTGGCCCTGCTGATCTCCGATGCACGCTTCCAGACGCTCGAAATCGTTCGCGGCGTGCTCGGCGCAGGTCTTTATCCGTTGCAACGCGCGGCCCTGGTGCCGCGCGACATCTTCATGGGCGCCGCCGATCTGGCCGTGACCAGCGCCACACTGCGCAGCGAGAACGACAAGCTGCACACGAAAGACCTGCAGCTTTCTCAGAAAGCCAATACCGCCGCCGAACTCGCCGCCGAAAACGCCCATTTGCGTGCGCTGCTGCAACTGTCGCAGCGCGCGACCACGCAATCGCTGCCTGCAGAAATCCAGTACGACACGCGCGATCCGTTCACGCAGAAGGTGGTCATCGGGCGCGGCGCGCAACAGGGCATCCAGAACGGTTCGCCGGTCGTCAACGAAGACGGCGTGATCGGTCAGGTGACGCGCGTGTTCCCGCTGCAAGCCGAAGTCACGCTGCTCACCGACAAGGATCAGGCGGTGCCCGTGCAGATCGTGCGCACCGGCTTGCGCAGCGTGATCTACGGCACGCCGAAGGGCGACACGCTCGACCTGCGCTTCGTGCCGATCAGCGCCGACGTTCAAACCGGCGACGAACTCGTCACCAGTGGGCTCGACGGTGTATATCCGCCGGGACTGCCGGTCGCGAAGGTCGTGCGGGTCGACAAACAGGCCGACACGGCGTTCGCGCGCGTGGTCTGCGTGCCGGTCGCGCCGGTGCGCGGTGCGCGTCAACTGCTCGTCCTGCACTACGTCAACGACGTGCCGCCGCGCCCGCCCGAAGAACCCGACGCGGCCGCCGCCGCGAAGGAAGCGAAGAAGAAGGCCGGCAAATCGGCGGACGGCAAGGGCGCAGCGGATAAATCCGCCGCCAGGCCGGCAGAAAAGGCTGCGGCCGAGCAAGCCGTAACCGGGAAACCCGCCGACAAAGCGCCGGCCAAACCGGCCGCCGCGGAGAAGAAGTCCGCCGCCGAGAAAAAACCGGTCCCCGAGAAGAGCGCAAAGCCACAAGCTGCGTCGGGAGCCAAGCCATGAACCGTCCGCAATACATCCTGCAGCCGGTCAATCCGTACTTCATCGCGTTCAGCCTCGCTGCGGCGTTCCTGCTGAACCTGATGCCGTGGGGGCGCCTCGTCGGCGTGCCGGACTTCGTCGCGCTCGTGCTGCTGTTCTGGAACGTGCACCAGCCGCGCAAAGTCGGCATGGGCATCGCGTTTTTCCTCGGTTTGCTGATGGACGTGCACAACGCCAGCCTGCTCGGCGAGCACGCCCTGGCGTACACGCTGTTGTCGTACGGGGCAATCACGATCCACCGGCGCGTGCTGTGGATGTCGCTCGGCGTGCAGACCTTCGCGGTGATGCCGCTGCTGGTCGTCGCGCAGCTGGTGCCGTTCGTGATCCGTTTGCTGACGGGCGCGGCGTTTCCGGGCTGGGGTTACCTGATCGACGGTTTCGTCGAAGCCGCGCTGTGGCCGATCGCCAGCGTGCTGTTGTTGATGCCGCAACGCCGCCCGGCCGATCCGGACGATACGCGGCCCATTTGATCCCGCATCGGGCCCGCCGGCCGTTCCGTTCCGATGGAACTCATCCGCCCGGCCCGCCCGACGCGCATCGCTGTTCATGCCCTCCGGTTCCGGCCGGATCAGGCGCACACTCATGATGGCCGTCGTCCGGCCTTTTGCAGAATCGCATGACCGAATTCAAGGACACTCAGCAACAGCTCTCGAAGTTCCGCCTGCGCGTCGCGGCGGCGGGCCTGTTCGTGTTCGTCTGTTTCGGGCTGATCGGCTTCCGCTTCCTGTTCCTGCAGGTTTGGCACTACAGCAAATATTCGCTGCAGGCCGATGAGAACCGCATTTCCGTCGCGCCGATCGTGCCGAACCGCGGCATCATCACGGATCGCAACGGCGTGGTGCTGGCCAAGAACTACTCGGCCTATACGCTCGAAATCACGCCGTCGAAGCTGAACGACTCGCTCGAAAACGTGATCGACAGTCTGGCCACGGTGGTCTCGATCGATGCCCGTGACCGGCGCCGCTTCAAGAAGCTGCAGGAAGATTCGAAGAACTTCGAAAGCCTGCCGATCCGCACCCGCCTGACCGACGACGAAGTCGCGCGCTTCACCGCGCAGCGCTTCCGTTTCCCCGGCGTCGAAGTGCGCGCGCGCCTGTTCCGCCAATACCCGCTCGGGGCGACCGCGGCGCACGTGATCGGCTACATCGGCCGGATTTCGCAGCGCGACCAGGACCGTATCGACGACGCCAGCGACCAGAACAACAGCGATCCGGACCACTACGATCCGCGGCTGGACGCGAACAACTACAAGGGCACCGACTACATCGGCAAGATCGGCGTCGAGCAGAGTTACGAAACGGAACTGCACGGCCAGACCGGTTTCGAGGAAGTGGAAGTGACGGCCGGCGGCCGGCCGGTGCGCACGCTGTCGCGCACCCAGGCGACGCCCGGCAACAACCTCGTGCTGTCGCTCGATATCGGCCTGCAGCAAGTCGCCGAGCAGGCGTTCGCCGGACGCCGCGGCGCGCTGGTCGCGATCGAACCGGCAACCGGCGACGTGCTCGCGTTCGTGTCGGCGCCGAGCTTCGACCCGAATTCCTTCGTCGACGGCATCGACCAGCAAACCTGGGACGAGCTGAATAACTCGCCGGACCATCCGCTCCTGAACCGGCCGCTGCACGGCACCTACCCGCCGGGTTCGACCTACAAGCCGTTCATGGCGCTCGCCGCGCTGACGCTGCACAAGCGCACGCCGGGCTGGGGTTTCCAGGATCCGGGCTCGTACACGTTCGGCGGCCACACGTTCCGCAACGACGTGCGCTCGGGCCAGGGCTGGGTCGACATGAACCGCGCGATCGTCGTGTCGAACGACACGTATTTCTACATGCTCGCGCACGATCTCGGCGTCAACAATATCGCCAACTTCATGAAGCCGTGGGGTTTCGGTCAGATCACCGGCATCGACATCTCGGGCGAAGCGCGCGGCATCCTGCCGTCGACGGAATGGAAGCGCAAGGCGTACCGCAAGCCCGAACAGCAACGCTGGTATGAAGGCGAAACGATCAGTCTGGGCATCGGTCAGGGCTACAACTCGTTCACCATTCTGCAGCTCGCTCACGCCACCGCGACGCTCGCAAACAACGGCGTCGTGATGAAGCCGCACCTCGTGCGCGACATCGAAAACCCGATCACGAAGGACACCCGCGCCGTGGTGCGCGATCCGAGCGACAAGATCGCGGTGAAGCAGTCGGACATCGACATCATCAAGCGCGCAATGGAAGGCGTCGTGACCAACGGTACGGCGTCCAAACTGTTCATCGGCGCGCAGTACCAGGCGGCCGGCAAGACGGGCACGGCGCAGGTCTATTCGCTGCAGGGCGCGAACTACAAAGGTCACGCGATTGCCGAGCATCTGCGCGACCACGCGCTGTTCATCGCGTTCGCTCCAGCCGAGCAACCGAAGATCGCGCTCGCACTGATCGTCGAAAACGGCGGTTGGGGTGCGGAGTCGGCGGGTCCGATTGCGCGCAAGGTGCTCGATTACTACCTGGTCGGCAAGAACAAGCCGGGTGCCGAGGCGGCGGCCGTCGCAGCGGCGGCGTCGGCGACCGAGGACGCGTCCGCGCCGCAGGTCGGCGATGCGCCGACACCGCAGGAAGGCGCGCAGCCAGTCAAAATCGCCGCGGGCTTCACCGCGTTGCCGATGCCCGGAGCGGCTTCGGCAGCAGCAGCGGCCTCTGCGGCTGCGGCGTCTTCCGCTGCCGCGAATGCGGCGTCCGCGGCGGCAGCGGCCTCCGCCGCAGCGGTGGCAGGTGCGTCGGCGGCGGTGCCCGCCTCCGCGTCCGGCGCCGCCGCAAAGAAACCAGCGCCGCGTAAATCCGGCGCTCCGCATCAACCCCGTCCTGCCAGCGACCCGACGCCGACAGCCGTAACGCGCCCCGCCCCGTCGCGGGATGACGCCACCGAGGCCACGTCGCCACGCCAGCCGGTTACCGGCGGCATCGACGAGTAAGGAGAAAGGCATGCAATTCGACAAGCGCGCCTGGCTCGAGCGCATCAAGAAGATGTTCGCGGGCTTCGACCGCCCGCTCGCCCTGATCGTGTTTCTGCTGTTGTGCGTCGGCATCGTCACGCTGTACAGCGCGAGTCTGGACGTCCCCGGCCGCGTGGAAGACCAGTTGCGCAACATCCTGCTGACGTTCGTGCTGATGTGGGGGCTCGCCAATGTGCCGCCCACCACGCTGATGCGCTTCGCGGTCCCGCTCTATACGTTCGGAATCGCGTTACTGGTCGCGGTGGCGATGTTCGGCCTCACGCGCAAGGGCGCGAAGCGCTGGATCAATGTCGGCGTGGTGATCCAGCCGTCGGAAATCCTGAAGATCGCCACACCGCTGATGCTCGCCTGGTACTACCAGCGCCGCGAAGGCGTGATGCGCTGGTACGACTATCTGGTGGGTCTTCTGATCCTCGCGGTGCCGGTTGGTCTGATCGCCAAGCAGCCCGATCTGGGAACGGCCGTGCTGGTGTTCGCGGCAGGCTTCTTCGTGATTTACTTCGCGGGCCTGAGCTTCAAACTGATCGTGCCGGTGCTGATTGCCGGCGTGATCGCGGTCGCTTCGATTGCGGCGTTTCAGGACAAGATCTGCCAGCCCGAGGTGCAGTGGCCGCTGATGCACGACTATCAGAAGCACCGCATCTGTACCCTGCTCGATCCGACCTCCGATCCGCTCGGCAAGGGCTTCCACACCATTCAGGCGGTGATCGCGATCGGCTCGGGCGGACCGCTCGGCAAAGGCTGGTTGAAGGGCACGCAAGCGCATCTGGAGTTCATCCCCGAGAAGCACACCGACTTCATCTTTGCGGTTTTCTCCGAAGAGTTCGGCCTGGCCGGCGGGGTCGTGTTGCTCACGCTTTACATGCTGTTGATCGCGCGCGGGCTGTATATCGCGGCTAACGGCGCGACATTGTTCGGGCGGCTACTGGCCGGATCGTTGACGATGGCCTTCTTCACTTACGCGTTCGTCAATATCGGCATGGTGAGCGGGATCTTGCCGGTGGTGGGCGTGCCGTTGCCGTTCATGAGCTATGGCGGCACCGCGCTGACGACGCTGGGGGTCGCGATCGGCCTCATCATGAGCGTCGCGCGCCAGAAGCGGTTGATGCAGAGTTAGCGCGGCGCGGGAGGCCGCGCGGCGATGGTCGAAGATTGACGCTGGCTGGAGCGGAGCAGGCCTGAACGAAGAATCAAAACGCTCAAGGGGCGCACCGTTCACGGGAGCGCCCCTTTTTCATTTACTGCGGTTTCACTTCCTTCTGATCCCGCAACTGCGCGCTGAGCTGCTGATACTTCAGACGCGCCGCCGGATCGCCCTGCGCCGCCGCTGCCGCATAGTAGGCGCGCGCGACGTTCAGATTCTTGTCCACGCCGTCGCCGCCGCGCTCGTAGAACGAGCCGGTCACGTATTGCGCGGTCATGTCGCCGCCCTGCGCCGCCTTCTTGTACCAGACGAACGCCTGCTTGTTGTCGCGCTCGGTGCCGCGCCCGTCGAGAAACTGATTGGCCAGCGCGAGTTCCGCCTGCACGTGGCCCTGTTGCGCGGCCTTCAGAAACCAGCGGTGCGCCTCGACCGGATCGCGCCCGACGAACTCGCCATCGTCGTACATCTTGCCGTACACGTATTGCGCATGCGACATGTTGGCGTCGGCGGCCTTGCGCAGCCACTTTTTGCCTTCGTCGACATTGACCGGGGTGCCTTCACCGTTGAGCAGCATCATCGCGTAATTGAATTCGGCGAGCCGGCTGCCGCGCTCGGCAGCCTTGCGAAACTCGGCCAGCGCCGCGCTCAGGTTGCCGGCGTTGTAGTCGGCCACCGCGGTTTGCGTCTCCGGATCGTTCGACTTCGCGACCCGGTCCTGCGCATAGGCGGTACCGCTCGCCACGCCGCTCACCAGCAACACCGCCACGACCACCGTCCGCACGACGACTCCCTGCACCCTGCACTTCATGACCTCACCTCCTGCAACGCCTGACGGGTTGCGCGCAACATCCACATAACGTCGGCGGCCAGCGCGATGAAACGAAAACCCGCATCGCGATGCTGCTTCGCGCTCGCGACGTCCATCGCGAAAATGCCGGCCGCGATGCCGGCTTTGTCAGCGGCGCTGACGATCCGCGCCATTGCCGCCTGCACGTCGGCATGCTTCGAATCGCCGAGATGGCCGAGGCTCGCGGCCAGATCGGCCGGTCCGACAAACAGGCAGTCGACACCCGGCGTCGCCGCGATCTTCTCGACCTCCTGCAAGCCGCGCGCCGACTCGATCTGCACGATGGTCGCGATCTGCGCGTTGGCCGTCTGCACGTAGTCGCGCCGCATGCCGTAACCCGACGCGCGCACCACCCCGGCGACGCCGCGCTGGCCGTCGAGCGCCTCGGCGGTCGGATATTGCGTGAGACGCACGGCGTGAGCCGCGTCGTCGGGGGATTCGATGTTGGGGAACATCAGCGTGCGAGCACCGGCATCCAGCACGCGCTTGACGAGCCAGCCCTCGCTGGCGGGCACGCGCACCACCGGCTCGCTCGGCAGATGCGCGGCGGCGATCGCGCGCAGTTGCGAAGCGACGTCGCCGCTATCGTTCGGCGCGTGCTCCATGTCGATCAGCAGCCAGTCGAAACCGGCGTGCGCGAGCGCTTCGGCGGCGGCGTCGCTGCCGAGCGACAGCCACAGGCCGAACAGCGGATCGGCTTCCGCCAGACGTTGCTTGAGGGGATTGGTGAAGGTGCTCATCGCCGTGCTCCGTGATGGCGATCGCATGGATCGCCTGAAACGCGGGAAAGCAGGCCGGCCTCGTGGGCCCGGCAAGAACAAAGACAATGGCGCAGGCCGGTTCGGCCTGGATGCCTGCTGCGACGCAATGCGGTGACCGGCATGTCTCGCTCCGTGTGATTATCGGAGCGATCATACCGTGTCAATAACGCGGGGGTCAGGCCACTTTCTATGGGGCGCGCAGCCGCGCCTTGCGGTCTAGTCGCGGACCACGTCGGCCCAGCAATTCGGCGTCTCGTACAGACGCACCTTGTGCAGGCGCAGATTCACGCCGTAGTGCGCGTCGTACACGTTCGCGAGAATATCGAACGCGACAGCGGCGAGGTTTTCCACGGTTGGGATGCGGTCGAGCACCACCGTCTTGTGGCCTGCCATGCTCTCCAGAAAGCCGCGCACCTGGGTGTCGCCTTCGTAGACGAGGAACGCGTGATCCCACTTGTCGACCAGATGCTCGACGGCCAGCGATTTCACGTCGGCGAAGTCCATCACCATGCCGCGATCGGGCGCGCCTTCGGTGTCGACCAGATCGCCTTGCAGCGTGATTTCGAGCACATAGCGATGGCCGTGCAGATTACGGCACTGGCTGCGGTGATCGGGGATGCGGTGACCCGCGTCGAATTCGAGTTTTCGTGTAATCGTCAGCACGGCAAATCAGGGAATGTTCAGATACTTGTGGGTCTGCATCGACAGGCGCCATTGCGGATGGCGTTTGCACCAGTCGATCGCGAGCTTGGTGTTGATGTCGCGCGACGGACCGTCCATCGGCTGGACGAGGAAATACTCGAAGTCGAGCTTCGCATACTCGGACAGGCGCTGGTTGTCCTGCGGGATCACGACCTTCAGTTCGTTACCTTTGGTCACGACGAGCGGCGCGTCGGCCTTCGGGCTCACGCAGATCCAGTCGATCGTGTCGAGCACCGGCAACGAACCGTTGGTTTCGATCGCGATCTCAAAGCCCGCGGCATGCAGCGCGTCGACCAGCGGCTGATCGATCTGCAGCATCGGCTCGCCGCCCGTGCAGACCACGAAACGCTCGCCCTCGCCTTGCGGCCATTGCGACGCGATCATCTGCACCAGGTCTTCGGCGATGCGGTACTTGCCGCCGTTCTCGCCATCGGTGCCGACGAAGTCGGTATCGCAGAAACGGCACACGGCTTGCGCACGATCTTCCTCGCGACCCGACCACAGATTGCAGCCGGCAAACCGGCAGAACACGGCCGGACGCCCGGCATTCGCGCCCTCGCCCTGCAACGTGTAGAAGATTTCCTTGACCGCGTAAGTCATGCTGCTTTCTGCCTTGTGTTCCTGAAAATGATGGCCTGCGTTGTGCTGCTTCGTCGTGTGCCGTGCGCCGCTTGTCAGAGCGGCGGCTCGGTGACGTTTTCGCCGGCCAGGTAGGCTTCATAGCCGCGCTTGCGCAAGCGGCATGCCGGACATTCGCCGCAGCCGAAGCCCCACGCATGCAGTTCGGCGCGTTCGCCGACGTAACAGGTGTGCGTTTCGATGCGCACCAGTTCGACCAGTTCGTCGCCGCCCAGCTCGCGGGCGAGACGCCACGTGTCGGCCTTGTCGAGCCACATCAGCGGCGTTTCGAGCAGCATGCGCGTGTCCATGCCGAGATTCAGCGCAACCTGCAGCGCCTTCATCGTGTCGTCGCGGCAATCGGGATAGCCCGAGAAGTCCGTCTCGCACATTCCGCCGACCAGCACCTGCAAACCGCGCCGATAAGCAATCGCCGCCGCGATGGTCATGAACATCAGATTGCGGCCCGGCACGAACGTGTTCGGCAAACCGTTGGCCATGGCTTCGATTTCGATCTCGCGTGTCATCGCGGTATCGCTGATCGAGCCGAGCACCGACAGATCGATCATATGGTCTTCGCCGAGCCGCTCGGCCCACGCCGGAAACGCTCGCGCGACACCCTGACGGAATCCTTCGCGACAATCGAGTTCGACGCGATGACGCTGACCGTAATCGAAGCCGAGCGTTTCGACCGTCTCGTAACGATCGAGCGCCCAGGCAAGGCACGTGGCGGAATCCTGGCCGCCGGAAAACAGCACGAGAGCGCTACGCTTAGCGTCTTTGCGGATCACCGTGAAACTCCGTGAATGATGAGTGCCGCGTCGCGCTGCGCGAGGTGCGCCATGCGAGCAACGCGGCGCGACGCGTGCCGGCACTGCTGCCGGCCCAAAGCAGTATAGGCCGCGCCTTCTGCAGGCAGAGTCGCTGGGCGCTTATACCGTTAATCGTCGGGCGAAGGGTTCGGTGCGGATGGCGGCCTGTGCCGCGCGGCATCCGGGCGCGACGCAGGTGACACATTTGCCTGCGCGCAAGTCCTTGAACTGGCGCGATTTTATCACGCGACGCCGAATGCCGCCGAGCGCGCCTTGGCGCAGCCGTACGCGCAAGCCGAAGCCACGAATGCCCGTCAGAAAAGGAAAAGCCCCAGGAATCTTGCGATTTCCTGGGGCTGAATCCTGGTGGCCTGGGACGGAATCGAACCATCGACACGCGGATTTTCAATCCGCTGCTCTACCAACTGAGCTACCGGGCCAACGAAGAACGAAATGATATCAAGGGGTATTCAGTCTGACAAGCCCCTTCGTGAAAAAATCTGTCGAGGCGGAAGCAACGCGTGAAGCGCCGCGCTCACACGTGTCCTCACTCCCCTTTGTTCTTGCCGAGATCGACGCCGAGCTGCTTGAGCTTGCGATACAAGTGCGTGCGCTCCAGACCGGTCTTCTCCGCCACGCGCGTCATGCTGCCGTTCTCACGCGCAAGGTGATATTCGAAGTACGCGCGCTCGAACGCATCGCGCGCATCGCGCAACGGAATGTCGAACGAGATCGAGGCCGTTTGCGCGGCCAGCGCGCCGCTGCCCATGCCGTCGGTGGACAGCATCGGCAACGCGGCCGACGACGCCACCGCGGACGCGCTTACCGGCAACACCGGCTTGGCCGCTGCACCGCCGGGCGCCCCGGCCGAATTGCCGCGCGCGAGACCTTGCTCGACGGCCTTCAGGAGCTTCTGCAGCGCAATCGGTTTCTCGAGAAAATTGAGCGCGCCGATCTTGGTCGCTTCGACCGCCGTATCGATGGTCGCGTGACCGGACATCATGATCACCGGCATGGTCAGTTGCCCTTGCGCCGCCCATTCCTTGAGCAAGGTCACGCCGTCGGTATCGGGCATCCAGATGTCGAGCAGCACGAGGTCCGGCGCCTGGCGCAAACGGAACTCGCGCGCTTCCTGCGCATTTTCAGCGGCCTCCACGACATGCCCCTCGTCGCTCAGGATCTCCGAGAGCAATTCCCGGATGCCCATTTCATCATCTACCACCAGGATGGTTGCCATTTACGCTGCCCTTGTCTGCACTGTTGCTTTTGTCTTTCCCTGCGACGCACCGCTGCCGTGCGCCGGTCGCGGCCCTGTACCGGGTGCCGCGGCATCGTCCGCCAGTTGAAGGAAGAGGATCGAAATCTGCGCGCCTTCGATCACGTCGCCCGCTTTCATGCGATTGCGAATGTCGATGCGCGCGCCATGCTCGTCGACGATCTTCTTGACCATTGCAAGACCTAGGCCCGTACCTTTGGCCTTGGTCGTCACATAAGGTTCGAATGCGCGCGTGAGGATGCGCGCGGGGAACCCTGGTCCGTTATCCGACACTGTCAGACGCACCGCGACGCGTACTTTGCCTTCCGTGTCGGGGTCTCCGTATTCTACTGTCCTCGTCTCGAGCAACACACGCGGATGCTCGACATCGGCTACCGCATCCTGCGCGTTCTGCAGCAGGTTGTGAATCACCTGCCGCAATTGCGTCGCGTCGCCGCGAATCACGGGCAACGCGGCGAGCTCCACCTGGATCGCGCCCTTGCCTTCTTCGATACCGTACAGCGTGAGCACTTCGCTGACCAGATCGTTCAACTGCAGATGCGCGAGCACAGCAGGAGGCGTGCGCGCGTAGTCGCGGAAATTGTCGACCATCTGCTTCATCGCGGCGACCTGGTTGACGATCGTGGTCGCGCCGCGCTTTAACACGTCGGCGTCGGATGGCGACAGCTTGTCGGCGAGCTTCATCTGCAAACGCTCGGCGGAGAGCTGGATCGGCGTGAGCGGATTCTTGATCTCGTGCGCGAGCCGGCGCGCGACTTCACCCCATGCAATCGAACGCTGCGCGGAGATCACGTCGGAGATGTCGTCGAACACCACCACGTAGCCGGAGGTCTGCATGTCTTCGGCATCACGGTCCGCCGCCGAGACGAGGCGCGCGCCACGCACGAGCAGCGTGAGCGGTTCGGTTTCGCCCGGCACCTGAATCGAGAACTGCTGCTGCCAGTGGCCACGATCGTCGTGACCGTCGCCGCTTGCCGCTTCGCGATCGGCAAACGCCTTGCGGACCATGCCGCCGAATTCGCTCAACGCGCCGATCTGATCGAGCGACGAACCGAGCACGGTCTGGAACGGCTGGCGGAAAATCCGCTCGGCGCCACGATTCGCGGTGGTGAGCCTGAACTGCCGGTCGAACACGAACACCCCCGCGGTCAGATTCGCGAGGATGCTTTCCAGATACGCCTTTGAATGTTCGAGCGCGATGCGGTTGTTCTCGACCGCCGCGCGCGCTTCGGACAACTGCCGCGTCATCGCGTTGAACGACTGCGTGAGAAAGCCGAGCTCGTCGCGCGATTTGATTTCGCGCTTCGGCGTGTAATCGCCCTCGGTAATTTCCTTGGTGCCCTGCGCGAGCAGGAACAACGGCCGCGCCAGTTGATTGCCGAGCGCGAGCGCCAGCATCATCGCGATGAAGGTGGCGAGAAACAGCGCGAGCGTCAGCGTGCCGATGTACATCTTGCGCAAGCCCGTGCGGCCGAGCGCCTTCTCCTGGTACTCGCGATAAGCGCGCTGCACCGCGTCCGCATTACGCGCGAGCGACGGCGATACCGGCTGCGTGAGTTGCAGGAAGCGTTCGGCCGGCTGCAAGAGCGAAGCGTTCGAGTCGGGGATGCGCTGCACGACGCGCAGGCGCAGCACGCCCTTGCTGCCGTGCGCTTGCGGATCGCCGTCCACTTCGCCTTCGATCGCCGCGTAGCCGCGGCCGCGCGCCTGTTCGATCATCAGCGGCGTGGGCAGGTCGTTCGAGACGAGCATCGCGTAGTTGCCGGAGGCCTGTGCAACCACATGCATGTCGGGTGTCGCGCCCGACATGCTGCGCGTGGGCTCGACGATGATCGCGTCCTGCACGCCGAACTGATCGCGCAGGCGCAACAGCGTGAGCGTGGTGCCGGCGGCGTCCGCGCTGGCGATCTGCTCGGACATCAGGCGGCCCTTGGTCTGCAGGTCCGACAGCGACGCGTCGAGCATGCCACGCCCGAGATTCAGACCGGCCGTGAGCGCGGTTTCGACGTTCACGTCGAACCACGATTCGATACTGCGCGACACGAACTGATACGAGACCACGTAAATGATCCCGCCCGGCACCACGCCGACCAGCGCCATGAAGAACGCGAGTTTCGCGAGCAGCCGCGTGCCGAACTTACCCTTACGCAGCCGCACGATGATGATGATGACGAGTGCCGCCACCACCAGCAGAAAGATCATCGCGACCGCGACATTGGCGCCGTACAGCCACTGGTAATAGCGGTCGAAGAATTCGGTATTCGCGCTCGCGGCGGCGAGCAGCACGAGCAGTAACACGGCCGTCACCGCGACCGTCGACACCAGCACGCGCACGACGATGCTGCTGACACTGGTGGTTGAGCGCACTTTATTTAGCACGTTCGGTCGCCGTGAAGGTAAAGCGCTTCCATTCGGAGGCGAGGTTCCAGTCGCGGTTGTTCACCGCGTCGATCTGGAACGGCTTGGGCATCAGCGCGATGTCGAGCTGCATGCGCACCGACGCGTTGTAGGTCTCGCCGGCCCGCACCTGATTACGCTCGATCACATGCCATGACGTGACGTGCTTGATCACCGCGAGCGCATCCTTGAGCGTGCCGAAGGCAAGCTGCAACCCACCGGACGACACACTCGACACGCGGTATTCGCGCGTCAGCGGCTGGAACGACAGGCGAATGCTTTGCGACACGCTCACCGGCTGCTCGTCGAACCAGTACCAGCGTGGCCGGCTCAGTTCGAAGTCGGTCGTGAAATAGAGCGGAATGCCTTTGTTGACTGCATCTTCGAGATTGCTGTTGAGTTCGAAGTCGAAACGCGCGTCGAGGCTCCAACCGCTGCTGTCAGATTGCAGCGACGCCCGCTGCACCGCGATCGAATCAGCGTGCGCCGCGCCCGGCGCTGCAAGCCATACGGCCAGCGCGATCCAGAGCACGGCAGCGAGCCGAAGCGGGAAGAAGCGTTTGATGGTCACCGTTTCTGAAAGCGCGCGTAGAAAAATCCGTCGTGGTCTGAGTTCGCGCCGGCGCTGTCTTCAGCGGATTGTCCGGCATGGGAACCGGCCGAGGTATCGGCGGGCGCGCGGGCGACTGAAGGTAAAAGTTGCCCCGGCGCGTCCAATCGTACCGCATCCTGATACTTGTTTCCAAACCACTGCGCCTGCAATTCGCCTTCTTCCGGAAAGATCGAACATGTAACGTAGAGCAACTCGCCGCCTGGCTTCACGAGCGGCCAGAGCGCATCGAGGATGCGGCGCTGTTCGGCGACCAGCGCGGGAATATCGGACGCTCGGCGCAGCCAGCGAATGTCCGGATGACGCCGCACGATGCCCGATGCCGAACACGGCACGTCGGCGAGGATGCGGTCGAACGGCTGGTCGATATCGTCGTGCCACTTCGCGGGCGTGCCCGCGTCGCCGATGCGCACTTCCGCTTCGAGCTTGAGCCGCTGCAGGTTTTCGCCGATGCGGCGCGCGCGCGACGCATCGCTTTCGAGCGCCACGAGTTGCAGATTCGCGAGTTCGAGCAGATGGCCGGTCTTGCCGCCCGGCGCCGCGCACGCGTCGAGCACGCGCATGCCGTCACGCACGCCGAGCAGTTGCGCGGCGAGTTGCGCGCCGGCGTCCTGCACCGAGACGACACCATCGCTGAAACCGGGGATGCGGTCCACCGGCATTGGCGTGTCGAGTCTGACCGCGTAATCGCCGGCCCGGCTCGCGGCGATGTGATGGCTCTGCAGCACTTGCAGGTAGGCGTCGACCGTCGAGCGGCGGACGTTCACGCGCAGCGTGAGCGGGCCTTGCGTGTTGCCGGACGCGAGCACCGCCTGCCACGCGTCGGGCCATGCGCGTTTGACCGCATCGATCCACCAGGCCGGATAGTTCCAGCGCGCGACTTCGTCGGCTTGCGCGGCGCTCAGCAGTGTCTCGCGCTCGCGCAGGAAGTTGCGCAGCACCGCGTTGACGAGCCCCTTCGCGAATGCGAATTCGCGACGCGCAGCGATCGCGCTCACCGCCTGATCGACCACGGTGAACGGCGTGTAGGCGGCGCTCGCTTCGTCATCGACCAGCAGTGCGAGCGAGCAGGCGAGCAGATGGCCGACGTGCGGCGGCGGCGCCTTCTTCACCAGCTTCGCGATCAGCCATTCGGCGGTCGCGAGACGCCGCATCGTGCGGTACGCGATGTCCTGCACCGCGCCGCGCGCGGCGGCGGCGCTCGCCTCAGGCGCGGACCCGAAGACGGATTGCAGCGCGGCCGGCAAGGCCGCGCCGAGACGCACGGCGCCGACGGCCTGACCGGCACAGTCGAGCGCGAAACCCAGCGATTCTGGCGCGAGATGCAACATCGACAAACGGGATTCGCGCGGACGTGCCGACGGAGAAGCAGAACGCGAAGAAGGCTTTGATGTCATGAAAGAGGCAAAGGCAGGCCGCGCGGTGCGCGCGGCGCAATCAGCACACATTGTAGCGTGGCGCCGGGTGCGGGCCGCCGTGGCTTGATGGCCAACGGCGGAGCCATGGCAAATCAGGGGCGGGCAATCATACCGAGGCTAACCGCGCGAGCGTAGTAATGGGGCGCGGGTTCGCTGCGGCAGCCGGAAAAGAGGTGAGGCGAACTCGCCGGGTGGCGCTATCTGGGATTGTTCGTGAAATCATCCGGCGACACCTCGGCTTGTGCTCTCTTCCGGCGCCTGAAATAAAGAAGGCGGGCCCGCAGGCCCGCCTTCTTCCGTCACTTCACTCGGCGTTATTCGAAGCGCCCCGTGCGCGCCATTTCCATCAAACGCGCGATGCGTTCCTCAGTGGCCGGGTGCGTCGAAAACAGATTCGCGATGCCGCCGCCCGACAGCGGATTCATGATCATCATCTGCGCGGTGGCCGGATGCTGCTCGGCCACGGGGAACGGGATCCCGCTCGCGTAACGATGGATCTTGTCGAGCGCCGAAGCGAGCGCTTGCGGGTCGCCGGAAATCTGCGCGCCGCGTCGGTCGGCTTCGAATTCCCGCGCGCGCGAAATCGCCATCTGAATCAACGCACCGGCGAGCGGCGCCAGCAACGCGACGGCGATGCTCGCGATCGGATTCGACCGATTGCCGTTCTCGTCGCGCCCGCCGAAGAACATCGCGAAGTTCGCCAGCGCGGAAATGGCGCCGGCCATGGTCGCCGACACAGTGGAAATCAGGATGTCGCGGTGCTTCACGTGCGCCAGTTCGTGCGCCATCACCCCGCGCATTTCGCGCTCGGACAGCACGCGCAGGATGCCGGTGGTGGCGGCAACCGCCGCATGCTCCGGATTGCGGCCGGTGGCGAACGCATTCGGCGCGTCTTCGTTGATCAGGTAGACGCGCGGCATTGGCAGGTTGGCGCGCGTGGAAAGCTCACGCACCATGCGATAGAACTGCGGCGCGCTGCTTTCGTCGACTTCCTGCGCGTTGTACATGCGCAGCACCATCTTGTCCGAAAACCAGTACGAGAAGAAATTCATCCCGAGGGCGATCACGAGCGCGATCATCATGCCGCGCGACCCGCCGATCATCCCGCCGATCACGATGAAAAGGGCCGTGATCGCGGCCATCAACATCGCGGTTTTGACCCAATTGAACATGTCTGCAACTCCTAAAACGTGGGCTTCATCTCTGCGCCGCTTGAACGCGGCGCCCGATTGTAAGCGAAACGTTAGATAAGGACAGATAGAGAAAATTCAATCATCTTGATGCGGTGGCGAGCTTGATGCCCAAGCCGACGAACGCGCTGCCTACTCCCCGATCCAGCCACTTCTTCACCGAAGGCTTGCCCGAAAAGCGCTGCGTCACGCTGCCCGCGATCCAGGCGACAAAACTGTTCCAGAGCATGCTCATCACGACAAACACCGCGCCGAGCGTGAGGAACGCGAACGTCTTGTGTTCGCTGCCGGTTGTCACGAACTGCGGGAAAAACGATACGAAGAAAAGCACGACCTTCGGATTCAGCACATTGGTCCAGAAGCCTTGCAGAAAAAGCTGCTTCAGCGACTTGGGTGCATCTGCCGCGCGTGCGTCGGCCACCGCCGTCTGCGCTGCGGGTTTGGAGAAAATGAGGCGCGCGCCGAGGTAGATCAGGTAAATAGCGCCCGCGAACTTGATGACGGTGAACGCCGTGGTCGACGCGGCCAGCAGCGCGGTCAAACCGAACGCGCACGCAAGCGAGTGGACGCAGCAACCCGCCGAGATGCCGAGTGCGGACATCAGGCCCGCGCCACGGCCTTGAGCGACGCTGCGCCCAACGATGTACGCCGTGTCCGGACCGGGCGTCACGTTCAGAAGAAAGACCGCAACGACGAAAAACTCGAAATGGGTAATGCCGAACATTGAAAACCTCGAAATTTGGGCGACTGCATGGAGGATTCTAACGCGCGGCAGGGTCGCGGCGGTGGTCTTGAACATCGGCCGAACGGTCGATGTTCAAGACATGCGCGGGCTGTTACTTTGCTTCGGGGAGTTGAAAACGCTGTCCCGCAGCCAGGGTCGAGCCGGCGAGGAATTCGCGCACCGGCAGGCGTTTGCCACCGGGTTTCTGCAATTGCGTCAAACGCAACGCGGCTTCGCCGCAAGCCACGATCACGCCGTCGGCAGAGACTTCGGTAATCGTGCCGGGCGCGCTGTGGCCTTGGGCCTGAGCGGGAACCGCGGCCCAGATTTTGACTGAGCTGCCGTCATCCAGCGTGCCCACGCCACCGGGGAACGGATCGAACGCACGCACCTGGCGCGCGAGGACCTCGGCCGGGCGGCGCCAGTCGAGCGCGGCTTCGTGCTTGCCGATTTTTTCGGCGTAGGTCACGCCGTCCGCCGGTTGCGGGGTCGATGCCAGCTTGCCGTTGCGTTCAAGTTCGATCAGCGCGTCGACGATGAGCTTCGCGCCATCCTGCGCCAGACGGTCGTGCAACGTGGCGGTGGTGTCGTCGGCGGAAATCGGCGTGCGCGTTTCGGAGATCATCGCGCCGGTGTCGAGGCCGACGTCCATCTGCATCAGCGTGATGCCGGTTTCCGCGTCGCCCGCTTCGATCGCGCGATGGATCGGCGCCGCACCGCGCCAGCGCGGCAACAACGACGCATGAATGTTGATGCAGCCAAGCCGCGGAATATCGAGCACTTCCTGCGGCAGGATCAGGCCGTAGGCGGCAACCACCATGACGTCGTGCGGCGTGGCGCGCAACTGCTCAATCGCGGCTGCGGCTTCCGCCGGGTATTTGCCAGCGCGGCGCAGCGAAGGCGGCTGCGCGATGTCGAGCCCATGCTCCTGCGCGTAGCGCTTGACGGGGCTCGCCTGCAATTTCATCCCGCGCCCGGCGGGCCGGTCGGGCTGGGTCAGCACGAGCGGCACCGGAAAACCGGCGCGGTGAATCGCGGCCAGCGCGGCCGCAGCGAACTCCGGCGTACCGGCAAAGATGACGCGCAACGAATGACTCATGAACGGGGACGATGGACGAGGTGAACGCGCATTACATCGCGTGGGCGAGCTTCTTCATCTTGCTCTTGATGCGCGTCTGCTTCAGCGACGACAGGTACTCGACGAACACGCGGCCCATCAGGTGATCCATTTCGTGCTGGATGCACACGGCGAGCAGCCCTTCGCAATCCAGTTCGAAGGTTTCGCCCTTCTCGTTCAAGGCGCGCACGCGCACTTTCTCGGCGCGCTCGACGTTGTCGTAAATGCCCGGCACCGAGAGGCAGCCTTCTTCCGAAAGCTTGCGCTCATCGCTCGACCAGATGATTTCCGGATTGATGAACGCGAGCAACTGGTCGTGCGCGTCCGATACGTCGATCACGATCACGCGCTCGTGCACGTCCACCTGGGTCGCGGCAAGGCCGACGCCAGGCGCCGCATACATGGTCTCGGCCATGTCGGCGACGAGACGGCGAATCCGGTCGTTGACCTTTTCGACCGGCTTCGCAATCTTGTGCAGACGCTTGTCCGGATAGTTGAGGATATTCAGTAAAGCCATGATTTCGAGTGTGATTTGAGGCGCCGCTGACCGTGGAAGGATTCGCGTTGGCCGTTCGGCCAGGTTGTGGGCCCATCGTATTGCGCCGAGGATAGCTGGTGTCGAACCGGTTCGATTCAACGCGCTACATGCGCTAAACGACGAGCCCGCGCGGGTGGGCGCGGCGCTGCGGTTATTTCGGATGATGAAAATTTTAGCATGGCGCCCGCCTGCCCGCTGGCCCTGCAGAAGGAGCGACTCGCAATGCACACCTTGCCCGCAACCGACATCGAACTCGCCGCCTGGCTGCGGCTGTCGCTCGCACCGGGGCTGAAACCCGCGGCGCTGCGCTTGATGCTGAGCGCTTTTGGATTGCCGGGAGCGATTTTGGGTCAATCGCCGCAAGTCCTGGCCGGGGTCGCCGGCGAAGCCGCGGCGCGCGCCGCGCTCGCGCCGCCGGGCCCCGAATTCGACGCTCAGCTCGACGCGGTGATCGCATGGCGCGAACTGCCAGGCAATCAGGTCGTGACGCTCGATGATCCCGCGTATCCGCCCGCGTTGCTGACCATGCCCGACCCGCCGCCACTTCTATATATAAAAGGCCGGCTCGATCTGTTGCATACGCGAGCGGTCGCTCTTATCGGTAGCCGCAGCGCGACGCCGCAAGGCGTCGAAGACGCGGAGCGTTTCGCACGCGAGCTGTCGGCTGCAGGCGTGGCCATCGTGTCGGGACTGGCGCTCGGCATCGACGGCGCCGCGCATCGGGGCGGCCTGGAAGGCATCGGCAGCACGGTCGCGGTGATCGGCACCGGCGCGGACCTCGTGTACCCGGCGGCGCATCATGCGCTAGCGCGGCAGATTGCGGTGCAGGGCGCAATTCTCTCGGAGTGGCCGCTCGGCACGCCCGCGCGCGCCGCCAATTTTCCGCAGCGTAACCGCCTGATCGCCGGGCTGGCCAGCGGCGTGGTGATCGTCGAGGCCGCCATGCGCTCTGGCTCGCTGATCACCGCGCGGCTCGCCAATGAAATGGGACGCGATATCTTCGCGCTGCCCGGCTCGATTCACGCGCCGCTGTCGCGCGGATGCCATCGGATCATCAAGCAAGGCGCAAAGCTGGTGGAGTCGCCCGAGGAAGTGCTGGAAGAGTTGGGCTTTGCAAGGCGGCCGGCGGTTCATACTGCCTCGGCTTCAAAGCAGACGGTACTTTGGGGTGGCGTCGACTCGCGCAATACGCTGCCGCCGGTCGGCGCTTCGGCAAAGCCTCATCCCACGCTGGCAACGGCGCCGGCCGCCGATGCGAATTACCCGGAGTTAGCGACTGCGCATATGGGGAGCGAAGCGGCTTGCGCAGGCTCTGTCGCAGCGCCTGACTCGACCACGTTGTCGATAGCAGCAGGAACGCCGCTGGAACCGACACCCGCTGCAGCGAAGCAGGCAACGGCCCGCGCCGGCTTCGCAACGCCACAACCGCCCGCGCCGCCCCTCAACCCGGTCACTCCCGATGAGCAGCGACTCCTCGCAGCACTCGGCCACTCGCCCACCACGCTTGAAATCCTGGCAACCCGCACCGAGATGGAGGACTCGGCCCTGCAAACCACGTTGCTGCAACTGGAACTCGCCGGACAGGTGACCTTGCTGCCCGGCGGCCGCTTTATGCGGGCCAGCCACGGCCGACCCCGCCTGGACCAAGGTTGAGCACCCTCCGGCATTGGCCATGCTACATTCGCGCCAAAGCATCTGACAAAGTACGCAAGGAACCCACTACATGCCCGCGCTGAATCTCGACACCGACCAGGACCGGATCGCCGAGCGCGTCAACGAGCCCGACACGTTGTTCGTGGCGTGCCTGTGCGCGGAATGGTGCGGAACCTGCCGTGATTATCGGGACGCGTTCGACAAACTGGCCGACCGGCATCCGGATATCTGTTTCGCATGGATCGACATCGAAACCCATGCGGACCGCTTCGACGATCTGGATGTCGAGAACTTCCCGACCATCCTGATTGAAGACTCGGTCACGACGCGCTTTTTCGGTACCGTTTTGCCACAGGCGTCGATTGTGGAGCGGATGTTGCTGGACCTGACGGCCGTGCCTGGCATCACCGGCGCGCCCAAGCTGCGGCCCGCGCTGACGGCCGCCTGAACGCGGCGGCGCCCGCGCTCGACTGTTGCTGCAAGGGCGTGTTGGAAGCGCTGCACAGCAGGTTTGCCGCAGCTTGCCCAATGGCTGAGCGCGCAATTATGATGGCGCGCTTTCAAGGCACTTGACACGCCGCCTTCGCGCCGTGTGCTATAAAGCGGTCGTTAAAGGGTCGCAAAGGTCGCAAACGAGGGTCGCGCGCTTAAATGGCGCACTCAAGGCCATCAACCCGGATCTACCAACCTCACATCGAGTCATGTCCAAAGCACTGATCATCGCCGAAAAGCCTTCCGTCGCGAACGACATCGCGCGCGCTTTGGGCGGCTTTACCAAGCATGACGAGTACTACGAAAGCGACGACTACGTCCTTTCCTCGGCAGTCGGCCACCTGCTGGAAATTGCCGCGCCCGAAGACTACGAAGTCAAACGCGGCAAGTGGAGCTTCGCCAATCTGCCCGTCATTCCGCCACATTTCGATCTGAACCCGATCGCCAAGAGCGAGTCGCGCCTGAAGGTGCTGACCAAGCTGCTCAAGCGCAAGGACGTCGACCGTCTGATCAACGCATGCGACGCGGGGCGCGAGGGCGAACTGATCTTCCGCCTTATCGCGCAGCACGCCAAAGCCAAGCAGCCGGTGCAGCGTCTGTGGCTGCAATCGATGACGGCCGGCGCAATCCGCGACGGCTTCGCCCGTCTGCGCAGCGACGAAGAGATGCAGCCGCTCGCCGATGCGGCGCGCTGCCGCTCGGAGGCGGACTGGCTGGTCGGCATCAACGGCACGCGGGCAATGACTGCGTTCAACAGCAAGGGCGGCGGCTTCTTCCTGACCACGGTCGGGCGAGTGCAGACGCCGACGCTGTCGATCGTCGTCGAGCGCGAAGAGAAGATTCGCCGCTTCGTGCCGCGCGACTACTGGGAAGTGAAGGCCGAGTTCGTCTGCGCGAGCGGTTTCTACGAAGGCCGCTGGTTCGATCCGAAATTCAAGCGCGACGAGTTCGACCCGGAGAAGCGCGATTCACGTCTGTGGGCGCTGCCCGCGGCCGAAACGATCGTCGCCGCCTGCCGCGGCCAGATCGGCACGGTGAGCGAAGAATCGAAGCCGTCCACGCAGCTGTCGCCGGCCCTGTTCGACCTGACCAGCTTGCAGCGCGAGGCCAACGGCCGCTTCGGCTTCTCGGCGAAGAACACGCTGGGCCTCGCCCAGGCGCTGTATGAAAAGCACAAGGTGCTGACCTATCCTCGAACCGACGCTCGCGCGCTGCCGGAAGACTATATGGATACGGTCAAGCAGACGCTCGGCATGCTCAAGGAGAGCAACAACTATCTGCCGTTCGCCAAGCAGGTGCTCGACAAGGGCTGGGTGAAGCCGAACAAGCGCATCTTCGACAATTCGAAAATCAGCGACCACTTCGCAATCATCCCGACGCTGCAAGCGCCGAAGAATCTGTCCGAACCGGAACAGAAGCTCTACGACCTCGTCGTGAAGCGCTTCCTGTCGGTATTCTTCCCCGCCGCCGAATACCGGGTGACGACGCGGATCACGCAAGTGGTCGGCCATCACTTCAAAACCGAAGGCAAGGTGCTGGTTGAACCGGGCTGGCTGCAGGTCTACGGCCGCGAAATCAGCGGTGAAGACGCGAACCTCGTCCCGGTGCAGAAGGACGAGAAGGTCAAGACCGACAAGATCGCCGCTCAGCAACTGGTGACGAAGCCGCCCGCACGCTACAACGAAGCGACCTTGCTGTCCGCAATGGAAGGCGCGGGCAAGCTCGTCGAAGACGACGAGTTGCGCGAAGCGATGGCGGCCAAGGGGCTCGGCACGCCGGCTACGCGTGCGGCCATCATCGAAGGTCTGCTCGGTGAAAAGTATCTGATTCGCGAGGGCCGCGATCTGATTCCAACCGCCAAAGCCTTCCAGTTGATGACGCTGTTGCGCGGCCTCGGCGTGAAAGAGCTGACCGCGCCTGAATTGACCGGCGAGTGGGAATACAAGCTCTCCCAGATGGAACGCGGCAACCTACCGCGCGATGCGTTCATGCAGGAAATCGCCCGCATGACGCAGACCATCGTCAAGCGCGCGAAGGAATATGATTCCGACACGATCCCGGGCGATTACGCGACGTTGCAGACGCCGTGTCCGAATTGCGGCGGTCAGGTGAAGGAGAACTACCGGCGTTTCGCCTGCTCGAAATGCGAGTTTTCGATTTCGAAGATTCCGGGCGGACGCCAGTTCGAAATTCCCGAAGTCGAAGAGTTGCTGCAGAACAAGACGATCGGACCGCTGTCGGGCTTCCGTAGCAAAATGGGCCGGCCGTTTTCGGCCATCCTCAAGCTGTCGTTCGACGACGAGATCAAGAACTACAAGCTCGAGTTCGATTTCGGCCAGGATGCAGGCGGCGAAGACGGCGAACCGCCTGACTTTTCCGATCAGCAACCGGTGGGCGCTTGCCCGAAGTGCAAGGGTCGCGTGTTCGAACACGGCATGAGCTACGTCTGCGAGAACTCGGTCGCCAACCCGAAGACCTGCGACTTCCGCTCGGGCAAGGTCATCCTGCAGCAGGAAATTGCCCGCGAGCAGATGGCCAAGCTGCTCGAAGAAGGCCGCACGGACTTGCTGACGAACTTCAAGTCGTCGCGCACCGGACGTAACTTCAAGGCGTTCCTCGTCAAGCAGAATGACGGCAAGATCGGCTTCGAATTCGAGAAGAAGGAGCCGTCGGCCAAGACTGCCGCGAAGACCGCGGCGGCCAAATCGGCTGCGAAGGCGGCGCCGGAGTCGGACGATGGAGAAACGGCAGTGGCGGTAAAGACTGCGCCCGCGGCCAAAAAAGCTGCGGCGAAGAAAGCGCCCGCGGCCAAAACCGCTGCAGCCAAGAAAGCGCCCGCGAAGAAAGCGGTAGCGCGTAAAACCGGCTCCTGATTCAAGCTGATAGCCGCGCCGGAAGACGTGTCACTTCCGGCAGGTTTCATCCGCGCTCGCCATGAAAAAAGGCGCAGTCACTTTCGGTGACTGCGCCTTTTTATTGTCCGCAGGCATGCGCCTGCGTTGCTATCTTCTATCGTCCCAACCGTTACAGCGGCGACAAAGCCGTTGGCCGGGTGCGATTCGTCGTCTTTGCCAAAGTCTTCGGCACCGGCGCCAACTCGCTGTCCAGCAGCCGCGACAGCGGCTCAGCGCCGTCGAACGCTTCCGGCGGCATGGAGTCCGCGGAATCGAACGCCGCCGACGTGACGGGCCGCTCGAGGCCGTCCTTGATCCATTGCTCACCGAGCAGGCTGTTCGGCGTCTGGCTGAAGTGCTCGACCAGATGATCAATGAACGTGCGTACCTTCGCCGGCAGGTGACGACGGCTCGGATACGCGATGTTGATTTCCACCTGCGGCAAGCGGTAATCGCCGAGCAGGCGCACGAGCCTGCCGCGCGTCATGTCGCGGCCGATCAGGTAGCTCGGCAGAATCGCGATGCCCATGCCGAGCAGCGCAAACTGCCGCAGCATTTCGGTGTTGTTCGCGACGATCACGTTCGACGGACGCACACGCACTTCGCCTTCCGGGCCCGTGAACACACGCTCGTCGCCCCAGTACTCGGACGGCAGACTCAGGCACGGATGCTCCAGCAGATGCTCGGGACGCGTCGGCGTGCCGTGCTTCTCCAGATAGGCCGGCGTTGCGCACACGGTCATGCAGCCGGTGGTCAGGCGCCGCGTGACGATGCTCGCACTGCGCATTTGCCGCGCAATCACCACGCCAACGTCGAAACCTTCTTCGACGAGATCAACCTGGCGGTCGACCAGCGTGACATCGGGGATGACTTTTGGATAGCGCTCCGCGTACGTTTGAAGCACGGGCGCGAGATTATGCAAACCGAAGACGACCGGTGCGACGATTCGCAACGTGCCGACCGGCTCGTGATTACGCGCGACCACCATCTGTTCGACGTCTTCCAGTTCGTCGAGAATCTGACGCGCACGCTCGAGATACACCTGACCCGATTCGGTCAGCGACAAGCTGCGGGTTGTGCGATTGAGCAGCCGCGTACCAAGACGACCTTCGAGGTCGGCAACGTGACGGGTGGCGACTGCGTTGGAAATATCCATCGCGCTCGCAGCGCGGGCAAAACTGCCGAGATCCGCCACTTTGACGAAAACTCGCATCGACTGCAAATGATCCATAGGACAACTCCTGCCGTGTTACAGCTTCCTGACAATTGGTGAAAACCAGTGAAGCGAACTTGGAATTCTCCTACGACTCGCAAAATCGTGCAGAAGTTGCCCGCGAAACCCGAAATATTGTCAATTTTCGTGCGACTGTATTCCCTAATGTGGGGCATGACCGCCAATTGTTCCTCGAACCGAAACAATCTGCTGCGGCGCAGCTAAGACTGTGTTTTTTGTTCGAACAGAGGTAAAGGTCGCTCCGGCATTGCGGAATCAGAAAAAATCCTGAGCCGGGGACGGATCAGAAAAGAAAAAGCCGCCCAGAGGCGGCTTTCCCTCACGAAGTGAACGCTCACATGATCAAGCGGCGAGTTTTCCTTCGAGCGCCTGCTTGGCCTGCGTCAAAGCGGGAGGCAAACCATTCCGCAATGTGTCGAATAGCTCAGCGTGCAGCGCGAGTTCGTCGCGCCACGCCGCGTCGTCGACCGAGATCACCTGCTCGAATTGCTCGCGGCTGAAGTCCAGCCCGCTCCAGTCGATGTCCTCGTAGTGCGGCGACACGCCGAACGCGTGGTCCTCGCCCTGCGCCGTGCCTTCGATCCGGCCGACCATCCAGCTCAACACGCGCATGTTCTCGCCAAAGCCCGGCCAGACGAACTTGCCGTCCGTGCCTTTGCGGAACCAGTTGACGCAGAAGATTTTCGGCAACTTCGCGTTTAGTTTTTCAAGACGCTCGCCGGTTTTCAGCCAGTGACCGAAGTAGTCGCTCATGTTGTAGCCGCAGAACGGCAGCATCGCGAACGGATCGCGGCGCACCACGCCCTGCTGACCGGCGGCGGCGGCGGTCGTCTCGGACCCCATGGTCGCCGCCATGTAGACACCTTCGACCCAGTTGCGCGCTTCGGTGACGAGCGGCACGGTGGTCGAACGGCGGCCGCCGAAGATGAACGCGTCGATCGGGACGCCCGCCGGATTTTCCCAGTCCGCGTCGATCGACGGGCATTGCGAGGCCGGCGCCGTGAAGCGTGCGTTCGGATGCGCCGCCTTGCGTCCGCTCTCCTTCGCGCTGGCCGGCGTCCAGTCTTTGCCCTGCCAGTCGATCAGGTGTGCGGGCGCCTCGTCGGTCATGCCTTCCCACCAGACGTCGCCGTCGTCGGTCAGCGCGACGTTCGTGAAGATGACGTTTTCCGTCAGGGTAGCCATCGCGTTGAAGTTGGTCTTTTCGCTCGTGCCCGGCGCGACGCCGAAATAACCCGCTTCGGGGTTGATCGCGTACAGACGGCCATCCTTACCCGGTTTGATCCAGGCGATATCGTCGCCGATCGTGGAGATTTTCCAGCCGTTCAGGCCTTCCGGCGGGATCAGCATCGCAAAGTTGGTCTTGCCGCACGCCGACGGAAACGCCGCCGCGACGTGATGCTTGCGCCCTTCGGGCGACGTCACGCCAAGAATCAGCATGTGTTCGGCGAGCCAGCCTTCGGCGCGGCCCATCGTCGACGCGATGCGCAGCGCAAAACACTTCTTGCCGAGCAGCGCATTGCCGCCATAGCCCGAGCCGTAGCTCCAGATTTCGCGCGATTCGGGAAAATGGACGATGTATTTGGTCTCGTTGCACGGCCAGGACACGTCTTTCTCGCCCGCCGCGAGCGGCGCGCCGACCGAATGAACGCACGGCACGAACTTGCCGTCTTCGCCCAGAATGTCGTGCACCTGGCGGCCCATGCGCGTCATGATGCGCATGTTGGTCACGACGTACGGGCTGTCGCTCAACTCGACGCCGATGTGTGCGATCGGCGAGCCGAGCGGACCCATCGAAAACGGCACCACGTACATCGTGCGGCCGCGCATCGCGCCGTCGAACAGGCCGTCGAGCGTGGCGCGCATGTCGTCCGGGGCGATCCAGTTATTGGTGGGACCGGCGTCTTCCTCACGCTGCGAGCAAATGAAGGTACGATCTTCGACGCGCGCGACGTCGGAAGGATCGGACCATGCCAGGTAAGAATTGGGACGTTTCGCCGGATTGAGTTTCTTGAGGGTGCCCGCTTCGACCATCTGCGCGCAAAGGCGGTCGTACTCCTCCTGCGAGCCGTCGCACCAGACGATCCTGGCCGGCTTGGTCATCGCGGCAACCCGCTGGACCCAGTCGATCAGTTTGCGGTTCTTGACCCACGCGGGCGCCTCGATAGTGGGCTGTCCTTCGAATGAGGGATGATTCATCGACCTGTCTCCGTTTTGAAAGCAATAGAAAAACGGTACCGGCCCGGCGACGCTGCATGCGAGAGGCATTCAATTCATCACGCGCGGTGTCGACTACGCCGACGCGCAATGGCGCAGGTCATCCTGGGCCAACAGCCTGTCGGGCGGAGGCGCCCTATTGACGGGGCTTCTGCAACCGTCTGTAAAGCGGCTTGCCTCAACACGCAACAAACTGTTAAAAACGATTTCAATTTGCCCTTAACGTGGTGCTGTTGTACTTTGCAGCAGCATCTACGGTAAGGCATCCTGCCACACCGGCATGTGACCTAAGTCACATGGAGGGACAGTGAGCATAACACTCGGTTCCGCACCGTCATGGTGCGCCGCAAGACACATACCATGAAGATTGCCATCCTCGACGATTACCAGGACGCTGTTCGCAAGCTCGACTGCTTTCAATTGCTGGCCGATCACGAAGTCAAAGTATTCAACAATACCGTCCGCGGACTCGGCCAACTGGCAAGCCGTCTCGCCGAAGTCGACGCGCTCGTCCTGATTCGCGAACGTACCCGCATCAACTCGCAACTGCTCGACAAATTGCCGCGTTTGCGCATGATCAGTCAGACCGGCAAAGTGGCCGGCCACATCGATCTCGCGGCCTGCACGGAGCGCGGTGTCGCCGTGCTGGAGGGCACCGGCTCGCCGTTCGCGCCGGCCGAGCTGACGTGGGCTCTCATCATGGCGGCGCAGCGCCGCATTCCGCAATACGTAGCTAACCTTAAGCAAGGCGCCTGGCAGCAATCCGGCTTGAAGACATCGGCGCTGCCGCCGAATTTCGGCCTGGGTCAGGTGCTGCGCGGTCAAACGCTGGGGATTTGGGGTTACGGCAAGATCGGCCGTCTGGTCGCCGGCTACGGCAAGGCGTTTGGCATGAACGTGCTGATCTGGGGCCGCGAGCATTCGCGTGAAGCCGCTCGCGCCGACGGTTATGGCGTCGCCGAGAGCCGCGAAGCGCTGTTCGAGCAGAGCGACGTGCTGTCCTTGCACTTGCGTCTGCACGACGACACGCGCGGCATCGTCAAGCAGGAAGACCTGATGCGCATGAAGCCGACCGCATTGCTCGTGAACACGAGCCGGGCCGAACTGCTCGACGAAAACGCGCTGGTGAGTGCGCTGTCGCACAACCGGCCGGGGATGGTCGCCATCGATGTCTACGAAAGCGAGCCGATCCTGCAGGGCTACAGCCTGCTGCGAATGGAAAACGTGATCTGCACGCCGCACATCGGCTATGTAGAGCGCGAGAGCTACGAGCAGTATTTCACCGCGGCGTTCAACAACATTCTGGCGTTCGACGCCGGCGATACCGCCAGCGTCGCGAATCCGGAAGCATTGCAGGGCGGGCGGCGGCGGTAAGGTCGGGCGTTGACTGGCTGCCGGCGACGATTGCCGGTGGCGGGTAGCCGGCCTGTGCGCGGTCTCACGCAACCTGTCCTCGCGACGCCGCTCGACTCAGCGCGCTTCGTGCGCGCCAGCCTCCAGCAGATCGGGCACGCGTTCGAGGAAGGTCTCGCCATCGGCGCGGCCTAGGTTGTATGCATGCGTCATCTGCGAAGGGCTGGTGTAATCCCAGCTCGAAATCGGCACCTTGCGCGACGGCTGCACGTAAAACCGTTGCTGCTCGCCGTGCGGCACGACGAACATCTGCGGTCGCGGGTAGAGACGCGTGACCATCACCAGCACGTTACCGGGGACGTCGGCGTCGAGTGCGCCGACCGGCACGTTGTCGACCATGCCGCCGTCCAGCACCGGCCGGCCGTTGCGCCGCAGAACTGGCGTAAAAGGCGGCGTACTCGACGATTGCAGGATCAGATCCGCCAGATCCTCGACGCTCGCGCAATCCTGCGCACGCACGAATTCCGGGTGAAAGCCGAGCGTCTGACCCAAGGTCGGATGCAACGTCTTGCGCACGTATTTTTCGATGTTGTACGCGATCAGGCCCGCGGCGACCGCGCTACGCGCGCCCAGCCAGCGCGGCAGATGTGACACGCCGATGCGGATTTCCGGCGCGTCGGCGAGCGTCGAAAACTTCTCGCCGTAGATGTCGAGCAGCGCCTTCCGGTAGATCCGGTAGTGCGGAAACACCGACTCGCCGCGCAGCAGGTTGCCCCAGTAAGCGTTGCGCGTGTTATGGCGCAGCGCGTCCTGGTAATAGCGCATTACCCAGTCGGAGTCGCGCGTGTAGAGCATGCACGCGGTCGCGGCGCCGGCCGAAATGCCGGTAATGACGCGCGGCCGGATCTGTAGCTCCGGCTGCACCACGTCCCAGAAACCCGCCTGCCACCAGCAGCGGTTGCCGCCGCCAGCGAATACGACCTGATCGAACATCCTGGTTTTTCCTCTCGGGCGGCTTGCCGCGCTGTTTCTGTCTCAGTCGAGCAGCGCGTAGGTGGTGGTGGCGTGGACGGCCATGTTGCCGGTTTCATCGAACAGTTCGACTTCGCCGAACACCAGATTGCGGCCCATGCGCAGCACGCGCGCGGTGATCAGCACGTCGCCCTTGCGGACCACGCGCATGAAGTTGATGTTCAGCGACACCGTGCTCATCGGCTTGAAGCCGCCGAGCGCGGCCGAAATGGCGACGACCATCGCCGTGTCGGCGGCCGCCATGAACACCTGGCCGCAGATCACCCCGCCCGCATGGCGCAGGCCGCCGGAAAACGGCAGGCGCAGCGTGGCGCTTTCTTCATCGACCTTGACCGGGGTCAGCGTGAGCGCACGGACCCATGGCGCGAGGATGCGGTCGAGCAACTCGATAATTTCTTTCTCATCCATGGCAATCCCCGGTCGGAAGCCGCGCGACGCTTCGCGCGGCGAGATGTCCGCGACATGATACCGGGACGATCAACCCCGCGCCTTTTTCACGCTCGCGGCGCCGTCGAGGAATGGCTCGACTCTGCCGGCGCGATTATTTTTAAGAAATTTACTAAAGGGGGGGTTGGCAAGCTCGAAAAGTTACTGCATAATTTCGCTTCTGTTGGGGGCGTTAGCTCAGTTGGTAGAGCAGCGGACTCTTAATCCGTAGGTCGACAGTTCGAATCTGTCACGCCCCACCAAGGAATTCAAGCACTTAGCCCAGTCATCGCGACTGGGCTTTTTGCTTTCTGGAATTCATGTAGGCACCATGTAGGCATTTTGGGTCAACATCAATCCATGTCAACCGCCACGCGTCAGCGCGTTTTGACGTCAGCGATTTATTGCCTGCCCCTTCTCCACATGCCCAATAGCTAGAGCGATCCCCAAACCCGTCGAAGGATTGCGATCTCGGCTTATTGGCCAGCCTCGCGCTACATATGCGCCACGGTTGTGGGAGTCCGGTCTCGTAGCGCGACAGTTAATATCGACCGCCCGTGATCTTGCGTTACGGTCGCCCGCGTCAGGAGCATGGCTCAGAAGGCGCTCCCAAAATCGCGATCGACCTTTGCGAAAAAATGGAACACCGACGACCTCTGCCTTCGGAGTCTTGCCGACGCGTTACGACCCTTTATAAATCCACGCCTTACGCAACTCGCAAACCGCAAACCCAAGGCGAACCAAGGTGAACATAGGCCGATCCATGTCAGTCTAGGTGCAATTTAGCTGCATGCTTTGTCAGGCTTCGGAGGAAGCGTTAACGATAATGCGTCGCAACAACATGCCTCCCTGTTGCATTGCGTCGAACGCTCGAATACTGTATAAACATACAGGAATCACAAAGTATTTCCCTTTGTCAAGGGGCTTCGCTATAATTCCCGGTCAACAGAAAATAGAACCTTTGGGGCTCACATGAACTCGCTCGTCTTTGCATCGCCAGAGCCGTGCAACCTTGGGAAAAGGGGCGTTGGCGCCTTGGCAGAGAATCTTGCGCGCCACGTCCAATATGAGGTCGGCTCGGACCTTGAGTCTCTCGTTACCGGTCTGGGTGGCGAAATTCGCTATCAAGATATCTGGGAACTGGATTCCAGCGAATCTGGCTCTATCGAGATTCACGGGGACAAGAAGTTCGTTATCACGCTCGCCGCGCATACGAGCCGCGCACGTGATCGATTCACGATCGCTCACGAGCTTGGCCACTATTTTTTGCACTATCGTCTTCCCCGAGTAAAGGGGAAAGATGTTGGTCCTGTGCGAGCAGCGCGCTACGGCGGAGACTTGGTAGAGGTTGAGGCCAACTGGTTTGCTGCCTCCTTCTTGATGCCCGAAGCAAAGTTCAAAGAAGCATTCGAAGCAACCGGCGGCGACCTCGTGGCCTTGGCGTCGCAATTTGGCGTTTCCACTTCTGCCGCGGGCGTTCGCGCAAAATCCCTCGGTCTGTAAAACAATAATTCAGGCGGTCATCCGCCACGTCCGTCATGACAACCGATACCCTGGCGGAGCTTCCGGATTTCTTGAAGCCGAAGCTCCGTCTTTTCATGAGCGTTGATATCACGGGGTCAACGCAGTTCAAACAAATCCTTTCACACTCGCCGCACAAAGGCGGAACAGCGCACAAGGAAGAGAGCGAAGAAGGCGTGCCCTCTGAGCCGTGGCTATCGCCTATTCTCGAGTTTTATGAGCAAATCTCGGCTGTTTTCGACGACCAATGGAAAGCGGTCGCAAAGCACGCTCAGGAGGAACCGCACGAGTGGCCTGTTGGTGATCGGCCAAGCGTGTGGAAAGCTGTCGGCGACGAACTTATTTTCACCAAAATCCTTACGGATCATCGTCAGGCGTACCTCTCTGTGCTCGCCTGGCTCCGCACGATTCAAGAGTATCGCCAACGTATTAAGCGGCACAGTGCCGGACTCGACTTGAAATGTGCAGCGTGGATAGCAGGGTTTCCGGTCAACAATGCCGAGGTTGTTCTAGACCATGAGCCTTCGGGTCGGCTGGCAAGTTCCGATGACGGCGACTATATCTTTGGCAATCTGGCCCGCCTCTGTTCAACGAATGGGAGCCAGCCGCCTGCCGGTCCAGACTCGGAACGCAACATCACGGGCATTCGCGACTTCATAGGGCCGTCTATCGACACGGGCTTCCGGGTCGCATCCGTTGCTTCGCCGCGCAAATTTGTTCTCGCAGCCGACCTCGCTTTCATCCTGTCACATGTTGCGGGAAATCTCACTACGTCATGGACACTCGAAAAGCTCGTCTTCTACTATGAGGGTCGAAGGGACCTGAAGGGTGTTACAAACGGAACTCCATATCCGATATTTTGGGTCAATGCCGTCCTCCCAGACCCACTGATGGAGATCGAAGATAGGATCGAGAAGCGCGAACCGACCGCTGCAAGTGAGGTCAAGACTTTCTGCGAGCGATACCTTGAAAAGAACAAAGATACGCACGTAATGAAGCCGTTTATCTTCGGTGATTCTGATGGCCTCTTCAAGCGAATTCCCCACCGACACAGCGAGAAATTGACGAAACTCGCGAGCTACTGGAAACAAGAGAGTGCTCGCCGTGAGGCAGAGCAGAATGCCCAACTCGAACCAGAAGGCACTGCGGCGCCTAACGAACCAGCCGCAACTGCAAGTGACCTTGATGCACTTTCTTCACAGCTTGTATTAGAAAACACATCGCCTCCTGCGCCCCAGGCATCCGAGGCGTAACGGAACTAGTTACCAAAATTAGAAGACTTTCCTCGTTTCTAAGCAGGCGCCGGTCGCGCATTAAAACTCGACCGCGCGCATCAAAACGAATCTTATTGATGCACCAAAATTCCCGCTCTCCGCTCGCTGCTCGCGACTTACCGGCCGATCGGTGAGTGCATCAAAAGTAGATCCTTAAGCGAAGCTCGCAGGCGCGGAGGGGACTGCGATTTTGAGGTCGCGGTCGCATCATCTCGAAAGCCGACAATCGACCGTCGGCTTGCGGGATTCGCGCCCCGGGCGAAAAGCAGCGGGCCGCTGTATGCCTCGAAACTGCGCCTACCCCTTGCGAGAGCCGACTCTTTTCGCCGCTCGTGTCACGTGCCGTGATGGTCGACGCCGCAACTTGAGAGAGGCCGTGCGTTCCGCTGTCCTGCGAGCCAACGATTCTTTGCCAGCCGAGTCTCTCTCGTCGGTCTAAGTCCCGCCGTTCAATCGTTGCCGGGCGTGTAAGATAACGCGGCCAATAGCCACGCCACTGGATAAACGAGAGAATGCCGACCACCGTTGCTACACCGTCCGAGTCGATCAACAAGACCTTTCTTAATCGACCGCTGGCACATGCCACCTACAGCACCTTCGCTGCAGCGCTGCAAAAGCTAGTGGACAACAGCACGAATCAAAAGCAGCAGACAGAGGAATATCACAAGACGCTCTTGCGCGATTTCCTGAATGAGATCGGATACGGCACAAAGTATTCTATTAACGTTTCGGATCGGATAGATCTCGCAATATTCGAGTCGATCGCGGCTGACGCACGCGTTTCCGTTATCTTTGAAACGAAAAAGCGTGGTAACGCGGAATTATGTCGAATCAAAGACCTAAACAAGAAGGCTTTGCAGGAGGCCTTGCTGTATTACCTTCGGGAGCGCGTCGGGAAGGTAATGGAGCGCGAGCCAAACCTCAATATCAAAAACATCGTTATCACCGATATTGATAACTGGTTTGTTTTTGATTCTAGGGTCTTTGAAAATTCATTCATGCAAGACGCGGCTCTTACCAAGGCATTTGCAAACTTTGAACGTGGCTCTCTCTCCGCGACGCGAACCGAAGCGTTTTATGCGGAGATAGCGAAGCCGGCGATAGATCGCCACATTGATGAATTAGAGTACACTTATTTCAATCTTTCCGAGTATGTCGAAAAAGGAAAGGTTAAGGCTAGCAAGGAATTGAACGCAGTTTGCAAATTCTTATCGCCCGAAAACCTGCTTCGCCTTCCTTTCGAAAATATCGGTAACTCGCTGAATGAAGACTTTTATTCGGAATTGCTTCATATACTCGGCTTGGAAGAAGCAAAAACTAAGCAAAAGAGAATAATTCAACGCAAACCAGAGAGCGAGCGCCTGCCGGGCTCTATGCTAGAAAACGCGCTGCAGATTATTCTCGGACGCGGCCTGCTCGCTAATGTAAAGGATCTTTTACAGTATGGCGAAACGCTTAATGAACAGTTACTTTCTATCGGCCTGCAGCTTTGCACGACATGGTTAAATCGAGTTTTATTTATTAAGTTGCTTGAAGGCCAACTGGTAAAGTACGACAAGGAAGGGAAGTTTCAGCCCTTTCTTTCGATCGATAAAATAAAAAACTACCGCGATCTTGAAGAGCTTTTTTTCGACGTTTTGGCCGTCGAAGTTAATCGCCGTTCTGACGAGGTGTTGAAAAAGTACCCGACAGTGCCTTACCTAAATAGCTCTCTTTTCGAGCCAACGGAACTGGAAAAGCAAACAATTCAGATTAGCGGATTGAAGAACAACGTACGCGTCCCTCTGTTTAAAGGGACCATTCTCAGAAACGAGAAAGGTACGAAGCTGACCGGAGAATTAGAGCTTGCTCGTTACCTTATTGAATTTCTTGAGTCCTATGATTTCTCCGCAGTATCGCCACAATTTGTTCTTGATGAGAACAAGCCCATTATAAATGCCGCTGTCTTGGGTCTTATTTTTGAAAAAATAAATAATTATCAAGATGGCGCCTTCTTCACCCCCGCGTCAGTGACCTCATATATCTGCCGGAACACCGTTCGCAGAACCGTTGTCCGGCGAGTAAATGAAATATTGGGTTGGAAGTGCAACAATCTGATCGATGTCTATAACAACGTCACGAGTGCCAGTTATGAGGACGTGGATCGCATCGTCTCTACGACCCGTATTTGTGATCCGGCCGTTGGTTCGGGCCACTTCTTGGTTGCGGCATTAAACGAACTCTTGTGCGTCAAGCACGAACTTGGGCTCTTGCGCTTTCCCGATGGTAAGATCTTTAAAGGTCAAATTACGGCGGAAGGGGACGAACTCATCGTACTGGATGAAAACGGCGAGGTATTTGAATATGATCGTCGGCTGCCTAATAGTCAGCGACTGCAGGAGCTTTTGTTTTCACAAAAGCGCCTTCTAATTGAGAACTGTCTCTTTGGGGTCGACCTTAATCCGACCTCGGCGCACATTTGCCGCTTGCGCTTGTGGATCGAGCTGCTTAAATCCTCGTACTACAAAGTCGGGGGTGCCTTGGTCGATTTGGAGACTCTTCCTAACATTGACATCAACATTAAAACCGGAAACTCTTTAATAAGTAGGTTCCAGCTTGCAGCTGATTTGAAGACTACGATCAAGCGGAAAACGGCAAGTGCTGCAAATTTCTCCGTGGCTGCCTACCGCAAAGCTGTACATGAATATACGAATGCACACAGCAAGGAAGCAAAGAAGGCGCTCGGTGATTTCATCGCAAAAGTAAAAGAAAATTTCAGGGAAGAGATTAAAACAAACGACAAAGATTACATTGCGCTCGGCAGCAAGCGGGAAGAATTGAGGACATTGCTCAATCAATCTGCGTTGTTTGCTGGAACTGCGGCCGAGGAAGTGGCCAAACAAAAGAAAATTGAAAGACTGGATAGTGAAATAGGTAGGTTTGAGAAAAAGCTGGAAGAACTAGAAAAGGCGGAAATTTATCAGCATGCGTTTGAGTGGCGTTTTGAATTCCCAGACGTGCTGGATGAAAATGCGCACTTCAAAGGTTTCGATGCTGTGGTAGGCAATCCGCCTTATGGCGTGAAGCTTGCGGGCAAGACTTGTGAACGTTTGAACAAATCTTTTGGGAAGGTTCCGGACAAAGAAATTTACTACTGGTTCCTATTGCTTGGCCGTGCCTTGCTGAAAGAAGGCGGCGAGCTTTCATATATCATTCCGAATACGATTATGTTCAACGTATACGCTCGGGACTTCCGCGTTTCTCTGCTCTCCGATTGGGATGTGCTCGAAATTGCAGATTGCACAGATTATCCTGTCTTTTCGGATGCCACCGTGCGAAACGTTATTCTGTCCCTTGCAAAAAGTGGCGATAGCGAAAACGTTCCATATCGCGATGTAACCACTGCAAAATCTCTTAAAGATGTTTTGGACGCTCCGATCGAAATAAAAACGAAGGCCGATCTGATCAACTTTAATACAAACTGGTCGCTTGCCATGAAATTGCCAGAGAAAATGGTCAAGATCATTGGCGCGATCAGGAGCAAATCGACCCCTTTAAGCGAATACTTCCCCGAGACGAGTCAAGGCTTAATCGCTTACGATAAATATCAGGGGCAAACTGAGCACACAATAGCCAATCGTATTTATCACTCAAAAAAGCCAAGTGCATTGCACGACAAAATCTGGTTGCGTGGCGAGGACGTCCGGCCATATTCCTGTTCATGGGGAGGCGAGGACTATTTTAGCTATAGCGAGGGAGTAGCAAATCCGCGCGATCCAAAGTTTTTTGTCGGTCGCCGCCTGCTAATAAGGGAAATCACGAATCCAAGCATTTTTTCCGCCATTACTGAAGACGAGAGCTACAATGATCCCTCCTTGTTGATCGTATTGGATAACCCAGCGAGTCCATTTCCGTTGGACGCAGTCATGGGAATTATGAATTCCCGCCTCGCGAAGTTCTACCATTTCAACTCCTCCCCGAAAGCGACGAAAGGGGCGTTCCCGAAAATTCTGATTACCGATGTCAATACATTTCCTTTGCCGGGTGTGCGGCGCGGTGAAATCCCGGCGATTGCAAAGCTGGCTCGCGAAATGGCTGAAAGGAGGCGTCATGACTCACTGGTCGACCTCTCAGCACTCGAAGCAAGGATGGACCGATTGGTGTGCGACTGTTACGGGCTGACAGAAGAACAAAAGGAACTCGTTCTGTTTTATGGCAAGTAGTGGCGATTGCCGCCCTTACATTCGTTCAGCAGTTACATTGGAACTAGGCGAATGGTTCCGGTCGGTTGATCGCATACGGGTTAAAGCGCACCACCTCGTCGCCGACCCATTCGTTAAGCTGTTCAAAGCGCAGTTGCAGGGGCACGATTTCATTCGCACCGAAGACCTCTGCGGCGGTGTTAGCGGCGGTGTTAGCCGCGCCGAATCCGCCAGTGTTGCTCGGCACGATATCGATAAGCTGGGGGGAAACGCGATGCGCCGCGAGCAAATCGTCGCGCGTCACATTCTTGACCCAAACTGCAGAAAATCTCGCACATATATCACCTCATTGAACATACCCGTCGGTATGTCTGGGCCGCGCTAGGCTGCCCTGAACCTCGTGAGATTGATATGAACACTTCTCTTTCCTGCCCTCGCTGCAACTCCACCCGCATTACGACACGGGATTACGGTCGCAAGGCCGGTGGTGCCGTCGGCGCTGCGGCTGGCGCTGCCGGTAGTGCCGCTGCTGCACTCGGCGGCGCCGAAGCCGGCGCGGCCCTTGGTCTGATTGCCGGGCCGGTCGGTTCGATCTTCGGCGGATTAGCCGGAGGTTTGCTGGGTGCTTTATTCGGCGGTGCGGCTGGTTGTGCAGCCGGTAGCGCCGTCGGCGAACAGATCGACACCCATGTGCTTGACAACTACGCATGCTCCGCGTGCGGCCACGTCTTCGGCAAGCAGCACTCGTCCTGACGTTCTCCCGCTCGTTCGTTTTCCCATTTCCCTTATTCGACGCTATGCCTACAGCCCTTCGGGGCTGTAGGCATTTGTGCGGTCTATTTGTCACTTTCTATTAGGAGCATCAATCGTGCATCTCGTTCAATCCATGGCCTACGCAGGCGATACCCCGTGGCACGGCCTTGGCAATCAACTTTCCCCAAGACAGCCCATCGAAGTCTGGGCGAAACAGGCCGGCATGGACTGGCGCATCGAAGAAGCCGAAGTGCGCTTCGTCTCCGGCATGGCCGGCTCTACGCTCGGCTCGATCCATGCTTTTCCCGAACAGAAGGTGCTGTACCGCTCGGACACCAAGGCACCGCTGTCAGTCGTCTCGTCTCGGTACAACGTCGTGCAGCCCCTTTCGCTGATCGAGTTCTACCGCGATCTGGTTGAGGTCGGCGGCTTCGAGCTGGAAACTGCAGGAGTGCTCAAGGACGGCAAAAAGCTGTGGGCACTCGCCAAGACCGGACAGAGCGCCACGCTCAAGGGCCGCGATCGCGTGAATGGCTATCTGCTGCTCTCGACTTCGTGCGATGGCACCTTGGCGACCACTGCCCAGTTCACCTCGGTCCGAGTCGTGTGCAACAACACCCTGCAAATCGCGCTCGGCGATTCGGCGGGAGCAGTGAAGGTGCCGCACCGTTCGCAGTTCGATGCAGCCGCCGTAAAGCGTCAGCTCGGCATCGCGATTTCGAGTTGGGATGGCTTTATGGCTCGTATGAAAGCCCTGTCCGAATGCAAGGTCAACGATACGGCAGCCGAAACCTTCTTCCGTCGCGTGCTGACCTATCCGGTCGGCTCGGGCCAGCCGGTGCCGGCTACCAATGATTCGGCAATCAAGGCTGTGCAGTCGCTGTATGCCGGCAAGGGCATGGGCTCGACACTCGCCTCAGCATCCGGGACAGCCTGGGGGCTGGTCAATTCGATCACGGAATTCGTCGATCACCAGCGCCGTGCGCGTAGCGACGATCATCGGCGCGATGCCGCGTGGTTTGGTACGGGGGCCACGATCAAGCAAAAGGCATGGGACGAAGCCATCCGGTTGATCGCATGAGTCTCATTCATCACTCACGTCATGCCCGGTCGGGATCGCTCCCGCCGGGCATTTTCATTTGTGGAGGTCGATATGTCGTTACCTGAACCAGCAGGAGGGCATCAGCGTATCCGCACGGCATTGCGTCTCGTCGAGACAAAGGACATGCCGCGCAATGATTGGCTGGAGGTGCGGAAATCCGGGATAGGCGGGAGTGACGCCGCTGCTGCCGTGGGACTCAACCCGTACAAATCCTGCCTCGAATTGTGGCTTGAGAAAACGGGCCGCGATACCAACCTGCCGAAGCCGAATGCGGACGACACAACGGAACCCGTGTACTGGGGAAACTTGTTGGAACCCATCGTAGCCGCGTCGTATACGAAACAAACCGGCAACCGGGTACGGAGGGTCAACGCGGTTCTTCAACACCCAGCGATTCCGTGGATGCTGGCCAATCTCGACCGTGAGGTGGTAGGTGTGCCCGGCGTGCATATTCTCGAATGCAAGACGGCTGGCGAGTTCGGAGCACGGCTCTGGCGCGATGGCGTGCCTGAATACGTAACGCTTCAAGTTCAGCACCAGCTTGCCGTGACAGGCAAGCAGGCAGCCGATGTGGCCGTGCTGCTCTGCGGTCAGAAGCTCGACGTGCATCGCATCGAGCGTGATGATGCGCTGATCGCCCGACTGATGGAACTGGAAGCCGCGTTCTGGCGTTACGTCGAAACCGATACGCCGCCCCCGGCGGATGGTTCCGAGTCGGCGGATCGCGCGCTGCGCTGCCTGTATCCAGGAACGGGTGGCACGGTCGATTTCACAGATGACCGGCGTTTGTCGTCGGCGTTCGCCGATCTGATCGCCGTGCGAGCCGATATCGAAACGCGGCAAGCCATCGAAGCCCAGCTCAAGCAAACCATAGCGCAGGCCATGCGAGAAGCTGATCGGGCCGAATTCGAGACGGGTTCCGTGTCGTTCAAACGCAGCAAGGACGGCTCTGGCATCGACCTGAAACGCCTGCTGGCTGATCACCCCGAGCTGGCCACGCAGTACGCCATCACGAAGCCGGGTTCGCGTCGTTTTTTGATCTCGGCCTGATCCGTTTTTCCATCCCCTGCGCTTTCCCCACTGTTTACATATAGGAACCGGACATGCTCAAAGGCTTGGCTATTACGCCCCCAACTGTAGGAAGGATCTCCATCGGGAGAGTCGTCGAGAAGAACGGCAAACGCCTCCCCGAAAAAGACGACCAATTCACCCTGACCACCCAAGTACAGCAGCGTGGGGAGTGGCTACTCCATCCGCTCAACGAGGAACTGCGCAAAGCCACCACCGGCAAGCTGCGCACGATCCCCGTACGCTTTCTGTTCAACGATCCCGATCTCAATCTGCGCGCTGAATATTCGTGTTTCGATCGCGAGACGGGACGGCCAGTGTGTGTCGGCAATGGTGAGACCTGTCGGCGTGCGAGTGACGCTGGTATCGAGGAACTGCCGTGTCCGACACCGGACGGCTGCGCATTCGGCCAGGGCGGTGTCTGCAAACCCTATGGTCGGTTGAACGTGCTGATCGGCGATGAAGACGAAATGGGCTCGTTCGTGTTCAGAACCACAAGTTTTAACTCGATCCGCACGTTGGCTGCGCGCCTGCATTACTTCAGTGCCGTATCGGGCAATCTTCTCGCCTGCCTGCCTCTGGAACTGAAGCTGCGCGGCAAGTCCACCACGCAGAGCTATCGCTCGGCGATTTACTACGTCGATCTCAGCGTACGCCCGGGCAGCACGCTCGAAGCGGTGATCACTGAGGCTCGCGAGCTAGACACCCGACGCAAATCGGCCGGGTTCGATCAGATAGCGCTCGATGCTGCCGCGCGCGCCGGGTTTGCCAATGGTGCGTTCGAGGACAGTATTGAGGAAAGCGCGGCGGTCGCCGAAGAGTTTTATCCGGCAGAGCCCAATGGTGGCAGTAGTCACGACGGTCACGACACTACCCGCGCAACGCCTCCCAGTAACCTGAAAGACCGGCTGGATCAGCGTGCCGCACTGCTTGGCGGGAAGGCAGCATGATCCGTCGCGTGGCAATCGTTCCGGCAGTCGTGGCAACGGGCACTGCCATCTGTATGTCGGTACTGGCCGGCTGGCAGCGCGGCGGGTGGCTGTCGGAACGGCTCGTGTGGGTCGCGGTGGGTGTCGTGCTGGTTGCTGGCGCGCATCTGCTCCCCGCGTTGTGCCGATCGGCCCCGCTTGCCGTGCGCGGTGTCGGTACGCTGCTGTGGCTCGGCTGCATGGCGGCAGCTTCATTCGGCCACGCGACGTTCTTCCTGCTGTCGCAGTCGCACGCGGGCGATGCTCGGGTATCGGCATTGGGGGACGCCAATACGCCCGCGCATCGCAGTCTCACCGCAGTCATGTCGGATCGCGCATCGGTGACGATGCAACTGGCTCAGGCCCATGCGCACCGTTGTGTCGGTGACTGTCCGTTACTGCGTGGGCGCCGTGCTGGACTAGCCGCTCGACTCGATGCACTGGACGCTGAGGCCCGCGAAGTCCGGCGGGCGCAGGCCGTCGAGGATCGAGCCGAAACACGCCGCGATGTGGTTCGTGCCGATCCGGTCACGCTCCGGCTCGCAACGCTTTGTGGGTTGACGGTCACGAAACTCGATCTACTGGCCGGACTGGCGTTCGCCGCCATCCTCGAAAGCATGGCCTGTCTGCTCTGGTGGCTCGCATTACTGCCACGCACGACTACCGGGACGGCAACCCGTCACGAGGCCGTCGCTCCGGTCACGCCGGAACGACTGAACCCGGCTTCAGCAGTCACGCCTGCCGTTTCGTCCGAATCACTGTTCGCTGTGGCGACGACCGAACCTGAAACCGACCTCATGAAGCTCGTTCGCGACGTTCAGGCTGGCATCGTCAAGCCCACCGTTACCGGCATCCGCCTGCATCTGCGGTGCTCGCAGGCCAGAGCGACGACACTGCGCCGGCAGCTCACCGACCTCACGGCGTAATCCGGGCGCGTCCTGCGCCAGCTTTCCCATTCATCCTGCGATCACGTTATCCGGCTCTGCCTGAGGCCCGTGCTCGTCCTGTTTCTGGAGGCATTCATGAACAATATCACCCGTCTCAAACCGCTGTTCCATCCGGGCCGGCTATTGATCACGCCCGAGGCGCACGCAAAACTGCAAACCAGCCAGATTCCCGTTATCAGCGTCATGCTGCGACATATCGCTGGCGACTGGGGCTGCGTGTGCGACGAAGACCGGGCGCAAAACGACCTATCGATCGCAGCCGGCCTGCGCCTGCTGTCGATCTATCCACTGCCGGACGGCGCTCGCATCCTCGTCGTCACCGAGTGGGATCGCTCTCAGACCGCCATCGAGTTGCTTGAGGAAGCCGCACCGAGCGGAATTTCCCACCCGCAACCGACTGTCCGTCGCAGCTATCCGGCGTGGCCCGATGTGACCTACCAGGCGAGGATCGCAGCATGAGCCAACAGACGCACAATCGCCCCCGGTTTCCGATGGGCAGGACGCTCATCACACCCACCGCACTGTCCATGCTGGAACAGGTCGGGCTTTCGCCGGTCGCCTTACTGGATCGGCATTGCAGTGGAGACTGGGGCGAGCTTGGAGCTGACGACATCGCCGAAAACGAACTGGCGCTGCTGACCGGCAAACGCCTGCTGTCGAGCTACGTGATACCGGGCGGCGGCAAGGTCTGGATCATCACTGAAGCTGACCGCTCGGTCACGACCGTCCTGTTGCCGGAGGACTACTGATGCCCGCCCTGAGCCAGAAGCTGCACCCGGCACTGTATCCGGGAGCGCGGCTGATGCTGGACCATACTCGGCGGCCGGTTTTCAGCCAGCAGGGCGATTGGGATGCCGGCAGCGCCCTGCATTGCGCGGCGATGGCGCTCTCAATGCTCGGCAGGTTGTCCGATCCGGTCGATGTGCGCGGCTATGCGAGCGGCCCCGTCGCGCATTTCTGGGACCGGGCCTGGCCGCACTACCTGCACGGCCTGACGCCTTCAGAACTGGCCGCTTTCGTCTGGGAACTCGGTTGTGATGTGCAGCCCGTTCAGGCTGAAGGCACCGCCCACGAACTCGCGCACTTTTGCTCTGGGGAACAGGCCGCAGGGGGGCCGGTGATCGTCTGGATCGTCAACTGTCGAACCGATGAGCGGCATGCCGCGCTGGTCGTGGGGATCGAGGAGCGCAACGCAATCCCGAAGGCACTATTGCTGCTCGATCCGGCCGGAGCCGAGCCCGTGCTGACAGCGTGCAATGCGCGGCTGGAATTCGGGGAACCTCATGCCTCGTATGTCACGGCCAGCGGGAGTGTGCAGGTTGCCGTGTACGGCGCGGTATCGATCCGCCCACAGGAAACCAGTGCTACCGGAGCCGGCTGCGCTTGATTTCGGGCGGGGTCGCCGCATTGGCCCGGCGCTCGCCGGTCGGTGCGAGCGATACCCCGTCGAGCGGCGCGAACAGTCCGGCCAGCGTGATGTCCAGCGCATGGCAGATGTTCGCCAGCGTCTCGACCGAGGGATTGGCAATGCCGCGCTCGATCGCCGAAATGTACGTCCGGTCAACGTGCGCCTCGAAGGCCAGCGTCTCCTGCGACTTGTCCACTTCGTGCCGGCGTTGCTTGATGCGCTTACCCAGCGCCACCGTAATCGGTGCGGACGAGCGGGTAGCGGGTTCGGGGCGTCGGGCAGTCATGCCAGGCAGGATGCCCGGCTGACGACTGATTAACGACGCTATAAACTCTACAATTAACGTAGTGTTTACTCTTCATTTTAGAAATTTCCTGCCGTTATAGGAAATGAGGCCAGCCGGTTACCGGCCGGCATTGCATTTTCAATTGACGTGTATACACGACATATCGAGACCACCAGTACCGCCTGGCGGATGCCCCGAAACCTATGCACCCCTGGATTTATACCGTTGACCGGCACCGTTACCCACGCTGGGAGGCCATTCTCGCCGGACTGGAAACAGCGATCCGTACCGGCCTGTTGTGCCACGGCGAACGGCTTCCGGGCCAGCGTCTGATCGCCGACCTGATGGGCGTGCACGTGAACACGCTCAACCGGGCCATGCAGGAAGCCGCGCGGCGCGGGCTGATCCATGCGCGCGTCGGCAGCGGCACCACCGTCATCGCTCGTCGCACCCCATCAGACAACACTTTGCCGCCGTCGTAACCAGCAGGCATCGCTGTATCGATTACCTCAACCACAAAGGAAACAGTCAGTGAAGAACAAGCTCAATACGGGGATCACCAGACTCGCGCTCGGCGCGTCGATGTGCGCGGCTCTCGCTGCCTGCGGTGGCGGTGGCAGCAACAATTCGTCGGCCAGCAACCCGGCAGACAACACTCCGACCGTGACCACGAGCGGCACGGCCGCGATTGGCGCGCCAATTGTCGGCGGGGCCGTTTCGCTCAAATGCGCGTCGGGCGCAACCGCTTCGGCCACAACGGGTTCGGACGGTAGCTGGACCGTTTCGCTCAAGAGCACGGACTACCCTTGTGCTGTTCGCGTGGCGGATGGACAGGCGAACGGGACGGCTCTGGCCTCGCCGCTGCATTCGGTCGCCATCGCTTCGGGGACGACCAATATCACGCCGCTGACCGATCTCGAAGTCGGCGTGCTCGGCAAGGGCGACCCGGAAACGTGGTTCAACGGCGCGAAGAACGGCGATCTCGCGGGCGCGATCACGAGCGGCAATCTAGCCGATGCACTGACCAAGCTCCAGACCTCGCTTTCGACTCTGCCGGGTAAGCCGTCGCTACCCGACAACTTCAATCCGCTCACCAGCAGTTTCAAGGCCGAAAAGGGCGATACGGGTGACAACCTGCTCGAAAGCTACGGCGCGGCGTTGACCGCTGCGGGGCTGTCGCAGTCGGACGCGGCCCTGAAAACGGCCAGTGGCACGGCGTTGACGCAGCAGGCTTATGCCGCGACGGCCTACACGACGGGCCTCAGCTATCAACAGGACCCCGTGTCGATCCAGATCGGTTCGTCCGTTAACCTGGACGGCACCTTCGGCATCGCCATCGCCGATCCGAATCGCGGCCAGTACACGGCCAAGGCCAAAATCGACGCGGACGGCAATGTGACTTCGTTTACCGATGCCGGGAAATTCACGGCCGTCGTGTCATTGCTCGGGAATCGCGTCGGCCAGCTCTGCACGGCCAATGGCGTGGGTGGTGTCGCCGCAGGCCAACCGGGACAGTACGCCTACGTGTCGAGCGACCTGACGGAAGTGATCGATCCGAACGAACTGAACGGCCAGAAATTTTACGAGTATGAAGATTGTACGCAGTCGGGTACGTCGGTGTTCGCGAATGGAGCGGCGACGTTCACGGACAAGGACGGCAGCCAGGACACGCCGATCAGCAACATCGCACAGGCATTCACAGCTGATGGTCTCGCGGATACGAAAAACCATTCCGTCGAGCACGCCAAGGCATACAAATACACGGCCAACGGCATCACGAAGTACGTCTACATCACCGTGAACAGCACGACCACGCCAAGCACGAACGAAGATCCGCTCCTGTTCGACATCGATACCAAGTACATCACGATCGGCCTGTCGCAGTAAGTCTTCGGCGTGGCCGTACCCGGATGTTTAAACCGGGGGCTGCGGCACCTTCCTGGCGCTGCGGCTGCCTGTTCGAGTCGGCTGCGCTTTCTTTATCTGGCGAGAGCGATTCCATGAGTCGCGCCAGCCATCCATTCACTTTTTACCGATGAAAACGAAATTGACCAGGCTTGCCTTGGCAGCGTTCCTGAGCGCGACACTGGCCGGCTGCGGCCATTCTGAAATCGATACAGTCAAGGCTGCAATCGTTCCGCAAGACTCGACCCATACCTACGAAACGGCTCTCTCGAATCGAGATTCATGCGAGAAGGATAGCTGGCGCACGTTCAAGGACGACACGAACCGAACAATCGTGGAATATCGTTGCGATCTCAAGAACGGCGCGGCGCTTCTTGCGGCGTTCCGTCAGCAGAAGATCGCCGATACGCAGCACGATTTCCAAGGCTATTCCAACGGCCTCGATCAAACTGCCGGGAACATCCAGAACCCCGAGCAGTTGGAGAAGCAGCTCGCCGACGCCCAGAACCAGCTTGCGCAGTTGCAGGCCCATGGCGCGCCGTCGGCGGAAACGCCGGAGGCGCTGAAACAGGGCATCGTCAATCGCGAAGGGGCGATGGAAGCGGCTCAATCCGCCGTCGAGCGGGCACAACGGGAGCTGGATGATGCGAAGAATGGCCTGGCGGGCGTACAGCAGGAGCGCGCGCGTTTCGAGCAGCAGGAGAAGGATGCACTCGTGCAGATCGACAAGACATACGACGGCGTCACCAAGGCAACAGAAGTCTTCCAATGGTACGTACGAGATGATGAGGTAGTGCCTGCCTGGTCTGGCGTCGAGTTGACGAAACAGGACGGCAGCTCCGTGCGCGAGGACCGTGGCTGGCAGCAGACGATGGGGGATTTGCTTAACCACCGGGGCGATGATCACGTTCATGCCGTGCTCAACATCCCGGACAATATCGTCCTCGGCCAGTAGCCTTCGCCCTCCGAATCGGCAGTGGCAACGACACAGGCCGCCGATGCCAGAGGGGCGTCGAACAATCAAGGTCAGCCCTGCCACGACGCGAAGCTGAAGGACTTCCGCAATGGCATGGGGGAAGAAGCGTCCGTCAGCAACGACATGATGAACGAATGGCGTAGTCAGTGTGGGTTGCCGTCGGCTTAAGCCAGTTATCTGGTCGGTCGAAACATGGTGCCGCCTTTACGGGCGGCTTTTTTTTTGCGGCCCGAGTGCGCCATCCATCGGGCATCTACGAACGTTGGACAATGCGTTCACACGAACGCTCGAATGTCGCTTCCACCTTGGCATGAGACGTCCGTTTCATCTCAAATCAGTCGCATGCTCGGCCCACGCGCTTGTTGCTGCGGCTCCGCGTGCGGGGCGCGGGAAAACGCCTTAGGGATAAAGGTTCCAGTGCGTTCCATGCCGCATCCACACCCCAGCAGTCGAGACTTCTCACCTTGCAGTGTTCTCTCCAGCCGGAACAAAAAAGTTCGCTCTAAAACCGTTGGCACAATGGTACAAATGTTGGTACACTGAAATAACATTGTGTACCGTCTTCATATTAAAAACGGATTTTCATGGTTCAAATTGACGAAACCGAACTTTCATTGCTGTTCCAGCAAGGTGTGCGAGGAAACGCCTCCAGCTTCGTCTTGCTCGCGAGACGACTGGTCAGCCGATTGAAGAAGAGCGACCCTGAGGCCGCCATCGTCCTCGCTGAAACCCTCTCCTCGATGCCTTCGGCCACGCGATCAGTGACCCAGCCAGTGGATGCCGACAGTCGCCGCGGCTTGCTCAAGGAAGAGACTTCTGTCGTTCTCGAGTACGAACCAATCTGGGCACCTGAGATTGCGTCGAAGCTCGCCCGCGTGATCGACGAGCGTAAGCTTGCGACGAAGCTGCGCCTATCTAACCTTGAGCCCATGAAGGCGCTGCTGTTCAAGGGGCCGCCCGGCGTTGGCAAGACAATGGCCTGTCAATGGCTCGCGCGCGAACTCGGCCTGCCACTCTTGACGCTGGACTTGGCTACGGTCATGAGTAGCCTGCTCGGCAAGACCGGCACGAACGTGCGAGCGGTTATCGACTACGGGCGGGAATTTCCGTGTGTTCTTCTGCTGGATGAGTTTGATTCGATCGCCAAGCGCCGGGACGACGACCGCGACGTGGGAGAGCTCAAGCGCTTGGTCACAGTGCTGCTGCAGGCCATCGATGAATGGCCATCGACGTCTTTACTGGTGGCGGCAACCAATCATCCGGAACTTCTCGACCCAGCGGTCTGGCGGCGATTCGATCTTCAACTCGACTTCGACATTCCGTCTGAACTGGCAATCACTCAGTTCCTGCAGGCCGAGGATGTTTCAGCTATAGCTGCAAAGGAACTTGCGGCTATATACGTCGGATCGTCGTACGCAGACCTCCGCCGCTCTGTGCAAAGTGCCAAGAAGGTGGCGGTCCTCGCTGACCGACCCTTTGAAGAAGTCCTGGCTGAAGAAGGATTGACTGCAGCCGCCGATTCTCAAGGCTCGACATTCCTCCGCGACATTAAAATCAGGCGGCTCGCCGCCGAGGGCGTGTCGCACAGGGACATTGCGCAGCAACTCGGCATATCACACCCAACGGTGGGCAGAGCCCTCAAAAAGGGAACGGGGAATTAAACCATGGCGACCAAAAATCTGCTGTTGGGAGGGGGAGAAAAACTTGCGGGCCGCGCAACCATCGTCCGTGGCGGCGGCCCGAAGAAAAGACCGTACACGCTTGACGAGGTACGTGCAGAACTTCTTGAGCCCGTTAACGGCATTGCCGCCGCTTTGCGCGGCGTTCCCGCTAGCGCGAAGCCGCGAGGGGAAGGGGTGTTTGAGATGACGCTGCACCCCTCATTCCTTGCGCGAAGCTACTACCCTGCAAAACTGCTGGCCGCCACTGGTCTCCGTGACGTTGGCAGCAAAGAAAAGACGATCACTCCCAGGAAAGCTACGGAGGACCGGCTCGAAGGCAAGCCCCACGCAACGGCGTCGATTCTTGTGGCCGGAAGGGAAGACGGCATTAACCGGCTTGCTTCGTTTCTCACTGCCGCGAGCGTGCCGGACTACATCGGCCAGCAACTCGCCGAAATCGAGTCGATCAAATGGCTTGACTCGGAAGACAAAGTGCGTGGAGAGCTTCCAGCGGACGACGCCCGTCACTCATTCGAAGTTGCATTGCATGCCGGAGCCAACGAGGATGACATCGTCATCGGCTTTCAGAGGTTTGCAATGCAGTTGGGTGCTGATGTCGACCTGAAACGGAGGATCAGGGTCGGCGGCCTCACCTTCGTTCCAGTCATTGCGACATCGTCTCAACTACTCGCGCTTTCACAGTTCACCTTTCTGCGGGTCGCACGCACAATGCCAGCACTGCGAATCGCTGTGCCGAACATGGTGCGCCAGACCATGAACACGATCCCCTTCGCACTTCCCATCGGCGGTCCACTTCACCCACGCGAGCGGGTCGCCATCTTCGACGGTGGGCTAGGGACCGCTGACCTGTCGGCTTGGGCTACTGAGTACACATTTCCGGAGACATCCGATACATCCGGCGCGCTACTGATGCACGGCAGCGAGGTGACATCAACTTTCCTGTTCGGTCGACCCAAGGATGGAGTACAGATCAAACGACCATTCATGGGAGTCGATCACTTTCGCGTGCTGGCGCCAACATCGGGCCGAGATCCCGACCTGTTCGACGTACTGCTTCGGATCAAAGGTGTTCTCGAAGCTGGCCGGCATAGGTTCGCGAACCTCAGCCTAGGCCCTCGCATGCCGGTCTACGACGACGAGGTGCACGTTTGGACCGCGACGCTCGATCAGCTGTGCGCCAACTACGACATTTTGTTGACTGTTGCGGTTGGCAACGACGGAGAAGCAACGGGTGCCGATCGCATCCAGCCGCCAGGGGATATGGTGAACGCCATTGCCGTTGGCGCGTCCAACTCTGCAGGCGCAAAATGGAAACGGGCTCCATACAGTTGCATTGGCCCAGGGCGCAGTCCCGGTTATGTCAAGCCAGACGGCCTTGCGTTCGGAGGCAGCGCTGGCGAATTGTTCGAGGTTTTTAATCCGCTTCTCGGAAGCGTGGTCGGTGTGTCTGGAACAAGCTACTCCTCACCGTTAACGCTCCGCACAGCCGCCGGAGTCGCGGCAACAACGAGCTATGATCTTTCGTCCATTGCCCTCAAAGCGCTCTTGATCCATCATTCCGAGCACTCTGCCCGACTTCCTCGTGCCGAGGTAGGATGGGGCCGATTTCGTGAGGACTCCATGGCTCTATTGGAATGTGGACCCGATTCTGCGACAGTTATATTCCGGGCGGCACTGGCGAAAGGAGAGTTTCGACGCTGCCCTATTCCTTTCCCTGACGTCTTGATCCCCGGGAAGGTGACGGTCAAGGCGACATTTTGCATTTGCGCGCACACAGACCCGGAGCACGCTATCAACTACACGCGCTCCGGAATGGGAGTCACATTCAGGCCTTTGTTGGGCGTCGGCGACGACACTTCTACCGAATTCTTCGGCATCAAGTCACAGTACAAGGCCGCAGAGCGTGAGATGCGAGACGCCGGTCACAAGTGGGAGACAGTGCTTCACCGCAGCAGAGACTTCACCGACGGCACGTCGCTGTCATCACCGGTCTTCGACGTGGAGTATCACGCGCGCGAGGTCAGCCGCTCGGTTCCACCGGCATCCGCTCCTGATGTGTCGTTTGCGCTCGTCGTGACAGTGCGGGCTCCGGGCGTGGCCAACTTGTACGATCTCATCAGGCAGAAGTATCCGGTGCTGCAGCCGGTTGAACTCCGTGCCGATGTTGTCATCGACACTTGATCAGTGAAGAAAGATGCCTGACTTTTTTATTTCTGTTTCGAACGCAGGGCGGGGAGCCGATCTTGTCTCAAAACAGTACGCGCATTCGTAGGTTTGCGTAATGTCAGCTGTCGAGGCTTTACATGGCCGCAATATTTGTTCGTCAGGTCGCCGCCGTCATGGAGTGTCGTCAATCAAGAAGGCAGCCGTCTTCTCGCAACGCCGAACCAGCCATTCAACGCAGCAATGCGGGAAGGCCGCTTCGACCGAGAATTTTTAAGTCGAGCCGGTATTCGAATCGCAGTCAGCGAATCGGGTTCAGGATACAGCATCCAAGACCAGGATAAACCCTGATTTCCTTAAGCGATTCTTGATTTCGCGATGACCTCCGCCATTTACGTCACTTCAATGAATCATCATATTTCAAGCTAATGATCGCCCCACAAGAACACGAATATTCGGTGATGGGCGGAGCCAATCGGGCAAACGTCGGTCGGCTCTTGAGCTTGGCCGCGAGTGCTATCTCGGGAGCACTGGTGTTCACGCTCCTGACCGCTGTCGATCTAGCAAAAAAATTCGGGTGGAACGTCAATGCACCACCGACTTTGATGTCGTTGCTCGGTGCCGGCACAGTTTTCGGGCTCCTCTATTGGGTGTTGAACAAGTGGGCGTGGAAGTGGCCGGGCATCGGCCTAGCGCTGAAGGTCCCCGACATCTCGGGCATATGGGACTGCGCCGGCAAGACACTCGACGGCGACGGTTCCACCAAGTACGAATGGCAAGCCGAAGTCACTATCGTCCAGTCCTGGGACAAGCTGCGTATCCGCCTCGTCACAAAGACGTCGGGGTCCAGCAGCATCTCTGCCGCACTTGCCCATGACAGCGTTGACGGATTCGCGCTGCTCTATCACTACCGAAACGACCCCAAGGCCGGCGCTGCTGGCTTAGCGTCGCACACGGGCTGCTCCGTCATGACCATCGCCAAGGATCTCAAGTCGGCGACTGGCGACTACTTCAATGGCCGTGGCCGGATGACCTTCGGCACGATGGATTGGACGAAGAGGAATTAATGGCTTCCGATATCAACGCTCGCCTCTCTCAACTCCGGGCACGCCGCAAGGGCGAATCCTCGGTGGTCGCTCTTTTCGAGTCTGCATCAGCCTCCAACAGGTCCTTTGCCATGGATGCTGCGGAAGTCGAGGACTGGGAAAGGCGCGGCAGCTCAAGCCAGCGCTGGACCCGGTACACCATTGGCGTCATGCAGGCTGTGGGGAAGAAGTACACCGAGGTCAGCGAACAGACTGGTGAGCGGGTAGCCAGTCAGTTGCGAGACAGGTTCGCTAAAGCCGGCATCGATGCCGAATTCAGGCTGCAGGGTTCCGTGCCTCTGGACGTCCACATCAAGCGGGTCAGCGACGTGGACGTGCTGGCCATCACAAAGGACTTCTACACGTACAACATCACGGGCGTGCAGGCTGTGCGGGGTGGGTACACGAACCCTTCTCAACGGACTTCAAGTGGCGTCCTGAGCAGCCTTCGGCAGCAGGCTGAGTCGGATCTCGATGACGCGTTTCCAGTGGCAAAGGTCGACAAAACCGGCGCGAAGGCGGTCAAGGTGTCGGGCGGGTCGCTCCAGCGGTCCGTCGACGTGGTGCCCGCTCACTGGTACGACACCAAGGATTATCAGGCCAGTGGCCGACAGGCCGATCGAGCGGTGACGATTTACAACAAGAAGACCGGCGAGACAATCGACAACTTGCCATTCCTTCACATCGAGCGCGTAGGCAGCCGATGCGACGGTATCAACGGCGGCCTGCGCAAGGCAATTCGCCTTTGCAAGAGCGTCAAGGCTGACTCCGACCGCGACATCCAACTCTCCAGCTACGACATAGCCGCCATCATGTACCACGCGGACATGAGCGCGTTGCGCCTAGGCCAGTATAGCGACCTTGCAGTCCTCTCGGAGACGCAGCGTCATCTCGACGCTCTGTATCGCGATCCGGTCGCCGCCGGCAGGCTATGGGTTCCCGATGGAAGCCGCGTGATCTTCGACACAGCTGAGAAGCGCGACTGGCTGCTTCGGCTTTCCGTTGAGATAGATGAGCTTCTGAAAAACGTCTATGAGGAGAACTTCCCCAGCCTGCTGCCGTCAGGCTTGTCGCAAGGCGTGCAGCGCGACCTGGTCAAGGCCTTGCAAGTGTAGTCATGTAGTTCACGATGAACAGGCGTCGTGAATCACGGTTTGAATCATCGTGGCAAGTGATGTAGCGTCTCTGATTCCGGGCCATTTCGAGCGACAATTGCGCTCTAGTGAATGAATTTGGACATCGACAGCAGCTCGATCTACACGGTAAGGAATTTTTGATATTTCTCGGCGAGCAATGCAAACTCGCCCCATCCCAAACGGGAAACCGCCAATCCGACGCCATTCGATGTGATTCCCTCCCAGAACAGTACGATACGGCCTCGCTAATTAACGATAGCTCCAGCAATCAACGCATTCGTGGCTTCGCCAATCGCTACCGCATATCAGCTAGTTCTCTTGAATAACCACAGCGTGTGCCACGTCAAGCGACCAGTCTTCTCCGGACCGGTTAAGGCGACGACGCGGTTGATCTGCGGCGATACAACGAACTACCCGATCTTCTTCAGTGCATGAGGCCACAGTTCTGACCATTGAAGCTGCCTTGGATCATGATCCAAACGGCAAAAAACAATGCCGCTTCGCACGTCAAGCACGCGCAGATTTGCGCTACCTGACTTCAACTGAGCGATATCACCCTTCTTGAATTCCGGGGCAAAAGGAACATCGGAACTCGTTTCGACAAACTCCAGAGTCAACTCTGGACTGTCAGTTTGGCACGTCAGCAGAACCTGCGGGCGCGAAGAAAAGTAAACACACATCAACCTCGGCACTTTCCTGCTGTCGTGGATGACATCGAGCACAGTCATGTCCTCTTGCGGGTTCATATGGGAAGTCGCGGTGACGATGCCCTTGCGGTATCGCACCACCTTACCTACCCACTCGCGGGCCATTTTCTCGGAAACGTTCATCTCACCGCTCCAATCAAATGGTCACGCCTGAAGGCAGACGGCCGTCGTCAAGCTCGATCGAGGTCTCATGCAAGGGTGCCCTTTCGAGCTTGGTCGATCCCGGCGGATCAAACCAACAACAAAGCAGCGCGGGCCCGGTCGGTGTCGGAACGATCTCGTCCACAGTCATCAAAGGTCCGCCCGACCTGAGTCGAACTGTCTTCCCCTTATAGCGTCGGCGCAAAACATCGTATTGCGCTGCCGCCGAGTTTTGATTGCGATCAACGATCGGCATGCCCCACCCCTTATTATTGACAGACGAAGCAGAAATATGAGGGCGCGAAGGAACACTTCAAGTGCCAGGAAGGGAATGTTCGCGGACCGAGAAATCTGCGCCATTTTCATAGTGTGATCCGTTGCATATTTGGAGGAAGAAAAAAGCGGCATAGATAGCACGATCCCTCAATGTCGAGCACACGATTCACTGAAAATATTCACTCCTTTCTCCATACCGTGCAGCATCATAAATTGCAGACCCTATGTAATAGGTTTTAAAAGCAACAATATTTACAAACAACTGACTCCACAAGCAATATCCCTTACAAGGAAAATTAAACAATCCAAAAAATAATTCAATCAACCATACGTCATACACCAATACCGCATTGGATACCACTTACTCAAATAAATAATAAATAATAAATAAATAATTTTCTATTGCATGACTTGATCCGTTGACATAACACCCAACGAGGTTAATCATGTTCGATAGTAGCAAGAAATACTGGTTCGATAAGAATGACGATTACGATACGCGGAGACGGAAGAAGCAATGCTTCACCAGGAGTCAGATAACCGGCCTAGACTTTAAAGGCGAAATGCTCGATGAGCGTGATAGCTATCAGATACTTTTCCTCACGGCAAAAGTCAAGGAGTTATTCCGCGACGACGTTAATTTCCCCACCATGCAGAATTATCGACGCAGGCTATTTCGGCGTATTAAGGATGCGAGGGATTATGCCCGCAGCCATCGAATCAAAGAAAAGAATCGAACCATTCTGCATGACATTTACGGACTGATATGGCGACAGGAATACGGTGAGGACGGTGGCTCGCACCACGTCCATTTGATCGTCTTCGTATCAGTCAGCAGACGCGATCACGTGACGGCCTGTGAGGAATTGGGGATGGTCTGGCAACGTATTACGGGGTGGGGTGACTTTCATAACGGGAACCGGTACGCCCATTCGTACCGGAACAAATGGGGGGTCGCCACGGGTTACTTACACCGTAATGACGAAGAAAAGCGTGAGGCGTTACGCAAGGTCATCGGCCTGTACATGGCGAAGGTAAGCCAGACACCGCTGGATCGAGACGAAGACGACAAGCTGTTCGGTACGAGACGCTTCTAGCGACTGAACCCGGTCTCCGGCGGTCACGCGCGGCAGTCATGCGGTCATCCTGCGATCGGGTAGCGGGTCATCCGACAGTCCGGCAGGAGAGCCATCTCTGACCATTCTTGAAAACATTTATCCTACGCACAATGAAAAATCGCCTTTCTCACCCTAGAAAGGCGAAAAAGGCGATTTTTTCTTATTCGCTACTCAAAAAAATAAGATCATCATCCGGCTAGCGGGAGCGAGGCCTGAGCCACGGGTTATCGAGGTCGAAGAAGAACTCGTACCTGTCGCTGCCTGCACGGCCGCATATTTCGACGGACTCTCCTGGCAACCTGCTCCGATTCGGCAGGTCCTTCGCGCTACGTCGCTCTGCCTCTCGGATGACAACGTTCCCCTTGGCATGCAGCCAATCGAGCACGGGTCTGAAATTCTCAGCCGTCTTCAGCCCATATTTCGAACAGTTGGTGCGAAGGGTCTGCACGGATACGCTACGGACCGGTGCATAGTCTCTCGGCAAATTCTCCAAAGAACCGCCATTCAAGCGCTCCAGCATGCCCTTGAGTTTCGACAGGACATATTCAGCCATCTCGCGCATCCGGGCTTCCTGATTGAATACTCGCTTGAACTCGTTGAGATACCACTTCACGATATGATTGGCATCCTTAACCGTTGATTTCGGAATTGCTACGTCATTAGCCGTTTGGCTATCTATCTCGCCACGCTCGAAAAAATGAAAGAGCGCCGATAGTCTTGCTACATGCTCGGCAAAACGATTGGCAAATTCCCGTTCATTTTCAAGCTCACCTTTTTTTGCCATGCTCCGCTCAACTGCGTTGTACATCTCCTCCCAGTATTTTTGAGCTTCGGGCTCGAAGTGCAAAGTCCTTCTGGTAGACTCCCGATTTTCGATATTCGCGTGCGAGTGTGAAAGCAGCTCTTGAACCCGTTTATTAAGGCGGTCGATCCACACGGTCGAACGGTCTTCTGGTCTTTTGAAAATACGTTTCCCATACGGTGTATCAGGCCTCGACAAAAGCACTCGGGACATTAGTCCAATGCCTTTGGCGAGCTCCCCTTTTCGTTCCACGAAGCGCTCAAATACGATCGGCTGAACCATGAGCGATAAAGTCAGTCGCGGATCGTGGACGAAAAAACTCTCCTGTTTCGCGCGGCCAACTACATCAATCGAGCCACCTTCCCACAGGTGATCGAGGCATGCCATGTCGGATTCGCCTTTGGAATTGAGAATTCCAGCGGCTTCATCCGAGAACAGTCCGGCTGCGGGCCAATTCTGCGCCAGACTCTGCTCAAGCTGGCGTATCGGGATTTTCGAATACAAGACCCGTTGTAATCGTGGCGGGCGATGATCGATGGCTTGCCGGTTGAGTTGGGCAAGCTCCCGCGTTATCGCCTCCGCCTCGTCGCCCGCTTTCTGCGCGAGTTTCTTTGCCTCGGAATCTTCACTTATGGACAGCATTCTGGATTTGCGAAGTAATTGCCCTTCGGCCTTTTCCAGTTCACGGACTTTTCGTCGCGCTGCTGCCTGGTCGAGTTCATAGGCAGTGATGTCCGCCTCGAACACCGCGCGTCTGGCAAGGTCGTATGCCTCAATCGGCTTGACAACCAGTTGGTCTGCACGCGATTTACGCGACCCCGTATCTGCTACCGTCAGGAGGAAAAGCGAACATACCGATTTATGGTCGTCGGCTATGCCGCGATCCACCCAGATCAGGTCCTGGCATGCGAGCGAAACAGCAGACAACACCGCCTGCGCCGCGATCGGCACAGACAGACCGTCGTTCTTGCAAATTTCGATAACTGCCCCCTTTAAGGTCTGGGGCAAGGCTTCCCACGGGTAGCTTTCGTCTTCAGGATAAAAATCGGGGAAAACAGGTTTGTCGTTATCCCCGGCAACGGGTTCCGCCAGGTCTACGGCGGATTTGTCGTCGTCGGTCATTCACCATCCTTCTGCGGTTTTTGTTGCGCCAGCATGGAAAGCGGCGCATGGGCTGCTGCCAAAGTACCGGCTGGCGTGAGTTTTGTTGCCCCCCGGCAACCTATTCCTTGCCGACGATGTCACCGCTGCGCAACTGCCGCACCTCCTCAACCGGCCAAAGCACTCGGCGGTTCGGCAGTTTCGTTGGGCGAACTCCGTGGTAGCTTCCCTCGCTGGAATACCGTTTCCGAATGGATTGAGGATCAACAGCCATCACCGCCGCAAACTCGTCCGTAGAGAGGAAGTCGCGATTTTCGGGAATCGGCATCGGTACGCGCGCTGCCAACTTCCGGGGACTGGCCGGAATTTCAGATGCAGGTGTGGGCACGGCGACCGGCGTTGCCCCGGCTAACACCGCCCGCATCGAATCGACTATCGCCATCGACTGTGCGGCGTGTTCAACAATCTGTAACGGAATAAAGTCGACCTGTCCCGGCGCAGGCTTGCCGACGATGATATCAATGAAGAGCGGTAGCCAATCCGTGTCGATCTCTTCGCCCTCAAACCAGTCAATGAACTGGTGAGGCGTGACCTTCGTTGGCGTAGTCTCGCCGCTTTCTTCATCATCGCGGCACCGTTCGTCCCAGCCGCGCATGATTCGGCGGGCGTCATGGAAACGGGCATGGCTGGCATTGGGGAGCGGTGCTCCATCTAGCCCCACTCCGCCATCCGGAATCTCCTTGCAACCCGTCGGCGCAAGAATGCCCGACATGATGAGTGCTCCTTCGACCGGCGTCCATGTCGCACGAGCAAGACATTCCTTCAACACAGCATAAAGTCGCTTTGCGGCAGCGACGCGCTCTTGCGGTGATTGGTGATCCGCCATAGCCCCGTTATTTCGTTCGAGTAGTTAATGACGAGCATTCTAGCCGACAGCCGATCTCACGCGGATCGCCACATAAGGGCCTATCGGCCAATTACTTGAGGATCACGTCGCGTCGACCTTAAACGGAATACCAGCTTGTTCCAGCATCCATGATTCGATCTTGTCGTGCCACATTCGCAGCAAGTCGAGCGGACGACGTCGGTAATGCTTCTCGGCAATTGCGGACGGTTTGTGTCCCTGTATCTGCGCCACAACGCCAACCGGCACCTCGACCCATTCCGATAACGTCCCAAACGAACGCCGCAGGCCGTGCAACGTGAGGTGCGGAAGGCCGGCAGCTGCCAACGCCTTGTTGTGCCCGATGCGCGGCTCGGCAATCTTGCCGTCCTCCGAAGTCTTACTGGGGAAGACCCATTCCGATGGCATCCACTCCTCGCCCCTCTCCTTGAGGCGTGCAAGTTGCCGGCGCTCCGGCGGAGTCTCGTTCAGCCGTTTCAGGTTCATCAGCAGGGTCGCGAGGTATGGAGTCAGCGGAATGGTCCGCCCTCCGGTTCCCTCCACCTTGTCGTCCAGCACGAGACTCCGCCAGCGGAAATCGACGTCTTCCCAGCGGAGCCCCGCCCACTCTTCCCGGCGCGCCCCGGTGATCAGCAACCCTTGCAGGTAAGCGCTATGAACTGGATTGGCAATCTGGCGAACTTCGCGATACCACACCGGAAGTTGCTCCCGCTGCAACGAGTCGCCGTCCTTCGCCTTGACGCGAGGGATAACGTCGCGAACATCCCGGGTCTTGTAGGCGTCGGCCGGAACGATGCCCTTGAAAGCTGGCGTGTCGTCCACCCAGCGGATAAATCCTCTAAGCAAGCGAAACGACAGCGCAGACATCGTCGGCCGCTCCCGCGATTCGGCCGCGAGCCATCCGGCGATCCGTTCACTGGTCAACTCGGACAGCTTCAGGGGGCGAAGCACCGCCAAAGGACCGGGTTGCGTTACACCCTTGCCGCGCTTCTTTGGCTGGCCTCCTTCGTCCGCGTGCTGTTGGTGATCGCGGTAGTGGCGCTCCCCCCAGAACGGCTTGCGACTCTCCAGGTATTCCTTCCACACAACACCAAACGTAGCATCTTGCCGCCGGGCTTCGGCACGACGCGCCTCATGGGCGGCCTGTTGCTCCGCGCGGACCTCGCGCGGATCTTTGCCGTCATCGATTAGCGTTTTCAGACGGGCAGCCTCGGTACGTGCCCGCCCAAGATCCCATGCCCGGACATCCCCAATTGTCATCCGGATCGTCTTGCCGAAAAGGCGGGACTCGAAGATGTACGCCCTCGCCCCCGCAGCCGTAACGCGCAGCCCGAATCCCGGCGTCTTTGCATCCCAGTATATTGTTTGCAGCTTGCAGGGCTCACATTCGAAGCTATCGACTCGAGCCGCCGTGAAGTTCTGTTTGCTCACTCTTTTCCCGTGTAGGCATCATGTAGGCAAATACTAGGGAAATCAGTCTGCATGAGTCAACAAGAAAATCCGTAGAATTCGGCCAAAGCCCTTATATACAAAGGATCTTACGTGCCTACACGGATATCAATCCACATGAGGGAATGAGACGTCGCTCGGACTCTTAATCCGTAGGTCGAGTGTTCGAGTCACTCACGCCCCACCAAAGTTTTCAAAACAAAAAGCCCGGTCCTTGCGACCGGGCTTTTTGTTTTTCTAGCGCCCTTCAAGCGCTCCCCTGCAAAGCAATTTCCTTCAATACATCCCGCCTCTAGCCCGATACCGTTGACCGTCGCCATTCCTGCGCAACGCACTCACGTATCGAGGCACCTGATGACCGTCTTACTCTCCATGGCCGCCTTCGCGCTCGCCAGTTCCATTTCCCCCGGCCCGGTGAACGTCGTCGCGCTCAGCGCGGACGCCCGGCACGGACTCGCCGCGAGCATGCGGCACGTGAGCGGTGCGACCGTCGGCTTCACCGCGCTGCTTCTGCTCATCGGCCTGGGTCTGCATGAGTTGCTCACCCATTTCCCCAACCTCATCGACATCGTCAAGTGGGCCGGCATCGCCTTCCTGCTTTACATGGCGTACACGCTCACCATCGACGACGGCCGTCTCGGCGCGGACAAACCGTCTCGCGGCCCGTCCTTCGCCCACGGGGCAGCGATGCAATGGCTCAATCCGAAAGCCTGGCTCGCGTCGCTGGCCGGCATGGGCGCCTATGCGGCCAACGGCGACGGCGGCCTCGTTTGGCAATTCACCGCGTTGTACTTCGTAATCTGCTACGTGTCGATTGCGAGTTGGGCGTACGCAGGCACGTTCCTGCGCAAATACTTGCAGGAACCGGCGCGGGTCAGGCTGTTCAATCGCGTGATGGCGGCGCTGCTTGCGGCCAGCGCGCTATATCTGCTGATGGAGTGATCACGTGACGCGACGCGCCGGCTGCACAGCTCAGCGCACTCGCCAGGTCAAAGTCAAGTTCAACTGCGATACTGCCCCGGCGTCGCCGCGACCAGTCGCTTGAACGTCCGTTGCAAATGCGCCTGGTCGGCGAAACCCGCATCCAGCGCGACATCCGCGATCAGGCGCCCGCGCCTGAGTTGCGCGCGGCTGTATTGAATGCGCCGGTTGATCAAATAAGCGTGCGGCGTCATCCCATAGCGCTGTTTGAACGCGCGAATCAGATGCGACGCGGACAACTCCGCCACCTCGCACATGTCTTCGAGTGTCAGCGAATGCGTGCAGTTTTCAGCGATGAATTCCGCAGCCCGCGCCAGTTGCTGGCTCGCGTCGCAGTCCGGCAAGGACGCCGGATTCAGCTTTTGTTGGACTTCGGAGAAGAAGGTGATCGCCGCGCTTTCCTTGCGCAGCGTGTCGGCGTCGCCGTCGACCAGAATCGCGCACAGCCGGTTCAAGCCATCGAACAACGCCGCATCCAGCGTCATGGTCTGCGAGAACGCGCAAAACGCGCGGTTCGCGCTAAAGCCCAGTTCGTGTTGCAGCCCCGTGAGCCATTCGACATCGACATGCAGCATGCGATACGACCAGCGTTCGTCGGCGACCGGGTTGCACGCATGCACGTCGTCCGGGTTCATCATCACGACCGCGCCGGCGCCGATCCACTCACGCGCATGGCGGTTCAGATACACGCTGCGGCCGCCGGTCACGGCGCCGATCGAAAACGTCTCGTGCGAGTGTTTGGCGTAGCAGACCTCCCGGCCGTCGTCGATCGAACGCGCTTCGATGAACGGCAGCGCGTCGCTGCGCCAGAACTTCGGCGCAGAAGCGCTCTTAACGTGGCTTGCTGCCTCTGTGACCCCGCTCATCCGCGTGCTCTCCGATGCGTGCATAGACCTCGCCGCAGCGAGGCCTACGTATCGTAGCCGCCAAACACGCCATCAACAAGCAAACACCGGGAAAGCTTCAACATCACCGCGCGTGCGGATGCGGATGCAGCAATGACTTACTTCGCACTCACATCGATGTTGCCGAGATACTTCGTCGCCAGCGTCTTCACCGTCCCGTCGGCCTGCACCTTCGCGATTGCCGCGTTCAACTGATCACGCAGCGCCGTATCGCCCTTGCGAATCCCGTAAGCGATGCCGCTGCCGAGAATCTTGTCGTCACGCACCGGCTGGCCGACGAACGCGTAGTCCTTGCCGTTAGGCTTCGACAGAAAACCCGTTTGACCCGCGGGCGCGAGCACGAGCGTCGCGTCGAGGCGACCGGCCACCATATCCGTGTAGACCTGATTCTGATCCTGGTACGGCACGACGGTCACTCCCGCCGGTTCCCAATGCGTCTTCGCGAAGGTCTCCTGAATCGACGCCTGCAACACGCCGACCCGCTTGCCCTTCAACGACTCGGGCGTCGGCAGCAAGCTGCTGTCGCGCCGCGCGATCAATTGCGTCGGCACGCGATACACGACCGTGGTGAAATCGATCGCCTGACGGCGCTGCTCGGTCGCGTTCATCGCCGAATTGATCGCGTCGAACTTGCGGCCCTGCAGCGCGGGAATCAATCCGTCGAACGAGGTCTCGACCCACTTGCACGTCATGTGCGCGGCGGCGCAAACAGCATTGCCCACGTCGATATCGAGCCCCTGCAACTCACCGTTCGGGCCTTTCGATTCGAACGGCGGATACTGTGCTTCGACGCCGAAACGCAGCGTCGCAGTGTCGGCGGCACTCGCGGCGGACGATGCCGCGAGCGACGCGAACGCGCAGGCCAGCACCAATAGAGGCTTGAGCAACTTCATAGCGAATCCCTTTCTTCTTTCGATTTCATCGTATCGCCCGCGCCGCGGCATGCCGATGCACGGCGGCGCAACGAGGCGCGATGATCATACTGCGTTCAAAAAACCAGCCAGCGCACGCGGCCACATTCGTCAGCGTGCTCAGATCTCGCACAAACGCCGCGCGCCTTCGAGCAGCGTCGCGTCGTCCTTCGAGAAGCTGAGCCGGATCAAACCGGAATCCGTGCCGTCAGTGTAAAACGCGGACAACGGAATCGTGGCGACGCGCGCATCGCGAATCAGGCGCAGCACGAAATCGCTGTCGCTTTCATCGGAGAAGCCGCGAAAACGCGCGAGCATGAAGAAGCTGCCTTCGCTCGGCAACAATTCGAAGCGCGACTCGTGCAGCGCGTGCGCGAGCAGATCGCGCTTCTTCTGATAGAACGCGGACAGGCCGAGATAACTTTCGCGATTGGCCAACGCATCGGCGAACGCGTACTGCATGGGGGTATCGGCGGAAAAGACCATAAATTGATGGACCTTGCGAATCTCGTCCATCAGCGCGGCGGGTGCGAGGCAATATCCGACGCGCCAGCCGGTGACGTGATACGACTTGCCGAACGACGAGACGATCACGCTGCGCTCCGCGAGCTCGGCATCGCACGCCATGCTCTGATGCTTCGCGCCGTCGAACACCACGTGTTCGTAGACCTCGTCGGCGAGAATCACGATATCGGTGTTGCGCGTGAGCGCCTTCAACCGCGCGACGTCGGTCTCGCTGAACACGGTCGCGGTCGGGTTGTGCGGCGTGTTGATGATGATCATGCGGGTCTTCGGCGTGATCGCGGCGGCGACCTCGTCCCAGTCCACCCGGAAGTCGCTCAACGAGAGTTTGATCGCCACCGGCGTCGCGCCTTGCAGCCGGACGATCGGACCGTAGCTGTCGAACGACGGCTCGAAGTAGATCACTTCGTCGCCGGGATGCACCAGTGCGCTGATCGTCGAATACAGCCCTTCGCTCGCGCTCGCGATCACGGTCACTTCGCTGACTGGGTCGTAGCGCACGCCATACAGCGTTTCGACCTTGTCGGCGAGCGCTTCGCGCAACGCGGCAATGCCGGCCATCGGCGCGTACTGGTTGTGGCCGGCGCGCATTGCTTGCGCCACACCGTCGACCAGTTTCGCGTCCGGCGCGAAATTCGGTGCGCCTTGCGACAGGTTCAGCGCATCGTATTGAGCGGCCAGCTGGCCGATCACGGTAAAAATCGTCGTGCCTACGTCAGGCAGTTTCGAGCGGGCTTGCATGGCGCTCTGCATAAGGCTTTCTCCCTTTCTTCATCCAGCCGCGGATTCAAGGACGCACCGACAGTGCGGCGGTCTTTCCGGTCTGGTGATTAGGCATCAGCCAAAGAACCGTCACAATCGAAACTTTGTCATGCGCGGCATGCGTTTACGTCATGACGCGCGCGAAAGCGCACCGCGCCCGGTGAAGCCAATCGGATCAAAGCCTTGGGGGAGGAAACCGGGCCGTGGAAAGCACCCGGGATAAAGCGCAGGTATGACGTAATGTGATGCGCGAAGGGAGCCGGCCGCGAATGCCGCCGTCCCTTGTCTTGCCCTGAGAGCGGGCGCTATCAGGCGTCGTCCATCAGGCGGACCTTGACCTTCTTGCCCTTCACCTTGCCGGCGCTGAGCTTGCGCAGCGCGTCGCGCGCGATGCTGCGCTCCACCGCCACGTAGGTCGACATTTCGGTCACGTTGATCTTGCCGATCTGCGAGCCGGCGAAACCCGCCTCGCCGGTCAGCGCGCCGAGCACGTCGCCGGGGCGGATCTTTTCCTTGCGGCCGCCGAGAATCTGCAGCGTTTCCATCGGCGGCAACAGTCGCTCATTGCTCGCCGCCGTGAGTTCGGACAGCTTGTGCCATTCGACTTCGCGCTTTTGCGCCTGTTCGAGACTGCCGACACGGCCCATCTCGTTCATGCTCGCGAGACTCAGTGCCCAGCCTTCCTGATCGGCGCGGCCCGTGCGGCCGATACGGTGCACGTGCACTTCCGGGTCCGGCGTCACGTCGACGTTGATCACCGCTTCGAGCTGCGCGATGTCGAGGCCGCGCGCGGCGACGTCGGTGGCGACCAGCACCGAGCAGCTGCGGTTCGCGAACTGGATCAACACCTGATCGCGTTCGCGCTGATCGAGTTCACCGTGCAGCGCGAGCGCATGAAAACCTTGCGCGCGCAGCACGTCGAGCAGATCGCGGCACTGCTGCTTGGTATTACAGAACGCGAGCGTGCTGACCGGCCGATAGTGATTCAGCAGGAGACCGACGGCATGCAGCCGCCCGTCTTCGGTCACTTCATAGAAGCGCTGGCGAATCTTGGTGTTGTCGTGCCGCTCGGCGAGCTTCACTTCCTTCGGATTGCGCAGAAACTGCTGGCTCAGCTTGACGATGCCCTCGGGGTATGTCGCCGAGAACAGCAGCGTTTGCCGCTCTTTCGGGCATTGCTTCACGACGGTCGCGATGTCGTCGAAGAAACCCATGTCGAGCATGCGGTCGGCTTCGTCGAGCACCAGCGTGTTCAGCGCCTGCAACGGCAGGCTGCCGCGTTCGAGGTGATCCATGATGCGGCCCGGCGTGCCGACCACGATGTGCGCGCCGTGTTCGAGGCTGGCCGTTTGCGGACGCATCGGCGTGCCGCCGCACAGCGTCAGCACCTTGATGTTTTCTTCCGCGCGCGCGAGGCGGCGGATTTCCTGCGTGACCTGATCGGCGAGTTCGCGCGTCGGACAAAGCACCATCGCCTGCACGGCGAAGTTGCGCACGTCGAGGCGCGCGAGCAGCGCCAGCGAAAACGCCGCGGTCTTGCCGCTGCCCGTTTTCGCCTGGGCGATCAGATCGTGGCCGGCGAGCGCGATCGGCAGGCTCGCGGCCTGAATCGGCGTCATCTCGACGTAGCCCAGCTGCGTCAGGTTCGCGAGGGTCGCGTCCGGCAGCGGCAGTTCGCTGAACGGCGCGCCGGCGGTGGTGGGACTGTTCATAGGGGGAGGGTTCGCTATTGGCTGGAGACTAGTCGGCCATGGGGCCAGGAGCGGGACGGCCTTCGATCTGTTCGTACAGCACCGAGCCGTCTTCGCCGTCGAAACGCTCGACGTAATTGCGCGCGCCGCACATCGGGCAACGGAACAGCAGCCCCTGCCCTTCGTTCTTGATGACGACGTCCGACAGTTCCCACTGCGCGTCGCAGGACTGATTTCTACAGGTAAACACGTTGATTCTCCAACTGGATTCGGTGGTTTATTGGGCGGGCCGCACGAACGGCCCGGCCATGAAGGGGTCGCCGCGCTCTATCACGCGACGCGGCCGGAACGCTTCAGCCCAGATGCGTATGGCGCGCACGCGGCGCGCTCACATCCATTTCGCTCAGGCCGTGCACGATGCCGCAGTCTTCCACGGCCTGTTCGCCGTGGCATTGCTCGCGCAACGTGGTCAATTGCAGTTTCAGTTGCTTCAGCTCGTCGATGCGCGTGTCGACGTGCGCGATGTGCTCGTCGATCAGCGTATTGATGCCGCCGCAGCCGTTTGCCGGTGCGTCGGTCAACAGCAGCAACGCGCGGATTTCGTCGTGGGTCATGTCGAGCGCGCGGCAATTGCGGATAAAGCGCAAGCGCTCGACGTGCTTCGCCGTGTAACTGCGGTAATTGGCCTCGGTGCGATCCGCTTCGGGCAACAGGCCCTCTTTCTCATAGAAACGGATGGTTTCGGTCGTGCAATGGGCGATTTTCGCCAATTCGCCGATTTTCATGGACCCTCCGGATAGCGGCCTTGACCTTGTAGTGGCTTCAAGGTGTTTACTAGACCACAAATCGAACCAGGAAGCCACCAATGCGTCACGTCAGCGAATCCGAAGCAGACCGTCATGAAGAGGGAAAAGCCTGTGCTCATGGGCTTGAGGGGCATGCTCATGAGCATGGGGACACGCACGGGCAGGACGGGGGCTGCGGGCATGAGCATGAGCATGAGCATGAGCATGAGCATGGGCATGGGCATGAGCATGGGCATGAGCACGGCGACGGCCATTGCCACGATCACGGCCACGTGCATGCGGATCGGCGCGCCCATCACACCCACGCTGCCGCCGCCTGCTGCACACCCGCAACCGCGGTCTCCGCCGCCATCCCGCTGCCGCGATCCGAAGCCATCGGCGACGACATGCGCACCGCGATCCGCATCATGCAAATGGATTGCCCGACCGAGGAAGCGCTGATCCGCAAGAAATTCAGCCGCATGGCCGACGTGCGCAGCATGGACTTCAACCTGATGCAGCGTGTGCTGACGGTCGTCCACGCGCCGCATGCGCTCGATGCGATCCTCGCTGTGCTCCGCTCGCTCGACTTCACGCCCGAACTCGCCGACGCCGCCCCCGACACAGCGCCCTCCGGCGTTTCCCCCACGCCGCCCAGGCCGTGGTGGCCGCTCGCGCTCGCCGGGGCGGCTGCGGCGGGCTCAGAGGCCGCTGGCTGGCTCGGCGCACCGGCCTGGCTGGCTGCGGCTCTGGCGCTCCTCGCGATCGTCTCCTGCGGCCTCACAACGTACCGCAAGGGCTGGCTCGCGATCCGCAACGGCAACCTGAACATCAACGCGTTGATGAGCATTGCGGTGAGCGGCGCGCTGATCCTCGGCCAGTGGCCGGAAGCCGCGATGGTGATGGTGCTCTTCACGATCGCCGAATTGATCGAGGCGAAGTCGCTCGATCGCGCCCGCCATGCGATCCAGGGCTTGATGCAACTCACGCCGGAGCAGGCGAGCGTGCGGCAGCCCAACGGCGGCTGGCAACTCACGAGGCTCGAAGCGATCCCGCTCGGCGCGGTGGTGCGCGTGAAGCCGGGCGAGCGGATCGCGCTCGACGGCGAGGTCGTCGCGGGCCGTTCCAGCGTGGATCAGGCGCCGATCACGGGCGAGAGCCTGCCCGTCGACAAAACCACCGGCGACGCCGTGTTTGCCGGCACGATCAACCAGGCGGGCTCACTCGACTATCGCGTCACGGCCGCGTCCAGCAACACGACGCTCGCGCGGATCATCCACGCGGTGGAGGAAGCGCAAGGCACCAAAGCGCCGACCCAACGTTTCGTCGACCAGTTCGCGCGGGTGTATACGCCGATCGTGTTCGCGATCGCGCTCGCCGTCGCGGTCGTGCCGCCGCTGCTGTTCGGCGCAGCGTGGCACGAGTGGGTCTACAAGGCGTTGGTGATGCTGGTGATCGCCTGTCCGTGCGCGCTCGTGATCTCGACGCCGGTGACCATCGTCAGCGGGCTCGCAGCCGCCGCGCGCAAGGGCATCCTGATCAAAGGCGGCGCCTACCTCGAACAGGGCCGCAAGCTCACCCGGCTCGCGCTCGACAAGACCGGCACGATCACGCATGGCAAACCGGCGCAGACCGAGTTCGAACAGCTACACGGCGCTGACAGCATTGCAGACGCCCTACGCTACCGGGCGCTCGCGGCGAGTCTCGCCGGGCGCTCCGACCATCCGGTATCGATCGCGATCGCGGCGGCGGCGGCGCAAACCGGCGGCATCGAACACCTCACGGTCGATGCATTCGAAGCGCTGGCGGGTCGCGGCGTGCGCGGCGTTATCGACGGCGCGCCGTATTGGCTCGGCAATCATCGGCTGGTCGAAGAACTCGGCCGCTGTTCGGCGTCGCTCGAAGCGCGCCTCGACACGCTCGAAGGCGAAGGCAAAACCGTCGTGATGCTGGTGGACGCGCAGCGCGTGCTCGCGCTCTACGCCGTCGCGGATACGGTGAAGGAGACGAGCCGCGCCGCCGTCGCCGAATTGCGGCGGCTCGGCGTCGCCACGGCGATGCTCACCGGCGACAACCGGCACACCGCCTCTGCGATCGCTCAGCAGGTCGGTATCGACGAAGCGCGCGGCGACCAGTTGCCGCAAGACAAGTTGAACGCGGTCGCTCAATGGTCGGCTGACGGGGCAACGGTCGGCATGGTCGGTGACGGCATCAACGATGCGCCCGCGCTGGCACGCGCCGACATCGGCTTCGCAATGGGCGCGATGGGCACCGACACCGCGATCGAAACCGCCGACGTCGCGCTGATGGACGACGACCTGCGCAAGATTCCGCAGTTCATCCGCCTGTCGAAGGCGACGCATGCGGTGCTGGTGCAGAACATCGCGTTGGCACTCGGCATCAAGAGCGTGTTTCTCGTGCTGACGTTGATGGGCCTCGGCACGATGTGGATGGCGGTGTTCGCCGATGTCGGTGCAAGTTTGCTGGTGGTGGGCAACGGGCTGCGTCTGTTGCGCAAGTGAGTTACGTGCGGATGCGAGGCGCGTGTTGCCGGGGCCAGGGCCGCGGGATCATTACATGTCCGCCGCCCGCTCGCCTAGTGAGTGAGCAACCCTGCTTCCGCCATGCCGTGACGAACGCTCACCGCCGCCTTCAACGTCTCCGACGGGCGCATGCCGAATAGCTTCCGGTAATCGGTCGCGAACTGGCTCAGATGCCAGAAGCCCCACGCCGCCGCAACATCCTGCACCGAACGCGATTCGCGCGATGCATTCGACAGATCGCGCCGCGCGCCATTCAGGCGAATCGCGCGCAGATAGGTGGCGGGCGCCATGCCGAGCACGTCCTGAAAGCAGTACTGCAGCGTGCGCCGGCTCACATGCAACCGCTCGCACAACTCCGGCACGCTCACCGCGCGCTCGCGATGAGCCAGCACGTACTCGCGCGCTTCCGACACGATCGACTGCCGACGCGGACGCGCCGGCATCGCAACCGGTTCCGCAGCCGGCCACGCGCCGACGTCGAACAGCGACGCCAGCACCGACGCCTGCAGATTGTTGCGCGCGAACGCAGACAGCGGTGCGCCGCTCGCCGCGCCGTCGTCGAGCAATTGACGCAGCGATGCACACAAGCGCGCCTTGCGCGCCACGCCGATCGGCACGACTTCGGTGTGCGGCACATGATCGGCGAGACCGACGCGCTCCACGTCCGCCGCATAGCGGCGCAGCACGTCGCCCTTCACCACCACGCCAAAAATCTCGTAGCCCGCCGAGGTCAGCAGTTCGAATTCCACGCCGCCGGGGCGAAACGCGAGCGCGTCGCCCGTGATCACCTGCGCGTCGATGCGGCCCGAACCCGCCGGGCAAGTCGGAATGCCGAACCAGTACGCGTCCTTCTGCACCTCGCAGGTTTGCCGCAACGTGTGGCTCGTCGTCTCGACGAACACCTGCATGTGGTCGACGCACAACTCCGTCAGTTCGCCGACGAAGCAGCCCGCGGTCAACTGGTCGTAGGTCTGGTTCCAGCCGTGCAGATTGCCCGCCTGTTCGTCGGCATCGTGAGCGACGCGCGTCTGCACGCGGAAGCTCGGCTGCGGCGCGAGCGTCGGACTGGTGAGGCTGTCGTCTCGGGTATCGGTCGTCATACCGGACCTGCGCAAACGGAAGGGTGAAGAGAATAGCAAGGCAAGTCCCATGCCGAACACACTTATCGCGCTCTCGCCCGCGCCCCATGTTCAATTCATGAACAGCGCAGCACACACTGGTCAGAAACGAAACGCTCTAGCGCCCTGGCCTGAACAGCGCCGCGCCCGATGCCGTGCGCCGATGCTTGCTGCGCGTGCACGGATCACCGGCGCGGTGCATTGGCACACTTCTGGCTCTAGGCTGTCACGGCCGAGCGATATATCGCGCCGAATATAGCCCATTCAAACATGTGAGGAGTACACAGATGAATCATGCGGAGATGCAATTTCTGACCACCGAATTCCCGTACAAGAAGCAGTATGCGAATTTTATCGGCGGGGAATGGGTGAAGCCCGTGGGCGGCGAGTACTTCGACAACGTGTCGCCGATCACCGGCGAGCCCTTCACGTCAATCCCGCGTTCACGCGAAGCCGATATCGAACTCGCGCTCGACGCCGCACATCGTGCGAAAGTCGCATGGGGTAAAACCTCCACGGCGGATCGCGCGAACATCCTGAACCGCATCGCCGACCGGATGGAAGCGAATCTGCAACGCCTCGCGGTCGCCGAGACGATCGACAACGGCAAGCCGCTGCGCGAAACCATGGCTGCCGACATTCCGCTCGCGATCGATCACTTCCGCTATTTCGCCGGCGCGGTGCGCGCGCAGGAAGGCTCGATCTCCGAGATCGACGACGACACCGTCGCTTATCACTTTCATGAACCGCTCGGCGTGGTCGGTCAGATCATCCCGTGGAATTTCCCGATCCTGATGGCGGTGTGGAAGCTCGCGCCCGCGCTGGCCGCCGGCAACTGCGTGGTGCTGAAGCCCGCCGAGCAAACGCCTGCTTCGATCCTCGTGCTGGTCGAACTGATCCATGACCTGCTGCCCGCAGGGGTGCTGAACGTGGTGAACGGCTTTGGTCTCGAAGCCGGCAAGCCGCTCGCGTCGAACAAGCGCATCGCGAAGATCGCGTTTACCGGCGAGACCACGACTGGCCGTCTGATCATGCAGTACGCGAGCCAGAACATCATTCCGGTGACGCTCGAACTGGGCGGCAAGAGCCCGAACATCTTCTTCGCCGACGTGATGAACGCGGACGACAGCTACTTCGACAAAGCGCTCGAAGGCTTCACGATGTTCGCGCTGAATCAGGGCGAAGTGTGTACGTGTCCGTCGCGCGTGCTAATCGATGAAAAGATTTACGACCGCTTCATGGAACGGGCGTTGAAGCGCGTCGCCGCGATTGCACAAGGGCATCCGCTCGACAGCAAGACGATGATCGGCGCGCAAGCCTCGCAGGAGCAGCTCGAAAAGATCCTCTCGTATGTCGATCTCGGCAAACAGGAAGGCGCCGAATGTCTGATCGGCGGTGAGCGCAACACACTCGGCGGTGAACTGAGCAAGGGCTATTACATGAAGCCGACCGTGTTCCGCGGCCACAACAAGATGCGCATCTTCCAGGAGGAAATCTTCGGACCGGTGGTGTCGGTCACGACCTTCAAGACCGAAGAGGAAGCGCTGGAAATCGCCAACGATACGCTCTACGGTCTGGGCGCCGGCGTCTGGACACGCGACGGCACCCGCGCCTATCGCTTCGGCCGGCAAATCCAGGCGGGCCGCGTGTGGACCAATTGCTATCACGCGTATCCGGCGCATGCGGCGTTCGGCGGCTACAAGCAATCGGGTATCGGCCGCGAGAATCACAAGATGATGCTCGACCACTACCAGCAGACCAAGAACCTGCTCGTGAGCTATAGCGAGAAGCCGCTCGGGTTCTTCTAAGCGTTAGCGGTCCGACCAGGGCGGGCCACGTTGCGCGGCTCGCTCTTTTTCAGCGAGGGCATGTGATGGCCGATGAAAAAGAAGTCGCCCGCGTGATCGCGACGCCTGCCGCTGTCGAGTTGATCGACAAGCTGCGTGCCGAACATGGGGAGGTGCTGTTCCACCAATCCGGCGGATGCTGCGACGGCAGCGCGCCGATGATGTTTCCGCGCCACGAGTTCATGGTCGGCGGGTCCGATGTGAAACTCGGAACGATCGCCGACGTGCCGTTCTACATGAGCGAATCGCAATTCGAATACTGGCAGCACACGCAATTAATCATCGACGTTGTGCCCGGCAATGGCGGGATGTTTTCTTTGGAGCGCCCGAGCGGCATGCGGTTTCTCACGCGCTCACGGCTTTTCGAAGACGACGAGAACGCGTGGCTGGAAATCCATCCGGTGGAACGGGCGGATGCGTGATGGCGGATGTTGGGTCGCTTACGCCGTGGATTACGTCGCGGCCTTGTTTGAATTATCGCCGATAGCGGGTGTTGCTGGGCTGCTTGGCAGCAGCGCATCACTATCGTCTTTCAGGCCGACGCCGGTGAGTCCCAGGCGACGGGCGTGCGTCAGCAGGTAATGCAACTTGTGCGCGGCCAGCGGGTAATCGAGTCCTTCCGGGCGCACGTTCGAAATGCAGTTGCGTTGCGCGTCGCTGCACCCTACTTTCGGCGCATACGTCAGGTAGATGCCGAGACTGTCGGGCGAACTCAAACCGGGCCGCTCGCCGATCAGCATCACCACGATCTTCGCGTTGAGCAACTCGCCGATCTCGTCGCCGAGCGCGACGCGTGCCTGCCGTGCCACCACCACCGGGCCGATCGACCAATCCGAGAGCCTCGGGCAAACGGCTTGGAGCAGCGGGACTGATTGCTTCGATGCGGCGAACGCGGAAAGCCCGTCGCCGATCACGAACACCACATCGCTCGGCGCGGCCTGCATCTGCGCGAGCATCGCGCGACTCTCCTCCGATAACCGCCTTCCCAGATCAGGACGCCGCAAATAATGCTCACGATCGGGCGCCGCGCTATGCGCATCCAACGTCGTGAAGCCTTGCGTGCGCAACTGCTCGTGCAACACATCGGCATCGAGCGGATGATGCACCGCGTCGCGCGCCTGCGCATGCGACAGGTTGAACGCGAGCAACGGCGCAGTCGGCAAACTGCTGCCCGCGCGACCCAATGCGATGCGCGCGTTGGTAAACTCGCGCAGCGCGTTCCACGGGTTCTTTTCGAGGAAGTCGCTCATGCGATACCCATCCAGTCGCGCGCGCCTTCGAGCAGCGGTTGTTGCGGCGATGCGCTCAACAACGCACCGCGTGCGTCGGTGATCTGCATCGACTCCAGCCACTCCTCGAATTCCGGCGCGCGGCGCAAACCGAGCACGTCGCGCACATACAGCGCGTCGTGGAACGACGTGCTCTGATAGTTGAGCATCACATCGTCCGCGCCCGGAATGCCCATGATGAAATTGATGCCCGCAACGCCGAGCAGCGTCAGCAGGTTGTCCATGTCGTCCTGATCGGCTTCGGCGTGGTTCGTGTAGCAGATGTCACAACCCATCGGCACGCCGAGCAGCTTGCCGCAGAAGTGGTCTTCGAGACCGGCGCGCGTGATCTGCTTGCCGTCGTACAGATACTCCGGTCCGATGAAGCCCACCACGGTGTTCACGAGGAACGGATTGAACTTGCGCGCCACCGCATACGCGCGCACTTCGCAGGTCTGTTGATCGACGCCGAAATGCGCGTCAGCCGACAACGCGCTGCCCTGCCCGGTTTCGAAGTACATCAGATTGTTGCCGACCGTGCCCCGTTGCAGCGACAGCCCCGCTTCATACGCTTCCCGCAGCAGCGCGAGCGAAATGCCGAAGCCCGCGTTCGCTTTCTCCGTGCCCGCGATCGATTGAAACACCAGATCGACCGGCGCGCCTTTTTCTATCGCGGCAATCGTGTTGGTGACGTGCGTCAGCACGCACGATTGCGTGGGCACCTGATAGCGCTGCCGGAACTCGTCGATCATCAGCAACAGCTTCGTGATCGCGGCGAGATTGTCGCTCGCCGGGTTGATGCCGATCATCGCGTCACCGCAACCGTACATCAGGCCATCGAGCATCGAGGCGGCGATGCCTTTGACGTCGTCGGTCGGATGATTCGGCTGCAGACGCACCGACATGTGGCCCGGTAAGCCAACCGTGTTGCGAAAGCGCGTAATCACCGGACGTTTGCGCGCCGCCAGGATCAGATCCTGGTTGCGCATCAGCTTCGAGACCGCGGCAACCATCTCCGGCGTGAGGCCGGCGGCGATACGCGTGAGCGTGTCCGCATCGGTCGTGCTGCTCAGCAGCCAGTCGCGGAAATCGCCGACCGTCAGATGCGCGATCTCGGCGAACGCTTGCGGCGAGTGATCGTCGATCACGAGACGCGTGACCTCGTCGCTTTCGTACGGGACCAGCGCTTCGTTAAGGAAGGTGCGCAACGGCACCTGCGCGAGCGCCATTTTGGCAGCGACGCGTTCTTCTTCGCTCGCCGCCGCAACGCCTGCGAGTTGATCGCCGGAACGCTGCGGGCTGGCCTTCGCCATCAACGTTTTCAGATCGGCGAAGCGATACGTGCGGCTGCCGATCGACTCGGTGTAGCTCATGTTTACGACTCCATCGCCGCTGATCGCGCAGCGGCTCGATTCGTCACGTCATTCTTCGAGCAAGGCGTCCGCGGGCGCCGCCTCGCGTTGATGGCGCGTCAACAGGAAGTAAACGTAGCCCAGCGCGAGGAAGATCGCGAACACGATCGCCACCAGAAAATTGAAGTAGACCATCGTCGCCAGACAGATCACCGCCGCCACCAACGCAAATGCCGGAAAGAACGGAAACAGCGGCGCACGAAACGGACGCTCCATGTTCGGCGCGCTGCGGCGCAGCTTGAACAACGCCAGCATGCTGATGATATACATCACGATAGCCCCAAACACCGACATCGTCACGATGTTTGCCGTCAGCGTCTGGCCGCCGAACTGGATCAGCTCGTCGCTGTAGATCGCGGCGATGCCGACCACGCCGCCCGCGAGAATCGCGCGATGGGGTGTCTTGAAGCGCGGATGCACCTTCGAAAGCCAGTCCGGCAGATAGCCCGCGCGAGCCAGCGCGAAGATCTGCCGCGAGTAGCCGAGGATGATGCCGTGAAACGACGCGACCAGACCGAACAGGCCAAGCCACACCAGCATATGCATCCAGCCGCTGTGTTCGCCGACGATGAATTTCATCGCTTGCGGCAGCGGGTCGTTGATGTTCGACAGTTTGGTCCAGTCACCGGCCGCGCCGGCAAACACCATCACGCCGATCGCGAGCACGACCAGCGTCAGAATGCCGGTGACGTAGGCGATCGGAATCGAACGCTTAGGGTTTTTCGCTTCTTCGGCCGCCATCGCGACGCCTTCGATCGCGAGGAAAAACCAGATCGCGAACGGAATCGCCGCGAACATGCCGTGAAACGAGCCCATGCTGAAGGTGTTCGCGCCGGCCCAGCCGCCCGTCGTGAAGTTCGACCAGCGGAAACCCGGCGACACGACGCCCATGAAGACCAGCAGTTCGAAGATTGCAAGCAGTGTCACGCACAACTCGAAGGCCGCGGCGATTTGCACGCCGACGATGTTCAACGCCATGAACACGAGATATGCGCCCATTGCAGCGTGTTTCGGTTCGAGGCCGGGAAACTGCACATGCAGGTAAGCGCCGATGGCTAGAGCGATGGCCGGTGGCGCGAATACGAATTCAACGAGCGTTGCGGCGCCCGCAAGATAGCCACCGGTCGGACCGAACGCCTGGCGCGCGTAGGCGAAGGGGCCGCCCGCGTGCGGAATCGAGGTCGTGAGTTCGGTGAAACTGAAGATGAAGGTCGTATACATCGCGGCGACGAAAATCGCCGTGATGACGAAGCCGAGCGTGCCGGCGCTCGCCCAGCCGTAGCTCCAGCCGAAATATTCGCCGGAAATGACGAGGCCGACGGCAATGCCCCATAGCTGCCATGTGCCGAGCGTCTGCTTCAGCTCGTGATGCATGGCCTGACCGATCGACTGATGATTGGACGCTGGCTTCATCGGATGCTCCTGAGTTCGCGTTTGCGGGTTGACGCGGTTTGCTCGACGCCGCAAGGCTTTGCGGTGCGTGGGCCGACAGGCTTCAGCCGATGGTAGGGAGCCATTATTCGAGGGTGTTATCGAAATTCGGCAAAGTTGTGGGCGCGTTTGCGTGTTAGCGGGCGCTTAACTGTGTTTACCTGCCTCGTGTGAAGTTCGCAGGATTTGGTAAACGGGGGCGTGATACTTTTGTTTTTCCATTTGTGGTGCTTTTTGTCGGCCGGGTCATTCATGAATGAATCAGGCAATCGGGTTCGATACGAAACGCGGCTCGCGCGCGTGCTCGACCATATTTACGACCATCTCGATGAACCACTCGATATCGGGCGTTTGGCGGACATTGCGTGTCTGTCGCCGTATCACTGGCATCGGATTTATCAGGCGATGTATGGCGAGACGGTCGCGACAACGGTGCGCCGCTTGCGATTGCATCGCGCGGCGGGGTATCTCGCGAACGGTTCGATGCCGATTGCGGAGATCGCCGAGCGCTCGGGCTACAGCAGTTTGCAGTCTTTTTCGCGCACGTTTCGTGCGGTGTTGGGCGTGCCGCCAGCACAGTATCGCAAGCAAGGCACGCATTGCCGGTTTCGTCCGGCGCTTTCAGGAGACGGTCAAATGACAATGCGCGAAGTGGTGATTCGTTCTGTGGAGCCGCTTGAGGTTTTGTCGGTGGATCATGTGGGGCCGTATATGCAGATCGGCAAAGCGTTCGATGCTTTGTTCGGGTGGCTCGCTCAACATAATTTGCTGGCGGCGGAGATGCGCATGATCGGGATTTACTTCGATGATCCCGGGGTGGTCGATGAAAACGCGTTGCGCTCGAAGGCTGGGGTGTTGTTGCCGCATCCGCTGCAAGTGGCGGTGACGGTGAGTCCGCCGGTTTCAGTTGCGCATGTTAAAGGCGGGGAATACGCGGTGTTGCGGCATAAGGGTCCGTATAGCGATATGCGGGCGGCGTATGAGTGGTTGTATGGGACGTGGCTTGTGCAGTCGGGGCGTGAAGCGGCGGATGCGCCGGTGTTCGAGGAGTATTTGAATAGCCCGAAGGAGACTGCGCCTGCGGAGTTGCTTACCGAAATCTGTTTACCGTTGGTTTGAGGGTTTACGGCGTGGGGGAAAGCGTTTGTGCGTGCTTATGCATGTATACGCAGCGTGCTACCTGCCTGCCTCTCTGGTTTTTATAGTCTTTGTATATGTATACGTAGTAATAGTTAACAAGCATCGCACCTGGCTGTGGATAACTTGAAACTTCGTTTACGGATCAAAGGGCTGCGTAAACCATAAGCCTGCGGAATAAGGGCGGACAGGAAGGCGAAGCCAGGGAAAACTTTTGTGCGGCCTGGTTAACCTGCAGGCTTATCAAAGTTTCGCCCACAAGGTGCCAGGGGGTTTTTACAAAAGTTGTCCAGAGGGGGATGTGGATAAGTTTGGGGGCGTTGGTGGGAGGTCCTCGTTCTCAGACTGTTCAGATTGTTGCCCGACGGGTTCAAGTCGCCCTTTGACAGCGCGTGATCAAAGAGCGCCAAAATCGATATCTTTGCGATACCCATGGTGATACTGCAATGCTTTGCTTTCCTAAGTTTTAAACATGGAATTTCGCGAGCGCTTGGCCGCGTTGCGCAAGGCGCGCGGCCTCACTCACATAGCCCTGTCCGATGCCGTTGGCCTGACAGTGCTACAGGTTCGACGTTATGAGGGTGGGGTCTCGCAACCTTCGATCGATGTGATTCGCAGGCTGGCGATTGCGCTTGGCGTTAGTGCTGATGCACTGGCCTTCGATCAGGACGATCGTGGGCCTGATGAAACGTTGCGATATCAATTTGAGACAGTCTCGCGTATGACAGAGCAGCAGCGTCTGATCGTGCGTGAGTTGCTCGATGCGTTGATTCTTAAGAATCAGGTAGAGGGCGTTATGACACGTGTTGGAGTCAATGGAACGGCAGTGCGCAATTCGCGCGAGGAAGACCGCTAGGAGTTGACTATGGCTAATGCCAATCTTAAACCGCGTCGCGCATGCGGGGAAAAAAGCGAGAGTATTTCTTTGTACTGGAGCAGCTTCCAGCCCGGTCAACCCGTGCTCTTTCGGGTTGATTACAGGTTAGGCCAAATCGCGATTAGGACGGATAGCAACTACACCATTGCTGGCAGGCAAATGGCGCCGAAAGAGATACGGCAGCGCCGGACACCTAAGAGCAGTTGATACAGTTCGCGTCTGTTTGAAAACTAGAGGACCGCTCGTGCGGTCCCTTATAGATGTCTGCAGCGTGGCTACCGGGCCCGCTCAGGGTCCGTAATTCGATCTCTCAGAAGATCTCACGTGTCCCGGCCGTGGATATCCGTGAATACGCTGGATGTCGCTGGTTCGATTCGGACTACTCGGACAATAAAAAACCCCGCGAGCCTGATGGCTGCGGGGTTCTCGGACTACGTCGTATTAATTGGGTCGTACTAGCCGCAACTATGGCGCCAGTCGCAATTGCTCCGACGCCCTAGGCGAGAAGATTCCCCTCAAACATCAATATTCCCCGCCCTCAACGCATTCGACTCGATGAAAGCCCGCCGCGGCTCCACATCATCCCCCATGAGCGTCGTGAAAATACCATCAGCCGCAATAGCATCCTCAATCTGCACACGAAGCAAACGACGCACGGTCGGATCCATCGTCGTCTCCCAAAGCTGCTCAGGATTCATCTCACCGAGACCCTTATAGCGCTGCTTGGAAACGTTACGTTCAGCATCAGCCAGCAACCACTTCATCGCGCTCTTGAAGTCGCTAACCGCCATACTCCGCTCACCACGCTTGATCACCGCGCCAACGCCAATCAACCCCTTGAACGTATTGGCGGTATTGATCAACTGCTGATAATCCGCGGTCAACTGAAACTCTTCATCGAACACGGAAATCTTCTGATTACCGTGGTGAGTACGAGCGACGCGCAGCGAGCGCAGTTCACGCACCGGGTCATACATCGTGGTGACCGTCACCTCGGGCTTCAGTGCATCGTCGCGCAGCTTGGCCTCGAGTGCCTTGGCCGAAGCCTCGGCCGCCGCTTCACTGGTGAGGTCGACCACCACCCCATCCATCACAGCCTCAAGCGCACCGGCGTCATACAACCGGCTCAAACGATTCACCACGGCCTGAGCAAGCAGATAAGCCCGAGCCAATTCACCCAATGCATCGCCGGTAATAGGCGTAGCGCCTTCCGAAGCCACCAGCTCCGACCCTTGCAGCGCGAGCTTCAGAATGTGAGCATTGACCTCGGCCTCATCCTTCAGATACCGCTCGTCCTTACCCGCCTTGATCTTGAAAAGCGGCGGTTGCGCGATGTAGATATACCCACGCTCGATCATGTCCGGCATCTGACGATAGAAGAACGTCAGCAACAGTGTCCGAATGTGCGCACCGTCGACGTCAGCATCGGTCATGATGATGATGCGGTGATAACGCAGCTTATCGAGGTTGTAATCGTCCTTGCCAATCCCGCAACCCAACGCGGTAATCAGCGTCACGATCTGCTCCGAAGAAAGCAGCTTGTCATAGCGCGCCTTCTCCACATTGAGCACCTTGCCGCGCAGCGGCAAGATCGCCTGAAACTTCCGGTCACGCCCCTGCTTCGCCGAGCCGCCTGCCGAGTCGCCCTCGACGATATAAATCTCGGACTTCGCCGGATCCTTCTCCTGACAATCCGCGAGCTTCCCTGGCAAACCGACGCCGTCGAGCACGCCCTTACGACGCGTCATTTCGCGCGCCTTGCGAGCCGCATCGCGCGCGCGCGCCGCATCGACGATCTTGCCGCAAATGATCTTCGCGTCGTTCGGCGTTTCCAGCAGGAATTCCTCAAGCGCCTTCGCGACCACGTCTTCCACCGGCGCGCGCACTTCCGACGACACCAGCTTGTCCTTCGTCTGCGCGCTGAACTTCGGCTCCGGCACCTTCACGGAAAGCACGCACGAGAGCCCTTCACGCATGTCGTCGCCGGAGGTTTCGACCTTGGCCTTCTTCGCGACTTCGTGATCGTTGATGTACTTGTTCAACACGCGCGTCATCGCCGCACGCAACCCGGTCAGGTGCGTGCCGCCGTCGCGCTGCGGAATGTTGTTCGTGAAGCACAGCACGTTTTCGTTGTAGCTGTCGTTCCACTGCATCGCCACTTCCACGCCGACGCCGTCCTTCTCGCCACTGATGTGGAAAATGTTCGGGTGCAGTACGGCCTTGTTCTTGTTGATGTACTCGACAAAACCCTTCACGCCGCCGACGAACGCGAAATCTTCTTCCTTGCCGCTGCGCTGATCCGTCAGGCGAATGCGCACGCCGTTATTCAGGAACGACAGTTCGCGAATCCGCTTGGCCAGAATGTCGTAGTGATATTCGACATTGCCGAAGATCGTCTCGTCGGCCATGAAGTGCACTTCAGTACCTCGGTTCTCGGTATCGCCTACCACCGGAATCGGCGACACGGCAACGCCGTCGATCTCTTCGATCAAGCGGTTCTGCGGCACGCCACGGTGGAATTCCATGAAGTGCTTCTTGCCATCGCGGCGCACGGTCAGGCGCAGCCACGCGGAGAGCGCGTTCACGCACGACACGCCCACGCCGTGCAGACCGCCAGACACCTTGTAGCTGTTCTGGTCGAACTTGCCGCCGGCGTGCAGTTCGGTCATCACGATTTCGGCGGCGCTACGCTTCGGGTCGTGCTTGTCGTCCATCTTCAGACCGGTCGGCACGCCGCGGCCGTTGTCGGTGATCGAGATGGAGTTGTCCGCGTGAATGATCACCTGGATGTCGTTGCAGTGCCCGGCCAACGCCTCGTCGATCGAGTTGTCGAGCACCTCGAACACGAGGTGGTGCAAACCGGTGCCATCCGATGTATCCCCGATGTACATCCCCGGCCGCTTGCGCACAGCCTCCAGACCTTCGAGGATCTGAATGGACGAGGCGCCGTAGCTGTTGTCGGGTTGCGTATTGTTCGTTTCAGTCATGGATTTTTTCCGGTTCTGCGTTACTGCAAGGTTGCTGCTCGGGACTTTTCAAAACGCCATAAAAACGCCAAAGGGGCGCTGCGCCCCTTGGTGTGTTCTAGGTGTTGGACGCGTCAGATGCGCATCGGCATCACCACGTATTTGAATTCGTCGTTCTCGGGAATCGTGATCAACGCGCTGGAGCTGGCGTCGCCCAGGCTCACTTGCAACATGTCGACCTTCAGGTTCGCGAGCACGTCGAGCAGATACGTGACGTTGAACCCGATATCGACGCTGTCGCCGTCGTACGCGATTTCCAGTTCTTCCTGCGCCTCTTCCTGATCGGCGTTGGTGGACATGATCTTCAACTGGCCCGGCTCGATGATGCAGCGCACGCCCTTGAATTTGTCCGACGTCAAGATTGCCGCGCGTTGCAGCGAACGTTGCAGCTCTTCGCGGCCAATCAGGAATTGGTTCTTATGCGACTTCGGGATCACACGCTGGAAGTCGGGGAACTTGCCTTCCACCAGCTTCGACACCAGTTCGACCTGGCCAAACGTGAACTTCACCTGCGTTTGCGCGATGTCGATCTTCAGCGTGTCGTCGATGTCTTCCAGCAGACGCTGCAGTTCCAGAATCGTCTTGCGCGGAATGATCACTTCCTGGCGCGTGAACGAACCTTCGATCTTCATCGACGAGAACGCCAGACGGTGGCCATCGGTGGCGACCGCCATCAGCTGGTCGCCGTCCACCACCAGCAGCATGCCGTTCAGGTAGTAGCGGATGTCCTGCTGGGCCATCGAAAAATGGACCATGCCTAGCAACTGGCGGAACGTCTTCTGGGGAACCACGAGGTTCGCGCCGTAGTCTTTAGCTTGCGCGACCGTCGGGAATTCGTCCGCGGCGAGCGTTTGCAGCGCAAAGCGGCTCTTGCCGGATTGCACGGTCAGGCGCTTGTCGTTCAAAGTGAGCGTGACTTGCCCGTCGGGCATCGCGCGCAGAATGTCGAGGAGCTTTCGTGCTGCCACCGTGGTCGCCACCGAATCGCCGCCCACGCCGAAATCGGCACGCGTGGTGATCTGCAATTCGAGGTCGGTCGACAGGAACGACACATCAGGGCCGTTCTTGGTAATCAGCAAATTGGCGAGGATCGGCAACGTATGGCGGCGTTCGACGATGCCGCTCACAGTTTGCAGCGGCCTGAGGAGGTTATCGCGTTCGGTCTTGACCAGTTGCATAGAGTTCCTTCGTTGATATAACGGCCTGCGCGCCTTGCCAGGTAAGCTTTGCAGCATGCAGCCGTGGCTCCCCGCCGGCGCCACGCAGCGCCCGTCACGGCGTGAAATCCGCCCGCGGCCGCCGGGCGGTTAAACCTGTATTGTGCCTGAAAATGGAACCGCCTCACTAAAATGGGGGCGAGTTTGGAAATAAACAGGTCGATTTTTCCGTCCGGCCCGCTTAGCCCTTAAGCGTTTGCTCCAGCACGTGCAGCTCGTGGTTCAGCTGGGCGTCCTTGCTGCGTTCGTCGGCAATTTTGCGCACCGCGTGCAGCACGGTCGTGTGGTCGCGTCCGCCGAACAACTCGCCGATTTCCGGCAGGCTCTTCTGGGTCAGCTCCTTCGCCAGGTACATCGCGATCTGCCGCGGCCGCGCGATGTTCGCCGGTCGTTTTTTCGAATACATGTCAGCGACCTTGATGCTGTAGAAATCAGCCACGGTCTTCTGGATGTTCTCCACCGAAATCTGCCGGTTCTGCACCGTCAGCAGGTCTTTCAGCGCTTCTTTGGTCAGTTCGATCGTGATTTCGCGGCCGTGGAACTTCGAGTACGCGAGGATCTTGCGCAGCGCGCCTTCGAGCTCGCGGACGTTCGAGCGCAAGTGCTTGGCGACGAAGAACGCGACGTCCTCGTTCAGGCTGACGAACTCCGACTGCGCCTTGCGCATCAGAATCGCGACGCGCATTTCCAGCTCGGGCGGCTCGATCGCGACCGTGAGGCCCGAGTCGAAGCGCGAGATCAGGCGGTCGTCGATCCCCGAAATTTCCTTCGGATACGTGTCGCTGGTGATGATCACCTGCGCCTTGTTCGCGACCAGCGCCTCGAACGCGTAGAAGAATTCTTCCTGCGTGCGCGACTTGCCGGAAAAGAACTGAATATCGTCGATCAGCAGCAGGTCGAGCGAGTGGTAGTAGCGCTTGAAATCGTCGAACGCCTTGCGCTGGTACGCCTTCACCACGTCGGACACGTACTGTTCCGCGTGGATGTAGCGAATCCGCGCGCCGGCCTTGTCCATCAGAAGCTGGTTGCCGATTGCGTGGATCAGGTGGGTCTTGCCCAGACCCACGCCGCCATACAGGAACAGCGGGTTGTACGAGATGCCGGGGTTGTCCGCAACCTGAATCGCCGCGGCGCGCGCCAGTTGGTTGGCCTTGCCGGTCACGAAGTTGTCGAAGGTCAGAACCGGGTTCAGCTTCGAGCGCTCGTACATCGAGTCGTTTTCGCCGCTGCTGCTCGAACCAGCGCTCTGGCCCGGACGCCAGGTGCGGCGTGCGGCAGCGGCTTCGTTTGCGTCGAGACTCGGCAGATCGAGGTCGGCGGCGTCTTCGGCAGCCGCGCGGGCGTTGGCGTTTTGTGTGGCCATCGCATGGTTGGCGCGGGCCATTTGCGCCGCCTGCACGGCGCCGACCGCCGCATCCACTGCGGCGCCGCCGCCGGAATGGCCGCCGCCCATCGGCGCGGACGAAGCCGGTCGAGTAGGCGCAGGCGCTGGCGCGAGGGCGCGCATGCCGGCTTTCGGATCCAGCACGAATTGCACGTCGACCGGGGCTTGCCAGAAATCGCGGGCCATATCCGCGATGCGGCCGGAGAACTGGCTCTTGACCCAGTCGAGCTTGAAGCGGTTCGGCGCGGCGATGCTAAGCGTGTTCGCAGCGGCGTCGAAGGCGACCGGGGCCAACGGTTTGATCCACGTCACGTACTGCTGGGGCGTAAGCTCACGCTCCAGCAATGCGGAACAGTGTTGCCAGAAATCGTTCATCGAGTTGCTGTCGTTATGGTGTGCACGGCGGTCGCCGCTGCCCTTGTCGCGCGCGCGCAACAAGGCCCTGAGCAGCCAGGCGTAACGGCTCCAGGCGCTTGTGCCACAAGGGTTTGCGGGGCAAGCGAGCCGGAGCGGCGTGCAGGATTTTTGGGAAGTAAGGCGAGATTCTAACGCCAAAACGGACCCAAAAGGGAGTTATCCACAGGGACGGATCATCTGGCGAAGGAGGCCCGGTCCGCGGCCGAACCTGGCTAAACTATTGACGGCCAACGGAAAAGCGGTTTAAATAGCGGGTTCCGCGAAAACCAATTTCAGTAAACCTCCGGCCATTGCGCTTTCAGCGATGCTCGCGCGGTTTTTTTTCGATCAAGTGAGAGCAACATGAAACGTACTTACCAACCTTCCGTTACCCGTCGCAAGCGCACCCACGGCTTTCGCGTTCGCATGAAGACCGCTGGCGGCCGCAAGGTCATCAACGCACGTCGCGCGAAGGGCCGCAAGCGCCTCGCCATCTAAGGCGAGCGGATTGCGCGCTGTGACCGAAGCCCGCGGCGAAGCGGGAGCGGCTGGGGCGCAGCAACCGGGCTCGGTTCCGTTGCGAGCGCACGCCGCCTTTCCCAAAGCCGCAAGGCTACTGAAAACGGATGAATTTTCATCCGTTTTTCGTTTGCGCCCGTGGCGCCGCACCGCGCACTTCGTGGTGTACGGCCGGCCTACCGGCAACGACGCGCGCTTGGGCCTCGTGATCGGCAAAAAGTATGCGCCGCGCGCGGCCACGCGTAATCTGGTACGTCGAATTGCGCGAGAAGCCTTCCGGCTGCGTCGCGCGGAATTTGGCGGTTGGGATGTGCTGCTGCGTTTGCACACGCGCTTCGACAAGAAGGCTTTGCCGAGCGCCTCGTCGCCGCCGTTGAAGGCGCTGTGCCGCAGCGAAATCGAGGCGCTGCTCGACAAGGCAGCGCGCGAAATTGTCCGTCGCGAGGCGCCGCCCGCGGAAGCGCCCAAGACGGAATGACGCTCAAGTGACCGCCCGTATTGAAGGTTCGGCAGTTCAAGCCGCTTTGGCCGCCCTGCCGGGCGGGCGTCACCCGGTACTCCACGTTGCGCGGCGCCGTCCGGCCGCATCAGCCATGCAAACGGTACTCATCGCTTTATTGCGTTTTTACAAGGTTGCCGTGAGCCCAATGCTCGGCAACCGGTGCCGTTTTTACCCTTCCTGTTCTGATTACGCGCGCGAAGCAATCCAGTATCATGGCGCCGCGCGCGGGACTTATCTCGCCGCCAGGCGTATTTGCCGCTGCCACCCGTTTTCCGCGGGCGGCATCGATCTCGTCCCGCCTCCCACTTCTGAAAAGCGCTGACGCGCCGTTCCATCGACACTGAGACAACGCATGGATATCAAACGCACCGTCCTATGGGTCATCTTTTTCATGTCAGCTGTCATGCTGTTCGACAACTGGCAACGCGACCACGGACGCCCGTCGATGTTCTTCCCGAGCGCCACGCCGACCAAGACCGTCGGTAGCGCCGCACCGGGAACCACGACGCCGGGAACCCAGCCGGCCGATCTGCCGGCCACCAACGCAGCCGCGCCCGGCAACGCGCCGGCGGCGACGCAATCGCAACTCGTGAAGTTCTCCACCGACGTCTATAGCGGTGAGATCGACACGCGCGGCGGCACGTTGTCGCGGCTCTCGCTCGTCAAGCAGGGCGACGGCAAGACGCCGGATCTGGTGATCACGCTGTTCGACCGCACGAACAATCACACGTATCTGGCCCGCACGGGTCTGCTCGGCGGCGATTTCCCGAATCACAACGACGTCTTCACGCTGATGCCGAATCAGCAGACCGAACTGAAGGGTGACGAGAAAACGTTCAGCCTGAGCTTCGAGTCGCCGGAGAAGGGTGGCGTGAAGGTCATCAAGACCTACACGTTCACGCGCGGCAGCTACGTGATCGGTGTCGAAACGAAGATCCAGAACGTCGGCAGCACGCCGGTGACGCCGTCGGTCTATATGGAACTGGTGCGTGACGATCAGCCGGTGGAAACGCCGCGCTTCTCGCACACGTTCATCGGACCGGCTGTCTACACCGACCAGCATCACTTCCAGAAGATGACGTTCGGCGACATCGACAAGAACAAGCAGGATTACGCGAACTCGGCCGACAACGGCTGGATCGCGATGGTCCAGCATTACTTCGCGTCGGCGTGGATTCCGCAGCAGGGCGCGAAGCGCGACATCTACGTCGAGAAGATCGATCCGTCGCTGTATCGCGTGGGCGTCAAGCAGCCGCTGCCGACCATCGCGCCGGGCCAGACGGTCAACGTGTCGGCGCGCCTGTTCGCGGGTCCGGAAGAAGAGCGCATGCTCGAAGGCATCGCGCCGGGTCTGGAACTGGTGAAGGACTACGGCTGGGTCACGATCATCGCGAAGCCGCTGTTCTGGCTGCTCGAGAAGATCCACAGCTACGTCGGCAACTGGGGCTGGTCGATCGTGCTGCTCACGGTGCTGATCAAGGCGGTGTTCTTCCCGCTTTCGGCCGCCAGCTACAAGTCGATGGCGCGCATGAAGGCGATCACGCCGCGCATGCAGGCCTTGCGCGAACGCTTCAAGGGCGATCCGCAAAAGATGAACGCCGCGCTGATGGAGCTGTACAAGACCGAGAAGGTCAATCCGTTCGGCGGCTGTCTACCGGTCGTGATTCAGATTCCGGTGTTCATCTCGCTGTACTGGGTGCTGCTGTCGTCGGTGGAAATGCGCGGCGCGCCGTGGATTCTGTGGATTCACGATCTGTCGCAGCAGGACCCGTTCTTCATCCTGCCGGTGCTGATGGCCGTCTCGATGTTCCTGCAGACCAAGCTGAACCCGACGCCGCCGGACCCGGTTCAGGCCAAGATGATGATGTTCATGCCGATTGCGTTCTCGGTCATGTTCTTCTTCTTCCCGGCCGGTCTGGTGCTCTACTACGTCGTCAATAACGTCCTGTCGATCGCACAGCAGTACTACATCACGCGCATGATGGGCAAGTCGTCGGTGAAGCCTGCCTGACGCACTGTCCGAAAGGCGGCGGCGGCAAAGCCCGCCGCCTCGCGTCAGGCTGAGGCAGGCCGACGCTGACTGACCAGGCAGCGACAAAAAAAGCCGCCCGGTGCAAACCGGGCGGCTTTTTTCATGGGCGCACGAATCTCGGACGTCGCCTCGGCTCTTCCATTACTCCTCGGTGTCTTCGCCGTAAAAGCGCTCGATCATTTCCTCGACCAGGTTGCGGTCTTTCGGCATCAGTGACGCGATCTTCGAAGCGAGTTCGATCGTTTCCGGCGTCGGCGGATATTTCTCGCCACGCGCCATGGGTCGGCTGCTCGACCCGGGCGGCGGTCCGTAGTGAAGCCAATGCTCCTTGACGTTCAACCATTCGGCTAGCGTGCGCAGCTTGTCCGCCTTGGGGATCGTCGTACCCGTCAACCACTTGTGCGCGGTTTGCGGCGTAACGGGACGCTCGCCGTGATAGCGAAGATTGAATTGCTCGGCGAGTTTAGTCCCGCCGCGAATCTTGAGCGGCTCTAGCAGATCCTTCAGCCTCTTGGCGAAGGCAGCTTTTTCTTTGTCGGTTGGCATGGGCCAGATTGTGCAATTCAGGATCCTCCGAGTTGACAACTAGACAGGCTTGTTATTAGCGTATTTGAGATAGTTTTAGCTTACGAGGCGCGCCGGACAAAGCGTTTCGGCAATTTTATTTTTTTCAATTTTTCTTTACTCAGCGGGCTTTAACGCCGCTTCTTGTCTTATTTAACTTCACTTTTTCTCAGATAGTGTAGGAATAATCCTAGCTTATTTGAGATAAATCCAAGTTGCCTCCAGAATCGGGGACAGGCGTATTCGCGGCCCGCCGCGCAGTCGTCACCCGCGCCCGCGTTACAATGCCTCGCGCTGTTCGACTGGCGCCGTCCCGCTCTTCTCTCCGCTTTTTTCCACGCACCCATGCTCACCACCGATTCCGATCCCATCGTCGCCATTGCTACCGCGCCCGGCCGGGGAGGCATCGGTGTCGTGCGGATTTCGTTTGGCCGCGCGGGAGAGACGGTGGCCCAGCCGCTGATGCAGGCGCTCACCGGCCAGGCGCTCGCGCCACGCCACGCCAGCTACGTGCCGTTTCTGGACGACAGCGGTAAAGCGCTCGATCGGGGTATCGCGCTGTATTTTCCCGCGCCGCATTCGTACACCGGCGAACACGTACTCGAACTGCAGGGCCATGGCGGCCCCGTCGTGTTGCAACTCGTATTGCAGCGCTGTATCGACGCCGGCCGCGCCTTCGGCCTGCGCCTTGCCGAACCGGGCGAATTCACCCGCCGCGCGTTCCTGAACGACAAGCTCGATCTGGCGCAAGCTGAAGCCGTCGCCGATCTGATCGAGGCGAGCACCGAAGCCGCCGCGCGTTCGGCCGGCCGCTCGCTCGACGGCGCGTTTTCGCGCGACATCCACGCGCTGGTCGAAGAGGTGATCACGCTGCGCATGCTGGTCGAAGCGACGCTCGACTTTCCGGAAGAAGAAATCGACTTCCTCGAAGCCGCCGATGCGCGCGGCAAGCTGGCGCGCATTCGCGAACGCCTCGCGCACGTGCTGAGCGAAGCGCGCCAGGGCGCGTTGCTGCGCGAAGGTTTGTCCGTGGTCCTCGCGGGCCAGCCGAACGTCGGTAAATCGTCGCTGCTGAACGCGCTGGCTGGCGCCGAGCTGGCCATCGTCACGCCGATCGCGGGCACGACCCGCGACAAGGTCGCGCAAACCATCCAGATCGAAGGCATTCCGCTGCACGTGATCGACACCGCCGGCCTGCGCGATACCGAAGACGAAGTGGAGAAGATCGGCATTGCGCGCACCTGGAGCGAAATCGAGCGCGCGGACGTGGTGCTGCATCTGCTCGACGCGCGCACCGGCATGACTGCCGAGGACGAAGCAATCGCCGGGCGCTTTCCCGGCGGTGTGCCGGTAGTGCGTGTGCTGAACAAGACCGACCTGACAGGTCTCGCGCCGGCGGCCCAGGCGCTCGACGCGGATCTCGATCTCAGCGAGGTGCGCTTGTCGGCGAAACAGGGTGACGGCGTCGCGCTGTTGCGGGGCGAGTTGCTGCGGATTGCCGGCTGGCAGGCCGGCGCGGAAAGCGTGTACCTCGCGCGCGAGCGGCATCTGATTGCGTTGCGGGCCGCCGAGGAACATCTGGCGACGGCGGCCGCGCACGCGGATCAGAACTCACAGGCGTTGGATCTGTTCGCCGAGGAATTGCGGCTCGCACAGGATCAGTTGAACTCGATTACCGGTGAGTTCAGTTCGGACGATCTCCTGGGCGTGATTTTCAGTAGATTTTGTATCGGCAAGTAGCAGTGGCACTGAGATTTGCAGGATTCCTAGACTGGTAGGCGTTTGCACGCCTTTCAGGCCACGCAGCGAAAGTCGCCTATCTCAACCCTGTTGACACAAAAACCCACGAATCTTTGGTACACAGCCAGCACAAGCGCTAAAATCGCCGCTGTCCTTGCATCAACGATCCGAGCATGCCCCGCCTCGCCGTCCCCCTCGCCGAATCCCAGATTCGCGCGCTCAAACCGCGCGCTACCCGTTATTGCGTTGCCGACGGCAATGGTCTTGTGATCGAAGTCATGACCACCGGCACCAAGGTCTGGCGCTTTCGCTACACGCTGAACGGCAAACGCCAGCCGCTCGCGACCATCGGCGACTACCGGATGATCTCGCTGCGCGTCGCGCGGGCCAAGGCGCAGAAATACGCGGAGATGGTCGCCCAAGGTATCTCGCCGGTCGCCACCGCCCGGCGCGATCGCGGCGCCGAAAGCAAGGCGGACGTGCTGCGCGAAGCCGCCGACCTCTACCTCGCCACCGCCATGGCCGGCAAATCGGCCGAATATCGCCGCACCACCCGGCGCGCGCTCGACAAGGACGTATTGCCCGCGATCGGCGGCAAGCCGATCAACGCGGTCACCGCGGGCGACATCGTCGAAATCTGCGAGCGGATCAAAAGCCGGGGCTCGCCGAAAATGGCGCTCCACACGCGTAACGTGGTCAAGCGCCTCTATGCCTACCTGATGGCCCGCCAGCTCGCGACCGGCAACCCGGCCGAGGTCGTTCCGGCGCGCTCCATCGCCACCTTCGAGAGCCGCACGCGCGTGCTCTCCGGCGTAGAAATCGGCGGCATGCTGCGCGCGATCGACGCGTCGAGCATTCGCCGTCCCCTGAAGCTGGCGCTGCATCTGCTGGTGCTGACGATGGTGCGCAAATCGGATCTGGTGGACTCGACGTGGGCCGAATTCGATTTGGACAACGCGCTATGGACGATTCCCGCCGCGCGTCTGAACATGGGCCGGGACCGCGTCGTCTATCTGCCGCATCAGGCTGTCTCGATGCTGCGCGAGCTTCACCGCGCCAAGGCCAGCCGACAGTTCGTATTCCCGAGCGTCCGGGGCGACGATCGGCCCATCGCGAAGAGCACATTGAATCAGGCGGTCAAAGCGCTCGGCCTCGAGGTTGAACATTTCGTGCTGCATGACTTCCGGCGCACAGCGTCGACGCATGTGCGCGAACTCGCGCAGAGAGAGGACACGCTCGACGCCGTATCCGCGCTTGCTTCAGAGGGTCTATCGCAAGACGGCAAAGCGGAGCAGCAGCGTCGAATCCTTCAAGGCTGGGCGAACTTCGTCGATCAACAGCTTGAAACCGCGCGGCATGCTGCAAGCCGTACGGTCTGAGGAACGTTTTCACCCTTTGCGTCCGTCATTTTTAGGTACACAACTCGATCATCGCCATAGGCAACTCAATGATCTGAATGAAAAATAAATTTCGACGCGAGGTTTCAAAGGTGAGCTTTTGTCCGGCGTAAAGCACGGCGCCTAATCGCTTCACACTGTCCTTCTTTCCCTGATTCCCATCGCCTAAACTGAAGCATCGATGCAAGCCGATACGGAGGTTCCGATGCCTGAATCGTTGATCGCTTATTTGCTGGGGCCTGCCGTCATGATCGTGATCGGCCTTGCCATCTGGGCGGCGTCCCTCTACCACCGCAATACGAAGCCGCCGAGGCTCGAGCGCTGGCTCGATACGCACTACGCTGAATGGCTGCATCAGAAACATTGAGCAAACGCTGAGCGGTGCATCAAATGCAAAGGCCGTCGCATCGAGCGACGGCCTTTTTTCTGCGGCGCGGATGGACTGCGCGGCTCTCGGACGATTACCAGCCCGGTTGCGGTTGAGGTTGCCCGTATCCGTACTGCGCCGGCGGCGGCGCTGCGCAGGCGACATAGCCGCGCTGGTACGGGTCATAGCAGTACCCCGGCGGCGGCCCCGCATAGACCGGAGCGGGTTGATAAGCCGGCTGCGCATAGACAGGCTGCTGGTAAGCCACCACTGGCGCGGGCGTCAGCACGGAACTCACCACCGCGCCGAGGACGGCGCCGCCAATCAGCGCACCCACCACGTCGCCACCGCCATGACCGTGAGCCGAAGCTTGCCCGGCCACGCTCAGACTTCCCACCATCACCAACGCCACTGCGATCTTTTTCATTTTCAGCTCCCGCCATTCAGGCATGGAAAGGATTGTGAAGGGAGTGCATAGAAATAGATGCTGCAAGTGGTAACGAAACATTACGTTACAACCGCCCTCGCGCGAGCGTCGACCGCCGTCTGCCCCGCCAATTGTCAATTGCGAAACAATCTCCCGATCAATGTAGAATCCGCCGCTTAAGCCGTCGGACAAATCCACCAATCCGACGACCCGCAAAGCTTTCTGATCCGTCGATCCTGGGACAGACCGGCATCAGCCAGCCGGGATCGGGACAAAGCCAAAAAGTAAGGGGCGTGCGCGTGAAACAATGGACCATCCGTCAACGGATTCTGTGCAGCTTCGGGATCGTGCTGATCGTGATGCTGGCAATGGCAATCGTCACTTTCCAGCAGCTTGGCGCGATCGACCGCGACGCGAAGGGTCAGCAGCAGGACTCGATGCCCGGCCTCTACTACGCGACCGCGATGCGCGCGGCCTGGTTCGAGAACTACTCGGTGACGCAGCGTCTGATCTACGTCGACGCGGACCCCGACGCAGTCAAGCGCGACGCCACGCGTTTGCAGGAAACCCAGCAGACGCTCCAGAAGCTGATCGACGACTACAGCTCGACCATCGCCCGCCAGACCGACCGGGACCTGTTCAACCATTTCCGCCAGCAGCACGCGCAGTACCTGCCGATCCAGACAGCGTTGCTCAACAACCTGCCTGCTTCGAAGGACAACGCCGCACGCATCTTCAACACGCAGCTCACGCCGATCTGGGAAACCGGCCGGTTGTCGGTGCGCAAGCTGGTTGAAGACAACAAGAGCTACTCCGACCAGGCCACGGACAGCATCCGCAACTCGGTCGAGACCACCCGCATCGTGTTGCTCGTGATGCTGCTGCTCGCCGCGATTGCCGCCGTGCTGGCCGGTTACTGGCTGCTGCGCGCGGTGACCACGCCGATGGCCAAGGTGCTGCAGGTGGTCGACGTGATGCGCACGGGCGACCTGACGCAACGTCTGCATCTGAATCGCGCGGACGAGATCGGCGCGCTCGAAGCCGGCTTCAACCGGATGACCGACGAACTCACCGCGCTGGTCGGCCAGGCGCAGAAATCGGCGATGCAGGTCACCACGTCGGTGACGGAAATCGCCGCGACCTCGCGCGAACAGCAAGCCACCGCGAACGAAACCGCCGCCACCACGACCGAGATCGGCGCGACTTCGCGTGAAATCTTCGCGACCTCGCGCGACCTGCTGCACACCATGAACGAAGTGTCGGAGGTCGCGGGCCAGTCGGCGGCGCTCGCGGGCACCGGGCACGCCGGCCTCGCGCGCATGGAAGAGACCATGCGCCTCGTGATGGAAGCGGCCGGCTCGGTCAACGCGAAGCTCGCGATCCTCAATGAGAAGGCCGGCAACATCAACCAGGTGGTCGCCACCATCACGAAGGTCGCGGACCAGACCAACCTGCTCTCGCTGAACGCGGCGATCGAAGCGGAAAAAGCGGGCGAATATGGCCGCGGCTTCGCCGTCGTGGCGACCGAGATCCGCCGCCTCGCCGACCAGACCGCCGTCGCGACCTACGACATCGAACAGATGGTCAAGGAGATCCAGTCGGCGGTGGCCGCGGGTGTGATGGGCATGGACAAGTTCTCCGAGGAAGTGCGACGCGGCATGCTCGACGTGCAGAACGTCGGCGGCCATCTCACGCAGATCATCCAGCAGGTGCAGCAGCTCGCGCCGCGCTTCTCGATGGTCAACGACGGGATGCAGACCCAGGCGACCGGCGCCGAGCAGATCACCCAGGCGCTGACGCAGTTGTCGGAGGCCGCGCAGCAGACGGCGGAATCGCTGCGCCAGTCGACTCAGGCGATCGACGATCTGACGCACGTCGCCAACAGTCTGCGCACCGGCGTGTCGCGCTTCAAGGTGGTGGCCTGACGCGCGCCGCAAGGCGAACCCGCCAGCGCCCGCTTCATCACCGCTCACACGCCGATGCTCTTCATCCTCTTCACGCTCGATAGCGAACGCTATGTGATCGACGCGACGCAGGTGGAGCGTTTGATGCCGCTCGCGCCGCAGTCGCCGCCGAAGGCGATTCCCGGCGCGCCGTCGTGGGTGGCGGGCGTGCTCGATCACGAAGGCGCGCCGCTGCCGGTGATCGATCTGCCTGCACTGGCGCTCGGCCGTCCGGCCGCGCAGCTGATGTCGACGCGCGTCGTGCTGGTGCGCTATCCGCAGGCGGGCGCCGTGCGGCTGCTCGCGCTGCTGCTCGAAGGCGCGACCCGCACGCTTCGTCTGGATGCCGAAGCGTTCCACGAGACCGGCATCGACGTGCCGCACGCGCGCTATCTCGGCCCGGTCGCGAGCGACGCGGGCGGCTTCGTGCAGTGGGTGCGCATCGAACATCTGCTGCCCGACGACGTCAAGGCGCTGCTGTTTCCCGAGGCGCACGCATGAACGCGCACTACGACAACGCGCCGCTCTATCGACGCTTCGCCGAACTGCTGCATCGAACCATGGGGCTCGATGCCGCCTCGCTCGGTCATCACGCCATCGAGCGCGCGGTCGACCAGCGCGCCGCCGCATGGCGCGCGGAGGGTCCTGCCGGGGCCACGCTCGCCGACTACTGGGACGCGGCACAAGCATCGCCGGCGATGGTGCAGGCGCTGATCGAAACCGTGGTGGTGCCGGAGACCTGGTTCTATCGCGACGCCGACGCGTTCAACGCGCTCGTGCGGCTTGCGCACGAGCGTCTTCACGAGCGCGCGGCGGGACTGCCGCTGCGCATCCTGAGCCTGCCCTGCTCGAGCGGAGAAGAGCCGTACACGATCGCGATGAGCCTGCTCGACGCGGGCATGGACGCCGCGCGCTTTCGCGTCGACGCAATGGATATCAGCGAACGTTCGCTCGCGCTCGCGCAGCGCGCGCTCTACGGCCGCAACTCGTTTCGCGGCAACGCGTTTGGGTTTCGCGACGCGCATTTCACCCGCACCGAAGACGGCTGGCGCCTCGCGCCGCGCATCGTCGACACGGTGCGCTTCTCGCGCGCCAACCTGATGCAGCTCGACGCGGCGGCGCTCGGCGTCTACGACTTCGTGTTCTGCCGCAACGTGCTGATCTACTTCGACCGTGAAACGCAGCAGACTGCGTTGCACGCGCTCAATAGCGTGCTGGCCGAGAACGGCACGCTGTTCGTCGGTCCGGCGGAAACCGGGCTGCTGATGCGTCACGGCATGCAGTCCGCGAGGATTCCGTTGGCGTTCGCGTTCCGGCGCCCCGCGCCCGCCGACGCGCCGTGGAACGGCTGGCATACCGCGCCGCTCGCCGGCGCCGCCGCGCTCGCGATGACGCATTCGCCGGTGCCGGCGCTCGCGCCTGCGCTGGCATTCGCTGCCGAGCCTTTTGCGTGGCCCGATCCGGTCGCGCGCGCAGCGCTCGATGAGGTGACGCGAAGCGCCTCGCTCGAGGGTGCGGCGCCGTCCGGTTTGTTCAACAACGGCATCGCGCGGCATCGTGGCACGCCGCCGATTCCCGCCGTGCCCGCGCATAACTCGCCATCGCCGCAGACCAACGCATCGCCGCTGAATGCGCCGACCATCGCCGCACGCGACACACTCCAGGCCGCGCACGCACTCGCCGACGCCGGGCGTCTGACGGAAGCCGCCGCCGCGATCAACACGTACCTGGAGCAGCACGCGCCGCACGCCGACGCGTTCTATCTGCTCGGCGTGCTGGCCGACGCCAACGGCGACACTCACCTCGCGCGCGGCCAGTATCGCAAGGCGCTCTATCTCGAGCCGCAGCACGCGGAAGCGCTGGCGCATCTGGCGGCGCTGCTCGAACTCGAAGGCGATCGTGACGGCGCGCGCCGCCTGATGGAACGCGCGGCGCGCGCACAGGGAGCACCACGTGACTGACGATCGCAGGGTGGGCTTCGACGATTGCTGGAACCGTATCGGCGTGCGCGGCGATTCGTCGTGCGAGCGGCTGGCCGACTACGTGCGCTGCCTGAATTGTCCCGTGTTCGAAGCAGCCGCCGCCAAACTGCTCGATCAGCCGATTCCACGCGTGGATCTGTCACGCCATGACATCCGCACGGCCGCACAACCGCGGCACGACGCGCGGGGGACGAACGAATCGTTCCTCGTGTTCCGAATCGGCGGCGAATGGCTCGCGCTGCCCACGCCGATCTTCAAGCGCATCGTGCAGACGCGGCCAATTCACACGTTGCCGCACCGGCAACATCGCGCGGTGCTCGGCGTGGTCAATGTGCAGGGCGAATTGCTGGTGTGCCTGGCGCTGACGCATCTGCTCGGTTTCGAAGCCGACACCACCACCGCTATCGCTACGCGTGACGGCCAGCCGTCGCGCCACGATCTGCCGCGCCTGCTGGTGGTCTCGCGCGCCGAAGAGCACGCGGTGTTTCCCGTCGATCAGGTCGACGGCGTGCATTGGCTCGCGCCGTCCACTTTCTGTCCGCCGCCCGCGACGCTGTCGCAAGCGGCCGCCGCGCATACGCGCGCGGTCGCGCCGTGGCGCGGCATGAGCGTGGGCCTGCTCGACGCCGACGCGTTATTCGACACGCTGAACCGGAGCCTCGGATGACCGACGACCCGCGCCGCCCGTCGTTGATCGATCTCTTCCGCGAGGAAGCGCGGACCCAGGCGCGCGTGCTCAACGACGGCCTGCTCGTGCTCGACCGCGCACCCAACGACGCCGCCGCACTCGAAGCTTGCATGCGCGCCGCGCATTCGTTGAAAGGTGCGGCGCGCATCGTCGGCGTGCAAGTCGGCGTCGAACTCGCGCATGCGATGGAGGATTGCTTCGTCGCCGCGCAGGAAGGCCGTGCGCTGCTCGACGCCGCGTGGATCGACGAGTTGCTGCGTGGCGTCGATATCGTCGCGCGCATCGGCAATGATGAAGACGAATCGGCGCGCGATGCGGTCGGCGCATGTGTGGCTGCGTTGCAGGCGCGGATGGCGAGGGTGGCGCCGCATAGGGCTCCGCTGCGGCGCGAGGGGGTGCCATCGGTTGCCGCAGGGTCAGCGGTTTCCGCGCCCGCGCCTCGCGCGGTCATTGAACCGCCAGGGGCCCGGGCCGATACGTCCGCCAATGCCGACGCCGATGACGATGCCACGTTCAACCTGCTGGCCGACGCGCTGCGCGCGCAAGCCACGGCCCCGGTCGTGCCCGCCACACCCGCGAGCACTGCGACCGATACACCTGCCGCACCGGCCGGCGCAAGCAGCGCAAGCAGCGCAAGCAGCACCACTAACGACCCCGGCCGCATGCTGCGCGTGCGCGCCGACAACCTCGACCGGCTACTGTCGCTGTCGGGCGAATCGCTGGTCGAATCGCGCTGGCTGAAACCCTTCGCGCAATCGATGCTGCGAGTCAAGCGCGTGCAGCGCGACAGCACCCGCGCACTCGATCAGCTGCACGAAACGCTCGCCGATCTGAAACTCGATCCGCGCGCGCACGCGGCGCTCGAAGAACTGCGACGCCTCACCGCCGAATCGCAGCATCTGCTGGCCGAACGTCTCGCCGATCTGGAAAGCTTCGATCGCCGCTCGACGCACCTGTCGCAACAGCTTTACGACGCCGCGCTGCAATGCCGGATGCGCCCGTTCGGCGACGGCACCGGCGGACTCGCGCGCATGGTGCGCGATGTCGCGCGCTCGCTCGGCAAGAAAGTGCGCTGGCAACTGGTCGGCGAATCGACCCAGGTGGACCGCGACATTCTCGATCTGCTCGAAGCGCCGCTCGGCCACATGCTGCGTAACGCGCTCGACCACGGCATCGAAGCACCCGCCGTGCGGCTCGCGCGCGGCAAAGCGGAAGAAGGCACGCTTACACTCGACGCGCGTCACACGGCCGGCGCGTTGCTGATCACCGTGTCCGACGACGGCGCGGGTATCGACCTCGCCGCGCTGCGTGCGTCAATCGTGCGCAAGAAGCTGGCGAGCGAGGACACGGCCGCGCGTCTGTCGGAAGCCGAGCTGCTGGAATTTCTGTTCCTGCCCGGCTTCTCGCTGCGCGATCAGGTAACCGAAGTATCGGGCCGCGGCGTCGGACTCGACGCGGTGCACGACGTCGTCAAACGCGTGCGCGGCACGGTGCGCATCACCCAGGAGCCGGGCCTCGGCACGCGCGTGCAATTGCAACTGCCGCTCACGCTGTCGGTGATCCGCAGCCTGCTGATCGAAGTCGCGGGCGAGCCGTACGCGGTGCCGCTCGCGCACGTGAACCGCACGCTCCACGTGAGCCGCGCGGACATCGAACTGCTCGAAGGCCATCAGCACATCGCGTTCTCCGGGCGGCGCATCGGCGTCGTTACCGCGCACCAGATTCTCGACACCGCGCCGCCCGCCAATGAAGACGGCGCTGTCTGCATGATGGTGATCGGCGACGGGCCGCAAACCTACGGCGTGGTGGTCGACCGTTTTCTCGGCGAGCGGATGCTGGTCGTGCAGCCGCTCGATCCGCGTCTGGGCAAGATTCGCAACATCACGGCCGGCGCGCTGATGGAAAATGGCGACCCCGTGCTGATCGCCGACGTCGACGACTGGTTGCGTTCGGTCGAGCGGCTCGTGGCGGACGGCGATCTGCGACACGCGCAGCATGGCGGCGCTTCGACGGCGCAGCGCGTCGTCCGGCGTGTGCTGGTGGTCGACGATTCGCTCACCGTGCGCGAACTCGAACGCAAGCTGCTGGCCACGCGCGGTTACGACGTGACGATCGCGGTCGACGGGATGGACGGCTGGAATGCGGTGCGCGGCGAACGCTTCGATCTCGTCATCACCGACATCGACATGCCGCGCATGGACGGAATCGAACTCGTCACGCTGATCAAACGCGATCCGCAACTCCAGGCGCTGCCGGTGATGATCGTGTCGTACAAGGATCGCGAAGAGGATCGCCGCGCGGGTCTCGACGCGGGCGCGGATTACTATCTGGCGAAAGGCAGTTTTCATGACGAAGTACTGCTCGACGCGGTGCGTGATTTGATCGGCGAGGCCTACGGGTAAACGGATGAAGATCGGAATCGTCAACGACATGCCGCTCGCCGTCGAGGCGCTGCGGCGCGCGCTCGCCGCCCGTCACGACTACGACGTGCTGTGGGTCGCGCAGGACGGCCAGCAGGCGGTCGATTTCTGCGCCGCGCAACGGCCCGACATTGTGCTCATGGATCTGGTGATGCCGAACGTCGACGGGATCGAGGCCACGCGCCGCATCATGGCGCGCGCGCCGTGCGCGATCCTGATCGTCACCGTCGATGTGGGTGCGAACGCGTGGCGCGTCTACGAAGCGATGGGCGCGGGCGCGCTCGACGCCGTCGATACGCCGTCGCTGAGCGGGCCCGACGCGCACCGGAGCATCGCCACGCTGATCGCGAAGATCGATCGCATCGGCGCGCTCGTGAAGGAGCGCCATGCGCCCGGCGCGGCGGCTGCGGCGGGCATCGCACGCGTGACGAACCGCGATACGCCGCTGGTGGCGATCGGCGCGTCGGCGGGCGGACCGGCCGCGCTCGCCACGCTGCTCGCCGGGCTGCCGAAGGATTTCAACGCGGCGGTCGTGATCGTGCAGCACGTCGATGCGGCGTTCGCCGCCGGCATGGCGGACTGGCTGAACCAGCACTCGGCGTTGCCGGTGCGGATCGCCCGCGAAGGCGACCGGCCGCAGGCGGGCCTCGCACTGCTCGCCGGCACCGACGATCATCTGCATCTCAAACTGCCCGACGTGCTCGGCTACACGCGCGTGCCGGAGGAAACGCCGTATCGCCCTTCCGTCGACGTGTTTTTTCACAGCGTGGTGGCGCGCTGGCCGGCGCGCGCGATCGGCGTGCTGCTGACCGGCATGGGTCGCGACGGCGCGATCGGTCTCAAGGCGATGCGCACGAAGGGCTATCACACGATCGCGCAGGACGAAGCGACCAGCGCCGTGTACGGCATGCCGAAAGCGGCCGCCGCGCTCGGCGCCGCTGTCGCGATCCTGCCGCTGCCCCGGATTGCCGCCGCGCTCGCCGCCGCGGCGAGCGCACGATAGAACGCCCCTGCCCACCGACGAGCCCGATTCACTGACATTCATTCTGGCTGAACATCATGGACACTCCCGAACCGCATCAGAACGCCGCCGCGCGAGGCCTCGCAGAACCCGACGCGAACACGCAGGCGCTCGCGGAGGACGCGCCCAACCTCGCCATCGACGACGCGTTGGCGCGCATCCTCAGCAATCCGCCCGCAGCGGAGTGCCCGATCATGGTGCTGCTGGTCGACGACCAGGCGATCATCGCCGAGGCGATTCGCCAGGCGCTGGCCGACGAAGCGAGCGTCGACTTCCACTACTGCGCGTCGCCCGAAGACGCGGTGCAGTGCGCCGAGGAAACGCGCGCGACCGTGATCCTTCAGGATCTCGTGATGCCGGGCACCGACGGTCTCACGCTGGTACGGCAATACCGGCAGAATCCGGCGACGCGCGACATTCCGATCATCGTGCTCTCGACCAAGGAAGAGCCGCTCGTGAAAAGCGCGGCCTTTGCCGCCGGTGCGAACGACTATCTGGTGAAGCTGCCGGACCGTATCGAGCTGATCGCGCGCATCCGCTATCACTCGCGCTCGTATCTGAATCTGCTGCAACGCGACGAGGCTTACCGGGCGCTGCGTCAATCGCAACAGCAGCTGCTCGCGACCAACCTCGAATTGCAGCGGCTCACGCATTCGGACGGGCTGACGGGTTTGTCGAACCGCCGCTACCTCGATCAGTATCTGGCCGCGGAATGGCGCCGTGGTACGCGTGACAAGACCGGCCTCGGCTTCCTGATGATCGATGTGGATAACTTCAAGGCCTACAACGACACCTATGGACACGTCGCTGGCGACGAAGTGCTCAAGCGCGTCGCGCAAACCGTCGAGTCGTGTCTCGGGCGCTCACCCGATCTCGCGGCGCGCTTTGGCGGCGAAGAGTTCGCGGTGGTGGTGCCGGGCACGTCGGCCGGCGGCTTGCGTCTGCTCGCCGAAAAAATTCGCCTCGCGATCGAGGCGCTGGCGATCGCGCATGCGGGTTCGGCAAGCGGCGTCGTGACGATCAGCATCGGCGCGGCGACGCTCGTGCCGTCGGTCACCGAGCCGGTGACGACGCTGATCGAAGCCGCCGACGTCGGCCTGTATCGTGCCAAGCGGGATGGGAAAAATCAGGTGGCGGCGAATGGATGATTGGCCTTCTCAGCACAGCCACGGCGCCGCGCCGGCCGGCGCATCACCACGATATTTGCTGCGCGCAGCCTCCAGCACGCGCGCCTCGATTGCGCCATCGTCCGCGAGTGCCTGCAGCGCGGCCAACACGACAGCCTTGCGATCCACTTCGAAGAATTCGCGCAACGCCTGGCGCGTGTCGCTGCGGCCAAAGCCGTCGGTGCCGAGCGTCACATAGCGGCGCGGCACGTACGCGCGAATCAGTTCGGGCACCGCGCGCACATAGTCCGTCGCCGCGATAACCGGGCCTTGCGATGCCGCGAGCGCCTGCGTGACATAGGGCGCGTACGGCGTGTCGCCCAGACGCGCGAGCCGTTCCGCCGCCATGCCATCGCGCTGCAATTCGCTGAAGCTCGTCACGCTCCACACGGCGGCGTCGATCTCCCAGTCGTCCTTCAACATCTGCTGCGCGGCGATCACCTCGCCGAGAATCGCACCCGCGCCGAGCAACTGCACCTGCGCCCGTGCTGATTGCTGCGCCTGCTGAGCCTGAGCGGCGGCCAGCGGATAGATACCCTTCAGAATCCCTTCGCGCGTCGCGGCCGGATCGCCGCCCGGCACCGAAGGCTGCGCGTAGTTTTCATTCATCACGGTGACGTAATAGAACACGTCGCGTTGCGCTTCGACCATCTCGCGCATGCCTTCGTCGACGATCGCGGCAAGCTCGTAAGCGAACGCGGGATCGTACGCGCGGCAATTCGGAATCGTCGATGCCGCGAGGTGGCTAGAACCGTCCTGATGCTGCAAGCCCTCGCCGCCGAGCGTCGTCTTGCCCGACGTCGCGCCGATCAGAAAGCCTCGCGCGCGCTGATCCGCGGCCGCCCAGATCAGGTCGCCGATGCGCTGGAAACCGAACATCGAGTAGTAGATGTAGAACGGCAGCATCGGCAGATCGTGCACGCTGTACGACGTCGCCGCCGCGATCCATGACGACACCGCGCCCGCTTCCGAAATACCTTCCTCGAGAATCTGCCCTTGCGTGTCCTCGCGGTAATACAGCATCGAGCCGAGGTCTTCCGGCTCGTACAACTGCCCGAGCGGCGAATAGATGCCGACCTGGCGGAACATGTTCGCCATGCCGAAGGTGCGCGCTTCGTCGGCGACGATCGGCACCACGCGCGGCCCCACCTGCGCGTCTTTCAGCAGCGCGGTCAGCATGCGCACGAGCGCCATCGTCGTGGACATCTCGCGGCCGTTCGAATCCAGCGCGAATTGCCCCCAGGAGGACACCGGCGGGACGATCAGCCCCGCCGATGCAGCTCGCCGCCTTCTGGGCAGATAGCCTCCGAGAGCCGCCCGGCGAGCATGCAGGTACTGCATTTCCGGGCTGTCTTCCGCTGGTTTGTAAAACTTCAGTTGCTCGACGTCCTCATTGCTAAGCGGCAGGCGGAAACGGTCGCGAAACGCCTTGAGGTCGTCGGAGCCGAGCTTCTTCTGCTGATGCGTGGTCATGCGGCCCTGGCCCGAGGCGCCCATGCCGAAGCCCTTCATCGTCTTCGCGAGGATCACCGTCGGCTGGCCGCGATGCGCCAGCGCTTTCGCGTAAGCCGCGTGCAGCTTGCGCACGTCGTGGCCGCCGCGGCGCAGGCGGTCGATGTCGTCGTCGCTCAATTGCGCGGCGAGCGCGGCAAGCTCCGGATTCTGGCCGAAAAAGCGCTCGCGGTTGTACGCGCCGTCGTTCGCCGAGAAGGTCTGGAACTGGCCGTCCACGGTGTGCGCGAATGCGCGCAGCAACGCGCCGCTGCGATCGCGTGAGAACAGCGCGTCCCAGTCCGAGCCCCACACCACCTTGATCACATTCCAGCCCGCGCCGGCGAAATGCGCTTCCAGTTCGTCGATGATGCGGCCGTTGCTGCGCACCGGGCCGTCCAGCCGCTGCAGATTGCAGTTGATCACGAACACCAGGTTGTCGAGCCCCTCGCGTGCGGCGAGCGACAGCGCGCCGGTCGATTCGGGCTCGTCCATTTCGCCGTCGCCGAAAAAGCCCCACACCTTGCGGCCTGCCGTTTGCACGAGGCCGCGATTGGCCAGGTAGCGCATGAAGCGCGCCTGGTAGATCGCGTTGATCGGGCCGATGCCCATCGAGCCGGTCGGGAACTGCCAGAAGTCCGGCATCAGCCACGGATGCGGATAGGAGCACAAGCCCGGCCCGGCGATCTCGCGGCGGTAGTGCCGCAGGTGCTCCTCGGACAGGAAACCTTCGAGGTAAGCCCGCGCATACACGCCCGGCGACGAATGCGGCTGGAAGTAGACGAGGTCGCCGGTGCCCGGCTCGCCGTCCGGCGCGCAGGCGCGGAAGAAATGGTTGAAGCCGACTTCGAACAGATCCGCCGCCGAGGCATAACTCGCGATATGTCCGCCCAGTTCGCCATACGCCTGGTTCGCGCGCACCACCATCGCGAGCGCGTTCCAGCGCAGCGCGCCGGCGAGCCGTTCTTCGAGTTCGAGGTTGCCGGGATAGCGCGGCTGCTGGTCGACCGGGATCGTGTTCCGGTACGGCGTGACGCTGGTGCGCGCCGATTCGACACCCAGCGACAGCGCGTGGCTCGCGAGCCGGTCGAACAGAAACTGCGCCCGCTCGCGGCCGACATGCGTGACGACCGCGTCGAGCGCGTCGAGCCATTCGGCGGTTTCCTGCGGGTCGGTGTCGACACGCTCCACGTTCATCGACTGCAACTGCTCGCTACCGCTGGACAAATCCGTCATGGCATCACTCCCGCATCGCCGCGTCAGGCTCAGGATCGAGTGAGTCCATGGTAACTACGTGCCCGCAAAATGAGCATCTCATTTGCTTGTGATCCCGCGCTGGGATAGGCTATTTATTCCGGTTTTCGCCCCTGTCACGGAATATTTCATCTATGACCACACCACCCAGACGGCTCGACCGTATCGACATCGGCATCCTGAGCCAGTTGCAGCAGAATGCGCGCATCACCAATGCGGACCTGGCCCGCTCGGTGAATCTGTCGCCGACGCCCTGCTTCAATCGCGTGCGGGCGCTCGAAAAGCTGGGTCTGTTCAAGCAACAGGTCACGTTGCTGAACCCGGAGCCGCTCGGGCTGCGCATCAACGTGTTCATTCAGGTGAGTCTGGAAAAACAGGTGGAAGACGCGCTGCTGCGCTTCGAGCAGGCGATCTCGGAGCGGCCCGAGGTGATGGAGTGCTATCTGATGACCGGCGACGCCGATTATCTGCTGCGCGTGGTGATGCCGGATATGCAGACACTCGAGCGCTTCATCGTCGATCATCTGACGAAGATTCCGGGCATCTCCAATATCCGCTCGAGCTTTGCGCTCAAACAGGTGCGGTACAAGACGGCGCTGCCGTTGCCGTCGTCGGGCTTGACGCTGGCCGATCCCGACGATGTGGCGACGGACTGGCGGTAAGGCGCGCTGGCCGTTCGTCAGTCCGTATCCGTCGTTGGGCCGCGGGCTCCGGCTGGCCGTGTCGCCCGCCCCTCGCCAACTTGCTGGTCGCCGTCAGGCGGCAGCCTTGGCGCGCGTATAACGTTCCGCCGGCACCTTGTGCGATAGATTCGGCTGCAGCTGCTGGCGTGCGCTGTTCAACCGATCCCAATCGGCCGCGTCCGGCAGCGCCGGGATCGTCACCAGTTCGCCTTGGTCGAGACCGGCGAGCGCGGCGTCGACCATGTCCTCGGCGGTCATCACGATCTGCGCGGGCAGATTTTCGATGGCCAGCCCTGCGTGGTCCCAGAATGCCGTGCTGGTGGCGCCCGGCAACACGGCCTGCAACTGCACGCCCTTGGCGCCCACTTCGTGATGCAGCGATTGCGTCAGGTTCAGCACGTAGGCCTTGGTGCCGCTGTACGTGCCGTTCAGAAGCTCCGGCGCCAAGGCCACGATCGACGAGATATTGATCACCACGCCGTTGCCCCGCTCGACGAAGCCGGGCACCACCGCCGCGGTCAGGCGCGTGAGCGCGGTCACGTTCAGGTCGATCATCTTTTCGAGTTCGTCGATGTCCGAGTCAATCAACGGGGCCGACGCGCCGACCCCCGCGTTGTTGACCAGCATCGTGATCGCGCGGTCCGCGCGCAGCCGCTCCTCGATGCGGCGCATGTCGGCCTTCACGGTCAGATCGGCGCTGACGGCGTCCACATGGCGCCCGGTCTCCTGCGTCAGACGCGCGGCCAGGCCCTGCAGCCGTTGACCGTCGCGTGCGACGAGGATCAGGTCGTAGCCGCGCCGCGCAAGGCGATCCGCATACACCGCGCCGATGCCCGACGACGCGCCCGTCACCAGTGCCGTCCCTTTGCTGCCTTTGCTTGCTTGCGTTGCCATTTGAAGCGCTCCTTGCGGGCCTGGCGCGTCGCGCCGCTGCCCTATCCGTTGAATGAGACAAGCTGTGAACCTGCGCCGCCGCCCGCTTTCGGCCGGCATGACGCTGTTGACGAGACAAGTCTAGGCGCGTAGTCTTCTGTCTCAAATGTCGTATTTCCCTCGTTTCAGGACATCGCTATGAAGCATATCGGCGTGGTGGTTTTTCCCGGCTTCCAGATCCTCGATATGGTTGCGGTCGCCATATTTGAACTGGCGAATCTGGAAGCCGGCCAGCCCGAATACGAGGTGGAGACCGTCTCCGAGCACGGCGGGATGGTGCGCAGCTCGTCAGGCGTCGAGGTCGCCACGCGAGCCTTCGGCGACCCCGCCTACGACACCGTGATCGTCACCGGTGCGATGCAGATCGCGCCGTCGTCGCCGGGCATGCTGGCGTTTCTGAACCGCGCGCTCGTCGCGTCGCGGCGCACCGCCAGCATCTGCACCGGCGCCTTCGCGCTGGCCGAGGCCGGTATTCTCGATGGCCGCCACGCCACTACCCACTGGGTTCACGCGCGCACCCTGCAAGAACGCTTTCCCGCGACGCGGGTCGACGACGACCGCATTTTTATCGTCGACGGATCGGTGTGGACTTCGGCGGGCATGACGGCATGCATCGACCTGTGTCTCGCGCTGGTCGAAAACGATCTCGGCGTGGACGTGTCGCGCGCGATCGCGAAAAAACTCGTGGTGTATCACCGGCGCACCGGCGGGCAGTCACAATTTTCGGCCATGCTGGAGCTCGAGCCGAAATCCGACCGCATCCAGAACGCGCTCTCGTATGCGAAAAGCCATCTGCACGAGCCATTGACGGTCGAACAGCTGGCCGACATTGCGCATCTGAGTCCGCGCCAGTTCAGCCGGGCGTTTCGCGACGAAACCCGGCAGTCGCCGGCCAAGGCCATCGAGGCGTTGCGCGTCGAGGCCGCGCGCGCGATGCTCGAAGCAGGCCGCCATTCGATGGAGGCTGTTGCGGCCGACACGGGCTTTATTGACACCGAGCGGATGCGCCGCGCGTTTCTGCGCACGTACGGCCAGCCGCCGCAGGCGATCAGGCGTGCCGCGCGTGCGCTGTAACGGATGTAGTGGACAATGTCGGCAGCCGTGCCTCACATCGATCCGAACTTGCAACCAGGAAAGGAAGCGCGATGAACTATGACGACAGCAATCCGTTCGCAAGAATTCTGCGTGGTGAACTGCCCTGCATCAAAGTGGCCGAAAACAATGCCGCGCTGGCGTTCATGGACTTGATGCCGCAAGCCGACGGCCATCTGCTGGTCGTGCCGAAAGAGCCGGTGGCCGAGATTTTCGAGTTGTCGGATGCGTCGCTGGTGGCAGGCATGCGCATGACGCAAAAGCTCGCGATCGCCGTTCGCGCAGCCTTGCACCCTGACGGCGTGTTTATCGGCCAATTCAACGGCGCCGCCGCGGGACAGACGGTGCGGCACGTGCATTTTCACGTGATCCCGCGCTGGGAAGGCCAGCCGCTGAACATGCATGCACGCGACGTCGCCGATGCGGACACGCTCGAGGCGCTTGCCAAACGCATTCGCGCGCACTGGCGCGCAGACTGAGGCCCTGCGACGGGTGTCGTCACGCGCCGTAACAAGTGTAAAGGCGGCTGAAACAAGCGGCGCGCGTGGCGCGACTAGACTGTTATCTGCCTTGTAGCCTCAAGGCATTGAGTGTGGATCTCTTTTTAAGCCTGCCCGCAACGGCAGGCTTTTTTTCTTGGCGGTTCCGCTGCGCCGGTTGGGATGAAAATCCGCCAGGCACAAAAAACTCGCACGTGGCGGGCTGTTGACACATTCACGATGGCGCGGCGGCACGTGTTGGCGTCGCTTCACCCCGACATACGCCCAGACGCGCCGCAAACGACATGCGGATGCGCGTTGGCGACAGTCGGCGCGCGAAACTTAACGGCCCGCCATTCCAGCATAGCGGGCGCGTTGCGCGCGCTGCGGCGCTTCAGAGACGGTCCCGCGTGCGGCGCAGCGGATGGCGCCAGTCGATCCGCCGATGTCTCAGATGCACGGGCCGCATGTCATGCAGGTGACGATGTTCCTGCCACAGTTCGTCCGAAAAAAGAAATGCGACGATGAGCAGCGGCACGACGAGGAATACGCCCAATATCAATTGCTCGATCACGGTGGCCTCCGATCGCAGGAGCATAATTTCATTGTAGAGCACCGTGCGTGCCGCGCCGCGCCGAAACAGGCAGCAGCTAGCATTTGGCGATCCGACGCTTCCGCCCTCCCCGGCCCGCGCGGCTTTTGCGGTTCCGTGTGCGTTTTGCACGCTTTTTGCAGACGCAAAGCTGTGTCGGGAAGACATTGCACGAACGCCACACGCCGCAGCCAAACAAACCGGAGCGCGCTCCCGAGCCGGTGCCGGGCGCGCGCATTCAGACTCACGAAAATTAACGGGTCCAAGGGGAATTCAATGACGATCGAACGAAGCAGCGAACTCACGTTGCGCCCGCTTGAACGCACCGATCTGCGCTTCGTCCATGAAGTGAACAACAACGCGAAGATCATGCGTTACTGGTTCGAGGAACCGTATGAGACCTTCTCCGAACTGACCCAGCTTTACGATCAGCACGTGCACGATCTGCGCGAACGACGCTTCGTTGCGGTGGACAACGTGGGCCAGACGATCGGCGTCGTCGAATTGATCGAGCTGGACTACATCCACCGGCGTGGCGAATTCCAGATCATCATCGCGCCGCACGCTCAAGGACGCGGCTACGCCACGGTCGCAACGCAGCTCGCGATCGACTACGCGTTTTCAGTGCTGAACCTGCGCAAGATCTATCTGATCGTCGACAAGTCGAACACCGCCGCGATTCATATCTACGAAAAATGCGGCTTCCGGCACGAGGCGGAACTGATCGAGGAATTTTTCGGCAATGGCCGGTATCACAATGCATTGCGGATGTGCATGTTCCAGTCGGAGTTCTTTAACGCCGGCAAGCACGCCGACTGACGGCGTGACTAGCGCCGCAGGCCGCGTCGGTTTGCGCCTTGGCCGCGCAGACTGATTGCCTGGCACTGTTTATCTTCTGCATGCACACCGTTATTTCGCATTTCTGAATGAGACGACCGAACGACTTTGTGTGCAACGCACAAACTACGGCATTCAATTGTATTAAATCGCTTAATTGACGCTGCGCGTTTACGCGAATGGGTGCCGTGAAAGCTTGACTGTTAAAGCGCTGTGACCCGCCGGATTTTTATTTATCCGTTTCATTGCCGGCTGTTTAAACCCCTGTAGGGGGTTTAAACAGCCGCGACAGCAGGTGCGACAATTCGCCACTGTTGCGACCGCACACAGAATGTGCTTGTCGTTCGTTGACGTTCTTCTAAAGTGCAAGTTGCGGGTTCAACGTTAAAGTTAAATACATAGCTAACCTGAGTATTCAACCCGCACCGGAGGAACATATGAAAATGCGCATCGCCGTTGTTTTCGCCATTGCGGGTTTGGCTGCCGCGACTGTTCAGGCGCAAGACGTCGTGATCAAGCCGCAGCAAACCATCCAGTTCAAGGCCAACGCTTATGGTTGCCTGTCGAAGGATAAACTCGACGCCGCCGACCAGCATGCACAAGCCGGTGAACAGCAAAAAATGCAGGAGTTCTTCTCCGGATATCAGTGCGTGTCGACACCGCAGGACTCGAGTTTCCGGGTCGTACGCGTGGTCGGCCACGATGTCGAATTCGTGAATTCCGGCAATAGCGATACGCAAGGTTTGTGGGCAAACGATCGGTTTATCAAGCAATAAACTGAACGTCGAAGCGCAAACCGTCATTCTGGAATAAATGGCGGAATGCGGTTTCTCGCGCATTGAAAAGACTTCAGGCTATTAAAAGCCGGAGGGCGCGGACCTGTGAGTAAAAAATGGCTGGGCATGGAAATGCCCGGCTTTTTTGTGTCCACGTACGTGCGACGCGTTTCAGCAAGCCAGAAAAAAGCCGATGCGGATTATCGATCCGCATCGGCAGTACGCCTTCTCGCAAAGCGCAGGAACAACTCTCATCAAATCGACGCGACGGCGTCGAGCCGCCCGCGTGCGTCAGTGCACGCGCTTGCTGCGGCGGAACTGATCGAACAGCACCGCCAGCAGCAGAATCCCGCCGCGGATCAGGTACTGGTAAAAAGTCGGCACGTTCAGCAGGCTCATCGCATCCTGCACGGAACCCATGATCAGCACGCCGACCAGCACGCCGGAAATCGTCGCGACGCCGCCCGTCAGCGAAACGCCGCCCAGCACGCATGCCGAAATCACGCCGAGTTCGAGACCGACCGACGTTTTCGGGTCGCCGAGACTCATGCGCGACGCCAGCATCACGCCCGCGAAGCCCGTCACGAGGCCTTGCAGCACGAACACCGTGATCTTGATCCGCGTCACCGGCAAGCCCGCCAGCACGGCGGCCTCGCTGTTGCCGCCGACGGCCAGCACGTTCTTGCCGAACACGGTCTTCTTCAGCAGGAAGCCGAACAGCACGAAGCCGATGATGTTGCTCCAGATCGGAAACGAGATGCCGAGGAACGAGCCGCCGCCGAGATCGAAGAAACGCTCTTCGGAAATCATCACGGCGTCGCCGTTGGACGTGATGAACGCGAGGCCGCGCACGACCTCCATCATTGCGAGCGTGACGATCAGCGAGTTGATCTTGTAGCGCGCGACCAGCACGCCATTGACCAGCCCGACCGCGCCGCCCGCGAGCACGCCGACCGCGACGCCGAGCAGCACGCTATGCGTCGCGGTGATCACCGTGGACGCCGCCACACCGGCAAACGCGACGATCGACGCCACCGACAGATCCACCTCGCCGAGCGCGAGGACGAACATCATCGTGACGGAGATCGAGCCGATCAGCGTCACGGAGAGCAGCAAGCCCTGGATATTGCGCGAGCTGAGAAAGTCCGGCACGGTGAACGACAGCACCGCGAACAGGATGATGAACACCATCACGATGCCGGACTTGTTGATCAGGTCCCAGGTGCGCGCGGCGCGCGCGCTCAGGCCCGCGGAGGCGACGGCTGGGGTCGGGGAGTCGGTGGAGGGTGTCTGCATGATGTCTGTTCCGTTTCAATAAGCGCGATTCGGTGGCTTGTTCGGGTTCGGGTCGAGTAACTAGAGCGGGCGGTTCAGCGCGGCAGCGCGAGCTTGATCAGCGCATCCGGCGTGGCCTGCGCCTTCGGCAGATCGCCGACGATGCAGCCTTCCTTCATCACGATCACGCGATCCGCGACGCCGATCACTTCGGCGAGATCGCTCGACACGACGATGACCGTGCGGCCCGCTTCGGCGAGCCCGTACAACAGTCCGTAAATCTCGCTGCGCGCACCGACGTCGATGCCGCGTGTGGGTTCGTCCATCAGGAACACGTCGATCTCTTCGGCGAGCCAGCGCGACAAAATCACTTTCTGCTGATTGCCGCCGGACAGCGTGCCGATCGGCGTCTCGCCGTTGCGCGTCTTGATCGCGAGCTTGCCGATGAATTCTTTGGCGATCTGCGCTTCCTTGCGGCCGTTGAGCACGTGAAAGCGGCTGAAATGGCGGCGGCAACTGATGTTGAGGTTGTCCGACACCGACGCGATCGACACGATGCCTTCCTGTTTGCGATCTTCCGGGCACAGCGCGATGCCCGCGCGCACCGCGTCGCGCGGCGTGGCGAAGCGCACGCGCTTGCCCTTGAGCGTGATCTCGCCGGCGGCCGGCTTGACCGCGCCGTAGATCAGTTTCATCAACTCGGACCGGCCCGCGCCGACGAGCCCGAAAAAGCCGACGATCTCGCCTTTGCGCGCCGCGAACGATGCCGGTTCGCGCAAGCCGCGTCCCATCAGATCCTGGACCTGCAGTTGCACGTCGCCGAGTTCGCGCGAACGATAGCCGTACACGTCGGCAATCGAGCGGCCCACCATGCAGCTGATCAGGCGATCGCGATCAAGTCCCGCGCCGGCTTCGAACGTGTCGATGCGGCGGCCGTCGCGAAACACCGTGACGCGGTCGCACAGCTCGTACACTTCCTCCATCCGGTGCGTGACGTAGATGATCGCGCGGCCTTCGGCCCTGAGCGCACGGATGATCCGGAACAGCTGCGTGGTTTCGCGCGACGACAGCGAACTGGTCGGTTCGTCGAAAGCGATCACGCGCGCGTCGCGCATCAGCGCCTTGCCGATCTCGATCATCTGGCGCTGGCCGATCGACAGATTCTTCACCTGCTGCGACGGATCGATTTTTTCGCCGAGCCGTTCCAGTTCACGCACCGCGCGCGCGACCAGCGCCTTTTCGTCCAGTACGCCGAAGCGATTGGGCAGCGCGCCGAGCATCAGGTTTTCCGCGACGGTCAGCTCCGGCACCAGGTGCAGTTCCTGATAGATGATCGCGACGCCCGCCGCGATGGCCGCCTTCGTCGTGGTGAACTGCTGCACGGCCCCGCCAAGTGACAGCGTGCCCGCCGCCGGCTGATTCACGCCGGACAGCACCTTGAGCAGCGTCGATTTGCCGGCGCCGTTTTCGCCCATCAGGCCATGCACTTCACCGCGCCGCACTTCGAGCGACACCTGGTCGAGCGCGAGCACACCGGGAAAGCGCACGGTGATGCCGTCGAGTTGCAGATACGGTTGCGCGTCGTCGACGAAGACAGAGGCGGGCGAGGGCGCTTGCGCCGACAGCGCGGCTGCTTCGTCGGCGGACCCGGCGGGGGACTCGGTGGGTAAGGACGTCATTGGAAAACCTCAAGCGGATGAACAACTCAACTACCGTGCTGACGACTGCGCGGGCCGGTCTCGCGTGAGCGCGATCCGGCCCGCCGAACGTGCGGACTCGAAGCGGGCTTAGATGCCCAGTTCCTTACGCACGTCCTGCCAGTTGCTGCGCACCATCAGCTTGCCGGTGGTCTGCGTGTCGGCGGGCGGCTGCTTGCCGTCCTTGATCCACTCGACGAGGTTTTCCGTGCTGTCCTTGCCATGGTTGGTCGAGCTCACGGCGATCGTGCCGTAGAAGCCCGTTGGTTCCTTCTTCTGGAATTCGGCAAACGCTTCGCCCGCGCCATTGATGCCGACGCCGATCACATCCGCCGCCGGAATATGCAGTTGCTCGGTCGCGCGCACGCCGCCCAGCACGCTTTCCTCGTTGAGCGCGAAGATCACCCACTTCTTGATGTTCGGATGCTGCGCGAGCACCGGCGACGACGCGTTGAAGCCGCCTTCGTCATCGGTCGTTTTCTGCGGGGCGTCGAAGATGTTTTCCTTCTTGAAGCCGCCGGCCAGCAGCGATTGCGTCGCGCCGTCGGTGCGCAGCTTCGCGGTCGGCAGTTCATAGTTCGTGATGCGCAGCGCGCCGACTTCTTCAGGCTTCCAGCCGCGGCGCTTCATTTCCTCGGAAATCGCCGTGCCGACCTGATTGCCGATCTTGAATGCCGACATGCCGAGGTGCGGCACGTTCGCGAGCGGCTTGCCGGTGGAGTCGACCAGTTGATCGTCGACCGTGACGAACTTCATGTTGTAGCGCTTCGCGCGCGCCTGAATCGCCGGTCCGAGACGCACGTCGGGTGCGCAGATCACGAAGCCCTTCGCGCCTTGTGCACCGAGGTTGTCGATCGCGGCCAGCACCTTTTCGCCGTCCGGCGTGCCGATGTTGACGACCGAGAAGCCGTCCTTCTGGCCGAGCGCGGTCGCGGCTTTCTGTTCGTTGATGAACCACGCCTGTTCCGGCATCTTCACGAGAAAGCCGACTTTGAGCGGCTGATCCGCGTGCGCGGAAAGTTGCATGGCGAACGGAGCGGCGAGGGCGGCGGCGGCCATCGCGGTGAGGGTCAAACGGCGAAGCTTGCTGGTCATGCGTGTCTCCTGAGGTTGAAAAGCTGCATTGATTTCGTTGATTTGCAGCAGGGTCATGCGCGGGGCGTCAGCCGGGGCGCGAGTGAAGCGTGGGATGCGCGGCGCATCGAACTGCGGCTGCGCGATAAGCGGCACGGTGGTCGAGGCAATGCGTGCCATTCATCGTAATCAGCCCGCCACGTAAGCCGTTTTCACGGCTGTCCAGAACGCTGCGTCGGTGGTGCCGTAGGCGGACGCCTTGCGGCCGCCGCCGGGCGCGTAGTGCTCGACGGTCGTGGTCGGCAGATTGATCGTGACGAGGCCGCTCTGGACGTGGCGGCGGAAATGCCGCGCGCGTTCGAGCGAGCGTGTGCAGATGCCGGCGCACAAACCGTAGGCGGTGTCGTTCGCCAGATGCAGCGCGTGGTCGTAGTCGTCCGCGCGCAGTACGACGGCGAGCGGCCCGAAAATTTCCTCGCGCGCGATGCGGTGTTCCGGCTCGCCGATGAAAAGTGCCGGCTCGAAGAAGTAGCCGCGCGTCGCGCGCTCCAGCTGCTGGCCGCCGCGCACCAGTTGGGCGCCTTCCTGCTTGCCGATGCGCAGGTAGTCCAGGTTGCGCTCCAGTTGCGCGGCGTTGGCGACCGGGCCGATGTCCGTGCCGTGCTTCAACGCGTGATCGACCGAGAGCTTGGCGAGCTTCGTGCGCAATGCGTCGACGAACGGCTCGAACACCGCGCGCTCGACGATCAGCCGTGCCGCCGCCGTGCTGCGCTGGCCGGTCGAGCTATAGGCGCCGCTCAAGGCGGCATCGACCGCGCCGTCGAGATCCGCATCGGCCAGCACCACGAACGGATTCTTGCCGCCCATCTCCAGTTGCACACGCACCTGACGGGCGGCCGCGGCCTGCAGCACGCGCGTGCCGGTGTCCGTCGAGCCGCTGAAGCTGATCGCTGCCACCAGCGGATGCGCGACGATCCGCGCGCCGACCTGGCGGCCGCTGCCCATCACCAGATTGAACACGCCCGCAGGCAGGCCCGCACGGCTGATGATCGAAGCCAGCGCCGCCGCGCAAGCCGGCGCCGATTCGGCCGGCTTGAAGACGACGCAGTTGCCGTGCGCGAGCGCGGCGCCGATCTTCGCCGCGGCGATCGCCAACGGCGCACTCCACGGTGTGATGATGCCGACCACGCCGAGCGGTTCGCGCGTCACGTCGATTTCGACGCCCGCGCGCGCCGATGCCAGCGGCTCCGCAAACGCACGCAGCGCCTCGGCGGCGAACAGCTTGAAAATCTGGCCCGCGCGCGTCGCTTCGGTTTGCGCCTCAGGCAAGGTCTTGCCGATTTCGCGCGCGAGCAGCCGCGCAAGTTCGTCGCGGCGGGCGAGCATCTCGGTGCCGATCGCGTCGAGCGCGTCCGCGCGACGCTGCGCCGACGCCAGCGACCAGTCGCGAAACGCCGCGTGCGCCGCTTCGATCGCCGCATCGGTCTGCCGCACGTCCGCCCGCGCGTATTCGCCGACCGGTTCGTCGAGGTCCGACGGGTTGAACGACACGCCTGCGGTCGCGCCCGTCTCCCATCCGCCATTGATGTAATGGCGAAACGGACTGGCAACGAGCGGGACGATCGAATCGCGGTTCATCGACGGAATGGCGTCACGTGGGAGGCTTGGAAAGTCCACGAATGGTATGAGCGGGGCCAATAACTTTCCAATCCCTTTTTAAGCCATCCCGATATCAGTTTCGGTATGGCATGATTGAGACAGTGCCGGATGACACGTCCGTCACGAGGGCTTCATGCCGCTCAGCCAAAAACAAGATTGGGAGACAAACGATGACGCGAAGTTATTCGAACTGGTTCGTCCGGGCGCGGCTCAAGACGCGCCAGTTGCTGCTGCTCGCGGCGATGGAGGAGGAGGGCAACGTGCGCCGGGCCGCCGACGTGCTCGGCATGACGCAGCCGGCCGCCTCGCGCCTGCTCAAGGAGCTGGAGGACATGCTGGAAGTCAGCCTGTTCGATCGCACGCCGCACGGCATGCACGCGACCTTGTACGGCGAGGTGATGATCCGCCACGCGCGCATGGTGCTGTCAAATCTGAGCCACGCCCACGACGAAATCTCGGCGCTGCGCTCCGGTCTTGCGGGTCAGGTGCGCATCGGCGTGATTGCGGCCGCCGCCGCGACGATGGTGCCGCGCGCGATTGCCAGCGTGAAGGAGCGCTATCCACAGTTGCAAATCTGGGCGGAGGTGGAAACCTCGGACGTGATGCTGCCGCGGCTCGCCGAAGGCGAACTGGACATCATGATCGGCCGGGTGCTGGAGCGGCAGAACCAGTTCAAGGCCGAAGTCCGCTACGAGCCACTCGCCGACGAACCGCTCTGCGTGGTGGCCCGGCCCGGCCATCCTCTCGAAAATGAGACAGGTTTGACGCTGCGGGGAATCGTCAACGCGAGCTGGGTTTTGCACCCGCCGGGCAGCGTGCTGCGTCATCGTTTCGATCTGATATTTTCGCAAATCGGGCTGAATCCGCCGCAAAACGTGGTCAATACCAACAATTTTCTGGCAATTTCGAGCTTGCTGCTCCAGAGCGACATGTTGGCCGTTTTGCCCGACGAAGTGGCGCGTCAATACCAACAGTACGGTGTGTTGAAGCGCGTGCCGATCGATTTACCGTGCAGGATGGATACATTCGGTATCATCACGCGCCAGTCGCATTTGCTGTCGCCGGCCGCGGCCGTGGTGCTGGAAGCCTTGCGGGAAGCCGCCGCCGGGGTCTACGGCACGGCTTTCGAGCCGGCAGTGGCGCGATAAATGCTTCTCCCGTTGGTATGGCGGCCGGCTATCGGCGCGGGAGAACTGCGATGTACAACAAACACGGAAAACGGCAACGCGCCGTCGACGATTCTTTTTCTGTTCGCTCCGGTGGAGCGAGCGCCTGGTTTAGCAACGGCATGGCTCTTAAATCGACGATTTACAAGGCGGAACTGCAGATCGCCAACATGGACCGGCACTACTATGCCGACCATTCGCTGACGATCGCCCGCCACCCCTCGGAAACCGACGAGCGGATGATGGTCCGCGTGGCGGCGTTTGCGCTCTTCGCGCAGGAACGCCTCGAATTCTGCAAAGGTTTGTCGGATGTCGACGAACCGGATCTGTGGCAGAAGGATCTGACCGGCGCGATCGAAACGTGGATCGAAGTCGGCCAGCCGGACGAACGGCGCATCGCCAAGGCGAGCGGCCGCTCGAACGAAGTGATCGTGATCGCGTACGGCGGCCGCGCGTCGGACATCTGGTGGCAGGGTGTGCGCAGCAAGGTGGAGCGCATGCGCAACGTGACGGTGTGGACCCTCGGCGAAGACGTCGCGGCGGCGCTCGGCACGCTGGCGGAACGCACAATGCGCCTGCAATGCACGGTGCAGGACGGCGAAGCGTGGCTCGGCAGTGCCGAAGCCGATGCGGTGAAGATCGAGTGGACGGTGTTGAAGGCGCCGGCCAACGCGTAAGGGCTGACGGCTCGCGAATCGCGCTGGCGCCTGACTCGCAGTTTGACTCGCTTGGGCACCGAAGCGGTGTTCAATCCCAGCATCAGCCCGACGCTTAAAGCGACGTCACCCGCGCCGCTTCCGGCGGCCCCTTGAGTTCGACCATGTTGCCCTCCGGGTCGAATAGATACAGCGACTGGCCAAAGCCGTCCGCGCCATAGCGCAACGCCTGTTCGCCCAACCGCGTGCCATGCCCGGTTAGATGTGTCTTGAGCGCCTCGGCGTCGAACGGTTCGACGCGCAAACACACGTGATCCATGTTCCGTCCCGTGCCCGGTGCGCCATTTTCGGCGTGATCGAGCTTGCCGCCGACCTGCAACAGGTCGATCAGCGAGCGACCTGCGCGCAATTGCGTCAGACCCAGTTCCCGCTGTTCTTTTTCCAGGCTGCAGCCGAGCACGTCGCAATAAAAACGCGTCATGGTTTCGACGTCCGTCGCGCGGATGACGACGTGATCGATCTCGCGAATGTGGATTTTCATGTCGGACGCCTCTGGCTAGTTGGCAGAACGGATGATTAGCCAGTGTAGGAGAAAGGGCGGCGCCGTGAGCGGAACCATGAATCCAGCCGTGAGGGCCGGATCAGAAGCCATGCGGGGAGCGTATAGACGAAAAAAAGCCCGCTCTATGTGGAGCGGGCTGAATCCATATCAGGAGGAGACATGGAGGAGACAGGTATTAATATACACACGGGGTTGATGCGACGCAATAACTTTTTAAGGGAAAACCCGATATCGGGCCAAATTGTCGCACTTTGTGGCAAAACGACCGCCTGGCGGCCGTTCCCGCCTACGAACAAGCGCAATGACAGAGCAAGAACCGGGGCGTAGGGTATGGGCATACGGCCTACATTGGTGAGCATCGACCACGTCAGCCCCCGGGACCATCATGAACCGCACGACCGATCCTGCCGACCCCAACACCGCCCCGGCCACCACGAGCTGGGCATCCGACGACGAGCGCTGGGCCGCCGTCACGCGCCGCGAGCCTCGTGCCGACGGCGCATTCTTCTACGCGGTCAAGACGACCGGCGTGTTCTGCCGTCCGTCGTGCGCCTCGCGCCAGCCGCGCCGTGAAAACGTCGCTTTCTTCACCGATGCCGCCGCCGCCCGCGCCGCGGGCTTTCGCGATTGCAAGCGATGCCAGCCCGGCGGCCTGCCGCGCGAACTGGAGATCGTCAATCGCGCGTGCGCCGCGCTGGACGCCGACCCGCAGCAGCGGCTCACGCTCGCGCAACTGAGCGACGCCGTGCACGTCAGCCCGTTTCACCTCCAACGTCTGTTCAAGCGCGTCGTGGGCGTATCGCCCCGGCAGTATCAGGCCGCGCAGCGCGGCGCCGCGTTGCGCGACGCGCTGCAAAGCGGCTCGGACGTCACGCGCGCCACGCTCGACGCCGGCTTCGGCTCGCCCTCGCGGATGTACGACAGCGCGCCGGCCGAGTTGGGCATGGCGCCGTCCGCGTATCGCCGCAAGGGCGCGGGGCTGACCGTGCGCTACGCTTGCGCGCCGACCTCGCTCGGCTTCGTGCTGGTCGCAGCCACGAACAAAGGCATCTGCAAGATCGGTTTCGGCGACGACGACGCCTCGCTGATAGACGAACTGCGTGGCGAATTCGCCAACGCCGACCTGTTGGAAGACGCCCAACAGCTCGCCCCGTTCATCGCGCAGATCGACGCCTATCTGCGCGGCACCCGGCAGGACTTCGATCTGCCGCTGGACATCGCCGCGACCGCATTCCGGCAACGTGTGTGGGACGCACTGCGGCGCATCCCCTACGGCGAAACGCGCAGCTATTCGCAGATCGCCGAAGCGGTCGGCTCGCCACGCGCGGTGCGCGCCGTGGCGACCGCCTGCGCGACGAACCCGGTGGCGCTCGCCATTCCTTGTCATCGCGTGGTGCAAAAGGGCGGGGCGCTGGCCGGGTATCGCTGGGGCCTGCCGCGCAAGGCCGCGCTGCTCGACAACGAAGCGCAGCATGCCGGCCACGTTTCGCCCGACCAAACTGGACGCAAAAAGCCGGCCGTGACCGGCGCCGATTCCATCACCACCACCCCCACCAAACTGGATCACGCCGCGTGAGTACGCTCGACGAAGTCACCACCCTCGAATTGCCGTTCAAACCACCATTCGACTGGCCGCGCCTGCTGCGCTTTTTCGGCGGACGCGCGACGCCCGGCGTCGAGGCGGTCGAAGACGGCACGTATCGTCGCGCAATCGATTGGGCCGGCGACAGCGGTACGCTGAGCGTGCGCCTGCATCCGCGCAAACGCTGCGTGGTCGCGAGCATAGAAGGTCCGGTGAGCCGCCACGCCGACGCGCTCGCCGCGCCGGTCGCGAAGATGTTCGATCTGCACGCCGATCCGAAAAAGATCGGCGCCGAACTCGCCGCGGACCCGTGGCTCGCACCGCTCGTCGAAGCCGCGCCCGGCCTGCGTGTGCCGGGTGCGTGGTCGGGCTTCGAGCTCGTGGTGCGCGCGATCGTCGGCCAGCAGGTCAGCGTGAAAGCGGCGACCACGATCATCGGACGGCTCGTGCAGCGCGCCGGCGAGCGCATCGACGGCCATCCGCATGAGAACACCGCATGGCGCTTTCCTACGCCCGCCGCGCTGGCCGCCGTCGATCTCGCGCAGATCGGTATGCCGGGCAAGCGCGTCGCGGCGTTGCAGGGCTTCGCGCATGCGGTCGCCACAGGCGACGTGCCGCTCGACAGCAACGTCGTCGACGCGACCAGCCTGCGCGCCGCGTTGCTCGCGCTGCCCGGCATCGGCCCATGGACCGTCGAATACGTCGCGATGCGGGCGTGGCGCGACGCCGACGCGTGGCCCGCATGGGACCTCGTGCTGATGCAGTCGATTTGCGCACGCGACCCGCTGCTCGTGCGGCCGACGCAGCAACGCACCCGCACCGACGCGTGGCGTCCGTGGCGCGCGTATGCGGCCATGCATCTGTGGAACGAGGTGGCGGACCGCGCGGGCGCCGCGCGTGGCGGCTGAAGTCGCGCGCCGCTTATGGGTCGGAGAAAAGTGTGTGACGGGCAGCGCGGAGAGCCGCCCGGCAGGCGGATTCGTGCTGAAAACGGGCGGGACGGGCGGCCTTGAAGGCCCGCGACGGCGGCCTCAAGCAGGCGTTGTAGCGAGATGTTAAAGTGCCCGCTACTGAAAATTCCGCCGAACGTTGTCAACCGCGCAGTGCTGCCCGCGAGCAGTCGAGCGGCACATGGCGGCCGACAACGCCCGACTCGCATCAATGCCAAACACGACGACACCTCCCCGCGCGACCGACGCGTTCCTGCACCGCCTGTCCGTGCTGACCTCGGGCCCGCAGCGCGACGCGCTGACGCGCGGTCTGCGCGGCATCGAAAAGGAAAGCCTGCGCGTCACGCAGGACGGCAAGCTCGCCTTGAGCCCGCATCCACGCGCGTTGGGTTCGGCGCTCACGCATCCCTCGCTGACCACCGACTATTCCGAAGCGCTGCTCGAACTGATCACACCGGCCGAGCACGACGTCGCGGTCACGCTCGAGAAGCTCGACACGCTGCATCGTTTTGTCTATGCGGAACTCGGCGACGAGATCTTGTGGAACAACTCGATGCCCAGCCTGCTGCCTGACACCGACGAAGGCATTCCGATCGCCCATTACGGCACGTCGAACATCGGCAAGCTGAAGTACGTGTACCGCATTGGCCTCGCGCTGCGCTACGGGCGCACGATGCAGTGCATCGCGGGCATCCACTACAACTATTCGCTGAACGAAGAAGTGTGGCGGCTCCTGCATGCCGACCAGCAATCCACTGCGAACGCCGTCGATTTCCAGTCCGAACGTTATCTCGCGCTGATCCGCAATTTCCGCCGCACCAACTGGCTGCTGATGTATCTGTTCGGCGCGTCGCCGGCGCTGGATCGCCGTTTTCTCCGCGATCGCAAACACTCGCTCGAAACGTTCGACGCCGACACGCTGTACCGCCCGTACGCCACGAGCCTGCGCATGAGCGACCTCGGCTATTCGAACACCGCCGCGCAAGCTGCCCTGCATGCCGACTACGACACGCTGCCGGGCTATCTCGACGCGCTCGCGAAAGCCGTGAGCCAGCCCTATCCGGCCTATGAGGCAATCGGCACGCAGCGCGACGGCGAGTGGGTGCAGATCAACACCAACGTGTTGCAGATCGAAAACGAGTTTTACTCGACGATTCGTCCGAAGCGTGTCACGCATCCGGGCGAACGTCCGTTGCATGCGCTGGCCGCGCGCGGCGTGCAATACGTCGAAGTGCGCTGCATGGATATCGATCCGTTCGAGCCAGGCGGAATTTCGCTGGAGACGTCACGCTTTCTCGACGCGTACCTGCTCGTCTGCGCGCTCGACGACAGCGCGCCATTGCCGCCGGACGCCTATTGCGAAGCCAATCAGAACTTCGGCCGCGTGACGATGGAAGGGCGCAAGCCCGGCCTCGAACTGACGCGCGACGGCAGCCCGGTTGCGATGATGGATTGGGCCAACGAACTGATGAGCAAGATCGACGCGGCCGCCGCCGCGCTCGACGCGCTGCAGGGCGGCGACGAGCACGCGCGCGCCGTGGCGGTTCAACGCGCGAAACTCGCGGACGTGACGCTGACGCCGTCGGCACGCGTGCTGCAAGTCATGCGCGACAAGCAGCAGAGCTTTCTCGCGTTCGGCCTCGAACAAAGCAAAGCGCACGCCGAGTATTTCCGTTCGCGTCCGCTCGATGCCGCGCAGGCGCAGGCATTCACTGAACTCGCCGCGCAGTCGCTGGCCGAGCAGAGCAAACTCGAGCGCGAAGAAGTCGGTTCGTTCGACGCATTCGTCGCGGCTTATCGCGCGTACACGTTGAACCGCTTCAGCGTCTGAACAACGCTCATAGCGACATGATGAAAAAGCGGCCCACGTGGCCGCTTTTTTCTCGCCCTTTACTGTGCGCAGGTAACGTCTACGTGACGCGTGGCCTCCCGTCGAACGGGATCGGCAAATTCTCCGCACCCTCTGACGATTCCCTGACGCAGATGAAACACCGCAGGGGCACCGTGGTCCAAACTGATATAAGTGATATGACACACGCTCCCAGGCAGGAGGTATCGACGTGATGAACAAAGGTCTGTTGGCCGCGCTGTGTTTGGCGACAGCAGCGGGCTGTTCGACACAAGGGCAGGTCGATCCGGACGTCATGCAGATCGCGACGAAGCCGTTGACGTGTTCGAACAAAGCCGAATGCGACCTGTGGTGGCAACGGGCGCAGTCATGGGTGTCGAGCCACTCGACCTACAAGATCGAATCCGCGACCGACTCGCTGATCCAGACTGCCGGCCCTGACGGTGGCAAGCGCGCGCTGGCGTATCAGATTACCCGCGCGGCGAACCCCGACGGCACGGTGACCATCGGCTTTTCCGCGCATTGCGACAGCTCGTTGGGCTGCAAGCCGAACCCTTGGGAAGCCGGCGCCGATTTCAAGCAATACGTGCGCGGCGGTGCTGCCGATGCGCCGCAAGGCGAGGTGAAACCATCGCAGCCCGCGGCGCCCACGGCCATGCATCCCGAGGCCACGCAAGGGCAGTCGGTTCCTCCGTCGAGCACTGGCGAAGCCGTGACGCAGTAGCGATGCCGTGACGAACGCAAGCAAACGCGGGCAACGATGCGAAGGTGTCGCATCGTTGCCCGCGTCCGCGTGCGAAGTATTGCGATAACGCTCAATGCCCCATCGAAGGACCCGCGCCTTTGCGCGGCTTGGTAATCCACACCAGTACCGCCAGGACGAGAAACGCCGCGCAGGAAATGCGGAAGAAATCGTTGGTGGCCATCATGTACGCCTGGGCGGTCACCACCTGGTTCAATTGCGCGGTAACGCCATCGCCCGAAAGTCCGATCCCCGCCAGCGCATTGGTATAGGCGTTGGTATTTGCCGAATACACATTCACCGAATCCGTCAGCATTGCGTGATGGGTGATCGTGTCGTTCTCCCAGAACGTCGTGCTGATTGCGGTGCCGATCGCCCCCGACAAGGTCCGGAAAAAGTTCGATAAACCAGACGCGCTGGCGAGCCTCTCGTCCGGCACGCTGGACAGCGTGATGGTCGTCATCGGCACGAAGAAGCAGGCCACGCCGATGCCTTGCACAAGACGCGGCCAGATCACGTGATTGAACGGCACGTCGAGCGTAAACGTCGAGTTCCAGAATGAGACGAACGCGAACACGACGAACGCAAAGCTCGCCACCATGCGTAAGTTCAACCGGTGCATGTTCTTGCCGATCAGCGGCGACAGGAACAGCGCGAGCAGGCCGACCGGTGCGGTTGCGAGACCCGCCAGCCCGGCGGTGTAGCCCATGACCGTTTGCAGCCACAGCGGGAAGATCACCACCGAGCCGAAGAAGGCCATGAAGCCGAACGAAATGATCAGCACGCCGAGCGCGAAGTTACGGTCCTTGAACAGCGAGAGATCGACGACGGGTTCTTTCTCCGTCATCTCCCACACCAGCAGGAACGCGATTGACACCACCGCGATCACCGCGAGCGCGACGATGAACGTCGAGTTGAACCAGTCACGATCCTTGCCGAGGTCGAGCATCATCTGCAGACACGACACGCCGATCACGAGCAACGCCAGGCCGACCGCATCGATGCGTTGACGGGTGATCTTCGTCTCGCGTCCGCGCAGCAGCAGATAGGCGCTCACCGCCGAGAACAGACCGATCGGCACGTTGATGTAGAAGATCCACGGCCACGTGAAGTTGTCGGTGATATAGCCGCCCATCACGGGTCCGAAAATCGGCGCGCAAATCACGGTCATCGCCCAGAGGCCGAGCGCAAGCCCGCGCTTCTCCGGGGGGTAGGAACGCATCAGGATGGTTTGCGAAAGCGGAACCATCGGCCCGGAGACCAGCCCTTGCACGAGCCGGAACGCGATCAGCGATTCGAAGTTGTGCGCGAAGCCGCACAGCGCCGATGCGATCGTAAAAAGCAGCACGGAAAGCGTGAAGAGCCGCACTTCGCCGACGCGGCGCGCGAGCCAGCCTGTCAACGGCACGGCGATCGCTGACGCCACCGAATACGACGAGATGACCCACGTGCCCTGACTGGTCGCCATGCCGAGGCTGCCGGATATGGTCGGCACCGCGACGTTGGCAATCGAGGTGTCGAGCACCTCCATGAAGGTGCCGAGCGCGAGGCCGACGGTCAGCAAGGCGAGCGCCCCGCCCTTGAGCGGGGCGGGTTCGGCGGCGGGCCGGGCGGCGGCGGGAGCCGTGGCGTCCATAGGTTTTTCCTCCTCAACCGGGAAAGCTTGTCGCGACAGCTTTATCGCGCCTGTCGAACGGCAGACTTACATGCCGGAACATCCTCTGCCCAGACAGATATTTAAAAATAATGGCGCTTTCAAAAGCGCCTGTTGGGTTACTGCTCGTCGCAGTCCGGCGACATCTCTTCGGGTGATTCTCCCTGCGGCTCCGATTGCGGCTCCAACCCGCAGCCAGCGCCGCTTCCGTCGCCGGGACCGTTCGCAATGAAACGGGCGAGCAGGTCGATCAACGTCGCGTGCTCATCGGCGGAGAAGCCGCGCAGTTGCTCGTTCAGCACTGCCGCGCCGAGACTGGGCAGTTGGCGTGCCGCGTCGTGACCTTGCGGTGTCAGTTCCAGTTTCACCATGCGGCGATCGGCGTCGCTGCGCGTGCGCACCACAAAGCCTTTCTTTTCAAGGCGATCGAGCAGACGCGTCATTGATCCGCTGTCGTACGACATGGCGCGCGACAGCTCGAACGGCGTGCTCGCGCGCCGCGATGACAGCATCAGGATCACGCCGATTTGCTGCGCGGTCAGCCCGAGCGGTTTGACCGCACGGTCCGTCCGCTCGACCAGCACGTTCCGCGCTTTCGTCAGGTAATAGCCGAGACTCGTCGTGAGTTGAATCTCGTCCGTTTTGTAGGGACCGTCGATCATGGTGTTTCCAGAACATCGGGAAGCAGAAACAAAGTTTAGCTGCCTAAGCAGGTAAGTCAATTCACATGATGCGTTCTACTCACAACGGAAAAACAACACGAAACACGCGCGCGGCGCAAAGTATGTTGAAATTTAATTGCATAGTCAATATTATTACAGGCAACGAGTTACTCGCCTCCGAGCCCATGTTCTGACCGATTGTCTGCACGCAGCGAGCACGCCGTGCAAAAAGGATTTCCCCCATGCTGTACCTCAAAAACACCCTTGGCGGCTTGAGCCGCTCCCTGACCGATTCCGCGTTGCATAGCTTCAAGGGGCCGCACCGCTGGTGGAAACTGGCGCTGTTCGCCGGGCTGTTCGTGTTGCCGGGCGGGTCGGTGGGAGTCGCGGTACTGGCTTGGGTCGAGCATCGGCGGGGCAGGAAGGGCAGCCAGGCGACAGAGGTGAAGAGGGCCGCTGCGCCGGTCCTGACCGAAGGCATCACGACAGCGGGAGGCAACGCGACCCACGCGGCCAATCCCGCAGGCGCATGCCAGGCGCGCGGCGATGCGCCATGCCGGGCGGCGGCGGGCCGATTGGCTCGCCAGACCACGTCGAAGGAATCACGGGGTTAACGGCCTAGGGCTGAGCACCGGCCGCGCCCGGTAACAGCACGTAACCATAGCGACACCCTAAGTAACACACCTGCGCGCGTCCCCGCATTACCCTTTCAGTTTCCCGCGTCCACGCGGGCTCATACGCTAACATTCCGGCAGACCAAGATCTCGCCCGGCCGACGGTGCCGCCATCGGCCGCATTGCGGCGTCCAGAAGGAATTCATTGCATGCAGTCTGATCGAATCTCGCACGCGCGGCCGCTTGCGCCTCGCGCCCTGACCATCGCGGTAACAGCGGCACTCGCCACGTTGCTGAGCGCTTGCGTCGTCGGCCCCGACTACAAGCGGCCGGCCGCCGAGGTCCCCGCGTCGTTCAAGGAAGCCGCGCCGGGCTGGAAAGTCGCCGAACCCGCCGATCAGCACGATCGCGGCGACTGGTGGACCATCTACGAAGACCCGCAACTCAATGCGCTCGAAGACAAGCTGAACACCGCAAACCAGACCGTCGCCCAATTCGCCGCCACCTACCGGCAGGCGCGCGCGCTGGTCGGCGAGGCACGGGCCGCGTATTTCCCGACCATCGGTGCCTCGGCGGGCGCGACGCGCTCCGGCAACGGCAGCCAAACCGGCGGCAACGCGACCACCGCGACGAGCCGCTCGGGCATCGGCAACAGTTTCAACGTGCAACTCGACGCAAGCTGGGAGCCCGATCTGTGGGGTTCGGTCACTCGCTCGGTCAACGCGCAGAAAGCGGGTCAGCAGGGCGCGGCCGCCGATCTCGCGAACGCCAGGCTGTCCGCTCAGGCCACGCTCGCGCAGACCTATTTCTCGCTGCGCTCGCTCGACTCCACCCAGAAGCTGCTCGACGACACCGTCGCGGCTTATCAACGCTCGCTTCAACTCACGCAGAACCAGTACGCCGCGGGTGTCGCCGCGCGCTCGGACGTGATTCAGGCGCAAACGCAACTGCAGTCCGCGCAGGCAGCCGCGATCGACAACGGCATCCAGCGCGCGCAGGACGAGCACGCGATCGCCGTGCTGATCGGCGTGCCGGCGTCGGTCTTCACCCTCCCGCCAATGCCGCTCACCGCGACGCCGCCCGCCGTGCCCGCGCAGATGCCGTCGGCGCTGCTGGAACGGCGTCCGGACGTCGCGTCGGCGGAACGCAAGGCCGCTGCGGCGAACGAGCAGATCGGCGTGGCGATTGCGGCGTTCTTCCCGTCGCTGACGGTGTCGGCCACCGGCGGCTTCGAGAATTCGGTGTTCTCGCAGCTGCTGACCGTACCGTCGCGCTTCTGGACGGTCGGACCGCAACTCGCGGCCACGCTGTTCGACGCCGGTCTGCGCAAGGCCCAGACCGAAGCCGCGCGCGCCACCTACGACGCGAACGTCGCCACCTACCGTCAAACGGTGCTGGCCGCGTTCCAGGACGTCGAGGACAACCTCGCGTCGCTGCGCATTCTCGAACAGGAAATCGTCGTGCAGCGGCAAGCGGTCGAGTCGGCCCGGCAGGCGCTCGCCATCGTCACGAACGAGTACAAGGCGGGCACGGTCGGCTTCGTCAACGTGCTGACCGCGCAGACCACGGCGTTCACGGCCGAGCAGAAGCTCGAGAGCATCGCGGGGCAGCGGATGGTGTCGTCGGTGGGTCTGGTGAAGGCGCTCGGCGGCGGCTGGGACGCATCGCAGATGAATCGCGAAACCGGCGACGTGGCCGCGCCCGCGCCGTTGCCGGCGGCATCGGCGGTGCCCGTCGCGCAGAGCGGGGCCACACCGCAACAGCGGGTTCAGAGCAGATAAGCGCCGCGCCGCTTGCCGGTGCGAAGCAAAAGAGGCATGGCCGCGAAATGCGCCCATGCCTCTTTGTTATCCTGCCGACCCAACCGGGCAAGTAACCGGCGCCGTCGCGCCAGCCGCACACGTCAGCGCGCGAACCTCAGTGTGCAAACGTCAGTGCCACCGTATCCGGTCCGCTCGGCCGGCCCAGCAAATTCAACAAGCCCGCGAGGTTCTCGCGCGCCTCGGGCGCGGCGCTCGCTGTGCCGTGAAACGCAGTCGACGCGGCAGATATCGTGCCGTTGCCGTTGAGCGTCAGCGGGCCTTTGAGGGTCGTCAGATCGAGCGTGGACGATGCGCCCTGCGCCTGGAAAGTCACGCGGTACGAGCCAAGCGGCTTGACCAGCGAAACCCGCGAACTGACGTCGTTCAGCGTCACCGTCAGCTGACCGAACGCTTCCCGGTTGAAGCTGCGCCAGTCGGACCACGAAAGCTGCACGTTGCCCTGCAGATCGAGCGTATTGAAGGGTGCGCCGAGCCCGCTCAGTAGCGAAGCCGGCACGGCGATCGTGCCGGGCGTGACGGTTGCACTGCGCGGCGTGGCGTCGACCGTGATCGGGTCGGGCATCGCCTCGCTATGCCGCATGACCATGCGCACCCGGCCGGTGAACAGCGGCCAGAAAGCCGTGCTCCATTCGATCCGGCCAGGCAGCAGCGTCGCCGCGCTCATGTCGGAGCCGGCGGCCAGCATCAGCGTGGCCGAGCCGTGCCAGAGCGAGCCGGCCGGGTCGACCAGATTGACGTGGCCGCTCGTTTGCCGCGCGAACTGCGGCGTGATCCACGCAGCCGGCAACAGCGAGAGCATCACTGCCGCGGAGGCCAGGCCGCCCACCACCGCCCACGGCAGCGCGGCGCGCGCGCGCCGCATCCAGTAACTCATGCGAAACCCCGTAGCGACGCGCTCATTTCGCGGTCGACGGCTGCAACGACGCCGTCAGATCCACTTGGCCGTCGTCCTTCAACGCGGTGACATGCGCCTCGGCGATCTGCACCTTGAACTGCTTGCGCGCATCGTCGACCCAGCTGGTCCACGCCGGGAACGACGCGTTCTTCATCTGGATCTGCACCGCGTTGCCGACCACCTGCACCTGCGTGGCAGCCAGGCCGTGATCGCTGAGCGACGCGGAGAGCGCATCCTTGAGCGCGGCGCCGGTCGGCGCGACGCCTTGCGCGGCCGCCGACAGCACGCGCACTTCGTTCGCCTGCGCAGTCATCTGCGCGAGTTGGCGCTGCAGGCTCGGCAGCGATTCACGCAGATGCGCGCGGCCTTCCTGCGCCGGCGCCCACAGCACCGACCACGCGACCACCACGGCGAGCGCACCGCCGCCCCAGGTGATGATGGCTTTTTCGCGCTCCGTGCGCTGGTCCCAGAAGCCGGCCCATGTTTGAGCGAGTTCAGCTTTCATTGTCCGTTCCTGATGGTCCACTTGCCGGTATTGCTGTCGATCGCGCCGCTCAGCCCGTTGTGTCCGAGACGCTTCGCAAAGTCGGCGTCGAGCTTGACCTCGGGCTTGAAGGTCACGTCGAGCCGCCGGTCGTGATAGTCGAGCGCCGCGATGCCGTTGACCGGCACCGGCGCAAGCGAGCGCGCGAGGCCGTCGGCGAGCGACAGGAAGTCATCCGGCGACAGTTCGCCCGCCGCCACGCGCAGTTGCTGCAACTGGCGCGACATCTGGTCGGGCGCATCGAGCACCACCGTCGTCTTCGGGAAGGTGTTGAGCAGCAGTTCGGTCATCTGCGTGCTGATCGCGTCGCGTTGGCGCGCGAGCATCAGCCACTGCACGTTCGCGCCGACAATCGCGATGACCAGCGCGCCGATCGCCAGCAGCACCGGCAGGCGCAGACGCCGCAGCGTCGCGCGGTCGAGCCGCCACGGCTGCGACGCGAACTCGAACTGACACAGATCGAAGCGGCATTCCAGCGCGCGCCGCGCGAGCTGCTCGAACGGCAACGGACTCGCGCCGTGAATATGCGCGGCAAGCCGCGCCGGGCTGTTCGCAGCGAGACCCGGCTCGTTCCCCGGCACTTCGGTCAGCATGTACAGCGAGACGGACGCCGCGCCGGCAAGCGCGCCGAGCGTCGTGTTCACCGCATTGGCCGGCACCGCCATGCCTTCGCCTTGCACGCCGCGCGCAATCGCCAGTTCGACGCGCGGCACGCCGCTCTCGACCACGCCTTCCAGCAGCAAGGCGGGCGCGGTCGGCACCACCGCGCCGAGCACGGCGGCCACCATCGGCACCACGGCGGCGACATCGGGCGCCACCACGGGCGCGACGCCCGGCAGCGCCGTCGCGACGTCGGCCGAGCCCGCCAGCGTCGGCTCGCCCGCGTTGACCAGTTCCGCGATTTCGGCGAGGGTAGCGGCCGCGGCGGCCTGTGGCAGGCAGCGCGTCACCGGCACGGCGCGCAAGCTGCGGTGACCGGCCGTCGTGAATGCCTCGCAGATAAAGCGGAACCAGCCGCGGTCGATGATCGCGAGCAGCTGCCTGCCGCCCGCGGCCGGTTGCGGATCGACGGCGATGTGACAGGTTTGCGGGTCCTGGATCAGCTGATCCTCGACGATGTTGGGCAAGGCCTGACGCAGCTTCGGACCGCGCAGCGGCGGCAGCGTCGTGGGCATCATCAGCAGGTCGCGCGCGGCGACCATCAGCACCGTCGACGTCGCGCGCGGCAGCAGCGCGAGCGCCGAGCGGCCGGCGCGCTGGGTGCGGCCCGACTTGTCGAGCAGAACGAACGGCAGCTCCGGCAATTGCCATTCCTGCGATGGCACCGCCGGATCACGCGGCGGCAGTAGGACGATCAGCGTGCTCAAAGGCCACTCTCTCTGGGAATTGCGTTATTCATAGTTGGTCTTGTACCCGCACGATACGCGTAGTGTGAGTCATCGCGTCGCGATAGACGAGGGTCGTGCGGTCCACTTCGGCGCGTTCGTGCTGCACGCGGCCGTGGATCAAAAAGTAGTTCGAGTTGACGTCCATTTCGGCCGGATCGATCGCGACCGATTGCACGCCGGCGCCGCGCAACGCAAGCTGCACGTCGCTGACGTTGTGGAAGAACACCGTCGTGCGGCTCGCCACGAAACTTTGCGCGGCCGACTGGCTCATGCCCGGCACGACCGCCGCGATCACTTCGGCCGACGCCGTGTTCATGTTGAGCGCCGTGACGGTCGGCAACACCGTGACGAAGGGGCGCAAGCGCGCGACCATCTCCGGCGTGTAGCCCGGAATGTCGAGCAGCGAATCGACACCGGTCATTTGCAGCGGCGCGACCGCCGCGTTGTCGTCGCCGTCTTCGATGCCGGGTTTGTCGGTGAAGCTGCCGCCGGTGCCGCCGCCCTGAATGGTCGGCGTCGCGGATGTCGTCGTGCCGCTGGTGGACGTGACGGCCTGGAAGCGGGTCGCCGACTGCGAGAGGCTGTTGCGCACCTGCACGGCGGTGGCTTTCGCGAGCTGGCTGTTCACGCCGAGCGACACCAGCAGGCGCTGGTACGCGCCGATCTGTTCGAGGCTCAGTTGCATCACGCCGGGCGCGGGGCTCGCCACCAGATTGCGCAGATTGAATTTCGCCTGCGCGTCTTCGATAGAACCGGACAGATAGGTTGCCGCGCCTTGCTCGGCGCGGACCTCGCCGATCTGGCCGAGGAAATCGGACAGGCGCGTCTTCGCGATCGGCACGCCCCACAGTCCACCCAGATAGGTGATGCCGGCCGACGTATCGCCCTCCGAGCGCAGGATCAGACGCGTCCAGTCCAACGCGCCGCGCGCGACCCATTGCGCCTGCGAAAGCAGCCGCTGGTTTTCGATCCGGCGAATCTGCACCTGCTGGCGCCACAGCATGCCCGACACCAGAATTGCCGATAACGCGACGACCAGCAGCGCGCTGATGATCGCCGCGCCTTGCTGTCGTGCGCGAGATGCCGGGCGCGAAGAAGACGGAAAGCGCCGCGGAGATGAGCAAGAGAATTTCATTTCATTCTCCGACGAGAAAAACCCGCGTCACAGGCCGCGCCAGCGAGCGCGCGCCGACGCTCACTTCGAGCCCCGTCACCGAGCGCGGCAGCGGCGCGTTGCCGAGCTGCGGCACCTTGAGATTGTTGTCGGCCTCGGTGATCGCGCTCTGTACGTCTTTCATCTGTGTGGTCCAGCCGACCTTCGGCACATAGAGCCGCGCGGAGATCGCACCGACGCCGCCCATCAACGGCACCGCGCTCCAGCCTTCGCCTTCGCTGCCGCGCAGCGCGCGTCGCAATTCGCCGGCATTGGCAAGCGGCGGCGACGCGTAACGAATCACGCGTCCATTGGACACCTGATAGCGCACCACCTGCAGACGCGGCGCCGTGCCCGGCAAGTTCATCTGCCGCACGATCTGCAGCGTGTTGCCGGACAGTGAAATGGCAGCCTGCCCGGACTCGTCGTCGGACGCGGCCTGGCGTGCGTCGATCCGCATCTGGTCGAATACCTGCGCAAAGACACGCTCTTCCTCCATCGCGTTCGTGATAGTGGTGCGGCCGCGAATGATCTGGTCGAGCCCGCGCCACGACAGCACGGCGATCACCGCCATGATCGCGATCGCGACCAGCAATTCGATCAGCGTGAAGCCACGCGCGCCCGATCGGCGGCGGCGCTCAGAGGGAACGGTTGTTTTCATTCGCGACCACCGTCACCATCTGAGCGAGATTGCCGGAACGCCCAGGCATCGTCACCATCACTTCCACACGACGAAACACCGGATTCGGCGTCGCCGTCACATGCTCGGTGCAGATCAATTGCAAATTGCCCTGCGAGCAATCGAAACTCGTTTCGCCGACGTTCGGCCACCCATGCGTCAGGCGCAACTGCGCGAGCGTATTGTCCGCGCTCCAGCCGGCCAGCAAGCGGCGGTGCAGATCGGCTTCGCCGCTCGCGAGACTGCCGACCGCGCGCAACGAGGCCGATAGCGCCACCGCGATGATCGCGAGCGCGACCAGCACTTCGATCATCGTGAAACCGCGCTGCGTGCACGCGCCACGCTGCCGAGCGGTCCTGCTGCTGCAACGACGCATCTCAGTGCACCTCATAGCGGCCATTGCCGGTGCCGACGATCGTCGCGCGCCCCGCCGCCGAAAACAGCGTGATCTGCACCGGTACGTCGATCGCTTCAGTGCCGAAGACGACACGGCTCGGCTGCGAATCCGAACCCGGATAGCTGATCGTCACGCCGGTCACGCCGCCTTCCCACTGACGGGGCCCGAGCAGATCGTCGCGCAGCGGACGCCAGCCGTCTTCGGTGCGTTGGTCGAAACGGAAGCCGCCCTCGACCGGTTGCCACGCGATGGGCCGCGCGCGCACCTGCGCTTCGTCGCCGGCCGATTCGAACAGCAACGCGAGACGCTGCGCTTCCTCGTTCAGATCGGTGCGCGGATTGCGCGTCATCGTCAGCGCGGTCAACGACACCAAGAGGCCCGCGATCACCAGCACCACCATCATTTCGAGCAGCGTGAAGCCCGCGTCGCGGCGCCGGTTGCCGGCGCGGCGCGAACGGCGCGCGCCGGTGCACGCCGCGCGCGGCGGCGAGACCGTACACGGAGTGTCCACAGGGGACTTGCAAGCGGACATACGCATAGTGCCGGCCACGAAACGATCAACCCAAGATCAAACGACGATGTATCGATAGAGCGCGCGAGCATCGCCGGAGAGCAGGGCGGGCATCGCGCGCAGGAGAGCCAAAAGTTGCGCAGCGTGCTTATTGCCACGAGCCGACGTCGGAATCGTTGCCTTCGCCACCGGCCTTGCCGTCCGCGCCGTAGCTGAACACGTCGATCTCACCGTGGACGCCCGGATTCAGATACTGATACGAGTTGCCCCACGGATCGTTCGGCAGACGCTCGAGGTAGCCGCCGTCCTTCCAGTTGTTCGGCACCGGATCGGTGCTCGGCTTTTCGGTCAGCGAGCGCAGGCCTTGCTCCTGCGTCGGATAGCGGCCGTTGTCGAGACGATAGAGCTTCAACGCCTGCATCACCGTGCCGATGTCCTGCTTGGCGGCGACCCGGCGCGCTTCGTCTGGACGGCTCATGATTTTCGGCACGATCAGCGCGGCGAGAATGCCCAGAATCGCGATCACGACCATGATTTCGATCAGCGTGAAACCGCGCTGACGACGGCTGCGCGAACCCGCAATATCAGTGCGGCGAGTGGTCGACAGTTGCATAGCTTACTACCTCTTTTCAGGTGAAATTTCGACTGGGCGGGATTCGCTTGTCAGCTATCAGGCCGCTATTGAACACGCCCGGCCGGTCATTTTAATGTCATGGTGTTGAAGGGTTCCAACGCAACGCAATTTTCACAATAGTCCGTACAATGATGCGCATGAACGCCATCCAAATCCGCCTTCTGTCGCTCGCGCTGTTCGCCGTTTTCTGCGCGACGCTGACCTACTGGGTCATCACGCTCACCACGATGTCCGGCGCGCCATTGCCCGCCGCCGCCGCGCACGCGCAGGTCTCGACCGAGCAGGCCGCCACCTTGTTCGGCGGCCAGCTCACGCGCAGCGTCAATCAGGACGTGCATCTGTTCGGCATCCTCGCCTTGCGCGAAGGCGCCGCGGCCATCGTCAGCGTGGGCGGTGAACCGCCGCATGCGGTGTCGCTCGGCAGCACGCTGATGCAAGGCGCCAAACTTTCCGAAGTCCGCCCCCGCTCGATCATCATCGACCGCAACGGCGCGCATTCCGAAGTCTTCCTGCCCGCCAACGCCAGCGGTCCTACGATCTACGTGCGCTGAACACCGGCGCTGAAGCGAATGCGCGCGGCGCGGGCTTTTGCCTCGGAAGTGCGCTTTTGCCGGATTAATCGCTTCAATCAGCTTCAACCGCTTTAGCCCGCCTCAACCGATTGCGTGGCGCACGCCGCGCAATCCGGTCTCCTCCCGCGTCACTGCACGAGGTTGTTCAACTCGATGATCGGCAGCATCACCGCCAGCACGATCACCAGCACCACGCCCCCCATCGCCAGAATCAGCAACGGCTCCAGCAGGCTCGTCAGGAACATCGTGCGGCGCTCCAGTTCGCGCGCTTCGCCGTCGGCTGCGCGGTCGAGCATCGTCGTCACGTCGCCCGTTGCTTCGCCCGAACGGATCAGGTGCACCAGCACCGGCGGAAACGTCTTCGTATTGCCGAGCGCGCGCGATAACGACGTGCCTTCGCGCACGCGCACGATCGCGTCGTCGATGTTCTCGCGCATCGCGTTGTTGCTGAGCGTTTCGGCGGCGGCTTGCAGTGCGCGCAGAATCGGCACGCCCGCGGCGGTCAAAATGCCGAGCGTGCTGGCAAAGCGCACGGTGTTATAACCGCGCACGAGCTTGCCGAGCAGCGGCGCGGTCAGCAGCCAGCGGTCGAACGCGAGGCGCGGACCCGGTTGCCTGAGCACCGAGCGCACCAGATACGCCACCACCAGCACGCCGATCAGCACCGCCCACCACCAGCTACGCACGAAGCCGGACAGCGCCATCATCATCACGGTGAGGATGGGCAGTTGCTGTTTGGTGCTGGCGAACACGTTCACCACCTGCGGCACCACGTAGCTCAACAGAAACGTGACGATGCCGAACGCGATGATCGTCACGATGGTCGGGTACGTGAACGCGAGCACGATCTTCTGCTTGAGCGCGTTGCGTTGCTCGATGTAGTCGGCGAGGCGTGAGAGCACCAGGCCGAGCTTGCCGGTGTGTTCGCCGGCAGCGACGAGCGCCCGGTAGATTTCAGGGAAGTCTTTCGGATGCTGCGTCAGCGCATTGGCGAGCGAATGGCCGCCGAGCACTTCGGCGCGAATCGACGCCATCAGTTCGCGGATGTAGTCGCGCTCCGATTGCTCGGTGAGCACCGCGAGCGCTTCGTCGAGCGGCAAACCGGCGATCAGCAGACTGGCCAGCTGGCGCGTAAGGATTGCCTGTTCACGCTGCGACAAACGCCGCCCGAGCGACAGCCGTTGATTGCGCTCGCCGCGCATGCGCGATGCGGCGGGCTCGACGACAAGCGGCGTGAGTCCTTGCGAGCGCAGGTTGGTGCGCGCGCTGCGCGCGCTGTCCGCGTCGAGCACGCCTTTTTGCGCCTTGCCCGCCGCGTCGATTGCTTCGAAACGAAATGCCGGCATGCGCTTATGCTCCGCCCGTCACGCGAATCACTTCTTCCAGCGACGTCAGCCCGGACTCGAGCCAGCGGTCCGCATCCTCACGCAAGGTACGCATGCCTTGCTCGCGGCCGGCGGTGAGAATTTCCGCATCGGCTGCATTGCGATGGACCAGCGAGCGGATCGACTCGTCAATCAGCAGCAGCTCGTAGACGCCGCGCCGTCCCGCATAACCGGACTGGCCGCATTTGTCGCAGCCCACCGGATGCCAGCGCACGCGCCCGTCGTCCTCGGTGCGCTCTTCGCGGCACACCGCACACAGCCGCCGCACGAGCCGCTGCGCCAGCACGCCCAGCAGCGACGACGCGAGCAGATATGGCTCGACGCCCATGTCGGTGAGACGCGTGACGGCGGAGGCCGCGTCGTTCGTATGCAGCGTCGCCAGCACGAGGTGGCCTGTCAGCGACGCCTGCACCGCGATCTGCGCGGTTTCGAGGTCGCGGATTTCACCGATCATGATGACGTCCGGATCCTGCCGCAGAATCGAGCGCAACGCGCGCGCAAAGGTCATGCCGATCCGCTCGTTGACCTGCGTCTGGCCGATCCCGGAGAGGTCGTATTCGATCGGGTCTTCAACCGTCATGATGTTGGTCGTGGCCGTTTCGAGCCGCGACATCGCCGCATACAGCGTGGTCGTCTTGCCCGAACCGGTCGGGCCGGTCACCAGCACGATGCCGTGCGGCTTGCCGATCAGCTTGTCGAACTTGACGAGCGTGTCGGACGCCATGCCGAGCGCTTCGAGGTTCAAGCGCGACGCGTCTTTTTCCAGCAGACGCAACACCGCACGCTCACCGTGACCGGTCGGCAGCGTCGACACCCGCACGTCGACCGGACGCCCGCCGACGCGCAACGTGATACGGCCGTCCTGCGGCAAACGTTTCTCCGCGATGTCGAGCTGCGCCATGATCTTGATCCGCGAGATCAGCGCGCCGTGCAGCGCTTTCTTCGGGCGCACGACGTCGCGCAGCGTGCCGTCGACCCGGAAGCGCACCACGGACGCATTCTCGAACGGCTCGATGTGAATATCCGACGCCTGTTCGCGCGCCGCTTGCGTGAGCAGCGCGTTGATCATGCGGATGATCGGCGCGTCGTCTTCGGATTCCAGCAGATCCTCGACCTCGGGGATGTCCTGCATCAAACGCGACAGATCGACTTCGCCTTCCACTTCACCGACCACCTGCGCGGCGCTGCCGTCCTGGCGCGCGTACGCCTGGTTGATCGCCTGCGCGAGTTCGTCGGCAGGCAAACGTACAACCGACACCACGCCGAAGTTGCGCGTGATTTCGGCGAGCGCGGCTTCGCTGGTGCGTTCGCTGATCCACACTTCGAGGCTGTCCGCGTGCTGATGCGCGACCAGAATCTGGCCGCTGCGGGCGAAGCCGTACGGCACGAGGCGCGCCGCGAGCGGCGAGGGCGCGGCGCGCTCGCCGCTGGCGGAGTCGCCGCCCTGAGCGCGATGCGCTGTTTGAGCGGACGCCTGAATCACGGACGCGCTCCCGGTGATGCGGTGGTCGGCTCCGTGCCGGTCGTCGGATAAGGCGCGGTGACCGGCTGCTGGCTCGACTGCGGTACGGCCTGCGGCACCTGTTGGGGTCCCTGTTGGGGTCCCTGTTGGGGCGCTTGCTGGGGCGGCGCCGCCTGCTGACGGCGCATCTGGTTCAGATCGAACAGGTTCATCGCGGGCGGCACGCCCTGGCTCGGGCCGAGCGGCATCGGCGGCATCACCGGATCGTCCTTGTCCCTCATCACGTTATTGTCCGACCTGTATGCACCCTGCACGCCCTGGATGTAGTCGTAACGGTTCGACGTCACGGCCTGCGCCGTATCGCGATCGTTGATGATCACCGGGCGCAGGAACACCATCAGGTTGGTCTTCTCGCGCGTCTTCTGTTCAGAGCGGAACAGCTGACCGAGCCACGGAATGTCGCCGAGCAACGGCACCTTGCTATTGCTGACCTGGTAGTTGTCCTGCATCAAACCGCCCAGCACGATGATCTCGCCGTTGTCGGCGAGCACCGTCGACTGGATCGAGCGCTTGGTGAACTCCGGGCCCGACGGGTTGGTCGTCGCGTTGGTCGTGCCGTTCACGATCGCCGAGTCTTCCGTGTACAGCTGCAGCTTCAGAATGCCGCCGTCGGTGATCTGCGGCTTCACGTGCAGCGTCAGACCCACGTCGACGCGGTCGAACGTATTGAACGCTGCGCTCGTGGCGCCGCTCGTGAGGTTCGAATACGAACCGGTCTGAATCGGCACGTTCGTCCCGACGACGATCTTCGCTTCCTCGTTGTCGAGCGTGATCAGGTTAGGCGTGGACAGCACGTTCGCGTCGGAGTTTTGCGACAGCGCCTGCAGCAGCGCGCCGAGTCCCTGAACGCCGAAAATGTTGTGAATCCAGCCGACGTTCAGGCCCTGCTGCAAAGCCCCGCCGCCGAGCGCCGTGGCAAGGCCGCCGGTGGTGCCGGCCGCTGCCGCGGCCGCCGTCAGGTTGATGATGCTGTTGCTCGAACCGGTCGACAGATTGGTGCCGGCGAACAGCGAGTTGTTCGCGATCTGCCACTGAATGCCGAGGTTGCCGCTCGTGTTCGAGTTCAACTCGACGATCAGCGCCTCGATGTAGACCTGCGGACGCCGCGCGTCAAGCTGGTCGATGACCGCGCGCAGATTGCGGTACACCGGCTCGGCCGCCGTGATGATCAGCGAGTTGGTGGCGGAGTCCGCCTGGATCATGCCGCCGGCCTGGTTGTCGTCGCCCTTGTCCTTGTCGCCGCCGAGCAGGCCGCTGGAACCGGAGGCGTTGTTGCCGCCCGAGCCGCTGCCGGTCAGCGGCGAGGACATCGAGCTGCTGTTCAGCCCGCCCGACGGCAACGGCGGAGTGCCCGACGTGCCCGTCGAATTGCCGCCCGAGAAGCCGCCGCCGCCGCCGCCCTGGTTGAACGAATTCGCGTCACCCGAGCCGCTCGACGAGCCGCTGTCGCCGCCCTTGCCGAGCATGCCGCGCAGCGTTTTCGCGAGCCGCGTCGCGTCCGCGTTGCGCAGCGGCACGACGTGCATGTTGCCCGGCATCGTGGTCGGCATGTCGAGCTGCTTCGCGAGTTCCTTCGCGGCGGCAAGACGCCCGCCGTTCGACGCGCGGATCATCAGCGAGTTGGTGCGCGGATCGGCGGTGACCGAGACCTTCAGGGTCGCGTCGGTGCTGCCGACCGCGCCGGGGTCGAGCATCTTGGTCAACTGCGTGGCGATGTCGATCGCGTTGCCATTCCTCAGCGGCACGACGGCGACCGCCTGGCCCGCCGCGGTGTCCACGCCCGCGATGATCTGCGCGATGCGCCGCACGTTGTCGGCGTAATCGGTGACGACGATCGTATTGTTGGCCGGGTAAGCAGCCACGGTGTTGTTCGGCGAGATCAGCGGACGCAGCACCGGCAGCAGGTTATTGGCCGATTCGTTCTTCAGCACGAACACCTGCGTGACCACCTGGTCGCCGCGCGCGACAGGCGCGTTACCCACGTAGGTCGGCACGCCCTGCAGCTTGGCGTCGGCTTCCGGCACGACCTTCAGCACGCCGTGGTCCTGCACCAGCGCGAAACCCTGCATGCGCAAAGCCGACTGCAGGGTTTTGAGCGCCTGGTCCTGCGGCACTGAATTTTCCGACACGAGGTTCAACTGTCCCTTCACACGCGGGTCGACGATAATCGTTTTACCGGTTGCGGCGCCGATCGCCTTGGCAACCTGGTCGATATCGGCGTTCACGAAGTTGAGTGTCACCTGAGCGTGTGCTGTCTGCGCGGTGATCAATCCAGCCACCAGCAGCGCCGTTGCAACGCGACGCAAAGCCATACAATTTCTTCTCATGGGTTGTGATATCGATGCCGGCAGCCGATGCTGCCGACGGTCATGCGGTACGGACACGGGGACAAATCATCGCCCTGCCGGTCTGTGGGTCAGTCTCGCGGACTAAGGTCGCTGCGGGTTCCGACCATCCGACGTCCGAAAAAAATGAACAGTAACAGTTTTTCATGTCGGATTTGTCACAAAACAGGCCTGAGATACGCGATTCCCTTGAAAGTCCGCGCCAACTGTTACCAGATTGAAAGCTAATCGACGTCTGGCGAAGCCGCGCGGAGCTTCGTTTTCCGTCTGCTTATGTCTGTTAGCTAACTTGACGCGGGTGGGACTGCCGGTATGATACGAGCCGTTCGAGTCTCCGGTTGAGGGTTTGCCGACGCGGGTTTTCCCGGGTGTTCGACAAAGGCCCGACCGGCGTGCCCTGGCGGCTGTCGGCGGCTGGAGTATGACCGAAGAAACGCCTTACCAACCCTTACGCTTGCGACTTACTTAGTCGTCTTGACCGATGAACCATGCCTTCGTCACCATCGCCGCGGGACTCGCCATGCTAGCAGCAGCAGGGTCCGCACGCGCCGATTGCTTCGATGAAGCGGCGAAGTATCAAAAGGTTAACCCGCTGATTCTACGCGCAATTGCCTGGCAGGAGTCGCACAACCGGCCTGACGCGCAACACAAGAACGCCAACGGTTCGACCGACTACGGCGTGATGCAGATCAATTCGATCCATCTGCCGACACTCGCTCAGTACGGCATCTCCCAAGGCACGCTGATGGAGCCCTGCAAGAACGTCTATATCGCGGCGTGGCATCTGCGCCGTCAAATGAACAAGTACGGCAACACGTGGCAAGCAGTCGGCGCATACCACTCCGAAACACCGGCTTTGCGCGACAAATATGCCCAGCAGATCGTCGCGATTCTGCGCAAGTGGAATTTGATGCCGGCTGCACGTTGAGCGTGTGTTTTTCGGGCCGGCCAGTCCGGGCTGCCTGCTGTTGGCGTGTTGATTGCCTCCCTCATTTGCCCTTTTTTGAGTCCGCTTCCCGGCTGACCGGTTGACGCATTTCGCGGTCTGCCTGTGAGCGTGCGTCGGCATTTCCACATCGCGTCGTCCTGGCGTTCGTGCTGTTGCCTGATTCCAGACCCGCTGGTCAAGCCCCGCCGATCCAGCCAGTCACGCGGACGCCGCCCGTTTTGATGCACAATGCGGCTTCGTGCTGCCGTCGAGCCCAAGCGTCAGACCGGTCGCGCAGTCATGCGGCCCCAGGCCCGGCACGCCCTCCAATCCTCTTGCTTTTCCGTACTGCGATGAACCAGCCGCTATTGCCCGTCACCGTGCTCTCCGGTTTTCTGGGCGCCGGCAAGACCACGCTCCTGAACCACATTCTCGCGAATCGCGCCGGATTGCGCGTGGCCGTGATCGTCAACGACCTGGCCGCCGTCAACATCGACGCGACGCTCGTGCGCGACGCCGCAGCGCTGTCGCACGTCGAAGAGCGGCTCGTCGAACTGTCGAACGGCTGCATCTGCTGCACGCTGCGCGACGATCTGGCCGTCGAGATCAAACGTCTTGCCGCCGAACATCGTTTCGATGCGATTCTGATCGAATCGACCGGCGTCGCCGAGCCGATGCCGATCGCCGAAACCTTCACCTTCGTCGATGACGAAGGCGCTTCGCTCGCCGACGTCGCACGGCTCGACACGATGGTGACCGTGGTCGACGCCTTCAACTTCCTGCGCGACTACGGTTCGGCCGACGCGCTCGCCGAACGGGGCATCGCCGCGACCGACGAAGACGACCGCACCATCGTCGAATTGCTGATCGAGCAGATCGAATTCTGCGACGTGCTGGTGGTGAACAAGGCCGACCTCGTCAGCACAGACGAACTCACGCGTTTGCAACGCATCCTCGCGCGCATCAACCCGCGCGCGGAGCAGGTGGTTAGCCGCTTCGGCGCGGTGCCGCTCGCGCAAGTGCTGAACACCGGCCGGTTTGATTTCGACGCCGCGGCGAGTGCGCCGGGCTGGCTCGCGTCGCTCAATCATGAGCACGGGCACGGCCATGCGCCTCACGGAGAAGCAGACGAGTTCGGCATCGGCAATTTCATCTATCGGGCACGCCGGCCGTTTCATCCGGAGCGGCTGTGGGCGCTGCTGCATCAGGAGTGGAAGGGCGTCTTGCGCAGCAAGGGCTTCTTCTGGCTCGCGACGCGCAACGACATCGCCGGTTCGCTGTCGCAGGCAGGCGGCGCTTGCCGGCATGGCCCAGCGGGCATGTGGTGGGCCGCGCAGGACCGTAGCGAGTGGCCGGACGGCGACGAAGAGCTGGCGGCCGAAATCGCCAGCGACTGGTACGGCGATCCGGACGATCTGAGCATTGGTGATCGCCGCCAGGAGCTGGTGCTGATCGGGGTTGGCATCGACCCGACGGAGTGGACGGCGAAGTTCGACGCGTGTCTGCTGAGCGACGACGAATACGCACTGGGGCCGCAAGGCTGGCTTCAGTTCGCCGATCCGTTCCCCGCATGGGACTTCGACGAAGACGATCATGATCATCAGGACCACGATCATCACCATCATGATCACGATGGTCACAGGCATGATCACGGCCACCGTCACCACTGAACGGCGTCACCCCGCGTCGATGCATCAAAAAAGCCGCGACGTGTGTCGCGGCTTATCCCGCCTACAACGCGCGGGCGAAAAAAAACCCGCCGTTGGCGGGTGTCAACTGCCTGGCAGCAAGCTGCTTAGCGCTTGTTGACCGCGTCCTTGAACGCCTTGCCTGCCGTGAACTTGACGGTCTTGGCTGCCGGAATCTTGATGGTTTCGCCGGTCTTGGGGTTACGCCCCGTACGCGCTGCGCGCTTGCCCGAACCAAAGCTACCGAAGCCAATCAACTGGACCGCATCGCCCTTCGACACAGACTTCTTGATCACTTCAAGCAACGTGTCCAGCGTTTCACCGGTTTGAGCCTTGCTGGCGCCCGTCTGTCCTGCGACGGCGTCGATCAGTTCCTGTTTGTTCATTAAGGTTCCTTTCTGAGTTTAGGTTGATACGAACAGCGCGAACGCGCCGATTATACGTGCGCGGGCCGCGCCGTCGAGCAGCTGCGGCTCCGGATCCCCTCCGGACCGGCAGCACAGGACAGATGGCTGTCCATTGGCCGTGCTCCCGCTCGATTCGCGGCGCTTGCTATGATAGCGCAGCGCAAACCCAATCAGGATAAGGGTTTCGAAGAATTGCGAGGTTCCACCGTCGATATGGCAAGGAAAACGCGATTTTGCATTCCACGACCTCCTTCGGAGGGCTGAAACCCAGTAGGGACGGGGCTTGGCGTTGGTTTTTGCCAACGTTTGGCGCGTCTTTTTCGCCGTCCGGCGAGCTGCGCGCGCTGGCGGTAACGTTAGAACCGCTCTTGCGAGCGTCATTTCCCGACGCATGACCGATCCGCTGATCCCCGCCGTCCTCGCTTTTCGCGACAACGGCACCCCGTTCTCACCGTTCTACGACGATATCTATCACAGCGCAGTGGGCGGTCTTGACCAGGCTCGCTACGTTTTCCTGAACGGCAATGCGCTGCCCGAACGTTGGCAAGGCCGCCGCACGTTCACCGTGCTCGAAACCGGCTTCGGCATGGGCATCAACTTCCTCGTGACGTGGGCCGCGTGGCGCGCCGATCCGGCGCGATGCGAGCGGCTGCATTTCGTGTCGACCGAGAAGCATCCGTTTACCGTCGCCGATTTACGCAGCGTCTATGCGGCGACCCTGTCCGATCCGGCGGTGGCCGAGCTGGCCGACACGCTGGCGAACGCATGGCCAATGCTCGTGCCCGGCACGCACCGGCTCGAATTCGAAGAGGGGTGCGTCGTGCTCACGCTGGTGCTGGCCGACGCGGCCGACAGCTTGCCGGCCTTGCGACTGCGCGCCGATGCGTTCTATCTCGACGGCTTCGCGCCGGCCAGGAACCCCGAACTCTGGTCCCTGGCGATTTTCAAGGCGCTCGCGCGGCTGGCGGGCGAGGGTGCCACATTCGCCACCTACAGCAGCGCCGGCGAGATCAAACGCGCCTTGACGCAATGCGGCTTCGAGTATCGCAAGATCGACGGCTTCGGCTGGAAACGGGCGATGCTGGTCGGCCATTTCGCGCCGCGCTGGCGCGTGCGCCGCTATGAGCCGCCCGCGCCGCTCGCGCTCGACGAACGGCATGCAGTAGTGATCGGCGCAGGGCTGGCCGGCAGCGCGGTGATCGAACGGCTTGCGGCGCGCGGCTGGCGCGTGACGTCGCTGGAACGGCATGCGTCGGTCGCGCAGGACGCGTCGGGCAATCCGGCCGGCGTGTTCCACCCCATGATTTCACGCGACGATAGCGTCGCCTCGCGCATCACGCGCGCTGGTTTTCTGTATGCATTGCGGCGCTGGGCCGAGCTCGAAAGGCGCGGTCATCGGCTCGTGCGCGGTGTCCCAGGCTTGCTGCAGATCGCCGCGGACGACGACGAAGCCCGCGCAATCGGCGACGCGATTGCTGCATTCCGCTATCCGTTCACGTACGTGACGCCCGTCTCGGCACAAGACGCTCGACAACTCGCCGGCACGCCGCTCGCGCGCGGCGGCTGGTTTTTCCCGCAGGGTGGCTGGATCGATCCGGCGTCGCTGTGCGCCGCGCAGTTCGCCGCAGCGGGCGGCCTGCTCGAACGCCGCTTCGGCGTCGAGGTCGCCCGGCTCGAACGGTCGGGCGCTCAGTGGACCGTCTTCGACACGGCGGGCCAGGCCGTCGCGCGCGCGCCGGTCGTGATCGTCGCGAGTGCGCACGATGCAGCGCGCATCGCCGGGCTGCAGCATGCGCCGACTCGCAGCATTCGTGGCCAGTTGACGCTGCTGCCCTCGGGCACTGCGCCATCGCTCGCGTTGCCGGTGATCGGTGAAGGCTATGCGGTGCCGCTTGCCGACGGCGTCACGTTGACGGGCGCCACCTATGAACTCGACGACCCCGACACGTCGCTGCGCGTGGGCGGTCATCTGGAAAACCTCGAGCGCGTCGCGCAGATGCTGCCGGCGTATGCCTCCCTTGCCGCCTCCGCGGTCGATCCCGCACGGTCGGCGGCGCTGGCCGGACGCGTCGCGTTTCGCTGCGTCACGAGCGACCGCATGCCGATGATCGGCCAACTCGCCAACGAGAGCGAGGCCGCCCGCGACGCGCAGCGGCTGCGGGGTGCATGGCCGCTCGATCTGCCGCGCATGGAAGGCTTGTACGGTGCGTTCGCATATGGTTCGCGCGGACTGGTCTGGGCAGCGCTAGGCGCCGAACTGATCGCATCGCAGATAGAGGGCGAGCCTTGGCCGCTCGAACGCGATCTGGCCGAAGACATCGATCCCGCCCGTTTCCTGCTGCGCGCATTGCGCCAGGGAACGGCCGGTTAAATTGTTGAGTGCGGCGCGCTCAGTCCACCCGTTAACCAGCGGTATACGCACGCATACGCGGCACGTATACGCGCCGACAGAGTTATCCACCGAAACGTGTGGATAACCATGCCGTTAACGGGCGCAAGTCGTGTGGAACCGTTGTGGACGTAAACGGGGTAACTTTGTCCGCGCCAAAAAACGCAAAAAGTTACTCGCGTATACGCGCTGCTCCCGCACATGCTGTGCATCCGGTTATGCCGTCGGCAAACCAATGATTCGTTTCGGTAAACATAAGTTATCCACAGAAACCGAGGCACCTTGTTAACTGTTACTACGTATACATACAGTAAACCTGTAAACAGCAAAGCCGAAGCTGGAGACGCGGTCATCGGCGTAGCAATCCCCTTCGAACCCACGCGAAAAGTTCTGCGGCAGTGTCCTCAAAAGCACATACGAGAAGTCCAATCTGGCGGTTAACTCGGCATTCTGCTGCGGTAAAAAAGTCGCTTTTCCCCGGACTCACGGAGATAACGTACGTTTTTACCGTTTTGCCAGCATGTTCGTGTGTTTTCGGTCAAGGCTGAAAAAGCTATGGCACAATCGCCGTTCTTTTCGCGTCGTGCCTCGTCTCTGGCGGCACGCGCGGCAACGGAACGGTGCCGCTCAATCAGAATCTGATTCAAAGTCGACGGCGCTCTTTCGCCGTTCCGTTTGCTACAGCCTCATCCTTGAATGTGCCTGCCTCTTTCGCGGCTGCAGCGCATTCAGATTCAGATCATCCGATCAATGAAAACTCGCAACGCTGGCCATGCGAAGCGATTGTGACGGTGAGCGCCTCACGCGCTCACCGGTTCGCCGGTGTTTGCGCCGGTTCGTGTCGTCCGCCGTTGCTGCAAAGGAGAACCCATCACGATGAATTCGGCGTTTTCATTTTTTCCAGCCTGGCCGCTTTCACCCGACGCCATTTTTTGGGCTGGTCTCGCCTTGCTTGCCGCGGGTCTGTGCGGTGAGCTTTGCTATCGCGCCTGGCGTTTACCGCGCATTTCCGGCTATGCGGTCATCGGCCTGATTGCCGGTGCGGCCGGCTTCGGCGTGATCGACGCGGATTCCGCAATGGCCGCGCGTCCGTTGCTCGACGTCGCGCTTGGGTTGTTGCTGTTCGAACTCGGAAGCCGGCTCGATCTGCGCTGGATCCGCCGCAATCCGTGGCTGATCCTGTCGAGCCTCGCCGAAGCCACGCTCACTTTCGCCTTCGTGCTGCCGGTGTTGCTGTTCCTGAACGTGCCGCTGATGGTGGCGATGGTGCTCGCCGCGATTGCCATGGCGACGTCGCCCGCGATGGTGATCCAGCTCAAAACGGAATTGCGCGCGGAAGGCCAGGTGACCCAGCGTCTGCTGACCTTGACCGCGCTGAACAGCATGTATGCGGTCGTGATCGAAAAGCTCGTGTCGAGCTGGCTGCATCAGGAGGTTTACGGCAATGTTTTCGCGACCATCCTGCAACCGCTTTACCTGCTGATCGGCTCGCTCGTGCTCGCGTATCTGCTCGCGCGCACCTGCACGTTTTTCTATCGCCGGCTCAACATGCAGGACGAGCATTCGTTCGTCGCGCTGTTCGGCCTGGTGTTGCTGGCGATCGCCGTCTCGCATCTGTTCAAGCTGTCGACGATTCTTGCGCTGCTGGCCGCCGGCATCATCGTGAAAAATCATGAGGCGCGCCCGCAATTGTGGCCGCAGCATTTCGGCACCGCCGGCTGGCTGTTGACCGTGATTCTGTTCGTGCTCACGCTGACTTCGTTCGAATGGCGGCACATCGCGCTCGGCGGTGTCGCGGCGCTGGGTCTGATCGTTGCGCGTCTGATCGCGAAACTGATCGGCGTCATGGCGTTCGCCAAACCCAGCGGCCTGAACTGGAAGCAGGGGGCGGCGCTCGGTCTGTCGTTATCGCCGATGTCGGCGCTCGCTTATCTGCTGGTCGACGATACCTACAATCTTTATCCGAATTTCGATCCGCAATTGCGGGCAATCGTGATGTGTTCGATTTTCGTGCTGCAGATTCTCGGGCCGTGGCTCGTCTATCGCAGCCTCGCGCTGGTGGCTGAACGGCGCGAAGAGTCAACGCGGTAAGCGCGCGCCGCTCGCTCGCTCGCGGTTGGCGCCGTTTCATTCAACTCATTCGATTCAAAACGGCCGGGCAAATGACAGCTACCCGGCCGACCTGACTCAGGGGACGCCATGTCACTCGAACCCTTCATCGATTCGAAACCGTTCACGTTCGGTGTCGAACTCGAGATGCAGATCGTCAATACGCATGACTATGATCTGACCAAAGCCGGCACGGATCTGCTGCGTCTCATCAAGGACGAAAAGATCCCCGGCAACATCACGCCGGAAATCACCGAGAGCATGATCGAGTTGTCGACCGGCATCTGCACGACGCACGAGCAGGCCGTCACCGATTTGCGCAAGATTCGCGACACGCTGGTGTCCGCGGCGGATCATCTGAACGTCGGCTTGTGTGGCGGCGGTACGCACGCATTCCAGCAATGGAGCGAACGGCAGATCGTCGATACACCGCGCTTCCAGTACCTCTCCGAACTGTACGGCTACCTCGCGAAGCAATTCACGGTGTTCGGCCAGCACGTGCACATCGGCTGCCCGGATCCGAACAGCGCGCTGTATCTGCTGCATTCGATGTCGCGATTCATCCCGCATTTCATCGCGTTGTCCGCATCGTCGCCGTTCGTGCAAGGCGTCGATACCGGATTTCATTCGGCACGCCTGAATTCCGTGTTCGCGTTCCCGTTGTCGGGCCGCGCGCCGTTCGTGCTGACGTGGGACAGCTTCGAGGAATATTTCTCGAAGATGGTCCACACCGGCGTGGTCAACAGCATGAAGGATTTTTACTGGGACATCCGGCCGAAGCCGGGCTTCGGCACGATCGAAGTACGCGTGATGGATACGCCGTTTTCGGTCGACCGTGCCGCGGCGATTGCCTGCTACATCCAGACGCTTGCCCGCCATCTGTTGCTCGACAAGCCGATCGCGCCGAAGGAAGACGACTATCTCGTCTACACATTCAACCGTTTCGAAGCATGCCGTTTCGGTCTGGCCGGCACCTGCATCAATCCGCAAACGGGCGAACGCAAGACGATTTCAGAGGACATCCTCGAAACGCTCGACCTTATCGCACCGCATGCGCAGGCGCTCGGTTCGAGCAATGCACTTGCCGAGATCGGCGCAATCGCGCGCGGGCAGGTGAACGATGCGACCTGGTTGCGCGGTGTATTTGCGCAGGAAAAGTCCCTGCACGAAGCGGTTCGGCAGCAGTGTTTGCAATGGCGAGCCTAGCTCCGGACTGCGTTGCGCAGGTCTGCCATCGAAAAAACCCGCTTCGCGCGGGTTTTTTTCAAAATTTATTTGAGCTCGCGGCCTTCAGGTTTTTCCAAAGTTTACGTATACCAACGTAGTAGCTGTGCGCGTGCATCGTATGATGCCTGTGGACAACTGAATAATTCCCTGCAAAGTCAACGTGCTGCGAAAAGCATAACCAGACCGGCCGGGCGCGCATCGGCTTCGTTGAACTAGGGCGATTTTGGCACCGTCCAGCCCCGCCCGAATGCGCTTCAGGAATTGATGCACACGCTGTCCACGTGTTTTCCCAGGGTTATCCACAGACAGCATTGGATAAGTTAGCTGTACGATTCGCTGCTCTCGCATAGAATGTTGTTTCACTGCCTCGGGATTGCTAGGCGGTAAATTTTTGAGATAGTAGAGAAACGGTTTCGTCCAGGCTTGGACGAAGCTACCCCACACAAGCTACGGGCGAAGTCGGCAAGCAGTTCACCGGCCGCGTACTAAAGCTGTAAATAAACGAATCGAAGATTATGAGCGAAGGCGTATACGGAGAACAGGCAACCGGGCGAGTGACCCATAGCCTATTGCGATTGAGCACGGCGATGCGAAGCCAGGCTTGGGAATGGGCCGAAGGCGCGGGTCTTACGCCGACTCAGGGCGAAATCCTGGTCTTGTTGATGCAACGCAAAGGCCCGATGCGCCTTGGCGAAATCGCCCGTGAAACGGCCCTGACCGCCGCCACCACCAGCGACGCGGTCAGCACGCTTGAAACCAAAGGCCTGGTCGAAAAGCGCCGCGCGCTCGACGACGGCCGCGCACTAGCAGTTCGCCTGACGGCGCGTGGCCGCACGGCTGCGAAGCGCGCCGCGCAATGGCCGGACTTTCTGGGCAAGGCGGTCGGCACGTTGCGTGACGAGGAGCAGGCCGTTTTCTATCGCACGCTGCTCAAGACGATCTATCAGCTCGAGGCGCACGGCACGATTCCGCCGCACCGCATGTGCCTGAGCTGCACGCACTTCGAGCCGAGCAAGAATCCGAAGAAGACGCCGCATCACTGCGCGCTGCTCGACATGAAGATGTCCGATACGGATCTGCGTCTCGATTGCTCGGTGCATGAGACCGCCGACGTCGCCACCCAGAAGAAGACCTGGAAGATCTTCGCGCAGTAAGCGCGTTCGTCCAGGACAATCCGCTACACTGCCAAGCCGGCTTCGGCGGGCGGTATTCACCGCCGGTCAGCCGTCTGGCGCCGCGTAGCGGTAAGTCTTTAGTCAACCTGAAGGTGGGGCAGGCCGATGAATCGCGAAGTACTGGCCATTCGTCATGTGCACTTCGAGGATCTGGGCAGTCTTGAGCGAGTGCTCGGCGAGCGCGGGCGCCCGGTCCGTTATCTCGACGTGGGCTTCGCCCGTATCGAGGCGCCGAACCCGGTTGCCGCATCACTGATGGTGGTGCTCGGCGGCCCGATCAGCGCCACCGACGACGCGCTTTATCCAACGCTTGTCCCCTTGCTGTCGCTGATCGAAAAACGCATCACGGCCGGATTGCCGACACTCGGCATCTGCCTGGGCGCTCAACTGATCGCGCGTGCGCTCGGAGCCCGTGTCTATCCCGCAGGGCATACCGAACTCGGCTGGACGCCGCTCACGCTGACCGAAGCCGGCCGCGCATCGCCGCTGCGTCATCTGGATGGCGCGCATACGTCAATGCTGCATTGGCACGGCGACACCTTCGATCTGCCCGACAAAGCAACGCGTCTCGCATCGACGCCCGCCTGCGAAAACCAGGCGTTCGCCTGGGGCGACCACGTGCTGGCTTTGCAGTGTCATCCGGAGATTCGCGCCGACCGCTTCGAGCCCTGGCTGATCGGCAACGCGGGCGAGCTTGCCGGTCATGGCATCGACGCGCGCCGCTTGCGCGCCGACACCGCGCAATTCGGTCCCGCACTCGAAGCCGCCACGTGCCGGATGTTCAGCGAATGGCTCGATCAGGTGGAAGCCAAAGCCTGACCGACGAAATATGCAGTAAACCGCTCACAGTGCTATGCTCGATCGCTCTCGGGCTTTCACTGGGCGTAATCCATGAGCGCGCTTTTTTCTCCGCTCACGCTGCGTAGCGTGACGCTTCCCAATCGTATCGTCGTGTCCCCGATGTGCCAGTATTCCGCCGAACGTGGCGAGGCGAGCGCGTGGCATATGCTGCACCTCGGCAGTCTTGCGTTGTCGGGCGCCGGCATGCTGTTCATCGAGGCCACCTCCGTCGAACCGGACGGCCGCATCACGCCGGGCGATCTCGGCTTGTGGGACGACGCCACCGAAGCCGCGCTCGCGCCCGTGCTGGCCGCGATCCGCAAGCATTCGCATATCAAGGTGACGATGCAGTTGTCGCACGCCGGGCGCAAGGCGTCGAGCCATGTGCCATGGGAAGGCGGCCAGCTGATTCCGGTGGCGCAAGGCGGGTGGCTGCCGCACGCGCCTTCCGCGTTGCCGCACAAGGCGGGCGAAGAACCGCCGCTCGCGCTCGATACGGCCGGGCTGAACCGGATTCGCGAAGCGTTCGCGGCCTCTGCGCGACGTGCCGCGCGTCTTGGCATCGACGCATTGGAAGTGCACGCGGCGCACGGTTATCTGTTGCATCAATTCCTCTCGCCAATCGCCAATCAGCGCGACGACGATTACGGCGGTTCGCTCGAAAACCGCATGCGCTTTCCGCTCGAAATCTTCGATATCGTGCGCGCCGCATTTCCCGCGGACAAACCGGTCGGCGTGCGTGTTTCGGCGACCGATTGGGTCGAAGGCGGCTGGACGCTCGCGGACACGGTTGCTTTCGCGCACGAGTTGAAAAAGCGTGGTTGCGACTGGATCGACGTGTCCTCCGGTGGCGTGTCGCCGTTGCAGAAGATTCCGCTCGAACCGGGCTATCAGATTCCGTTCGCGAAGGCGGTCAAGCAGGCCACCGGGCTGACCACCATCGGCGTCGGTTTGATCACCGATCCGCTGCACGCCGAGCAACTGATCGAAGCCGGCGACGCCGATCTGATCGCGCTGGCTCGCGCATTGTTGTACAACCCGCGCTGGCCGTGGCACGCCGCGGCGCAACTCGGTGCGACGGTCGAAGCGCCGCCGCAATACTGGCGTTCACAACCGCGCGAGCAGAAAGCGCTGTTCGGCGATATTTCCTTCGGACAACGGTGAAGCTGTCAGCGCAGTTTGCACGAACGCGTTTCTTTGACGGTTGAACGAAGCCGTCTTGAGCGTGTAGGATGCCGGATGTGGCGCATTGCGCGTCGCAAGTCGACGCGGCGCTCGCAAGGCGCCGCGTTTGCTATCCGCGTCAGAAAAAAGCAGCGCGTCAGACGCGGGCAATTCAAGCGGCTGCCGGACTTCACCCCCAGTTCTTCACAAGGATTCATTCAATGAGTTCACGCAGGATCGCCGTGCGCCGTTCGGGTGTGCACGGCAAAGGCGTGTTTGCCGTCGAACCGATTGCGGCCGGCGAGCGGTTGATCGAATACAAGGGCGAGCGGATCTCCTGGAAAGAAGCATTGCGCCGTCATCCACATAATCCGGCCGAACCGAATCACACGTTCTATTTCGCGCTCGACAGCGGCAAGGTGATCGACGGCAAGGTGAACGGCAACAGCGCGCGCTGGATCAATCACTCCTGCGCGCCGAACTGCGAAGCCGAGGAAATCGACGGTCACGTTTACGTGCACGCGTTGCGCGATATCGCGGAAGGCGAGGAGGTCTTTTACGACTACGGCCTCGTGATCGACGCGCGTCAGACCAAGAAGCTCAAGAAGGAATACGAATGCCGTTGCGGCGCGCGCAAGTGCCGCGGCACGATGCTGGCGCCCCCGGAAAAAGAGAAGGGCGCGGGCAAAGCCGGGAAATCGGCGAAGAAGGCAGAGGTGAGGGCGTCGGAGAAAAAAGCGAAGAAGAAGTGACGCAGGGGCTGCCTGGGCTGCTCGCTCGGATCGCTGAGAATTCAAAGCAGTCCGCTAGAGCAGCCCGTTGAGCATCAACACCGTTACACGTCGATCGGCGCCGAGTGCGCCGATTTTTTTGCCTGGCGCCGTGGCGCGGCGTCGGTGGGGTCGCTCTGAACGACGATCGGCACGAGCGGAATCCGCACGATAAAACGTGCGCCGCCTTCCGGCGCGTCCTCGTAATGCACGCTGCCGCGATGCAGCACCATGATGTCGTGGACGATCGCGAGACCGAGCCCCGCCCCGCTATCGACACCGGCGTCGCTCTGACCGTCGCCGCGGAAGAACCGTTTGAACAGATCGGCCTGCTGTGTACGCGGCACGCCCGGCCCATTGTCTTCGACCACGATCTCCGCCATGCGCAGATCGTCGATCATCGTTTGCGACACCGTCACCGTGATGCGGCCGCCATCGAAGCGCGACGGCGGCACGTACTTGAGTGCGTTATCCAGCAGATTGGCGATCACTTCGTGCAGCAGCACCGGATTGCCGCGCGCGATCAACGGATGATCATTGTCCGGGTCATCGAGGCGCTGGAAGCCGAGGTCGACGTGGAACGTCAGCGCGCGCGGCACCCACTCCGCGCCGGTATCGAACGCGAGCGCGGCCATATCCACATTGACGAAGCGGGCCGCCTGTTCGCCCGGCTCCGCGCGCGCCAGCGAAAGCAACTGGTTCGACAGCCGCACCGCGCGGTCGGCCGCGGCGCGCAGCTCGCGCACGGCGGCGAGTGTCTGCTGCGGATCACGCGCGACCGCCGCCTGTTCCGCATGCAGTTTCACGGCGGTAAGCGGCGTGCGCAACTGATGCGCGGCATCGGCGATGAACTTGCGCTGGCTGTCGAGCGCGGTTTTCAGACGGCCGAGCAGCGCGTTCAGCGCGCCGGTCAGCGGCCGGATTTCGACCGGCACATAGGTTTCGTCGACCGGTTCGAGCGACGTGTGAGTCTGCCGGTTCAGCGAGTCCGCGAGATCGGTGAGCGGATTGAGCTGTTGGTTGACCACGCGCCACACGATCACCCAGCCCGCCAGCAGCAGCAACAGCAGCGGCATCATGATCGCGACGAGAAACTCGGCGGCGATGCGAAACCGGTGATGCACCGGCTGACCCACTTCGACGACGATTGGATTGCCGGTCGGCTGATCGACGCGCACCTGCGCGACGCGCACCGTCACGCCTTCGTGCTGTGTTTCGAATACGTACGCGTAATGCATGCGGCGCACGCTGGTGCCTTGCAGGGGCAGGTTGTGATCGCCGGCGATTTCAGTCTCGCCGTTACTGATCCGGTAGACGAGTTGTTCGACCGGGTCGGAGAACATCGCCTGAGCGAGCGGCGGCACCGTAATGGGTGCATCCGGGCCGGCAATCTGGATCTGTTTGGAGATCGCGGTGGCGAGGTCGGCGAGCGAGCGGTCGACGACATGCTGCGTGTACTGCCAGGCCAGCCAGTAAGCGATCAGGCCGCTCATCAGCGCGAGCAGCGAAAGAGGTGCAGCGAGGCGCCGCAGCAGCGTGCGGCGCAGACTATTGGCGGCCGGCTGGGGCATGATCGAACGCGTGGGAAAGTGGCAACGGCGCTGTGCGCCGTGAAATTCGCCGGATGCCGGCGAACTGCGCACGGAGTGCGCGGCGCCGGCCCGGCGCCGTCAGGCCGCAGTCGAACTTGCGGCCTTCATGACGATTATGCGGCCTGGCGGATTTCCTGCAACAGGTAACCAAAACCGCGCACGGTGACGATTTCGACACGGCAGTTCTCAAGCTTCTTGCGCACCCGGTGCACATAGACTTCGATCGCGGTGTCGCCGAGATCACCGCCGAAATGCGTCAGATGGTCTTGCAGTTGCGCCTTGCTGACCACGCGGCCATGACGCAGCAGCAGCATTTCGAGCACCGCGAATTCACGCGGTGACAGTTCGAGCGGCTTGTCGTCGTTGAAGATGCGGCGATCGACGCCCGACAGGCGCACACCGCCCAACGACACTTCCGGGCGCGGCATGTCGCCGTGCGGGCCGCTGCGGCGCATCACCGCGCGGATGCGCGCTTCGAGTTCGGCGGGTTCGAACGGCTTCAGCATGTAGTCGTCCGCGCCGGAATTCAGGCCTTGCACGCGGTCGTGCAATTCGTCGCGCGCGGTGAGAATGATCACCGGCGTGTGGCGATTGCTCTGGCGAAAGCGCGCGAGCAGCGTCATGCCGTCAATGCCGGGCAGACCCAGATCGAGGATCACCAGCTCGTGGCGGTTTTGCGTGAGGGCCTGTTCGGCGAAAATGCCGTCGTGCACCATATCGACGGTGAAGCCGGCTTGTTCGAGACTGCTTTGGATGCCGCGTGCGATGGGGCGGTCATCTTCGATCAGAAGGAGTCGCATGGAATTCGCTCAAGTACAATGGGTTTAGGCGTCTGGGCAAGCGGTTCGCCGGGGCGCCTGCTGCACAGGCAGCGTGCGGCGTGGCCATGCCGGATAGGCGGGAACGGGCCACGAAGCAGCCATCGAGCCGCCCTCAAGCGCCTCTGAGCGATCACGAAGTCATGTCCGATATATCCATTCACGAACTGGAAGCCGCGATCAACTTCTGGCGCGCCCGCTCACCTTCGAGCGGCGACGAACTCGTTCTGTGCAAGGAGGCAAGCGCGCTCTCCAAGCCGTATGCGCTGCTGATTGTACAGCGTCAACAGACGCTATCACCGGATCGTTTGGACGGGATTGCGAGGCAAGCCTGGGAAACTTACGTGCGCCTTAATAATAGCCTGTAGAACTGAAGGATTGAACGCGCGGTTGCCTGCATTGTCCTTTCATTTTCGCGGGATTGTTCAACCCACGGCAGATAAACACGCGCGAAACGCCGTAGATTTTTTGTATTACGCGGTAATACTGTCGATGAACGAAGCCAATTCGATGTCGCGCGCGGTGACGCCATCGGCTTCATGCGTGGACAGCGTGACATCCACCTTGTTGTACACGTTGAACCACTCCGGGTGGTGATCCATTTCCTGCGCCTTGATCGCCACGCGCGTCATGAAGCCGAACGCTTCGTTGAAATCGGCGAACTCGAACTTGCGCTGGATCGCGTCGCGCTCCGCGACGGTTTGCCAGCCGTGCAGTCGGGCCAGCTGCGCAGCGCGCGCTTCGGAAGTCAGTTTCTGAATCATGCATTACCTCGTCGATTGGAACGCGCGCACCGGCGGGCGAGCGCCTTCACTATTTTTTCATGGATGCGGTAAGTCCGCTGCCGATGCAACCGCACTGGCGGCGTCAAACATCGCCGTCGGCATGCCAGCCTTCCTGCGAACCGCGCGTGATGATGCGGTCGTTCTCGAGGACGTCGCCGGCCAGCAAGGCCGGTTCGGTGGCAAGCCGCGTGAGCAGCGCAGCGAAATCGGTTTGCGCGACGCTGAACAGTTGCTCGAAGTCATCGATCACGAAGTAGGTTTTCTGAAACGTGTCGATGCGATAGCGCGTGCGCATCACGCGCTCCAGATCGAAGCGCAACCGGTTCGGCGCCGCGCTCTGCTGGCTGTAAAGCGTCTCGCCCTTGCTCGACACGATGCCCGCGCCGTAGATCTTCACACCGTTCGGACTTGCCGCGTCGCGGATCAGCCCGAACTCCACTGTGTACCAATAAAGTCGCGCAAGCAGGGGCAGCGCGCCCGCATCGTTGGCCGCGAGTGCCGCGCGGCCGTACGCGTGCATATAGTCGGCGAATACGGGGTTGATCAGCAGCGGCACGTGGCCGAACAGATCGTGGAAACAGTCCGGTTCCTGCAGATAATCGAGCTGGTCGGGACGACGCATCCACCACGTCACGGGAAAACGGCGATTCGCCAGGTGCTCGAAGAACACCTGATCCGGCACGAGGCCGGGCACGGCGACGATTTGCCAGCCCGTGGCCGGTGTCAGCTTTGCGTTGATTTCGCCGAAGGAAGGCACGCGGTCGGCCGGCATGCCGATGCGTTCGACGCCCGCGAGGAACGCGTCGCAGACCCGGCCTTCCAGTAGCGCGATCTGGCGCGCGTAGAGCTGTTTCCATACCGCGTGGTCTACCGCGCCGTATCGTTCGGTCGGTTGATCGATGGTGAAATCGGCGCGGGTTTCAAGTCCGGCGTCGAATTGCTCTTTCAGCCTGGCGGTGTTGGCGGTGCTTGTTGCTGTTGACATGGAATGCTACGCCCGGCGGCGATGACGGTGAAATCGATGATGCGAGTGTAGAGCGGCAAGCGCGCGGGAAGGGCGCAATGTTGGCGTGATAAGCCATATATATGCAATAATCGTGCATTAAATGACGATTAGATGCGGATAATTGACATGTTGGAACTCGATCACTTCGATCTCGCGCTACTCGACGTGTTGCAGCGCTTCGGCCGGGCGACGCATCAGCAGTTGGCCGAGCAGGTGCCGCTGTCACCGTCGCAGATCGGACGGCGCTTGCAACGGCTGGAACAGGTGGGCGTGGTGGACGGTTATCGCGTCGTGTTGCGGCCGGAGAAACTCGGGCTCGGCGTCACCGCTTTTACGAGTTTGAAGTTGAAACACCACGGCGACTCGATCATCGAACAATTCCAGCAACAGATCGACGTGTTGCCCGAAGTGCTCGAATGTCATGCGGTGGTGGGGGACGCCGATTACCTGTTGCGCATCGTCGCGCCCGATCTGAATTATCTCTCGACCTTCGTGATGAAGAAATTGATGCGTGTGCCGGGCGTGGACAGCGTGCGCTCGAATATCGTGCTGACCACGTTCAAGCGCAACGGGCCGCTGCCGCTCGGCCATCTATCGCCGGGCGCGGCCGCCGGCTGAGGTGGGCGGCACGCAGAGCCAGGTGGGGTTCGACGCAGCCCCAGCTGCTTGAAATTTACGCGGCCTGCTTCGACTCGCCCTCCGGGTTCAGCAAATCGACGTACGCCACCGCCACCAGATCCGAATCCGCGACGCCCAGGCGCTCGAACATCGCGTGGGCTTCGGCATGACCGCCTTCTTCGTCGTCGTCCTGGGCGAGCAGCACCTCCAGTTCGACGAAGTCGCCCAGACCGTCGACGCGGTCCAGATGAATCCGCGTCCGCCCGGTCAGATACACGTGCCGCTCCTTGGTGACGATGCCGCGCGTTGTCAGCGCGGTGGCGAGCAGCGCGTGCATCGCTTCGGGATTGGTCACAGGGCTGCGCGTGTAATACGACGCTTTCGGGCCGTCGCGATCGTCGCGCTGATAGAAAATCAGTTCGGCCGGCGTGCCGTCGTCGAACTGGCGCAGTTTCAGACGGCCGCGCGGCACGTCGTAGAAAAAGTCCTGCTGGCGGAAGATCAGCGGCGCATCCGTCGCGAGCTGCGCCGCGCGCTCGCGCAGTTGCTCGAAATGCTGGGCGCGGGCTTTGATTTCAATGTTGCGTGCCATGTCAGGCTCCTGTCGAAGGATGGAGTGGTCGGCGGCGGCTTCCGGTGTTGCCGGGGGAAGCTGCCGGGAAGGACAAAGTCATGCGGAACAGAAAACGATGCGGAGCCGGCTTGTGAGCGCGAACCGCCAATCTAACAAAAACTGCGTGACGGTGTCGTTTCGGGAGGGGAGAAGTCGTTGAGCGAGTGCCGGGCGCCAGAGGTCATGACCACGATCTCTCGTGGACGCACACACGGAGCGTCCCGCGTCAGTCTGGCATTAGCGCAACTCATATCGCATTGCCGCACGCGAGGCACGCGCACGCCAGCACTCACGTCGCCCATTGCTGCTCGATCAACTTCAACGCCGCGGCAATCGCCGGCTCGTCCTTGCGTTCCGCGAGCGTGACAAAGCTGAGCTGGGTCGGCACCGTAATCCCGTCGATGATGGTCAGTGCGTGCGCATGCGCTTCGGCGATCGCTGTGGCGTCGCGTGCGAGCGTGAGCCCGACGCCTGACTTCACGAGATCGAGCATCGACGGCTCCTGATCCACCTCCGCCACCTTGACCGGCTTCACGCCGGCCTCGCCGAAGCAGCGCGACAGCAGGCGATTGTGCGCGGACGCGGGCGGCGTCCAGATCCACGGCAGCGCGGCGAGCGAGCGCCAGTCGCGCGCGCCCTTGACGCGGTCTTTCCAGCCCGCCGGTGCCAGCACGCGATACTGGAAGTGGGTGAGCGTGAGCGCATGGAACGCGGGGCCGTCGCGCGGTTCGTCGTCGGACGGCAGGCCGATGTAGTAGCCGACATCCAGTTCGCCGGCGCGAATCTGCTCCAGCACCCAGCCCGACATCCCATGCCGCAAGGCCGTTTCGATATGCGGCCAGGTCTCCACCAGCTGCTTCAGAAAGCCGCCGAGGCGCAGGAACGCCGGGTCGAGTATCGTGCCGATCCGCAAGCGGCCCCGGACCTCGTGACGCAGCGACTGCGCAGCCCGCTGCACATCGGCCGCCGCGCCGAGCGCGCGTTCGGCGTGGGGCAGCAGCGCCTGACCGTCGCGCGTGAGCGAGAGGCCGTGCGAAGTCCGCGTGAACAGCGTCACGCCGAGCGTCTCCTGCAAATGCTTGATCTGCAGGCTGACGGCGGGTTGGGTCAGGTGAAGCTGCACCGCGGCACGCGTGAGGTTGCCCTCCCGCGCCACGGTGATGAAGGCCCGAAGCAGAGTGAGATCCATAGGCTGATATTAGCGCGGCTTATAGCGCAGTTGAGCATTACTCATTGGATTTGTCGCCCCGAAGCGCCGTACGCTTGGCGTTCAGCACGCCTTTGACGCGCCTCGCGCGGCAGGCGGAAGACTTCACAGGTAGAGGAAAGACATGAGCGAGACACTTCAGGGCGAGACTACCCACAGCGCAAGCACCGCCGGCGGCGCCCGCGCGCTGACCCATTTCATCAACGGCAAGCCGATCGACGGCACGAGCGGCCGTTTCGGCGACGTCTTCAATCCTGCGCTCGGCAGCGTGAGCGCGCGCGTGCCGCTTGCGAGCGTCGCGGAAGTGGACGCCGCGGTCGCTGCAGCCCGAGCCGCCTTTCCCGCGTGGAGCGAAACCGCGCCGATCAAACGGGCGCGCGTGCTGTTCAAGTTCAAGGAGTTGCTCGACCGCCATCACGACGAACTGGCGGAACTGATCACGCGCGAGCACGGCAAGGTGTTTTCGGATGCGAAGGGCGAAGTCATGCGTGGCATCGAGATTGTCGAGTTCGCGTGCGGCATTCCGAATCTGTTGAAGACCGACTTTACCGATCAGATCGGCGGCGGCATCGACAACTGGAATCTGCGCCAGCCGCTCGGCGTGGTCGCGGGCATCACGCCGTTCAACTTCCCGATGATGGTGCCGTGCTGGATGTTCCCCGTTGCGATCGCCTGCGGCAATACGTTCGTGCTGAAGCCGTCGGAGCGCGACCCGTCGGCGTCGAACCGGCTCGCCGAATTGCTGAAGGAAGCGGGCTTGCCCGATGGTGTGTTCAACGTCGTGCATGGCGACAAGGTCGCGGTCGACGCGCTGCTCGTGCATCCGGAAGTGAGCGCGTTGTCGTTCGTCGGCTCGACACCGATCGCCGAATACATCTACACGGAAGGCACGAAACACGGCAAGCGTGTGCAGGCCTTGGGTGGAGCGAAGAATCACCTCGTCGTGATGCCGGACGCCGATCTCGATCAGGCGGTCGATGCGCTGATCGGCGCGGCGTATGGTTCGGCAGGGGAGCGCTGCATGGCGATTTCGGTCGCGGTCGCGGTGGGGCATATCGCCGATGAACTGATCGAGCGGCTGACGCCGCGTGTGAAGAGCCTGAAGATCCTCAACGGCATGGAGTCCGCAGCCGAGATGGGGCCGTTGGTGACGGCGACGCATCGCGAGAAGGTGGTCGGCTATATCGATGCGGGTATCGAGGCGGGTGCGAAGCTGGTGGTCGACGGGCGCGGTCATCAGGTTGCGGGCCACGAGAAGGGCTTCTTCCTCGGCGGCACATTGTTCGACGACGTGTCGACCGACATGAAGATTTATCGCGAAGAGATTTTCGGGCCCGTGCTGTGCGTGGTACGCGTGCCGGATTTCGCTTCCGCGGTCGAACTCATCAACGCCAACCAGTTCGCCAACGGCGTGTCGTTGTTTACTTCCGATGGCGGTGTGGCGCGGGCATTCTCGCGCCAGATCGAGATCGGCATGGTGGGGATCAACGTACCGATTCCGGTGCCGATGGCATGGCATTCGTTCGGCGGATGGAAGAAGTCGCTGTTCGGCGACCATCATGCGTACGGCGAAGAAGGCGTGCGTTTTTATACGCGCTATAAGAGCATCATGCAGCGCTGGCCCGACAGTATCGCGAAGGGCGCCGAGTTTACGATGCCGGTCGCCAAATAGCTTGGACCGATTGCGTTCGCACGCACAGAAAACACAAAAAGAGCCTGACACCGCGGTCGCATGCGTACAATGCGGCGCGCGGAAAAAAGCTTAGGAGACTGAAGCGATGAGTCACACCGACAGCACGCATGCGGCCGCCCGGCGGCTGGAAGGCGAATTCGATTACATCATTGTCGGCGCGGGAACGGCCGGTTGCGTGCTCGCCAATCGGCTGACCGAAGATCCGGACGTGAACGTCCTGTTGCTGGAAGCCGGCGGCAAAGACGATTACCACTGGATTCACGTGCCGGTCGGCTACTTGTACTGCATCGGCAATCCGCGCACCGACTGGCTTTATAAAACGCAGCCGGAAGCCGGTCTGAACGGACGCGCGCTGTCGTATCCACGTGGACGCGTGCTAGGCGGCAGTTCGTCGATCAACGGCATGATCTACATGCGCGGCCAGCGCGAAGACTACGACGAGTGGGCCCGCGTGACCAATGATGCATCGTGGTCGTGGAACGCGGTGCTGCCGGTCTTCAAACGTAGCGAAGACCATCATGGCGGCGCCAGCGAATCGCACGGCGCGGGCGGACCGTGGCGCGTCGAAAAACAACGCCTGAAATGGAAGATTCTCGAAGAGTTCTCGAAGGCCGCGCAGCAGAGCGGCATTCCTGCCACGGATGACTTCAATCGCGGCGACAACACTGGCGTCGGCTACTTCGACGTCAATCAGAAACGCGGCATTCGCTGGAACGCGTCGAAAGCGTTTCTGCGCCCCGCACTCAAGCGTCCGAATCTGACGATTATCACCGGTGCGCATACCCAGCGTGTCGTGTTCGAAGGACGCCGTTGCTGCGGCGTCGAATATCGCGGCGACAACACCGACTATCTCGCGAAGGCACGCTGCGAAGTCATCCTCAGCTCGGGCGCGGTGAACTCGCCGCAACTGCTCGAACTCTCCGGCATCGGCAACGGGGCGCGTTTGCAGAATCTGGGCATCGAGGTCGTCAAGGATCTGCGTGGCGTCGGCGAAAATCTGCAGGATCATTTGCAACTGCGCATGGCCTATCAAGTCGACGGCGTGCGCACGCTCAACACGGCGTCCGCGCATTGGTGGGGCAAGCTGATGATCGGCGTGCAATATGCGCTGCTGCAAAGCGGGCCGATGTCGATGTCGCCGTCGCAGCTCGGCGCGTTCGCCAAATCCGATCCCGCCGACCGTTCCCTCACGCGGCCCGATCTCGAGTATCACGTGCAGCCGCTTTCGCTCGATCGCTTTGGCGAACCGCTGCATCGCTTCAATGCTTTCACGGCGTCGGTGTGTCAGTTGCGGCCGACTTCGCGCGGCAGCATCCACATCGAATCGGCTGATGCATCGGCGCCGCCGTTGATTGCACCGAACTATCTGTCCACCGATTACGATCGCCACGTCGCGGCCAACGCGTTGCGTCTCACGCGCCGTATCGCGTCGGCGCCGGCGCTCGCGCGTTATCGGCCGCAGGAGATCCTGCCGGGCATCCAGTACCAGACCGAGGAGGAACTGCAGCAGGCGGCCGGCGCGGTCGGCACGACCATCTTCCATCCGGTCGGGACCTGCCGCATGGGCACGAGCGATGATCCGGCCGCGGTGGTCGACAACCGGCTGCGCGTGATCGGCGTTGACGGACTGCGCGTGGTCGACGCGTCGGTGATGCCGAACATCACGTCGGGCAACACCAACTCGCCCACACTGATGATCGCCGAACGTGCGAGCGACATGATCCGTGAAGATCGCCGCGCGCGCGTGAACGGCAGCGTTGGGCAGCAAACTAGCGCGGCGCCTTCGATGTTCACCGTGTGACAAAACGGCGACGGGGCGTCAGCGCCGTCTACGACGTGAGACATCGGTCATGTTTGCCGAACCGGCGACTCACGACCGTTCCCACGCGCGAGGCCGCGCCGCTGGCCACGCACACGACGGACACGCTTCACTAAGTGCAAATCCCAATGAATGCGCTGCATCATTGGCGCGACAATGGCAGCCATGCTGCGTGCCGCGCCATGGATTACCGTCCGGATTGGTGCAGCACGCCAACGAGCGGCAAGGGGTGCCGCCGTCATAACAAGTCGCGCAGAGCTTTGCGCGGAAGATCGTAATGCTTCGCCTTACTCCGTATGGAAGGGAACATGATTCTCGGCGATACGATTCTCGAAACGCGCGGCCTGACTCGCGAGTTCAAAGGCTTCATCGCCGTGAACGGGGTGAACCTGCGCGTGCGCCGTGGCTCGATCCATGCGCTGATCGGCCCTAATGGGGCAGGCAAGACCACCTGCTTCAACCTGCTCACCAAATTTCTCGAACCGACTGCGGGTCAGATCGTGTTCAACGGCGTCGACATCACGAATGAACGTCCGGCGCAAATCGCGCGGCGCGGCATCATCCGTTCGTTCCAGATTTCCGCAGTATTTCCGCATCTGACAGCATTGCAGAACGTGCGCATCGGTTTGCAGCGCTCGCTCGGCACGTCGTTCCACTTCTGGAAGAGCGAGCGCACGCTGCGCCAGCTCGACGACCGCGCAATGGACCTGCTCACCCAGGTTGGCTTGACCGATTTCGCCGATGTGCCGACCGTCGAACTGTCATATGGCCGCAAGCGCGCGCTGGAAATCGCCACCACGCTCTCGATGGAACCTGAACTGATGCTGCTCGACGAACCGACTCAAGGCATGGGGCATGAAGACGTGGACCGCGTCACGGCGTTGATCAAAAAAGTATCGAGCGGCCGCACGATCCTGATGGTCGAGCACAACATGAACGTGATCGCCGGCATCTCCGACACGATCACCGTGCTGCAACGGGGCGAGGTGCTCGCTGAAGGCAGCTACGCCGAAGTGTCGAAGAATCCGCTCGTGATGCAAGCCTATATGGGCAGCGCCGACGCGGCGCTCGCCGGAGCCCACGCATGAATACGATTGTCGAGCGCGAAGGCCTCGAAGTGAGCGGCACGGGCGATGCCGCGCCCGCGCTGGAGATCGCGGGATTGCAGGCGTGGTACGGGGAGTCCCACATCCTGCATGGCGTCGACCTGACGGTGCACCGCGGCGAAGTGGTCACGCTGCTCGGCCGCAACGGCGCGGGCCGCACCACCACGCTGCGCGCGATCATGGGACTGACCGGGCGGCGCACCGGTTCGATCCGCATCGGCGGACGCGAAACGATCAACTTGCCCACGCATCGCATCGCGCATTGCGGCATCGGTTATTGCCCGGAAGAGCGCGGCATTTTTTCGAGCCTCTCGTGTGAGGAAAATCTGCTGCTGCCGCCGCCGGTCGGCGACAAGGCGCACATGATGTCGCTCGAAGAAATCTATTCGATGTTTCCGAATCTGCAGGAACGCCGCATGAGCCAGGGCACGCGCCTCTCGGGCGGCGAACAGCAGATGCTGGCGGTCGCGCGGATTCTGCGTACCGGCGCGAGCCTGCTTCTGCTCGACGAAATCTCGGAAGGACTTGCGCCCGTGATCGTGCAAGCGCTCGCCCGGATGATCGTCACACTCAAGGCGCGCGGGTATACCGTCGTGATGGTCGAACAGAATTTCCGCTTTGCCGCGCCGCTTGCCGATCGCTTCTACGTGATGGAGCACGGTTCGATCGTCGAGCACTTCGAGGCGAACGAGCTCGAAGGCAAGATGCCGGTCCTGCACGATTTACTGGGCGTATGAACCGATAGCCACGCGCCCGATTGCCTCTGATAACCACAAGCGAAGAACCCAGGAGACACGAATGAAAAAGAACCCACTCGCGCGGCTTGCCTCAGTTTGTTTCGCGGTCGCGGCCGGCGCCGCTCTCACGATGGGCAGCGCGCAAGCGGCTGACGATGCGGTGAAGATCGGCTTCATCACCGATCTGTCGGGGCTGTATGCGGACATCGACGGGCAGGGCGGCCTCGAAGCGATTCGCATGGCGATCGCCGACTTCGGCGGCAAGGTCAACGGCAAGCCGATCACGCTGGTCTACGCGGATCACCAGAACAAGGCGGACATCGCCGCATCGCGGGCCCGCGAGTGGTTCGACCGGGATGGCGTGGACATGCTGATCGGCGGCACGAACTCGGCGACGGGTCTGTCGATGAACACGGTGGCGGGCGAGAAGCACAAGGTCTACATCAGCATCGGCGCGGGCGCCGATACGCTGACCAACGAGCAGTGCACGCCGTACACGATCCACTATGCGTACGACACGACCGCGCTCGCCAAGGGCACGGGTTCGGCGGTGACGAAGCAGGGCGGCAAGACGTGGTACTTCCTGACGGCTGACTACGCGTTCGGCAAGGCGCTCGAAAAGAACACGTCCGACGTGGTGAAAGCGAACGGCGGCCAGGTGCTGGGCGCGGTGCGTCATCCGCTGTCCGCGTCGGACTTCTCGTCGTTCCTGCTGCAAGCGCAGGCGTCGAAGGCGCAGATCCTCGGCCTCGCCAATGCCGGTGGCGACACGGTCAATTCGATCAAGGCGGCCAAGGAATTCGGCATCAACAAGACGATGAAGATTGCCGCGCTGCTGGTGTTCATCAACGATATCCACAGCCTCGGGCTGGAGACTACGCAAGGTCTGGTGCTGACGGACAGCTGGTACTGGAATAAGGACGCCAATACGCGCAAGTGGGCACAGCGCTATTTCGACAAGATGAAGAAGATGCCGTCGAGCCTGCAGGCCGCCGACTACTCGGCGACGATGAACTACCTGAAGGCCGTGCAGGCAGTCGGCTCGACCGACTCCGATAAGGTGATGGCGCAGCTGAAGAAGACCAAGATCGACGACTTCTACGCGAAGGGCTACGTGCGTCAGGACGGCAGCATGATCCACGACATGTACCTGATGCAGGTGAAGACGCCGGCCGAATCCAAAGAGCCGTGGGACTACTACAAGATCGTCGCGACGATCCCCGGCGAGCAGGCGTTCACGACCAAGGCGGAAACGCGCTGCGCGGCGTGGAAGTAAGCGTGAATCGAGGGTCTTGAGGCCGTCTGCCTGTCGAAGGTTGGCCGCGCGCGTTGGCAGGTGCGCGGCGCGGGCGGCAGGCAGAAGGCAAACCGTTTCACATGCCGCGCACGATGGGCGCTGTTGCCGCCTGTCGCGCGCAGGCCGGATCGTGCGTGAGCGATCTCACCTTGGCGATGGCTTCAGGGGTTAAGGGCTTCAATGGACATCTTTGGCGTTCCGCTACCGGCGATGCTGAGCCAGCTTCTGCTGGGGCTCGTGAACGGCTCGTTCTACGCGATTCTGAGTCTCGGGCTGGCGATCATCTTCGGCTTGCTCAACGTGATCAACTTCGCGCACGGCGCGTTGTTCATGCTCGGCGCGATGCTCGCGTGGATGGGGCTGTCGTATTTCGGTTTGCCGTACTGGGTGATGCTGGTGCTGGCGCCGCTGCTCGTGGGGCTGTTCGGCATGGCGATCGAGCGCTCGATGCTGCGCTGGCTGTACAAGCTCGATCATCTGTATGGCTTGCTGCTGACGTTCGGGCTCACGCTGGTCGTCGAAGGCGTATTCCGTTCGATCTATGGTTCGTCCGGCCAGCCGTACGACGTACCGTCGGCGCTCTCGGGCGCGACCAATCTCGGCTTCATGTTCCTTCCGAACTATCGTGCGTGGGTGGTCGTCGCGTCGCTGGTGGTCTGCTTCGCGACATGGTTCGTGATCGAGAAGACGCGCCTTGGCGCCTATTTGCGCGCCGGCACTGAGAATCCGAAACTGGTGGAGGCATTCGGCGTCAACGTCCCGCTGATGATCACGCTGACCTACGGCTTCGGCGTCGCGCTGGCGGCGTTCGCCGGCGTGCTGGCCGCGCCGGTCATTCAGGTGTCGCCGCTGATGGGCCAGCCGATGATCATCACCGTGTTCGCCGTGGTCGTGATCGGCGGGATGGGTTCGATCATGGGCTCGATACTCACCGGTCTCATGCTCGGCGTGATCGAGGGGCTCACGCGCGTGTTCTATCCGGAAGCGTCGGCCACCGTCGTCTTCGTGATCATGGCGCTCGTGTTGCTGGTGCGCCCGGCGGGCCTCTTCGGCAAGGAAAAATGATGCAGAGAAAAGTGCTCTACGGTCTGCTGCTGATCGGGCTCATTGCGGTGCCTGTGCTCGGCATCTATCCGCTCTTCGTGATGAAGGTGCTGTGCTTCGCGCTGTTTGCGGCGGCGTTCAATCTGCTGATCGGCTATACGGGCTTGCTGTCGTTCGGACACGCGATGTTTCTGGCGTCGGCCGGTTACGTCACGGGTTATGCGATGCAGACGCTCGGCTTTTCACCCGAATTGGGCGTAATTGCCGGCACCGCGGTGGCGACCTTGCTCGGCTTGATCGTCGGATTCTTCGCGATTCGCCGTCAAGGCATCTACTTCGCGATGGTGACGCTGGCGCTCGCGCAGATGGTCTACTTCGTGTTCCTGCAAGCGCCGTTCACGCATGGAGAAGACGGCTTGCAAGGCGTGCCGCGCGGGAAGCTGTTCGGTCTGCTGGATCTGTCCTCGGATGTCGCGCTGTACTTTGTCATTCTGATCGTGATGGTGCTCGCGTTCCTGCTAATCGTGCGGATCGTGCATTCGCCGTTCGGCCAGGTGCTGGTGGCGATCAAGGAAAACGAGCCACGGGCCGTGTCGCTCGGCTACGATACGGATCGCTTCAAGCTGCTCGCGTTCATTCTGTCGGCGGGGCTCGCCGGTCTCGCGGGGTCGCTCAAAGTGCTGGTGCAAGGCTTCGAGACGCTCGGCGACGCTTACTGGACCATGTCCGGCCTGGTGATCCTGATGACGCTCGTCGGCGGTATGGGCACGCTGTTCGGGCCTTTGCTCGGCGCCGCGTTGATTGTCGCGCTGGAAGACCGGCTCGGCGACATCGGCGGGGCGCTCGCGACGACGACCGGCATCGACTGGTTCCGTTCGCTGGGCGAGTCGGTGACGATCGTGACCGGTGTGATTTTCATCGCGTGTGTGCTGGCGTTCCGGCGCGGCATCGTCGGTGAGATCGTTGCGCGGGTGCGTCCGTTGCGGGCCTGATGCGCGGTGAGCCGCGTGGCGAGATGCGAAATTGATTCGGTATCCGATCTAATTGGGTGGTCCTCGATGCACGAAGCGTGTGAAGCGCGCAGCCGGACTGCGCTTGTTGGCGCGCCGGCAAGGCCGTGCCAACGCGCCCCAATTCGGTGCGGCACTGCACCACTAGGGTAATTGCTAGTTGTAGCAGAGGGGGTGGTCGTTTAATCTTCATGCAGTTCTGATGCACCACGAAATTTGCAGGTGGAGAACGAGGAGACAATGAGGCACTCAGTGCCCAGACGAAAGCGCTGTTGGATTGATATCCAACAGCGCTTTTTATTTGTGCTTTTGCTAAAGCGCCATTCCATTCTTTCGCTAATTCGGTGGCCCTTTTTTATTCACCGAAGCGCTCGCGACGTCGCACTGTCTAGCCCTGCAAAACGCTTGCCGCGTGGGGCTTTCGTCCGCTAAACTCGCTATTCACCGACCGCTGGGTCGGTATTTAAATCCGCGGATTTAAATTCAAATGAATAACGGTGTTGATAGAGGAGCGGGATGAAGTCGGCATTGCGTTGGATTAGCGCGGCATTGGTCGCCACCGGGGTATCCGCAGCATGGAGCGGTCATGCATTCGCGGACGTGAAAATCGGCGTCACCGTGTCGGCAACGGGGCCGGCCGCATCGCTCGGCATTCCGGAAAAAAACACCGTTGCGTTGCTGCCCAAAGAGGTGGCGGGTCAGAAAATCGACTACATCGTACTCGACGATGCGACCGATTCCACTCAGGCGGTCAAAAACGCACGCAAGCTCACCAGCGAAGATCACGTGGATGCATTGATCGGCTCGACCGTCGTGCCGAACTCGCTCGCAATGATCGACGTCGCCAGCGAAAGCGGCACGCCGATGATCTCGATGGCCGCCGCGGCGAGCATCGTCGAGCCGATGGACGCGAAGCGCGCATGGGTCTTCAAGACGCCGCAAAACGACATTCTGATGGCCACCGCGATCGCCCAGCATATGGCGAATCACGGCGTGAAGACGGTCGCATTCATCGGCTTTTCGGACGCGTACGGCGAGAGCTGGTTCAAGGAGTTCGGCAAGGCCGCTGATCTCGCGAAGATTAAGGTCGTCGCGAACGAGCGCTTCGCGCGTAATGATGCGTCGGTCACAGGCCAGGTGCTGAAGATGATGTCGCAGAACCCGGACGCGGTGCTGATCGCGGGGGCAGGCACGCCGGCCGCGCTGCCGCAGAAGACGCTCAAGGAGCGTGGCTACAAGGGCAAGGTCTACCAGACGCACGGCGTCGCGAATAACGACTTCCTGCGCGTGTGCGGCAAGGACTGCGAAGGCACCTGGCTGCCGGCTGGTCCGCTGCTGGTCGCCGATCAACTGCCCGATTCGAATCCGGTGAAGAAGACCGCGCTTGCCTACAAGCATGCGTACGAAGCCGCGTATGGCGCCGGCTCGGTGTCGACCTTCGGCGGTCACGCATGGGATGCGGGCTTGCTGCTGCAACACGCGATTCCGCTCGCGCTGAAGAAGGGCCAACCGGGCACGCCAGCGTTCCGCGAGGCGCTGCGTGCAGCACTGGAGAACACCAAAGACCTGCCCGCGTCGCACGGCATCTTCAACATGAGCGCGAACGACCACGCTGGCCTCGACCAGCGGGCGCGCGTGATGGTGGAGATCGTCGGCGGCAAGTGGAAGCTGGCCGGCGACTGAGCGAAGGCGCAGCGATAAGGAACCTCATTGAAAATGACGCGTGCAGTTGACGCGTCTTTTTTATTGCCCGTGTCACGTGAAAAGTGTGTTTCCGTCGCTTCAGGACAAACCCGCATTTGCCTAGCGGTCTATTGACCGTGAATGATGCAGAACGCAATACTACTAACATGTTAGTGTTTTGTTGAATTGAATTCGAAGTAGAGAAGTGAGGCGACGGTCGCAGGGAATCGCGGCGGTTTGTCGTAGTGGTGAGAGAGGGGAGCGGCACCCAACAAAACGGTGAAGGTATTCGCGCCGAGCAGGGAAAACCATGCTTGGCACACCTGAACCCTATAACTAGATTCAGACACCCGGTCGTCAAGCCGGATTACAGATACGCGCTTCAAAGCGTTTGGAGACTCGCAATGAACAAGACAAGGCAATGGGTACGCACCGGCATCGCGATGGCGTTGATGTGCGGTGCGGGTGCGGCGTTTGCCCAGGTGAAGATCGGCGTGACGTTGTCGACGACGGGGCCGGCCGCATCGCTCGGGATTCCTGAGAAGAACACGATCGCGTTGTTGCCGAAAGAGATCGGCGGGAAGACGGTGCAGTACATCGTGCTCGACGACGGATCGGATACCGGCAAGGCCGTGCAGAATACGCGCAAGCTGATCGACGAGGACCACGTCGACGCGATCATCGGTTCGACCGTCACGCCGAATTCACTCGCGATGCTCGACGCCGCCGCCGAAGGCAAGACGCCGGTGATCTCGCTGGCGGCATCGGCGGCGATCATCTCGCCGATGGACGCGAAGCGCGCATGGGCCTTCAAACCGCCGCAGAACGACAGCCTGATGGCCGACGCGATCGCCGACTACATGGAGCATCACGGCGTGAAGACGGTGGGCTTCATCGGTTTCGCGGACGCGTATGGCGACGGGTGGAACAACGTCTTCACCGCTGCGGCCGCCGCGCACAACCTGAAGATCGTTTCCAACGAGCGCTTTAACCGCACCGACGCATCGGTGACCGGTCAGGTGCTCAAGACGATGGGCGCGAATCCCGACGCCGTGTTGATCGCCGGCGCGGGTACGCCGTCGGCACTGCCGGCCAAAACGCTCAAGGAGCGCGGCTACAAGGGCAAGGTCTACCAGACACACGGCGTCGCGAACAACGACTTCCTGCGCGTGTGCGGCAAGGATTGCGAGGGCGAATTCCTGCCGGCTGGCCCGATCCTCGTGACGGACCAGTTGCCGGATTCGAACCCGGTGAAGAAGTCGTCGCAAGCGTATAAGACGGCGTACGAGAAAGCGTATGGCGTGGGCTCGGTGGCGACCTTCGGCGGTCACGCATGGGATGCCGGCCAGATGCTGCAGGCAGCGATTCCGGTCGCGCTGAAGACAGCTCAGCCGGGCACGGAGGCATTCCGCGTGGCGCTGCGCGGCGCGCTCGAAAACATCAAGGAATTGCCGGTGTCGCACGGCATCATGAACACCACGACGACCGACCACAACGGCCTCGACAAGCGTGCACGCGTGATCGTGCAGATCGTCGACGGCAAGTGGAAGCTGCAGAACGACTAACAATAAAAAGCGGTACGCGCCTCTCGCGCAATCTGCGGCATCCGACGCCGCATTGCCATTGTGTTCGATGACAATGGCATCGACCGCCGCGCCGGAACACGGTGCGGCGGTTGCCTTTTCAGGCATTGCAGGTCGATGGCCGGCCGCGGGCTCTGCCGCCACGCCGTGACCGTTTCCCGATTTCGATTTCGACGCTTCAGGACGAGGAAGTATGGATCTATCAATTGCGGCGATCCTCGCGCAGGACGGCATCACCACCGGCGCGATCTACGCGCTGCTCGCGCTCGCGCTGGTGCTGGTGTTCTCCGTGACGCGGGTGATCTTCATCCCGCAGGGGGAGTTTGTTTCGTACGGCGCATTGACGCTCGCCGCACTGCAGACACAAAAGTTTCCGGCCACGTGCTGGCTACTGATGGCGATGGGCGCGGCCTGCTTCGTCGTCGAGGTGGCGGGGCTGGTGCGGCATGCCGAGCGACGCCGCCATGCGGCGCGCACGCTGGTCATGCTGGCGGGGAAATACCTGCTGTTTCCGATCGCAGTCTACGCGCTCACGCGGGGTGTTTTCCTACAGCCCCTGCCGATGATCGTGCAGATCGCACTGACGCTTCTGATCGTGATTCCGATGGGCCCGTTCGTCTACCGGCTTGCCTATGAGCCGATCGCGGAAGCGACCACGCTGTTGCTGCTGATCGTGGCAGTCGCGGTGCACTTCGCGATGGTTGGGCTAGGGCTCGTGATGTTCGGCGCGGAAGGCTCACGCACGACCGCGTTCTCGGATGCGACGTTCAACGTCGGCAGCCTGTCGATCTCCGGGCAAAGTCTGTGGGTGGTCGGCACCGCGGTCGTACTGATCGGTGCGCTGTATCTGTACTTCGATCGCTCGATCTCGGGCAAGGCGTTGCGCGCAACGTCGGTGAACCGACTCGGCGCGCGGCTCGTCGGCATCGGCACCACGCAGGCGGGGCGTCTCGCGTTCACGCTGGCAGCCGGGCTCGGCGCGCTGTGCGGGATCCTCGTGGCACCCCTCACCACCATCTACTACGACTCGGGCTTCCTGATCGGTCTGAAGGGCTTTGTGGGGGCGATTATCGGCGGTCTGGTCAGCTATCCGCTGGCGGCAGCGGGCTCTATCCTGGTGGGCCTGCTGGAGTCATATTCGTCGTTCTGGGCAAGCGCTTATAAAGAAGTGATCGTGTTCACGCTGATCATCCCCGTGCTGCTCTGGCGAAGTCTGGCCAGCCCGCACGCCGAAGAGGAAGAGGAGTGACACGATGAAACGGATCATGCAAAACAAGTTCTTCTGGTTGTTCCTCGTGGTGCTGTTCGCGCTGCCGGTGTTGCCGCAGCCGATTCACGTGCCCGAATACTGGGTGACGCTGCTCAACTACATCGGCCTGTATTCGATCGTCGCGATCGGGCTCGTGCTGCTGACAGGCATCGGCGGGATGACGAGCTTCGGGCAGGCGGCGTTCGTCGGGATCGGTGCCTACGCGACCGCGTATTTGACGACCACGTATGGCGTGTCGCCGTGGCTTGCTTTGATCGCGGGTGTCGTCGTGACGGCATTGATCGCGCTGATGCTGGGGCTCGTAACGATGCGTCTGTCCGGCCACTTTCTGCCACTCGGCACGATCGCCTGGGGGCTCGCGCTGTTCTATCTGTTCGGCAATCTTGAAATGCTCGGCAAGTACGACGGCATCAACGGAATTCCGGTGCTGAATGTTTTCGGCATCAACCTGGAGTCCGGCCGCCATATCTATTACCTGATCTGGCTGGTTGTGCTCGGTGCGGTGATTTCTGTTCAGAATCTGCTTAATAGCCGGCCGGGGCGGGCGATTCGCGCATTGCGTGGCGGTGGCATGATGGCCGAGGCGATGGGCGTGAATACTGCATGGATGCGCGTCGTGATCTTCGTCTACGCGGCCGTGCTGGCGTCTGTTTCGGGCTTCCTGTACGCCCATCTGCAACGCGCGGTGAATCCGACGCCGTTCGGCCTGAACCACGGCATCGAGTTTCTATTCATGGCGGTAGTGGGGGGCGTGTCGCACGTGTGGGGCGCGGTCCTCGGCGCGGCGATCCTGACGTTGCTCCAGGACTATCTGCAAACGCTGCTGCCGAAGTTGCTGGGAGAAAACGGCAACTTCGAAGTGATCGTGTTCGGCATCCTGATGGTGTTGCTGCTGCAGTACGCCCGCCAAGGGGTCTGGCCATTCGTCGCGCGCTTTTTCCCGCGCGGTCCGCGCGCGCATCTGGCGGATCATGCGGAACCGTTGCCGCAGCGCAGCAAGCCGCAAGCCGGCGAAGATCTGCTGACCGTGAACAAGGCGCGCAAACAGTTCGGCGGTCTTGTCGCGGTCAACGATGTCAGCTTCGAGGTGAAAGCGGGGCAAATCATCGGGCTGATCGGGCCGAACGGCGCCGGTAAGTCGACGACCTTCAATCTGGTCACGGGTGTACTACAGGCGACCAGTGGCGAGATCACATTCCGCGGTGAGCGTATCGATTCGCTGAGTTCACGTGAAATCGTTAAACGTGGGATCGGCCGAACCTTCCAGCACGTCAAGCTCCTGCCGGGGATGACGGTGCTCGAGAATGTCGCGATCGGCGCGCATTTGCGCGGTCAGGCCGGTGTCTGGCGCAGTGTCGCACGCCTGAACGGTGCGGAAGAAGCGCGCTTGATGGCGGAGGCGGCTCGCCAGATTCGTCGCGTTGGGCTCGAACAGCATATGTACGATGAGGCTGGCAGTCTCGCGTTGGGCCAGCAGCGGATTCTCGAAATTGCTCGCGCTTTGTGCTGCGACCCGACGTTGTTGCTGTTGGATGAGCCCGCAGCCGGTTTGCGGTATCAGGAGAAGCTGCAGCTCGCTGATTTGTTGCGTCGCCTCAAAGCGGAAGGCATGAGCGTGCTGCTGGTGGAACACGACATGGACTTCGTGATGAATCTCACTGATCGGCTAGTCGTCATGGAGTTCGGGACGCGGATCGCGGAAGGTTTGCCGTTGGATGTGCAACAAGACCCGGCGGTGCTCGAAGCGTACCTGGGCGGGGTGGAATGATGGAGAACACGATGAATGCTGCTGCACCGATTCTCGACGTGGACGGTCTGTCGGTCCGATACGGTAAGGTCGAAGCGCTGCACGGCGCGGCGATCAAGGTGCGGGCCGGGCAGATTGTCTCGGTGATCGGCCCAAACGGCGCGGGCAAATCCACGTTGCTGAACGCGATCATGGGCGCGTTGCCGACGACAGGCCATGCGAAGGGCGCTGTCGTCTATCAGGGCGAAGACGTGAGCGCGGTGCCGGTCGAGAAGCGGGTCGCTCGCGGCATGTGTCTGGTGCCCGAAAAGCGCGAGCTTTTTGCATCGATGACGGTGGAGGACAACCTTGTCCTCGGGGCTTATCGGCGCAAGCGCGCGGGGGAGCGCAATTTTCTTGACCAGCTCGAGCCGGTTTTCAAGCTGTTTCCCCGACTGAAGGAGCGCCGCCAGCAGGCTGCCGGTACATTGTCCGGCGGTGAGCGGCAGATGCTGGCGGTGGGGCGTGCGCTGATGGGAAAGCCCGATCTGTTGATGCTCGATGAACCGAGTCTGGGTCTTGCGCCGCTGATCGTAAAAGAAATTTTCCACATCATTAGCGCGTTACGGCAGACCGGCGTGGCGACGCTGCTGATCGAGCAGAATGCGCGAGCCGCTTTGCAGATTTCCGACTACGGCTATGTTCTGGAGACTGGAGAGTTGGCGCTGGAAGGGCCTGCGGCGGATTTGGCGCAAAATCCACGCGTAATCGAAACCTATCTGGGGTTGGCTAAGAAAGTAGCGTAGGCGCGTATTTTTTAGCTAGTTGCAACAGATCCAAGCGGTGTGTTTCACGTGAAACACACCGCTTTTTTATGCATGGCCATTCGGACGAAATTCGGGCCGAAACCGAACCCGTTATAATTCGCCCATACTTTTCCTTTAAGGCTCACGCGATGATCTGGCGTGAGATCCGCAATGCTCTTTCCCACAGAATTTGACGTCATCGTCGTTGGCGGCGGTCATGCCGGCACAGAAGCCGCGTTGGCCTCGGCGCGCATGGGCAATACGACGCTCCTGCTGACCCATAACATCGAAACCCTCGGCCAGATGAGCTGCAATCCGTCCATCGGCGGCATTGGTAAGGGCCACCTGGTCAAGGAAGTCGATGCGCTCGGCGGCGCCATGGCAGCCGCGACGGACGAGGGCGGAATTCAGTTCCGCATCCTGAATTCGTCGAAGGGCCCCGCAGTTCGGGCGACGCGCGCTCAGGCCGACCGTTTGCTGTACAAACAGGCAATCCGGCACCGGCTGGAGAACCAGCCGAACCTGTGGCTGTTCCAGCAGGCTGTCGACGATCTGATGGTGGAGGGTGATCGTGTCGTCGGCGCCGTGACGCAGGTGGGGATTCGTTTCCGCGCGCGGGCGGTGGTGTTGACGGCGGGGACGTTCCTCGACGGCAAGATTCACGTGGGTTTGAACAACTACACCGGCGGTCGCGCAGGCGATCCGGCTGCGGTTTCGCTTTCCGCACGTCTGAAGGAGCTGAAACTGCCGCAAGGCCGGCTCAAGACCGGTACGCCCCCGCGGATCGACGGTCGCACGATCGACTTTTCACAACTCGAAGAGCAGCCGGGCGATCTGGACCCGGTGCCGGTGTTCTCGTTTCTCGGGCGCGTCGAGCAGCACCCGCGGCAAGTGCCGTGCTGGGTGACGCATACGAACGAGCGGACGCACGACATCATCCGTGGCGGGCTCGACCGGTCGCCGATGTATACGGGCGTCATCGAGGGCGTGGGGCCGCGCTACTGTCCGTCTATCGAGGATAAGATCCACCGCTTTGCATCAAAGGAATCGCACCAGATTTTCTTGGAACCGGAGGGGCTGACCACCAACGAGTTCTATCCGAACGGGATTTCTACGAGCCTGCCGTTCGACGTGCAGCTGGAATTGGTGCGTTCGATGCGCGGTCTGGAGCACGCCCATATCCTCCGGCCGGGCTATGCGATTGAGTACGATTATTTCGATCCACGCGGGTTGAAGGCTTCGCTGGAAACCAAGGTGATTAACGGACTCTTCTTCGCCGGCCAGATCAACGGCACGACCGGCTATGAAGAGGCGGCTGCGCAGGGCCTGCTGGCGGGCATCAACGCCGGTTTGTACGTGCAGGGCAAGGAAGCGTGGTGTCCGCGTCGAGACCAGGCTTACCTCGGCGTACTGGTCGACGATCTGGTGACGCGCGGCGTGTCCGAGCCGTACCGGATGTTCACTAGCCGCGCCGAATATCGCCTGAGCCTGCGCGAAGACAATGCCGATATGCGTCTGACCGAGATCGGGCGGGGGCTTGGGGTAGTCGGCGACATTCGTTGGGACGCCTTTAGCCGCAAACGTGACGCTGTTTCACGTGAAACAGAGCGACTTCGCACGACGTGGGTCAATCCCAAGACGTTGCCTGCTGACGAAGCGACAACCTTGCTCGGCAAGCCGATCGACCATGAATACAGCCTTGCGGATCTGCTGCGTCGCCCGGGTGTGACCTACGATGGCGTTTGCGGGTTGCGCGCCGGCGCATGCGGCGCGCCCGAGATTCTCGCGGAAGACGATGTGCTACTCGCGCAGATCAAGGAACAGATCGAAATTGGTATCAAATATCAGGGCTATATCGACCGTCAAGCTGGTGAGATCGAGCGGAACGAAGCCCACGAAAGCACGCGCCTGCCCGAAGGGCTGGACTACGCGGAAGTCCGAGGCCTTTCGTTCGAAGCGCGTCAGAAGCTGACGCAATTCCGTCCTGAAACTATCGGCCAAGCATCGCGCATATCCGGCATCACGCCGGCCGCCATCTCCTTGCTGATGGTTCATCTGAAGCGCGGCTTGGGCCGTCGTTCGACGAAACCCGCCGAACCCGGCACCGATAACGCGCCGGTGACGCAATGACGGTGAGCCAGAAGGGCAGTACTCAGCAAGCGTTGGCGCCACTGCTGGTGGACGGTGTGCGCGAACTCGGCCTCGATTTGAGCGACGCGCAACTCGGCAAGCTGCTTGACTACGTCGCGCTGCTGTCGAAATGGAATACCGTCTATAACCTGACGGCGATCCGCGATCCGCGGCAAATGCTGATCCAGCACATCCTCGATTCGCTGTCGATCGTGCCGCATCTCGCGCCGCGCGGCCCGTCGTCGGTGCTCGACGTGGGTTCGGGCGGCGGCCTGCCCGGTATCGTGCTGGCGATCGTTCTGTCTGATTGGACCGTCACTGTGAACGATATCGTTCATAAGAAGACGGCCTTCCAGGCGCAGGCGAAGGCCGAACTCGGCCTTGCGAACCTGTCGGTTGTGACTGGCCGCGTCGAGTCTTTGCGGCCGGGCGCCGAAGTACCGGCAAAGTTCGACGTAATCGTCTCGCGCGCATTCGCAGAGCTCGCGGATTTCGTTACACTGGCCCGTCACCTCGTTGCGGACCAGGGGGCGATCTGGGCGATGAAAGGCGTGAGGCCGGAGGGCGAAATCGAACGTTTGCCGGCGGGTGCCCACGCGGAACAGATCATCCGGCTGAAAGTACCGTCACTCGACGCCGAGCGGCACCTGATCAAGGTTCTGGTGGATGCCGACAATTGAGGCTGCCAGCCTCGGGTCGGCTCCAGTATCACCAGTGATTTTTTCTTCATCCAGCAGCAAAAGGGACACACCAACGATGGCAAAAATCTTCTGCGTTGCGAACCAGAAGGGTGGCGTCGGCAAGACGACCACCGCAGTCAATCTGGCGGCGAGCTTGGCAGCGCAGGGACAGCGAGTCCTTCTCATCGACCTGGACCCGCAAGGCAACGCCACGATGGGCAGTGGCATCGACAAGGCCGCATGCGCGAATACCGTCTACGAAGTGCTCGTCGATAACGTATCGGTGGCCGATGCGCGAATCCGTCCGGAAGCAGTCAGCTACGACGTCCTGCCCGCGAACCGCGAACTCGCGGGCGCGGAGGTGGAACTCGTCAGCGTGCAAAACCGTGAACGTCAGTTGAAGGCCGCACTTGCGGCGGTCGAGAGCGAATACGATTTTGTGCTGATCGACTGCCCGCCGGCTTTATCGCTGCTGACACTCAACGGCCTGTGCGCCGCACATGGCGTCGTGATTCCCATGCAGTGCGAGTATTTCGCGCTCGAAGGCCTGTCCGATCTGGTCAACACGATCAAACAGGTGCATGCCAACCTGAACCGGGACTTGAAGGTGATCGGCCTGCTGCGCGTGATGTTCGATCCGCGCATCACGTTGCAACAGCAAGTTTCAGATCAACTGAAAGAGCATTTCGGCGACAAGGTGTTCGACGCGGTCATCCCACGCAACGTACGTCTGGCCGAGGCGCCGAGCTACGGCTTGCCCGGCGTGGTATTCGACCGGGCATCGCGCGGCGCGCAGGCGTATGTGCAGTTCGGCGCGGAAATGATTGAGCGGGTGCGCGCGTTGAATGACGCCCCCCAGGCATCCTAAGTGGACCGAGGAAGCACGATGAACGCAGTAGCAAGAAAGAAGGGATTGGGCCGCGGTCTTGAGGCATTGCTCGGCGGCACCGCCGACATCACGGAAGCGGTGACGATCGACGGTGCGCCCAATGTGCTGCCGCTCAGCAAGATGCAGGCGGGCAAGTACCAGCCACGCACGCGAATGGACGAAGGCGCGTTGCAGGAACTGGCGGCCAGCATCCGCGCGCAGGGGCTGATGCAACCGATCCTCGTGCGTCCTGTGTCGGCGGACAGATACGAGATCATTGCGGGGGAGCGGCGTTTTCGTGCCGCGCGTCTCGCGGGTCTCGAAGAGGTGCCGGTATTGGTGAGGGATGTGCCAGACCAGGCCGCCGCCGCAATGGCGCTGATCGAAAATATTCAGCGCGAGGATCTGAATCCGCTGGAAGAAGCGCAGGGTATCCAGCGCTTGCTCGACGAATTCAATTTCACGCACGAGCAGGCGGCAGAGTCGGTGGGCCGTTCGCGCAGCGCCGTATCGAACTTATTGCGCTTGCTCAACCTCGCGTCGCCGGTGCAGACGATGCTGCTGGCCGGCGATCTGGACATGGGGCACGCCCGCGCGCTGCTGGCAGTCGATGGCGCCACGCAGATCACATTGGCCAATCAGGTGGTCAACAAGCGCATGTCCGTGCGTGAAACCGAAAAACTGGTGACGACGACGACCAAGGCCGCCCCAGCCGTCAAGGCGCGCGCGAATCCGGATGGCGGACGCGATACGCGACGGCTTGAGGAAGAGCTGTCGGATCTGCTGTCGGCCACGGTCAAGATCAAGCTCGGTCGACGCGGCCGGGGACAGGTGCTGGTGGACTTCGGCGATCTGGATGCGCTGGAAGGTATTCTCGTTCGATTGCGTGGTAATGCCACTGCGTGAAGGGTGGATTGCGTACGAAGGGTGCTGAATAGGCTTGCGGCGGATTCGACGGTCGTACGTAAGCTATTTGGCGCACTTCAGCTGCGTGCCGTGGCGAGCGCGGTGTCGACGCGGTGCGTACGCCTGATCGGCCTGTTTGGTTGATTCGCACTCCACGTCAAATTTAGTCGGATTCCTAAACAAAAGTGACCGTCAGATAATAAGGAATCCGGATATATCAATGTGTCGCACGAATCCTGTGCGCGTCGGCGAGGCCGTGAGGCTGCGACGCGGGTGGGGGCGTGGGCCGGCTTTCGGCGACATCCTACGCGGTGCGTAGGATTCCGGCATCGCATTAGGCCTGCGCCACCGCAAGCGGGTGGAGTGATGTCCTCACACGGCTCGGCGTCGCGTGGAGGGCAGGGCAGGGCAGGGCACTGCACCGGTACGACATCGAATTCGCCTGGTACCGTGCGGCCAATTGTCCGCAGTTAACCATTAACTTGCATCGCGAACCTCTCGCACCGCCACGCTGCTTGTCTCTACCCGTCGGTGTGCAATCCCGCACGCAAAAATTGACGTTTGTTGTGTTTTCGACACGTCCGCCATAACGTCTGCGCGACCTATGATCTGGCGCAAACCTGCGCGATTCCAACTCGCCGTTTTGCCATCCCCCAGCTGCCTTACATTTGGCGTGTTTTCCCGTGGCAGAATGCCGTTCGCGGGCGACGAGGGCGCTTTTGATGCCGGTTATTGAACGGCCTAAAGTCTTGAATTGCCTGCAACTATCGCTTACAATCGCCCGGATTTAATTGCACGGCAACCCCGTAAGCGCAGCGAAAGCTCGCGAGCTGAACAAGACTTTCGGAACACTGCGATGGCGGTCAAAACGTCGAATCAAGCGCCGAAGAATGGGCCCGACGGACACCGCGCTGAACGCTCCGTTTCCGATTCGTCCACCGGCCAACAAGTTACGCATGACGAGCCATGGGGCGTCGAGCAAGAAGATAACAATATCGTTCCGCTCACGCGGGCCGAGGCTGAAAAGCTGTTTGGTCCTAACGTGAGTCGTCCATCGCGCGTCACGCCTTTCAAGGTTGTGGTGGCGCAAATGGTTTTGTCCCTGGGTGCTACGCTGGTGTGGTGGCTGTTCTACAAGCCGCCGGGCGCTGCTGCGCTGTCCGCGTTCCTCGGGGGGGCGATTTGCTGGATCCCTGGCGCGCTGTTCGCGGCACGCCTTAGAACGCTGAGCGGCGCCGAGACAGTGATGAGCTGGATGATCGGCGAAGCGCTCAAGATGGGGACAACGATTGCGATGTTTGTAGCCATCGCTTTCTGGTATCACGACGTACGCTGGGTGCCGCTGCTCGTGACCTACCTCATCGCGCTCAAGACTTACTGGATCGCCTTGGCGTGGCGCTAAGGTAGCAGAAACAGTTAGCAGCAAAAAATTCAGGCTGGCGCGCAGCGCCGGCACCAGGTGTGCGGATATGACACGGTCCGCACCCGGCGTGTTCCCGCAATACAGCATTGCTGCGGGTACGGCTAAGACGATTTTCGACAATTTGGGTGGCTTTAACGATATGGCAGCTAGCGAAGGCACGCGCGCAATGGATCCGTCCGAGTACATCGCGCACCACTTGCAGAACTTTTCCACCGCGCACCAGACGTCGATTTTCGACATTCATGTGTGGAATCTGGACACCCTTTTCTGGTCGATCGTTTGCGGTCTGGCCACTATCTTCATTCTGCATCTCGCTGCCCGCAAGGCGACGTCCGGTGTGCCCGGCCGCTTCCAGTGCGCGATCGAAATGCTGGTCGAAATGGTCGAGGATCAATCGAAGTCGATGATCCACGGCACGCGCACCTTCATCGCGCCGCTGGCCCTGACCGTGTTCGTCTGGGTCGCGCTGATGAACTCGCTCGACTTTATCCCTGTCGACCTGCCGGGCCATGTGATTGGCTGGCTGGGTCTGTCCGAAGCCATCCCGCACCACCGCCTCGTGCCGACCGCCGACCTGAACGGCACGCTCGGCATCGCCCTCGGTGTGTTCGCGCTGATGATTTACTACAACTTCAAGATCAAGGGCGCAGGCGGCTTCGTGCATGAACTGCTGTCCGCTCCGTTCGGCGCGCATCCGCTGCTGTGGATCCCGAACCTTGCACTGAACATCATCGAGTTCGTCGCGAAGACGGTCTCGCTCGGCATGCGGCTGTTCGGCAACATGTACGCGGGCGAACTGTTGTTCCTGCTGATTGCCCTGCTCGGCAGCATCTGGAGCTTCGGCGCGGACACGACGGTGCTTGGCTTCATCGGCCACGTGATCGCCGGCACAGTGTGGTCAATCTTCCACATCCTGATCGTTCTGCTGCAGGCGTTCATTTTCATGATGCTGACGCTGGTGTACATCGGCCAGGCACACGACACGCACTAACCTGCGCCGTCAAAAAGAATCGCTTTAGTTTTTAAATCCCAGTTCCAACCAGTTCTAAAAGACTTTTCACAAAGGAGTGATCATGCAAGCTTTCATCGCCAACATCCAGGGTCTGACCGCCATCGGTATCGGCATCATCATCGGCCTGGGTGCAATCGGCGCCTGTATCGGTATCGGCCTGATGGGCGGCAAGTACATCGAAGCATGTGCTCGTCAGCCGGAATTGATGAACCCGCTGCAAACCAAGATGTTCCTGCTGGCTGGTCTGATCGATGCGGCGTTCCTGATTGGCGTTGGTGTGGCAATGCTGTTTGCGTTCGCGAACCCGCTGCTGTCGAAGCTGGCAGGCTGAGGTTCCTCGGAAGTTTGCGCCTGAGCTATAACTGGTAAAGGCGCAGGGCGGAACGGGCACTGGGGCGCTGATCGAATACAGAATCGATGAGCGCCTTGCCGTTTCACTTTCCGAACTAGCAACGTTTAAGGAAACACCGTGAATCTCAACGCAACCCTGTTTGCGCAAATGGTCGTGTTCCTGATCCTCGCGTGGTTCACGATGAAGTTCGTGTGGCCGCCGTTGATCAACGCCCTCGACGAGCGCTCGAAGAAGATTGCTGACGGTTTGTCGGCTGCTGAAAAGGGCAAGCAAGAACTTGAAGCTGCCCACAAGCGCGTCGACCAGGAACTCGCCCAGGCACGCAACGACGGTCAGCAACGTATCGCCGACGCGGAAAAGCGCGCGGTGGCAGTCGCTGACGAAATCAAGGCTCAGGCACAAGCTGAAGCCGCTCGCATCATCGCGCAAGCGAAGGCCGACGCGGACCAGCAAGTCGTCAAGGCGCGCGAAACGCTGCGCGGCGAAGTTGCTGCACTCGCTGTGAAGGGTGCCGAGCAGATCCTGAAGCGCGAAGTCGACCAGGCAGCTCACGCTGACCTGCTGAATCAACTGAAAGCCGAGCTCTGATCATGGCCGAACTTGCAACCATCGCCCGTCCGTACGCAGAAGCGCTGTTTGGCGTGGCCGAAGCTGGTGACATCGCCGCCTGGTCCACCCTCGTGCAGGAGCTGGCACAGGTTGCGCGTCTGCCCGAAGTGCTGTCGATCTCCTCGAGCCCGAAAGTAAGCCGCGCTCAGGTCAGCGAACTGCTGCTGGCCGCGGTCAAGTCGCCGCTCAGGGACAACGCGCAAGCGAAGAATCTGGTGCAAATGCTGGTGGACAACCATCGCCTGCAATTGCTGCCGGAAATCGCCGTGCAGTTCGAAGAGTTGAAGAACGCCCGCGAAGGGGCGGCCGATGTGCTGATCGTCAGCGCATTCCCGCTCGAAGGCGCGCAGTTGAACGAACTCGTCGCAAGTCTCGAACGCAAGTTCAAACGCAAGCTGAAGCCGACGGTCGAAGTCGACTCGTCGTTGATCGGCGGCGTGCGCGTGACGGTCGGCGACGAAGTGCTCGATACCTCGGTCCGCGCGCGGCTTGCCAGCATGCAGACGGCTCTGACGGCCTGAAGCGCTCAAGGCGCTGAAGCGGCTGGCACGCAACAGAATTGACTATCAGGAGCGAATAATGCAACTCAATCCCTCTGAGATCAGCGAGCTGATCAAGAGCCGGATCCAGGGCCTTGAAGCGAGCGCAGACGTTCGCAACCAGGGCACCGTGATCTCCGTGACCGACGGTATCGTGCGTATTCACGGCCTGTCGGAAGTGATGCAGGGCGAAATGCTCGAATTCCCGGGCAACACCTTCGGTCTCGCACTGAACCTCGAGCGCGACTCGGTCGGCGCCGTGATTCTGGGTGAGTACGAACACATTTCGGAAGGCGATATCGTCAAGACGACGGGCCGCATTCTCGAAGTGCCGGTGGGTCCGGAACTGCTCGGCCGCGTGGTCGACGCACTCGGCAACCCGATCGACGGCAAGGGCCCGATCAACGCGAAGAAGACCGACGCAATCGAAAAGATTGCGCCGGGCGTGATCTGGCGTAAGTCGGTGTCGGAACCGGTCCAGACCGGTCTGAAGTCGATCGACGCGATGGTGCCGGTTGGCCGTGGCCAGCGTGAGCTGATCATTGGCGACCGCCAGTGCGGCAAGACCGCAGTCGCAGTCGACGCGATCATCAACCAGAAGGGCAAGAACCTCTTCTGTATCTACGTCGCGATCGGCCAGAAGGCTTCGTCGATCATGAACGTGGTGCGTAAGCTGGAAGAAACCGGCGCGCTGGAATACACGATCGTCGTGGCCGCTTCGGCTTCGGAATCGGCTGCGATGCAGTACCTCGCGCCGTACGCGGGCTGCTCGATGGGCGAATACTTCCGCGACCGCGGTCAAGACGCGCTGATCGTTTATGACGATTTGACCAAGCAGGCTTGGGCATACCGTCAGATCTCGCTGCTGCTGCGCCGCCCGCCGGGCCGCGAAGCGTACCCGGGTGACGTGTTCTATCTGCACTCGCGTCTGCTGGAGCGTGCTGCTCGCGTCTCGGAAGAATACGTCGAGAAGTTCACGAACGGCGAAGTGAAGGGCAAGAGCGGTTCGCTGACGGCACTGCCGGTCATCGAAACGCAAGCAGGCGACGTGACCGCATTCGTTCCGACGAACGTGATCTCGATTACCGACGGCCAGATCTTCCTGGAAACCGACCTCTTCAACGCAGGTATCCGCCCGGCAATTAACGCCGGCGTGTCGGTGTCGCGCGTGGGTGGTGCGGCTCAGACGAAGGTCGTGAAGAAGCTGTCGGGCGGTATCCGTACCGACCTCGCGCAGTACCGTGAACTCGCAGCATTCGCGCAGTTCGCCTCGGACCTCGACGAAGCGACCCGTAAGCAGCTGGAGCGCGGCCGCCGCGTGACGGAACTGCTGAAGCAGCCGCAGTATCAGCCGCTGCAAGTGTGGGAACTGGCTGTTTCGCTGTTCGCAGCGAACAACGGCTACCTCGACGACCTCGAAGTCTCGCAAGTCCTGCCGTTCGAAAAGGGCCTGCGCGAACACCTGAAGTCGAGCCACGCTGACCTGGTCAAGCGCATCGAAGATACCAAGGAACTCTCGAAGGACGACGAAGGCCTGCTGCACACGGTCCTCAAAGACTTCAAGAAGTCCGGCGCTTATTGATCCGCGAGTGATCCGCAAGGCATAAACGGACCTTGAAGCGGAGCGGGCCGTATGTGAATGCCCCCGCGCCGCTTCGATCGCTTTGCATGGGACCCGAGTAAGTGCTAAAGCGCTAACTCGGGCCGACAAGGAGCAAGCAATGGCTGGAATGAAGGAAATTCGCGGCAAGATCAAGAGCGTGCAAAACACGCGCAAGATCACGAAAGCGATGGAGATGGTGGCCGCATCGAAGATGCGCCGCGCTCAGGAGCGCATGCGCGCTGCTCGCCCGTATGCCGACAAGGTCCGCGACATCGCTGCGCACATGAGCCGTGCGAACCCCGAGTATCGTCACCCGTTCATGGTGTCGAACGAAGGCGCGAAAGCGGCCGGCATCATCCTCGTCACGACCGACAAGGGTCTGTGCGGCGGGATGAACACCAACGTGCTGCGCGCGTCGATGCAGAAGTTCAAGGAACTGGAAGGCCAGGGCAAGACGTTCGAAGCAACTGCAATCGGCACCAAGGGTCTGGGTTTCCTGAACCGTTTGCGTGCCAAGGTGGTGTCGAACGTCGTGCATCTGGGCGACACGCCGCATCTGGAAAAGCTGATCGGCGCGGTGAAGGTGCAGCTCGACCTGTACTCGGAAGGCAAGGTTTCGGCCGTGTACCTGGCGTACACGCGCTTCGTCAACACGATGAAGCAGGAGCCGGTGATCGAGCAACTGCTGCCGCTGTCGGCAGACCAGTTCGAGCGCAAGGAAGAAGACGGCACGACGCCGAGCACGCAGTGGGACTACATCTACGAGCCGGATGCGCAGGCAGTGGTGGACGAACTGCTGGTGCGTTATGTCGAAGCGCTGGTCTATCAGGCCGTCGCGGAAAACATGGCATCGGAGCAGTCGGCCCGGATGGTCGCGATGAAGGCCGCTTCGGACAACGCGAAGACGGTCATCAACGAACTGCAGCTCGTGTACAACAAGAGCCGTCAGGCCGCGATCACGAAAGAACTGTCGGAAATCGTCGGTGGCGCGGCGGCAGTCTGACCTTGACGGTCAGTCACGCCGCTTCGTGTGCGCCCGTGAGGCGCATCCCACCTTGGCGGCCCCATCGAAATTGCGCCTTTGCGCGAGTGAAGAATTGAGTATCTAAAGGAAAAGCGATGAGTACTACTGCTTTGGTAGAAGGCAAGATCGTACAGTGCATCGGCGCGGTGATCGACGTGGAATTCCCGCGTTCGGACATGCCGAAGATTTACGACGCGCTCATTCTCGAAGGTTCGGAACTGACCCTCGAAGTCCAGCAACAGCTGGGCGACGGCGTCGTCCGTACCATCTGTCTGGGTGCATCGGACGGTCTGCGCCGCGGCACGGTCGTGAAGAACACGGGCAAGCCGATCAGCGTGCCGGTCGGCAAGCCGACTCTCGGCCGGATCATGGACGTGCTGGGTCGCCCGATCGACGAAGCCGGCCCGATCAACTCGGACGTGGTTCGCGGTATTCACCAGAAGGCTCCGGCGTTCGACGAACTGTCGCCGTCGACCGAGCTGCTCGAAACCGGCATCAAGGTTATCGACCTGATCTGCCCGTTCGCTAAGGGCGGTAAGGTGGGTCTGTTCGGTGGCGCCGGCGTGGGCAAGACCGTGAACATGATGGAACTGATCAACAACATCGCCAAGGAACACGGTGGTTACTCCGTGTTCGCCGGTGTTGGCGAGCGTACCCGTGAAGGGAACGACTTCTATCACGAAATGAAGGACTCGAACGTTCTCGACAAGGTCGCGCTGGTGTATGGCCAGATGAACGAGCCGCCGGGCAACCGTCTGCGCGTCGCGCTGACCGGTCTGACGATGGCTGAGCACTTCCGTGACGAAGGCCTCGACGTGCTGTTCTTCGTCGACAACATCTACCGTTTCACGCTGGCAGGCACGGAAGTGTCGGCACTGCTCGGCCGTATGCCGTCGGCAGTGGGCTATCAGCCGACGCTGGCTGAAGAAATGGGCAAGCTGCAAGAGCGTATTACGTCGACCAAGACCGGCTCGATTACGTCGGTGCAGGCCGTGTACGTCCCTGCGGATGACTTGACCGACCCGTCGCCGGCTACGACCTTCGGCCACCTGGACGCGACCGTCGTGTTGTCGCGTGACATCGCTTCGCTGGGTATCTACCCGGCAGTCGACCCGCTTGATTCGACCTCGCGTCAGATCGACCCGAACGTGATCGGCGAAGAGCACTACTCGATCACGCGTGGCGTGCAGCAAACGCTGCAGCGCTACAAGGAATTGCGCGACATTATCGCGATTCTGGGCATGGACGAACTTGCGCCGGAAGACAAGCTCGCGGTTGCGCGCGCTCGTAAGATCCAACGTTTCCTGTCGCAGCCGTTCCACGTCGCTGAAGTGTTCACGGGTTCGCCGGGTAAGTACGTGCCGCTGAAGGAAACGATCCGTGGCTTCAAGATGATCGTTGAAGGCGAATGCGACCACCTGCCGGAACAAGCGTTCTACATGGTCGGCACGATCGACGAAGCCTTCGAAAAGGCCAAGAAGATCCAGTAAGGGTCGGGTGTAACGAAGCGGGCGCCGGCCTCGTGCGTGTCGATATGGTTGCTGTATCGGAACGCAAAGCGGGCGCCTCTCACTACGCTCACCTCAGCCTTGCATGGGACGAGAGTCGGCGCTAAAGCGCTAACCCTCGTCGACAGGAGTCGACAGTTATGGCAACCATTAAAGTAGACGTCGTCAGCGCGGAAGAGCAGATCTTCTCGGGCCAGGCGAAGTTCGTCGCGCTGCCGGGCGAAGCGGGTGAACTCGGCATTTTGCCGGGCCACACGCCGCTCATCACGCGGATTCGTCCGGGTGCAGTGCGCATCGAAGCTGAGAACGGCGAAGAAGAGTTTGTGTTCGTCGCCGGCGGCATCCTCGAAGTCCAGCCGGGCGCGGTGACGGTTCTCGCCGACACCGCGATCCGTGGCAAGGATCTCGACGAAGCCAAGGCTGAAGATGCTCGCAAGCGTGCGGAAGAAGCGCTGCAAAACACGGGTTCGAACCTCGAATACGCCACCGCGCAAGCGGAACTGGCGTACGCGACGGCTCAGCTCGCTGCGATTCAGCGTCTGCGCAAGCTGCGTGGTCAGAACTAAGGCAGTACACGTATCAGAGAGAAAGCAGCCTTCGTGGCTGCTTTTTTTTGAGTACTGGTTGACGTTTACGGAAAGGTCAACAAAATCACGTGATCGAATCGACTGCAGGCCTTGTCGCACAAAAGTCTGCGCGATGCGCTGCGGGTAAGACTTGATGCCGTAAGAGCGCATGCCGGTGGCACAATCGATTTCAAATTCATTTCAATCGGGCGAGCTTCCGCTCACGGAGACAACACCATGGCAACGCACGTGTCAGGCGAAGGGGCACTCATCGAACCCAAAGACGGACTTTCGTATGTGCGCGGGTCGACCGAAATTCCGTTGAGCGAAGCGACCGTCGGCCAGTTTCTTCGCGACACGGCCCAGCGCTTCGCCGACCGCCCGGCCGTGGTGTTTCGCGAGCAGCGTATTCGCTGGACGTGGAAGGAATTTGCAGACGAAGTGGACGTGCTGGCGGCCGGCCTTCTCACACTCGGCATCGCGAAGGGCGACCGCGTCGGCATCTGGTCGCCGAACCGCGTGGAGTGGCTGCTCACCCAATTCGCGACCGCGCGGATCGGCGCGGTGCTGGTCAACATCAATCCGGCCTATCGACTCGCGGAACTCGAATACGCGTTGAACAAGGTCGGTTGCAAGGCGGTCATTGCCGCCGAGCGTTTCAAGACGTCGATGTACCTCGAGATGTTGCAGGAGCTTGCCCCCGAGCTGGCGACGCAGGTGCCGGGCGAACTTCACGCCGCACGGTTGCCGGAGTTGCGCTACGTGATTCGCATGTGCGACACCGAAACGCCTGGCATGATGTGCTTTTCCGAACTGATTGAACAGGGACGCGCGACGCTCGACACGGCGCAGCTCGAAGCCCTTGGCGCAACGCTGACATGCCATGAGCCGATCAATATTCAGTTCACGAGCGGCACGACGGGGAATCCGAAAGGCGCAACGCTAACCCATAGCAATGTGGTCAACAACGCGCGCTACATCGCGATGGCGATGCGGCTGACGGAGCAGGACGCCTTATGCATACCCGTCCCGCTGTACCACTGTTTTGGGATGGTGCTGTCGGTGCTGGCGTGCGTGTCGGTTGGCGCGAATATGGTGTTTCCAGGCGAGGGCTTCGACCCCGCCGCGACCCTCGTCGCCGTGGCCGAAGAAAAGTGCACCGCCTTGCATGGCGTGCCGACCATGTTCATCGCAGAACTCGATCACCCTGACTTCGCCAGCTACGACTTCTCGCAACTGCGCACCGGCATCATGGCGGGCTCGCCGTGCCCGATCGAAACGATGAAGAAGGTCGTCTCGAAAATGCATCTGAGCGAGATCACGATTGCGTACGGCATGACGGAAACCAGCCCGGTGTCGTTCCAGAGTTCGACGACCGACCCGCTCGACAAACGCACCACCACGGTGGGCCGCATTCAGCCGCATCTGGAGGTAAAGATCGTCGATCCGCTCGGTGAGATCGTGCTGGTGGGCGAGACCGGCGAGCTGTGCACGCGGGGCTACTCGGTGATGCGGGGCTACTGGGGCGACGAGGCGAAGACGCGCGAAAGCGTGATCGACGGCTGGATGCATACCGGCGATCTGGCAACGCTCGATGCCGAGGGCTACTGCAACATCGTGGGCCGATTGAAGGACATGCTGATTCGTGGAGGGGAAAACATCTATCCGCGTGAGATCGAAGAATTTCTGTTCCGCCACCCGAAAATACAGAGCGTGCAGGTGTTCGGCGTACCCGACGCGAAGTACGGCGAGGAAGTCTGCGCGTGGGTCGTGCTGCGCTCGGGCGAACAGGCGAGCGCGGAAGAGATTCAGCAATTTTGCCAGGGGCAAATTGCGCACTACAAAGTGCCGAAGTACATCCGTTTCGTCGACGAACTGCCCATGACGGTGACCGGCAAAGTGCAGAAATTCATCATGCGCGAACGGATGATCAGCGAATTGAAGTTGCGGGAAGACAAGACAGCATAACGCCTGGGCAGAGCCGCGCTGGCAACTGTTGACAGCAAACCCCGTGCGGCGCGAAGAAAAGCCAGAAGAACCGTTTGATGAGATTCGCGAACCCCTCTCCAATAGAAGCAAAGCCGGAGGAATGAATTACGCGCAAACGTTTGGCCAGACGAAAAAAAAGCGGGCCTGGAGCCCGCTAAAAACCACACGCTACGGGGTTAGCGCGAGGAGACCAAAGTTGGAGCAACGGAGACGGCGACCCTGCGCCGGCTACGACTCCAGCAGGGATGCCCCTTCTCAGGGCTTCGGCATAGGCCGACCGGCAAGTGCATCGTATCCGCTCACACCATGCACCCAGCCACATCCGTGTTGAAACCGTTGAGGCATTGTGGGCGAATTACTCTAGCGGCGCGGTAACAAAGTGTTTCAGGTTGTAACGCCCGCCAGATAAGGCGCTACGGGATTAATTGCCAGTTCGGAGCGTTCGAAACGTAATTTTTACTGATGACTGGCTCGCAATTTCATACGCATGATTGATGCTATTCGTGTCGCATATTGCGGCGTAAATGTTCAGTCGATTCCGCATGAAATGGTTGCATGCGCACCTTTTATGGGAAAAATCTCCCGTGTTACAGGTGGTCTCAGGACGCAGGAAATTTAGTACATAAAACCGGGACTGAAGTGTTGCTTTGCAACACTTCAGTCTTTTTGAATCGGTCCTAAGGGGCCAATACACGAAATTAAGAATTTCGCGTCGTTGTTAAGAATTTGCTTAAACCGGGCCAACTTCGTTACACGATCGTGGCCGCCACCAGAACCAATTGGTACTGGCTGGTCGCCTATATTGCTGATTCACGCATCAAAGCGGGGCCGAGTGCTGCTTCATTTCAACCATTTATCCGAAATGGCCTGATATTCGCCAGTCGCCCGCGCAAGGTGCAGCCACTGGTCGACGTACTGCTGGACAGCTACATCGCCGCGCGGCAGCAGCCAGGCTTTCTCACCATACTGGAACGGTTTGTCCGGATGCACGGAGCAAAGACCGGGATTCAGCTTCTGCTGCAACAAGGTTTCCGACGCGTCCGTCACCATCACGTCGGCCTTCCCCGCGAGGATCTGCTTGAAAATCGTCACGTTGTCCGGATAGACGGTCAGGTTCGCATGCGCAAAGTACTGCTTCGCGAAACGCTCGTTGGTGCCGCCCGGATTGACGATCACGCGGGTCGACGGCTGGTCGATTTGCGCGACAGTCTGATACTTGCTGACGTCGTCGCAGCGCACGATGGGCGTCTTGCCGTCGATCATGTAAGCCTGCGTGAAGAACGCGCGCTTTTGCCGCTCGAGCGTTGGCGACACCCCACCCACACCGATATCGCATTTCGCGACAAAGTCGTTCATCAGGTTCGACCATGTCGTTTTGACGAACTCCGCCTTCACGCCGAGCGATTTGGCGAGCGACTCCGTCATGTCGATGTCGATGCCTTCGAACTGGCCGTCCCCTTTGTAGAACGAATAGGGTTTGTAGTCACCGGTCGTGCAGGCGCGCAACGTGCCGCGGCTGACAATCTCGTCGAGCCGGGACGGCGCAGCGCTACTGGTTTGCGCGCCGGCCACACCTGCGTGCATCAAAATACCGGCGACGGCGCCGAGGACGGCAAGTACTAGCTTGTTCATCGAGTCTCCTGGTTTTATGTATGTAATTGTCTGGTAAGACGGTCCGATAGTAGCTCGGCGAAGCTGGCTTGAACATCGGCCATTCAGCCAGGGTGACATGCGGCAGGCTGCTACGGAAAACTGTCGCCACTGTGCGGCCGGACAGTTATTGGTCGCATCGGGCGCGATGGCGCGAGCGCGCTCCGGTAAAATGCCCCTTTGCCCTCAGTCGTACGAAACGTGGCCCATAAACTCCTGAACGACACCTTCCTGCGCGCGCTGCTGCGCCAGCCGACCGACTACACGCCGATCTGGCTGATGCGGCAGGCTGGTCGCTACCTGCCGGAATACAACGCCACGCGGGGTCGCGCGGGCAGTTTCCTTGGGCTTGCAAAAAGTCCGGCGTTCGCGACGGAAGTCACCCTTCAGCCGCTCGATCGTTATCCGCTCGACGCCGCGATCCTGTTCTCCGACATCCTGACCGTGCCCGACGCCATGGGTCTCGGACTGGAGTTCGTCACCGGCGAGGGGCCGAAATTCGCCCACCCGGTGCGCACGGAAGACGACGTCGCTCGCCTCGCGGTACCGGACATCGACGCCACGCTGCGCTATGTGACCGACGCCGTTCGCGAAATTCGGACCGCGCTCACGGACGCGCAAGGCCGCCAGCGCGTGCCGCTGATCGGTTTTTCGGGCAGCCCGTGGACTCTGGCCTGCTACATGGTCGAAGGCGGCGGGTCGGCGGACTTCCGCACCGTCAAGTCGATGCTTTACGCACGTCCGGATCTGATGCATCGGATTCTCGACGTCAACGCACGCTCGGTCGCCGCCTACCTGAACGCGCAGATCGAAGCCGGCGCGCAAGCCGTGATGATTTTCGACACGTGGGGCGGGGCGCTGGCGGACGGCGTGTATCAACGCTTTTCGCTGCAATACATCCAGCAGGTGGTGAGCCGCTTGAAGCGCGACCACGACGGCGAGAAAGTGCCGGTCATCACCTTCACGAAGGGCGGCGGTCTGTGGCTCGATGAGATCGCCGAGACCGGTGTGGATGCAGTCGGTCTCGACTGGACCGTGAACCTGAGCAAAGCCCGCGAGCGCGTGGGCGGCAAGGTCGCGCTCCAAGGCAATATCGACCCTTCGGTGCTGTTTGCGCCGCCGGCTGCGATTCGCATGGAAGCGCGTGCGGTGCTCGACAGTTTTGGCAATCATCCGGGCCACGTCTTCAATCTGGGGCACGGTATCTCGCAGTTCACGCCGCCGGAAAACGTCGCCGAACTGGTCGACGAAGTGCATCGTCACAGCCGCGCGATTCGCGGCGGCGCACATGCACTAACGTGAGGCCGTAATCGTTACCATTTTTGTTGCGATGCAGCGAAGTGGGCTCTGGGCCTAAGGGGGAAATTGCTGTCCATGGGCCGTCGCATGGCGGTCTCGTGATTGTCAAGACTTGACTTATGCACATTTGCCACGCTGCGGCGCAGTAGAAGCTTTCGTCGTGTCCTGACCCTTGCACAGTGCCTGCGCGTTTGATCTAACCCTTGTCAGGCAAGGCTTTGACGGGTTTTCGACGAAATGTGCGGTACCCCACAGAAGGCCCTAGCAGCGCGGCTCGCGGCCCATCCGGGCGAAGTTCTCAACAAAGTTATCCACAGGCCAGCGGCTCGATTGCAATTGTTCAGCGGAATCCAAAACTTAGCGCTGTTATTGAAGTTTTACTTTAACTTCGATCGGCTCTCTGCTTGTCCAATGTGCGTGGCGAGGTGGCATCACGTCGCGGCAGCACTCCCACGCCGTGCTGCCGCGTGAGCGAGGTCTTCGTCCGCGTCGCGCTGGACCATCCGCTGCCGACCCTGTTCGACTACCGTTACGACGCATCTGAAGCCGTCGCGCCGGGCATGCTGGTCAGCGTGCCATTCGGCAAGCGGCATGTGGTCGGGCTCGTCTGCGAAGTGACCACTCACAGCGACGTGCCGGCGAACCGGCTGCGCTCGGTCAGCAGCACATGCACCGCGTGCCCGCCGGTGTCGGCGGAATGGTTGAAGCTGAGCGCCTTCGCCGCGGACTACTACCAGCGCGGTCTAGGGGAGGTAGCGTTGCCCGCGTTGCCGCAAGCGTTACGCGATGCGTCGCGCTGGTCGCGCCTGTTCGCACCGGAGGCGCGCTACAGCCTCACGCCTGAAGGCCGGGCCGCACTGCCCGACGCTCTGCCTGCTCGCGCGAGCGCCTTGCGAAAACTCGCGCAGTCGCTCGCCCACGCCGACTTCCTGCTGAGCGCCGACGCTCGCGCGCTCCACCCCAAAGCGCTTGCGAACCTCGAAGCGTGGCAAGCGCAGGGTTGGGTGGCGCTCGACATCATCGAGGCCGCCGAAGTGCAGGCCGCGCCGGCGTCGCCCGCCGCGCCTGCGCCCGTGCTCCCCACGCTCACGAACGAGCAGACGGCCGCCGTCGAAGCGATTCGTGACGCGGACGGCTTTGCTCCGTTCCTCCTCCACGGCGTGACGGGCAGTGGCAAGACCGAGGTGTATCTACGCGCGCTCGCCGAGATTCTTGCCGCGAAGCCTGACGCCCAGGCGCTTGTCCTCGTGCCGGAAATCAATCTGACGCCGCAATTCGAGGCGGCTTTCCGCGCGCGCTTCGCCGCGCTAAACGGCACGTCGATCGTGACGCTGCACAGCGGCCTCGCGGAAGGTGAACGCGCCCGCCACTGGTTCGCCGCGCATACCGGGCGCGCGCGCATCGTGCTCGGTACGCGCCTCGCGGTGCTGGCGTCGCTGCCGAAGCTCGCGATCATCGTCGTCGATGAGGAGCACGATCCGGCCTACAAGCAGCAGGAAGGTTTGCGCTATTCGGCGCGCGATCTGGCGATTTATCGGGCGAAGCAACTGGGCCTGCCGGTCGTGCTCGGTTCGGCGACGCCGTCGCTCGAAAGCTGGTGGCAGGCCGATCAGGGGCGCTACAAACGGCTCACCTTGTCGCGCCGGGCCGTAGCCGACGCCGTGTTGCCCACCGTCAGGCTGATCGATCTCGAAGAGGAGCGCCGGCGCGGGCGAGCGTCGGTGGAAGGCTTGTCGGGCCCGCTGATTGCCGCGCTCAGGGCGCGGCTCGAGCGTGGCGAGCAGAGCCTCGTGTTCCTGAACCGCCGTGGCTACGCGCCCCAACTCGCCTGCGATGCGTGCGGCTGGGTGGCGGGCTGTCCGCGCTGCAGCGCCTACGTCGTCCTGCACAAGCCGGAGCGCGCGCTGCGCTGTCACCACTGCGGTTGGGAGTCGCGCATTCCGCGCTCCTGTCCGGAGTGCGGCAACGTCGACATCGCGCCGATGGGGCGCGGCACGCAGCGCGTCGAGGAAACGCTGGCGAGCGCGGTGCCCGGCGCCCGCGTGCTGCGCATCGATGCGGACAGCACGCGCCGCAAAGGCAGCGCGCAGGCGCTGTTCTCCGATGTCCACGCGGGCGAGGTCGACATTCTCGTCGGCACGCAGATGATCGCGAAGGGGCACGACTTCCAGCGCGTGTCGCTGGTCGGCGTGCTCAATGCCGACACCGCGCTGTTCTCCCACGATTTCCGCGCGAGTGAGCGCCTGTTCGCGCAATTGATACAGGTGAGCGGCCGGGCGGGGCGAGCCGGTCTGCCCGGCGAAGTGCTCGTGCAGACGCGCTATCCGCGCCACGCGCTGTACCACGCGCTGGGCCGCCACGACTACGTCGGTTTCGCCAACTCGACGCTGGCCGAGCGGCGCGACGCGCACCTGCCGCCGTTCGTCTATCAGGCGTTGCTGCGCGCCGAGGGTCGTACGCTGGAGGCCGCGCTCGCCTTTCTGCAGCAGGCCGCCGCGGAGCTGACCGGCATCCCGGCCGCCGAGCGCGTGACCGTGTACGACGCCGTGCCGCTGACCATCGTCAAGGTGATGCACGTGCATCGCGCGCAACTGTTGATCGAAAGCGCGTCGCGCGCCGCACTGCAGGCCACGCTGCGCGCGTGGCAACCGCTGCTGCGCGGCCTGAAAGGGGTGCTGCGCTGGAATCTCGAAGTCGATCCCCTCGACATCTGACGCCGGCCGCCAGCCGGCGGCCCGCATTACTTCTTCAGGTCATATTCATAGAGCGAATGGTCGTTTCGTTTTGGGACGCCGCTCGCCTATATTCGCCGAATCGGCGCACATTCAGGCAAAACTCCAATATTCCCGCGCCGATGCACCTCAACTTCCTCGGGGCATTGTGATGAGCGACACCAACCAGACCGTGCCGAGCGGCGCGACGCCAGCCAGGCGCCAGGGCACGCACGGCGGCGGACTCCTGCTGACAGAAGACTGGCTGGCCGTGTGGGTCGGCCTGCTCGTGATCGTGATTGCCTGGGCGCTGTTCGCGTCGGGCAGCAGCATCAAGTGGCTGGCGGTCGCGCCGGCCAAATGGTCGAGCATCGGCCAGGCGGCGCAGGACCTCGGCACGCATCTGCCGAACTACGTCGCGTTGTTCATCGTGTTCGCGCTGCTGTTCGGCGCAAGTCTCGCGCTGCTGAAGCAGCGTATCGGCGCATTCCTTGCGGCGTTCCTGATTCTCTTCATCGCCTCGGCGCTGATCTTTACGCTGGGCGCGTGGGTCAACGCGTCGAAGTACAACCTGGAGCCGCCGTTGGTGGCGCTCGCGCTCGGATTGCTGATTTCGAATCTGTTCACCTTGCCCGACTGGTTTTCGGCGGGCTTGCGGGTCGAGTTCTACATCAAGGTCGGCATCGTGCTGCTCGGCGCGACGCTGCCGTTCACGCTTCTGGTGTGGGCCGGACCGGTGGCGGTCGCGCAGGCGACCATCGTGTCGCTCGTGACGTTCTTCGTAATCTTCTTTGCCGCCAGAGCGTTCGGACTCGACCGGCGCTTCGCCGCGGTGCTCGGCGTGGGCGGCGCGGTGTGCGGCGTGTCGGCGGCGATCGCGATTGCCGGCGCGGTGCGGGCCAAGCGCGAACAGGCGTCGGTGGCGATTACGCTGGTGGTGCTGTGGGCGATCGTGATGATCTTCGTGTTGCCGTTCGCGTCGCGCTCGCTCGGGCTATCCACCGCGGTCGCGGGTGCGTGGATCGGCACCTCCGAATTCGCCGACGCCGCCGGCATCGCCGCCGCACAGGCCTACGGCGACTTCGCGAAGCACGCGGGCGGCGCGATTGCCGGCGCGCCGGAGGCGTCGCTGCAGGCGTTCACGCTGATGAAGGTGGTGGGCCGCGATATCTGGATCGGCATCTGGGCGTTCGTGCTGGCGATCGTCGCGACGACGCGCTGGGAGTCGCAGGATAGCGGTGTCAAAGCGAAGCCGAATGCGGGCGAGATCTGGGCGCGTTTTCCGAAATTCGTGATTGGCTTTGTCATCGCGTCCGCGTTGGTGACGTGGATCGCCAGTCACTATTCGCTGGCCGATTACCGCAAGATCGTCACACCCGAGTTCGTCGCGCCGATCACCATATTGCGCACCTGGGCGTTCACGTTCTGTTTCCTCAGCATCGGCCTGACGACGCGCCTGCGTTCGCTCTCGGCGACCGGCCTGAAGCCGTTCCTCGCGTTCAGTGCGGGAGTAGTGGTCAATATCGTCATCGGCTACGTGCTGTCCGCGCATATGTTCGCGGCGTACTGGAACAGTCTCGGGTGAGGCTCGTGACACACCGGGGCGAGCGCATCGACAGGACCGCGGACGCGCACCAGCCGGCGTGCGCGCCGCGCTGCGCCGACTGTCGGCACCGCGCCGAGGATCGGCATTCGCTCGAGCAAAGCATTCCGGGACTCGCGGTGTTCAGTTCGGGGTTCGGCGCGAGCGTCGCGGATAGCCGCCTGTGCCGCCTTCATGACCAGCTGGTTTCGCCGGGCGATGTCTGCGCGCAGTTCGAGCCGCACCCGTCGCGCTGACGCGTGCGTCGACCTCGTTGTCGAGATTGAACCCGGCGACGCATGCTCGCCGACCCACGCTCGTGGCGACCCGCGGCACTTCCTCAACCGCCTGACGCACGAGTCGAACTCGTCTTCAGCTCGATCCTCTGCGACGCAAGCTCGCCAATCCACGTTCAGCGGCGGCAAGCACCGCTTTTCCACTCAGTAGCCCGGCACGCCGCGCGTGCGACTCAGTCGTTCAAAGCGGCTCGCGTATCTCCCGAAGGTGCGTGCGATGCCGCGCGCGCGCCTGCCTTCGAGGCGACGCGTTTGCTCGACCCCGCCGTCGCGCCACGAATGAACAGCACCGCGCAGGCCGCGCACATCGCCCAGATGCCCAATACCACCAGCCACTTTTCCATTTCGCCAGTCCTCAAAAACCCCGTATCGTTTTTTGCGTGCCCTCAGGCCGCGCGCTATGTCTCTATAACGGCGCGCCGGATCATTTGATAAGGGCAAATGCAAAAAGAATCACGCCAGGGAAAGTACTGAGCGCAACCGGGGTCGGCGCGAGTGGCACCGTCGGCCGGAAACCCCTGTCACATAAGGCTTTCATTAGGGTGCAACCTTTCTGTGGAATTGGTTGCACCTTTTTATTTGGAGGCGTACGATTCGCCCAACTTTTAGTCTTTCACCAGGCATTCATCTGGTATCCGAAGAAGGAAACATGGCTAGCACCACCCTTGGCGTCAAGGTCGACGACCTCCTGCGTTCCCGGCTGAAAGATGCCGCCACCCGCCTCGAACGCACTCCGCACTGGCTGATCAAGCAGGCGATCTTCGCGTATCTCGAGAAAATCGAGCACGGCCAGCTGCCGCCTGAATTGTCGGGCGCTAGCGGTTCGGCCGATCTGGCCGACGGCGCGGCGGTCGAACAGGAGGAAGACGGTGCGTCGCATCCGTTCCTCGAATTCGCGCAAAACGTGCAACCGCAATCGGTGCTGCGCGCGGCGATCACGGCCGCATACCGTCGTCCGGAGCCGGAGTGCGTGCCGTTCCTGCTCGGTCAGGCGCGCTTGCCGGCCAATCTCGCGGGCGACGTGCAGGCGATGGCCGGCAAACTGGTCGAAACGCTGCGCACCAAGAGCAAGGGCGGCGGCGTCGAAGGACTGATCCACGAATTCTCGCTGTCGAGCCAGGAAGGCGTGGCACTGATGTGCCTCGCCGAAGCGCTGCTGCGTATTCCCGATCGCGCAACCCGCGACGCGCTGATCCGCGACAAGATCAGCAAGGGCGACTGGAAATCGCACGTCGGCCAGGCGCCGTCGCTGTTCGTCAATGCCGCCACCTGGGGCTTGATGATCACCGGCAAGCTGGTGACGACCAATAGCGAAACGAGTCTGTCGTCGGCGCTGACGCGTTTGATCGGCAAGGGCGGCGAGCCGCTGATCCGCAAGGGCGTCGACATGGCGATGCGCCTGATGGGCGAGCAGTTCGTCACCGGCGAGAACATCTCCGAGGCGCTTGCCAACAGCCGCAAATACGAAGCGCGCGGCTTCCGCTACTCGTACGACATGCTTGGCGAAGCGGCCACCACCGAAGCCGACGCGCAGCGTTACTACGCATCGTACGAACAGGCGATCCACGCGATCGGCAAGGCCGCCGGCGGCCGTGGCATCTACGAAGGCCCGGGCATCTCGATCAAGCTCTCGGCGCTGCATGCACGCTACTCGCGCTCGCAGCAGGAACGCACGATGAGCGAACTGCTGCCGCGCGTGCGCTCGCTCGCGATCCTCGCGCGCCGCTACGACATCGGCCTGAACATCGACGCCGAAGAAGCCGACCGCCTCGAAATCTCGCTGGATCTGCTCGAAGCGCTGTGCTTCGATCCGGAGCTGGCCGGCTGGAACGGTATCGGCTTCGTGGTGCAGGCCTACCAGAAGCGCTGCCCGTTCGTGATCGAATACATCATCGATCTGGCGCGCCGCAGCCGTCACCGCATCATGGTGCGCCTCGTGAAGGGCGCGTACTGGGACACCGAAATCAAGCGCGCGCAAGTGGACGGTCTCGAAGGCTATCCGGTCTACACGCGCAAGATCTACACGGACGTGTCGTATCTCGCGTGCGCGAAGAAGCTGCTCGGCGCGCCCGACGCGGTCTATCCGCAATTCGCCACGCACAACGCGCACACGCTGTCGGCGATCTATCACCTCGCGGGCAACAACTATTACCCCGGCCAGTACGAGTTCCAGTGCTTGCACGGCATGGGCGAGCCGCTGTACGAGGAAGTGACCGGCCCGCTGTCCGCTGGCAAGTTGAACCGTCCGTGCCGCGTCTACGCGCCGGTCGGCACGCATGAGACGCTGCTCGCGTACCTCGTGCGCCGTCTGCTGGAAAACGGCGCGAACACGTCGTTCGTGAACCGCATCGCCGATGAAAACGTCGCGATCAAGGATCTGATCGCCGACCCGGTCGACGAAGCGTCGAAGATCGTGCCGCTCGGCGCGCCGCACGTGAAGATTCCGCTGCCGCGCAATCTGTACGGCGCCGAGCGCCTCAATTCGATGGGCCTCGATCTGTCGAACGAGCATCGCCTCGCGTCGTTGTCGTCGGCGTTGCTGGCGAGCGCGCATCATCCGTGGCGCGCCGCGCCGATGCTCGAAGACAACGAGATCGCCGTGGCTACCGGTGGTGTGGCACGCGACGTGCGCAACCCGGCGGACCAGCGCGACCTGGTCGGCACGGTCGTCGAAGCGACGCGGGAGCACGTGAGCGCCGCGCTCGCGCATGCAGTGGCCGCGGCGCCGATCTGGCAAGCCACTCCGGTCGACGCACGGGCCGATTGCCTCGCGCGTGCCGCCGATCTGCTCGAAGCGCAGATGCACACGCTGATGGGCCTGGTGGTGCGTGAAGCCGGCAAGTCGCTGGCGAACGCGGTCGCGGAAATCCGCGAGGCGATCGACTTCCTGCGCTACTACTCCACGCAGATCCGCGACGAGTTCTCGAACGACACGCACCGTCCGCTGGGGCCTGTGGTCTGTATCAGCCCGTGGAATTTCCCGCTGGCGATTTTCATGGGCCAGGTGGCGGCGGCGCTCGCAGCCGGCAACACCGTGCTCGCGAAACCTGCTGAACAAACGCCGCTGATCGCCGCGCAAGCCGTGCGGATTCTGCGCGAAGCCGGCGTGCCGGCGGGCGCGGTGCAACTGCTGCCGGGCGATGGCGAAACGGTCGGCGCGGCGTTGGTGGCCGACCCACGCACTCGTGCGGTGATGTTCACCGGCTCGACCGAAGTCGCGCGCCTGATCAACAAGACGCTGTCGAACCGGCTCGATCCGGACGGCAAACCGATTCCGCTGATCGCCGAAACCGGCGGCCAGAATGCGATGATTGTCGACTCGTCGGCGCTCGCCGAACAGGTGGTCGCGGACGTGCTGCAATCGTCATTCGACTCCGCCGGTCAACGGTGTTCCGCGCTGCGCGTTCTTTGTCTGCAGGACGACGTCGCGGATCGCACGCTCGAAATGCTGACGGGTGCGATGCGTGAACTGGCGGTGGGCAATCCGGATCGCCTGTCGATCGACGTTGGCCCTGTGATCGACCTCGACGCGAAACGCGGCATCGATGCGCACGTCGCGGCGATGCGTGAGAAAGGCCGCAGGGTCGAACAACTGCCGATGCCGGAAGGTTGCGCACAAGGCACCTTCGTGCCGCCGACGCTGATCGAACTCGATAGCATCGACGAACTGAAGCGCGAAGTGTTCGGCCCGGTGCTGCACGTGGTGCGTTATCGCCGCAGCCAGCTCGACAAGCTACTCGAACAGATCCGCACGACCGGCTATGGCCTGACGCTCGGCATCCATACGCGGATCGATGAAACGATCGCTCATGTGATCAGCCGCGCGCACGTCGGCAACATCTACGTGAACCGCAACGTGATCGGTGCGGTGGTGGGTGTGCAGCCGTTCGGCGGTGAAGGTCTGTCGGGCACGGGTCCGAAAGCGGGGGGCGCGCTGTATCTGCAGCGATTGCTCGCCACGCGTCCGGCGGGTTTGCCGAAGTCGCTCGCGAAGGCGTTGGTCGCGGAGGTACCGCAAGCCGCCGCAAACGGCGACAATCCGTCCGCTGCATTGACCGCGCTGCGTGACTGGCTGATCGCAGAACGCCAGCCGCAACTGGCCGCGCGCTGCGATGGTTATCTGTCGCATGTGCCGGCGGGCGCGACCGCAGTGTTGTCGGGGCCCACCGGCGAGCGCAATACTTACACGTTGGGCGCGCGCGGCACGGTGCTGTGTGTCGCGTCGACGGCGAGCGGTGCGCGCGTGCAGTTTGCCGCCGCGCTGGCTACGGGAAATCGTGCGCTGTTCGAAGGCGCGGCGGGTGAACAATTGGTGTCGCAACTGCCCGCGTCGCTGAAGTCGTACGCGAGCGTCAAGAAGAGCGCCGACACGCCGTTCGATGCCGTGCTGTTCGAAGGCGACAGCGACGAACTGCTGGCGCTGGTGAAGGAAGTCGCGAAACGTCCGGGGCCGATCGTCTCGGTGCAGGGCGTCGCGGCGCGGGCGCTCGAGAGCGGTGAAGAGGATTACGCGCTCGAGCGTCTGTTGACGGAACGCTCGGTCAGCGTGAATACGGCAGCAGCAGGCGGCAATGCGAATTTGATGACGATCGGTTGAGCGAACCTCATCGATCCCTTCACAAGAAAACGCCGGGCCGCTCCCAAGTTTTCCGCCCCGAAGGAAGTCCCCTTGGGGATTGCCCCCTCGGGGGGGCCTGGCGCGAAGCGTCAGGTTTGGGGGCGCTCAGCAAAAACGGAAGCGGTACGGCGACCCCGATATCGCTCCATCTACACCTGGTACCAAGGAGAAGCTATGCAACACAAGATGAAACAGCTGGCAGGCGCAGCGCTGGTTGCGGCAATGTCGCTGGCGGGGACGGCCAACGCGCAATCGACGGAAGACGTGAAGGTGGGTTTCGCCGGTCCGATGACGGGCGCACAGGCTCACTACGGCAAGGACTTCCAGAACGGCATCACGCTGGCAGTGGAAGAGATGAACGCGACCAAGCCGGTGATCGGCGGCAAGCAGGTTCGCTTCGTGTTGGATTCGGCCGACGACCAGGCTGACCCGCGCACCGGCACGACCGTCGCGCAAAAGCTGGTGGACGACGGCATCAAGGGCATGCTCGGTCACTTCAATTCGGGCACCACGATCCCGGCTTCGCGCATCTACGCGAACGCAGGCATCCCGCAGATCGCGATGGCGACGGCGCCGGAATACACGCAGCAAGGCTTCAAGACCACGTTCCGCATGATGACGTCCGACACGCAGCAAGGTTCGGTCGCCGGCGCGTTCGCGGTCAAGAATCTGGGCATGAAGAAGATCGCGATCGTCGACGACCGCACGGCTTACGGCCAGGGTCTGGCAGATCAGTTCGAAAAGGCGGCGAAGGCGGCGGGCGCGACGATCGTCGATCGTGAATACACGAACGACAAGGCCGTCGATTTCAAGTCGATCCTGACCAAGCTCAAGTCGACGAACCCGGATCTGATCTACTACGGCGGTGCGGATTCGCAAGCGGCACCGATGGCCAAGCAGATGAAGCAGCTTGGCGTGAAGGCGCCGCTGATGGGTGGGGAGATGGTTCACACGCCGACCTTCATCAAGCTCGCGGGCGACGCGGCGAACGGCACGGTGGCGTCGCTTGCCGGCCTGCCGCTGGAAGAAATGCCGGGCGGCAAGGACTACGTCGCGAAGTACAAGAAGCGTTTCAACGAAGACGTGCAAACGTACTCGCCGTACGCTTACGACGGCGCAATGGCGATGTTTGCCGCGATGAAGACTGCAAACTCGACCGATCCGGCCAAGTACCTGCCGGTGCTCGCGAAGACCTCGATGCCGGCGGTGACGTCGTCGAACCTCGCGTATGACAGCCGCGGCGATCTGAAGAACGGCGGCATCACGCTGTACAAGGTGGTCGACGGCAAGTGGACCACGCTGCAAAGCGTGGGCGGGAAGTAAGCGGAGGTTGCTGCTTGCTTTGACGTCGGACGTCGGAAGAAACCCCGCTTCGGCGGGGTTTTTTTATGGGGCAGTTGTTCCGAACCTGCTCTTCACACAAGCCCCCCTACTCCCCCCGCATCTTCCTCCCCTGCTCGCGAATCTGCTCCAACGTCGCGCCCGGCGTGCTCGCTTCCTGCGGCATGCGAATCTCGATCACCGCCGCGCGCTGCGCGTTCATCGCGCGTTGCAAGGCCGGCAGAAAATCCTCCGTCCGCTCCACCGTTTCGCCATGTGCGCCGAACGACCGCGCGAACGCTGCAAAGTCCGGATTCGTGAGCCCGGTGCCGTGCACGCGGTTCGGATAGTGCCGCTCCTGGTGCATCCGGATCGTGCCGAAGTGGCTGTTGTTCACGACAATGAAAAGCACATGAAGGTCATACTGCATCGCCGTCGCGAGTTCCTGCGCGGCCATCATGAAGCAGCCGTCGCCGGCGAGCGCGACGACCGCCCGCTGCGGATACAGCGACTTCGCCGCGATTGCCGCCGGCACGCCGTAGCCCATCGCACCACTCGTCGGCGCGAGTTGCGAGCGATAGTGCCGATATGAAAAGTGCCGATGCAGCCACGTCGCGTAATTGCCCGCGCCGTTCGTGAGGATCGCGTCCTCCGGCAGATGCGCGCGCAACTGCTGAATCACTTCGCCCATTTGCACGTCGCCGGGAATCGGGCGCGGCTTGCGCCACTCGAGATACGCGCGATGCGCATCCTCGGCCGCACCGGCCCACGCCGGCTGGCCCGACGATGGCTGCAACGCCGCCAGCGCCGCAGCCAGTTCCGGCATGCCGGAGACGATCGGCAGATCCGCGACGTACACACGCCCCAACTCTTCCGCGCCCTGATGCACGTGCACGAGCGTCTGCTTCGTCTTCGGAATGTCGAGCAGCGTGTAGCCGTTCGTCGTCGCTTCGCCCATGCGCGGGCCAAGCACGAGCAACAGATCGGCATCGCGGATACGCTGCGCCAGCGCCGGATTGATGCCGAGGCCGACGTCGCCCGCGTAGTTCGGATGTTCGTTGTCGAGCGTGTCCTGAAAGCGGAACGCGAGGCCGATCGGCAGCTGCCAGTTCTCGACGAAGCGCCGCAAGTCCGCACATGCGGCCGGCGTCCAGCCGCTGCCGCCCGCGATCACCATGGGCCGCTGCGCGCCTTCGAGCAACTCACGCAGCTTGTCGATCTGCGCGGCCGACGGCGACGCCGCCACGCGTTGATAAGCCGGCACGCCGGCCACGGCATCGCATGCATCGCTCAACACGTCTTCCGGCAACGACAGCACGACGGGCCCCGGCCGACCTGAGGTCGCCGTGTGAAACGCGTGGCTCAGATATTCGGGAATGCGTTTCGGGTCGTCGATTTGCGCGACCCACTTCGCCATCTGGCCGAACATGCGCCGATAGTCGATTTCCTGGAAAGCCTCGCGGTCGAGATGCTCGCGTGCGCATTGACCGATCAGCAGGATCATCGGTGTGGAATCCTGAAACGCGGTATGCACGCCGATCGACGCGTGCGTCGCGCCCGGCCCGCGCGTGACGAGCGCGACGCCCGGGCGGCCGGTCAGTTTGCCGACCGCCTCCGCCATGTTCGCCGCGGCGGCTTCGTGGCGGCACACAATGGTCTGGATGCGCCCGGTCTCGTCGTGCAGCGAATCGAGCACAGCGAGAAAACTTTCCCCGGGAACGCAGAAAACGCGTTCGACGCCATGCGTGAGCAAAGCATCGACGACGAGACGCGCACCGGTCGTGCGAGCAAGGTTGGAATCTGAAACGGGAGCATTCGGCTGCGACATTGCGAAGAAGCCTCCAGGCAGTACGTGAGTGCGATCGGATAGTGCCGCATCGACGCCGCGTGAGGTGCGGGCCGGTGGGCGCTTCGACAGCTTACGCCGAGCGCGCGTGCGCTGTCATGGCGCAGCGCAACTGTCCTGTCCGACGAAGCGCGAACCTGAAGCGCAAAGAGCGTGAGCACGCAAATGAAAAACGCGGGCCGTGGCCCGCGTCGTCATGTGCAATGAATGCGTGTGATCAACACTCGACGATATTCACCGCCAGCCCGCCCCGCGAGGTTTCCTTGTATTTGGTCTTCATATCCGCGCCGGTTTCGCGCATGGTCTTGATGACCGAGTCGAGTGACACATAGTGGCTGCCGTCGCCGCGCAATGCCATGCGTGCCGCGTTGACCGCTTTCACCGACGCCATCGCGTTGCGTTCGATGCACGGAATCTGCACCATCCCGCCGACCGGATCGCAGGTCAGTCCAAGGTTATGTTCCATGCCGATTTCCGCGGCGTTCTCGACCTGCTTCGGCGTGCCGCCCATCACGGCGGCAAGCGCGCCTGCCGCCATCGAGCAGGCCACGCCCACCTCGCCCTGGCAGCCCACTTCCGCGCCGGAAATCGAGGCGTTCAGCTTGTACAGAATGCCGATGGCCGCTGCCGTCATCAGGAAGTCGATCACGCCCTGCTGGTTCGAGCCCGGCATGAAGCGCGTGTAGTAATGCAGCACGGCCGGAATGATGCCGGCGGCGCCGTTGGTCGGCGCGGTGACGACGCGGCCGCCCGCGGCGTTTTCTTCGTTGACCGCGATTGCGTAGAGATTGATCCAGTCGATCATCGACAACGGATCACGCAGCGCGAGTTCAGGATTGCCGGACAGCGCGCGATACAGCTGCGGCGCGCGACGCTTCACCTGAAAGGGCCCGGGCAAGTTGCCATCGGCGTCGGGGTTGTTGATGCCGCAGCCGCGCGCGACGCACGATTGCATCACGTCCCAGATTTTCAGCAAGCCGGCGCGCGTTTCTTCTTCGGTATGCCACACGCGCTCGTTGTCCCACATCAACTGAGCGATGCTCTTGCCGGTCGACGCGCACAGCGCGAGCAATTCATTGCCGGTGCGAAACGAGTGCGGCAATTGATCGACGGCGCTCAGCACTTTCGTGTTCGGCGCGCCGGCCGTCACCACGAAGCCGCCGCCCACCGACAGATAGGTCGACGCGCGTAGCGTCTCGCCTTGTGCATCGAACGCGTGCAACTTCAGCCCGTTCGGATGCTCGGCCAACGCCTGGCGATAAAACGAAATGTGATCCTTCTGCACGAACGGCACTTCGTGTGTGCCGAGCAGCGGCAGCTTGCGCGACACCCGCACCGCGTCGAGACGTTGCGCGATAGTGTCCGGGTCGACGGTGTCGGGCGCGTCGCCCATCAGGCCGAGCATCACGCCGCGATCCGTGCCGTGGCCCTTGCCGGTCGCGCCGAGCGATCCGTACAGATCTACCTTCACCGACGCGGTTGCGTCCAGCAGTCCGTCGCGCTCGAGCCCTTGAACGAACATCAGCGCCGCGCGCATCGGCCCGACCGTATGCGAACTGGACGGACCAATGCCGATTTTGAAGAGATCGAACACGCTGACTGCCATTGACTGCTCCCTGCTGATAAGTAGATGTTAGCGCGCCGGCAGCGGCAAGCACACGGCGAGCCACGCGGGTGGCGTCGGTGCGAGCTGTAGCGCGATTGGTGTAAAGCGTCCGTCGAGACGCGCGGCCAGGTGAAACAGTTCCGTTGCGTTCTTCGGGTCCCATGGACCCGAGTAGCCAGGCAAGCCGGCCTCGCGACGTTTTGCATCGAACGGGACGCTCGAATGCACGAATTCTTCATGCTTCTGACTGCCGGACGCGAACGGCGCCAGCCAGTTGAGCGCGGCCAGCAGCGTGGCGCCGTTGGCGCCTTTCTCCTGCAGCCAGTTGCGGTTGTGGCGGCGCGCGGCAAGCGCGGCCATCACGAGCGGCTGCAAATCGTAGGTGACGTAGTGCAGCGCGTCGCGTTCGCTGAAGTCGACGGTCGCACCGTCCGGCGCGATGTTGTCGCCGATATGCTCGCCGAACAGACGCTGCGCCGCGGTGATCATCTTGCGGTTGTCGAGCGTGAACGCCGCCATCGCGATCAGCTTGATCCGGTGGCTCTGCCAATTGTTGCGGAACGTGCCTTTCAGCGGCCGCGGCTGGGCGTCGATCTGCGCGATGTAACCGTTCGCGAGCTTCGTCAGGAACGCCATTGCCGCGTTGCGCGTCTTCACGGGCAACGCGCTCGCGGTCATGTCGTACGCGAGGATCAGCCCTTCGAAATGGGTTTCGTCGATCGGATTGAAACTCGGCTGATAAGTCGTGACCCACGCGTACAGCAGGCGGTCGACGAGCTTCAGAAACCGGTCGTCGCTGGTCGCACGCCAGGCGAGCGCGGCGTCGCGCAGCAGATCGAGATCCTTCTCCGCTTCGACGCTCTGATCGTAGATGCCCTCGTGCGGCAGCGTGCCCTCGGTATGCAGCTTCGCGAGCGCATGCGGCTGCGCGTTCAGATGCGTTTGCACGTTGCTCACGAGCGCCTTCACGCCGGGATCGGCGTTGGTGCGCTCGCTGGTCTGCAACGCGGGCGCCGCACAGAAATTCATCGCGGCCTGCGCTTGCCGCAGCGGCAGCAGCGCCGCCGCGCCGGCCAGCATCAAGACGCACGTTTGCCGCCACGGGCGGGCTCGCGTCGCTGCGGCCCCGCTTTGCATCGATCGCACCTTTCGCGCCATGCGAAACTCCTCGTTAGGCTGATTCGGTGTGTGATGTTAGCCGTTTGCGGCCACGAGCGACAGAAGCCCGGGTAGAACCGCGCACCGCCCTGCCGCCCGTTCGGACAGAGGGCGATGCGCCGCGCGCTTACTCGTAGTCGGCGATCGGCACGCAGGAGCAGAACAGATTGCGGTCGCCGTACACGTTGTCCGCACGGCCGACCGGCGGCCAGTACTTCTTCGCGATCAACGTGGGCAGCGGATACGCGGCGGTTTCGCGTGCATACGCATGCTTCCAGTCGTCGGCGATCACCACGGCAGCGGTGTGCGGCGCGTGCTTCAGCGGATTGTCCTCACGATCCGAGCGGCCTTCTTCGACCGCGCGAATTTCGTCGCGGATCGCGATCATCGCTTCGATGAAGCGGTCGAGTTCTTCCTTCGATTCCGATTCGGTCGGCTCGACCATCAACGTACCCGGCACCGGGAAGCTCATCGTCGGCGCGTGGAAACCGTAGTCGGCGAGGCGCTTGGCGACGTCGTCCACGGTGATGCCGCTGGTTTCCTTCAACGGACGCAGATCGAGAATGCACTCGTGCGCGACCAGTCCGCCCGGGCCCGAATACAGCACCGGATAGTGCGGCGCGAGTTTGTTCGCGAGGTAGTTCGCGTTGAGGATCGCGGTTTCGGTGGCGGCGGTCAGGTTCTTCGCGCCCATCATCGCGATGTACATCCACGAGATCGGCAGGATCGATGCGGAGCCGTACGGTGTGCCCGACACCGCGCCGATACCGTTCGGCGCGCGCTCATAGCCCGACGAGATCTGGTTCGGCAGGAACTGCGCGAGGTGCGCCCCGACCGCGACCGGACCGACGCCTGGTCCGCCGCCGCCGTGCGGAATGCAGAAGGTCTTGTGCAGGTTCAGGTGCGAGACGTCGCCGCCGAACTGGCCCGGCGCGCACAGACCGACCATCGCGTTCATGTTCGCGCCGTCCACGTACACCTGGCCGCCGTGCGCATGCACGATCTCGCAGATTTCGCGCACGTTCGCTTCGAACACGCCGTGCGTGGACGGATACGTGATCATGATCGCCGCGAGCTTGTCGGCGTGCTGAGCGGCCTTCTTCTTCAGGTCTTCGATATCGACATTGCCTTGCGCGTCGCAGGCGACCACCACGACCTGCATACCGGCCATCTGCGCCGATGCCGGGTTCGTGCCGTGCGCCGAAGCGGGAATCAGGCAGACGTTGCGATGCGCTTCGCCGCGCGACGCGTGATACGCGTGGATGATCAGGAGACCCGCGTACTCGCCTTGCGAGCCGGCATTCGGTTGCAGCGAAACGGCGGCATAACCGGTTGCGGCGACCAGCATCTCTTCGAGCTGATCGATCATTTCGCGGTAGCCGACGGTTTGCTCGGCCGGCGCGAACGGATGGATCTGGCCGAATTCGGGCCACGTGACCGGCAGCATTTCCGAGGTCGCGTTCAGCTTCATCGTGCACGAGCCGAGCGGGATCATCGAGCGGTCGAGCGCGAGGTCCTTGTCCGACAGACTGCGCAGATAGCGCAGCATTTCGGTTTCCGAATGATGACGGTTGAACACGTGGTGCGTGAGGTACGTGCTGGTGCGCTCGAGCGCAGCCGGTACCGAGGCGGTGTTCGAAGCAGCCATCGCGGCGTCGAGCGCGTCGACTTGCGGCACCTCGCTCGCGAAGGCGGCTTGCGCGAAGACCGCGAGCAGATCGGTCAGATCGTGGCGCGTCGTGGTTTCGTCGATCGACAGGCCCACTTGCGTCGCGCTCACGCGGCGCAGGTTGATGCGCCTCGCGGTGGCGGCGTCGAGCAGCGCTTGCGTGCGCGCGCCGGTGTCGAACGTGAGCGTGTCGAAGAAGGTTTCGTTGACGAGCGTGTAGCCGAGCTGCTTCGCGCCTTCGGCGAGCAGCGCGGCGATGCGGTTCACGCGCAGCGCGATGGTCTTCAGACCGTGCGGGCCGTGATAGACCGCGTACATGCTGGCCATGATCGCGAGCAGCGCTTGCGCGGTACACACGTTCGAGGTGGCCTTCTCGCGGCGGATATGTTGTTCGCGCGTTTGCAGCGCGAGACGCAGCGCGGGGTTGCCTTGCGCATCGACGGTCACGCCGACGAGACGCCCCGGCATCTGACGCTTGAATTCGTCGCGCACCGCGAGATAAGCGGCATGCGGGCCGCCAAAACCGATCGGCACGCCGAAGCGCTGCGTATTGCCGACGGCCACGTCCGCGCCCCATTCGCCCGGCGGCGTAAGCACGGTCAGTGCGAGCAGGTCGGCGGCGACCACCACGTGGCCGCCCGCTGCGTGGATCGCTTCGGTCAGCGCGCGGTAGTCGCGCACGTCGCCGTTCACGCCCGGGTATTGCAGCAGCACGCCGAATGCGTTCGAGTTCGCGGCTTCAGCGGCGGGTCCGACTTTCACTTCGATGCCGACCGGCGTGGCGCGCGTCTTCACCACTTCGATGGTTTGCGGCAGCACGTCGTCGGCGACGAAGAACACGTTCGACTTCGGCTTGCCCACACGTTGCAGCAGCGTCATCGCTTCGGCGGCGGCGGTGGCTTCGTCGAGCAGCGACGCGTTCGAGATCGCGAGACCCGTCAGGTCGACGATCATCTGCTGGAAGTTCAACAGCGCTTCCAGACGGCCTTGCGAAATTTCCGGCTGATACGGCGTGTACGCGGTGTACCACGCCGGATTTTCCAGCACGTTGCGCAGGATCACCGTCGGGGTGTGCGCGTTGTAATAGCCCTGCCCGATATACGAGCGGAACACCTGGTTCTTGTCCGCGAGTTCGCGCAGCGCGGCGAGCGCTTCGGCCTCGCTCTTCGGTTGCGCGAAGGGACCGAGCGGCAGCGTTTCGGTGCGGCGGATCGTCTTCGGAATCACGGCGTCGATCAGCGCGGCGCGCGAGGCGAAGCCGAGGGCTTCGAGCAGCGCTTCCTGGTCGGCGGAATCCGGGCCGATATGCCGTTCGGCGAAGGCGTCATGCACTTCGAGCGCGGCGAGCGAGAGAGGAGTGCGGTTCATCAGACGATCCGGGTGTTCGAGCTTCATGGGTGTTCCTGGCGGTGCGGCTATCCCTGGGCTTCGAGAGGGACGCGCCGCACCTGGCGGGTTAAACGTAAAGGTGAATCAGATCAGGCGCCGATCGACTTCGTGTACGCGTCGGCGTCGATCAGGCGATCTTGCGTCGCGTCGGCGGCCGGCTTGATCTTGAAGAGCCAGCTTTCGTACGGCGTGCTGTTGACCGAGTCGGGCGAGTCGGCCACGGCCGAGTTCGCTTCGATGATCTCGCCCGAGACCGGCGCGTAGATGTCGGAAGCGGCCTTCACCGATTCGATCACGGCAACGGTGTCGCCCGCCGTCACGGTCTTACCCAGTTGCTGGACTTCGAAGAAGACGATGTCGCCGAGCGCTTCCTGCGCGTGGTCGGTGATGCCGACCGTCAGCGTGCCGTCCGCTTCGGTGCGGACCCATTCGTGCGATTCGGTGTATTTGAGGTCGGCCGGGATGCTCATCGGATGCTCCTGTGCGGTGTGATTCGGTATTGGCTTAAAAAGAGGGGCGTGCGCGCGGCTGCTTAAACGGCCAGCACCTTGCCGTTGCGCACGAATGGCATTTTTACCACGCTTGCGGGAACGGCCTTGTCTCGAATCTGGACGTGAACGGTGTCGCCCGGCTGCACGCCCTTGGGCACGCGCGCGAAGGCGATCGATTCCTGCATCGTCGGGGAAAAAGTGCCGCTGGTGATTTCGCCTTCGCCCTGCGGCGTGAGGACTTTCTGATGCGCGCGCAGCACACCTGCCGCCTTGCCGTTTTCCTTCAGCAGGATCAGGCCGACGAACGCTGCCTTCGAACCGTCGGCTTCGAGCTTGCCCTTGCCGACGAAGTCGCGCGGCGAGGTCAGATCGACGGTCCAGGCGAGGCCGGCGTCGAGCGGCGAGACGTTGTCGTCCATATCCTGGCCGTACAGGTTCATGCCGGCTTCCAGGCGCAGCGTGTCGCGCGCGCCGAGGCCGGCCGGGCGCACGCCTTGCGCGTGCAGCGCGTTCCATAGCGCCTCTACGTGGTCCGCCGGCACGATGATCTCGAAACCGTCTTCGCCGGTGTAGCCGGTGCGCGCGACGGTCAGTTCGCCGAACGGCGTGCCTTCGACGCGCGCCGCGTTGAACGGCTTCAGAGCTTCGGTGGCGGCGCGTGCGGCGGGCACCGTTTGCCAGACTTTCTCGCGCGCATTCGGGCCTTGCACGGCGACAATCGCGAAGTCGCGGCGCGGCGTGATGGTCAGGCCGAAGCCGCCGTCGGCGTTGAGCTGGCCGAACCAGGCGATGTCTTTCTCGGCGGTGCCGGCGTTGACGACCACGCGGAAGTGGTCTTCGCTGAAGTAATAGACGATCAGATCGTCGATCACGCCGCCGTTCGGGTTCAGCAGACAGGAATAGAGCGCGCGGCCGGGCGTTTGCAGCTTGCCGACGTTATTGGCCAGCGCGTATTCGAAGAAAGCGCGCACGCGCTCGCCGGTGAAGTCGACCACGCACATGTGCGAGACATCGAACATGCCGGCGTCGGTGCGCACGGCGCGGTGTTCGTCGATCTGCGAGCCGTAGTTGACGGGCATGTCCCAGCCGCCGAAATCGACCATGCGGGCATTGAGCGCACGATGGGTGGCGTTGAGCGGGGTGTGTTTGAGTTCGGTCATGGGGCCTCGGGCGTCTCGCGAAACAAAAAAGGCCATGCGGCGCTACGCCTCGCGGCAAGGTGCCTGCGAGCGTGGTTCTGCATGACCCCTCTGTCCTCGATACCTGAGAGATTGCGCGACCGTGAACGTTGCTCCGCCACGATGACACGCGCGCCCCTTCGGTGGGCAGCCTGCCCGAATCTGCGTGATGTTGCCAAAACGCAGATGGCTACTGCCGCTCTCCAGAGTGCGAAAAACCGCTGCCTTGAGGTTGCTTCTGGCGAGGGTTTTTCGACGCGGTCGGTCCTTTTGCCTGAGAGTTTGCGGGTGTGCCCCTTCGGCGGCGCGGCCTGCGATATTCGGCGGCCAGCGCGCTCTCCCGACGCGTGCGGCGAATGTACGCGACGGCCGGGGGCTTGTCAAATAGAGGCTGGCGGCCTGTAGGGGGGCGGCTGCGGTACGCGTCGGCGAAAAAAACGCGGGCCAGGTTGCCCGCGCTGGGCCGCGCACCGGTGCTGCTTCGATGACGGAACCGGCTTACTCGCCGATCGCGTGAGCCGCGTTGTCCAGCTCCTGATTCAGCACGCGCTGTTCGTCGGCGGTGAGGCCGCCGCCGTGTTGCGCGGCCATGTCGTGCGCTTCCTGGCGGATCACGTCCAGCCGATGATGCAGGGATGCGCCTTGCGGCGGCGGGTAGTCGCCCTGATTCACCCGTTTGTCGATGCGGCGGCCGAGATTGTCGATCCGGCCTTCGACCTGACGCAGACGCTGATCCGCGATCTGCTGCTGGGTGGGGTGTGGCGTCGGCGCGGGCGGCGGAGTCACCACGCAGGCGGCGAGAGAACTGAGCAGGGCGCCTGCTGCAATGGCGCGGGTGATACGAGGCATAGACTCTCCGGAAGTCGTTGTCGTGAAGATGCTACTCAGGTAGCAACGAATGAGCGCGGCCGTGCGCTGACCGGGGAGCGGGCAGAGTTGTAACGTTATGTTCCTTTCGGAGACGTCGGGTTTCTGCCCGCGCGAGCCCGGCGGCTCGTGCGGTTTTAGGTACACAAGCCGTCGCGCCGCGCGCTCGAATGGCTCAGCGAATGCGCTCGAACGGCAAGCGCAAGCCTTCTTCCGAGCTGCGCGCCGCGAGCTCGATGATGGTCATCACGTCGACCGCATCCTGAGCCGTGACAGGAAATGCGACGCCGTGCTGGATGGCGTCCGCCACCGCGATATAGAACCCGGCGTAGTCGCCATTGCGCGTCGGCACTTCGCGCTCGACTTCCTGGCCGCCTTCCTGCACGCGCAGCAAGCCTGTGGTATTGCCGGCGCCGAAGCCTTCGTCGCCGGGCCGCAGGCCTGCTTTCAGCTGGTCTTCCTGCGTGTCGAGCCCGTGTTTCACATAGCTGCCGCGCGTGCCGTGGATCGCAAAGCGCGGCGCGACCAGCGCGGTCAGCGCGCTCGCGTGCAGCACCACCTCGAACTCGCCGTAGCCGAGCTGGATGTGCACGTAGTCCGGCGCGCTCGCCTGGTCGCGATGCGTGCGCAGCGTCGCCGAGACCGTCTGCGGGGCGCCGAAGAGCGCCAACGCCTGGTCGATCAGATGCGGCCCGAGGTCGAACAGCAGGCCGCCGCCGCGCGACGCCTCTTCGCGCCAGCGCTGCCGCACTTCCGGCCGGAAGCGGTCGAAATGCGATTCGTACTGCGTGACGCGCCCCAGTTCCACGCGGGCGAGCAGATCGCGCACGGTCAGAAAATCGCCGTCCCAGCGGCGGTTGTGGAACGGCATGAACAGCTTGCCCCGCGCGAGCGCGATGTTGGCAAGCGTGTGGGCGTCGGCGGCGCTCAGCGTGACCGGCTTGTCGACCACCACGTGCTTGCCGGCTTCCAGGGTGCGGCGTGCGAGGTCGAAGTGCGTGTCGTTGGGCGTGGCGATCACGACGCAATCGATGTCGTCGAGCGCCAGCAGCGCGTCGAGGTCGGCCACGACTTTCGCGTGCGGATAGTCGGCCTGCGCGCGTTCGGGCTGGCTCGTCGCGATGGCGGCGACGCTTGCGCGTCCGCAATGTGCGATCACCGGCGCATGAAAGGTCGCGCCAGCAAAACCGTAACCCATCAATCCAATATTTAGCGATCCGGGCATGCGTGTCTTCCTGCAAAAACGGCGCGCCGCTTTGCCACCGCGGCGACGGCGCGCAACACCGTAATTGTGGCATGTCCTGAAGGCGCACCGTCAGCGTCGTCGCGGTGAATTGTCGGGGGGCGCTTTGGGCCGGCCCGGGTGCCGGTCGCGGCTAACCGCCGGGGCATCCGTCGCGGCGTCCATGGCAGACATCCGTGTTAACATCGCTCCTCTCGCGCGAAACCGCGCCGGACCGGGATACCCTCGCACCCCTGCGGGCGCCCGTTCCAGCCGACGCTACCGCGCAGCATGCCCCCGGGCCTCCCGCCGGCGATTTCACGCCGGCGTGCCCTCGACCACCGCTCCTAACCGCATCACCCATCCACAGACGATGTCCGCAGGCCTGAACCCCGCTCAAAATGAAGCGGTCCGCTATCTTGACGGTCCGTGTCTCGTGCTCGCCGGCGCAGGCAGCGGCAAGACGCGCGTGATCACGCAGAAAATCGCGCACCTGATCGAAGCGAAAGGCTTCGAGCCGCGCCACATCGCCGCCGTCACGTTCACGAACAAGGCCGCGGCCGAAATGCGCGAGCGCGTCGGCAAGCTGCTCGAAGGCAAGACGCTCACGACGCCCGGCAAGGAAGGCCGCAAGGTGCCCGTCAATCAGTTGACGGTGTGCACGTTCCACTCGCTCGGCGTGCAGATCCTGCGGCAGGAAGCGGAACACGTCGGCCTGAAGCCGCAGTTCTCGATCATGGATTCGGACGACTGCTTCGGCATGATCCAGGAGCAGGTCGGTTCGACGGACAAGGGCTTCATCCGCAAGATCCAGTCGATCATCTCGCTGTGGAAGAACGGCCTGATCATGCCCGAGGAGGCGATTGCGATCGCCGCGAACGAGGACGAGCATCAGGCCGCGATCGTCTACCGCAACTACGTGGCGACGCTGCACGCGTATCAGGCGGTCGATTTCGACGACCTGATCCGCCTGCCCGCCGAACTGTTCGCGAAGAACGAGCAGGTGCGCGAGCGCTGGCAGAACAAGCTGCGTTACCTGCTGATCGACGAGTACCAGGACACCAACGCGTGCCAGTACGAACTGGTGAAGCTCCTCGCGGGCAAGCGCGCGGCGTTCACGGCAGTCGGCGACGACGACCAGGCGATCTACGGCTGGCGCGGCGCGACGCTCGAAAATCTCGGCCAGCTCAGCAAGGATTTTCCGAAGCTGCATCTGATCAAGCTGGAACAGAATTACCGCTCGACGGTGCGTATTCTGACCGCCGCGAACAACGTGATCGCGAACAATCCGAAGCTGTTCGAGAAGAAGCTGTGGTCCGAACACGGCATGGGCGACACGATCACCGTCACGGGCTGCAACGACGAAGAGCACGAGGCGGAGTCCGTGGTGTTCCGCCTGTCCGCGCACAAGTTCGAGCGGCGCGCGAATTTCCGCGACTACGCCATCCTGTATCGCGGTAATTTCCAGGCGCGCATTTTCGAACAGGTGCTGCGTCGCGAGCGGATTCCGTATGTGCTGTCCGGCGGCCAGTCGTTCTTCGACAAGGCCGAGATCAAGGACATCTGCGCGTATCTGCGTCTGATCGCCAACGCCAATGACGACCCCGCGTTCATCCGCGCGATCACCACGCCGCGCCGCGGCGTCGGCAATACGACGCTCGAAGCGCTCGGCTCGTTTGCCGGCCAGGCGAAGGTGTCGCTGTTCGAGGCGGTGTACATGGGCGGCATCGAGGCGCGCTTGTCGCCGCGTCAGATCGAACCGATGCGCGTGTTCTGCGACTTCATGCAGCGCCTCACCGATCGCGCCGAGAAGGACGCGGCCGGCACGCTGCTCGACGAACTGATGGACGCGATCCACTACGAAGCGTATCTGTACGACGCGTTCGACGAACGTCAGGCGCAGGCCAAATGGCAGAACGTGCTGGAGTTCATGGAGTGGCTCAAGCGCAAGGGCACCAAGGCCGAGCCGGAGGGCGCCGCCAACAGTGAAGCGACCGGCTACGACACCGCCGACGGTTTCGGCGACACCGGCAAGAATCTTCTCGGCCTGATCCAGACCGTCGCGTTGATGTCGATGCTCGAAGGCCGCGAGGAAGATCCGGATGCGGTGCGGCTTTCGACTGTGCATGCGTCGAAGGGGCTGGAGTATCCGCACGTGTTTCTGGTGGGCGTCGAGGAAGGCATCATGCCGCATCGCGGCGGCCCCGACGACGAACCGATCGACGACGCCCGCATCGAAGAAGAGCGCCGGCTGATGTACGTCGCGATCACGCGGGCGCAGCGCAGTTTGCATCTGAACTGGTGCAAGAAGCGCAAGCGCGCGCGAGAGACGGTGGTGTGCGAGCCGTCTCGCTTTATCCCAGAAATGCTGCTCGACGATGCGCCGCCGCCGACGCCCGAAGAAGCGCCGATGTCGCCGAAAGACCGGCTCGCGAGTTTGAAGGCGCTGTTGCAGAAGCCTTGAGGAAGCACGCGTAGCCTGGCGCGGTGCGTGCTGTGCTGCTTCGCGCTGCTTTATCGCATTCGTCGCGTTCGTCGGTTCGTAAGACCCTGTGCATGGCAAGTGCTTCGGCAGTTTTCCGAGCGCTTGAGCTAGAGTGGCGCGGCTCGTCGGCCGAATGTCGGCGGGCGTGAATGGGAGATCGCCCGCATGACCTTGCCGCCGCTCGCACCGTATCGCCGCGCACTCGACATTTATATCGACGCGAAAGACAACACCCGCGCCCAACGCATCGCCGAAGCGTTCGCGGCGGACGCGGTGCTTACCATTTCACTGGCGACATCGGCGATCGCGTTTCCGGCTCGCACCGTCGGCAGCGACGCGATCGCGAAAACGCTCGTCACCGATTTCGGCGCGCAATACTCGCGATGCCGGACTTACTACGTGTGCGATTCGCTTGACGTGCAAGCCGGCGTGATCGACGCGCTGCCCTGGCTGGTGGTGATGCGTGAGACGGCGAGCGGGGCATTGCGCGTCGGCCACGGCGTGTATCGATGGACCTTCGACGAGACGCCGGTCGTCACCTCTTTCGACATCCATATCGCCCGCATGGACGTGGTGCCGGATGCCGACGGCGCATTGCTCGACGCATTGCAGGCGAGCCTGGACTATCCTTGGCTCGCGCCCGCTGCGTTGCACGCGGGTTTCACGGCCCTCGCTCGCAGCACGCCGGCATTGGCCTTTGCCGACGCGTTCAGCCGTCCCGCGTGGGCGCCGGACCCGCGCCATCGGTGCCTGACATAGGCATAAACGCATCGCGCATAAAAAAATCCCTGCATCGCATCACCGCGCGTGCAGGGATTTTTTGTTTAGCGGCCAACGCCGCGAGCGGCGTCTCGAAAGCCTTACTTCACCGCGCTGACCATGTAGTCGACGGCGGCCTTGACGTCGGCATCCGACGCGCTCGACCCGCCCTTCGGCGGCATCGCGCCTTTGCCATGCAGCGCGTAGTTGTAGACCGTGTCCATCGGCTCCTTCAGGCGCGGTGCCCAGGCTTCCTTGTCGCCGAATTTCGGTGCGTTCAGCACGCCCGCTGCGTGACACGCCTGGCAGACCTGCTGATACAACGCCTTGCCGGCTTGCGACGCATCCGCGCTTTGGGCGGCGCCGGCTGCCGGTGCCGCGGCTTGCGGGACGCTCGCCATCGCGGCCATGGCCGCGGCGGCTTGAGCCTGGGCCGCACCCGCGTCCGAAGCGCCCGCCGGCGCGGCTGCCGCGGCCGCACCAGAGGCCGCCGCCGCGCCTGCGGCCGGCTGCGCCGGTTCGGGGAAGCTCGCGCCGGAATTGTTCGCCATGTAGGCCACCGCGCGGGCGATTTCGAAGTCGCTGTAGTCATCCGGGCTGGTGCCGCCGCGCGGGGGCATCGCGCCCTTGCCCGCGAGCGCCGTGTGCCAGAGCGTGTCGAAGCCCTGCGCGATGCGCGGCGCCCAGTCGGCGGTATTGGTGAATTTCGGCGCGCCTGCCGTGCCCGCCGCGTGACATGCGGAGCAAACGGCTTTATAGACTTCTTCGCCGCTCCTGTAGACGCGCGGCGCATTGGCGTCGCGAATTTCGACCTGGGCTAGCGGCTTGATGCGGGCGGTGACTTCGGCTTCGGAGAGAGAGTCGGTGCCGGCGCCGGTACGTGTCGAATTATCGACATAAACCGCCAGCAGAACGATGATGACGATCGGCACAGCAAACCCGGCGATGATCGCGGCGACAAGTTGCGCTGGGGTTTTGATCGGGGCTCCGTGTGGTGCTTCGCTCATGCTTGTCTCGTCTCCGTGGGTATGTGAGCGGTACAGCGTGACGGCAACTTCTTGTTCTATATCAGCCACGGACGATTATAGACGCAAGATTTCGACGGCGGCGAGGGCGGCGGCGGGCTGTTCAGCAGGCGTTTACCCGGAGCGCAAGGAGCGGCCGGAAGGGCCCGGAGCCTGCCATATCGGCCGTCCGGTGGACGGTGTGGCCGAAACCGGGTATCCTTGCGGTCTCGCTTTGGCGTCGCATCCGTTCTGGTTGCCGCGCTTTCGTGTTGAAGCGCCCGTAGCTCAATGGATAGAGTACTGCCCTCCGAAGGCAGGGGTTGCTGGTTCGATCCCAGCCGGGCGCACCAAATCTGGTCAGGTTTCAGCGCGATTTTCCCCAGCCAGTTTTACCCTTCAATCGTCTTTCGCATTGCTGCAAGCGCCGGGCATGGTAACGACCGCTGCCGCGTTGCCTCAACGCAGCTTCAATGTCGCACCTGCCATTTCCTTGATCAGAATATCGAGAGCGTTTGGCAGCGTCTCGAAACCACCATCCTGGGATTTCTCCGTACGCGCTTACGCTGTTTTTCATGCACGAGGGAGACAGTCTCGAGTACATCATCCAGGCTGTGTGTGAGGTCAAAGATCTGAGTTTGCCGAATTGTGACGCGCTGGAACAGCCTGTCTGCAAGACGCACAGTGCAAGGTCCGGGGCGTCAAGGCCGCCGCTGTATAGCGCGATCTTCCCGCACATCATGCCCAAGATATGCGCGCGCCGATTGCCGATCCGACGAGTGGCGCTATAGAAGCTTGTTGAAAGCCTCGCATGCCATTAGAATCCCCCGGTCACTGGGGAGTAGCCTTCCTTCATTCCTTGAAGGAGAGCGCGTCAACATACTTGATCTGCGGGTCATGGCGCGTTCGACCGGGTCGGTTTGGCGAGACCATTGACGCACTACCTCGTTCTGGTCGGACGGGTGGCGGTGCGTCATTGGTTCGTCACTTACGTCCGACCGCGGAGTTGTCCTGTGAAACACTGTAGTGCCCTATCCGTCCCCCCGCGTGTGTTTGCGTTGGCCCGCCATACGGCGAGTGGCCATGCTTTCCGCTTGTGCGCCGGGAGCCGTGCATGACCGGTCTGCTCTTCGAACTCGCGATCATGCTGGTCGTCATTCTGGTGGCGGCCGAACTCTTCACCAATGCGCTGGAACATCTCGGCGAACGTCTGAAAATCTCGGAAGGTGTGACGGGCTCGCTGTTTGCGGCGGTCGGCACCGCGCTGCCCGAAACGCTCGTGCCGCTGCTCGCCATTGCAGGCGGCACCACCGATAGCGCGGTCAACCAGGAAATCGGCGTCGGCGCGATTCTCGGCGCGCCGCTCATGCTCTCCACCCTGTCCACCTTTCTGATGACGCTCGCCATTCTTCGCGCCCGCGGAGTCAAAGGCTGGGTCGCGCCCGAGCGCACGGGCTTCACACGAGATATCAACTATTTCCTGTGCGCTTTCGTGCTGGCGGCCGCTGCGATGTACGTGCCGCACGAGCAGATGATCGTGCGCGCGCTGTTCAGCGTGGCGCTGGTGGGCGTCTACGTCACGTACGTGGTGATGACGTTCCGTGCATCGAGTCAGCTCGTCGACGCGGGCCATGGCACGGAAGCGCCAGGCAAGATGCTGCTCTCGCGCCTCGGTGTGCCGACCAATCTCGCGACCATCGTGCTGCAACTGGCGCTAGCCGTTGCATTGCTGGTATGGGGCGCGGAAGGGTTTATCCATGGTGTGCGCGGTGTGTCCCAGGTGCTTGGCATTTCGCCGCTGCTGCTCTCGTTGCTGATCATTCCGATTGCGACCGAATTGCCGGAGAAGGTCAACAGCATTCTGTGGATTCGCCGCGGCAAGGACACGCTCGCGTTCGGCAACATCACCGGCGCGATGGTATTCCAGGGCACCCTGCTTCCCGCCATCGGGATTCTGCTGACACCGTGGGTGCCGCGTGTCGAAGTCGTGACCGGCATCGTCATCACGCTGGCTTCCGCCGCCTGGCTGCGTGTCAATGTGCGCGAGCGCGGTGTGCCGGTGTGGGCGCTGCTGGTGTCCGGGGTGCTATATGCCGCGTATCTTGCGATTACGCTGACGCGCTGAGTGGTCGGCGCGATCTCTCGCAGGCTGGTTCGCTGACCGGCCTGCCGCGCGCACTGCAAGGTGCGCGGTAAGCGGGGCGGCCGCATGGCGCGCAAAAGGTCTCCGCAACGGAAATCTTCCTGGCGGGCCCTGTCCAGCGAGCCGCCCCACAACGAACAAAAAACCGCCAAGGCCGCCGCCGCCCGGCCGCGCCATGCCTCAAATTGGCGGCTATTCCCGTGCTATCTCCCAAGATCGACCCCAGCGAGCCAACGGCATAATTTCAGAAAATGTTGCTCGGGGCGTCGGTGTCTGTCCGTGCGGACGTGAGCGGCGGCGATCTGCCGAAGGGTGATGGGCCGATGCCCGACCGGCCGGTCGTTTCGCCTGGAAACCCGACGTTGGCCCATCCCTTGGTGCGGTTTATATCGTGACTTTGAAACTTTTTGTGTATGGCGCAGGTGGCTTCGGTAAAGAGGTCATGGATGTCGCGCGGCGCCAGAACGCGGTGACGAAGCGTTGGGAGCAGATCTGCTTCGTCGATGATATTCGGACCGAGCGCACGCACTACGGCGCCGACGTCTATCGCTTCGACGCCCTCGAGGTTCAGCAGCACCTGGACGAGGCCGAGTTCGTGATCGCGCTGGGTGAACCCTCCGCGCGCGAAAAGCTCGGCGAAAAGCTGCGCGAGGCCAACGCCCGGCTCGGGCGCGTGGTCGACACGAGCTCGCTGGTGGTGGAGAGCGCGACGCTCGGCGAAGGCGTGGTCATCACGCCGCTTTGCTCGATTTCAAGCGACGCAAGACTCGGCCGCCATGCTTGCGTGAACACCATGTCGATCGTGGGTCACGACGTTCAGGTCGGCGACCACACCGTCATATCGTCGATGGTCAACATCGGCGGCGCCTGCGTAATCGGCGCCAACAGCTACCTCGGCATGGGGGCGCTGATCAAGGAGGGCGTGCGCATCGGCTCCAATTCGATCATTGGCATGGGGTCGGTCGTGTACGGCGACATCCCCGACGATGTGATCGCCTTGGGCAATCCAGCACGCGTCGCCCGCCCTAACAATGACCGCAAGGTCTTCAAGTGAGATTGGTAAAGAAATGACGAACAAAGATACGTACGACAAGGTCTTCATGGATTCCTTCTCGGTTCCGCGCGACGCCCTCAATGCGGAATTTGTCTATCAGTGCGTTCCTGCGTGGGACTCGGTCGGCCATATGGGCATGATCGCGGCGCTCGAAGACGCCTTCCAGATCATGATGGAGACCGACGACATCATCGAATTCGGTTCCTACACGATCGGCATCGAAAAGCTCAAGAAGTACGGCGTCGAGCTATGAAATCCGGGTTCGTCAGCCGGCAATATCCTGAACGCACGGCTCTCATTGCCGAGGGCGGGGTCACGCTCACCTATGCGGACCTGCACCAGGCTATCGACCGGCTCGCGGCCCAATTGCCAGCGCGGCAGCTGATCTTCATCGTGGGCGGCAACGATCTTCCGACGCTGCTGTGTTATCTGGCTTCACAGGCACGGGGAGCCGTGCCGCTCCTGCTTGGCCGGGGACTCGATGAAGCGCAACTGAACCGTTTGATTCGCAGCTACGATCCGGCGTACATCTTCACCGCGACCGAAGCGGCGGAAGCGGCGGGAGCACATCCCTACGGCACCCTGGTGCACGAGGAAGGCGCGTACGGTTTATATCGCCGCCTCGATGCGGTATCTCATGAACTGCATCCGGAGCTTGCATTGCTGATGGCGACGTCGGGCTCCACGGGCTCACCGAAGCTGGTGCGGCTGAGCGCGCACAATCTTGCCGCCAATGCCGCGTCGATCGCCGAGTACCTCGCGATCGCACCGCAAGAGCGCGCCATCACGTCGTTGCCGTTTCACTATTCGTACGGCCTGTCGGTCATCAATAGCCACTTGCTCGCTGGCGCATCGCTGGTCCTGTCGGACCATTCGCTCATGGCGCCTGCTTTCTGGAAGCAGGTCAATGAGCACCAGGTAACGAGCTTCGCCGGGGTGCCGTACAGCTACGACATCCTGCTCAAGCTGCGTCTTGGCCGCATCAATATGCCGTCGGTGCGTACGCTGACTCAAGCGGGCGGTCGCATGGATCCGTCCAAGGTGCAGCAGGTTGCCGACATCTGCCGCGAGAAGGGCATCCGGTTTTTCTCGATGTACGGTCAGACGGAAGCGACCGCGCGCATCGCCTATCTTGCTTCCGCAGAAATGGCGAGCAAAGCGGGCAGCATTGGCCGTGCGATTCCCGGCGGACGCCTGTGGCTCGAGAGCGACGACGGGCGCGTGGTCACCGAACCTGGCATCGTGGGCGAGCTGATTTACGCAGGCCCGAATGTTTCGATGGGTTATGCCGAAAGCGCCGCTGACCTGAAGCTCGGCGACGTGAACAAGGGGCAACTGCGCACCGGCGACCTCGCACGCGTCGACGAAGACGGTTGCTTCTTCATCGAAGGGCGGCGCCACCGCTTTCTGAAAATTCTCGGCATTCGCATCTCGCTCGACGCCGTCGAGCGGCTCGCCGCGGACAAAGGCCTCGCTTGCGCGGCCCACGGCAGCGACGACAAGCTGGTCATTCACGTGGGCAATGCGCCGGAGCTCGCCTCCGACGAACTACGCCAGGACATGGCGAGGTCGCTTGGGCTTCATCCGTCGGTCGTCGCGGTGAACCTGATGCGCGAATTGCCACGCCTACCCACAGGAAAGGTGGACTATCAATGTCTGAGCCAACTGTCCTGAGCGAGGTCCCGCAATGGCCCGTCTTCGGCTTCTCGAAGGCGGACAAGGACCGCATGCTGCTCGGTGAGCTTCAGCGTCTGACGGACTGGCACTACGGCGCCTGTCCTCAGTACCGCGCCATCGTGGACAAATTCGGCAGCCCACGCGAAGCCTCCGGCTTGCAGGCGTTGCCGTTCCTGCCGGTCCGGCTCTTCAAACACGAGCAATTGCTGAGTGTGCCGAGAGCCGACGTCATCAAGACGATGACGTCGTCCGGCACCAGCGGTCAAAGCGTCTCGCAGATCTTTCTGGACAAGCGGACCTCGGCGTTGCAGGTCAAAGTGCTGTCGCGCATCGTAGGCGACTTTATCGGCCCGAAGCGGTTGCCCATGCTGGTGATCGACTGCCGTGCCACAGTGGCCGACCGCTATCGCTTCTCGGCGCGCACGGCGGGCATCCTCGGATTTTCGATCTTCGGGCGTGACGTCGAATTCGCCTTGAACGACGACATGTCGCTCAATCTCGAAGGCGTGCGCCGCTTTCTCGATAAGTATCCCGATCAGCCGATTCTGCTGTTCGGCTTCACGTTCATCGTCTGGCAACACCTCGTTCAGGCGCTCGAGGCAAGTGGCGACACGCTAACACTCGAACACGGGATTCTGATTCACGGCGGCGGCTGGAAGCAGCTCCAGTCGCAGGCCGTGAGCACAGAGGAATTCAAGCGCCGGCTGGAACACGCTGCGGGCGTGAAGCGCGTGCACAACTACTACGGCATGGTGGAGCAAACAGGCTCGATCTTCGTCGAATGTGAACAGGGTCATCAGCACGCGTCCTCATGGTCGGACGTGATCATTCGCGATCCGCTGGATTTCAGTCCGCTGCCGCCAGGCAAGCCCGGGCTGATCCAGTTGCTGTCGGTGATCCCGCACAGCTATCCGGGACACTCGCTACTGAGCGAGGACCAGGGCGAAATCGTCGGTGTCGACGATTGTGCGTGCGGGCGCAAGGGCACGTATTTCAAGGTGCACGGCCGCATTCAGAATGCAGAGACAAGGGGTTGCAGTGATACGTATTCCCGATGACATCCAGCGCAGGACCGAGATCCTCGCGGGGCATCCGGAGCGGGTGTCCAACCGGCCTGCGCCGGTGTTCGACGCCATGCGCATCGACTTTCTCGCCGACCTGTCGCGCGCTTTACTGGCGCGGCCCGAATCGCGCGCGTTGCCGGACGTCGTGAGTTTTGCCTACTGGTGCCGGCGCTCGAATCTGACGCAGTTGGCCAACCGGCAGGGTTCGCGCGACGAAGTCCGCATGGGCCTCGGCCTGTCGTTTCACATTTGCCCATCTAACGTGCCGGTGAACTTCGCGTTCTCGCTCGCGTTCGGCTTGCTATCGGGCAATACGTGCGTTTTGCGCTTGCCGTCGCGGGATTCGGCCACGGCGCAACTCATCGTCGACGTGATCGCGGAACTGCTGAAACAGGAGCGCCACGCGGCGCTGGCCGACTGTATCGTGTTGACTCGCTTTGAGCGCGACGATCGGCTCAACCGCTTCTGGCTCTCCGTTGCCGATGCGCGTCTGGTGTGGGGCGGCGACAAGACCGTCGAGTATATGCGTAGCCTGCCCTGCCGGCCGCGATCGCGCGAGGTGGCCTTTTGCGACCGCTATTCCTTGTCGGTCATGGAGCCGCAGGCGGTACTCGCACTCGACACCGAAGGCTTGCGGACGCTCTGCAACCACCTTTTCAACGACCTGTACCTGATGGATCAGGCGGCTTGCTCGTCGCCGCAACTGTTGGCGTGGATCGGCAAGCCGCGCGATGTCGAAGCCGCGAAGGAGCGTCTGTGGCCGGCTCTGGTCGAGTATGTGACGCCGCGCTATGCGCCGGAACCGGTGCACGTCATGGACAAATACGTCCAGGCTTGCCGCCATGCGTACGACAACGAGCAGGTCGTCGCGATCCGGCAGCACGGCAATCTGCTGTACCGGGTCGAGCTCTCGGCGGTTGTGCAGGATCAGGATGAACGCCGTGGCTATTTCGGCACGCTTCACGAAGTCACGATCGCTTCGCTGGATCAGCTCGCGCCGATCGTGACTGAGCGCTATCAGACGCTCACCTACTTCGGCGTGGATAAAGAGCAGTTGCAGGATTTCGTCGTCTCACAGCGGCTGCGCGGCATCGACCGGGTGGTCCCGGTCGGGCGCGCGCTGGATATGAATGTCGTGTGGGATGGCTACGATGTCGTTGCGAGCCTCTCGCGCGTCGTCGCGGTTCATTGACGCACCGGTTACCTGAGGAATAGATGGACACGTTCAGTCTCAATTGCATCGAACTGCAGGCTTACCAGCCGAATCGCTACCCCTTCCTGATGATCGATCATGTCGATGAAGTGAGCCCGGGAAAGTACGCGCGCGGCTACAAGAACCTGACGATGAACGAGTGGTACTTTCCGGTTCATTTTCCGGGCGGCCCCAATATGCCGGGCGCGCTGCAGCTCGAGGCGCTCGCGCAGATGCTGACCGTCGCCATCACCACGCTGCCGGGTCTGAAAGGCATGGTGACGCACGCATTGCAGCACACCGTTCGCTATCGCAAGGAAGTGTTGCCCGGCAAGAAGTTTGAAATCGACACGGAGGTGTTGTCGTGGAAACGCGGCATCTGCAAAGGGCGTGGCGTCGCCAGGGTTGACGGCGAGATTGCCTGCGAAGCCGACATGCTGATCACCATTCCGCAAATTCTCGAACAATATCTGCCGAAGAAAGCGCTGGCATGAAAGAAGTCGCGGACATTGTGATCATTGGTTCCGGCGCGAGCGGTGCTGCCGCCGCGTGGAGCCTGAGCCTCGACCGCTCGCTGCGCATTGTGTGCCTGGAGCAGGGCTCGGTCGCGCAACCGTCCGATTACCCGTCGACGTCCGTCGACTGGGAACTGAGCCGTTCCGGAGCCTATAGCTCCAATCCGTCCGTGCGGCGAAACGCGGCCGACTATCCGATCGACGACTCGGCCTCGCCGATTTCCATTGCCAACTTCAACGGCTTTGGCGGCAGCACCATTCTGTATTCGGCGCACTTTCCGCGCTTTCACCCGTCGGATTTCCGCACCCGGAGCCTGGACGGCGTGGGCGATGACTGGCCGCTCAGCTACAACGAACTGAAGCCCTTTTTCGCCGAGAACGAACGCATGATGGGCGTCGCCGGTCTGGTCGGCGATCCTGCCAATCCCGACTACGAAAGCTTGCTGCCGCCGGTCCCGCTCGGCCCGATGGGACGAACCATGGCCGCGGCATTCAACGAGTTAGGATGGCACTGGTGGCCTTCGTATAGCGCCATCAATACACACAAGCATGGCAACCGTGGCGCGTGTATCAATCTCGGCCCATGCAATACGGGCTGCGCGCAAAGCGCAAAGGCCAGTGTGGATGTCACCTACTGGCCCGTCGCGCGTCAGCAAGGTGTCGAAGTCAGGACCGAGTGCCGCGTACGCGAGATCACACTCGACGCCCGCGGTCTTACTGACGGCGTGCTCTATAGGGATGCCAAAGGGGTGGAGCATCGTCTCGCTGCACGCATCGTCGTCGTCGCGTGCAGCGGCATCGGCACGCCACGGCTACTGCTGAACTCGCAGTCGAGCGCCTTCCCCGATGGCCTGCTGAACGATCACGGTCTGGTTGGCCGTAACCTGATGCTGCATCCGCTCGCCTATACCGAAGGCGTGTTCGATCACGACTTGCGCTCCAGTATCGGACCGCATGGCTGCTGCATCCTGAGCCAGCAGTTCTACGAGACGGCCGCCGAGCGCGATTTCGTGCGTGGCTACACCTTGCAGGTATTGCGCGGCGCGCCCCCGGTCGAGACCGCGGTTTCCGGCTATTTCATGCGTCAAGTGTCGATCGGTGCGGATCATCATCAGAAATTCAACCGGCTGTACAACCGGACCGCGGGTATCGCCGTGATCTCCGAAGATTTGCCGGAGTGGGAGAACCGCGTCGAACTCGACACCGAGCATTGCGATTCGAGCGGCATGCCGGGCGTCAAGGTGTTCTACAAGCTCGGCGAGAATACCAGCCGCATGCTCAAGCACGGTCTGGAAATGAGCAAGCAGGTATTCGCCGCCGCTGGCGCAAAGGTGACGGCCTCGTTCGCTCCGGTGAAACATACCGGCTGGCACCTGATGGGCACCGCCCGAATGGGCGACGACCCGGCCAATTCGGTCGTCAACAAATACGGCCAGGCGCATGCGGTGAAAAATCTGTTCATCGTCGACAGCAGCATTTTTGTCACGGCAGGGGCGGTCAATCCCGTGGCGACAGCCCAGGCGCTGACGCTGATGGCCTGTGACTACCTGCGCCGCAACCTGGGTCAACTGGTGAGCTGATCATGATCGAACTCATTCTGGACACGATACTCCCGGGCGATGCCGCGCTGGGCATGCCGCCGGCGTCGATGCTGGATTTCGAGGCCTACCAGCTTCGTCATCGCGTATTCGACCAGGTGGACGCGTTCGTGGCGATGATCGATGGTGTGGCTCGCGAAAGGTTCGGTCAGCCGTTTGAACAGCTCGATGCAAGCCAGCGGCTTGCCGCGATCAACGGTTGCAAGCTCGTGGACGTGCGTCTCTTCTCGAGTTTTCTGACGCACGTCATGCGTGCCTACTACACGGACCGGCGGGTATTGACGCAGGCGTCCGCGGGGGCGGTGCCGCCGTTTCCCGCCGGCAACGAACTCGATACCGACGACTGGACCATCCTCGAACCGGTCTATATGCGCGGCACGATCTGGCGCAGTACCGATTCGCTGTGAAAGCGGATCAGCCGCATGACAAGCAGGGATTGCAGATGTTGTTAAAAGACAAGGTGGCCGTGATTACCGGCGCGAACCGGGGCATTGGCCGGGCGATTACCCAGACGTTCGCGGCGCACGGCGCGAACGTGATCGCATGTGTGCGCGAAGCGAAGCCCGAGACGCTCGAATGGTTGGGCTCGCTCGCCAAGGAGCACGGCATCGCCGCGCAGGCCGTCAGTGTGGACCTCGCTGATGAGGCGTCGGTCAAGGCGGCCGTGCGGCAAATCATGGCCGCGGCGCCGCGCGTGGACGTACTGGTGAACAACGCGGGCGTAGCGAGCGGAGCGATCTTTCAAATGACCTCGATGACGGAGTTGCGACGTCTCTTCGAGATCAACTTCTTCAGTCAGATTCTGCTGACGCAGGGTCTTGCCCGCTCGATGACGCGCCACAAGACAGGCTCCATCATCAATATCGCATCGACCGCCGCGATGGTCGCCGACTCCGGCACCTTGGGTTATGGCTCGAGCAAGGCCGCTTTCGCGCGTGCGACGCAAAGCATGGCGACGGAACTCGGCGCATCGGGTATTCGCGTCAACGCGATCGCGCCCGGCGTCACCCGCACCGACATGTTCGACCAGATGACGGAGGCGGCGCGCGACAAGTTGATCGATTCGTCCGCGCTCAAGCGTGCGGCCGAACCTCAGGATATTGCCAACATGGCGCTGTTTCTCGCTTCCGATCTGTCCTCCTTCGTGACTGGACAGATCATGCGGGTGGACGGAGGCATGGTTTGAATCAAGGACACGACACAATGAATTATTCCGACATCGAGAATATGGCCCACCTCATGCGCCAGAAGATCCTTGAAGTCAGCCATCACTGCAATCTGAGCACGCACCTGGGCGGCGGGTTGTCCATGGTCGAGATCATGGCCACGCTGTACGCGAGGCAATTGCGCTATGACAGGACGAACCCGCATTGGCCCGAACGGGATCGCTTTATCCTCAGCAAGGGGCATGGCGTGCTCGGCTATTTCTCGGCCCTGCGGGCCGCGGAGATCATCGACGAAACGGTGTATAGCAGTTTCCAAACCAACGACAGCGACCTGATTGCCCATCCGGTCATGAACATGGATCTCGGCATCGAGTCGTCGAATGGCAGCCTCGGGCAAGGTCTTTCGATGGCGATCGGCATCGCGCTGGCAGCGAAGAAGAAACAGCGGGCACACAAGACCTACGTGTTGCTTGGCGACGGCGAATGCAACGAGGGCTCGGTGTGGGAAGCGGTGATGTCCGCCGCTCAATTGCGCCTCGACAATCTCGTCGCGATGATCGACTACAACAAACTCCAAAGCGATGGCGACGCCACCCAGATCATGGATCTGCAAGACCTCGCCGGGAAATTCCGCAGCTTCATGTGGGACGTGCACGAAGTGGACGGTCACGATATCGGCCAACTGCTGGCGGCTTTCGAGGCGCCTCAGGTGCCGGGCCGGCCGCGAGTGCTGGTCGCGCATACCGTCAAAGGTAAAGGCATCTCCTTCATGGAAAACAATAACGAATGGCATCACAACCGGCTCACGAAGGCGAATTACGACCTCGCGCTGGCTGAACTGGCCGCCACGGTGGAATGAACGGAGACCGGAAAATGCTGGAAATCAACGCAAGCAATGCACGTCAGTGGTCGCGTCTCGGTTCGCGCGGTGTGTTCGGTATGGCCGTTCTGTCGATCGGCGAGCAGTACGACGATTTGATGGTGATGTCGGCGGACCTGGGCAATTCCTCCGGGCTGGACCGCTTCAAGAAGGCCTATCCCGAGAAATTCCTGAACATCGGCATTGCCGAGCAGAACATGATCGGTGTCGCGGCCGGCCTCGCCAAGGAAGGCTACAACGTATTCGCGACCTCGTTCGCGCCGTTCATCTCCATGCGCGCGGCCGAGCAGATCCGCATGAACCTCGGCTACATGGAAATGAACGTCAAGGCGGTGGCGATCGGCAGTGGCGTGTCGATGGCGTTTCTCGGCAATTCGCACTACGGCATCGAAGACGCGGCGGTGATGCGCTCGATTCCGAATATGACGGTGGTGTGCCCGGCCGATTGCGTGGAGATCGTCAAGACGGTGCAGGCCGCGGCGGAATTCAAGGGGCCGATGTACATCCGCTTGACGGGTGCGGTGAACAACCCGCCGGTTTATACCGAAGACTACGATTTCCGCATCGGCCGCGCCATCACGCTGCGCAGCGGCTCGGATGTGACGATCATCGCCAACGGGACGATGGTGCACGAATCGTTGGAGGCCGCGAAGTTGCTGGAAGCCGAAGGCAAGTCGGTCGGCGTGATCAACATGCACACGCTCAAGCCGCTGGACACGGCAGCGATCGATGCGGCAATGGCGGCGTCGAAGGTACTGGTTACGGTTGAGGAGCATTCGGTGATTGGCGGGCTGGGGAGTGCTGTCGCCGAATATAAGGCGTCGAAAAAGGCGGCGCCGCCGCAACTCATGCTCGGCTTGCCGGACCGGTTTGACAAGGCGGGGGAGTATCGGTACATGCTGGAAAAGAACGGGCTGGTCGCGTCAACGATAGCCTCGCGTATTGCCGGTTTCATGAGCGAGTGCGCCGGGTAAAACGTTCCTGGACACGCTCGCTTCCGAGCGTATCGCCGAGACCCCCGCGCAGTCCCGGGGCGTTGCGTGTGCGGCGAGCACCGAGGCGCCGCTGGATTAACCCTAAGTGAACATCAATCAGACATGAACGTTGTTACATCGGACGACAGCATCGGCGTTTTGCCGGCCCATCCTCTCTCGAAGCACTTTATTGTGATTGGTTACAAGGATGGGGCGTACTCGACGATCCCGAACAAGTTTTTCCGGGACTGGCTCGACGAGGAGCCCCCGCAGGGAACCTTTCATATCGGCCGATGTTCGGGCCTGGGCGTCGGCTCGATCGTCAAGTACGATAGCACTCCCCAGAAACTGGTCGTCGGAAAGAATGTGTCCGGTGGTTTGCGGCTCAGATTTCTTTTGAATGGTCAGCATGAGATGAAGACCATATCGACGACCATGTTCAGCGTCTACGGAAACGGCCTCGACAATGCCCTCATGCCGCAGTACGAAGACACGGTGATTCGCAATGACGTGTGGATCGGCGACGAGGCCTTGTTCCTTGGCGGCAGCGTCATTGAGAGCGGGTGTGTCATCGGCGCACGGACTCTGGTGCCGCCCGACTTTCGCAGCGAACCTTATGGCATCTATGCCGGCTCGCCGGCGCGGCTGGTGCGCTTCCGCTTCCCTGAAAAAGTACGCGAGCGCCTGTTGGAACTCGCGTGGTGGGATATGCCGCTACAGTGGATCAAGGCGAACAACGACGCTTTCCTCGTCGATCTCACTGCGGACGAGGGGCGTGCGCTCGAAGTGCTCGCCGAACTGCAACGGCTGAAAAACAGCGCGATGGCGATTGCGGACACGGTTTCCGCGCAGACTGCCTGACCAGCACGGCCCGACAGGCGGTCGACCATGAACCGCCTGGCGGCGCTATGGCGTCAGCAGGACATGACGATGTCGATGACACGGTCCATCTGTTCGTTTGTCATCGTCGGGAAGATCGGCAGACACAACACTCTCTGCGCGGCGTCACTTGCAACAGGGAGATTCGCGCGATGAGCCGTGGGCAAGCCGCGGTACATCGGGAATTCGGAGATCAGCGGATAGAAGTAGCGGCGCACGATGACATTGCGCTCGCGGAATTTCTCGTACAACGCGTCGCGACTGATTGGGTAGTCGTCCCCGACCAGGATCGGAAAGTAAGCGTGATTGGAGATGGGGCTCTCGCAGGCCGGCAGGCAATGGATCCCCTTGACGCTTGAAAGCAGTTCGCAATAGCGCACGGAGATTTCACGGCGGCGAACCAGGGCTTCGTCGATATGCTCGAGTTGCAGCAGCCCGAACGCGGCGTTGATTTCACTCATCTTGCCGTTGATGCCCGGCGCGACAACGGTGGTCTCGTCTACGATCCCGAAGTTTTTCAGGTGGTTGACGCGTTGCTTCGTCTTGGCATCCGGACAAATGATCGCGCCGCCTTCAAAGGTGTTGAACACCTTCGTCGCGTGAAAGCTCAGGACGGAAAGATCACCGTGCCGCAGAATGCTTTTGCCATCGGTCTTGACGCCGAATGCGTGAGCCGCGTCGTAGATGATCTTCAGATTGTAGTTGTCGGCGATCTTCTGGATTGCGTCGATATCGCACGGATAACCGTAGCAGTGCACCGGTAGGATGGCCGTTGTTTGCGGCGTGATCGCGGCTTCGATCTTCGCCGGATCCATGTTCAGGGTGTGCGGATCGACGTCGACAAAGACCGGCTTGATGCCGTTCCACAGAAGCGAGTGCGCAGTCGCCACAAATGAATACGGTGTCGTGATGACTTCGCCTGTAATGCGTAGCGCCTGCAAAGCGGTGACGAGACCCAGCGTTCCGTTCGAGAGCAGGGCAAGGTGTTCGACACCGAGATACGCCTCCAGCGCTTTTTCCAGCCGCTGGTGAAAGGGGCCGCCGTTGGTCAGCACCTTGCTGTCCCAGATTTCCCGCAGATAGGGAATGAAGTCCTCGAGCGGCGACAGGAGAGGCTGTGTGACAAATAGCGTTTCCTCTGTCAGCGCGGCAGTGGCTTCAGCTGGTAGGCTCGCGTTCATGTTCGGTCTTCAGTGTGTTAAGGACAATGCTCGGGCGAAACGCTCAGGCCGCTGCTTCGGCAACGGGCGGCGGGCACCAGTCTTCCGGCAGGATCGCTTCGAACGCGGTCGGCATTTCTTCCGCGCACCAACGTTTCCACATCGTGCGCAACGCGATCGCGAGGCCGCCGGCCACCTTTTCCGGGTGGAACGGCACGGAGCCGAGGCAACGTTCACGCATGGCGATGCGAAGCGTATTCAGGGCGTCCAGATCGCGCGTCAGCTCGATACTTTTCTGAACAAACTCTTCCTTGTTTTGCGCAACGAACTCGTCGAGTCCAACCTGCCCAAGCCAACCGGCGCCGCATCGACTCGGCATTGACGTGCCGGGCATGGTCACCGTCGGAACACCCATCCACAGTGCATTGAGCGTGGTCGTCGAGCCCACGTATGGGAACGTGTCGAGGCAGATGTCCACGTGGTGGTGCTGCTGCATGTAGACAGGCAGGGACGCACGTGGGCAGAACGTGAGGCGGCTGGTGTCGATGCCTTCCGCCGTGAACCATTCCAGATAGGTGTCTTCGTCCAGCTTGCTGCCAATCGCGCCGATGACCATGCGCGAGGTCGGCTGTGCACGCAGAATCGTGCTCCACAACGCGACGACATCGGGGCTCAGCTTGTTCAGTCGATTGAAACTGCCGTAGGTGATATAGCCTTTGTGAAGCGCGGGCAGCGCATTGATTGGCGGGCAGTTCGGCGGCGGCATATAGGCCGTCGACGAGGGCAGGAGCGCCAACTTTTCGGTGAACGTTTCCGCGAATTCTTCGATCGGCGCGACAAAGCGGTCCGCGATGTAGTAATCGAAGGCGCGCATCCCGGTCGTGCCCGGGTAGCCGATCCAGGACGCCTGAACAGGCGCCGGTTTGTGCGCGAGGGCGACGATCCGGGTGTGAGCCGTATGTCCCGAAAGGTCGATCAGAACATCGATACGGTCGTCGCGGATTTTCTTGTTCAACGCCGTATCGCTCAGGTCGCCCACCTTGTTCCAGGTGGTCGCAAGCTTGCGCAGTTGCGCTGTCATGTGATCTTCTACCCCGAAGGTGTAGTAGAAGTGCAGCGACAGATTCGGCTCCCGGCTCAGATGCTGCACGATGGGCAGGAAATAGTAGGCCACCGCGTGATTGCACAAGTCGCCGGAAACAAACCCGATACGCAGCTTACGTTCAGGATCGCGTTTGTTCACGTAGCGTCGGCCGCCGGCAGAGACAGGAACGTCGTGCACTTCGCCAAATACGCAGTGTTCCTTGAACAGCGCCGCCTTATCGATGGTGCTGCTGTGTGTCAGACAGAACAACAGATTGCTGCGCGCGTTGCTGTTCGCCGGCTCGATTTCGAGGGCGGTGCGCAAGGCCTTTTCTGCTTCCGCCATCGCGCCGATGCCGAGGTAGAGCGTGCCCAGCGAACTGTGCACGGCTGCTGAACGGGGCGCGAGTTCTGCGGCTCGCATACACGATGCGATCGCCTCGGCGCGGCGCCCGAGAGCGATCAGCGTGACACCGAGAACCCGGTGCGCTTCTGCGTGTTCCGGAGCGATGGCGAGGAGTTGGCGCGACTGGGTTTCCGCTTCTTGCAGTGCGCCTGCGTGGCGCAACGTATCGGAGAGCAGCAATCGGCAGATGATGTCGCCCGGATCCAGCTCGATCGCCTTGCGCGAAGCCTGAATCACCTCCTGAAACCTGCTGTCCTTGTGAAGTGCGACGGACAGTGCGCGCCAGGCCTCGCTGCCTTTCGGATAGCGGGAAACCAGCTTGCGCGCCAGTGCAATCGCTTCCGTAAACTGGCCTTTGTGCAAGAGCGCGTTGTGCTTTTGAATCTCCGCCTTGCCAGGCTGATGGATCAGGCCCGCTTTTACCGGCGCATGCGTTTCCTTGACAGGCTCCTCGGCCGGCTCATCGACCTGCTCGCCGATGATCAGGTTGACATCTTGAGACGTCTTTGGACCGCCAAGCGGCGTGACATCCAGGCGCCTTTCCGGATGAGCCAGCTGGGTGATCAAGCCGTTGAGCGCCGGACCCCGAACGCCCTGTTGCTGCGCCATCTCGACGGCCATCCATCCAGCAGTCAGCTGATCGCTCTGGAACAGGGCGTTGATATAGGCGACCCAATACTGGCCGTTAGCCGGGCTGCTGCCCAAAGCGACTTCGAAATGCGGTACCGCCTCAGCCGGATGGCCGGTCTGGACCTTGACCACGCCGAGGTTGTAGTTGGCATCTGGATGGTTCGGCATCGCCTCGAGAATGGCCTCGAAAAGGGCTTGAGCGTCGCCGAACTCGCCATTGTGGTACTGCTCGACGGCGCTCTGCATGACGAGTGCGATGTCCTGAGCGCGCTGCTGTTCAGGTGACAGGGGCTCAAGAGCCGAGAAATCGAATTGGATGGACATGATGCTCGCACGAGGAAGCTGTACGTTGGATTATCAAGTCGGAATTCGCAGCCTTAAGGGCGGAAGTGACGGCAAAAAGACTGCCAATTCACCTGATGATGTGGCTTGTCGCCGTAAGAGCAAAAAAATGCCCGCGCAAGGCGGGCAGGAGTGAAACGAGCACACCATGACTCCGGTGCGTATGTTGTTGTTGGTTACCTGGGCGGCGCGCTCATCGCGCGGACATCAGCGCCGTCTTGTGATACTCGCCGACTGCATTCACGCGACGAATCGCGTTGTTGAACTCCGTCTGCAACTCCGCCTGAGTGGACTGCGCGTCGGCAAAGATCACCGCATCGCGCTCGACGATCGAGCGGAACGTGTCGAGTGAACCCTGGACCTGCTGTGCGTCCAGCGACATGATCAGCGGCGAACGGATTTCGGCGAGGCGTGCGGCTTCGGGCCAATCGGCCAGCGCCGCCGCGTGCTCGATTTCGCGCGTCAGCGCCAGTATTTTTTCGACTTGAGTAGCTTGTTCCACGACCGGATCTCCGTGCGTTAGCTCTTGTTCGTCGCGAGAGCGCCGGCGCTGTTCGTGCCGCCGAACAGCTGCGTCAGATACGCCGAGTTGTTGCTGGTCGTCGCCATCAGCGTGTTGAGCGCGGTGAATTGCGCCGAGTACTGGCTCGTCAGTTGGCCGATGTAGTCGGACAGATTCGTTTGCTGCGTCGTAATGCTCGTCAGATCGCTATTGAGTGCGGTGGTCCGCACGTCGATCATGCCGCCGGTCTGCGTGAAGTTCGTGACGCTGGAATTGAGCTGTTCGCCGATACCGTTGGTCGAATTGAACAGCGAGGCGACCGTCGACGAATTGTTCTGCAGTGCCGAGGTGAGCGTGGTGCTGTCGACCAGCAGCGTGCCGTTTGCTTGCAGCGAAATGCCGATCGAGGCAAGGCTTTGCGACGTACTGCCATCTTTCACACCGCTCGCGACGATCGAAGCCAGCGTGTTGTTGATCGTGTTGAGCGTGGAATCGCCGAGCAGCGGTCCTTGCGACGTGGAGCTGGCGTTGTACTGCGTCAAGGTGCCCATCGTCGTCACGAGCGTGTTGTACAGCGTGACGAAGTTGTTGATCGCGCTGGCCTGGGACGTTGTGTCCGCTGCAATCGTGAGCGTTTGCGTGCTCGCCGGCGTGGTGACGGCGGCCGAGGTCAGGTTTAGCGTCACGCCCGAAATCGCGCTCGTGACCGAGTTGGTCGAGCTCGACCCGGCAATGCCATTGATGCTGAATTCGGCGTCCTGAGCCACGCTGCTCTGCGTCCACGCGCTGGTGCCGACCGCCGACGTGAAGGTCGACTGGCCGCCCGTCGTGCTGGCGGTCGAGGTCACGCCAAGGCTCGACAGACCATTGTCGCCGCTCAGGTTGTTGACTGCGACGCTGATCGTATTGGACGCGCCGGTCGACGAGGAAGCAAGCACGAGGTGGGCGCCGTCAGTGCCGTTGACGACCGTCGCAGTCACGCCCGGGTTGCCGCTTGCGCTGTTGATTGCCGCGGCGATGCCGGCAACCGTGTTGTTGCTGCTGTCGACCGATACGTTGAACGACTTGCTGCCGAGCGAGATAGCCAGCGTGCCGGTGCCGAGCTGCTGGGTCGAAGTGAAGGCCGCCGAAGAAAGCGCCTGCGAGCTCGCAACCTGCGAGACGGACATGCTGTAGCTGCCCGCCACTGCGCCGGTGGCTGCCGTCGCGGTGATACCCGTTCCGCTCATCGTGGCGGTGAAAGTGGACTGGAGCGAGCCGTTCGACAGCGAAGTCAGTCCGGTCTGCAAGGCACTCAGCGCGGCTGAAAGCGCGCCATATGCCGAAATCTGGGTGTTGTCGGTGCTCTGCTGCGCCGCGAGTGTTGCAACCTGTCCGGCCGTCTTCGAATTCACGAGCGCCGTGACAAGTGAATTGACATCCATCGACGTGTTGCCGGTCGCGCCACTGATGACCGACTGCATGGCCTGCTGCAGTGCTGTCTTGTCGGCGGCGATACTCGCGGCTGCTGCGCTCGATGCGGATGAAGACGATACCGTGGACATCGAAATGCTCCGTGCTTTCGTGAATCTGCGTGATAGGCGTAACAACAATTCAGGATGTCAGGCAAAGCCTGCATCCAATAGCCAAAAACCGGACAACGCGCTGTGGCGCGCGCTGTCCGGTCGAACTACCTGGCTATTACTGCAGGAGCTTCAGAACTTGCTGCGGCTGCGAGTTTGCTTGCGCCAGAACCGAGATACCGGCTTGTTGCAGCACTTGTGCCTTGCTCAGGTTCGCGGTTTCCATCGCGAAGTTCGCGTCGGTGATTTGCGACTGTGCCGACGACAGATCGGTCGATTCAGCTTGCTGCGAGGTGGCGATCGCGGTGAAGCGGTTTTGCGCTGCGCCGAGGCTTGCCTGCAGGTTGCTGACGGCGGTCAGTGCGTTGTCGATTGCGACCATCGCGACGTTTGCGCCGGAAACCGTGCTGATGTCGAGGTTCGACACCGTGGTGTTCGATGCGTTGACTGCACCGATCTGTGCCGTCGCATCGGTGATAGCCGTACCCAGCGCTGCGTTCGTCGTGTCGTATGCAGCCGTCGACATCGTCAGCGTGGTGATCGGCGCGCCCGTCGTTGCATTCGTTGCCGTACCCGTCGAGAAGATCGAGCCAGCGACCGTTGCGCTGATGCCCGTGCCGTTCTGGTCCGTGAACGTGAAGCCACCGTGGCCGTCCGACAGCACGTTGATCGACGTGATGAGGTTGGAGCTCGACGCTGCCGAAGTTGCAACCGCGCCGGTCGTGCTGTCGATGTTCAGGCCGCTGATCGTGCCAGCCAGTTGGCCGGTTGCCAGGGAACCGCTACCCAGGCTAGCTGCCGACATGCCCTTGCTCAGGTCGAGGTTGATCGTCTGACCAACGTTCGCGCCAACCTGGAAGCCGACGATACCAGCCGAGCCGTCCAGAATGTTCGTGCCGTTGTACGTCGTTTGCGACGCGATACGGTTCACTTCCTGGATTTGCTGTGCCACTTCTTTTTGCAGCGCAGCCTGGTCCGACGACGACATCGTGCCGGTCGAAGCTTGCACGGCCAGTTGGCGGATACGCTGCAGGCTGGAGGTCAGCGACGACAGTGCGCTCGATGCCGTTTGAATCAGCGACACGCCGTCGTTTGCGTTCGACACGCCTTGGTCCAGACCGTTGATCTGGGTTTGCATACGCGTCGAGATCGCGAGACCTGCTGCATCGTCAGCCGCGCTGTTGATGCGCTTGCCCGACGACAGACGCGTGATGGCTTGCGACAGGGCGCTCTGCGAGCCGGTAAGGTTTTGCTGTGCAACCAGCGAGTTGATATTACTATTAATTCCGAGCATGGAAAATCTCCTAAATAAGCCTTGAGCCCATACGCCACGTTGGCATCGGCGGGAAGCACTCGTTCATTGCTGGCCGCCTCAGTGAAGGTTGACGGCGCGTGTAAAAAAAACTTGAGGAACTTTGTGCGGTAGAGAATCAAACGCTTTGCGAGCCCATTGACTGGCGTTGCCTCTGAAAGCCGCTCGCAGCCTTGTTCGGCGGGCGCACTGCAGGTATTGAAAAGAGGGCGTATTCTGCTTTTCTTTAGTGTAAAAACCTTGGGAGAAAGCATGCAAAAGCGTAGGATTGGCCGTTCCGAATTGCAGGTCGCGCCGCTTATGTTCGGCGGCAATGTATTTGGCTGGACCGCCGATGAAGCCGCTTCGTTTTCGATTCTCGATGCGTTCGTCGATGCCGGACTCGATTTCATCGATACCGCCGATGTCTATTCGGCCTGGGTGCCCGGCAATCAGGGCGGCGAGTCCGAGACGATCCTCGGCAAGTGGTTCCGGCGGAGCGGCAAGCGCGAGAAGATCGTGCTCGCCACCAAGGTGTCCAAGCATCCGCAGCGCAAGGGTTTGTCGGCGGCGAATATTCAGGCGGCGGTCGAAGATTCGCTGCGTCGCCTGCAAACCGATTACATCGACGTCTATTTTTCCCACGACGACGACACCGACACGCCGCTCGCGGAAACGCTCGGCGCATATCAGAAGCTGATCGAAGCGGGCAAGGTGAGGGTGATCGGCGCGTCGAACTACAGCGGTGCGCGCGTCGAAGAGGCGCTCGCCGTGGCTCGCCAGCACGGATTGCCCGAATATCAGCTGCTACAGCCGGAGTACAACCTGTACGACCGCGCGGAATATGAGCGTGATACCGAACCGGTGGCACTTGCCAATCAGCTCGGCGTGGTCGTGTACTACAGCCTCGCGAGCGGCTTTCTGTCCGGCAAGTACCGCTCACAGGCCGATCTGGCCGGCAAGGCGCGTGGCAGCCGGGTCGAAAAGTATCTGAACGAGCGCGGCTTGCGGATTCTAGGGGCACTCGACCGCGTCGCCGAACGGCACGGCAGCACGCCGGCCGCCATCGCGCTGGCCTGGCTGATTGCGCGGCCAAGTGTTACGGCCCCAATTGCTAGCGCGACCTCGGTGGACCAGCTCAAAAGCCTCGCGGCGGCCGTCCACCTGATGCTGGCCGGCGACGACATCCGCGAACTGGACGAGGCGAGCGCCTGATCGTCCAGGAGACCTGGCGCAATCGCTAAACCCCTGGTAGGATGGGGGGTTTCCTGATATCATCGGGAGTGAATTGAGATCTTTGCCTGTTTCGTCAGTGTTTTTCATTGATGAAAGGTTGGCGAAACGGCAACAGGCGTGGCTTCTGTTATACGTCTGTCCGCGTTCCGCGGTGAGCTCCACACACCTCTCTTTTCCGGCCTCCGTGGCCGCTTTGCCTCTCGTTCTATTCGTGGTTTGGCCGGGGTTTCCCCGCGTTTGCCTGTTACTGGCCATGAATCGAAACGACCGGAGGGCCGGCGCGTGAGCGGTCTCCCGCCACGCAAATTAACCCGTATCAAGTGATTGAGTTAGGAATTACATGACGACGATTCTTCTGAAGGAAAACGAGCCGTTCGAAGTGGCAATTCGCCGCTTTCGTCGCGCAATCGAAAAGAATGGCCTGATCGCTGAACTGCGTGAGCGCCAATCGTACGAAAAGCCGACCACGGCACGTAAGCGTAAGAAGGCTGCTGCTGTGAAGCGCCTGCACAAGCGCCTGCGCAGCCAGATGCTGCCGAAAAAGCTGCACTAAGCACGCTTTTCCGTACGCCGAACGGCGGTGTGAACTTCGAAAGAAGCCACATCGCCGTTTTGCTTTTGGACGGCCGTTTGGGCGTTCTTTTGGGCGTTCGATAGGGCGCGTGAGTCCGGCGGCAAACGCGCCTGCGCCTTGCCAACGCCATCGCACCCGTTATGCGGCGTTCTTCAGCCGCTCGGCGGACAGACTGAACTGACGGGCAATCGAGCTCAGTCGTTCGCGCCATTCCCATGTGCCGAATACATCGTGCACGTTCTGCAGGCAGCTGAGCAGATCGACGGTGGCCTGGTCGTACACGTTGATGCGCGCACGCTGAAGCGCCTTTTTCAGCGCGCAGACGCCGACGTCCATGTAAGCAGGCATCTCGCTGGGCGTTTTGCCGATAAAGCGCACTGGAACGCCTTCCATCGCGGTCATGTAGTCGCGCGGCCTGATAAAACTGCCGACCGGGCAGCCGCCGCAATAACCGCGATAAGCCCCGCCGCCGCGCGGCAGCAACGCGGCACGTTTCTGGTCGAACAGATGGGCCACGGCCTGATCGAAAATGTCCTGGTGCGTCAGGAAGTTAAGCGTTTTCATGGTTGGTCTCCAGCGCGTGCCGCAGCGGTTATTCGTTGTTTGGCGCATGAGCAGTAGTATCCGGCGCGCGCCAGTTGGCGAAGTCCGGACGAGCACGGCGAAATGCCCTCAATTCCCGCTTTCGACACGACGTGTCCTGCGCGGGATCGCGGCTGTCACCTCCGCAGCGCTCATCACCGCTCATAAACCGTATAACGGTCGAGATGCGTCGGAAGCGCAGTCGGGCTTTGCCGGATAGGTTGTCGAAGGGTGTCCTGACGGGGTGCCGCACGCAGTCGTCGTCCCTGCGGCCTCGCGCCGGCGGGGCAAACGCCGCGCGAGACGCGGCTGTGCTCGGGGGTTTCCCTAAACGGCTTTCCTTTGTTAGAGCCGCGGCACTAGGCGACCCTCGCGACCTCAACGGGGATGGCACCGGTCCACCGTGGCCGGCTCAAACCGCCTTACGATTACGCCCCTTCTTGCCGAGCGCGACGCATCGCGCCCGGCACATGCAATTCGTCTCGTGGTCGTTGACCATGCCGACCGCCTGCATGAACGCGTAACAGATCGTCGAGCCGACGAACTTGCAGCCGTAGCGCTTGAGCCCCTTACTCAGCGCGTCCGACACTTCTGTCGACGCGGGTGCATGCTGGTACGAGGTCCAATCGTTCTGGATCGGCGTCTGGTCGACGAACGACCAGACGAAGTTGGCGAGCGAGCCGTGCTCAACCTGAATCTGCTGCACGGCGCGTGCGTTGCTGATGGCCGCTTCTATCTTGCCGCGGTGACGCACGATGCTTTCGTCCGTCACCAGCTTATCTACGTGTTTCGGCGTAAAGCGCGCCACTTCGTCGATATCGAAGTCGGCGAACGCGCGGCGATAACCGGCCCGCTTGTTGAGAATGGTCGACCATGACAAGCCCGCCTGAGCGCCTTCCAGCACGAGCATCTCGAACAGATGCCGATCGTCACGCGAAGGCACGCCCCATTCGGTGTCGTGGTAGTGTGCGAGCGCTTCGCTCGATACCCAGTTGCATCGCTGTGTCACTGTCGCGCTCCCGTTGTGATGTCGCCCGCCAGCATAGCTGAAGCGGTGCGCATCGCAAGCTGGCCATTCGGCCGATTGCGGGATTGAAAATGACCTGCCACGCTATGCGCTATTCACTCACGGAACTCAATCGACTCGATGAACCAGGACTTCTTTCTGATCGGCATTGACGGCGGCGGCACCGGTACGCGTGTGGTGCTCGGCGACGCGCAGGGGCGCGAACTCGCGCAGGCGGTAAGTGGGCCGTCGGGTTTGGGGCTCGGCATCGAGCGGGCATGGCAGGCTATCGAGGCCGCCTGCGGCGAAGCATTCAAGCGCGCGGGCAAGACTTTGGACTGGTCGCGCTGCGTGCTCGGCTGCGGGTTGGCGGGCGTCAACAATCGTGACTGGCTGGCCGAGTTTCGTGCGCAAGCGCCGGAGGTCGCCGGACTCGCGGTGGAGCAGGATTCTTATACGACACTGCTCGGCGCGCACGGAGGCTCGCCCGGCGTGATCGTAGCGCTTGGCACCGGCAGCGTGGCGGCTTCGCTGGCCGCCGACGGCAAATTTCTCGTCGCCAGCGGTTACGGCTACCCATCGGGCGACGAAGCGAGCGGCGCGTGGCTTGGACTGCGGCTCATCGTACACGCGCAGCAGGTGCTCGACGGCCGCGTGCCCAACGACGACCTCGCGCGGGCGCTGCTTGCCTGCACCGGAGCGCAGGACCGCGACGGTCTCGTCGTCTGGCTCTGCGCAGCCAATCAGACTGCTTATGCGAAGCTTGCGCCGGTTGCGTTCGAGCATCGCACGCATCCGTTCGCGGCGCGATGGCTCGGCGAGGCCGGCGTCGAAGTGGGCAAGATGATTGCCGCGCTGGACGCCTCGGGAACCCTGCCGGTGGCACTGTGCGGCGGGCTCGGCGCGCCGTTGCGCGAGTATGTGCCGCAGGTCTACGAGGCGCGTTTGCGCGAGCCGCTGGCTGACTCGGCGCACGGTGGATTGCAGCTGGCGCAACGCGAAGCGGTACGTCTTGCCGGCTGAGCGTCGCGGGAGATGGCAGCCGCGATCCTGCATGCGCGACAGGTAACGGTAAAATACGCACTTCGACGCTGCCTCGACCGCTCATACCATGTACAAAGTCATCGCCACTGATCTCGACGGCACGCTGCTCAACGCCGACCATCAGGTGGACCCGTTCACCGTCGCCACCGTGCGCAAACTGGAAAGCGACGGGCTGCGGTTCGTGATCGCAACGGGGCGCCATTATTGTGACGTCGCGGGTATCCGCGACTTGCTGGGCATCAGTCCGTATCTGATCACGTCGAACGGCGCGCGCATTCATGCGCCGGACAACACCGTGATCCACGCCGACGACCTGCCGCCGGCCATCGTCCAACGTTTGGTGCAGCCGGAAATCGCCGGTGCGCATGGCCGCGTGATCGTCAACCTGTTCGCCGACCAGGCGTGGCTGATCGACCGCGACGCGCCGGATCTGCTGAAATTCCATCAGGACTCGGGCTTCACCTACGAAGTTACCGATCTGCCGAAACACGACGGCGTCGATATCGCGAAGGCGCTCTATATCGGCGAGCCTGCCGATCTCGCGCACGTCGCGGAGAATCTCGCACGCGAATTCGGCGACGACCTGTACGTGACTTACTCGCTGCCGGACTGTCTGGAAGTGATGACATCGAACGTGTCGAAGGGACGCGCGTTGCAGATCGTGCTCGAGCGGCTTAGCGTGGACGCGGCGCAGTGCGTGGCATTCGGCGACAACATGAACGACATCGACTTGCTGGAAACGGCCGGCCATCCGTTCATGATGAACAACGCCAATCCCGATCTCATGGCGCGTCTGCCGAACGTGCCGCGCATCGGCAACAACTTCGAAGCAGGCGTCGCGCACCACTTGCGCAAGCTCTTCTCACTCAACGACGAGCTGATGTCCTGATTCCAATGGACCCCGGCCCGCATTCACCTTCGTGAATGCGGGCCGGGGTCGCGCGTGAGGCCTGTCTACCAGCGGCGCGGCAGGCCAAATCAAGGCTAGTGATGCTCAGCCGTTCCTCGCGCGCAGATCAATCGCGCCAGCCGCCTCGGCGATCGTCCCTGTTATCGTGGCCCCAGTGGCGATTGTCGTGGCCCCAGCCGCGGTCATACCGATGGTCGCCGCGATAATAGTCGCCGCGGTCATACCGATGATTCCAGCCGCCGTAGTACACCGGCTGCGGCGCCGCATAGACGCGGGCGGGCTGTGCATAAACCGGTGCGCCGAGCGACAGGCCGATATTCAGATTCGTATGCGCTTGCGCGACACCGCATACGCCCGCCGCGAGTCCGGCAGCAACCAGCAAATGAGTGACGATGCGTTTCATGTTGTTCTCCTGTGAAGCGACGTATGTTTGTCGCACAGGACCAATGTACGCATTCCGCCCGGACGGGACTGCGACGAGATGTTACGGACTGAAAGCATCGTCGCAGTGTTTGAGGGGAGTGAAACGCGGCATTGGATTAGATGACGCATGCGGTGCAGGTCGCCCGACAGCCCGCCGAATAAGCGTTTTCGGCTTATCGAACCATGCCGGATTACGAACTGTACTGCGCTCGATTCAATTCGGGCCGAGCCAGGCGTAATCGCGGCTTACATCTGTATTACCCATTTAATCTGCCGCATTCGTGGAAACCGCAGCGGATGCCGCTGCCGAGGGCGTCCCCGGCAATGCCGCGCAAGGACAATCGGTCGCGCGTCCGTCCAGCCCCTGGCGGTCACGCTTGAAACTGGCGCGCGCTGTGCCGTTTTGCCAGTCGAGGCGAACGACATAAATACTGTCGAAATCGCCGCTTTCCCAGTTTGGAACGTCCGCGGCATTGCCGCCGTGTGCGCTCACCATCTGGCGCAATAGCTTCACGATGAGTTTGTGCTCCCACGCCACGACGATCAGCTTGTTCCGGTTGGCCGGATTGACGAGCGCAGTGCCGAGCTGGTCGATCTGCGCAAAGCCGTACGGCGTTTGTACCGGCATCTGGAATTGAATGGCGGTCGGCTCGATCGTCGCCAGCGGACGAATATAGTAATAAGGATGGCCGTTGTCGTCTTTTTGCTGGCCGGGGTCGGGCGCATAGATCGCATCCGGTTTGCCGAACTTGGCGGCGATCACCGCCGGCAAGGCCAGTGCACGGTTGAGGCCCTGGCAGTTGAGCTGACCGAAGCCTTGGGCGGGTTTCTCGCCGTGTCGCACGAACACCAGCGTTTCGATATTGCTGTTGCCGTCGGCCGCCTGCGCGGGGGGTAGCGCGAGCACGCCAGCGCACAAACCGCCGATGACGAGTGCGGCGCGATGCAGGAATCTGCGGGAACGAATCATCGGTAGCACCTGTACGAGCCGGGAAGTGGCCGATTCTAGCAGCGCGGTCATGGCCCCCCACTGCCGGACGACAGCCCAGCGCGTCACGCTTGCACCAATACAAAGCGGGCGCCGTAGCGCCCGCTTTGACTCGGTCGATAAACGAGCTGGTCGTTCAGTCGAGCGCCATTTGCTGCGCATTGCCGCTTCGGCTCTCGGCGATCAACGGATAGATCACGCCCGCGATCACAGCGCCGAGGATCGGCGCGACCCAGAACATCCACAACTGGTCCACCGCTGCGCCGCCGACGAACAGCGCTGGGCCGGTGGAGCGCGCCGGATTGACCGACGTGTTGGTGACCGGAATCGAAATCAGGTGGATCAGCGTCAAGCACAGGCCGATGGCGATCGGCGCGAAGCCGGCCGGCGCGCGCTTGTCGGTTGCGCCGAGAATCACGAACAGGAAGAAGGCGGTCATCACCACTTCGCAGATGAACGCCGCAGCAAGCGAATAGTGGCCGGGCGAGCGCTCGCCATAGCCGTTACTGGCGAAACCGCTGGCAACGAGGTCGAAGCCCGGTTTGCCCGAGGCGATCAGCGACAGTACCAGCGCGCCCAGAATCGCACCGATCACTTGCGCGGCGATGTACGGCACCAGGTCGCGAGCCGGAAAACGGCCAGCGACGGTCAGCCCGACGCTCACGGCCGGATTCAGGTGGCAGCCGGAAATATGACCGATCGCAAAAGCCATGGTCAGCACCGTCAGGCCGAATGCGAGCGACACGCCCACGAATCCAATGCCCAGACCGTGGACCGGGCCGGCGAAGTTCGCGGCGAGGACCGCGCTGCCACAGCCCCCGAGCACGAGCCAGAAAGTGCCGAACAACTCCGCAACAACGCGCTTTGACAACTGCATGATTGGTAATCCTAAAAAGATTGATGCTTCCGGAGCACGCACGGCTGACTGCGGTGCATGCCTTGACCGCGCAATTCTAGGCAAAGACCGCCAAACCGGGTGTCAAGAATTGTCAATGACGAGCGTTTGCTTTACCGATTATTGGTCGATAAAGATGCTGTTTTATCATTCACCAATGGTTAATAATTATCAGAGGAAAACTTCCTAAATCGGTATTATTGGCCATTGCGAATTTTTATAATTACAGTTAGTCTGCCGTCGAATGAGTTCTAAAAAAGGGGAGAACCGAATGTCTCAATATGCAGACCTCAAGGCGCAGATCGCCAAATTGCAGGCACAAGCAGAAGAAGCGCGGCGTACTGAAATTGACAATGTGGTCGCTGACATCCGCCAAAAGATCGCTGAATACGGTCTAACCGCTCAAGACCTCGGCTTTGCCGTTGCCGCCAAGCGCGGACGCCCGCCCAAGAAGGCGCCGCTGCCGGCGAAATACCAGGACCCGAAATCGGGCAATACGTGGAGTGGGCGAGGCAAGCCGCCCAAGTGGATTGTCGGCAAGAATCGCGAGCGCTTTTTGATTGGCGCGGTTTGAGTCGCGCTGTCGCGAGACCGAAAGCCAATTGAAGGTCGATCGGCGTCCCGTTTTATTTGTCGAACGCTAATTTGGGATGGAAGCGCACCCATCCCGGGCATTAAAAAAGCCGCCCTTGAGGGGCGGCTTTTCTGTGGAGGAAGCGGGATAACGCAGATTTCTCCGCCTGCGCAAACGATTCACGTGCCGGACTTGCTTGCTATTGACCTGCAAAGACCGGCAAATCGGAAAGTGCGGAAAAGCGATGTACGCAACAGGTAAGTGACCAGATCAGGTGTCAAAGCGGCTGAACGCAAAAGTGCATCAGCCGTTTCAAACACGGGTGTTAGCCTACGGCAACCTGACGCAATACCGGGCGGCGCGTTGCATCGATCAGCGCCGAATAGCCATCGACATAATTCTGCGCCATCGTTTTCGAACTGAAGCGGCGTTCGAACTGCGCGCGGATTTCGGTACGCGACAATTCATCGAGACGCTGCAGCGCGGCCACCGCCCCTTGCACGTCCTCGACGATGTAGCCCGTCACACCATGGTCGATCACTTCCGGCACCGAACCCCGGTTGAACGCGATCACCGGCGTGCCGCATGCCATCGATTCGATCATCACGAGGCCGAACGGCTCCGACCAGTCGATCGGGAACAACAGCGCCTTGGCGCCGGACAGAAACTCCGGCTTCTGCGCTTCGTTGATCTCACCGACGAATTCCACGTGCGCCATCGACAGCAACGGCTCGATTTCACGCTTGAAATATTCCTGGTCGACCTTGTCCACCTTGGCGGCGATCTTCAGCGGCAAACCGCTTTGCGCAGCGATCTTGATAGCTGTATCGACGCGCTTTTCCGGGCAGATACGGCCGAGGAACGCGAGGTATTCCGGCTTCTTGTGCGCTTGCGGCGTCAGCAGTTGTTCCGGCAAGCCGTGATAGATCGTGTTGAGCCAGTTGGCCTGCGGCAGCGGCAAACGCTGCGAATCGGAAATCGACACGACCGGCACATTCGAAAACGCGTCGAACACCGGCTGCAATTCCGGCAGGTCGAGGCGGCCGTGCAGCGTGGTCACGAATGGCGTGTCCATCGTCGTGAAAAGCGGGAACGGCATGTAGTCGAGGTGAAAGTGCAGCACGTCGAATTCATGCGCGACCTTGCGCACCTTTTCCATCATCAGGATGTGCGGCGCCAGCGCGTCGCGGATCGTCGGATCGAGGCGCAGCGCACGCGGCCAGCACGCGTCGAGATTCGCGGACGTGACCGAGTCGCCGCTCGCAAACAGCGTGACATCGTGGCCGAGGTCGACCAGGGCTTCGGTCAGATACGACACGACACGTTCGGTGCCGCCATAGAGTTTCGGCGGGACAGCTTCATACAGCGGCGCAATTTGTGCGATTCGCATGCGGTTTCTCCTATTCACAACGGCTTCGCACAGCGGCGCTCGAATAGAGCGAGGAGCGAATGCCAGACGGACGGTGGGCGCGGTATGCCGCCGCCCGGGGGTGCTCCGAATCTGCATCGGGTAATCCCTTAGCGTCCATTATCGGGATCGGCTGCGCTAATTCGAGTCATTTTTCAAACGCTTAATGTTGTTACAGCGCGAAACATCGCGCGTTACAGCTCATCTGGCAGGCCGTCCCCATAATCGGGACGTATGATCCGGTCCGCATAAGCAAACGCAGAATAGCGGTGAAAGCACCCAAGCAATTCGCGCGCCTGATGCGCCGGAACGCTTCGGCGACGCCTCTAAACGAGTCACATTGCATAGCCGTGAAAACGTCATATAATTGGTTTCCACCGCCGCAAAGGGGCGGGACATGAGCCGACACGAACTCACCGGTTAGTTCACGTCGCTTTCAGCAAAAAATTCAAGGCGCATCACGCATCCCAAGCTGGGCGCCGCATCATTCCATTCCATCTCCCCGCGCACTCGCCCATGTAGGAAAAATTCCTACAACAATGACGGATTAATCCGTCAAACAGGCAGGGTGTCTCTCCGATTTTCGTTCGCCCCCCCTTTCGACACAATGGTCGCAAGACCAGAAACGAGCCAATTCGTGCGGTTTAAGCGCGCGCGTTAGAGCAAACGTTTCCGTAAACGGCCTGACCAGCCAGATATACCCCGGGGGAATCATGAGCGCGACAAGCGATATGCTCAATGAGATCAGAGAAGTCAACCTGTCTTATCTCCTGCTTGCGCAGCGACTGTTGCGCGAAGACAAGCCCATGGGCATGTTTCGCATGGGGATTTCGGACCAGCTAGCCGATGTGCTCGCCAATCTGTCGTTGGCGCAGACCGTCAAGCTCGCGGCGTCCAATCAGGTGCTGTGCCGTTTCCGTTTCGACGACCATGCCGTTCTGTCCGCGCTCGCGGACAAAGGCAAATCGAGCGCCGTGGCCCAGGCGCATTCCGCGATCCTGATGGCAAGCCAGCCGGTCGAGCAACTCGGCTGATGGCGATCCGTTTCTCACACAAAGCGATCGGGCGAGGGGAATGGCACGCGGATGGCCACTAAAAGCGTCGTACTCGAAGTCAGGGAAATCACCCTGGCCATCGAACTGATTGAACTTGGCGCGCGTTTGCAATTGCTGGAGGCGGAAACCAGTCTGTCGCGCGACCGGCTCATCAAGCTGTACAAGGAACTGAAAGGGGTGTCGCCGCCCAAGGGCATGCTGCCGTTTTCGACCGACTGGTTCATGACCTGGCAGCCCAACTTTCACTCGTCGCTGTTCTACAACATCTACCGTTTCATGGCCGGCCACGGCGGGTGCCAGACGATCCAGTCGATCGTGAAGAGCTACCGGCTCTATCTGGAACACGTCCAGTTGCACGACGACGAGCCCGTGCTCAGCCTCACGCGTGCGTGGACGCTGGTGCGCTTCTTCGATTCCGGCATGCTGCAGATGACCACCTGCTGCCGCTGCCGGGGGCATTTTGTCGCGCATGCGCACGATCCGCAGCACGCATTCGTGTGCGGGCTGTGTCAGCCGCCGTCGCGCGCGGGTAAGACAAAGAAATTCGCCGACGCCCGGGCCCGCGAAAGTCTCGCCGCTGTCGAGGCTTGAGCCGCAAACGGCTGGCCCGCGAGCCTCGCATGCCCGGCGCCCCGTGCGGCGGGCTTGCCGGGCGGCCTCATTCCGCTGTTCACGCCGTACGTCGCGCACGCTTGCCGCGGCGGTTGAGCAGCTCTCTGGTTTACACCGCAGCGGCCAGCCGCTTTTCCGTCAAAGTTTTCTGCTCCGTTGCCGTAAACCAGATTAACGACGGTCACCGTCGCTTCTTTGTGAGGGCTCGGCAGTGCTGATTTTCGTGGGAACACTCGTGACGCTTTTGTCCGTTTTCGGCGGTTACGCGCTGGAAGGCGGCCATCTCGGCGCGCTGCTGCAGCCCGTTGAAGTGCTGATGATCGTCGGCGCCGGTCTCGGCGCGTTCATTCTCGGCAACGGAATGAAGACCATCAAGGCGACGGTGCGCGTCATCCCGACCCTCTTCAAGGGTGCGAAGTACAACAAGGACGTCTACATGGAGCTGATGGCGCTCCTCTACGTCCTGCTGGCGAAGGCGCGCAAGGAAGGCACGCTGACGCTGGAAGCCGACATCGACGATCCGAGCAAGAGTCCGATCTTCACGCAGTACCCGAAGATCCTCGCCGACAAGCACATCATCGAGTTCCTGACCGACTACCTGCGCCTGATGGTGGGCGGCAACATGAACGCGTTCGAGATCGAAAGCCTGATGGACGAGGAGATCGAAACGCATCACCAGGAAGGTGAAGCGCCCGCGCATGCGCTGAACAAGGTCGGCGACGCGATGCCGGCGTTCGGGATCGTCGCCGCGGTGATGGGCGTGGTGCACACCATGGCCTCGGCCGACAAGCCGCCCGCGGTGCTCGGCGAGATGATCGCTCAGGCGCTGGTCGGCACCTTCCTCGGCATTCTGCTTTCGTACGGCTTGATCGGACCGCTCGCGAGCGTCGCCGAACAGCGCGTGACCGAGTCGACCAAGATGTTCCAGTGCATCAAGGTGACGATTCTCGCGAGTCTGAACGGCTACGCGCCGGCGATCGCCGTCGAGTTCGGCCGCAAGGTGCTCTTCTCGACCGAACGCCCGTCGTTCGCCGAGCTGGAAGAGCATGTGCGCCGCGTCAAGGCGAAGTAAAGGGCGCCGGGAACCGAACCGATGAGCAAGGACAAAGACCGCGCCATTGTCGTCAAGCGCTCCGCGCCGAAGAAAGCCGGCCACCACGGCGGCGCGTGGAAGCTCGCGTACGCGGACTTCATGACCGCGATGATGGCGTTTTTCCTGCTGATGTGGCTGCTGAGTTCGGCGTCCACGGTGCAGTTGCGGGGCATCGCCGATTACTTCAACCAGCCGTTGAAGATCACGCTGTGGGGCGGCGACCGCAGCGCGGAAGATTCGAGCATCCTGAAGGGCGGCGGCCGCGACATCTCGACCGACGCGCAAGGCGTGACGCGCTCCACCGACGGCTCGAGCAGCCGCGCCGAGCGGACTGTCTCGCATAACAACGAAGACTCGATGAAGCAGTTGCAGGGCGAACTGGAGCGCCGCGAGCAGGTCCGCCTGCACGATCTGCAGGTCAAGCTGATGGCCGCGATCGAAGCGAATCCGGTGCTGCGCCAGTTCAAGCAGCAAATCCGCATCGACTCGACGCTGACCGGCCTGCGCATCGAGATCGTCGACTCGCAGAAGCGGCCGATGTTCGCGACTGCGAAAGACCAGGTGGAGCCGTACATGCGCGACATTCTGCGCGAAATCGGTCACACGCTGAACGACGTGCCCAACCGCATCATCGTGCAGGGGCATACCGACGCCGCGCAGTACGCGGGCGGCGAGAAGGGCTACAGCAACTGGGAACTGTCCGCGGACCGCGCGAATGCGTCGCGTCGCGAGCTGATCGGCGGCGGCATGGACGAAGCGAAGGTGATGCGCGTGCTCGGCCTTGCGTCGACGCAGAACCTGAACAAGGCGGACCCGATGGACCCGGAAAACCGCCGCATCAGCATCATCGTGTTGAACAGGAAGTCGGAGGATGCGCTCAATCATGACGACTCCACCACGACCACCCTGTCGGACGACGCAGCCGGCTCCAAGCCGCTGCTGCAAAAACTTGCGCAGCCGGTGACGGTTGCACCGAAGTTGCCGGCGGTGGTGCCGGCGGCCCAGTAACAGACAGCGGTCGCCCCACCGGAGCACGCGCCCTGATGGCGCGCACGGCGAGGCGATCCCCAGCGTTAAGTGCAGCGAGGTTTCAATGATCAGGCACATCCTGGCAATCGACGATTCGGCATCGATGCGGCAAATCCTGGCCGCGACGCTGACGACAGCGGGCTACGAAGTCACGCTCGCGGCAGACGGCGACGAAGGGCTGGAAAACGCCCTCGCGATGTCGTTCGACCTCGTGCTGACCGACCAGTATATGCCGGGCAAAACCGGTCTCGACCTGATTACCGCGCTGCGCGGCAACCCCGCTTACCAGGCGACGCCCATCCTCGTCCTCACGACGGAATCGGGCGAGCCGTTCAAGGCTGCGGCGCGGGCGGCGGGCGCGACCGGCTGGATCGAAAAGCCGCTCGACCCCGATCTGCTGACCGAACTGGTGGCGGCGTTGGACGAGCCGGATCCGGCGTAAGCGCCCCCTTAGACACGTTATAGAAAGCGCTCGGCGCGGCGGCATGGCAGCCCAAGCCCAGACAGGAACTCTCGCGGTGACCCAGGCATGACACTCGACATCACTCAGTTCTATCAGACCTTCTTCGACGAAGCGGACGAACTGCTCGCGCAGATGGAGCAGCTGCTGCTCAATCTCGATATCGCCCATCCGGACCCCGAAGACCTCGCGGCGATTTTCCGCGCGGCGCATTCGATCAAGGGCGGCGCGGCGACCTTCGGCTTCACCGCGCTGACGGAGACGACTCACATTCTCGAATCGCTGCTCGATCGCGCGCGCAATAACGAACTCGTGCTGCGCAAGGACATGATCGACACGTTCCTCGAAACCAAGGACGTGCTGTCCGGCCAGCTCGCCGACTATCGCGCGAGCGCCGAACCGGACGCGGCAGTGGCCCGCGCGATTTGCGCGAAGCTCGAACAGTTGCATGCGGAGAGCCGCTTCGGCGGCGCGCCGGCCGAGGCGCATGCCTCATCCGACGCGGTGCCTCAGGCCGTGGCGACAGCACAAGTCGAAGCACAAGCAGCAGAAGTACAACGCGGCACCCCGCCCGAGCACGTCGTCGAACAGGCGGTGCAGGCGGCGGGTGAATGGACTGACGGCGAACCGGCACAGACCGGGCAAGCCGCGGAGGCAGGCATTGTCGGCGGCAGCGCCGACAATGCCGGTCCCCATCTGAAAATTACGCTACGGGGCGTTGGTGAGAAGGACCAGGAACTGCTGGCCGAAGAGCTCGGCAACCTGGGCAACATCGTCGGGCAGGTCAAGAGCGGCGGCGATCTGATGCTGTGGCTCGCGACCGACGTACCCTCCGACGACATCATCGCCGTGTGCTGTTTCGTGATCGACGAAAGTCAGATCTCGATCGGCCGCGGCACCGCACCGGCGGACGAGATGCAGCAAGGCGAACCTGGAACGCCCGACGCTGTCGCCTCGACCCCGGTGCAAGCAGCACAGGCAACACCGGCAGCACACGCGGTTCAGGCGGACCTGGCAGCCTCACCGGCGGGCGGCAACGCTGCGTCCGCCGGGGCGGCGGCCCAAGGGCCGTTCGACGCGCCGGCGGCATCGGCAACATCGGCAGCCGCGGCGCCCGCCGCGGCCCAATCTGCCGCGGCGTCCAACCAGGCGCTCGCGGCAAGCGCGCCGTCGGGCACGGCCGCGCCCGCCGAACACGACCGCAAAGCGGCGCGTCCGGCGGCTGCGGCAGCAGGCGCCGAAGGCAGCTCGATTCGCGTCGGCGTCGAAAAGGTCGATCAGCTGATCAACCTGGTCGGCGAACTGGTGATCACGCAGGCAATGCTCGCGGAAACCACCAGCACGTTCGACCCGGCGCTGCACGATCGCCTCTTCAACGGCATGGCGCAGCTCGAGCGCAACGCGCGCGATCTGCAGGAAGCGGTGATGTCGATCCGCATGATGCCGATGGATTACGTGTTCAGCCGCTTCCCGCGTCTCGTGCGCGATCTGGCGGCGAAACTCGGCAAGGAGGTCGAACTCGTCACCTTCGGTCAGGCGACCGAACTCGACAAGAGCCTCATCGAACGGATCATCGATCCGTTGACGCACCTCGTGCGCAACAGTCTCGACCACGGCATCGAAACCGTGGAGGCGCGGCGCGCGGCGGGCAAGGATTCGACCGGGCAACTGGTGCTGTCGGCGGCGCATCACGGCGGCAACATCGTCATCGAAGTGAGCGACGACGGCGCGGGTCTGCGCCGCGACAAGATTCTCGCGAAGGCGGCCAAGCAGGGCATGCAGGTCAGCGAAACCATGACCGACGAAGAAGTCTGGAACCTGATCTTCCTGCCGGGCTTCTCGACGGCCGAGCAGGTCACGGACGTCTCGGGCCGTGGCGTCGGCATGGATGTGGTGAAGCGCAACATCCAGTCGATGGGGGGGCACGTCGAAATCACCTCGCACGCCGGCAAGGGCAGCACCACGCGAATCGTCCTGCCGCTCACGCTGGCGATTCTCGACGGCATGTCGGTGAAGGTCGGCAGCGAGATTTTCATTCTGCCGCTGAACTTCGTGATGGAGTCGCTCCAGCCGCAAGCCGAGGACATCTATACGGTGGCCAACGGCGAGCGCGTGGTGCGCGTGCGCGGCGAATATCTGCCGCTCGTCGCCTTGCACGAAGTGTTCAACGTCGAAGGCGCGAAGCAGGAGCCCACGCAAGGCATCGTCACCATCATGCAAACCGAGGGGCGCCGCTTCGCGATGCTGATCGACGAGCTGGTGGGACAGCAGCAGGTGGTCGTGAAGAATCTCGAAACGAACTACCGCAAGGTGCACGGCATTTCCGCCGCGACCATTCTCGGCGACGGCAGTGTCGCGCTGATCGTGGACGTGGCGGCGCTGAACCGCGAAACACGCAACGCGCACGGCGCGATGAGCCTCGCATGATGACCGTGACGCGCGCGGAACGCGCACGGCACACAGTATTCGCAACACTCATTCAACTTATTTCATCCCAACCGTTTGGGGGCTAACGTGGCAGAAGTCCAATCCATCAATTCGAGCGGCGCGAACGCGAACGGTACGAGCAGCCGCCGCCACGCGCAGCAGGCGGACGCCGGCGGTCAGGAATTCCTCGTCTTCACGCTCGGCGCCGAAGAGTACGGCATCGACATCCTCAAGGTGCAGGAAATCCGCGGCTACGACAACGTCACGCGGATCGCCAATGCGCCCGAGTTCATCAAGGGCGTGATCAATCTGCGCGGCATCATCGTGCCGATCGTCGACATGCGCATCAAGTTCCATCTGGGCCGCGTCGAGTACGACCATCAGACGGTCGTGATCATCCTGAACGTCGCGCATCGCGTGGTCGGGATGGTGGTCGACGGCGTGTCAGACGTGCTGACGCTCGCCACCGATCAGATCATGCCGGCGCCCGAATTCGGCGCGACGCTCACGACCGAGTACCTCACGGGGCTCGGCACCGTCGACGGCCGCATGCTGATTCTGATGGACATCGAAAAGCTGATGACCAGCCGCGAAATGGCGCTGATCGAAACGCTCGGCGTCTAAGCGGCACACAGCGCGAACACGACGGCCAGGCGGAAAAGAGAGATAGGTAAGGGAGCGAGAAGATGCTGAACAGGTGGTCGATCCGCACGTCGCTGACGATGGTGGCGGTCGTTCTGGTTGCGCTGACCGTGACGGTCGGCGCCCTCGGGCTAAGCGCGTTGAATCGCGCGAGCGAGGCGCTCGATCGCATCGCGCGCGGCGATCTGGTGGCGATTCACGCACTCGACGACGCGGCCTCGTACCTGTTGCGCTCGCGTCTCGCGGTGGACCGCTTCAACACGCTGTCGGCCGCGGGCAGTGCGGACGAAGCGAAGAAAGCGATCGACCGCGCGCAGGAACTGCTCGCGAAGGGCAACCAGAGCTGGCAGACCTATCTGGACGCACCGAAACCCGGCATCGATCAGGCCTTGCTCGACGACGTGCTCGCCAAGCGCACGGCGGTGATGCACGAGGGTGTCGAGCCGGAGTTCGCGGCGCTGAACGCGAACGACATGGCCGCATATCACGCGATCGCCGATACGAAGATCAGTCCGATGTTCATCGCGTACGACGCGGCGTCGGCGGCGGTCGTCAAGGCATTGCAGCAAGGCGTGACGCAGCAGCAGGAGAGAGCGCAGACCAACGCGTCGCTGATGATGACGCTGATCGTCGCGGTGACGGCGTTCGCGTTGCTGCTGGTGGTGGGCATCCGCTTCGCGCTGCGCGGGCTGATCGTGCAGCCGCTGAAAGACGCGACGGACTGCTTCGAGCGGATCGCCTCGGGCGATCTGTCCGAGACGATCGAGGTGTACAGCCGCAATGAGATCGGCCGTCTGTTCGATGGCATCAAGCGGATGCAGCAGAGCCTGTCGACGATGGTGAAGGCGGTGCACGGCAGCGCCGAATCGATCGACACCGGCGCGCGCGAAATCGCGATGGGCAACACCGATCTGTCGCAGCGCACCGAACAGCAGGCCGCGTCGCTGCAGGAAACCGCATCGAGCATGGAGCAGTTGACCGGCACCGTCCGGCAGAACGCCGAGAACGCGCGTCAGGCGAGCCAGCTCGCCGTCAACGCGTCCGACATCGCCACGCGCGGCGGCGACGTGGTGAGCCAGGTCGTCACGACGATGCAGGGCATCGCGACCAGCTCGAACAAGGTCGTCGACATCATCGGCGTGATCGAAGGCATTGCGTTTCAGACCAATATTCTCGCGCTGAACGCGGCGGTCGAAGCCGCGCGCGCCGGCGAACAGGGCCGCGGCTTCGCGGTGGTGGCCGGCGAAGTGCGCAGCCTCGCGCAGCGCAGCGCGAGCGCCGCGAAGGAAATCAAGGAACTGATCGGCGACTCGGTCGACAAGGTGCAAAGCGGCTCGACGCTGGTCGGCCGCGCGGGCACGACGATGGACGAGATCGTGCAGGCGGTGCGCCGCGTGACCGACATCATGGGCGAAATCAGCGCGGCGTCCGAAGAGCAGTCGGGCGGCATCGAGCAGGTCAACCGCGCGGTCGTGCAGATGGACGCAGTCACGCAGCAGAACGCGGCGCTCGTTGAGCAGGCGGCGGCGGCCGCCGCGTCGCTCGAAGACCAGACGCGTCAGCTGCAGGCGGTGGTGAACGGCTGGAAGGTGGCCGGCGGCCAGACGCGCGGCGGCGCTGCGGCGGTGCGTCCGCAAGCGGCAGCGCGTGTGAACGGCGGCGTCGGCTCGCAGTCGGGTAAAGCCGTGGCGCAAGCGTCGTCGGCGAATGGCGCGGCGCATCCGGCGGCATCAAGCGTTGCAAACGCGGCAAGCTCGGCAAGCGCAGGCACTGCGGCATCGGCAGCGAACCCCGCGCAGGCTTCAGCGAACCACGACGCAGGCGCACGCGCCGAACCGGCGCTCAAGCCGAAGACGACGGCCCGCGCCGCTGCACGTCCGGCTCCGGCAAGCCCTGCCGCGGCAGGCGCGGACGCGGATTGGGAAACGTTTTAGGACGTGGCACAAAGACATGCGGTCATTCGGCATCTCGTCCGTTGATGGGCGAATCATCGAAGCACGCTGGTTCAGCGTGTCGCGGGCCGACTGCGTGTTGGCAAAACTCGCGGGCGGGCGCGACCCCGCGAACACAACTGTTTCTGCCCTGACGTTTTCATCGGGTGGCAAGCGGAATGGCTCGTATCGCAGGCAGGAATTGACATGATGGCAACGCGCGCACAACAACGACCAGGACGGGCGAGTCCCGAACGGGTCACGCCCGATCGGGCGGAGTCGGGCAGGTCGAGCGAACAGGCACGAGACTTCGAATTCACGTCGGCGGATTTCGCTCGCATCCGCGAACTGATTCACCGCAGCGCGGGCATTTCGCTGTCGGATCACAAACGCGACATGGCGTACAGCCGCCTCGCGCGCCGCTTGCGCGCGCGCGGCCTCGACACCTTCAAGCAATATCTCGATCTGCTCGAAGCGGAAAACGATCCTGCCGAGTGGGAAGCGTTCACCAATGCGCTGACCACCAATCTCACGGCGTTCTTCCGCGAAGCGCATCACTTTCCGATTCTCGCCGACTTCGTGCCGGGTCGCGCACAGCCGGTTTCCGTGTGGTGCTCGGCGGCGTCGACCGGTGAAGAGCCGTATTCGATCGCGATGACGCTGATCGAAGCGCTCGGCGAAAGCGGCGCGCGCCAGGCGTCGGTGCTCGCCACCGACATCGATACCCAGGTGCTCGCGAAAGCCGAAGCCGGCGTGTACCAGTTCGACCAGGTGAAGCATCTGTCGCCCGAGCGGCTCAAGCGCTTCTTCCTCAAAGGCACCGGCGCGCATGCGGGAATGGTGAAGGTGCGCCCGGAAGTGCGCGCGCTGGTGCGTTTCGAACAACTGAACCTGACCGACCGCGATTACCAGTTGCGCTCGCAGTTCGACGCGATCTTCTGCCGCAACGTGATGATCTATTTCGACAAACCGACCCAGGCGCAAGTCCTCGCGCGCTTCGAGCCGCTGATGAAAGCGGGCGGCCTGCTGTTCGCCGGGCACTCGGAAAACTTCACGTACGTGACGCAGGCATTCAGGCTGCGCGGCCAGACCGTCTACGAATTGACACGCGACGCGGGCGGCGCCCGCCCTGCGTCACGCACGACGAGCGCAACGGGTAACACCGCGCACCACTCGGCGAGCGGGGTGGCAGCATGAGCAGCGCCCTGCCGATCGCATCGAATCTGTATTACGACAACCACTTCCAGCGCCCCGGCGTGAAGCTATTGCCGAACGAGTTCTACACCACCGGAGAAGACATGGTGCTCGTCACCGTGCTTGGTTCGTGCGTCGCGGCCTGCATCCAGGATCGCACGGCGGGCATCGGCGGGATGAATCACTTCATGCTGCCCGACGACGGCGCGGACGTTGCGCAAGCCGCATCGGATTCGATGCGCTACGGCGCGTACGCGATGGAAGTGCTGATCAACGAACTGATCAAGGCGGGCGGGCGGCGCGAGCGCTTCGAAGCGAAGGTGTTCGGCGGCGGCGCGGTGCTCGCGGGCATGACGACGATGAACATCGGCGACCGTAATTCGGAATTCGTGCGCCGCTATCTGGCGACCGAAAAAATCCGCATCGTCGCCGAGGATTTGCAAGGCTCGCATCCGCGCAAGGTTGCCTTCATGCCGCGCACCGGCCAGGTGATGGTGAAGAAACTGCGCGTGCAGCAGGAAGCGGGCGTCGCCGAACGCGAACGCGCGCTCGTGCGGCAGAGCCCCGAAGCGCGCGCCGAACGGCTCGTGGCGGCGCGCAAGCGGGTCGAACTGTTCGCGGCGCCGGCCGCGGCGCGCCCGCGCATCGAGCTGTTCGGCGCGAGCCCGCGACCGATTAATTCAAACAACGCCAGAACCACAGAGGAGGCGTGAGCGCTGTGCAAAAGATCAAAGTACTGTGCGTCGACGATTCGGCGCTGATCCGCAGCCTGATGACCGAAATCATCAACAGCCAGCCGGACATGACCGTCGTCGCGACCGCACCCGACCCGTTGGTCGCGCGCGAACTCATCAAGCAGCACAACCCGGACGTGCTGACGCTCGACGTCGAAATGCCACGCATGGACGGGCTCGACTTCCTCGAGAAGCTGATGCGTTTGCGGCCGATGCCGGTCGTGATGGTATCGTCGCTGACCGAGCGCGGCAACGAAATCACGCTGCGCGCGCTGGAACTGGGCGCGGTCGATTTCGTCACCAAGCCGAAGGTCGGGATTCGCGACGGCATGCTCGACTACTCGGAAAAGCTCGCCGACAAGATTCGCGCGGCAGCCCGTGCGCGCGTGCGCCAGGCCGCGCCGGCGCAGCATGCGGCCGCGCATGCCGCACACGCCGCGCATGCGCCGGACGGCGCCGCGCCGCTCTTCAACAATCCGTTGCTCAGTACCGAGAAGCTGATCATCGTCGGCGCATCGACGGGCGGCACCGAAGCGATCCGCGAGGTGCTGGTGCCGCTGCCGCCGGACGCGCCCGCCGTGCTGATCGCTCAGCACATGCCGCCGGGGTTTACGAAATCTTTCGCGCAACGCCTCAATGGTTTGTGCCGGATTACCGTTAAAGAAGCTGAGCACGGCGAGCGCGTGCTGCCGGGCCATGCGTATATCGCTCCGGGCCACGCGCATCTGTTGCTGGCGCGCAGCGGCGCGAACTACATCGCGCATCTGTCGGACGAGCCGCCGGTCAACCGGCATCGTCCGTCGGTCGACGTGCTGTTCCGTTCGGCCGCGCAGCATGCGGGCAAGAACGCGGTCGGCGTGATTCTGACCGGGATGGGTCGCGACGGCGCCGCCGGGCTGCTGGAGATGAAAAAGGCGGGGGCGTACACCCTCGCGCAGGACGAAGCGAGCTGCATCGTGTTCGGCATGCCGCGCGAAGCGATTGCGCTCGGCGCGGCCGACGAGATCGCAGCGCTGCCGGAAATGAGCCGGCGCGTGATGGCGCGTTTGTCGTCGATGGGCGACCGCATTCAGCGGGTATGATGCGCAGCGGATGGATCGAGGCGGTCAAGCGCCGCAACAGGGAACAAGCAAAGGGAATGAAATGGATAAGGGAATGAAGATTCTGGTAGTTGACGACTTTCCGACGATGCGCCGGATCGTCCGCAACCTCCTCAAGGAACTGGGCTACTCGAACGTCGACGAGGCGGAAGACGGTCAGGCGGGTCTCGCCCGTTTGCGCGGCGGCACCTACGAGTTCGTGATCTCCGACTGGAACATGCCGAACCTCGACGGCCTCGCGATGCTCAAGGCCATTCGCGCCGACGCCGCCCTCGCGCATCTGCCGGTGCTGATGGTGACGGCCGAGTCGAAGAAGGAAAACATCATCGCGGCGGCGCAAGCCGGCGCGAGCGGTTATGTCGTCAAGCCGTTCACGGCCGCGACGCTCGACGAGAAGCTCAACAAGATTCTCGAGAAGATGGCGAAAACCGGGAGCTGACGTGAATTTGCCGACCCATGCGCCTCACGCCGAAGCGGTCGGCGAGAGTGGCGACCACGCGTCCGACCGCATTCTCGCCCGCATTGGACAACTGACGCGCACGCTGCGCGATTCGATGCGCGAGCTCGGGCTCGACAAGCACGTCGAGCGTGCGGCGGAAGCCGTGCCCGATGCCCGCGATCGTCTGAAGTACATCGCGGACATGACCGAGCAGGCTGCCGAGCGTGTGCTGTCGGCGATCGATATCGCCAAGCCGGTTCAGGAGCAACTGCAGAAGGGCGCGGGCGAACTCGACGCGCGCTGGGAGCAGTGGTACGCGGCGCCGATCGAGCGCGAGGAAGTGCGCGCGCTGATGAACGACACGCGCACCTTCCTGCGCGGCGTGCCCGAAGCGACCAGCGCGACCAACGCGCAGCTGATGGAGATCATGCTCGCGCAGGACTTCCAGGATCTGACCGGCCAGGTCATCAAGAAGATCACGGATGTCGTGTACCTGATCGAGCAGCAGCTGCTCGGCGTGCTGGTCGAGAACATCGCGCTCGAACGGCGCGAGCAGTTCGCGGCCAACGCGGCGGCGCTCGCCGCCGAGGTGTCGCCGACCGGCAGCCCCGAACATCTGCTCAATGGCCCGCAGATCAATCCGGAAGGCAAGACGGATGTGATGCAGGATCAATCGCAAGTCGACGACCTGCTCGCCAGCCTGGGCTTCTGACGCTGGCAGCGCTGGCGGGCGCCTGTCGGCCACGCGGCTTCGCCGGGCAGCCCAGGCCGGCCATTCGTTCGCCCCGCTCGGCCATCACGCATAGCAAGCCGCGCCTCCCCGCGCGCTTGCTGTCTCTGCACGCGAACCACAGGCATACTACGGGCTCAAGCAGCGGCACGGCGCTCCGGCGGATGTAGTCGTCGGCCGGTGGCTCGGTAGGGGAGACCCTTCACGATTCCTACCGCGGCGGTGCCGTATGATCTGCCTATATGCAGCCGGTTCGCGCGCGATGCGAGCCGAGCCGCAGCTCGGGAGGAGCATCGTCATGTGGAGTTTTATACGTCGCGCCGGGATCGTTACGGCGTTTGCCTTGCCCTGTTCGCTATTGGCCCTGCAGTCCGCTCACGCGGGACTGGGCGGGGCTCCGATGACGCCACCCACGGACGCATCGGTTTCTTCCCGCGTCGTCCAGCCCGGCGGCGGCATTGCCGCGTCGGCGGCCCAGAGCGTGATGCGTTCGGCATCGAGCGCCGCTTCTTCCACTTCAGCTTCCTCGTCCTACACCGTGCGTGAGACCACGCTCGGCAACGGCACCGTGGTCCGCGAATATCTCGCCGCCGACGGCGCGGTCTTCGGCATCGCCTGGCGCGGCCCGCAAATGCCGGATCTGACCGATCTGCTCGGCAGCTATTTCCCCCAATACGTGGCCGGCGTGAAGGCCGTGCGCGCGGCGCGCGGCGGTGCCCGCGGTCCTGTCAGCGTCGATGGGAGCGGGCTCGTGGTGCGCTCCGGCGGCCACATGGGCGCGTTCAGCGGTCAGGCGTGGCTGCCGCCCGCGCTGCCCGCCGGCGTCAGCGGTTCCGACATCCAGTGACGGCGAGGACGACCATGCGAACCCAGCATCCCGGTATGAACCTCAAAGGCTGGCTGCAGGCGGCCCTGGCCGTGGCGCTTCTGGCGACGCTCGCCGCATGCGGCGGCGGCGGCGACGGAGACAGCGGCAGTTCCGGCAGCGGCAATTCATCGAGCCTACTGAACGGCGGTTCGCTGCCGCCCAGCCCGAGCCAGCAGCCGATCGGCGCGACCGCCGCGAACACCACGCCGATCACGGTCGGCCAGGGCACGAACGGCGTTATCAATATTCCGACGGTCAGCGTGAAGATTTGCGCGCCCGGCTCGACGTCCAATTGCCAGACCATCAACAACATCCAGCTCGACACCGGTTCGTTCGGGCTGCGCGTGGTCGGCTCGCAGCTGAACGCGTCGGTGCTCGGTGCGCTGCCGGTCAGCAGCGTGAACGGCGCGCAGCTCGCCGAGTGCGCGACCTTCGCCGACGGCTACACGTGGGGCACGGTGCGCACCGCGACCATCGCGATCGGCGGCGAAACCACGACGGCGGCGATCCCGCTGCAGATCATCGGCGACAAGGACGCGAGCACGGTGCCCTCGCGCGGCTGCGGCAACGGTTCGGCGGAAAACACGGTCGGCGATCTGGGCGCCAACGGCATACTGGGCATCGGCACGGCGCCCTTCGATTGCGGCGCGACCTGCGCGGACCCAACGACCGCCGCGACCTACAGCAACTACTTCGCTTGCCCGGGCGGCACGTCATGCACCCGCACGGCGGTGCCGCTCACGCAGCAGGTCGCCAATCCGGTGGCCAACTTCGCGGTCAACAACAACGGCGTGATCGTGCAGATGCCGCCCGTGCCGGATGCGGGCGCGCCGTCGGCCAACGGCACGCTGGTGTTCGGCGTTGGCACCCAGGCGAACAATGCGTTGGCCGCGACGCAGGTCTTCACGACCGACGCCTTTGGCGATATGAACGACAGCACCTTCAACGGCACGACGGTGCAGGCGTTTCTCGATTCGGGCTCGAATGGCTACTTCTTCACCGATAGCTCGCTCGCGCTGTGCGGCAGCAATTTCTCGGGCTTCTACTGCCCGAACTCCGCACAGACCCGCTCGATCACGCTGGTCGGACTGAACAAGACGACCGCGAGTGTCAGTATCGGCATCGTCAGTGCGGCGACGCTGTTCGGCAACGGCAACAACAACTACGCGTTCAACAATCTCGCCGGGCAGATCGGCGGCAGCACCAGCTTCGACCTCGGGCTGCCGTTCTTCTACGGCCGTCATGTGTACTACGGCATCGACCGCACCCTGAGCGGCGGCCAGGCGCCCTATGTGGCCTTCTGATGCGTAGCGCCGCAGCGTAAGACCGGACCTCCGCGCGAGCCACGCGCGGAGGTCCGCTTCATCCGTCGAAATACCCCCCTTTCTCCGCCCTTATCCGCCGATCGCCGCTTGCGTCGAGCGGGAATAATCGCTCTCACTGGAAAGAGGCGTCGTGCCTCGGCCGACTGGAGAGCTTTTGTGGCAGAGGACAGCGACCTCGAAAAAACCGAATCAGCCACGCCCCGGCGCCTGCAGAAGGCGCGCGAGGAAGGGCAGATCGCGCGTTCGCGGGAACTGTCGACGTTCGCCCTGCTGGCGGCGGGGTTCTACGGCGTGTGGGGAATGTCCGGCAGCATCGGAGAGCATTTGCAGAACATGCTGCGCGCGTCGCTCACGTTCGACCACGCCAGCAGTTTCGAAACCGGCCGCATGCTGATCGGCGCGGGCGCCGCGAGCCGCGAAGGCTTCTACGCGCTGCTGCCGATTCTCGCCTTCACCGGCCTCGCCGCCTTGCTCGCGCCGATGGCGCTGGGCGGCTGGCAGCTGTCGGCGAAAGGTCTCGAGCCGAAGTTCAGCCGGCTCAACCCGATTGAAGGCTTCGGCCGGATGTTTTCGATCAACGGGCCGATCCAGCTCGGCATGTCGCTCGTGAAGACGCTGGTGGTGGGCATCATCGGCGGCACGGCGATCTGGAATCGCCGCGAAGAGATTCTCGCGCTCGCCATCCAGCCGTTGCACATCGCGCTTGCCAACTCCGTGCATCTGATCGCCGTGTGCTGCGGCATGACCGTGGCCGGCATGTTCGCGGTCGCCGCGCTCGACGTGCCGTATCAGCTCTGGCAGTTCCACAAGAAGCTGCGCATGTCGAAGGAAGAGGTGAAGCGCGAGCATCGCGAAAGCGAAGGCGACCCGCACATCAAGGGCAAGATTCGCCAGCAGCAGCGCGCCATTGCGCGTCGCCGGATGATGACGCAGGTACCGAAAGCCGACGTCGTGGTCACCAACCCGACGCACTTCGCGGTCGCGCTGCAATACGCCGACGGCGAGATGCGCGCGCCGAAGGTGGTCGCCAAGGGCGTGAACCTGGTGGCCGTGCGGATCCGCGAAATTGCGGCCGAGAACAACGTGCCGCTGCTCGAAGCGCCGCCGCTCGCGCGGGCGCTGTATCACAACGTCGATCTGAACCGCGAGATTCCCGGCCCGCTGTATGGCGCGGTGGCCGAGGTGCTCGCGTGGGTGTATCAGTTGCGGCGCTTCAAAACCGAAGGCGGCGTCGCGCCGGTCGCACCGACCGACTTCGACGTGCCGCCGGAACTCGACAAGGGCGGCGTATCGGATGATGACGCCGAGCAGGAAGCCGCCGACGTACTCACCCCCGCTAACGACGACGCATCAGGAGCCTCTGCATGAACGCTCGCGCCGGTTTCCTCGCCCGACGGCCGGAAGCCTTGAGCAGCACCAATCTGCGCGCCCTCGCCGGGCCGGTGCTGATCTGCATGATCCTCGGCATGATGATTCTGCCGTTGCCGCCGTTCCTGCTGGATCTGCTGTTCACCTTCAACATCGCGCTCTCCGTGATGGTGCTGCTCGTCAGCATGTACACGATGAAGCCGCTCGACTTCGCCGCGTTCCCGAGCGTGCTGCTGTTCTCGACCTTGCTGCGGCTGTCGCTGAACGTCGCCTCGACACGGGTCGTGCTGCTCGAAGGCCACACCGGCCCGGACGCGGCCGGCCAGGTGATCGAGTCGTTCGGCCACTTCCTCGTGGGCGGCAACTTCGCGGTCGGTATCGTCGTCTTCATCATCCTGATGGTGATCAACTTCATGGTGATCACCAAAGGCGCGGGGCGGATCGCGGAAGTCTCCGCGCGCTTCACGCTCGACGCGATGCCCGGCAAGCAGATGGCGATCGACGCCGATCTGAACGCGGGCCTCATCAACGAAGAGCAGGCCAGAAAGCGCCGCTCGGAAGTCTCGCAGGAAGCCGAGTTCTACGGCTCGATGGACGGCGCGAGCAAGTTCGTGCGCGGCGATGCGATCGCCGGTCTGCTGATCATGGTGATCAACATCGTCGGCGGGCTGATCGTCGGGATGGTCCAGCACAACATGGACTTCGCGGCGGCGGGCAAGAACTACACGCTGCTGACGATCGGCGACGGGCTCGTCGCGCAGATTCCGTCGCTGGTGATTTCGACCGCGGCCGGCGTGATCGTCTCGCGCGTCGCGACCAACGAGGACATCGGCACGCAGCTCACCGGTCAGCTGTTCACGAATCCGCGCGTGCTGATGATCACCGGCTGCATTCTCGTCCTGATGGGCCTGATTCCGGGCATGCCGCACTTCGCGTTTCTGGTGCTCGGCGGCGGTCTGATCCAGCTCGGCCGCACGATGAAAAAACGCGCCGAGGAACGCAAGACCAGCACGGCGCTCGTCGACGTCGCGCCGGCCGCGCTGGCCCCGGTCGAAAACACCGAGGCGAGCTGGGACGACGTGACGATGATCGACACGCTCGGCCTCGAAGTCGGCTATCGGCTGATCCCGCTCGTCGACAAAAACTCGGACGGCGAACTGCTCAAGCGGATCAAGAGCATCCGCAAGAAGTTCGCGCAGGAAATCGGCTTTTTGCCGCCGGTCATTCATATTCGCGACAACCTCGAATTGCGGCCGAACGGGTATCGCATCGCGCTCAAGGGCGTCGAAGTGGGCGTCGGCGAAGCGTTTCCGGGGCAGTGGCTGGCGATCAATCCAGGCCAGGTCTCCGCCGCGCTGCCCGGTACGCCGACACAAGACCCGGCGTTCGGCCTGCCCGCCATCTGGATCGATACGAATCTTCGCGAACAGGCGCAGGTGTACGGCTACACGGTGGTCGATTCGAGCACGGTGGTGGCCACGCACCTGAATCACCTGGTCGTGACGCACGCGTCGGAACTGCTCGGCCGCCGCGAAGTGCAGGCCCTGCTCGAACGGATGCAGAAGGACACGCCGTCGCTGGTCGACGATCTGGTGCCGAAGACGCTGCCGCTCACGACGCTGCAGAAGGTGCTGCAAAACCTGCTGGAGGAAGGCGTGCCGATCCGTGATTTGCGCACGATTCTCGAAGCGCTCTCCGAACATGCGTCGAAGATCAGCGACGCGCACGATCTCACCGCTGCCGTACGGCTCGCGCTGGGCCGCGCGATCACCCAGCAGTGGTTCCCCGGCACCGGCGACATGCAGGTGATGGGCCTCGATTCGAATCTGGAGCGCGTGTTGTCGCAGGCGCTCTCGACCGGTGCGAATCCGGGTCTCGAGCCGGGGCTCGCAAACACGCTGCTGACGGAAACGCAGAAGGCGATGACGCGTCAGCAGAACCTCGGCTTCGCGCCGGTGCTGCTGGTGCAGCATGCATTGCGGCCGATGCTCGCGCGTTTCCTGCGCCGCAGTCTGCCGCAGTTGAAGGTGCTCTCGTATGCGGAAGTGCCGGATACGCGCAACGTGAAGGTGGTGAATCTGATCGGCGCGCACGGTTGAGATCGAAGCGCCGCCCGGTGTTCGCAATCGCACAAGCATACGCATACGTTCGCAGCATTTCGCCGGCGCCCTCGGGCGCCGGTTTTCATTTCAGCCGCTTACCCGATGCGCCCCGCGCTCGCTCCGAGGCAGACCTGCGCTTATCGCGAAAGCACCGTGCCGCGCCGCTCGAAGGCCCGCTTGAAACCCGCGTGCGCGCCGCGCCGGCCGCGTTTCCATCGCGCGAATTGCCTACCTTTAACGGTCTTTATCCATCGATCGTCGCTCGACAGCTTTCGCAATAATTGATCTCAATGGGAAGCGGTGTTTTGCCGGTCCGTCAGTCCGTTTACCTCATCGGGGGTCCAGCTTGAACATTCGTAAATTTGTCGGTGCCAACAGTCGCGATGCACTGCGTCTCGTGCGTGAAGCCTTGGGCCCGGATGCAGTCGTGTTGTCCAATCGCACGATGGACGACGGCAGCGTCGAGATCGTCGCGCTGGCCGACAGCGACCTGGCAGCCATCACGCCGAAGGCTCGCCAAGGCGCCAGTGCGGCCCAGGCCGCGCCGACAAGTTCAGGTGCTGGACTGGCACTGCCCGGCGCACCGCGCGCGTTGCCTGCGATGCAGGCGAACCCGTATGCGAGCGGCATGCCCGATGTGTTTTCGTCGGTGTTCGGCGCGAGCCCCGAAGCGGGCGTTGAAACGATGCACGCCAGCGCGCCGCTCAGCACGTCCGCGATTGAAGTGACACCGGCCGTTCCGAAAGCGGCGACGCCGAAAGCGATACCTCAGCCTCAGGCGACTGCCGCAGCAACGGCTCCGACGACCGCGTTGCCGGGCGCCGCAGCGAAGCCGGCGTCAGCCATCGGCCAACCTGTTGCGCAGCCGATCCCCACCGGACCGAGCGCCCGCGCAGCCGCCTCGCGCCTCACGGAAGACATGCGTGCCGACCTGCTCAAGGCCGCCGGTGTACCTGTCATGCCCGCCGTGCCGAAGGTAGAGGCCACCGCGCCGCGCACGATGGCCGAATCGAATCCGTGGCTGATCGACCATGCGCGCCGCATTGCCGCCGAACAGCAGCAACAGGGCGAATACAGCGCGCGCCCCTCGGCCATGACGCCGTCCGCCGCCACCGCGAAGGGACTCGGCGCGGCCGTCGAAATCGACATGCCCGCAGCCCAGCCGGTTGCCGCCACGCCCGCGACCGACACGCCCGACTGGGCCCGCGAAGCCGCGCAAGTGGCCGCGCGCCGCAGCGCGCAAAAACTCGCGCCGGTGCAATCGGGCAACGACGAAGCGCGCACGCCGGCGGCCGTCGCCGAAGCGATCAAGGCGCGCATGGAGCAGGTCGTCAACGACACCGTGATGAACGAACTGTCGTCGATGCGCGGCATGATGGAAGAACACTTCGCCGGCCTGCTGTGGGGCGATCGTCAGCGCCGCAACCCGGCGCGCGCCGCGCTCACCAAGCACCTGTTCGCCGCGGGCTTTTCCGCGCAGCTCGTGCAGATGATGGTCGACAACCTGCCCGACGAGATCGAGACGATGGACGGCGGCATGGACTGGGTGCGCTCGGTGCTCGAATCGAACCTGCCGGTGATGGAAGACGAAGACGCGCTGATGGAGCGTGGCGGCGTGTTCGCGCTGATGGGCCCGACGGGCGTCGGCAAGACGACGACCACCGCGAAGCTCGCCGCGCGCTGCGTGATGCGCTTCGGCGCGAGCAAGGTCGCATTGCTCACCACCGACAGCTACCGGATCGGCGGCCACGAGCAGCTGCGCATCTTCGGCAAGATTCTCGGCGTGTCGGTGCATGCGGTGAAAGACGGCGCCGACCTGCAACTCGCGCTTTCCGAACTACGCAACAAGCACATCGTGCTGATCGACACGATCGGCATGAGCCAGCGCGACCGCCTTGTGTCCGACCAGATCGCGATGCTGTGCCGCGCCGGCCAGCCGGTGCAGCGCCTGCTGCTGCTCAACGCGACGAGTCATGGCGACACGCTCAACGAAGTCGTCCAGGCGTATCAGCGCGCGCCGGATCAGCAGCCGCTCGCAGGCTGCATCCTGACCAAGCTCGACGAAGCCACCAATCTCGGCGGCGTGCTCGATGCGGTGATCCGCTACAAGCTGCCGGTGCACTACGTGTCGACCGGTCAGAAGGTGCCGGAAAACCTGTACGTCGCCACGAAGAAATTCCTGATCAAGAGCACCTTCTGCATACCGCGCGACAACTCGCCGTTCGTGCCGCATGACGACGATATTCCGGCGCTGCTGTCCGCGCTGTCAGCACGTTCGACGGCCGAGTTGCACGAGGTTCGCTTTGGATAAGCTCATTTCCGATCAGGCGGAAGGACTGCGGCGGCTGCTTGCCCGCAGCGGCGCACGCGTGATTGCGATGACGGGCGGCCCGGCCGGCATGGGCTGCACCACGGTGGTGGTCAACCTCGCCGCGGCGCTCGCGCAGCAGGGCAAGGACGTGCTGGTGGTCGACGAATGCGTGGGTGAGCGCTCGGTGAGCGCGATGCTCGGCGGCTTGCGCGGCGCCGGCAATTTTTCGGCGGTGATGCGCGGCGAGATGACGCTCGATGACGCCGCCGCGCGGCACGCGCTGGGTTTTTCGGTGCTGGCCGCCTCGCGCACCAACCGCGAAGGCCACTCGGCCGCGCAGTTCAACGTGCTGCTCGGCGGTTCCGCCGACATCGTGCTGATCGACGCGCAACTCGACGAGCAAGGCTACCTGTCGCCATTCGCGCGCCAGGCGCACGACGTGATGATCGTCACGCGCGTGTCGGCGCAGGCGATCACCGACACGTACGCCTGCATGAAACGTCTGCACTACGCGCACGCGATCGCGCAGTTCCGCGTGCTGACGAACCACGTCCAAAGCGTGAACGACGCGCATACGACGTTTGCCAACCTGGCCGGCGTGGCCGGGCGCTACCTGGCGGTGGCGCTGGAAGACGCCGGCTGTATTGCCGCCGATGCGCGGATGGCGCGAGCCGAGGAGTTGTCGCGTTGTGTCGTCGATGCGTTTCCATCGACACCGGCTGCGCGCGACTTCCGCCACCTCGCCGCCGAATTGCAGTACTGGCCGATGCGGCCAGCGATGTCGTCGCAAACGCCCTGGATGGCGCCTGCGACAGTTACAGCGGCGCAACACGCCGACCAACCGTCCGCGCAGCACGCCTGAGAGGCGGCACAAGGACAAGGGGAGCACGATGTATAACGCCCAGGGAAAGATTTCCCAAGCCGAAGTTCTGACGAAGTACGCACCGCTCGTGCGTCGCCTCGGCTTGCAGCTCGTCGCCAAGATGCCGGCGAGCGTCGATCTCGACGATCTTATCCAGGCCGGCATGATCGGATTGCTGGATGCCGCTGGCCGCTACAAGGAAGATCAGGGCGCGCAGTTCGAGACCTACGCCAGCCAGCGGATTCGCGGTGCGATGCTCGACGAGTTGCGCAGCAACGACTGGTTGCCGCGTAGCTTGCGGCGCACCTCGCGCGAGGTCGAAACGGCGGTGCATAAGGTTGAGCAGAACCTGGGCCGCTCGGCGAGCGAAACCGAGGTGGCCGAGCACCTGCAAATGCCGCTCGACGAATATCAGTCGATGCTGCAGGACCTGCACGGCAGCCAGTTGATCTACTACGAAGACTTCGACCGCTCCGCCGACGACGAGCCGTTTCTCGACCGCTACTGCGTGGATCATTCCGACCCGTTGTCGGCGCTGCTCGACGACAGCCTGCGCTCGGCGCTGGTGGAGGCGATCGACCGCCTGCCGGATCGCGAGAAGCTGCTCATGTCGCTGTACTACGAGCGCGGCATGAACCTGCGCGAAATCGGAGCGGTGATGGAAGTCAGCGAGTCGCGCGTGTGTCAGTTGCACAGCCAGGCCGTGGCGCGCCTGCGCACGCGGCTGCGGGAAATGGCTTGGGCGAACGCCGAGGCGAACTGAAGCGAGACTGTTCGAGGTGGGACGGGTGGCGCGCTATGCGCACACCTCGTTCTTCAGGCGTTAGCCATTTCATGTTCGGCGGCGAGCGCGAGAAAGGCCGAGCGCGACATGCCGTGCGCCTGCGCGTAAGTGTCGATCTCATGCACCAGCGCCTCGGGCAGTGAGATGTTGATGCGGATCGCTTTCTTCAGCGCCGGAATATTGCGCGTTGTCACGATGCCCCACGTGAATCCTGCGAAGCCAGGATTGAGCCGATGCTCGTCGAGCGTCCGGCGCTCGGGCAGCGGCATACCTTCGTCGATCAAGGTCTCGAGATGCGTTTCGATGGCCTCTTTCGCGTTCGCGTAGGCTTCTTCCAGCGTATCGCCCGCCGAGTGGCAGCCCGGGATGTCGGGCACCACCACGCCGAACGCATGCTTCTCGTCACCGGGCTCGATGGCGATCGGAAAGATCAGGTTTTTCATTTCAGACCCGCCTGTTTCAAAATGCTGTTCAGGGTGCCGGGCGGCAGATCCTTTTCCGGATGCGGGATGGTCACGAGACCGGGCTTTACCGCGTGCCGAAAATGATGGTGGCTGCCCGTTATCCGGACGAGTTGCCAGCCATCGGCGTGGATCAGTTTGACGACCTCGGCGCTGTTCATAGGGTACTCCCAAAACTATACACACGATTACACAACCTCGCTAGTGAGCGGAGTTTTGCCTGTGGATACGGCGCAACTCCAGAGCCGCGGCGGCGGCGGAAACTCGATTGGGGATGACATTTCAACGCGACGCGGCGTTGCGCGCCAGCTAGCCAGATGGCTAACGTTGGAGTGAGACGCAGGGCAATGAGGTGAGGGCGCCGCAATAGAAAAAGGCTCGTCGATGACGAGCCTTTTCATTCAGCAAAGGTGCGGCGCACAGGACCAGGATCGGTGCGGCGGTCACCTGGCCGCCGATGCTTGTCAAACTCCGGCGTGCGCCGGAATCCGCCCATCGGGCCCGTAGAAGTTGTTGGCCTTGCGCGGTACGTTCACCTGCAGCGCAGCCAGCGCGCGCTGGTTGTAATCCATCCGCACGCGGATCAACTCGCCATTGTTGGTATTGGCGCGCCGGGCGCGCTCGACGGCTTTTTGCAGCAGCGACCACTGCGCGGCGAGCCGCGCATCCGAGTCGGCCGCCAGTTCCATACCGGGCCAGCCGGCCGGCAAGCCCAGCTCGGCCAGTTGCGCGTCGCGCGCGGCTTCCAGGCGTGCGAGCACGCCAATCAGTTCAGTCTTCTTTTCAACGATCGGGGGCAGTTCTTCCAGCGCCGATGAAGAGGCCAGAACCTTGGACTCGATGGTCAGGATCGAGGCGAACGCCTCGACGGTCGAATATTCGTCGATGAGGGTGGCAAGCAGGGCGTCTTTCATCTCAGCAACTCGCTGGGCACGGCGGCTCGCGCATGATTCACGAGCCGGGTTGGTCGAACGCCGCCCGGCATTTCACCGCACTTCGCTGTGCCGCTCAATGGCCGGTCGACGAGGTCTTGTTCTGCAACAGGTCGCGCGCCGTCTGCAGCACGCCGTCGGCGATCTTGCCGGAATCGATCTGCAGCGTGCCGTCCTTGATAGCCTGCTTGATCGACTCGACGTGTGCCGTGTCGATGTCGGCCGAGCCGGACGCCGCGAGGCTGCGCAGATGCTGCGACAGACCCGACAGGCTGACGCTCGCGTCGCCCGAACCGCTGGCCGTCGCGGCCGTGGTCGTGGTCGCGGTCTGCGCGGTGCCGGCCGCAGAGGCTGCATCGCTCTGTTGCGAGCGGGACAGGGCGTCTTTCAACGTCGGCAGATTCGAATTGGTTGTGGAATCGACTTTCACGATTGGCTTCCTGAACGATTTGATCCTGATAACGGCAACCGCTGATCAAAACTTTAGCGCAATCGCTCCACGTCGGACGTTGCTTTTCCACGCGATCCGTCCCCTTCGATACCGCCGCCGCCAAGGCCGGTCCCGGCGTGTGGCGCAGGGCGGTCCGCCCGTTCACAGTTGAATCTCCACGGTCGCGCCATCCTTGACGATGCCCGAGATGACCTGCCCGTTCGCGGTTTTCACCCGCACCTGCTGGCCCGGCGACGCGTTGTTCATCGCGCTGCCTTCGGCCGAGATCGAGAAGCCGTCGCCGGCAGCCACGACCCGCACCGTCTGGCCGATCGCGACCGCGGACGCGCTCTTGAGCATGTCGCGGCGCAGCGGCATGCCGCCCGCGATCCGCACGAGCGAGACCGAGCCGACCGCCTGCGAGGGATCGGTGACGATCGCTTGCGGCAGGCCGGTCAGGTCGCCGTCGCGCGCGACGAGGTCGGCGGCGGTGAGCACTTCGCCCGGCGCCATGGCGCGGGCGGCGAGGTAGTAGGTGGCATGCAGCGAGACGCGCGCCTGCAGGTAGATGGTCCACGGACGCTCGCCCGCGCAGCGCACGCCGACGGTCATGCGGCCCCACAGGCGGGCGCCCGTCGGCATGAACGGCTCGAGCGCGGCGCAGGCGCTCAGGCCGCGGGGAAAGGCCGCCGCGACGGTGATGTCGATCTTGCCGGGCAAGCCCGCCGACTGCTGCTGCAAAAAGGCCAGCGCGGCGGCGTGAATCGCTTCGGCGTCCTGCTGGCCGGGCAGCGTCGCCGGCTGCGCAAGCGCGGCGGCCTGCATATATTTCTGCGCGACGGCGGGCGCCGGCTGGCGCACAGCCGGCGTTCTGGCGATCACGGGGCGGCTCGGCATCGCGGCGGCCGCCGGCGCGAGCGGCTTGCCGTTCGCGCCGAATTGCGGCGGCTCGCCGCGCGATGCGAGGCTGTCGAAACCGCTGCCTTGCGGCGCGCCAGCGTCGACCGGCTGGACGGCGGCCGAGGCCGTCGCGGACGCAGGCGTCACGATGACCGGCATGACCGCGCGCGAAGGCGGCGCGACATTCACGCGCGCCACGTTCGCCGACGCGCCGGCATTGCCCGGCGCGGGAATCGTCACGACGCCGTTGGCGTTCGGTTTGAAGTTGGTGCGGATCATCGCCGGCGCCGCGGTGGGTTCGTTCGCGCCCGGAATGACGATCGCGCCGCTCGTGCCGGCGGCGCGCGTGAACGGATCGGCGTCACGCGGCGCGGGCCCGCGTCCGATCGATTGCGCCGTGGCGGCGGCGAGCGAGGTGGCCGAAGCCGCACGCTGCGACGGCGTGCGCATCTGCTGCGCGATATCGGCGAGCGCGCCGGGATTCTGTTCGGCGGGTCCCGGAATCACGATCGGGCCGCCCGCTTCCTGTGCCTGACTCGTGCCCGGCAGCAGCACGATGCCGCCCGCGACCCACAGCGCCACGCTCACTACCACCCGCGTCAAAACACGCGATGCGGCGCGCATGGCAAGGCGCGGAGCCAGCCGTATGACGCGCGCCGGCCGGCCGGCACGCAGCGAAGAAGCGACTGCGGCCGCCTCTGCGGATGCACGCGAGGACGCACCCGGGCGATGCGCCGCCGCGCGGCTCGCACGCTGCGTCAGATCGGAAGTGGGCTGCTCCATCGTGGTTCTCCATCGAATGCATCGGTACGCCTTGCATTCTAGTGAGCGCCCCCGTCGCGCAAACGTTGAATAGAAGCCCCCTTTCCCGGTTATTCGTCCGATTGCCGCTTGCGTTCGGCCCATAAGATGCACCTCATGCAAAAAGGCCTTCCCGGTCGATGCGGCCCGCGAGCGGCGCGGCGACGGGAAGCCTCGGGAACCCTCTCGGGAGATTTCTATGCTGGACAAACTCGATGCCGAATTCGCTTTCGGCCGCCAGGCGCTGGATGTGCGCGCTTACCGGCAGGAGCTGCTGTCGTCGAATATCGCCAATGCCGATACGCCGGGCTACCGGGCGCGCGACGTCGATTTCGCGTCGTCGCTGGCCGGCGCGCTGAAGAAGACGGGCGGCACGGCCGCCGGCCAGGGCGCGTCGAACAGCTCGACGCTCGCGATGACGCAGCCGGCCGGTGTGACGAGCGGTATGTCGATGGTGTCGACTGAGCCGGGCCACATGGCCGGCAAGGCGACGCTCACCGCGACCGGCGGCGCGCCCGACGACTACGGCAACCTGCAATACCGGATTCCGACGCAGCCCGCGCTCGACGGCAACACCGTGGATATCGACACCGAGCGGGTCCAGTTCGCCGACAACACGCTGCACTTCGAATCGGGCATGACGGTGTTGTCGAGTCAGATCAAAACGATGCTGGCGGCGATCACGTCGGGTTCATAACAGCACACGCAGCAACAGACACAGCAGCAAGCACGAACAAATCGCTACGGGACTTAACTTGAGGCCGGCTCGAACCGGCAGGAGAGGTCAGGAAACCATGCCATCCCTGATGAATATTTTTGGTGTTGCCGGCTCCGCGATGTCCGCGCAGTCGCAGCGGCTCAACGTGACGGCGTCGAATCTCGCCAACGCGGACAGTACCACCGGCCCGGACGGCCAGCCGTACAAGGCCAAGCAGGTCGTGTTCGCGGTGAACCCGCTCGGCGGCGCGCGCTCGGGCTCCGGCCAGCAGGTGGGTGGCGTGCAGGTCACCGGCGTGGTCGATGACCCGTCGCCGATGAAGACCGCGTACGAGCCCGGCAATCCGGCTGCCAATGCGGACGGGTACGTCACGCTGCCCAACGTCGACCCGGTGCAGGAAATGGTCAACATGATCTCGGCTTCGCGCTCCTATCAGGCCAACGTCGAAACGCTGAACACGGCCAAAACCCTGATGCTGAAAACGCTCACGATCGGAACCTGAGGAGACCGCCTTGACCACTAGCACCACGATCGGCAGCAACGGCACGACCGTTTCGCAAACGCTGCTCGACACCATGAACGGCACGAACAGCAGCACGAGTTCGACCAGCAGCACGTCCGGCACGTCGGCCACCGATTTGCAGAACACCTTCCTGCAACTGCTCGTCGCGCAGTTGAAGAACCAGGACCCGACCAATCCGATGGACAGCTCGCAGATGACCTCGCAGCTCGCACAGATCAGCACGGTGCAGGGCATCAGTCAGCTGAACACGTCGCTGAGTTCGCTGTCGACGCAGCTCTCGGCGGGCCAGCAATCGCAGGCCGCGCTGCTGATCGGCTCGACCGTGCTCGCGCCGGGCAACTCGATTTCCGTCGCGAGCGGCAAAGCCGGCGCGTTCGGCGTCACGCTCGCGAACGACGTGAGCGATCTGCAGGTCGTCGTGAAGAACTCGGCCGGCACGATCGTCAACACGATCGATCTCGGCAAGCAGTCCGCCGGCACGATTCCGGTCGGCTGGACGCCGACGGACACAGCGGGCAACGCGCTGCCCGACGGCACCTACACGATCACCGCGATGGGCGCGATCAACGGACAGCAGGCGACCGCCACCACGCTGACCGGCGCGACGGTGGAAAGCGTCGTCACGCAGAGCTCCGGCACGGCGGGCCTCGTCCTGTCGAACGGGACGACGGTCGGCTTGACCAGCGTCGCCGCGATCCTCTGATTCAGAACAATTCGGTTACGACTTTCCAGATACGGAGAACGTCATGGGTTACCAGCAAGGTTTGAGCGGTTTGTCGGCGTCGTCGAGCGATCTCGACGTGATCGGCAACAACATCGCCAACGCCAACACGGTCGGCTTCAAGAGCGGCACCGCCGAATTCGCCGACATGTACGCCAATTCGATTGCGACCGCGGTGAACCAGCAGATCGGGATCGGCACGAAGCTCGCGGAAGTGCAGCAGCAGTTCTCGCAAGGCACGATCACCTCGACCAATCAGGCGCTGAACGTTGCGATCAACGGCAACGGCTTCTACCAGATGAACAACAACGGCACGCTGACCTATTCGCGTAACGGCGTGTTCCAGCTCGACAAGAACGGCTTTATCACCAACGCGCAAGGCCTGCAACTGATGGGCTACGCCGCGAGCAACGGCGGTGTGATCAACACCGCGCAGACCGTGCCGCTGCAGGTGCCGACCGCGAACATCGCGCCGACGGCGACCACCACGATTGCCGCCGGTCTGAACCTGAACGCGCAGGACGACCTGATGCTGGGCACGCCGGCGGTGACGCCCGGCACGATCGGCGGTACGCAGAGCACGCCCACCGTGGCGATCACCAACGCGGCCTCAGGCACGAACGCCGACGGCTACACGATCACCTTCGACGGCGCGGGTGGGTACACGGTCAAGGATACGACGCTCAACACCACGACGACCGGCACCTACACCGCGGGCACCGCGATCCCGCTCGGCAACGGCCAGACCATAACGTTCGGCTCCGGCACGCCGGCGGCCAACGACAGCTACACGATCGCGCCGACGCCGGTCGCGTTCAACCAGAACAGTTCGTCGACGTACAACTACTCGACCAGCACGACGGTCTACGACACGCTCGGCGGCTCGCAGCAGGTCAACATGTACTTCGCGAAGTCGGCGGCCGGCACGTGGAACGTCTACGCGGGCACCTCGACCGGTACGGCGACGCTGGTCGGCCAGGCGAACTTCAACTCATCGGGCACGCTGCTTGGCACGAGTCAGGCTGTCCTGCCGCTCACGACGCCTCCCACGTTCACCGCGACCTCGACGCCGTACACGTTCAACCTCTCGATCCCGACCACCGACGGTTCGTCGACGCCGCAGAACATCACGCTGAACATCGCGGGCACCACGCAGTACGGCGGCAAGGACGGCGTGAACAGCCTGCAGCCCGACGGCTATGCGGCGGGCCAGTTGACCGGCTTCACGGTGGCCGCAGACGGCACGCTGACCGGCAACTATTCGAACGGCCAGACCTCCGCGCTCGGGCAGATCGTGCTCGCGAACTTCGCGAACCAGAACGGCCTGATCGATCTCGGCAACAACGAGTACGGCGCGACCTCGGCATCGGGCGTCGCCCAGATCTCCACGCCGGGCTCGACCAACCATGGCGTGCTGCAAGGCGGCGCGGTGGAAAACTCGAACGTCGATCTGACGAGCGAACTGGTGAATCTGATCACCGCGCAACGCAACTATCAGGCGAACGCGCAGACGATCAAGACCCAGCAGACCGTCGACCAGACCCTGATCAACCTGTAAGCGACCGGGACCCCATCATGGATCGGCTGATCTACACCGCGATGTCGGGCAGCGCCCAGGCGCTCGAACAGCAGGCGATCGTCGCGAACAACCTCGCGAACGCATCGACCACCGGCTTTCGCGCGCAGTTGGAGACTTTCCGTGCCGTGCCGATGTCGTTCGGCGACGGCAGCTCGATCAACGACAACACCACCCGCACCTTCGTGCTGTCGTCGACGCCGGGCGCCGACTACACACCAGGGCCGATCCAGCAGACGGGCAATCCGCTCGACGTGGCGATCCAGGGACCGGGCTGGCTGTCGGTGCAGACCGCCGACGGCAACGAGGCTTATACGCGCGCCGGCAATCTGCACGTCGACGAGAACGGGCAACTGGTGAACGCCACCAACCAGGTGGTGCTCGGCAACGGCGGGCCGGTGTCGGTGCCGCCGGGCGCGGAGATCACGATCGGCAAGGACGGCACGGTGTCCGCGTTGACGCCGGGCGATCCGCCGACCGCGGTGGTCACGGTCGATCAGCTGAAGCTGGTGAATCCGGACCCGCAAACCATGACGCGCGGCGACGACGGTCTGTTTCGGACCGCCGACGGCAACCCCGCCGACGCCGATCCGGCCGTCACGCTGGCGCCGGCGTCGCTCGAAGGCAGCAATGTGAATCCGGTCAGCGCGATGGTTGCGATGATCACCAACGCGCGGCAGTTCCAGATGCAGACCAAGCTGCTCGAGAACGCCGACAAGAACGATCAGTCCGCCAACCAGTTGCTCAGCTTCAGCTAACGGATTGCCCCGGCATAGCAACCATGTTGCATGGGACCGGAGTAAGCGCTAAAGCGCTAGCTCCGGTCGACACAGGAGAACATAAGTGAATCGCTCGCTCTACATCGCCGCTACCGGCATGAATGCGCAACAGGCGCAGATGGACGTGATCTCGAACAACCTCGCGAACGTCAGCACCAACGGCTTCAAAGGCTCGCGCGCGGTGTTCGAGGACCTGCTGTACCAGACCATCCGCCAGCCGGGTGCGAACTCGACGCAGCAAACCGAACTGCCGTCCGGCATCCAGCTCGGCACCGGCGTGCAACAGGTCGCCACCGAGCGTCTGTACACCCAGGGCAACCTGCAGCAGACCGGCAACTCGAAGGACATTGCGATCAACGGCGCAGGCTTTTTCCAGGTGCAGATGCCCGACGGCACCACGGCCTACACCCGCGACGGCTCGTTCCAGACCAACGCGCAGGGACAGCTCGTGACGTCGAGCGGCTATCAGGTGATTCCGGCCATCACGATCCCGACCAACGCGACGTCGCTCACGATCGGCAGCGACGGCGTGGTGTCGATCACCGTCGCCGGTTCGACCAACAGCCAGCAGCTCGGCTCAATGCAGGTCGCCACCTTCATCAACCCGGCCGGCCTCGACGCGAAAGGCGAGAACCTGTTCTCGGAGACGGCTTCGTCGGGTGCGCCGAACATCGCGCAACCGGGCCTGAACGGCGCCGGCACGCTGAATCAGGGCTACGTGGAAGCATCGAACGTCAACGTGGTTCAGGAACTGGTGAACATGATCCAGACTCAGCGCGCTTACGAAATCAATAGCAAGGCCGTGACCACCTCCGACCAGATGCTGCAGACCCTCAGCCAGATGCAGGTTTGAGGGACTGGGAATTAAAGGCGGTAATCCAGATGTCGTACTTCACTCGCATTCCGGTTCATTCGCGCACCGCTCAGGCGCTCGTGCAGCTCACGCTGCTCGCGGCCCTGGGTGGCTGCGGCCTCGTGCCCAAGCAGCCGATCACGCAACAGCCGATGACGGCCCTGCCACCGGCTCCGCCGCCGCCGCCGGTGTCGGGCTCGATCTACAACCCGGGCTACGCGGGCCGGCCGCTGTTCGAAGACCAGCGTCCGCGCAATGTCGGCGACATCATCACGATCGTGATTGCCGAAAACATCAACGCGACCAAGTCGTCGGGCGCCAATGCGAACCGCGCCGGCAGCACGAATCTCGCGGTGCCGACCGCGGGCTTTCTGAGCGGCCTGTTCGCCAAGGCCAATCTGAGCGCGAACGGCGGCAACGTGTTTTCGGGCACCGGCGGCGCGAACGCGTCGAATACGTTCAACGGCACGATCACCGTCACGGTGACGGGCGTGCAGGCGAACGGCAACCTGATCGTCAGCGGTGAAAAGCAGATGCTGATCAACCAGGGCAACGAATTCGTGCGCTTTTCCGGCGTGGTGAATCCGAACACGATTTCCAGCCTGAACGCCGTGTACTCCACCCAGGTGGCCGACGCGAAAATCGAGTACTCCGCGAAGGGCTATATCGACGAAGCGCAGAACATGGGCTGGCTGCAGCGCTTCTTCCTCAACGTGTCGCCGTGGTGATCATGCGTACCGTCTCCCTTCGCCGCGCAGCCCGCGCCGTTCTTGCCGCCGCCCGGGCCGCCGTGGGCGTCACCGCCCTGCGCGCCGGCCGTGCGCTCGCGCTCGTCGCGCTCGCCTGCGCGGCGCTGCCGGCCGCCACGCCCGCGCATGCCGAACGCCTGAAAGACCTCGTGCAGATCCAGGGCGTGCGCGACAACCCGCTGATCGGCTACGGCCTCGTGGTCGGCCTCGACGGTACCGGCGACCAGACCACGCAGACGCCGTTCACCACGCAGACGCTCGCCAACATGCTGGCGAACCTCGGCATCTCGATCAACAACCAGGCGGCGGGCTCGAGCAACTCGCAGTCGTCGCTGTCGAACATCCAGTTGAAGAACGTCGCCGCCGTGATGGTGACGGCGGTGCTGCCGCCGTTCGCGCGGCCGGGCGAACAGATCGACGTCACCGTGTCGTCGCTCGGCAATGCGAAAAGCCTGCGTGGCGGCACGCTGCTGCTCACGCCGCTCAAGGGCGCCGACGGCCAGGTGTACGCGCTCGGTCAGGGCAATCTCGCGGTCGGCGGCGCCGGCGCCAGCGCCAACGGCAGCAGGGTGCAGGTCAATACGCTGGCAGCAGGTCGCATCGCTGGCGGCGCGATCGTCGAACGTGCGGTGCCGACTTCGGTGTCGCAAGCGGGCACCATGCAGCTCGACCTGAACGAGATGGACTACGACACCACGCAACGCGTCGTCGCGGCGGTCAACAACGCGTTCGGCGGCCGCACCGCCACCGCGCTCGACGGCCGCACGATCCAGTTGCGCGCGCCGAGCGATCCGGAGCAGCAGGTCGCCTTCATGGCGCAATTGCAGAACCTCGACGTGAGGCCCGCGCAAGCCGCCGCGAAGGTGATCCTGAACGCGCGCACCGGCTCGATCGTGATGAACCAGATGGTCACGCTGCAGAACTGCGCGGTCGCGCACGGCAACCTGTCGGTGGTGATCAACACGCAGCCGGTGGTGAGCCAGCCGGGCGCGTTCTCGAACGGCCGCACCGTGGTCGCGCAGCAGTCGCAGATCCAGATGAAGCAGGACAACGGTGCGCTGAAGCTGGTGAGCGCCGGCGCGAATCTCGCCGATGTGGTGAAGGCGCTCAACGCACTCGGTGCGACGCCCGCGGATCTGATGTCGATCCTGCAGGCCATGAAGGCGGCGGGCGCGTTGCGCGCCGACCTGGAAATCATCTAAGGAAGACGCCAGATGAATTCGGATACGACCAATACCGCAAACGACCTGACCAGCCGGTTCGCACTCGACGTGCAGGGCTTCGCGAGTCTGAGCGCGCAAGCCAAGGCCTCGCCGCAAGCCGGCATGAAGATGGCCGCGCAGCAGTTCGACGCCGTGTTCACGCAGATGATGCTCAAGAGCATGCGCGATGCGACGCCGCAAGACGGCCCGTTCGATTCGCACGACAGCGCGACCTTCACGTCGATGATGGATCAGCAGATGTCGCAGCAGTTGTCGAAAAAGGGCATTGGCGTGGCCGACGCGATGCTCAAGCAGCTGATGCGCAACCAGGGCATGCAGACGGGCGGTGGCGCGGGTGGCGCAGGTGGCGCAGGTGGCGCGGGCGGCTTCGCCGGCATGGCCAACGCGTTGGGCGGCAGCAGCGGCGGCGATGAAGGTCAGACCGCCGCGCTCAACGCGCTCGCGAAGGCCTACGGCAACGCGCAGGCCAACGGTCAGCTGGCGATGGGCAGGGGCTACTCGGCCAATAGCGCATTGACGCCGCCGTTGCGCGGCGACGGCAGTTCGCCGAAGGTCGACGCGTTCGTCGACAAGCTCGCGGCGCCGGCCCAGGCCGCGAGCGCCGCGACCGGCATTCCGGCGCGCTTCATCATCGGCCAGGCCGCGCTCGAATCGGGCTGGGGCAAGAGCGAGATCAGGAAGACAGACGGTTCGACCAGCCACAACGTGTTCGGCATCAAGGCGAGCAAGGACTGGACCGGCAAGACCGTCTCGACTGTCACGACCGAATATGTGAACGGCAAGCCGCAGCGCACCGTCGAGAAATTCCGCGCGTACGACTCGTATCAGGAAGCGATGACCGATTACGCGAACCTGCTCAAGGGCAATCCGCGTTACGCGCAGGTGATCAATTCGTCGCGCGACGTGAACGGCTTTGCCAACGGCATGCAGCGTGCAGGTTACGCGACCGACCCGCATTACGCCAAAAAACTGATGTCGATCATGCAGAAGATGGGCTGATCTGCCGTCAATGCAGTCACGCAGTCATGCAGCGCCATGCCGGCCGGTCCACCCGCGAGAGGTCCTTGCGTTTTAACGTTTGCGGCAAATATTTCATTAAAGCCCCTAAATTTTGGCTGGATGCTGCCGCTAATCAGTTAAGACCCGATACCGGAAAAGCATCATAACGTCCGGTTGAATGCGTGCGTCGCGGCTTCGATTGGGGCCGCGCGAAAGCTCCGGCAGGAGCCCTGGCACGCGCCCGCAAGAACATGCATACCGGCAAGCCCATGGATATGAACCAGTCGAATGGCCAGACCGACACGCACGGCCAGCCGCACGCCCCGCAAGACGATAGCGCGCCGAATTTCGGCCGCCGCAATCCGCTGGAGATCGGCGTTCAGTTGCGCAATCTCGTCAATCGCCGCGATTTCCTCACCGTCGAATATGCGGGCGGCCAGCTCGTGACGCGCCTGCTCGACGTCGACGTGCGCGAACGCACCTTCACCTTCGATTGGGGCGCGTTGTCCAATCAGAACGCGGGCCTGCTGGCCGCGCCGCGCTGCAAATTCCACGCGGCGCCGGACGGCGTGCGCGTCGAGTTCGCAACCGCGACGCCGCGCGAGACTCGCTTCGAAGGACTGCCCGCGTTCGAGGCCGACTTCCCCGAAGTGCTGTACTACGTGCAACGCCGCGAGTATTTCCGCGTCGATGCGCCGATTCTCGATCCGTACATGTGCAGCGGCCGTCTGCCCGCGGGCGACACGTTCCGCTTCGAAGTGCACGACCTGTCGCTTGGCGGCGTCGGCATGCGCACCACGGACGAACGCGTCGCCGAATTGCCGATGGGCACGCGCCTGGAAGATTGCGAACTGTCGCTCGGCGCGCTCGGCCGGCTGTCGCTCGATCTGCAACTGGTGTCGCACCGCTCCACGGCGCTGCCGAACGGCACGCAGCGGTATCAACTCGGTTTCCGTTTTCTGACGCTGCCGGGCAGCGCCGAAAACACGCTGCAACGTCTGATCACGCAGCTTGAAATGAAGCGCCGTTCGCTGGTGCGTTGAGCGAATGCGGGGCGGGCAGGCGTTGATCCGGGCCTCGCTCGCTTGCCGCGTGAGAAGCAGGGCCGGGCAGTTCGTCTGAAAGAGCGCAGCGCAAAGCACGCAAAGAGGCGCGCGAGAAGTCGCACCGCCGCCGCGCCCGGCGCGCCTCGCAAACGTTGCAACAAAGTCGCGCAGACATCGCAATGGCCCTCAATTTTTCTCACGGTGGGCCGTTAAACAGACTGTTCAAGTAACGTGGCGGCATGTCTGCGGTGTCGCCCTTCAGGATGACGCATGTCCAGCAATCTCTTAACCATCGGCCTCAGCGGACTCAATGCAGCCCAATGGGGTTTGACGACGACCGGCGAGAACATCAGCAACGCGTCGACGCCCGGCTATTCGATCGAGACGCCGGTCTATGCGGAGACCGGCGGCAGCTACACCGGTTCGGGCTATCTGCCGTCGGGTGTGTCGACGACCACCGTGCAGCGCCAGTACAGCCAGTACCTCGCGACCCAGCTGAACAATGCGCAATCGTCGAGCAGCGCGCTGTCCGCCTATAACACGATGATCACGCAGCTGAACAACCTGGTCGGCAGTCCGACCGGGGGGATCGCGAGCGCCATCACCGGTTACTTCACGGGCTTGCAGAACGTCGCCAACGGCGCGTCCAGCATCTCGACGCGCCAGACCGCGATGAGCGATGCGCAGACGCTCGCGAACCAGATCAACGCCGCCGGCGAGCAGTACGACCAGTTGCGCTCGAGCGTCAACACGCAGCTGAGCAACGCGGTCACGCAGATCAACAGCTATACGCAGCAGATCGCCCAGTTGAACACGCAGATCACCGCGGCGAGCAGTCAGGGCCAGCCGCCGAACCAGTTGCTCGACCAGCGCGATCTGGCCGTATCGAACCTGTCGCAACTGATCGGCGTGTCGGTCGTGCAGAACAACGGCGGCTATAGCGTGTTCATGTCCAACGGACAGCCGCTCGTGTCCGCCGGCAACAGCTTCAACCTCGGCACGGCGACGTCCGCCAGCGACCCGAGCGAACTGTCGGTCCAGTATCTCGGCCAGGCCGGCGCGAAGCCGGCGCCGACGCCGCAGACGTTGTCCGACACCAATGTGTCCGGCGGCACGCTCGGCGGCCTGCTGCAGTTCCGTTCGCAGACGCTCGACCCGGCCGAAGCACAACTCGGCGCCATCGCCACCAGTTTCGCCGCGCAGGTGAACGCGCAGAACGAGCTGGGCATCACGCTGAACGGCACCGCGGGCGGCGCGCTGTTCACGGTTGGCTCGCCCACCGTGATTGCGAATGCGCAGAACACCGGCAATGCGTCGCTGAGCGTCTCGTTTGCCGACGCGACGCAACCGACCACCGGCGACTACACGCTGTCGTACAACGGCACCGCCTACACGCTGACCGACAATTCGACCGGCAGCATCGTGGGGTCGGCGGCGAACCTCACCAATCCGATCGGCGGCCTGCAATTCTCGGCTGCCGCCGGCACGATGAACGCGGGCGACTCCTTTTCGGTTCAACCGACGCGCGGCGCGCTGAGCGGCTTCGCGCTGACGACCACGTCGGCGTCGGCGATCGCGGCCGCGGCGCCGGTGCTGGCTTCGGCTTCCGCATCGAATACCGGCAGCGCGGCGATCACGCAGGGCACCGTGACGGCAGGCTATAGCGCACCGACCACGGCGTCGACGATCACCTATACCGCCGGTACCGGCCTGACCGGTTTCCCGGTGGGTTCGGTGGTGACGGTGGCTGGGCCGCCGTCGTCTTCGATCACGATCAGCTCGGCCACGACCGCCGTGCCGTACTCGCCGAGTTCGGGTGCGACGCTGACGATCACCAACCCGTCCAACCTGACCAACGCGGCCAGCCCCGGCATCATGAACGGGGTGACGGTCACGCTCAGCGGCACACCCTCGGACGGCGACTCGTTTTCGATCGGACCCAATACCGGCGCGAGCAACGACGGGCGCAACGCGCAACTGCTGTCGAACCTGACCACCGCGCAGGTGATGTCGGGCGGCACGTCCACGTTGACGAGCGCGTATGCGAGCTACGTGAACCAGATCGGCAATCAGGCGAGCCAGGTGCAGACTTCGAGCACCGCGCAGGCCTCGCTCGTCACGCAGATCACCGCCGCGCAGCAGTCCGTGTCCGGCGTCAATATCAATGAGGAAGCAGCCAACCTGCTTCAGTATCAGCAGCTCTATCAGGCCAACAGCAAGGTCATCCAGACCGCGCAGACCCTGTTCCAGACGTTGCTCGGCATCTTCTCGTAAGGCGTGAACCATGCGTATCTCCAGCTCGCAATACTTCAGCATGAACGTCGAGACAATGAGCAACCAGCAGGCTCAGTTGTCCCAGATCTACCAGGAAATCTCGAGCGGCACCAGTCTGAGCACCGCCGCCGACAATCCGCTCGGCGCGGCCCAGGCGGTGCAGCTGAGTTCGACGGCGACAGCGCTGTCGCAATACTCCACCAATCAGAACGCCGCGCTGTCGTCGCTGCAGGCCGAGGATTCGACGCTCACCGGCGTGCTCAGCACGCTGCAAAGCGTGAACACCCTCGCTCTCAGAGCGGGCGACGGCGGCTTGAACGACGCCAACCGCAGCGCCATCGCGGCTCAGCTGACGACCCTGCGCGACCAGTTGCTGACCTACGCCAATGCGACCGACGGCGCGGGCAATTCGCTGTTCTCCGGGTTTCAGAACTCCACCAAGGCGTTCACGACCGATGCAAGCGGCGCCGTCGTTTATGCGGGCGACACCGGCACGCGCACCGTGCAGGTCACCGACAGCAACCAGGTGGCAACGGGCGACAACGGGCTTGCGGTGTTCATGAGCGTCGGCGCGAGCAATGCGCAGCCGATCGCGGCCGGCAGTTCGGCCAACACCGGCACCGGCGTGATCGGTTCGGTGACGGTCAACGATCCGACCAACACCGCGAATGCGGACTCGTACCAGATTGTGTTCAGCGGCAGCGGCTCGTCGCTGACCTACGCGATCAACGACACGTCGAAGACCCCGCCGGTTGCGGTGGGCACGCCGCAACCGTACACCGAAGGCGCCGACATCACGATCGGCGGGCAGACGGTCGCGATCACCGGCACGCCGGCCGCGAACGACACCTTCACGGTCAAGCCGGCCAATCAGGCGGGCACCGATGTGTTCGCGAACCTGAACGCGATGATCAGCGCGCTGCAACAGCCGGTGACGGGTAACGCAGCGGCGACGGCCAACCTGCAGAACGTGATGAACACCGGTCTGAGCCAGTTGGGCAACACGCTGAACAACGTGACCACGGTGCAGGCATCGGTCGGCGGCCGCGAGCAGGAAGTGCAGGCGCTGCAAGCCGTGACGCAGACCAACTCGCTGCAAACGCAGAGCAGCCTGGACGACCTGACCTCGACCGACATGGTGTCGACGATCAGCAAGTACACCATGCAGCAGGCGGCGTTGCAGGCTTCGCAGCAGGCGTTCGTGCAGATCCAGAACATGTCGCTGTTCCAGTACATCAACTGATGCACGAACCGCAGCAGAAAATGAAAAAACCGGCGCGAGCCGGTTTTTTTATGCCGTGAGTCCCGGCGCGGACGGTCTGCTGCTGAGCCGTGGCGTTATCGCAAGCCCGCCGCGACGCGCCCCATCTCGTCGATGCCGCCGTCGAACAGCCGCACGAAGAATGGGATCATGTTCGGCAGCATCAGTTGCACCAGCAGCAAACCGACCAGCATCGTGAGCGGAAAGCCGATCTGGAACACGCCGATCTGAGGCGCGGCGCGATTGAGAATGCCGAGCGCGAGGTTGGCGATCAGCAGCGCCACCACCACCGGCAGCGACAGCAGCAGGCCCGCCGCGAAAATCGAGCCGCCCCAGTTGGCGAGCGTCTGCCAGCCGTGCGGCGCGAGCAGATTCGCCGACACCGGCACCGACTGAAACGTCGTCACCAGCGCGGCCAGCATCTGCAAATGACCGTCGACGGAGAGAAACACCAGCATTGCGATCGTCGTCATGTAGCGCGAGATCACCACGCCCGAACCGGTCGCCTGCGCGTCGAAGAAGGTCGCGAAGCCGAGGCCCATGCCGAGGCCGATGAAGTAGCCGGTTGCGTCGATCGCCTGGAAGACGATCTGCATCGTCACGCCGAGCGCGATGCCGATCAGGAACTGATTGACGAGCACCCACACGCCGGCAGCGGAGAATACCGTGACTTGCGGCATCGCACCGATGGTCGGCGCGACGATGATCGTGGTGAAGGCGGCGAGGCCGATCTTCACACGGGCGGGCATCGACGCGTTGCTGAACACCGGCGCGGTGGCGATCAGCGCGGCGATCCGCGCGAACGGCCACAGGAACGCGGTCAGCCAGCCGTTCAGTTGAGCGTAAGTGACCGTGAACATGGCGAGGGGAGTGGCGGTGCGCCGCTCAGTTGACGAGCGTCGGAATGCTGGTGAGCGTGTGACGCAGGTAGTCGAGCATCGTCGTCAGCATCCACGGGCCCGCGATCACCATCGTGACGGCGATCGCGAGCAGTTTGGGAATGAACGAGAGCGTCGACTCGTTGATCTGCGTGGCCGCCTGGAACAGACTCACCACGAGGCCGACGACCAGCGCGACCAACAGGAGCGGGGCGGCTAACAGCAGGCCGACATACATTGCCTGGTGGGCCAGCGTCATGACTGCTTCAGGTGTCATGGTGAGTGCGCCAAAAAATGCGGGTTAAACGAAACTCTGTGCGAGCGAGCCGAGCAGCAACTGCCAGCCGTCGACCAGTACGAACAGCATCAGCTTGAACGGCAGCGAGATGGTGGCGGGCGACACCATCATCATCCCCATCGACATCAGCACGCTCGCCACCACCATGTCGATGATGAGGAACGGGATGAAAATCGTGAAGCCGATCGTGAAGCCGGTCTTCAGTTCGCTGGTCACGAACGAGGGCACGAGGAGCGACAGCGGCACGTCTTCCGGACCCTGCATCGGCGCCGCGTGCGAGATGCGCGCGAACAGCGCGAGATCGCTCTCGCGGGTCTGGCGCAGCATGAACGTCTTGAACGGCGCGACGCCGCGCGACACCGCCTGGTCCATCGAGATCGTGCCGTCGGAAAACGGCTTGTAGCCTTCGTTATAGGCCTTGTCGAGCACCGGCGACATCACGAACAGCGTGAGAAACAGCGCGAGACCGACCAGCACCTGATTCGGCGGCGTGGTGGTCGTGCCGAGCGCCTGGCGCAGCAGCGACAACACGATGATGATGCGCGTGAAGCTCGTCATCATCAACACCATCGCCGGGAGGAACGACAGCATCGTGAGCAGCAGCATCGTCTGCACGCTCAGCGAGTAGGTGGTGCCGCCGTTCGGGCCGGGGCTCGTGTTGAACGCCGGCAGGCCGGCGGTTTGCGCGAACGACAGCGTCGGCAGCGCGAGCATCAGCGCGGGCACGACGAGGGGCAGCGCGAGCGGCGCGACACGGCGCAATACTTTGAGCGCGGCTTGCGCGGCGCCGTGAGCCGGGGCGGGGCGCGCGTCACGCAGCGACGAAACGCTGACTTGCATGGAACTGAACTGCATTACCGATCCCCGCCGCCGTGCGCGTTGAAACGTTTGCCTACTTCACCCTTCAAAGCGTCGCGAAAGCGTTGAGCGAAGGTACCCGGCAGCGGTGCGCGAGCAGCGCCGCTTTGCGGGGCCGGGACGGCGACGCTATCGGGCGTGGCGGAGCCCGCGGGCATCGTATGCAGGAGACGCACGTTGCCGGGCGCCGCGCCGAGCACGAGCCACGTGTCGCCGATCTCGACGACTGCGACGCGTTCCTTGCCGCCGAGCGACGCGCCGCCGACGGTCTTCACGAGCCCGCCGCGCTGACCCGGCTGCAGGCCGAAGCGGCGCGCGAGCCACGCGCAGCCGAACACCAGGCCGATCACGACCAGCAGGCCGACGACCGTTTGCAATACCGCGCCGACGCCGAGCGCCGGAACAGACGAGCCGGCGCCGACACCCGAGGCGATGCTCGCGGCGTTGTTGACCGCGTTCATGTCGGCGGCGTGCGCCGACAGGGGCACGGCGAGCGCCGCCGTGGCGACCACGCCGGCGCGAAGCAGGGCTTCGCGCGAAGCGTTCAGCACGGCGCGAGCGGTCAAGCGTTTCATCGATTCAACTTCCGGATGCGTTCGGACGGCGTGATGATGTCGGTCAAACGGATGCCGAACTTGTCGTTCACGACCACCACTTCGCCCTGGGCGATCAGGCAGCCGTTGACCAGCACGTCCATCGGTTCGCCGGCGAGGCCGTCCAGTTCCACCACCGAGCCCTGCGCGAGTTGCAGCAGGTTGCGGATCGCGATCTTGGTGCGGCCGAGCTCGACGGTCATCTGGACCGGAATGTCCAGGATCATGTCGATGTCGTTGCGCGTCGAGGTCGGCTCGACTTTCGACAGCGGCTGGAACACGCCGGCCGTCGTCGCGCTGACTTCGGCGTTGTCGTTCTGCTCGGCGAGCGCGCTGGCCCAGTCGGCCATCGCGTCTTCGTCCTCGGCGCTCGCCGCGCCGGCGGCCAGTTGCGGCTCACCGGCGGCCAGTTCGGCCTCGGGCTTTGCGTTCAGGTCACTCATATCCACCTTCCTTCATCGTGTCGGCTGCGCTGATCATTTTCTGGACCCGCAACGCGTACTGACCATTGAAAATTCCGTAGCCGCATTCCATTACCGGCACGCCGTCGACTTTCGCCGTGATGCGCTCGGGGATGTTGATCGGCAGAACATCGCCTTTGCGCATGTTCAAGATCTGTTCGAACGTGACCGGCACCTGCGCGAGGTCGGCGGTCAGTTCCACTTCCGCCGCCTGCACCTGCTGCGACAGCACCCGCACCCAGCGGCGGTCTATGTCCACCGCCTCGCCCTGGATCGGCGAAGAAAGGATGTCGCGGATCGGCTCGATCATCGAGTACGGCATGCAGATGTGCAGCGTGCCGCCCGTCGTGCCGAACTCGATCGAGAACTGCGTGACGATCACGATTTCATTCGGCGTCGCGACGTTGGCGAACTGCGTGTGCATTTCCGAGCGCACGTATTCGAACTGCAACGGCCGCACGCTTTTCCACGACGCCGCGTAGTGCTCGAACGTCAGATTGAGCAGCTTCATGATGATGCGCTGCTCGGTCTGCGTGAAGTCGCGCCCTTCGACGCGCGTATGGAAGCGTCCATCGCCGCCGAACAGGTTGTCGACCACGAAGAACACGAGGTTCGGGTCGAACACGAACAGCGACGTGCCGCGCAACGGCTTCACGTGGACCAGGTTCAGGTTGGTCGGGATCGGCAGGTTGCGGGTGAATTCGCTGTACTTCTGCACCTTCACCGGACCGACGGAGATTTCCGCCGAACGCCGCATGAAGTTGAAAATGCCGACGCGCAGCAGACGCGCGAAACGGTCGTTGATGATTTCGAGGCCGGGCATCCGGCCGCGAACGATGCGTTCCTGCGTCGCGATGTTGTACGGGCGTACGCCCGTGCGGTCGCTTTGCTCGGCTTCCGAGTCGGACTCGCCGGTGACGCCCTTGAGGAGGGCATCGACCTCCTCCTGGGACATGAACTCTTCGTGGCCCATTGCTTATTCCTCGTGCGTCCCGTGGCGGTTGATGATGGCAGTGCTAGATAGCGTCACTGAGCGTCACTGCACGACGAATTCGGTGAACAGCACGTCCTGCACGTGGATCGGCGCGGCGCCCTTTTCGGTCGGCTGCGCGATCAGCGTCTTGAGCTCTTCGGCGAGCGCGCGCTTGCCTTCCAGCGGCGCGAGCTCGTCGGGGTGCTTGTTCGAGAGCGCGAGCAGGATGTGGCTGCGCACTTCCGGCATATGCTCGGTGAGCTGCTGCTGGGAGGCGGCGTCGGCGAGCCGGAGCGTGAGGCCGATGCGCAGGAAGTGCTGCTGGCCGTCGTCCGATTGCAGGTTGACCGTCATCGATTCGAGCGGGAAGAACAGCGGCGCCGCGGGCTGCGTCGGCGCGGCTTCCGCTGAGCTCGCGGCTGGCGCGCGCTTGGACATGAAGAACCACACACCCGCGCCGGCTGCGCCCGCGGCGACGATCGCAATGAGGGCGATCAGGATGATGCGCTTCAAGGGGCCCGGGGAGGCGGGCGCGGCTTGCTGGTTTGCGGTCGTGGATGCCATGTGGTTTGCTTTGCGTGCCTTTAGTGCTGGTGAGGGTGATTGTTGTTGATTTGCGCCTGGATCGATGGGTCGAAAAGAAGGGGGATTGCGGGCTATCTCTGGTTTTTGGGTTGTTTTTAGCCTGGGGGTTTGGGCTGTTTGCCTTCGGTGTTGGCCTTTCCTTGAGTTCGCGGTGGTCTATTGGCGTTGCCCCTGTGCGGGGCGGCACCTACTTTCTTTGTCCCCCAAGGGGACTTCCTTCGGGGCGCAGCCGCAAAGAAAGTAGGCAAAGAAAGTAGGCAAAGAAAGCGGCTCCAAACCGCCAGCTCATAAGCGGGTCCCCTGGCTTGGAGGGGGCAGTGGTGCATCTGGAATCTGTGTTCCCGCACACTCCGCGTCAGTGACAAGGCAGTCATTCTTCCGGCGACGCTGCGCGCGCCGACGCGGTAGTTCATCGAACCGTCTGTGTGCTCAGAGTCGCTTGAATCGAGATCTCTTAGGAGGCTTTCAAGTCAAGAAAAGCGGGAGCCTCCGCGCGCATGCAATTGCCCCGCGAACCGCCGCAGGTCGCATGGGAAGGCCGCCTTGCGGACAGGTGTCAGGTGTCAGGTGTCAGGCGAAAGTATCGACCAGCCCAACCTTGCGCTTCACCGCGACGTTGGCGACCGTGTCTATCGCGTCCGATGTGCCGCCGCCAAATGATCCGCCGCTGCCGCCGGATTTGCCGCCCGAGCGGCCCGAATCGGCGTTCTGTTGCTGGCCGCTGCTCTGGCGCGCGAAGCCGTCGCTGACGCTCGCGCTGCCCAGCCCGATTCCGTTCGATTCCATCGCCTCGCGCAGCTTCGGTAACGCCGCCTCGACCGCCTCACGTACCGATTGATGCTGCGAAACGAACAGCGCATGCGCGTGGTTGTCGGCTACCTGCAACACGACTTGCAGCGGGCCCAGGTCCTTCGGGTTCAGCGTCAGTTCGGCACTCTGCGAATGCGCGTTCGACAGGAACACCACCTTCTGGCTCAGCGCATCCTCCCAGTCGGTCGTGCCGACCTGCGGCGCCAGCGCGTTCGCCGCTTCCGCCGCGCTCGCGGTGCCCGTGCTTTGGGCGGCGGCCGTCGTTGCGGCGCTTGCTGCGGCTTGGGTGGCGGCCAGCGCCGCAGTCGCTGCGTCGGCCGCGCTCTTGAAGGACGAGAGGTTGTCGGTCTGAGCGCCAGCAGCCGTGGCCGTCAGCGTCTCGACCGCCGATCTGGCCGCCGCGGCCGGGTCGGTCAGCGTCGTCGGCGCAGCCGTCGCCGTCGTGGCGCCCTTCGATGCGTTCGATCCCTTGCCCTCGCCGAATAGGCCGCTCGCGAGCGACTTGCCGTCCGCCGAGCCGTTCAGCCCGCCGTTCGCGCTCGCCGCCGTCGCGGCGTTCGCTGCCGCGCCGCTCGCCAGCGCCTGCGCCGGCACCGTGCCCTGGCCGCTCGCCAGTGCGGCGAGCGCCGCCTGCAATGCGTCCTGCAACGACTTCGGATCGGTTGCGGTGGTTTTCTTGCCCGCCGCCAAGCCGGGTGTCGTGGTAGTGGCCGTGCCGGTCAGCGCGGCCGAGGCGTCGGCCAGGGCCGTGGCGGGATCGGTGGTCGTCGCGGTGCTGTTCGCGTCGGCTTGGGCTTGCGCCTGAGCCTGGGCTTGCGCGGCGGCGGCCGCTGCAGCCGCGCCCGCATCGGCCGGCGTCGTGTTGTTGCCAGACTTTGCCGGCGTGGTCGGGGTTTTGCCGTTCGACGCCTGCTGCGCGTGATCCGGGGATGTCGCGGATGACGCCGCGTTCGTCGGATCGTCGCTGCTGCTCTTCGCGTCGTTTGCCTGTTGCGTGGCGGAATCGGCCGGCGGCGCGTCATGCACGCTCGACGATGCCGCCGATGACGACGAATCCTGCTGCTGGCTCGCGTTCTGCGCGGCCGCGTTGCTCTGCTGGTCGATGCTTTGCTGCAAGGTTTGCGAGAACGGGCTGGCGCTCGCCGCGGCGGCCATCGCCGCACTGGTCGATGAGTTGCCGGCGGAGCCGAGCAGCGAACCGATCTGGGAGCCGATCTGTGAAAGAAGCGACATAAGGAATCCTGTCAATCTGTCATACGGGTGGTCGATGAGACGAGGCGACGCTCGCCCGGGTCAGATGCCTTCGGCGCGCATGCGCAGAATCCGCGCGGCGAATTCGTCGGCGTCGCGCTGATCGCGCCGCGCGACGGTTTTTGCTTCGGCTGCTTCGCCGCGCGCCTGCAGCACTTCGTACGAGCCGAGCTTCTGCTTCTGGCGCTGCCAGTCGGGCTTCGCCGCCTCGACGCGCGCGGTGGCCGTCGCGAGCAGATTGCGCTGCTGGTCGATGGCGGCGTCGAGCGTGTCGATGAACGCCTGGAAGTTACGCATGTTGCCGGCGGGCATGCCGCTCTGGGCGGTCGTCGTGAAGCGCGAGTGGTATTCGTCGCGGTATTGCACGAGCGCATCGAGCTGCCCCTCGACGTCGTTGCGCTCGCGCTGCGCGCGGCCCAGACGCTGCGCGGCGGCGTCCACATCGTCCTGCGCGAGGCCGATGAGTGTCTTGATCGGAAAGTGTTTCGCCATCGTCAGCCTCCTTGGGCAAACAGTGCGTCCAGCATCTCGACGCTGGGTTCAAAGTTTGCGCATTCGCGAAAACCTTGCTGCAAAAATGCTTCCATCCGCGGATACAGCGCGATCGCGCGATCGAGCACCGCGTCGCGCCCGCTCGAATACGCGCCGACGTTGATCAGATCGCGGTTGCGCTGATAGCGCGACAGCATCTGCTTGAACATACGCGTCTTGTTCAGATGGTTATCGTCGATCAGCGCGGTCATTGCCCGGCTAATCGACGCTTCGATGTCGATCGCCGGATAGTGGCCGGCCTCGGCGAGCGAGCGCGACAGCACGATGTGGCCGTCGAGAATCGCCCGCGCGGAGTCGGCGATCGGGTCTTGCTGGTCGTCGCCTTCGGTCAGCACGGTGTAGAACGCGGTGATCGAGCCGCCGCCCGCCGGGCCGTTGCCGGTCCGCTCGACGAGCGCCGGCAGCTTGGCGAACACCGAAGGCGGATAGCCCTTGGTGGCGGGCGGTTCGCCCACGGCCAGCGCGATCTCGCGCTGCGCCATCGCGTAGCGGGTGAGCGAATCCATCAGCAGCAGCACGTGCTTGCCCTGATCGCGGAAATATTCGGCGAGTGAAGTCGAATACGACGCGGCCTGCATCCGCAAGAGCGGCGAGACGTCGGCGGGCGCCGCGATCACCACCGAGCGCGCGAGACCTTCCTCGCCGAGAATCTGTTCGATGAATTCCTTCACTTCGCGGCCGCGCTCGCCGATCAGGCCGATCACGATCACTTCGGCGCTGGTGTAGCGCGCCATCGTGCCGAGCAGCACCGATTTACCGACGCCCGACCCGGCAAAGAGCCCCATGCGCTGGCCGCGGCCGACGGTCAGCAGCGCGTTGATCGCGCGCACGCCGACGTCGAGCACCTTGTGAATCGGCTCGCGGTTCAGCGGATTGATGACCGGCGCGGACAGCGGCGCGTCGGCGTGCGCGCCGAGCGGGCCGAGCCCGTCGAGCGGACGGCCGGACGCATCGAGCACGCGGCCGAGCAGTTCCCAGCCGACCGGCAGGCGCTTGGCACCTGCCATCGGGTCGGCGATCGGCGCGCTTTCGAGCGGATAGACGCGCGCGCCGGGCAGCAGGCCGATCACTTCGGTGGTCGGCATCAGAAACAGTTTGTCGCCGGAGAAGCCGACGACTTCGGCTTCGGCAATCGGCAGCGAACTGCCGGGCGGCAGTTCGATCATCACTTCGGCGCCGACCGACAGGCGCAGGCCGACCGCTTCGAGCACGAGGCCGGCGGCGCGCGTCAAACGTCCGCAGGCGCGCAGTGGCTTCGCGATCGCATTGCGCGCGCGCAACGCGTCGAGGCGGCCGCGCCAGGCTTGCATGTGCGGGTTGCTGTCGAGCGTGGGATCGTAGGGGGCGTGAGCGGCGGCGGGGGCGGCAGCGCCTGCCGCGGCGGAATCGCGGCTCGCGGCGGCGCCCGTCGCCGGATGCGCGTGAGCCGGATCGCGCAAGGCCGCTTCGATCGCGGCAACCGCAGCCGCGGCGGGCGTCACCGCGGATGTCGCCACCGCAGATGTCGCCACCGCAGATGTCGCCACCGGTTTTGCCGCGGGCGTGACCTCATGCGCCGCCTCCACGTCCGCAAGCGCTTCGGCGCCGAACGATGCCAGCGCCAGTTCGCGTTCGAGCGGCGTCAGATCGCTGGCGCGAATCTCGTCGAGGGTCGGCTTCACCATGTGCTCACCTTGCCGAGTGCGGCCGCGACACGTTCCCAGCGCGTGTCGATGCCGGCATCCACTTCGCCGGTGCCGGCCTGGGCCCGGCAACCGCCGCGCTCCACCGACGCATCCGTGCGTACCGTCCAGCCGCGCGTTTGCAACTCTTCCATCAGATAGGCCTCGACGACCGGCAGATCGGCGGGACTCACGATCAGGGCCGGCGCACCGACCAGCGCGGGTTCGGTGGCCAGCACCTCACGCGCGGCGGCGATCAGCGCGGTCGGGTCGTGCTGCACGTGCTGGCGCACCACCTGCTGCGCGATGTCCAGCGCCAGCGCGACCAGCGTTTCGGAGATCGCGCCCTGGGCGCCGTCGAGCGCTGTCTTGAAGGTCGCCGCCAGTGCGGCGAGCCGCGCCGCTTCTTCGCGCGCTTCGCTCTGGCCTTGCTCGAAACCCTGCGCATGACCCTGGTCGTAACCGGCCTGGTAGCCGAGCGCCTGGCCGGCCACGTGGCCGGACGCGATGCCCTGCGCGTGCGCGGCGTCGCGCAGGCGTTCCAGTTCAGCTTCGAACGCGGCGCCGTCGTCGACTTCGGGCTCGGGCGGCGGCGCCGGCGGCACCGGATCGAACGAGGCCATCTCCCAGCGCTGGTAGGCCGAGAGGCTTTCCTTCGCCGAGGAGCTCTGATCAGACATATGCATCTTCCGCCTTGCCGCCTAGCACGATCTGACCGCTCTCGGCCAGATTGCGCACGATCTGCAGGATGCGGCGCTGTTGCGTTTCGACTTCGGAGACGCGCACCGGACCGCGTGCATCGAGGTCTTCGGCGAGCAGTTCGGCCGCGCGTTGCGACATGTTCGACAGGAACTTCTGGCGCAGCGCGGGCGGCGCGCCCTTCAGCGAGATGATCAACGCCTCGGACTCGACTTCCTTCAGCAGCAGCTGGATCGCGCGGTCTTCCAGATCGAGCAGGTTCTCGAACACGAACATCTGATCGATGATCTTCTGCGCGAGTTCCGCGTCGTACTGGCGAACGTTCTCGATGACGCCTTCCTCATGATTGCTCGACATGAAGTTGAGAATCTCGGCCGCCGTGCGAATGCCGCCCATCGGGCTGCGCTTGAGGTTGTCGCTGCCGGACAGCAAGCCCGTCAGCACGTCGTCGAGTTCGCGCAGCGCGGCCGGCTGGATGCCGTCGAGCGTGGCGATGCGCAGCAGCACGTCGTTGCGCAGCCGCTCGGTGAAGCAGGCGACGATTTCCGACGCCTGATCGCGGTCGAGATGCACGAGGATGGTCGCGATGATCTGGGGATGCTCGTTCTTGATCAGCTCGGCGACCGCGGCCGAGTCCATCCACTTCAGGCCTTCGATACCGCTGGTGTCGCTGCCCTGCAGGATGCGGTCGATGATCACGCCGGCCTTGTCGTCGCCGAGCGCCTTGGTCAGCACCGAACGGATGTACTCGTTCGAATCGAGCGACATGCCGGTGTGCTGCTCCGCTTCCTTCACGAACTCCTGCAGAACTTCGTCGACCTGCTCGCGGGTCACGTTCTTCAGCGCGGCCATCGCGACGCCGATCTTCTGGACTTCGCGCGGCCCGAGGAACTTGAACACCTGCGCGGCTTCTTCCTCGCCGATCGACATCAGCAGCAGCGCGCTCTTCACTACGCCTTCAGCGCTCATCGGACACCCAATTTTTCACGACGGTTGCAACGATCTTCGGATCCTGGCGCGCGATGCTGCGTGCGAATTCCAGGTTCCGCTCATATTTGTGTTTCGCGTTTTCGAGCGCGAGCGTTTCGCTGTCGGTCTCGATCTCGACCACGGCGCCATCGCGCTCCGCAGCCGGAATGCCGTCCAGCAGGACCGGCTCGTCCGGCGCCGCCAGCGCGGCCATGGCGGCCGGCTCCGGCGGCGGGAAAGCGCGGCGCAGCGCGGGCTTCACCATCACGAAGTACAGGAACAGGGCCACCGCGCCGATGCCGAGATAGGTCGCGATCTGCTTGTAGAGCGCCAGCATGTCCGGCGTGCGCCACCACGGCAGGTTCGCGTTCGGATCGATGTCGGCGGTGAACGCGCTGTTGACCACGTTGACCGAGTCGCCGCGCGCCGCGTCGAAGCCCATCGCGTCCTTCACCAGTTGCGTGACCTGCGCGAGCTTGTCGGCGGTGACCGGCTGCATGGTCACGTTGCCCTTCGCGTCCGCCACCCGCAGGTAGTTCACCACCACCGCCACCGACAGACGCCGGATGCCGCCCATCGGCCGGTCGACGTGGCTCACGGTCTTGTCGAGTTCATAGTTGGTGGTCGAATCCTTGCGATCGCTGACCGGCGTGGTCGCGACGCCGCTCGCGCCATTGCCTGCCGTGATCGGCGCGGAGGCCGGTTGCGGCGGCTGGTTCGACAGCGCGCCGGGCACGCCCGAGGCGCCGCCTTGCGACATTTCGGTGGCGCTGCTCGACTGCTGGCTGCGGATCGCCGCCTGTTGCGGGTTGCCGTTCGGGCTGTAGTTTTCCGAAGTCTGTTCGCTGTGCGAGAAGTCGATGTCGGCGCTCACCTGCGAGTGCGCGTTGCCCGTGCCGAACAGCGGCGCGAGGATCGCGTTGATGCGCTGCTGCGTGTTGCGCTCGATCTGCTGGCGGTACTTCAGTTGCGTCGCGTCGAGTCCGCTGCCGGTGGTCGGCTGCGTCAGCAGGTTGCCGTCCTGATCGAGGATCGTCACGCCGTGCACCGGCATTTCCGGCACCGCCGACGACACCATGTGCGTGATCGCGACCACCTGGCCTTCGTCGAGCACGCGGCCCGGATAGAGGTTCACCAGTACGGCCGCCGACGGCGCTTCCTTGTCGCGCACGAACACCGAGGGCTTCGGAATCGCCAGATGCACGCGCGCGGACTTCACCGTCGAGATCGATTCGATCGTGCGTTCCAGTTCGCCTTCCAGCGCGCGCTGATAGTTGATCTGCTCGTCGAACTGGCTGATGCCAAACTTCTGGTTGTCCATCAGCTCGAAGCCGACCGAGCCGCTCTTGGGCAGGCCTTGCGAGGCGAGCCGCAGACGCATCTCGTGCACCTGCTCGGCCGGCACGAGGATCGCGCCACCGTTGTCGGAGAACTTGTAGGGAATGTTGGCCTGCTGAAGCGCGGCGATGATCGAGCCGCCGTCGCGGTCGGACAGATTGCTGTAGAGCACCTTGTAGTCCGGCGCGCGCGACCACAGGAACAGGCCCGCCACGATCGCGACCAGCAGCGCGACCGCGAAGATCAGCGGGGCGCGCGGGTTGCCACGCATCTGCGCGAGGCCCGACAGACGCTGGGTGAAGTTGCCGCCCATGCCGCCCAGGTTGCCGCCGAGCCCGCCGAGGTCGGCACCAGCCTGGCCGGCGCCGGCCGCGCCGGTGCCAGGCTGCGCGCCGGCCAGCCCCATGCGGGCGTCGGGGTTGATCAAAGAGTTGGCTGACGAATCCATGCGTCGGGTATCTCCGGGATGCCTTTGCGTTCTGCCGCCTGAGCGCGCCGGGGGTCGGCGGGCGGACGGACAGAGACTTTCACCCTTGAAATTATCCGCAGCGCGGCTCAACCCGATTGCTTGAATAGAGCGGGGTTTCCCCCCTACTTTCGGGCCTGTTGCGACGGGGGCGCTTGCTATGCTTCGGTTCAGATCGGTACGGCTGTGCAGTACGGCTATAACCCGCCGGTCCTTCATTCAACGGAGAGAACATGACCATGCCCGTGAACGCGCTCTCGTCGGCGCTGCAACAGATGCAGGCGATGGCGGCGCAGGCGGCCGGCGGCACGAGCCCGGCGGCCGAGCAGTCCGGCGCGGCGACCACCGGCGGCTTCGCGTCGGCGCTGAAGGCGTCGCTCGACAAGATCAGCAACGACCAGAAAACCGCGATCGGCGAATCGCAGGCGTTCGAACTGGGCTCGTCGAACGTGTCGCTGAACGACGTCATGGTCGACATGCAGAAGGCCAACGTGGGCTTCCAGTTCGGCCTGCAGGTGCGCAACAAGCTGGTTGCCGCCTACAACGACATCGCGCAGATGGCGGTCTGAGCGAGCCGCGCGCGGCCTCGCTCGCCTGAAGCTGCTTGAGCCTGCTCGAGCCTGCTCGAGCCTGCACGACTGCCGGCAGCGCCGCCCGCGACGGCGGCGCACCCTCAGCCGTTCGCGCCTGCGCGGGCGTGACGCAGTCGTTGCGGCCCGCATGCGCCCGGCGTGGTTCGTCATGGAGACTGACGAGCCCTGCCGGCGTGGCGTCGGCTCGTGCGCGATACGCCCCTTAATCCTCCTTACATCGGCCTAAAGCTTTGTCGTTGCGTATCCGATAACACGGGTACAGGGCAACCTCGGGCGCTGCGACGCTCCGGACGGCCATGCCACGACCAAACCGCAGTCTGTATGAGAAGAGGAGCGCCGATGTTTTCCCAAGGACACGCTGGAGCCAATGCGTATGCACGCGTCGGCGTCGAGACAGGTGTGATGGGCGCAAGTCCGCATCGTCTGATCGTGTTGCTGTATCAGGGTGCAAGGCAGGCGATCGCGCAGGCGCGGATGCACTTGCAGCAAGGCAACGTGGCCGGGCATGGCAGGGCGATCAGCAAGGCGATTCGCATTATCGAAGGCGGGCTGCAGCAGTCGCTCAACCTTGAGGCGGGCGGCGAGATTGCGGAACGGCTGAACGCGCTGTACAGCTACATGGCGCGCCGGCTGCTCGAAGCCAATATCAAACAGAGCGAGACGATGCTGGTCGAAATCGACGGCCTGCTGGCGACGCTCGAAGAGGCATGGATCGGCATTGCCCCGGAGATCACGCGGATGGCAGCCCAGCCGGCCGCGGAAAGCATGAGATGACATCGAACGCAGAATATTTTGCCCGCTACGAGGCGATCGCAGCGATTTCCTGCCGCATGCTGACGGCTGCCCGGCGCGCACTGTGGAGCGACCTGGTTCACTTGCAGGAGGAGTACCGGCATCTGGTGGAAGCGTTGAAGGAGGCCGACTCCGATGTGAAGCTGGACGAAGCCGAGCGCCTGCGCAAATACGCGCTGATCCGTCAGATCCTCGCAGACGATGCCGCCATCCGGGATCTGGCGAATCCGCGCATGGCCAACCTGTCGGCGCTGTTCGCCGGACGGCCGACGCGCGTGCTCAAGGAACTGTACGGCGCGCGCTGAGCCGGCGTGCGTGCGCCGCGCGTTGCGGATCGCGAAGCCCGACCGGACTGATTCGAGATTGAGCGCGCTGCCGCTAATGTGACCAAGGAATCGGCATGAACGGAATCGACACGGCCATCGCTTCGGTGCTTACGAGCCGGGTCGACAGTCTGCTCAACATCGCGCCGGGCAGTACGGCCACCTCGCAAACCGGTGCGGCGGGTGTCGATACCGCGCCGATTACCACGCCCCCGGCCGTGCCGTCCGCACCGCCGCCTTCCGCGCAAACCGCGCTCTCCGCCGTCGCGCTGACGCTCAATGCGATCGCGCATGCGGGCGGCGATGCAACCTTGGCGGTGCTCGGTCAGACACCGATCTGGCCGGCCGCGCCGGCGCTCGACATCGAAGTCGACGGCTTGCCGCTGTTCGACACGACCGCCGCTTCCACCACGCTGAAGGGAAATCCGGCCACTGCTGCTGCTGCCACCGCCAATGTCGCGGCCGCCCAGGTGCCGGTCGCGGCGCTCACGGCCGCGCTCGAACGGACCGTGAGCGATAGCGGTCTGTTCTACGAAGCCCATCTCGCGCAATGGCTGGCCGGCCAGCGCTCGCCGGCGGACCTCGCCGACGAGGCGCAAAACAGGCTGGTCGCCGCCGCGCAATTACCGCTCGACTGGAGCAATGAAGAGGGCGACGCGCCGCTGCCGAACGGCTCGACGCGACAGGGCGCCGGCGCCGCTTCCAATGGCGGCATGCAAAGCGGCGCACCCGAGAACGCCGCCACGGCCCGCGCGATGCCGTCGATCCTGACCGCGCAGGCTGCGCGTTTCGTGGCCGGTGAAGTGCTGGCCGATTCGCTGTCCGAGCTGACCGGGCAGCCCGCGCATGCCGGGCTGCACAGCGCGGCGCCGCAAACGGCCGACACCGGCGCGGCGCAGAATTCGCAATCGATGGCCGCGGCGGTGCATCCGGCGACCGTGCCGCTGGTGCGGCAGCAACTGGATCTGCTCGCGACCGGCCAGTTTCGCTGGAGCGGCGAAGCGTGGCCGGGCGCGCGGCTCGACTGGACCATCGAACAGGACGGCGACGAATGGGACCGCAGCGGCGGCGGCATGGCGAGCGAGGACGACCAGCCTTGGCGCACGCGTCTGACGCTGTCGCTGCCCACGCTCGGCACCGTCGACGCCGAATTGACGCTGACCGGCATGCGGCTCGTGGCACGCGTGCAGGCGAGTCCGGGCGGCGCGACGCGGCTCGCGATGCAGGGGGAGAGCTTCCGCCAGCGGCTCGCGGCGGCGGGCATCGAACTGAACGGCCTGACGATCCGCGAGATCGGCGGCGGCGTACCTGGCGCCGCGGCCACGGCGGCGAGCGCGGCGGAAGCGCAGGCGGCGGCATCGGCCTATGCACGCTCGGCATCGACGGCGGGGGCGGCGGCTTCGGCTTCCGCAACCTCCGCGAGCCCGGCGGCCCACGCCGCGACGACGGCCCGCCGCAACCCGCGCGGCGCTCGCGCGTCAGCCGCGCCGAGCAACGATTTCGACTGGGATATCTGATGAGCCGCACACATCGCCGCACCGCGGCCGCGCTCGTCTACGACACGCAAAGCGGGGACCCCGCACCGCGCGTGGTCGCCAAAGGCTATGGGCTGCTGGCCGAGATGATCGTGCAGCGGGCCAAGGAAGCGGGCCTGTATGTCCACGAGGCGCCCGAGATGGTCTCGCTGCTGATGCAGGTGGACCTCGACGCGCGCATCCCGCCGCAGCTTTATCAGGCGGTGGCGGAATTGCTCGCGTGGCTGCATCGGCTGGAAAGCGGCGCCGAGGTTGAGCCGGCACACGGCGCCGATACCGCGCAGGACGTGACCGACGTGGTGGCCACCGAGATCGAAGGCGGCGCCGCGCCGCGCTAGAGCTCGCCCGCTGCGCCGTCTGGGCGGTTGCGTCAGAAGCGCATCATCAGCTTCAGCAACGCGTTGACCCGCCTGCCATACGGCGGCGCGATCCAGCCGCGCGCGTTCAGTCGCGACTGCGTCAGCACCGGCTTCATCTTCGAGAAGGTCACGAAGCCTTCATAGCCGTGATATGCACCCATTCCGCTCGCGCCCACCCCGCCGAACGGCAGGCTTTCGCACGCGAGGTGCATCAGCGTTTCGTTGACCGCCATGCCGCCCGCGATCGTTTCGTGCGTCACGCGCCCGATCGTCGGCGCATCGTCGGCGTACAGATACAGCGCCAGCGGACGAGGGCGCGTGTTGACGTACGCGATCGCGTCGTCGAGCGTGTCGTAGGGGACGATCGGCAGCAGCGGCCCGAAAATTTCCTCCTGCATCAGCGCGCAGTCGTCGGGCGCGTTCGTGACCACGGTCAGCGGAAAGCGGCGGCTCGCGGGATCGGGCGCGGCGTCGGTCAGCCCATGCAGTTGCGCGCCGGCAGCGCGGGCTTCGTCGGCGAGACGCTCAAGCCGCGCGAAGTGGCGCGGCGAAATGATCGACGTGTAGTCCGGATTGGTCGCGAAGCGGGGGTACATCTTCGTCATCCGCGCGCGCGCCCGGTCGACAAACGCCTGCTCCGTGCCGCGCGGCACCAGCACGTAGTCCGGCGCGACGCAGGTTTGGCCCGCGTTGAGCGTCTTGCCGGCGACGAGGTTGTCGACCGCGTTGTTAAAGCGCGCCTGCGCGCCGATGATCGCCGGCGACTTGCCGCCGAGTTCGAGCGTGACCGGCGTCAGATGCTCGGCCGCCGCGCGCATCACTTCGTGGCCGACCCTGGTCGAGCCGGTGAACAGCAGGTGATCGAACGGTTGCGCGCTGAACGCGGCGCCGAGCGCCGCGTCGCCATTGACTACCGCGACGTGATTGCGCGCGAAGGTCTGGCCGATCAGCTGCTCGAACAGCGCCGCGGTTCGCGGCGTCAGCTCGGACATCTTGATGATCGCGCGATTGCCCGCGGTCAGCGCGCTGATGAGCGGCCCGGCGGCGAGCAGCACCGGATAGTTCCACGGCACGAGAATGCCGACCACGCCGAGCGGCTGCGGCACGACCTTCGCGCGGGCCGGCAGCAGCCATTTGCTGGTGCTGCGGCGCTGCGGCTTCATCCAGCGTTTGCCGTGTCTGAGCGCGGCGTCGATCTCTTCCTTCACCAGCAGGAACTCGGCGAGCAGCACCTCTTCTTTCGCGCGATTGCCGAAGTCCGCGTTCATCGCGTCGGCGAGCGCGTCGCGATTCTCGAGCATGACACGGCGCAACGCTTTCAGATGCGTGGCGCGTGTGTCCCATGACGGATACGGCGCGCGCAGGTAGGCATCGCGCTGATCGCGCAGCAGTGCTTCGAGCGCGGCGAGCTCGGGCAAATCGTTCTTCATGCGGGTCCACTCCCTGATTGGATGACGGTGCGCGTTGGATCGCGCTTATTGGTCTGGCGGTGTCTGCTTCGCGTGGTTCATTGACGTAGGCCCGAATCTCACGCGGCAAAAGCCCGTTCGACGATCGCCGCATGATCGAACGTGGCCGGCAGCGTGCCGTACACGCGGCCGCTTTCGCCGCAGCCCTCGGCGAGACGCGTGGCGATGAACGCGTCGGCGATCGCAGCGGGCGCATGTTCGACGAGCAGCGTGGCCTGAGCGATCAGCACGATCTGCTGGGCGATCCGGCGCGCCGACGCTTCGCGCTCATCGGCCGGGCCATTGAGCGTGGCGGCCAGCTTGCCGAGCGCAGCGCGCAACGCCGGATGCGCGCCCGCCTGCGCCTGCCACGCGGCGAACAGCGCATGCGCCGCCTCCGGCTCACGCTCCAGCGCGCGCAGCACGTCGAGGCACATCACGTTGCCGGAGCCTTCCCAGATCGAATTCACCGGCGCTTCACGATAGAAGCGCGCCATCGGACCGGTTTCGACGTAGCCGTTGCCGCCCCAGACTTCCATCGCTTCGCCGGTGAATTCCAGCGTGCGCTTGCAAACCCAGTACTTTGCCGCTGGCGTGACGATGCGCCGCCACGCGCGCTCGGCCGGTGAGCTGGACGAAGTGTCGGCGGACGCTTCGAACGCGTGCGCGAGGCGCATGAACAGCACCGTCGCCGCTTCGGACTCCAGGGCGAGATCGGCCAGTACGTTGCGCATCAGCGGCTGGTCGGCCAACTGCCGGCCGAACGCGCTGCGATGGCGCGCATGGTGAATCGCCTGCACCAGCGCCGCGCGCATCAACGCCGCGCTGCCGATCACGCAGTCGAGCCGCGTGTAGTTCGCCATTTCGATGATGGTCGGCACACCGCGCCCTTCTTCGCCGATCATGATGCCGAACGCGTCGAGGAATTCGACCTCGCTGCTCGCATTCGAGCGATTGCCGAGCTTGTCTTTTAGACGCTGGATCTGCACGGTGTTCTTGCGGCCGTCCGGCGCGAAACGCGGCACGTAAAAGCACGACAGGCCCGTGTGATCGTCGGTGCGCGCGAGCACGAGATGGGCGTCGCACTGCGGCGCGGAGAAAAACCACTTGTGCCCGACGAGCCGGTAGGCGCCGTCGCGGCCCCCGGCGGCGAGCGCATGCGCGTGGGTCTGATTGGTGCGCACGTCCGAGCCGCCCTGCTTCTCGGTCATGCCCATGCCAATCATCGCGGACGTCTTCTGCGTGAGCGGCACGTCGCGCGGATCATGCTCGCGGGCGTAGAGCTTGTCGCGCAACGTATCGAACAAGCCGGGCTCGCGCTGCAATACCGGGATGCTGGCGAAGGTCATCGTCAACGGACAGAGCGAGCCGGATTCGAGCTGCGCATGCAGGAAGTAGCCGGCGCAGCGTGCGGCCATCGCGCCGCGTTGCGGATCGGAGAACGGCAGCGCATGCAGTCCTTCGCGTCGCAATAGCGAAAGCAGCGTATGCCACGAGGGATGAAACTCCAGCGCGTCGATGCGCTCGCCGCGCGGGCTGTGCGTGACCAGCTCGGGCGTGTGACGGTTGGCCAGTTCGGCGAGCGCGAGCGTCTCGGGGGTGGTGAGCGCCGCGCCATGCCGCAGCAGCGCTTCGCGATGCCAGCCGGCGCCATCGCGTTCGAGGGCGGCGGACAACGCGACGTCGCTGGAAAAGAGGTTGTAGTCCGCGAGCGGCGGGACCTGATTCGTCACGTCGTGCGTCTGGCCGAAGTGATGCCGTTCCATGTGCTGTCTCCGTTCACCGCAGGCTCGCCGGTGCTGATCGACGGGGGCTGCGACGGTGTGCCGTTTAATCGCCGCGTGTCGTGCCGCACGCTGGGCGAGGGCGCCTGCCGCGCCCTGTTTGAATGACGTGCGCGGCCGGTTGGCGGGCGTGCGCGCGTCTTTCATCATAGGGGCGCGGCCGCGCTTGCGTTTAGAGGAATCGCTCTGGCGTGAAGCCGCCGCGGCCCCGGCACGCTCCCTACAATGCCGGTGAAACACACGTAGACAAGTGTGCACGAGACAGGGTGCGCGAGCAACGCGGCCCATCAGGAGGAGCGGATGCAATACGACTACATCGTTGTCGGCGCGGGCTCGGGGGGATGCGCGCTGGCGAGCCGGCTCGCGGATAGCTGTCCCGATGCGACGATCGCTCTGATCGAAGCCGGTCCGCACACCGACCGCAATCTGTTCGTGAACATGCCGGTCGGCGTGGCGGCCGTGGTGCCCAACAAACTCAAAACCAACTACGGCTATCTGACGACGCCGCAGCCGGGCCTCGGCGGCCGGCAAGGCTATCAGCCGCGCGGGCGCGGCGTCGGTGGATCGAGCGCGATCAATGCGATGATCTACACGCGCGGCCATCCGCTCGATTACGACGAATGGGCGCAGCTCGGTTGCGATGGCTGGTCGTGGGCGGAGGTGCTGCCGTATTTCCGCCGCGCCGAAGGCAACGAGCGCGGCGCCGATGCGTGGCATGGCGACGCCGGCCCGCTCACCGTTTCCGACTTGCGCTACCGCAATCCGTTCTCGACGCGCTTCGTGCAGGCCGCGCTCGAAGCCGGCTACAAACCGAATCTCGATTTCAACGGCGCGGACCAGGAAGGCATCGGCTTCTATCAGGTGACGCAGCGCGACGGCCGCCGCTGCAGCGTCGCGCGCGCTTATATCTACGACCGCGCGCGCCCCAATCTGCATACGATCGCCGACGCGACCGTGCTGCGCGTGACCTTCGACGGCAAACGCGCGAGCGGCGTCGAGATCGTGCGCGGCGGCCACGCCGACACGCTGGAAGCGCGCGCCGAGGTGGTGCTGGCGGCGGGCGCGTTCAATTCGCCGCAACTGCTGATGTGCTCGGGCATCGGGCCGGCGGCGCATCTGCAGTCGCTCGGCATTGCCGTGCTGCACGACGCGCCGGAGGTCGGCCAGAACCTGATCGATCACGTCGATTTCACGATCAACAAGCGGGTTGCGTCGATCGAGCCGACCGGCTTTTCGGTGCGCGGGATTGCGCGGATGCTGCCGCAGTTCGTCACTTTCATGCGCCACGGGCGCGGCATGCTGTCGAGCAACGTCGCCGAGGCGGGCGGTTTTCTGAAGAGCTGGCCGACGCTCACCCGGCCCGATCTGCAACTGCATTTCTGCGCGGCGATCGTCGACGATCACAACCGCCACATGCATTGGGGCCACGGCTACTCGCTGCACGTGTGCGTGTTGCGCCCCCACAGCCGGGGCGCGGTGACGCTCGCGGGTGCCGATGCGCGTACCGCGCCGGTCATCGATCCACGTTTTTTCAGCGACGCGCGCGATCTCGATCTGCTGGTGGACGGCGTGAAGATGGCGCGGCGCATTCTCGATGCGCCGTCGCTCGCGCTGCACGGCGGCGCCGAGTTGTACACGCATGCGCGGCAGTCGGACGCGCAATTGCGCCAAACCATCGCCGGGCACGCGGATACGATCTACCACCCGGTGGCGACCTGCCGGATGGGCGGCGATGCCCGCTCGGTGGTCGATCCGCAACTGCGGGTGCGCGGCGTGAGCGGCTTGCGGATCGTCGATGCCTCGGTGATGCCGACGCTGATCGGCGGCAACACGAATGCGCCGACGGTGATGATCGGCGAGCGCGCGGCCGAGCTGATCACGGCCAGCCGCCGCGATGGTGCGACGAGGCTGAGCACGTCGCTAACGGGCATCGGCGGCGCGGCGGCGCGGGTCGCCTGAGGCTCATCAAAATGCCTCAATCTGTTTTCTTTCCTAGGACAAATTCGGACAACGTCGGTCAATTGTCATAAATTGTCCAGCTTCGATTTTGAGATTCCCCAGCTCCTATAATCGCGCCGCGAAAAAGAGCGCGTCATGTGGCGCGCCCGGAATCTCAAGGAAGCGAAGCGATGAGTCTCAATGTGATTCAGTTGGTTCAGTCCGTGCTGACAGACGATGTCGTGCGGCAACTCGGCGCCCGCCTGGGGCTGCCGGCGGAAACCGCCCAGAAGGCGTTGACTGCCACCGGCCCGGCGCTCGTCGCAGGCCTGATGAACAAGGGTGCGACGCTCGAAGGTGCGCGCTCGCTGTTCACGACGATCCTTTCATCGGAAGTGAACGGGCACATCGCCGAACAGTTGCCGCATCTGCTCGCCAGCACGAGCGGTTTGACCCAGCTGGAAACCGTCGGGCGGCAACTGCTCGAACGCGGGCTCAATCGCCCAGCCGATCTGGTCAGCGACGAGGTCGCCCGGCAAACCGGCGCGCCCGCGCACGCCGCGCATGCGATCACGGGCATTGTGGGCGCAACGCTGTTCGGCGTGCTCAAGCGGCATCTTCTCGACGGCCGGGGCAATGTCGGTCAGTTGCCGGCTCTGCTGAGCCAGCAGCTTCCCGTCATCACGCCGTATCTGAACGACCACCTGCTAGGCGCGCTGGGCGCGGGCGGCCTGAGCGCGTTCGCCGGCAGCATCCTGTCGCAACTCAAGGCGGTATCGGCGCATATCGACCAGCCGACACCGGCCGGCAAGCCGGTGCCGGAAATGCTGGCGCCGATCCAGGTACCTGCGGACGCGGTGATGCGCGAAGAGCGCCGGTCGCACGCGTGGCTCTGGTGGCTGCTGGCGGCCGTCGCGGCCGTGCTGGCTTTTCTGTTTTTGCGCGGCTGCCACGGCGAGTCAGGCGGCGAGGCACTCTTCGCAACTAGCGGTGCGCAAACCGCTGTCGCTGTGCAGCCCGCTTCCGCAGCGGGCGTAGCGTCGGCGACGGCAGCCACCGCCACGGCAGCGAGCAGCGATGCCGCCGCGTCGACGGTTGAAGCCAGCGCCGCCACCGCGACGAGCGCCGCCAGTGCGCCAGCCGCCGCGGCCGAGCCGGCCAAAGACAGCCAGCTCGCCTTTACCGTCAATGCCGCAGGCAAGCCGGCGCTCACCGCCACGCTCGGCAGCGAAGCGCAAAAGACGCAGTTGATCGACCAACTGACGAAGCGTCTCGGCGTCGCCAACTTCGCCCAGAACATCACGGTCGATCCGCAAGTGAAGCCCGCCGACTGGCTCGCGCATCTCGACGGCCTGTTGCCGCTGATGTCTCTGCCGGGCGCGGAAGTGAAAGTGGACGGCACACGCGTCGAACTGAGCGGCAGTGCGACCGACGCGAAGCTCGGCTGGCTCGACAAGTTGAAGTCGCTGTTCGGCGCGTCGTATCAGATCGGATCATTCGATGTCGCGCACGCCGTCGCCGACGCCACCGAAAACTTCCGCAGCGCGGTCAAGGGTCTGTTCACGCCCGACAGCACGTGCGTGGCGGCGGACATCGTCAAGGTGCTGAATCTGCAGGTGATCAACTTCGCGAGCGCGAGCGCCCGTGTGCCGGCCTCGGCAGTGGAAGACCTGAACCAGTCGGCGCGGGGGCTGAACGCCTGTGCGCACAACGGCAAGTCGGTGCGGCTCGAAGTGGCCGGCTATTCGGACAACGTCGGCGACGCGCAAGCCAATCTGCAACTGTCGAAGAAGCGCGCCGAGGCGGTTCGCGCGTATCTCGTCAACGCAGGCGTGCCGGCCGACTCGCTGATCGCGCAAGGTTACGGCGATGCGAATCCGGTCACGAGCAACGACACGGCGGGCGGGCGCTTCACCAACCGCCGCATCGAGTTCGTCGCGCAGCAGTAATTTCCCGGGGCACGCGCGGGCATTCCGTCATTCGGCGGGCGGAGTCCGCGTCGGCGCGGCGATGCCCGTCATGCCGATGCCCGGACCCAGCATGAAATCGTCGCCGGCCTGGCCGGGCAACGCCTCGCGCGCGACGTCGAGCCATGCGCGCGCGGCATGCGACAGATAACCGTTGCGTCGCCAGCCGATCGCCATTTCCCATCGAATCTCCGGGTCGACCACCGGTAGACAGGTGAACTGCGCCGGGTCGAGCCGGCGGCAATACGGCGCCGGCAGCAACGCGATGCCGACGCCGGCCAGCACTAGCGCCGCCATGAAATCCCAATGCCCGCTTCGCCCGACGATGGTCGGCGCAAACCCCGCCGTGCGGCACGCGTTCAGCACCACGTCGTTGAGCGCGAGGCTCTCGCCGTAGAACACGAACGGTTCGTTGGCGAGTTGCGCGAGCGGCACCTCGTGCAAGTGATCCCAGGGCGAGCCGGTACGCGCGACGAGCCAGAGCAGTTGGCGCGTCATCGGCAGCACCTCGATGTTCTCCGGGTCGACCGGTTGCAGCACACCGCCCAGCTCCAGCTCGCCGTTGATCAGCGCCGCTTCGATGGCGCGCGAACCCTGCTCGAAAAGCTTCAGCTCGATCTTCGGATAACGCTGGCGGAACGCGGCAATGGCAGGCGTGAAAAGCGAACCGCCCATCGGCGGAATGCCGATGGTGAGTTCGCCGCGGCCGAGCGTGTCGAGATCGTTCAGTTCGGCCTGCAATTGCGCGTGCGCCGCCAGCACGTCCTGACCGCGCTGGTAGACGATGCGGCCGGCATCGGTCAGCACCATCTGACGGCCGTCGCGCAGCAATAGCGGCGAGCCGATCTCGTCCTCCAGCGACTTGACCATCTTGCTGATGGTCGGCTGCGTGACGAACATCTGCTCGGCCGCGACGGTGAAACTCTTTTGACGAACCACTTCGACGAAATACCGCAGCGCACGTAGTTCCACGATCCCGGCCTCCGGAATTCCAAATTGGAATGATTTGAATGATTGTAAGTCATTATATTTATGCTGCGGTGCAACCTATACTGGCTTTCATTCGAAGTCACCCAGGGATTGCCATGACGACGCCCGTTCCCGCTGATATCGCCCGTGCCTACGCTCGCCGCGCCAGCGGTGCGCTGCGCGTCGCGCGGATCGTCGTGCAAAGCGCCGCGCTGGCGGGTCTGTGGGTCGTCGCCGATTTCGCCGTGCGCATGCTCCATCTGCCGGTGCCGGGCGGTGTGGTCGGCCTGGTCGCGTTGCTCGCGCTGCTGTTCTGCGGCGGTATCGCACCGCGCTGGATCAAGGCCGGCGCGGACTGGCTGCTGTCCGACATGCTGTTGTTCTTCATTCCGGCCGCGGTTGCCGCCGTGCAGTACGGCGGCCTGTTCCGCGAGGACGGCTGGCGTCTCGCGCTGGTGGTGGTCGGCGGCACGCTGATGGTGATGATCGCGGTGGCCTTCGCGGTCGAGCAGGCCGCCCGTCTCGAGCGGCGCCTCGCGCTGCGCCGCGTGATGGTCGCGCGGCACGCGGCGCGCGCCTGAGTTTTCCTGATCTGCCATTTCTGCCCAAGGCGCCTCGATGAGCACGCTCTATTCGTCCCTGTTCGCCGACGATGCCTCGCGTCTGATCGCAGCCGGCTGTTTCGTGCTGACGGTGGCGCTGTATTTTGCGTCCAAGGCGCTGTACGCGCGCTTCAGATCACCGTGGCTGACGCCGCTGCTGGCGGTGCCGGCCGTGCTCGCGGCGATTGTCGTGCTCGCGCACATTCCGTATGCCGTCTACTTCCAGGACACGCGCTGGCTGATGTGGCTGCTCGGGCCCGCGACGGTCGCGTTTGCGGTACCCATCTACGAATACCGTGAATTGCTGAAGCGGCACTGGATTTCGCTGACGGTCGGCGTGACGGTGGGGATCGTCGTGGCCGTTGGCGGCTCGTTGATGCTCGCGAAGCTGCTGCATCTGTCGCCGGAGCTGCAACGCAGCCTGATGACCCGCTCGGTGTCGACGCCGTTCGCGCTCGCTGTCTCCGACCGGATTCACGCGCCGCGGGATCTCACCGCGCTCTTCGTGATCGCCACGGGTGTCTGCGGGATGCTCTTCGGCGAACTCGTGCTGGGCCTCGTGCCGCTGCGCACGCGGCTCGCGCGCGGTGCGCTGTTCGGTGCGGCGGCCCACGGCGTGGGCACCGCCAAGGCACGCGAACTCGGTAGCGAAGAGGGCGTGGTCGCCAGTCTGACCATGATGATCGCCGGCGTCGTGATGGTGCTGCTCGCGCCGATGCTGGGGCTGCTGCCAATTTGAGGCTGCGGCCCGTCGCTCAGGTCGTCAAGCCTCGGCGTTTTCAAGATGGACGCCGCGAGAAGCCGGATAACATCGACGGCTTTCCACCGTCGACCCGCCCGCTTCAACTCATGACGCCCATCTCGATCCTCATTCCCTGCTACAACGGCGCGGCCACGCTCGCTCGCGCTTTGCAAAGCTGCCTGATCCAACCTGAAGCGGCGCAAATCGTCGTGGTGGACGACGGTTCGACCGATGCGTCCGTGGAGATCGTCGCTCATTACGGCCGCCTCGATCCGCGTGTGGGTCTGTTGCGCATGCCGTATAACGGCGGCGCCGCGCGGGCGCGCAACTGGGGTGCGCTGCACGCCGCGCACGATCTGCTCGCCTTCCTCGACGCCGACGACGAATACCTGCCCGGCGCATTGAGCGCCGCAAGCGCGTTCCTCGCGCAGAATCCGGCGGAAGTCTCAGTGCGGCTCGACGTCGAGTACACGGATTTTCCCGTCGAACTCACCGCGCATCCCGACTTCGCGGCACATGCGCAGACCCTCAGCAATACGGTGCCGAGCAGCCTGATCATCCGCCGTGCGGTGTACGCGGCGCTCGGCGGCTTCCCGATGGACGATGCGTTTCGACGCCTGGGCGGCGAAGACGGCGCATTTTCGTGGGCGCTGCGCGAGATTTTCGGCAACCCGCGTCTCGACGACGTGAAGCGCGTGCGCATGCATTACCACGCAGGCATCCATGCCGAACGCTACTTCCGCGTCGCGCTGGGGCTGCAGATTCCAGCCGAGGCCGATATCGCCGATGCATTCCGCTTCTCCCGGCAGTTCCTCGACACCGCTCGCGAGGGCGTCGGGCGCTTGCGCGCGGCGCGGGTAATCGAACGCTGACGCCTGTCACGCGGGCCTCTTCGCCACGCTCCACACCCCAACCCGCCCCGCCGCAATCCACCCCGCGCCCGCACGCCCCGAAGCCATCTCGATTTGCTACAATCGCCGTTCGTCTTCGAGGAGCGTTGCGACGGGTACCGCGAATCAGCATATTCGCCGGCCGCCCGCCAGGCTCGAAGGCTTCAATCGGAGGGCTCGGATGCGCATCGCGCTGTCCTATCCACCGCATCGAACCGCGCTCACGTCAAATTTCTAGTCAATTTCTTAGAAAGGAGGGCGTGATGAACGCCGCAGTTATCGATTCGCAAGCTTCCAAAGATTTCATCGTTGCCGACATGTCGCTTGCCGACTGGGGTCGCAAGGAACTCACCATTGCCGAGACGGAAATGCCCGGTCTCATGCAAACGCGTGAAGAGTACAAGGCGCAGCAGCCGCTGAAGGGCGCGCGCGTCGCAGGTTCGCTGCACATGACGATCCAGACCGGCGTACTGATCGAGACGCTCACCGCGCTCGGCGCCGACGTCCGCTGGGCATCGTGCAACATCTTCTCGACCCAGGATCACGCCGCTGCGGCCATCGCGCAAGCCGGCACGCCGGTGTTCGCGTTCAAGGGCGAATCGCTCGACGAATACTGGGAATTCTCGCACCGCATCTTCGAATGGCCGAATGGCGAATTCGCCAACATGATCCTCGACGACGGCGGCGACGCCACGTTGCTGCTGATCCTTGGCTCGAAGGCCGAGAAAGACCGTTCGGTCATCTCGAAGCCGACCAACGAAGAAGAAGTTGCGCTGTACAAGTCGATCGCGAAGCACCTCGACGCGGACCCGACCTGGTACTCGACGCGTCTGTCGCACATCCAGGGCGTGACGGAAGAAACCACGACCGGCGTACACCGTCTGTATCAGATGGAAAAGGAAGGCCGCCTGCCGTTCCCGGCGATCAACGTCAACGACTCGGTCACCAAGTCGAAGTTCGACAACCTGTATGGCTGCCGTGAGTCGCTCGTCGACGGCATCAAGCGCGCGACCGACGTGATGATCGCGGGCAAGATCGCCGTGGTCGCCGGGTACGGCGACGTGGGCAAGGGCTGCGCGCAATCGCTGCGCGGTCTGGGCGCGACCGTGTGGGTCACCGAAATCGATCCGATCTGCGCGCTGCAGGCGGCGATGGAAGGCTACCGCGTCGTGACGATGGAATACGCCGCCGACAAGGCCGACATCTTCGTGACGGCCACCGGCAACTACCACGTGATCGGCCACGACCACATGAAGGCGATGCGTCACAACGCGATCGTCTGCAACATCGGTCACTTCGATTCGGAAATCGATGTCGCGTCGACCCGTCAGTACCAGTGGGACAACATCAAGCCGCAAGTCGACCACATCATTTTCCCGGACGGCAAGCGCGTGATCCTGCTGGCTGAAGGCCGCCTCGTGAACCTGGGTTGCGCGACGGGCCACCCGTCGTTCGTGATGTCGAACTCGTTCACGAACCAGACGCTCGCGCAGATCGAACTGTTCACGCAGGGCAAGAAGTACGAGAACAAGGTGTACGTGCTGCCGAAGCATCTGGACGAGAAGGTCGCCCGTCTGCATCTGGCGCGCATCGGCGCGACCCTGACCGTGCTGTCCGACGATCAGGCCGGCTACATCGGCGTCGACAAGAACGGCCCGTTCAAGCCGAACCACTACCGTTATTAAGCACGCGGGCGGGTTTCGCATGACGGTTTGAAGACAGGGCGGCGCGTAATGCGCCGCTTTGTTCGCCATGCCCCGCCTTTTTCCGTGCTTCTTCCGTTAATGGACATCCTGCCGACAAGGAGCTCTACATGACCGTGCTGTTGACCTGGCTGATCAACGCGCTTGCGCTGCTGATCATCACCTATCTCGTTCCGTCGATCCATATCCGCAGCTTCGGCACCGCTTTGCTGGTCGCGGTGGTGCTCGGGTTGATCAACACGATCCTGCGCCCGGTGCTGATCCTGCTGACGCTGCCCGTCACGATTCTCACGCTCGGACTCTTCATCCTGGTGGTCAATGCGCTGTGCTTCTGGCTGTGCGCGTCGCTGCTGAAGGGCTTCGAAGTGTCGGGATTCTGGTCGGCGTTCTTCGGCTCGATTCTGTACAGCATTGTTTCGTGGCTGCTGTCCGCGCTCATTTTCGGCAACCGCAGCTTAGGTTGACTTACTGAATCATGAACCCGATCGAACTTTCATTCGAATTCTTCCCGCCGAAAACGCAGGAAGGCGTCGACAAGCTGCGCGCCACGCGCGCACAACTCGCGTCGCTCAAGCCCAAGTTCGTGTCCGTCACGTTCGGCGCCGGCGGCTCGACGCAACAGGGCACGCTCGATACCGTCGTCGACATGGCGAAGGAAGGGCTCGAGGCGGCGCCGCACGTGTCGTGCATCGGCTCGTCGAAAGAGAGCCTTCGCGCGATCCTCAACGAGTACCGCGCGCATGGCATTCGCCACATCGTCGCGCTGCGCGGCGATCTGCCGTCCGGCATGGGCGAGGTAGGCGAACTGCGCTACGCGTCGGAACTGGTGAGCTTCATCCGCGCCGAGTTCGGCGACTGGTTCTGGATCGAGGTGGCCGGTTATCCGGAATACCATCCGCAGTCGCGCTCGCCGCGTCACGATCTGGAAAACTTCGCGAACAAGGTAAAGGCGGGCGCGAATTCGGCGATCACGCAGTACTTCTTCAACGCCGACGCATATTTCCGTTTCGTCGACGACGCGCGCAAGCTCGGCGTCGATGTGCCGATCGTGCCGGGCATCATGCCGATCACGAACTTCTCGCAGCTGATGCGCTTCTCCGAAATGTGCGGCGCCGAAGTGCCGCGCTGGGTCGCACGCCGGCTGGAGAGCTTCGGCGACGACCGCGAGTCGATTCGCGCGTTCGGGCTCGATGTGGTAACGGACCTGTGCCAACGGCTGATCGACGCGAAGGTGCCGGGGCTGCATTTCTATACGCTGAACGGCGCCGCGGCGACCAAGGCGATCTGCGAACGGCTCGGCGCGTAATCAAGCGCTCAAGCAGCAGGCAGTAAGCAATCCGCGCGGCTGCAACGGCCGCGCGGACTAGTCCGACACCTTCCGCACATAGAGCTGATACAACGGCGCGGACAGTAGCTCCAGCTTGCGAAAGTTCAGATTGACGAACGCGTCGATCGCGGGCTTCGGGCAACGCAGCGGGTCTTTCCCTGACGGCAACTGCTCCGACCACAGGTAGTCGTCGAACACGATGACGCCGCCCACCTTCAACAGCCTGAAGCCAAGCACGGCATCGGCCAGCACGTCGGCCGCCTGGTGCGACCCGTCGACATACACGAAGTCGAAGTAACCCTTCCTGCCCGCGGCGATCAAACGCGCGAGGCATTCGTCCGAATACCCCTTGTGTACCGTGAGCTGCGCGCGGCCCGGATATTTGCCGGCCGCGAGCGTCACATTGTGATGAAAGCGCGCCTCGACCGCGCTCATGTCGGCTGGCGCGACGCCGCCCGCCTGGTGTTCGATGCCGCCTTCCCAGCTATCGATGCAATGCAGTTCGATGGGCTGGCGAGGCGCCAGCGTGTCGATCAGATAGCAGGCGCTCGCGCCTTCGTACGAACCGATTTCGAGAATCCTCGCGGGCGCATGGTGCGTCATCAACTGATCCCACACGCCTTTGGCGAGGGCGTCGAACCAGTTGTTGGTGAATTGGTACGAGGTCATGATGCCAATTAAAGAGTCGCCTAAATCGGCCATTATCTCGCGCCGGTTATTTCAAAAAAGATCGCCGCGCACATACGGCTGCGCTGCGCGCGACGTGGTAAGTCCCTGTTGAAGCTCATTTTTGTGCTGTCTATGATCGAAGCGCAGCTGACCCGGCTGCTGTGCGGAGGACGATATGACAGTGTCACAGAGGCTGTTTGCGCTTCACCAGTTCTGCCTGCCCGCTCTTGCCGCTTTCGCGGTCGCCGCGAGCGGCATGGCGCCCGTCGCGTCGCACGCGGCCACGCTGCCCGACAAGACCCTCGTGTTCTGCTCCGAAGGCAGCCCGGCGGGCTTCGACACCGCGCAATACACGACGAGCGTCGAATTCAGCGCGGGTTCGTACACGGTCTACAACCGGCTGATCGAGTTCGCGCACGGCAGCACCGATATCGAACCGGGCCTCGCCGAAACATGGGAGGTGTCGCCGGACGGCCTGACCTATACGTTCCATCTGCGCCACGGCGTGAAATTCCAGACGACGTCGTTCTTCAAGCCGACGCGCGAATTCAACGCCGACGATGTCGTCTTCACCTACGAGCGAATGCTTGATCCCGATCAGCCATTCCGCAAGGCGTACGCGGTGCCGTTTCCGTATTTCACCGATTTAGGCCTGGCGAAAAACATCACGAAGATCGAGAAGGTCGATCCCTACACGGTGCGCTTCACGTTGAAGGAGGTCGACGCGCCGTTCCTGCAGCAAATCGCGATGCCATTCGCGTCGATCCTGTCGGCGGAATATGCGGATCAACTATTGAAGGCGGGTAAAGCGTCCGATATCAATCAATATCCGGTCGGCACCGGCCCATTCATTTTCCGCAGCTATACGAAGGACGACACGATTCGCTTCGACGGTAATCCCGACTACTGGAAGCCGGGCGTGGTCAAAGTCAGCAAACTCATATTCGCGATTACCGTCGATCCTGCGGTGCGTCTGCAAAAGTTGAAACGCGGCGAATGCCAGGTGATGGCGTATCCGCGGCCCGCCGATATTCCGGCGGTTAAAGCCGACCCATCGCTTGCGATGCCGAACGAGGTGGGCTTCAACCTCGGCTATATCGCGTACAACACCACGAAAAAACCGCTCGACAACGTGCTGGTGCGCCGCGCGCTCGATATGGCGATTCACAAGAAAGCGATTATCGAGTCGGTCTACCAGGGCGCCGGCCAGCCGGCGACCAATCCGATGCCGCCGACGCAGTGGGGCTACGACAAGAACCTGAAAGACGCGCCATACGACGTCGAAAAAGCGAAAGCGCTGCTGAAACAGGCGGGTTATCCCGACGGCTTCGACCTCACGCTGTGGGCGATGCCGGTGCAACGGCCGTATAACCCGAACGCGCGGCTGATGGCGGAAATGCTGCAAGCCGATTGGGCGAAGATCGGCGTCAAAGTGAAAATCGGCACCTATGAATGGGGTGAGTACATTCGCCGCGGTCATCAGGGCGAGCATGAGGCGATGCTGATCGGCTGGACCGGCGATTATGGCGATCCGGATAACTGGCTTGCCGTATTGCTGGGCTGCGACGCGGTGAATGGCAGTAATTTTGCCAAATGGTGCTACAAGCCTTACGACGATCTGATCAAAAAAGGCCGTGGCACCACCGATATGGCGGAGCGTACTAAAGCCTATATGCAGGCCCAGGAAATCTTCAAAGACCAGGTGCCGTTTACGCCGATTGCCCATTCCACGGTCTATCAGCCGATCAGCAAGAACGTGGTGGGTTTCAAGATCGACCCGTTCGGCCCGACGCAATTCATGAACGTCGGCCTCAAATAGGCACGGCAGGCGGTCTTTCTGCCGCGCTTGCCCGCTGATGCCGCACGATCCGGCCCTCGCCGGCGTGCGGCTGTCTCTTTGCACGAAGTGTTTCCGATCGCCGACAGGGGGAATTTCCTCCGCTTGTTGCCGCAAGCCAAGCTCAAGTAATATCGCGCTACGCTGGCGGGAGCCGGCCCTGAACCTGGAGGAAACATGAAGCAAAACAACCTGTTGCGCGCCGCGCGTGTTACGACGCTCGTCGCTGCTGCAGCGGCATCGCTGGTGGGTGCGAACAACGCGCGCGCCGAGATTCCGAACAAAACGCTCGTCTACTGCTCGGAAGGCAGCCCCGCGGGTTTCGATCCCGCTCAATACACGACGGGTGTCGACTTCACGGCCAACACGTTCACCGTTTATAACCGTCTCGTCGAATTCGAACGCGGCGGCACCAAGGTCGAACCGGGTCTCGCGGAGAAGTGGGATGTGTCGGCGGACGGCAAGACCTATACGTTCCATCTGCGTCACGGCGTCAAATTCCAGACCACGTCGTTCTTCAAACCGACGCGCGAATTCAACGCCGACGACGTCGTGTTCACGTTCCAGCGCATGCTGGACACGAATCAGCCGTTCCGCAAGGCTTATCCGGTGCAGTTCCCGTACTTCACCGACATGGGCCTCGACAAGCTGATCACCGGCGTCGAAAAGGTCGATCCGTACACGGTCAAGTTCACGCTGAAGGAAGTCAACGCGCCGTTCATCCAGAATCTGGCGATGGAATACGCGTCGGTTCTGTCGGCCGAATACGCGGATCAACTGCTGAAGGCCGGCAAGGCGGCCGACATCAACCAGTTCCCGGTCGGCACGGGCCCGTTCATTTTCCGCAGCTACACGAAGGACGCGACGATCCGCTTCGACGGCAATCCTGAATACTGGAAGCCGAACGCGGTGAAGATCTCGAAGCTGATCTTCTCGATCACGCCGGACGCCGGCGTGCGCGTGCAGAAGATCAAGCGCGACGAATGCCAGGTGATGAGCTATCCGCGTCCGGCCGACATCGCGCCGCTCAAGGCCGAGCCGAACATCGACATGCCGTCGCAGCCGGGCTTCAACCTCGGCTACCTCGCGTACAACGTGACGCACAAGCCGGTCGACAAGGTCGAAGTGCGCCAGGCGCTCGACATGGCGATCAACAAGAAGGCGATTATCGAATCGGTGTACCAGGGCGCGGGTCAGCTGGCCACGAATCCGATGCCGCCGACCCAGTGGTCGTTCTACAAGGATCTGAAGGCCGCGCCTTACGATCCGACCCAGGCCAAGGCCCTGCTCGCCAAGGCCGGCTATCCGAACGGTTTCGACCTCACGCTGTGGGCGATGCCCGTGCAGCGCGCGTACAACCCGAACGCCCGTCTGATGGCGGAAATGATCCAGGCCGACTGGGCCAAGATCGGCGTGAAGGCGAAGATCGTCACGTATGAATGGGGCGAGTACATCAAGCGCGCGCACGCAGGCGAGGACGACACGATGCTGATCGGCTGGACCGGCGACAACGGCGATCCGGACAACTGGCTCGGCACGCTGCTCGGCTGCGAGGCGGTCAACGGCAACAACTTCTCGAAGTGGTGCTACAAGCCGTTCGACGATCTGATCCAGAAGGGCCGCGTGACGTCCGATGTGGCCGCGCGCACCAAGGCTTACGTGGAGGCGCAGCGGATCTTCGCGCAACAACTGCCGTTCTCGCCGATCGCTCACTCCACGGTCTACCAGCCGGTCAGCAAGAAGGTGGTCGACATGCGCATCGAACCGCTCGGCTACGCGCGCTTCGACGGCGTGAGCGTCAAGTAAGCTGGGGCGTCAGCCTGCAAGCAAGTCGTAAATTTCGCGCAGTACGCTTTTCGCACGGTTAGAAAACTGGTCGAAATGGTCCGGCGACCGGGGTCACAAGCCCTCGTCGCCGGTTGCGTTTTTTCTTCATCAAGACCATAGGGACGAACCATGTTCCGCTTTGTTTTGCGCCGCATTGGCATGGTGATACCGACGTTCATCGGCATTACGATCCTCGCGTTCGCGCTGATTCACCTGATACCGGGCGACCCCATCGAAGTGATGATGGGCGAGCGCGGCGTCGATCCCGCGATGCACGCCGCAGCGATGCACCGCCTCGGGCTCGACGAACCTCTGCCGATGCAGTACGTCCATTACATTGGCCGCGCCCTGCACGGTGATCTCGGCACCTCGATCATCACCAACACCAGCGTGATGGGCGAATTCCTCGCACGCTTTCCCGCCACCGTCGAACTGTCGATCTGCGCGATGCTGTTCGCGCTGATCGTCGGTCTCCCCGCGGGCGTGTTCGCCGCGCTCCGGCGCGGCACGGTGGTCGATCACGGCGTGATGGGCACCGCGCTCACCGGCTACTCGATGCCGATCTTCTGGTGGGGCTTGATCCTCATCATGGTGTTCTCGGTGAAGCTCGGCTGGACGCCGGTGTCGGGCCGCATCGCGGTCGAATACGACATTCCGCACGTGACCGGCTTCATGCTGATCGACGCGATGATGTCCACCGACGAAGGCGCGTTCAAATCCGCGCTGAGCCATCTGATTCTGCCTGCCATCGTGCTCGGCACGATTCCTTTGGCGGTCGTCGCGCGGATGACGCGTTCGTCGATGCTCGAAGTGCTGCGCGAGGATTACATCCGCACCGCGCGCGCGAAGGGCTTGTCGCCTGGGCGCGTGATCGTCGTGCATGCGTTGCGCAATGCGCTGATTCCCGTTGTGACGGTGATCGGCTTGCAGGTCGGCACGCTGCTCGCGGGCGCGGTGCTGACCGAGACGTTGTTCTCGTGGCCCGGTATCGGCAAATGGCTGATCGACGCGATCGGCCGGCGCGACTATCCGGTCGTGCAGGGCGGTATCCTGATGATCGCCACGCTGGTGATCGTCGTGAACCTCGTCGTCGATCTGTTGTACGGCGTGCTCAACCCACGCATCCGCCATACGAGGTGAAATATGAACCCCCACGCTCACTCACGTTCGCTGCCCCCCGCGGGGGCGCATGCCTCCCTTGAGGCGGCTCTGCGGGAGGCATGACGACCATGGCAGACATACAAAATACAGTCCCCCAGGCAGTGACGCCGCCCAGCGGCCGCGCCATCGCGGCCCGTGAATTCTGGGCCAACTTCTCGCGTAATCGCGGCGCGGTCGGCGCCGGCGTCATCGTGCTGGTGTTGATCTTCGTCGCGATCTTCGCGCCGTTGATCGCGCCGCACAGCCCGATCGAGCAATACCGCGACTTCGTGAAGATTCCGCCCGCATGGCTCGACGGCGGCAACTGGAAGTTCATTCTCGGCACCGACGAAGCGGGCCGCGACATCCTCTCGCGTCTGATGTACGGCGCACGGCTGTCGTTCTGGATCGGCTTCGTGTCGGTGGTGCTCGCGCTGATTCCGGGCATCGTGCTTGGCCTGATCGCCGCGTTCTTCGAGAAGTGGGCCGACACGCCGATCATGCGCATCATGGACGTGCTGCTCGCATTGCCGTCGCTGCTGCTCGCGGTCGCGGTGGTGGCGATCATCGGCCCCGGTCTCGTCAACACGATGCTCGCGATCGCGATCGTCGCGCTGCCGGGCTATGTGCGCTTGACGCGCGCATCGGCGCAGGGCGAGTTGCAGAAGGAGTACGTGACGGCTTCGCGAGTAGCGGGCGCCGGCACCTTGCGGCTGATGTTCTCGCAAGTGCTGCCGAACTGCACCGCGCCGCTGATCGTGCAAGCCACGCTCGGTTTTTCCTCGGCGATTCTCGATGCTGCCGCGCTCGGCTTTCTCGGGCTCGGCGTGCAGCCGCCGTCGGCGGAGTGGGGCGCGATGCTGGCCTCGGCGCGCGATTACATCGACAGCGCCTGGTGGATCGTCACCATGCCGGGTCTGTCCATCCTGATCTCGGTGCTCGCGATCAATCTGCTCGGCGACGGGCTGCGCGACGCACTCGATCCCAAACTGAAACGGATGGCATGACATGGCTAATTTATTGACCATCCGCAATCTGGCGGTGAATTTCAACGGTCTGCCCGCGGTCGATCGCATCAACCTCGACGTCGCACCCGGCGAAGTGGTCGGCGTGGTCGGCGAATCGGGCTCGGGCAAGAGCGTCACGATGATGGCGCTGATGGGCCTGATCGACGCGCCCGGCAAAGTCACCGCGGACGAGATCACCTTCAACGGCAAGAGCCTGCTGAACGCATCGGCGAAGGAGCGCCGCAAGATCATCGGCAAGGACATCGCGATGGTGTTCCAGGACGCGCTCACGAGTCTGAATCCGAGCTACACGGTCGGCTATCAGATCAAGGAAGTGCTGAAGCTGCACGAAGGCCTGCGCGGCAGCGCGCTCGACAAACGCGCGCTCGAACTGCTCGATCAGGTCGGCATTCCCGATCCGAAAGGCCGCATCGGTTCGTTTCCGCATCAGATGTCGGGCGGCATGAACCAGCGCGTGATGATCGCGATGGCGATCGCCTGCAACCCGAAGTTGCTAATCGCCGACGAGCCGACCACCGCGCTCGACGTGACGATCCAGGCGCAGATCATGGAACTGCTGATCAAGCTGCAGAAGGAGCGCGGCATGGCGCTCGTGCTGATCTCGCACGACCTCGCGGTGGTGTCCGAGGTCGCGCAGCGCGTCGCGGTCATGTACGCTGGCGAAGTGATCGAAACGAACAAGGTGCCGGACATCTTCGCGGCGCCCCATCATCCGTACACGGAAGCGCTACTGGCGGCGATTCCCGAGCACAACGTGGGCGCGGTGCGGCTCGCGGCGCTGCCGGGCATGGTGCCGGGGCGCGACGACCGGCCCAAAGGGTGCCTGTTCGCGCCGCGCTGCAAGTACGTGGTCGACGATTGCATGAAGGCGCGGCCCGCGCTCGCGCCGATGCAAGGTCACGCCGAAGTGGCGCGCGTGCGCTGCATCAAACCCCTGAACCTGAGCGGCGACGCCAACGTTCACACCCGTGGAGGCGCACGATGAATGCAGTACTCGAAACGCGGCGCCAGGCCAAACCTACGGGCGATCACGTGCTGGTCGCCGACCAGCTCGCGCGTTACTACACGGTCAAGCGCGGCATGTTCGCGTCGGGCACGGTGAAGGCGCTCAACGGCGTGTCGTTCGCGCTGGAGCGCGGCAAGACGCTCGCGGTGGTCGGCGAATCCGGCTGCGGCAAGTCCACGCTCGCGCGTCAACTGACGATGATCGAAGCGCCCACGGCGGGGCGTCTGCTGATCGACGGTGAGGACGTGGCCGGCGCCGATCACGCGAAGATCGCGGCGCTGCGGCGGCGCGTGCAGATGGTGTTCCAGAACCCGTTCGCGTCGCTCAATCCGCGCAAGACCGTCGAGCAGACGCTCGGCGAGCCGCTCGCGATCAATACGCAACTGAGCGCCACCGAGCGCGCCGAACGGATCGCGCAGATGATGCGCACCGTCGGCCTGCGTCCCGAACACGCGAAGCGCTATCCGCATATGTTCTCCGGCGGCCAGCGCCAGCGCGTGGCGATTGCGCGCGCGATGATTCTCGATCCGCAGATCGTGGTCGCCGACGAACCGGTGTCGGCGCTCGACGTGTCGATCCAGGCGCAGATCCTGAACCTGTTCATGGACTTGCAGGAGCAGTTCAAGACCAGCTACGTGTTCATCTCGCACAATTTGTCCGTGGTCGAGCATATCGCCGACGATGTGATGGTGATGTACTTCGGCGGCGTGGCCGAACTCGGCGACAAGAAGCGGATCTTCTCGAAGCCGCGCCATCCGTACACGCGCGCGCTGATGTCGGCGACGCCTTCGATCTTCGAGGCGGATCGCAGCATCAAGATCAAGCTGCAAGGTGAAATGCCGTCGCCATTGAATCCGCCTTCGGGGTGCACGTTCCATCAGCGCTGCCCGTATATGATCGACCGCTGCCGCAGCGAGGAACCGAAGCTGCGCGAAGTGGATGGCCGTCAGGTATCGTGTCACCGCGCCGAGGAGGTGGGGGACGTGGATGCCTGATGCGGCAGCGGCGCGTCGTCTTGCGCGCCGCTTGCGTGATGGCGGCTGCGGTGCTGCTTTCGCGCGGCGCTGGCGAGCGCGTGCGCTGAACGGTGCCGTGCTCGTCGGCGTGTGCTGTGCTCTTTATCTCGGCTCCGCGCCCGCCGAGCTCGCGCATGCAGCGGGCGCGGCGGCCACTGCGCCGGCCCAGGCGGGGCGCCCGGCGGTGCCGGTGCCCGGCGAGCAGGCGCCGCCGCGCGCAAGCGTGCCGGGCTTCAATCCGCCGCCGCCGTCGCCAGCGCCGCCCGGCACCACCGCGAGCGGCCCGGTGCGCACGCAGCCGGCGCGCATGCCGTTCTATGTCGCCACGCGCGGCACGACCACGATCTACGTGCTGGGCACGCTGCATGTCGGCGATCCCGCCGACTATCCCGCCGCCCAGCCGTTCCGGCCGCCGATCCTCGCCGCGCTGGCCGCCTCGCCGACGCTGGCGCTCGAACTCTCCCCCGACGAACTGCTGATCTCGCAAGACGACGTGTCGAAGTACGGCGTGTGCAAGCGCGACTGTCTGCCGGGCTCGTTGCCGGAACCGTTGTGGCACAAGCTGGCGATGCGTCTGCGCGGCAATCCCGCCGCGCTCGATGCGATCAAGAAGATGCGGCCCTGGCTCGCGTCGCTGGTGGTCGAAACCTACGATTCGCTGAGCGCCGGCCTGCAGACCGAGTACGGCACGGAAGCGCAATTGCAGAACGTGTACCTGAAGACGCGCGGCAAGATCGTCGGACTCGAAACGCTGCCGCAGCAGATGCGCGCGTTCACGGGACTCTCGCTTGCGCAGCAGCGCGAAATGCTCGCGCAGGATCTGGTGCAGACGCCTGCGCAAAACGTCGCGGATGTGCGCGCGCTGCATCGGCTGTGGCGGGTCGGCGATGCCGATGCAATTGCCGCATGGCAGGCCGCGAAATCCGAAAATCTGGCGCGCGACAAGCATGTCTCCGACTCGATCGACAACAGGATCGTCTATGAGCGCAACCGGCGCTTCGTGTCGCGGATGCTGCAGATCGCCGCGCCGAACAAGCCGGTGTTCGTTGCGATAGGCGCGCTGCATCTGGGCGGCCCCAAAGGCGTGTTGCAGCTTTTGCGGCAGCGCGGATTCGTGGTCGAGCCGGGCTGAGCGCGGGTGCGCCGGATCGAACCTATTGCCGTTGCAGAGCCTGCGCGAGTTCCGCCACCACTGTCTGCCAGTCTCCCGATGTCTTTTGCCTGAACAGCCTCATTGCCGGATACCACGGCGTGTCGTTGCGCGCTTTGACCCTGCGCCAGTCGGCGTTGGTGGCAGCAGTAGCCACACCGGCTTGCCCAGCGCCGCCGCGAGCGTGAGGGTTTGCCGGTAGAGCGCGTCGGCGGCGTCGAACTGGCCGGCCTGGTTGTGCGGCCAGCGCGTCGTCGATCAACGAGGTGACGTGGGCAGCGGAGTCGCCGTCGCGGTGGGATGGATGTTCCATGGACGCCTGCAGAGGATCGCAAGCGGCGCGCGTGGCACGCACCGGCGCGTGGGATGGGAGACCTTCCGCGATCTTATGTGCCACCCCCTGTTCCGACGATCGGGCGCTTCCTAATTCGGTCGCGCGCGATTCGCAATGAGTCTGCTTCAGCGACGCATCGCAGCGGCGGGCTGCGATGCGTCGGCATAGGCCGCCTTGAAGGCAGGCGCCCTACAGGAACATCAGGAAATTCAACAGGAAGATGTTGATCACCAGCAGGATGAGCGCGGTGGGAATCTGCACCTTGATCACCGCGTTCTTGTCCGGCAGTTCGAGCAGCGCGACCGGCACCATGTTGAAGTTCGCGGCCATCGGCGTCATCAGCGTGCCGCAGTAGCCGGAGAACATGCCGATCGCGACCATCACCGCCGGGTTGCCGTGAAACACGCCGACCAGAATCGGCACGCCGACGCCGCCCGTCATCACCGGGAACGCGGCGAAGCCGTTGCCCATCACCATCGTGAAGAGCGCCATGCCGATGCAGTACACGGCCACCGCGACGAAGCGATAGTCGAGGCTGATGTAGGACGTGGTCACGTGCGCGACGGCCTTGCCGACACCCGCGTCGGAGAACACGAGGCCGAGCATGCCGAGCATCTGCGGCAGCACCGCGGCCCACGACAGCGCATCGACCAGCCGGCGCGCTTCTTTCATCGACTGGCCGACGGTGTCGCGCGTCATCACGCAAGCCACCGCGAGCGCGATCACGCAGCCGATGCCGAAGCCGATCAGCGTGACGTTGGCCTTCTCGATCAGCGGCATACCGCCGAATACCAGGTGGCTCGCCGACAGCGTGATGATCACGGTGATGACCGGAATCGTCAGCGCGGGCACGAACAGCTTGTTGCCCAGACGCGCGGCGCTTGCCCTGCGCGCGTCGAGCGACAGCATTTTCGGCTTGGCCGCGGTGACGCCGCCGAAACCGGCGATCAGCGCCATGACGATCACGGCGACGCCAACCACCGCCGGCGGCAGCCGGTCGCCGATCAGGAAGATCAGCGCGTAGAGAATCCAGAAGCCGCCCGCGGTGAGGCGGCGTGGATGCGTCCTGTCGGTGACGATCATGCCGCCGACGATCAGCAGCACCACGCCCAGCAGCCAGAACAGATAGGTGATCGTGAATGTCATGCTTTGTCTCCCGCGGCGGATTGCGCCGACGACACGGCAGCGCTGCCGCCCCGGGCATTGCCGCGCAGTTCGCGTTCGAGCCGGCGGTCGAGCAGATACAGCCGGAAGCCGTGCACGATGAATGCGCAGATCGCGGTCGGGATGCCCCACAGCGCGACGTGAATCGGCTCGACGACGATGCCCGCTTCCTTCAGGAAGGTCGTCATCAGCACGATTGCGCCGAACGCGACGAAGATGTCCTCGCCGAAGAAGAGGCCCACGTTGTCGGTGGCGGCGGCGAACGCGCGCAACTTGAAACGGACCGCGTCGCTGATCTTGCCGAAGCGGGTTTCGGCCGCGCCTTCGGCCATCGGCGCGATCAGCGGGCGCACCATTTGCGGATGCCCGCCGAGCCCGGTCAGGCCGACCGCGGCGGTCAGCTCGCGCACGAGCAGATAGACGATCAGCAGACGCCCGGCGGTGGCCGCCTTGATGCCGCCGATCCACGCTTGCGCGCGCTCGCGCAGCCCGTGCCGTTCGAGCAGGCCGATCACGGCGAGCGGTAAAAGAATGATCAGCGGGATGTTGCGCGTCTTGATGAAGCCGGTGCCGATCTGCGCAAGGATTTTTTCAGGCGGGAAGTGCGCGGCAAGACCGGTGACGATCGCGGCGACCGCGACGATCAGCATCGGATTGAACCGCAATAAAAAGCCGACGATGATGACGGCCACGCCGATGAGCGGCCATAGACTGACAGTTGACTGCATCAGGATCTCCAAACAGGGTTTCAACCTCGCCGCGGGTAGCGGCTCACGTGGGCCGGCGCGTGGTGTTCATGCGCCGTCTGGTGTTGCCACGGCTCTTGATGGCCGCGTTGCTTCGAACTGCGTACCTCTGCACTTCAAACTGCACCTGCACCTGCACCTGCACCTGCGTTCGCGGTTTGCCCGCCGGGTATGGCAATGCGCCCTCCACCTGGCAAACGCCCCGCTCGAAAGCGGGGCGTCGGAGGTGTCGCTGGAGGTAATTCGCGCTGTCTGTCTGGCCGCCGAAGCCGCCGCTCAGACGCGTGCGGCGTTGGCCGCGTGAACGTCGATGCCGGCAGCCTCCAGCGCGCCGCGAATGCGCCGCGCGAACGCCAGCGCATGGGGCCCGTCGCCGTGCAGACAGATGGTCTGCGCGTTCAGCGGTACCCATTGGCCGTCCACGGCCTGCACGCGCTGCTCGCGGATCATCGCGAGCGTGCGCTCCAGGACTTCGTTTTCGTCGTCGAGCAGCGCGCCCGGTTCCTTGCGCGGCACGAGCGAGCCGTCGGCGCGATAGCCGCGGTCGGCGAACACTTCCTCGATCGCGACGAGACCCGCGTTGCGCGCTGCCGTCACGAGGCCGCTGTTGGCGAGCGCGAACACGGCCACCGACGGATCGAAATCGTGCACCGCCGAAACGATCGCGTCGGCGATCTTCGCGTCGCGCGCGGCCTGGTTGTACAAGGCGCCGTGCGGCTTGACGTGCGCGATGCGCCCGCCCTCGGCCTGGGCGATCGCCGACAGCGCGCCGAGCTGATACAGCACGCCCGCGTAAATCTCGCCGGCCGGCAGATCCATCTCCTTGCGACCGAAATTCTCAGGATCGTTGAAGCTCGGATGCGCGCCGATCGACACGCCTTTCTGCACCGCCCACTGCACGCATTCGCGCATGGCATTGGGGCCGCCCGCGTGCCAGCCGCAAGCGATATTCGCCGAACTGACGAGGTCGAGCAGCGCCTCGTCGGAGCCGCAGCCTTCGCCGAGGTCGGCGTTCAAATCGATTTCCATGGTGTTCCCCTACTGAGTGTTACAGCGCCGCGACCGTCGACAGGCGTGCGCAGCGTTCTTCATGCATCGCGATTGCGGCGTCGATCTGCCGCAAGTACGTACGTTCTTCCAGCAAAGCCTGGCGCGCTTCGAACAGCGTGGTCGGGATGAATCGCACCGCGGCGTTCAGGCGGACCTGTGCGAGCTTCCACAGATCGGCCTGGATCACCGCGCCGATCTTCGGATAGCCGCCGGTGGTTTGTGCGTCGCTCATCAAGACGATCGGCTGGCCGTTCGGCGGCACCTGGATCGTGCCGGGCAGCACCGCATGCGAGAGCAGGTCGGTTTTGCGGGTGCGTTCCAGTTCGGCGCCGGCGAGGCGATAGCCCATGCGGTTGCTGTTCGGCGTGACGAGCCATTCATCGGCCCAGAACGATTCGTGCGCGGCCTCGGTGAAGCTGTCGTATTCCGGGCCGCGCAGCACGCGGATCGGCACCGCCCACGGCACGCCCGACGGATGACGGCCGCGCCGCAGCGGCTCGTGAACCAGCACGAACTTGCACCAGCTGGGCGCCTTCACGCCGAACTCCGGCGCCTCGGGCGTGAAGCCGACCTGGCCGCGCTGCTGCGGCACGCCGACCGGCAGGCGGTCGCCGTCGCGCAGCGCGCGGCCGCCGAGTCCGCCGAAATGACCGGCGAGATCGGTGCTGCGTGAGCCGAGCATCGGCAGCACGTCGATGCCGCCCGCCACGCTGACGTAGCCGCGCATGCCGCGTTTCGCCGCGTTCAGCACCAGCTCCTGGCCCGCTTGCACCGGCAGGCTCCACCACGAATAGACCGGCTTGCCGTCGAGCGTCGCGCCGAATTCGGTGCCGGTGATGGCGACCCGTGTCGCGCGCAGAAAGCGCAGCGCGGTCGGGCCGAAGGTGATTTCCAGGCCGGCCGCGTCGGGCCGGTTGCCGACCAGCCGGTTGCCGACTTCGAGCGACAGCCGGTCGAGCGCGCCCCCCATCGCGACGCCCAGATGCCGTTGGCCGTGACGGCCGAGATCCTGGATCGTGGTCAGCAGACCTGCGCGAATCACATCGATCATGCGTGTATCTCCGCGATGGTGAAGCGCACACGGTCGCCCGGCTGCAACAGGGTGGGCGGGCGGCGCGCCGGGTCGAACAGCGGCAGCTCGGTGCGGCCGATCAGCTGCCAGCCGCCGGGCGAGACGGCCGGATAGATGCCGGTCTGTTCACCACCGATGCCGACCGAGCCGGCCGGCACCTCCAGCCGCGGCGACGCCCGGCGCGGCGTATGCAAGGCGGCGTCGAGGCCGCCCATGTACGCGAAGCCCGGCTGGAAGCCGAGGAAAAAGACCACGTACTCGCCCTCCGCGTGACGCTGCACGACCTCGCGCACCGTCAGGCCCGTGTGATCGGCGACCGCCTGCAGATCGGGGCCGAACTCACCGCCGTACTGCACCGGAATCTGGACCTCGCGACCGGACTCGAGCGTCTTGCCCGCGGCGTCCCACGCGGCCAGCAATTGTTCGCCGAGCGCGTCGCGATCGGCTTCGAGAGGATCGAACACGAGCGTCAGATTGTTCATGCCCGGCACGACCTCCAGCACATGCGGCCAGTCGCGCGCGAGCGCGGCGGCCGCCCACACGCGCCGCTGGCACTCCAGCGTGGCGGGCGGCGGCGCTTCGCAGACAAGCGCGGCATCGCCGAGCGGAAAGATTCTTGGTTGGCTCATGGCTTAACGGCCCAGGTCGGATGGCAGGAAGCGGGCACGGTGGAACCCTTGACGCGCGATCCGCGCCGGTATGCGATAGTTGAAGCGTACATTATCAATAAAATATCAACAATTTCTCAATAAGCGTTTGTGCCAGGCTCGCCGGGATCGGCGGCTCGTCGTACACTCCCGACACCTTCTCATCCTGTCCCTCGGACTCTTCGTCATGTCGCGTCATCCCACCAAGATCGTCTCGTCGGAACATCTCGTCTCCGAGACCAGCGCGGAGCTGTCCGAACTCGAATACGCGTTGATCATGGCGGGCAACGCCTTCAACCGGTGGATGGTGCGCTGCATGTCGGCGGCCGGCGACAAGGACATGACCGCGATCGAAGTGTCGCTGCTGCATCACGTCAGCCACCGCGAGCGTCGCAAGAAGCTCGCGGACATCTGCTTCGTGCTGAACATCGAAGACACGCACGTCGCCACCTATGCGTTGAAGAAGCTCGTAGCTAGAGGGTACGTAAAAAGCGAAAAGACCGGCAAGGAAGTGTTCTTTTCGGCGACCGAAGCGGGCCGCGAGTTGTGTCTGAAGTATCGCGAGGTGCGTGAGAGCTGTCTGATTTCGACGCTGAAGGAAAGCGGCCTGACCAACGAACAGATCGGCGACGCGGCGCAATTGATGCGCAACGCGTCCGGTCTGTACGACACGGCCGCGCGCGCGGCGGCGTCCCTATAGCGGGCTGCCGGGCTGATGCGGCGGCGTGAAGCCAGTACGCGCGCCGCATGCCCGGCTCAACTTGCCGGGCGTGGATGGAAACCCGCCTCGGTAACGATCAGGTCGAGCGGAATGTCGTGCGCTTCACGTTGCAGTGCCGGCGTGCGGCACGCTTCATACGCGATGCCCACCGTCAGCGGCCGTTTCGAACCCGGCCAGGCGGCCAGGGTGCGATCGTAATAACCGCCACCGTAACCGAGCCGGTAGCCGCCGTCGTCGAAGCCGACGCAGGGCACGAACAGCAACTCGGGAATCACCACCTGGCCCGACACCGGCTCGGCAATCTTGTGATGACCGATCCTCATTTCCATGTCGGGGCGCCAAGCATGGAATTCGAGCGGTGCGCCGCGTGTCTTGATAATCGGCAAGCTGGCTTCTCGTTGAGCGTTGGCCGCAAGCCACAGAGAGATCGCAGCGCGTGCGTCGAATTCGCCGGAAAGCGGCCAGTAGAATCCTACGCTGTCCACACCATAGTGCTCCAACGCATCAAGCAGGTGGCGGCCGAGCGCGGCGTTGTGCGCCGGCTCGGAAGCCGCTTGCAGCCTCGTTTCCAATAGCATCCGGCGCAGCGCCTTTTTCGCGGCCGGCACGGGGTTGCATGCTATGCTTTGGTCCAATTCGCGCTCCAGAAACAACGATGTCAAAACGCCTTTATCGAGTATATCGCGCGGCCGGTCTGGCGCTCGCCGCAGCGGCACTCGTCGCGTGCAGCACGGCCTCCGCCGTCAAGCCCGTTTCCTTTTCTCCGCTCACCAACGACGACCAGATTTTCGTCCAGTTGCGCGAGGCAGCCCGCAATAACGATGCGGCGCGCGCGGCGCAACTGGCGAGCATGATCCCGAACTATCCGGCGCCTTCGTATCTGGAGTACTTCCAGCTCAAGCCGCAACTGTTCGATTCGACCGGCCATGCGCGCGTCGACGCGCCGGATGCGCCAGTGCTGGCGTTTCTGCAGAAGTACGACGGCCAGGCGATCGCCGACCGTCTGCGCAACGACTACCTCACGGTGCTTGGCACGCGTCACGACTGGCGCAACTTCGATCAGCAATACGCGCGCTTCGTGCTGAACGACGACACCCAGGTGAAGTGCTATGCGCTCGAATCGCGCGCCTCGCGCGGCGAAAACGTCGCCGACGCGGCGCGCGCGCTGCTGGTCGATCCGAAGTGGTACGGCGACGGCTGCGTCGATCTGATCACCGTGCTCGCCGTGAATCGCCAGTTCAGTGCCGACGACGTCTGGCAGCAGATCCGTCTCGCGTACGAGCAGAACTACACGGGCACCGGCAGCAAGCTGCTCGACGCGCTCGGCAACCAGGCGCCCGACCCGGTGCTGTTCGGCCAGGCGACGAGCACCCCGCCGTTGCTGCTGGCGCGCGGCGTCGGTCCGGATGCGCAGTCGCATCAGCTGGCGCTGCTGGCGATCACGCGCATGGCGCGCAACGATCCGGCGATGGCCGCGGCCACGTTCGCATCGGTCGCGCCGTCGCTGAATTCGCCGGAGCGCGCGATCGGCTGGGGCACGATTGCCTATCAGGCAGCCGCCAAGCAGATGCCGAGCGCAGTGGACTGGTACCGGCTGTCGGCGAATGCGCAACTGTCGAATCCCGCGTATGAATGGCGCACGCGCACCGCGCTCCTCGCCGGCGACTGGAACATGGTGCGCTGGTCGATCGAGCAGATGCCGGAGGCGCTGCGCAAGCAGCCGTCGTGGGTCTACTGGCACGCGCGTGCGCTGAAGCAGGCGGGCGACACGACCACGGCCAACCAGGAATTCGAGTCGATCGCGCAGGGCTTTAACTTCTACGGTCAACTGGCCGCCGAGGAACTCGGCCAGAAGATCTCGGTGCCGCCGAAAACCTCGGTGAGCGACGCCGAAGTCCAGCAAGCCGGCAACACGCCGGGCTTCGATCTCGCGCAACGGTTCTATGCGATGAATCTGCGGCTCGAAGGCAATCGCGAATGGAACTGGCCGCTGCGCACGATGAGCGACCGCCAACTGCTCGCGGCCGCCGAATACGCGCGCCGTATCCAGCTCTATGACCGCACCGTCAACACGGCGGACCGCACGAAGAGCGAGCACGATTTCTCGCTGCGTTATCTGTCGCCGTTCCGCGATATCGTCGAGCGCGATGCGCAGTCGAGCGGGCTCGACGTGGAGTGGGCATACGGGCTGATTCGCCAGGAGTCGCGCTTCATCATCAACGCGCGCTCCGAGGTCGGCGCGGGCGGCTTGATGCAGTTGATGCCGGGCACCGCGCAACTGGTCGCGAAAAAGATCGGCCTCGGCCCGATTTCGCGCGAGCAGATGAACGACATCAACACCAACATCCTGCTCGGCACCAACTACCTGTCGATGATCTACAATCAGTTCGACGGGTCCGCGGTGCTGGCTACCGCCGGCTATAACGCAGGCCCCGGCCGTCCGCGCAACTGGCGGCAGTCGTTGCAGCATCCGGTCGAAGGTGCGATCTTCGCCGAGGCGATCCCGTTCCAGGAAACCCGCGACTACGTCAAGAACGTGCTATCCAACACGGTCTACTACGCGGCGTTGTTCGAAGGCCGTCCGCAATCGCTGAAGGCGCGTCTGGGTTATATCGCACCGTAAAGCGCCGTGCCGCCGCGGCCTCGTTCGAGGCCTCGGCGCGCCACGCCAGCCGTTGCCGCGGCTTCCATCAGGGAGTCGAAAATGCGACACAAAGCCATTGCGATCATCGGCGGTTCCGGGTTTATCGGCAGCCATCTCGTCAACGCGCTCGTCGAAGCGGGTAAAGACGTGCGCATCGCCACGCGGCGGCGCTACAACGCCCGCCATCTCACGCTGCTTCCCATCGACGTGATCGAAACCGACGTGTTCGATCCGGTCCAGCTCGCGCGCTTTGTCGAAGGCGCCGATTGCGTGATCAATCTCGTCGGCACGTTGAATGGCAAGCGCGGCACGCCATACGGCCCGGAGTTCGCGCGCATGCACGTCGATCTGCCGACGCGGATCGTGGCCGCCTGCGAAGGCAAGGGCGTGCACCGGCTGATTCACCTCAGCGCGCTCGGCGCCAATCCGAACGGACCCAGCATGTACTCGCGCTCGAAGAGCGACGGCGAGAAAGCGGTGCATGCAGCGAACCTCGCGTGGACGATTTTCCGGCCGTCCGTGGTCTTCGGTCCCGAGGACCAGTTCCTCAACAAGTTCGCGTTCCTGCAGCGGATGTTTCCAGTGCTTCCGCTCGCGATGCCGGATGCGAAATTTCAGCCGGTGTATGTCGACGATGTCGTGAAGGCGATTGTCAACGTGCTCGATCTCGACGCCGCGAGCGGCCGGACCTACGAACTGGGCGGCCCGACCGTCTACACGCTCGAAGACCTCGTCACCTATTGCGGCGACGTGATCGGCAAGCATGCGCGCATCATCCGTTTGCCGGACGCGTTGGCGCGCCTGCAGGCGCTGACCTTCGAAATGGCGCCTGGCGAGCCGGTGATCTCGCGCGACAATCTGGATTCGATGAAAGTCGACAACGTGTTGAGCAGCCCGCTTGCGCCTGAACTCGGCCTCGAGCCCGCCAGCATCGAAACGATTGCGCCCGTGTATCTGACCGGCGTGTCGACGCGTTCGCGCTTCGACACGTTTCGCGCCAGCGCCGGACGCTGACGTACCTCGTTCAAATCCTCTCCCCATTGATACGACGCATGAAACTGCTAATTGGTGACAAGAACTACTCGTCATGGTCGATGCGGCCGTGGCTGCTGCTGAAGCACTTCGGCATTCCGTTCGACGAAGTGCTGATCCACCTGTACGAATCCGGCACGACCGCCGCGATCCTCGCTCATGCGCCAGCGGGGCCGGGCAAGGTGCCCTGCCTGATCGATGACGCGGGGCAGGCCGTTTGGGATTCGCTGGCGATCGCCGAGACACTGGCCGAGCGCTTCCCGCAGCACGCGCTGTGGCCGCGCGACGCGGGGGCGCGCGCGCTCGCCCGCAGCGTGAGCGCCGAGATGCATTCGGGCTTCGGCGAGTTGCGCTCGAACATGTGGATGAACATTCGCGCGTCGTTCCCGGGCAAGAATGCAACGCCGGGCGTGCTCGCCGATATCGCGCGGATCGAGGGGATCTGGCGCGAGTGCCTCGACGCGCATGGTGGACCTTTCCTGTTCGGCGAGTTCAGCATTGCCGACGCGATGTATGCGCCGGTCGCGATGCGTTTCAACACGTGGCAGCCGGCGTTGTCCGAAACCGCGTCAGCTTACGTCGAGCGGATCACCGCGTTGCCGGCGGTGGCGGCATGGATCGACGCTTCGCGCCGCGAGACTCACGCGATTGCCTACCAAGACGTATGCCCATGAACATCTACGCGGTAGGCGGCGCGATCCGCGACGAGTTGCTGGGCGTACCGGTGCAGGACCGCGACTACGTGGTGGTCGGCGCGACGCCCGAGCAGATGGTGGCGCAGGGTTATCGTCCGGTGGGCAAGGATTTTCCGGTGTTCCTGCATCCGCAGACGCACGAGGAGTACGCGCTCGCGCGTACCGAGCGCAAGACGGCGGCGGGTTATCACGGCTTCCAGTTCTTCTACGCGCCGGACGTGACGCTGGAGGAAGACCTCGCGCGCCGCGACCTGACAATCAACGCGATGGCGCGCGAAGTGCGCCCGGACGGCGAGTTGAGCGGTCCGGTCATCGACCCGTTCAACGGTCAGGCCGATTTGCAGGCGCGGCTGTTCCGGCATGTGAGCGACGCGTTCCTCGAAGACCCCGTGCGGATTCTGCGGATTGCGCGCTTCGCGGCGCGCTTCGTCGATTTCACGGTCGCGCCGGAAACGCTGACGCTGATGCGCAAGATGGTCGCCGACGGCGAAGTGGATGCGCTGGTGGCCGAACGTGTGTGGCAGGAAGTGTCGCGCGGCCTGATGGAGAAGAAGCCGTCGCGCATGTTCGAGGTACTGCGCGAGTGCGGCGCGCTGGCGCGCATTCTGCCGGAGATCGACGCACTGTTCGGCGTGCCGCAACGCGCCGACTATCACCCCGAGGTGGACACCGGTGTGCACGTGATGATGGTGGTTGACCATGCCGCCCAGCAGGGCTATGCGCTGCCGGTCCGGTTTGCCGCGCTGACGCATGACCTCGGCAAGGCGACCACGCCTGAAGACGTGCTGCCGCGGCATATCGGCCACGAGGGGCGCGGCGTGGATCTGCTCAAGCCACTCTGCGACCGGCTACGGGTGCCGAACGACTGCCGCGATCTCGCGCTGCTGGTGGCGCGCGAGCACGGCAACATCCATCGCGTAACGGAGATGGGGGCGGCGGCGTTGGTGAGATTGCTCGAACGCAGCGACGCGCTTCGCAAACCGGCGCGCTTCGCCGAAGCGTTGCAGGCCTGCGAGGCCGATGCGCGCGGCCGGCTGGGGTTCGAGATGCGGGACTATCCGCAGGCCGAGCGGCTCAGGGTGGCGCTCGTCGCGGCGCGCGGCGTGGATGCCGGTGCGGTCGCCAAACGAATGGCCGATGCACCTGCCGGCATCAAGGACGCCGTGCATCAGGAGCGGGTGCGCGCGGTGGAAGCGGCGCTGGGGTAGGGTGTTTCGGTGTGGTTGCCTTTGGCCTTTGCGCGGCGCATGTCGCCGTGGTCAAAGGCAACGCGGACTTAAAGCAATCTCGCCAGCAGCGACAGGATCATCGACAGCACCAGCGTCGACATGAACGGAAACGGATACTCACGGCCGAACACGCGCAAGGTCACGTCGCCGGGCATCCGGCCAATGCCGATTTTCCTGAGCCACGGCCAGCACGCCGACAACACCGCCACCGCGACGAACGTAGTCAAGAGCCAGCGGATCATCACGAATTCCTAACGCCCAATCAGGCAAAAAATCACAACGTGTGCGAGCGGTCGCCGCTGGAAAACGCCTGCAGCGTATCGTCCAGGCCGCGTGAAAAGGCGATCACCTTGAACAGTTCGCCCATCTCCGCTTCGGACAACAGCTTCTGCACCGCATTCGCCGCGGGCAGGAAGCGCGCCGTGTCGGCCGGATCGATTTCCGACAACGCGTCGGTGATGCCCGCATTCAGCAAGAAGCGCGCTTGCGACGTGAAGCCCAGCAAGTCCGCGCCTGTCTCGACACCGGCTTCGGCGATCCCGGTGAATTCCACGTGCGCGGTGATGTCCTGCAACCCCGGGTAGAGGAACGGATCGCCGTGCGCGCGGTGCCGGTAGTGGCACATCAGCGTGCCTTGCGCGCGCTGCGCGTGGTAGTACTCGTGACGCGGGAAACCGTAGTCGATCAGGAACACCGCGCCGCGCGCGAGCATCGTGCAGACGGTGCGCGTGAAGGCGCTCGCGGCTTCGTGCGTTTCGGTCAGGTAGTCTTCGCCGGCGGTGTCGATGTCCGCAAGCAATGCGATGTCCGCTTCCGCGGATACCGGGCGGTCGTCGAACGCGAACGCCTCGTTGCGCCACACCACGCCGCGTTCGTGCCAGACACCGCCGGTTGCCGCGAACAGCCGCACGGGCATCGCATCCAGCACCTCGTTGCCGATCACCACACCGTCGAAGCGCTCCGGCAACGCGTCCAGCCAACGGACTTTCGCCAGCAGCGCGGGCGCAGCCGCCGCGATCGTCTCACGTTGGCGTTCGCGCAATTCGCCCGACAGATCCACGATCGAGTAGCTGTCGAACCCGGCGCCCAGCGCATCGAGCGCGTTGAGCAAGCCGGCGGCCAGCTTGCCCGTGCCGGCGCCGAACTCCATCACGCCGCGCGTGCCGCTCGCTTCCAAGGCTTCGGCCAGCGGGCGCGCGAGCGTCGCCGCGAACAGCGGCGACAACTCCGGCGCGGTGACGAAGTCGCTGCCGTCGTCGCCGCGCAGACCGAATTTGCGCGCGCCACCGCTGTAATAGCCGAGGCCCGGCGCGTAAAGCGCGCGCTCCATGTAGCGGTCGAACGGCAGCCAGCCGCCGGCGCTGTCGAGCTCCGCGCGCAGCCGCGCGACCAGTGCTTCGGACTGCGCAAGCGCGCTTGGGCCGGGAGCAGGTAAACTATCGGGTTGGTGAGCTTTCGGATTCATCCCCGCATTGTAAATGACCGCCTCTCTGGACACCGCCGCTGACCGCGCCCCCGTCACGCCCCGCGTCGTGCTGATTACCGGCGCCGCCCGCCGCATCGGGCGCGCGCTCGCGCTCGGCTTTGCGGCGCGCGGCTGGGACGTGGCGGTGCACTACGGCGCGTCGCGCGAAGAGGCCGACGAAGTGGTCGCGCAAATCGCCGCGCTGGGCCGCCGGGCGGTCGCGCTGCACGCGGAATTGGGCGACGAGACGCAGGTCGAGCGGCTGCTGCCGGCCTGTACGGCGGCCTTGGGCCGGCCGGTGTGCATCGTCAACAACGCGTCGCGCTTCGAGGAGGACACGGCGCGCAACGTCGGCTACGACTTGCTGCTGAAGCTGACCGCGATGAACCTCGGTGCGCCGCTGGTGCTCGCGCGCATGCTGTTCGAGGCGACGCCGGAGGCCGCGCGCAGCGACGAAAGCCAGCGCGCGGTGGTGATCAACGTGCTGGATCAGAAGCTGTACAACATGAATCCGGATTACCTGTCGTACACGCTGTCGAAGGCGGCGCTGCAAACCGCCACGGTGGCGCTGGCGCAGGCGCTGGCGCCGAAAGTACGCGTGGTCGGGCTCGCGCCGGGCCTCACGATGCAATCCGCCGACCAGACGCAGGACGGTTTCGAGGCCGCACACCGAATCACGCCCCTGGGCCGCGCGTCGCGGCCCGAGGATATTGTCGCCGCCGCGCTGTATCTCGCGGATGCAGCCGGCGTCACCGGAACGACGCTGGTGGTCGACGGCGGGCAGCATCTCGTGCCGCTGCCGCGCGACGTTATGTTTTTGACGGGCGCCTGAGGCGCGCGCGGCCTGCCTGGACAGGCGGCCGCCGCGCAGTGAGCGCCCCTTTGCGTGCCCCGCACGCTTTTTTCGACTGGAACGAACATGTTTGCCGCTCTTTCGCACCCCCGGCTCGCCGATTGCCGCCGGCTCTTTCTGCGCAACTACGAAGTGCACATCAACATCGGCGTGCACGATTTCGAAAAGCGCGGCGAACAGCGCGTCGTGATCAACGTCGAACTGTTCGTGCCGCTCGCGCTGTCCACGCCGGTTCAGGACAAGCTGAACGAAGTCGTCGACTACGATTTCATGCGCTCCACCATCTCGCGCCGCGTCGAGCAAGGGCACATCCACTTGCAGGAAACGCTCTGCGACGACCTCGTCAGGACCATGCTCGAGCATCCGCAGGTGCGGGCCGCGCGCGTGTCGACCGAGAAGCCGGACGTGTATCCCGACTGCGACGCCGTGGGCGTCGAAGTTTTCCGAATCAAAGAGGATTGAGCCATGAATGCTCCGGAAATCCTGAACGACAGCGCGCCCGCCGCGAAGACCAAGTCGCCGCTCACGCGCCGCGAGCAGAAGGAAGCGTACGAGAACAACAAGCTGTTCAAGCGCCTCGCGCGCCAGGTCGGCGAGGCGATCGGCGACTTCAACATGATCGAGGAAGGCGACAAGGTGATGGTTTGCCTGTCGGGCGGCAAGGACAGCTACGCGATGCTCGACATCCTGATGCGGCTGCGCGAACGCGCGCCGATCAACTTCGACATCGTCGCGGTGAATCTCGACCAGAAGCAGCCGGGCTTCCCGGAGCACATCCTGCCGGAATACCTGAAGCAGCTCGACATTCCGTTTCACATCGAGAACCAGGACACGTACAGCATCGTCAAGCGGCTGGTGCCGGAAGGCAAGACCACCTGCTCGCTGTGCTCGCGGCTGCGGCGCGGCATTCTGTACCGCGTCGCAGGTGAACTCGGCGCGACCAAGATCGCGCTCGGCCATCATCGCGACGACATCCTGCAAACGCTGCTGCTGAACATGTTCTACGGCGGCAAGCTGAAGGGCATGCCGCCCAAGCTGCAATCGGACGACGGCAAGAATATCGTGATCCGGCCGCTCGCCTACGTGAAGGAAACCGATCTGGAGAAATACGCGGAGTTGCGCGAATTCCCGATTATTCCGTGCAATCTGTGCGGCAGCCAACCCAACCTGAAGCGCGCCGAAATGAAGGCGCTGATCCGCGATTGGGAGAAGCGTTTCCCGGGGCGCATCGAGAACATGTTCAACGCGCTGTCGAACATCGTGCCGTCGCATCTGATGGACCACAAGCTGTTCCCGTTCGCGGGCCTGCGCGCAACCGGCGAGGCCGATGCGCAGGGCGATATCGCGTTCGACGAAGAGCCGTGTTCCACCGGCAACGATGACGGCGCCATGCTCGGCGCATCGAAGCCGATTTCGATCGTCCAGTTCGACGATCTTTGACGGAAACACCCGGAAAATGGGCGGTTTCGCGCTATCGCGCCCGCCGTCCAATGCGCGCCAGCGCGCCTTTTACGGCATGTAGCGCATGATAGAATCGTCGGCCACAAACTGACTAATTGCCGACGCCATGAACATCGTGATTTTGGCGGCAGGCACCGGCAAGCGCATGCGGTCCGCGCTTCCCAAGGTGCTCCATCCTCTGGCCGGCAGGCCGCTTCTCGCTCACGTCATCGACACGGCTCGCGCGCTCGAGCCTGCGCGGCTCGTGGTCGTGATCGGCCATGGCGCCGAAGCCGTACGTGAAGCCGTCGCGGCGCCGGACGTGCAGTTCGCGGTGCAGGAGCAGCAGCTCGGCACCGGCCACGCGGTCCAGCAGGCGCTGCCGTTGCTCGACCCGTCCGCGCCCACCCTGGTGCTGTACGGCGACGTGCCGCTCACACGCGCCAGCACGCTGCGCGCGCTGACCGACCGCGCGGGGCAGGGTGGCTATGGCGTGCTGACCGTTACGCTCGACGACCCCAGCGGTTACGGGCGCATCGTGCGCGACCAGCAGGGCAAGGTGTCGCGCATCGTCGAACAGAAGGACGCGAGCGCCGAGCAGCTGAAAATCTCGGAGATCAACACCGGCATCATCGTCGCGCCCACCGAGCGTCTCGCCGGCTGGCTTGCGGCATTGAAGAACGACAACGCGCAAGGCGAGTTCTATCTGACCGACGCGGTCGAAATGGCGATCGAAGCCGGGTTCGAAGTCGTCACCACCCAGCCGGACGACGAGTGGGAAACGCTCGGCGTGAATAGCAAGCAGCAGCTTGCCGAACTCGAACGGATCCATCAGCGCAACGTTGCCGATACGCTGCTGGTGGCGGGCGTGACGCTCGCCGACCCGGCGCGCCTCGACGTGCGCGGCACGCTCGAATGCGGCCGCGATGTGTCGATCGACGTGAACTGCGTGTTCGAAGGCCGCGTGACGCTGGCCGACAACGTTACCGTCGGGCCGAACTGCGTGATCCGCAACGCGAGCATCGGCGCCGGCACGCGCGTCGACGCGTTCACGCATATCGAAGGCGCCGAAGTCGGGGCCAATGTCGTACTGGGCCCCTATGCGCGTTTGCGCACAGGCGCATCGCTGCAAGACGAGTCTCATGTCGGTAACTTCGTCGAAGTGAAGAACGCGGTGCTCGGTCGCGGCTCGAAAGCGAATCACCTCACGTATATCGGCGACGCGGATATCGGCGCGCGCGTGAATATCGGCGCGGGTACGATCACCTGCAACTACGACGGCGCGAACAAATTCCGCACGATCATCGAAGACGACGTGTTCGTCGGTTCGGACACGCAACTGGTCGCCCCGGTGCGCGTAAAGCGCGGCGCGACGATCGCGGCGGGCACGACGGTCTGGAAGGACGTCGAAGCCGAAGCGCTGGTTCTGAACGATAAAAAACAAACAAGCAAAACGGGCTATGTTCGCCCGGTCAAGAAGAAGAGCTGATGGGCGTGATGCGTGCGCGAAGCGCGCTCCCTGAAACCCAGCACTGAAAAGGAATGAGCCATGTGTGGCATTGTCGGCGCGGTTGCGCAACGTAACATTGTTTCCGTCCTGATCGAAGGACTGCGGCGCCTCGAGTACCGTGGCTACGATTCGTGTGGCGTCGCGGTGTTGGGCGAGAACGGACCGAACCGCGCGCGCAGCGTCGCGCGTGTCGCCGATCTCGACGAGCAGGTGCACGAGGGGCATCTCGAGGGCATCACGGGAATCGCGCATACGCGCTGGGCGACGCACGGCGCGCCGGTGACGGACAACGCGCACCCGATCTTCTCGAGAGATGCGCTCGCGTTGGTACACAACGGCATCATCGAGAATTACGAGTCACTGCGTGAAATGCTGCGGGGCAAGGGCTACGAGTTCGTCTCGCAGACCGATACCGAGGTTATCGCGCACCTGATTCACAGCGTGTATCGTGGCGACCTGTTCGCCGCCGTGCGTGAAGCGATCGCGCAATTGCACGGTGCGTACGCGATTGCAGTGCTGCACAGGAATCAGCCGCATACGGTGGTCGGCGCACGCCAAGGCTCGCCGCTGGTGGTCGGGCTCGGCGACGGTGAGAACTTCCTCGCCTCGGATGCGCTCGCGCTCGCGGGCAGTACCGAACGTTTCATCTTCCTCGAGGAAGGCGACGTGTGCGAACTGTCGCTCGACGGCGTGCGTATCGCCGATCGCGACGGCAACGATGTGCAGCGCGACGTGCGTCAGGTGGCGGCGTATGGCGGCGCGGTCGAACTCGGCCCGTATCGCCACTTCATGCAGAAGGAAATTTTCGAACAGCCGCGCGCGATCACCGACACGATTCCGCAAACCGATTCGTTCGACGCATCGATCTTCGGCGAAGGTGCAGGCGACGTGTTCGCGCAGATCGACAGCCTGTTGATTCTCGCGTGCGGCACGAGCTATTACTCGGGACTGACCGCGAAGTACTGGCTCGAATCGATCGCGAAGATTCCGACCCAGGTGGAGATTGCCAGCGAATATCGTTACCGCGAGTCGGTGCCGAATCCGAGGTCGCTGGTTGTGGTGATTTCGCAGTCGGGTGAGACGGCGGATACGCTCGCGGCGCTCAAGCACGCGCAGTCGCTCGGACACAAGCACACGCTGGCGGTGTGCAACGTCGGCACGAGCGCAATGGTGCGCCAGACGGCATTGTCGTTCCTGACGCACGCGGGCCGCGAGATCGGCGTGGCATCGACCAAGGCGTTCACGACGCAGCTGGTCGCGCTGTTCGTCCTGGCGGCCACGCTGGCCAAACTGCGCGGTCATCTGAATGAAGAACAGGAAGCCGACTACCTGAAGCAGTTGCGCCACTTGCCGGCCGCATTGAATAGCGTGCTGGCGCTGGAGCCGCAGATCATCGCGTGGTCGGAAGAGTTTTCGCGCAAGGAACATGCGCTGTTCCTCGGGCGCGGCATGCATTATCCGATCGCGCTGGAAGGCGCGCTGAAGCTCAAGGAGATTTCGTATATTCATGCCGAGGCTTATCCGGCCGGCGAGTTGAAGCACGGGCCGCTCGCGCTCGTGACGGAAGCGATGCCGGTGGTGACGGTGGCGCCGAATGACGCGCTGCTGGAAAAGCTGAAGTCGAATATTCAGGAAGTGCGTGCGCGCGGCGGTGAGCTTTATGTATTCGCTGATTCGGATACGAAAATCGTCAACGATGAAGGGCTGCATGTGATCCGGATGCCGGAGCACTATGGTCTGCTGTCGCCGATTCTGCATGTCGTGCCGCTGCAGTTGCTGGCGTATCACACGGCGTGTGCACGAGGCACGGATGTGGATAAGCCGCGGAACCTGGCGAAGTCGGTGACGGTGGAGTGAGGGGAGCGGCTCGCGACACCATGCTGAGTTGCATTAATTTCGGTTACGGGGTTCTTCCCGGCCGCTCAGCCCCGCCTGACATGGCGTAGCCGGAATGATTGTCAAAGGGGCGCTGGAGCTTTTTCCAGCGCCCTTTTTTGCGACTGTCACTCAGACGCTCTATTTCCGCGCAGGCACAGCACGACATAATGGGTCGCCCGGAATCGGGTTCCGAATCGGATGAGGTAGCCCGGCAATCGCTGCCAGCACGCCTCCACGCTGAGTTTGCTGACACAGGGGTCTTCTTCGCAACGCCGTCCAACTTCACCCGAGTCGGCCTGGTTCAGCGCGTGTGCTTACCGCGGACGCCGCCGCGTTTTTCACCGCGCCGACGGCCTATGCTTCGACGAATGACGAACGTGCCCATGGCAATCGCAATGAGGAAGACAAGCAGCAGTCCAGCGGTCAACCCAGTCCTGCCGCGAGATTCACTCGCACCGGAAGCCGAGGATGTTGCCACTGGCGACGAGACTTGGCTCGCGACCGGCTGCGGGAGCGCAACTCCGGCCGCGCTGCCATGACGCACAAGAGATGCTTCGGATGTCGGCAATGCCGCCGCGGACGCGGGTAAGCCTTGGGATGCAGAAAGAGCGTCCGCATCGGAAGTAGGTCCGACAGGGGCTAATGCCGTCGCTGAGGCAATAGCAGGCGCCGGCACAACGGCGGCATTGGTTTCGACCGACCTGGCCATTGTTTTCCATTGCGCAAATACTGTGTCAATGCAGTGGACGTCGGAGCAGGCGTTTCGCGATTGCCTCCATCGGGTGAGCTGCCCGGGCGATAGCTTCCCGCTATTCAGCAAGGCCTGCTGCTCAGCGGCGATATCGTCGTACTCGTTGTTGAGTATCGCGTGGTCGCATATGACGCGCTCCGCGGGTTGACGCGTGGTAGCGCATTGAATATCGCTCGCCCATGCCCCGGTCGAGCTGAGTGTTGCCATAGAAAACAGAAATACCAGACATCTTCTCGGATGCATCAGTCCTCCTTGTGAACCGGTTGCCGCAGGGCCGGCGTCTGGCAAGACAATGCAAGTCGAACGGCCGAGGGGTCAGGGTTCTTGAGACAGCGCCACCCCGACCAAGTTGCCGTCCGGCATTTTAAGGATTAGGCGCGGCGTCGCATCGTCGGCGCAGCCGAGGCCTAAGCCATTGAAAAGACCACGGCCGCCATCTCGTCGATCTGGGTGAAGCTGCGGGCGAAACGATAGATCTGGTCGTTGATTTGCAGCTCGTTCACGCCCGAAACAGTCGACTCGAGCATACTGTTTGCCAGCGATGTTGCAATCGTAGCAATCTGCTTGAGGTCTTCGCGCAGACCTGCGGGGTCGCCCAGGTACACGATACAGACACCGTCGGTGGGCCGCATCATCACGATGCTCGTCGCGCTATCAAGTGCACGCTCCAGATACTCCGCGAGTGTTCGCAGCGATTCCGGAACGTATTTGGGCCTGGCTGCTAACTCGTTGTTGTCCGTCATTTGTAGCTCCGGTGACTTACGGCCAAGTAACCGAATTAATGTACCTCTGCACATTGAGAAAATGTCTTCGGTGCAGAAAAAAGTTTTCACCGTTCGGCAACGGGGAGCGATCAGCCGTCCATTTCGCTGAACGAATAGCCATCAGTCGATGGACCCCCGGTGGCTGTTTTCATTTCCCGCCTTCGAACCGTCGAACGTCACGGCGAGCGCCTTGCTTGCTGGCACAAAACATACATTCGAGACGGTGCTCTACAGATTGAGCCCGCTTCCAGCGCGCCGTGTTTCATCATCGCGGCTACCATCCATTTCCTGGCCACCCATGGCAGCTATCTGATCCCGGGTTTTCGCATGAGTCTCCTGCTCCGTCTAATACTTCTGTTGTTGACCAGCGCTCGCCGCAGCCGCCTGCATGTGCTCGACACGTGCGTCACACCGTTTCGCGTCTGGATAAACGATCTCGATGTACTGCTCCACATGAATAATGGACGCTATTTCACGATCCTCGACCTTGCGCGCGTCGATCTGATGATGCGCAGCGGCCTGTGGCGGCAGCTGAGAGCACAAGGCTGGTATCCGGTCGTCACGTTGGAAACGCTGCGCTTTCATCGCTCGCTGGAGCTGGGTGACCGCTATGACGTGCACACTCGCGTTATCGGTTGGGATGAAAAGCACATCTTCATCGAACAGGGTTTCGTGCGTGACGATGTGCCAGTCGCGTTGGCCGTTGTTCGGGCGCGATTCCTGAAACGAAAGGGCGGTACCGTGACGACTGCCGAATTGCTGGCACTGGCGGGCATTGCTCAAGCGCCGCCGGCATTACCCGCATGGGTCGCAAGCTGGAGCGAGGCCGAGGGCGGAATGGCGTTTCAGCCATCCTCTTCGACGTAACCGGACGCGGTGCAATCGCGCGGCGCCTAGCCGCGCGAAGCAGTCGGCAATGTAGACACGCGAGCAATGCGTTCATCATCGCGTGCAGCGGCGAAAACGCGAAGCCTTGCAGCAGACCGGACTGCGTGCCGTTCGGAGAGCAGAACCTTCCTGCGCTGGCACGATCATCAGCGCCAGCGCAGGCAACAATCAATTCCTTGCCAACGCTACGGCCACTGCCGAAATAAACTCCGCCCGCACGCTATCGCCGACTCTCAACTGATCGAGCGGAATGTCCTGCGCGGCCCGCAATACCTGCTGGTGCCGTGGTCCACGCAGCGTCACGAGGCGGTTCTTGCGATCGATCTTCGTCACCGTCGCGACAACCCGCACCCGGTGCGCCGATGACGTCACCCCCGCCGATGCCGGAATCGCCACGGTCGTCTCGACGCGCTCACGCACACCTTTTGTCGCGAGCTTGTCGATGCGAAGCAGGAGTGCCTGTTGATAAGCCACGTTCAGCTTGTCGCCGACCCGCAGCCGGGTAACGTCGACCACGGCGGGATTCACGTCCACGTCCGCAAGATTGCCGCGCGGGCCGCGCAGCGTCACGCTATTGGTGGCGGCATTGATAGCGGCAACGCGTACCTGCGCATGAACGATGTCGGCTTTCCCGAGCGCAGCTTGCGCGGCCTCGTAACCGACGTCGGCGTTCTGCGCGAAGCCGGGTTGATTGACCGCGGCTGTCAGCACGGTCATCAGCATGGCCGCGTTCCACATGGCAGCGGCCGATGAGCCCCTTCTGCGCAGACTAGCCATTCGTTGCTCCTAAATGATCACGCGAGGCGACCAGCCGACGGATCGCCGCACGCCCTCCTCACAACTCCGGGCGCGCCAAGTCGCTGGTCACGATGTGTTCGCCGTACACCTGCGCGGCTGCAATCGCCTCCAGCTTGGTCGTATACGGGCCAAGTTCCGGGGCGCCGTCGAACGGAAACAGCACGCGGCCATCGGTGGACCGTACCACTTTCAACACGCCAAAGAAACGCCGGTAGCCGGCCATCTTCGACATTGCCGATACTTCGAAATCGTCCTCCGACGTCCCGGGGACGCTGGGAATAAACGCAGTCTTGCTCATACCTGAAACATCTCTTGTTCGATGGGCCGGCATCCGTGCGAAACGGCAAGCCTACACCGGGTTGGCCCGCAACTATGTTCGCGGGCGGCGTTCATTGTCTCAAATCCGGGGGAATTCAACCGGCAGTCGGGGGAGGCGACGACCTGGTGAAGCTGTGAGCGGAGCGGCTGCATCGTAAAGCTTCGCTGCTCGCGAAACTGGAGCATTCTCGGCCCGACTATCTTCGCCGATTCGGCGAAGGCGTTCACTCAGGGCCATGCATGAGATCGAACGCTTCGAACCGGCGGACCAGCGGACCAGCGCTTTCACTTTGACATTAGCGAATTCGATGACTGCCTTGAAGCATAAATGCAACTAACGGAACAACGTTGAGAATCAAAAAAACCAGTTCCGCAATCCGGCTCGCGGGCATTCCGACGCGCGCTGATCGAGGATGACAACCTGAACGCAAACCACGTCCGGTGCACAGCGCCGAGTCCGATCACCCTTGATTTAAAAAGAGAAATTCCACCCGCCGGACGCCTCGTTTTGGCGCGGCGCTATAATGCGTGAATCCTCATTCTTCCAGTCCCGTCATGAGCCGGTTACTTTGCCTGATCGTGCTTTCGCTCGGCCTGATGCAAACCGCAACGGCCGACGAGAACACCGACCGCATGTCCGCGTATCTGACGCACAAGTTCGGTCTGGCAAAGGATAAAGCTCAAAAGATTTCCGACGCAGTGCAATCCGCCGCATCGAAATATTCTCTCCCCCCGGCGCTTCTGCTGGCCATCATCTCGATCGAATCCCGCTTCAAGGAAAAGGCCAAAGGCGCCAACGGTGCGACCGGCCTGATGCAGGTGGTGCCACAGGCTCATCGTGGGCTGCTGAGGAACGTCAAGGACCTCACGGAGCCGACCGCGAATATCGAAGTGGGCTCGGCCATCCTGTACGGCTACATGCGCTCGGCCAACGGCGATCTGAACGCCGCGCTCAAGAACTACGGCGGTTCAAAGGCCTACGCGCAAAAGGTCAGCTTGCGCGCCGAAGATTTCGCCGAGATCGCCGCGCCGCAAGACCTTAGCCAGCATCCCGAAGCGGCCGCAGACACTTGCAAGGATGATCGTTGCGCGGCGCCCGGTTACTGGGCGAATGCGTTTACCGTACCTGCGATCACTGCCACGGCCCAGGCAAGTGGTGCGGCGGCGGGCGGTTTGTTTGCCCCATCGCACTGAGCTGGTTTTCTATTTCGTTTTCTTTCCGCCTACGGCGCTGCAACTCGTTGCGGTAAGCGTTCGTCATGCCGTGCAAGGCGGCACGCGGCTAACGCTGCATGCTTTTTACGCACACCTGGCGACCCGCTCTACAATGCATTTCCATTCGCGCTCGCGCAGCGTCCTTTGCAATCGACCATGTTGACCTCGCTTTCCAAAACCACGACCGCGGCCCTGTTCGGCCTGTTGACCCTTGCCGCGTGCAGCAGCGCACCGCAACCGAAATTCCAGCAGGAATTGTTCGAAACCGGCGCGAGTCCTTATGCACGCAATTTCAATTCGAGCACCACGGATAGCTGCGAAGCCGCGCGCCGCGCCCTGTTGAGCCAGGGCTACCTGACGACGATGATCCGCAACGATACCGTCGACGGAACCAAGAACTTTCAGCCGACGGGTGATACGCACGTCGTCGTCGAGTTTCATGTGGTCTGCACGCCGGGCGAGGAGGCGAGCGATACGAGCATCGTTTACGTCAACGCCGTGCAGAACGGCTTTGCGCTGAAGAAAAGCGATACCTCGGCAAGCGTCGGGCTCAGCGTGCTGGGTTCGCTTTCGCTGCCGATCCGTTCGAACAGCGACGCGATGGTCAAGATCTCGAGCGAAACCATTCCGTCGGGCAAGTTCTACGACCGTTTCTTCGGTCTCGTCGATCACTATCTGCAAACCGTCGTGCGTACGCAGCCGGTTGCCAATAGCCACATCGAAACGCGTCTTTTGCCGATGCCGGTCGAAGTGACGACGCCCACGCTCGTTCCCGAATTGCCTGCGCCAGTTGGCCAGGCAGCCGCCGTTCAACCGGCAAGCGGAGCGGTTGCGTTGCCGTGAGGTGCAGTCCGGCTTAACGAAGGGTTGGGTAGGGCCGATCAGCCTTCGATCTCATCGCGCAGCGGTACTTATCCTATGTCTTTTACTTCAGACGTATACGTATGTAGTAGTAGTTAACAAGGGCTAACCCCTTCTGTGGATAACGCCCAAATGTCCCATCGCATCAACGTGATGCGAAATCCATAACCCTGCGGAACAAGCCTGTAGAAAAACTACAAAGCCGGGATAACTCTGACACAGGCTTCTGACGGGTCCGCTTTATCAAGAATCCGCGCACAGGCTGTTCTACGCGCTATCCCGAAGTTATTCAGAGGTCTTTGTGGATAACTCACCTCTCAGCCATTTCTTCCGCAGGCCGCCGGTCGGGCTTTTCCGGCGCATGAAGCGCTCGCCAGCGTACAGACGCTCATCCCTCGAACGCGCACATTGAAGTTGGACGGTACAAAGATTGCGTCTCTCTTTTTGCAAGCGCAACTGTTGCTAATTAGCGAAAAACATTTCGGCAACGCCCATCCAGGCATAGAGTTAAAGTGTTTTATGAAGTTATTGGTGCAGTGCGGGGGGTGTATGAAACGCAGATCAGCACGACAGCTCGTCCGTCTTCTCGCGGATATCCGACATGCCACCCATTGCAGCACGTTGCGGGCGGCAGCCACCAACCGGGCCATTGCCCTCGCATCCGCCGAAGCCGACGCGGATGCCGCCGACAGCGGCGACAGCGCCGAGTCCTCGCGCGATGCGTGTCAGGACAAACCGGTCAGGAGCGGATCATGAGAGCCGCGAGCGAACAGTCGCTGCGTTTTCTGGTGGAGAAGTGGCTCGCGCCAGCGCAGTCCGCGCCGGTCCACGTCACCGAATTCAGTCGCACCCGCGTGGGCGGCCGGCGTTACGTACGCGTGGAGACGTCTGCCAAAGGCGGCTTACGAAGTCTGTTCTTCTTTCGTCACGACGACGGTTGCTGGTGCGTGTTTCCGCCGACGGGCGATACGTCGAACGTTTTTGCTCATCCGCGCGCGGCGTAGCTGATGCACCCGCGCTGAACGGCGCCGTGCGCATCTGCTAGGTGTTTTCGGCGTATCGGGCGAGGCGCACCGAGTACGCTAGTCGTCAGGACGCGTGACGCACGCGGTCGAGCCCGCGGCGCCAGCCCGGCATCACCTGACAGACGATCAAACCCGCCAGCATCAGCGCGCAGCCGAACATCGCGCGCGTCGACAGCGTTTCGCCGAGCACGAGCCAACCGGCGAGCGCGGCGAACACTCCTTCCATGCTGAAGATCACCGCCGCGTGCGAAGGTGCCGCGTACTTTTGCGCGACCACCTGAATCGTATAAGCGACGCCCACGGACAGTGCTCCACCGTAGGCGATCGTCGGCGCGGCGCGCGCGATCACGGCAAGACTGACTGGCTCGACAGCGAGGCCGACGGCGAGGCACGTCACGCCGCACGTCACGAATTGCACCAGCGCGAGCATGAGTGTGTCGTGGCGCAGTGCGAAGCGCCCGACGAGCATCATCTGGACGGAAATCACGAGGGCGCCCGCCAGTTGATACCAGTCGCCGTAAAGCATCGAAAAGTGCTCGTCGACGCTCAGAAAATACATGCCGACGGCCGCCAGCGACGCGCCGAGCCAGGTGGCGATGCCGGTTCGATGCCGAAACAGCACACCGAGCAACGGCACGATGACCACGTACAGCGAGCTGATGAAGCCGGCGTTGGCGACCTTAGTGTATTGCAGGCCGATCTGCTGCAAGGAGATCGACGCGGCCAGCACCACGCCGAGCAGTGCGCCGGCGCCGAGCAGCTCGCGTGCGCCGCCGGGTTCGCGCTTCGACAGTTCAGCGAGCGCCGAGCGCCGCACGCACACGATCAGCGTCAGCACGACGAGCGCGCCGAGCAGGAAGCGCAAGCCGGTGAACAAAAATGGTCCGATCGCATCGAGACTCAGGCGTTGCGCGACGAACGCGGAGCCCCAGATCATTGCGGCGATCAGCATCAGCAGATTGGCGCGCAGGTGTTGGCGGGTGTCGGGATTCACAGGCGGTTATTCGAGTGGGATGGTTCTTGCGGGGCGTTCGCGGCGCCTCGGGCAGAGGGGGCGGCGCTGTGCGCTCTATGCAATGCTGGCGGGCTTCAGCGCACGCGCGCACTGCCTGTCCAGGATCGCCCACATGATACGCGGGCAGCCGGCAAGTATCGGAAAACGCGTAGGTGGCCGCGGCGTCGGTCGGTTTCCGTTGAGTCCAGCCTTCCCGCGCTAAGTCTCCAACTCGCGCGATAATCGCGCAACGGCCATCCGACCCAATGACGCCTCACGCCAACCCGCCGACTTTCAAACAACCGCGATGGACGACAAAGACTGGATCGCCGGCGCCGCGAAGGCGTTGGCGATCATCGAAGCATTCGACGAAGAGCATGCGCGCATGACGCCGACAATGGTCGCCGCTCGCGCGAGCCTGTCGCGCACCGCGGCGCGCCGTTATCTGTTGACGCTGCGCGAACTCGGTTACGTGGATACCGACGGCAAGCTGTTCTGGCTCGCGCCTCGCGTGCTGCGGCTCGGGCAGTCGTATCTGGATTCGGCGCGCCTGCCGCGCACCGTCCAGCCGTTTCTTCAGCGCATCACCGCGACCGTGCAGGAAACCGCGCTGGTTGCGATTCTCGACGAACACGACGTGGTGTATGTCGCGCGCAACGGCGTGAACCGCGCGATGGCGGTCGGCTTCGTGCTCGGTTCGCGCGCGCCGGCGCCGTTGTCGTCGGCGGGACTGGTGTTGCTGGCGTTCCAGGCGCCTGAAAGCATCGATCAGTGGCTCGCGTCCTATCCGATCAAGGTGTTCACGCCCTACACCTACTCGACGATCGAACGGCTGCGCGAAGTGCTCGGCGAAATCCGCCGCAACGGTTACGTGGGTTACCGACCAGCAACTCGAACTCGGCGTGCGCGGCGTCGCGGTGCCGTTGCGCGACCGGCATGGCTCGGTGGTGGCGGCGATCAGCGTCAGCATGCCGATCGGCCAGGAACAGCCGAGCGCCGCGCTGCAGCGGGTGTTGCCGACCCTGCAGGAAACCGCCAGCCTGCTGCGTAATCTCGTCTGAAGACAGCTAGGTAATGTCCCTGGTATGGAATGCTTAACGATTGAAAGCACGTCGAAAGCAACCTGTCTCCCGGAAAATACATATCAAGTTTTGCGCATGACAAACTGCCTACGCCAGGTAATACTCTCCGCGGGGAGCGGGGAGGCGCTCAAGCCTTGCCTGCTTTACCGCGCAGCTTATTTCATTCACATTGACTCAGTCGCAAAGGTTTGGGGAACAACACATGAAAAAAGTTATCGTCTCGCTCGCAGCCGCATCGATCGCGCTGGTCTCCGTTCAAGCTTTCGCACAGGCATCGGACGCAGCAGCGCCGGCCGCAGCAACCAGCGCGCCGAAGAAGCACCACTCCAAGCAACTGAAGACGCACGGCAAGCGCGCTCCGGTCTCGGCAGCAGCTTCGGCCGCTGGCACGAACGACAAGGGCACGCCGAACTAAGCTAACGCCCGATTCGTCGGGCGAGCCGCCGCGATGTGCCGCTACGGCCAACGTAGCGCGGGCGCGGAAAAAGGCGTTGCCATGCAAAAAGGCCAGAGCTTGTGCTCTGGCCTTTTTGCATGGACGGCGGGGTTATGCGGCGATTAGCCCGCGAGGCCACGCTTGATCACTTCGTTCAGCAAGCCGGTCATACCCTCGGGATGCGTGGCGGCACGCGTTTTCAACTCGGTGACCAGTTCGCCGTTCAGCTTGCATGCGAACGCGACGAGGCCTTGCGCCTGATCGAGCTTGCGTTGCTCGCGGCGATCGAGCTTCGGCTCGGCCGTTGCGGCTTTACCGAAACGCTCGGCGGTCAACTGTTTCATTGCGTTGTTCAGTTTGAGCGCCTTGTTCTTTTCAAGGTCGGTTTTTTTCATCGCCATACGGAAGGCCTCTGCCAGATAAGTAATCCCGCATTGTACGCACCGCGCCGCGCGTCGCGGGAAAGGCGGCGCTCAGGGCGGGCAGCAGGCTCGCCGCAACCGATCGGCCGACGCGCGTGAGCCGCGAAAAGCAGGCGAGCATCAGAAGCCTCACCGCGAATCCCGAGCGATACTCAACCCGGCCGCTCCGGCGCAACCGCCACGCTGTCTATCAGCGCGCGCATCCTCTGCCAGTGCGTACCTTCCCAGAATACGCGCTGGCACACGTCGCATGTGACGAACTGGTCATGCCGCTCCAGCACGCCGTCGGGTGCGCGGGCGCCGACTTCCTCCTTGGCGATGCGCCGCAGCGGCGCATTGCACATCAGGCATAGACGGAACGGTTGCGCGCTGCCGGCCAGATCGAGCCGTTCGAAGACTTCGCGCAATTGCTCGCGCGGCTTGAGCGTGCGGACATAGCAGCCATGCGTGATGCTGCGGCGTTTGAGCAACTCACGGTCGCGTGTCAGCACGATGCGCTGTTGCGCGACGCAAAGCGCTTCGATATCGGCGTCGGGATAGTGGTTGTCGTATAGCGTGTCGAAGCCGGCTAACCGCAGCAGCGGCGCGAGGCCGCCGAGATGCGCATCGGCGATGAAACGCAGCACGCGCAGCGGCCGTTCGCGCACGCGCAGGAGCGGCTGGATGTCGAGCGCCTCGAACTTCGGATAAACGGCGACGCGGTCGCCGTCCACCAACGGATGATTGAAACCGACCGATTCGCCGTTCACCAGAATCAGTTCGACTTCGGTGTGCGGTACGCCGAGCGCTTCGATCATGTGCTTCGCGGTCGCGTTGGACGCGCAGGCGTAACTGAACGCGCGCCGGCGCAGCGGCCGGGCGAGAAAGTCGTTCAGCTCCTCATAGAAGCGGAATGTCGCGGTGACCATCGCAGCAGTATCGCACTGTGTTTTGTTGCGCGCTGCCCTGCACATGTCGCATGGGTGTGCTTTACTTCGAGTTCTTTAGAAGACGGAGCGACAGATGGACATCGGTTTTATCGGGCTCGGCGAGATGGGCGCCGTGATGGTTGCAAACATTTTGAAAGCCGGGCATCAGGTGCGCGTGTGGAACCGCTCGCCGGACCGGGCGCAGCCGCTTGCCGATCTCGGCGCGCGGGTTGTTGCGACGCCGGCTGAAGCGTTTGCAGGCGACGCGGTGTTCTCGATGCTGGCCGACGATAGTGCGTTGCGCGAGGTCATTACCGCCTCGCTGCTGGAGCACGCTCCGCGTGGCCTGATCCACGTGAACATGGCGACGATCTCGGTGGCGCTGGCCGAGGAACTGGCGACCGCACATGCGTCGCGTGGACTCCATTACGTGGCGGCGCCGGTGTTGGGGCGGCCCGATGTCGCGGCTGCGGGCAAACTGACGATCGTGGCCGGCGGTCCGGCCGAGGCGATCGACCGGGTTCAGCCGGTGTTCGACGTGATCGGCCAGAAAACCTGGCGCATCGGATCGCTGCCGCAACAGGCGAACGTGATGAAGCTCGCCGCGAATTTCATGCTCGGCGCGGCGATCGAGACGCTCGGTGAAGCGGCGGCGATGGTGACGGGGCATGGCCTCGCCATGCAGGATTTTCTCGATGTCATTACAAGCGGGCTCTTCACGGGTCCGGTGTATTCGGGCTACGGCAAGATGATCGCGGAGCAGCGCTTCGAGCCGGCGCTGTTCAAGGCGCGTCTCGGACTGAAGGATCTGCGCCTGGCGCTCGCCGCAGCCGATTCGGTGACGACGCCGATGCCGATCGCCAGCGTGGTGCGCGACAGTCTGATCGAAGCCGTCGCGCACGGCGACGGCGAGAAGGACTTCGCCGTACTGGGCCAGGTGGCGGCGCGGCGAGCCGGGCGTTAAAGAGCGGGGCGGCGGCGAGCGGGAAGCCCCTCGCTGCCTCTGCGGACGCAAACGCGGACGCAGATGCCGCACGGACACGGCCACATATGCAAACCGCAGCCGCATCCGGAGCCGCACCCGCACCCGCACCCGCACCCGGGCGGGCATAATACCCGCCCGATCCCAATCCGCATCGATTCTCATGACTCTGCATACCTGGTGGCTGTTTGTCGCCACCGTCTTCGTCGTTTCCGCGATTCCCGGTCCCAACATGCTGCTCGTGATGACGCACGGTGCCCAGCACGGCTTGCGCCGTTCCAGCGCGACCATGGCGGGCTGTCTGTCGGCGCTGGTGCTGATGCTCGCGGTGTCGGCGGCGGGGCTCGGCGTCGTTCTCGCGGCGTGGCCGGCCACGTTCAACGCGCTGCGCATGATCGGCGCGGCCTATCTCGTCTATCTGGGCATCAAGGCATGGCGCGCACCGGCTGACGAAGCCGCCGCCGATACCGTCGACGAACTCGCCGCCAGGCCCGCACGTTCGCGTTTCGCGCTGTTTCGCAACGGTTTTCTGGTGGCGAGCAGTAACCCGAAGGCCATCCTGTTCGCGGCCGCGCTGCTGCCGCAATTCATCGATGCCACGCAACCCAAGCTGCCGCAATTTGGCGTGCTCGTCGCGACCTTCGCGGCGATCGAGGTCAGCTGGTATCTGGTGTACGCGGGTTTCGGCAGCCGTATCGGCGCGAGACTGAAGAGCCGCAGCGTCGCGCGAATGTTCAATCGACTGACGGGCGGGGTGTTCATCGGCTTTGGAGCAATGATGGCACTGGTGCGCCATTAGGCAGGCGGCCCGGTCCACGCACTCGGGGAAAAAAGCCTCTCACAAGAATGTTGTATTTTAGCAACATCGAGGGTCAACCCTAATTTGCATGTTGCGACGCACCAAACTATTTGCTATAGTTTGTCTTGTCTCCTCCATGTCTCCTCTGATATGGATTCAGCCCGCCCACATAGGCGGGCTTTTTTTTGCCCAAAATTTGCCGGCGTCGCCTGTACCGAACGTCGCGCGGAAAAACAAAGCCGGCTGATCCGTTGCGGAGGATCCCCGGCTTTGTCATATGGGGCATAGAACTCAGAACCGGTACGAGATGGCCAGGAAGGAAATGATCGGATCGGCCTTCAGGTCCGCCTTCGACACCCCCAACTCCGTACCATCTGCCGCCTTGATGATGACCGACGACGTGGTCTTCAGCGGAATGTAGGTGACCGAGGCCACGAGACCCCAGTGATCGGTGATGTTGTACGCGAGACCCGCATTGAACACCGGCGCCCATGACGACGACGCCTTTGCAGACACCTGCGTCTGCCCCGGCTTGCCGGCGCCCGCGGCCAGCACAGCGCCGAGGTTGTTCTGAGTCGACTTGACGAAGTTGTCGCTGAGCTGGACATCGGAGAACCAGTTGTACGACACGCCGATGCCGACGAACGGCCGGAACTTCGCCGTCGGCGAGTTGAAGTAGTACTGGAACATCAGCGCCGGGCTCCACTGGCGCACGCTCTTCACGATCGGATTGGCCTGCGGATCACCCAGATCCTGCTGACCGAGCGCGCCCGCCGGTCCCGGCGGCTTGATAACGCCGTGCCCGTAGATCTTGAAGACGGGCGGCACGCCCGCCACCGTCGTCACCGCGATGTGGTCGGTGAGGTAGTGGCTGAAAACGAGACCCACGGTATCGGCGTTATTGGTCGACAAGCCCGTGCCGGCCGACGTGAACGAACTCGGCAGGCGCAGCGGCGTGTTGATCGGCGTCGGCGCGACGTGGGTGGTGAGCGGCGTGCTCGAATCCTGCGGCATCACGTGGAACCAGCCGAGCACGGCGACGTTGTCGCCCGCATGCTGGGCGTACGCACTGGCCGACAGCAGCGTGGCCAGCAACGCGAGACAGATCTTCTTCATGTTTTTCTCCTCAGACGCTCGTGCGGCGCCTCGCACGCGACGAGCGGCCGCGGGCTGTCGGCCCGGACAGGGCGCTGGATGGTCGTGGGGCGATGGCTGCCGCGCCGCGTGTGCGCGCGGCAGCCGGAATGCGAACGCCGCGCGGCGCACGGGCGGCGCATGCTGAGCCCGCTACTGGACGAAGGCGCCGATCGTGAAGTACGGCGAGGCCGCGTTGGTCAGATCGAGGTAGCCGAACACAGCGCCCGTGAAGATCATCTTTCCGGTCGGCGCGGTGCCGGTCGAAGCGCCCACATGCGTGGTCGTCACGACGCCCGGCACGGTTTGCGTGAAGTCCAGATTCAGCGCGGTCGCGAGCGAGGCCTGCGAGGCGTTGAACGGATCCAGCAGCGTGGCCTCGGTGCCTTCGAGCGCGGTGGTGCGGTAATCGAACTGGCTATCCACGCCGATGTACTCACCGTTCTGCGAGTTCACCGCGATCGTGTTTTGCGGCGACAGGATCGAGATGCCCGATTCGTCGTCGGCATAGGGGCCGAGCGCGTCGTTTTGCGGCACGGTGATCGACGAGTTCGCGGCGCCGGCGCGCACGAGGATCGGCACCAGCTGGTTGCGCAGTTTGCCGACGATCATGTAACCGCGGGCTTTCGGCGTGGTCGCGAGCGTCGGTTTCGCCTGGCCGAGGAAGTTGTTGGTCTGGAACGCGCCGCTGCCGTCGGCCGCCGGAGCGAAATTGCCGCCCGGTTGCTGGCAGGTGCCGGCGTTGATGCCGGAGTTGTCGCACTCGCTCCAGGTGCCGTCCGCGTTGATCGTGATCTTCGAATCGACCGCGACCGGCGCGAAGTTTTGCGACGGCACCTGGTGGTAGCCAAGCTGGTTGTAGGTGCCGGCGACGTTCGCGAGATTCGTTTCAATCGACGAGAAGCCGATGAACGGGTAATACGGGAAGGTGGTATCGGGCACCGCGCCCACCCCGAGAATCCCGCCGAACGAAATCTCCGCGCCGGGAATCGTGCCGCCCGCCACCCCTTCGCCGATGAAAATCCGCGCCGGCCGGTTCGGGTCGAGACTCGCGCCGTTCAGGCGGAACGCGCACTGGTTGAGCTTGTTGGTCGGCAGCAGGGTTTCCTGCGTCAGCGTGCCGCTCGCGGTTTGGCCGGCGCGAGTCGGGACGACGGTGCCGGGGGTGGCGGGGATCGGCGACTCGATGTAATTGACCTGCCACGTCATCCTGGTCGTATCGAGTTGCAACTTGACCAGTTCGCCGTCACCGCCGCCGCCCGTGAACACGGTGCCGTAATCGAGCGACGCAGGACACAGACGGACTTCCGTCACCGGCCCATCACCGCCGCCTCCACCACCACCGCACGCCCCCAGCAACGGTGCAGCAAAAGCGAGCACCGAAAGGATTCTCCAATTCATACCGCCTCCAGAATTTTCTCGTTGTAGGTGGCCGGCTCCCAGTCCAGCCACGTCTTGCTTTGTGTTTTGCCCGCGCCGCGCACGGCCGGCTCATTGCGCGTCACTTGCTGATCTGCGCGCCGATGCCGAAGTAGGGCGTGCTCGGCGTATCCGCGTTGGCCGAGGTCGGCGCGATGCCGCCGTTCTCCGTGCCCTGGATGGCGATGGCATAGAGGCCGCCCGACGCAATCGCGAAGCCGGCGCCACTGCCCTGCACGCCGACCAGGCCGGGGCTCTGCAGACCGTAGGTCAAACCGAAGTGGTCTTCGGGCGCGGAAGTCGACGGGTTGATGAACGTGCCGACGGCGCCCTGGATCAAGGTCGCGGTGTTCCTGAAATTCGAGTCGGCGCCCGCGTAGCCGCCGTCGAAACCGCCGGAGGCAAGCGGCGTGGCCGCAGCGAGCATGGCGATGCCGGATTCGTCGTCGACCTTCGCGTCGAGGTGGAATGGAGCGGTGCCGAGATTGATGGAGCCCGTGCGCACGACCAGCGGCATGGTCGCGCCGTTGATCTGGCCGAGAATCATGTGCGCGGTCGCCGACTTGCCGCTCGCGCCGATGAGCGGCAACTGGAATTGCGGCACGATCTGCGGCGCGAGCTGGCTGTCGAAATAGCCATTGCTGTTCAGCGTCAGCGGATTGCCGGTCGTCAGACAACCACCGGCGTTCGGCGAGTAGTTCGGATTGGCGGTATTGCTGCTCGTGCAGGCGCCGCTCGCGTCGAAGGTTTCGACCGTGTTGGTCGCGACCGTCGCATAGTTGCCCGACGGCGCGAGGTGATACAGCAAGCCGTTGTACGTGCCGGCCAGTTTGGTGAGGTCGGTCGTCGTGCTGGCAAAGCCGAGGAACGGATAGAAGTCGAAGTGGCGGCTCGGCACCTTGCCGATGCCCGAGCCGACGAGCGGAATAGTCAGCCCGTCGAACTGGACCGTTGCGCCCGGGATGCCGCCGCCTGCGACGCCGAGGCCGACGAGGATCATCGGCGGATTGGGGTTGTTGACGAAGTCCGGCGTGGTGTAGGGCTGGCCGTCGCCGGGTGCGGTGCCGGTGCCCGCGCCGAGAATGAACGCACAGCGCGTTTGTTCGGCGGTCGGCAGCGCGCCGGCCGGCGGGTGGATCACCGCGCCGGTGATTCGCGTGCCGGCGCGGGTCGGAGTGACCTGACCCGTGCGCAACGGAATCGGCGATTCGAGCCACTTCAGCGTGTACGTCATCGCCGTCGCGTCGATGTTCACCTGGACGACTTCACCGCTTCCCGCTCCACCCAGATAGGTGGTTTTGACGATGTCGGCGGTAGCGGGGCACAACGCGGCCGCGCTGGTGCCCGTGGGGGGCGGCCCCTGCACGCCGCAACTCGCGCCGGAGCATTGCGGCGTGTCGATCGTGCCTGGACTGTCGGCCTTGCCGCCACCGCAAGCGACGAGTAATGGCGCTGTGGCAAGGGCCATTGCGAGGCCGAGATTAATGGCGTTCGACATACCGCTGTCTCCATTCATGTAATTGTGCGAAGTAATTTCGCTGCGCGGTTAATCGATGTCAATTGAATGAGCCGTCTAAAAAGACCGATTCAAACAGCGCGAATTTCGGCGCGTACGCACTGCGCGGACACTTGCGGCCCTTTTAAACAAAAAAGCAATTTTCGCGAATGGGACGACGCCGTTGCTTCCTCGCACGCCCTTGATGGGCAGGCGTTACGGCAAAAAGGCTCTATCATCTTCGAACGACCGTTCGAGAAAAAATCAGGTATTTCCCTAGGCGGAAAACTATGCGGGGTGAACGAATTGGAGGAATGAATTACCGGTAGTCGAAAGCGCTGCGATTTTTCTTTTTTAAGAAATGCGGACTCGTACCGATCGCGCTTGCGATGAGAATTAACGGGAGTGTTTTTAAAGCAAAAAAGCCGGTCTTTGCAGACCGGCTTTTCGATGGGGACGACGGCGAATTGCCGTCGATACCGCGTTTATTCAGCGTTTCAAGCCGCTTTCTTCGGCCGCGCCGATGGCGAGATTCATACACTGGATCGCCGCGCCCGATGCGCCCTTGCCCAGATTGTCCAGTCGCGCGACGGTCACGAAGCGTTCTTCGTTGCCGAACACGAACAGGTCGACACGGTTGGTGTCGTTGTTCGCCTGCACGTCGAAAAAGCCGCTGTCCAGGTTCGCGTCCGCATCGAACGGTGCGACGCGCACGAAGGCTTCGCCCGCGTAGTACTCGGCGAACAGCGCCTGCACGTCTTGCGGCGTGGCTTTTTTCGCCAACTGATTCGGCGAGAAGAACGTGGTGACGGCAAGACCCTTGTAGAAGTCGCCGACGATCGGCGTGAAGATCGGCGCCGAAGTCAGACCCGTGTGCGCCGCCATTTCCGGCAGATGCTTGTGCGTGAGGCCGAGCGCATAGGGACGCGGGCTCTTGAGCTTGTCGTTGCCGCCGGCTTCGTAGTCGGCAATCATCTTCTTGCCGCCGCCGCTATAGCCGGTGATCGAATAAGCGTGCGCGGCGAAGTCGGCCGCGACCACACCGGCTTCGACGAGCGGACGCATTGCCAGCACGAAGGCCGACGCGTGGCAGCCAGGCACGGCGATGCGCTTGGCCGTACGCAGACGCTCGCGTTGCGTACGGGCCAGTTCGGGCAGGCCGTACGCCCAGTCGGCGGAGGTGCGAAACGCGGTGCTCGCGTCGATCAGCACGGTGCGATCGTTGGCGACCAGCGAAGCGGATTCGCGCGACGCGACATCGGGCAGGCACAGGAACGTGACGTCCGACGCATTGATGAGACGGCGGCGCTCTTCGAGGTCTTTGCGCTTCGCTTCTTCGATACGCAGGATCTCCACGTCGGCGCGTTGCGACAGGTACTCAAAAATCTTCAGGCCGGTCGTGCCTTCCTGTCCGTCGACAAAAACTTTCGTGCTCATCTCGATCTCACTCGCTTGCTGGAAACAGGGGCGCGACGCCGCGCCGGAACGCTATTTTAAGACCTCATGGCGGCGGACGTGCGACACGGGGCGAAAAAAACGACGATGCGCGCCGAACGTGACATCGGCGTGACCTGTTGTGCGGTAGATGCCAGCCGATGCCACCCGGTTCGCGACAGAGGACGCACGCTAGCCCTGCGCGGCGATCCACCGTGCCGTGACGCCGGCAACGCGGGCGCCGAACATCCGCGCCGTTTCCAGATCGCCGGCGGGCGGCGCCTCTTCCGGCGACGCGTCGGCCGGCGACTGCGTGAGCAGGCCAGTCGAGCCGCCCACGTAGTTCAGATCGTTGCGGGTCGCCGCCTTGGTGTTCGACGGCATCATACCGGTGCCCGCCCAGATCATGCCGTGTTGCATCGCGAGCGTGACGAAGTACTGGATCGTCGAGAACTTGTCGCCGTTCATGGTCGCCGAGTTGGTGAAGCCGGCCGCGATCTTGTCTTTCCACGTTTGGCCGAACCACGGCTTCGAACTCGCATCGGCGAATTTCTTGAAGTCCGCCGACGGACCGCCCATGTAGGTCGGCGCGCCGAAGATGATGGCGTCGGCCTCGGCCAGTTCGGCCCAGGTCGCGTCGTCGATTTCGCCAACCGGCAAAAGCCGGGCCTGCGCGCCCGCTTCGATGGTGCCCGCGAGCACGGCTTCCGCGACCTTCTTCGTGTGGCCGTAGCCGCTGTGATAAACGATGACGATCTTCGACATGAGGTTCTCCGGCAGTAGTGAAACAGGATGGGATCAGGCGCGGCCATGGTGCGCCGGGAGCCGCGCGCACCGCCTCGCCGCACATTAACGTGCGCGCATGACAGAAATTCCGCGCGCGCGGCATGTCGATGCAAACCGTACGCCAATCTGCATGAGCTCGCCGCGTCGCTGCGTTTCGATCCGACGAACCCGTCGGACGACGCTACCGCCCGTAAGTGACCACCATCCGCGCACTACCGAGCGAGGCCGTGCCGATTTCGTGATCGAACATCAGCGCCGGACGCCCTTGCGCGAGGCGCAGGTCGGCGGTGCTCAGTGCATAAACAGTCACGATGTAGCGATGCGGTTTGCCCGGCGGTGGACAGGGGCCGCCATAGCCGTCGGTATCGAAGTCGTTGCGCGCCTCGACCGCGCCGAGTTTAGTAAGGAACCCGGAGGAACTCGCATTCTCGGGCAAGTTGTCGACCTTCGCCGGAATGCCGGCGACCGCCCAATGCCACCAGCCGCGGCCCGGCGCATCCTGATCGAACATGGTGATCGCGAAACTGCGCGTGCCTGGCGGCGCGTCGCGCCACGTCAATTGCGGTGAACGGTTGCCGCCTTTGCAGTCGGCCTGATTGAAAACCTGTGCGGCTTCCACCTTGCCGTTATGGAAACTGGCGCTCGTCAGCGTGAATGTGGCCTCGGCGAACGCGCGCGGACTATGCATCATGAATAGAGCCAGCCCCAGCGTCGCGCAGGTGAAGAACGGCGTACGGTACAGCGGTAAAGCAAGCGAAACAACCAGGCAACGCGAGCGCATGTGCCGGTTCTCCTGTCAGGGCGCGAGGCGCTTGTCCTCGCGATGGTTGTTGTCCTTAATCGTGCCCCAAGGTCGAATCAAGTCTAACATTAGCTCTGCGATACATCATTGTTGCCACGCTGCGGCATTTGCGAAGGGGAAATCGGCTATAGTCGGAGGAATCGCCCGCGCGACACCGGCGCCGCGTTCTCATTCCTGTGAGTACCAAGACAGAAAGACATGGTAGAAGTTGTGGAGAGTGGTTTACCAATCAAAAGGAGGGCGATGCTTGATCCACTCAAGGTCGTAGTCGCCGACGATCACCCGGTCATTCTGTTCGGTGCGGAGCACGCGCTGCTCAAGTTTCCGGGGATGGAAGTCGTCGGTCGTGCGCGGCAGTCAACTGAGCTGGTCAAGATGTTGCAAACCGCGCCCTGCGACGTGCTCGTTACGGATCTGGCGATGCCCGGCGGCCAGTATGGCGACGGGCTGCAGTTGATCGGCTATCTGCGTCGCAATTTCCCGGACCTTCCCATTGTCGTGCTCACCATGCTGGAAAATGCAGCACTGCTGAAACGGTTGAGGGAGCTTGGCGTGACGTCTGTCGTCCATAAATCGGACGATTTGAGCCACATTGGTCTCGCGGTGCAACATGTCAGCCGCAACCTCGAGTATATGAGCCCGTCGGTGAAGGCGGTGCTGGATGCGCTACGCATGAATTCCGGCGGCAAGAGCGATGACGTCATGCTGTCCAAACGCGAACTGGAAGTGGTGCGTCTATTCGTATCGGGCATGACGATCAAGGAAATCTCCGAGCAGCTCAACCGCAGCATCAAGACGATCAGCACTCAGAAAAACGCGGCGATGCGCAAGCTCGGCATCGATCGCGATTCCGAATTGTTCCAGTATGCGCAGAGCAACGGCTTGCTGAATCTGTCGTCGCCCGCACCGGGCGATCCCGGCCACAAAGCTTAGCGCCGAGTAAACAAAAAGCCGCCTGTCGTGAGACAGGCGGCTTTTTCAATTCAGACGGCTAGAACGTCGGCGCTAACGCAGAGTTTGCCGCTTACTGCGGCGTCGCGTTCGCGCCGCCATGCGCTGCCGACCATTCAGCGGGCGCGTGCAGGAATTTTTCCACTTCGTCGAGCGTCTTGGTGTCGAAGTATTTGTTTTCCTTGGCGACGCGCAAGACGTCCCACCACGTGGCCAGCGCGTGCAGATCGACGTCGATGTCTTTCAGCACCGACACGCTTTCCTTGAAGATGTTGTAGTGGAACAGCACGAAGCAGTGATTCACCGTGGCGCCGGCGGTGCGCAGCGCGTTGATGAAGTTGATCTTGCTGCGGCTGTCGGTGGTCAGGTCTTCAACCAGCAGCACGCGCTGACCTTCGGTCAGCAGGCCCTCGATCTGCGCGTTGCGGCCGAAACCCTTCGGCTTCTTGCGCACGTATTGCATCGGCACCATGAGGCGGTCGGACAGCCATGCCGCGAACGGGATGCCTGCGGTTTCGCCACCGGCGACGGCGTCGATCTGCTCATAGCCGACGTCGCGCAGGATAGTGGCTTCGGCCATTTCCATCAGGCCACGGCGCACGCGCGGATACGAAATCAGCTTGCGGCAGTCGATATAAACCGGGCTCGCCCAGCCGGACGTGAAAATGTACGGTTTCTCCGCGTTGAAGTGCACTGCCTGAACTTCCAGCAGCATTTTTGCGGTCGTGTCGGAGATCGTCTGGCGATCGAAGCCTGTCATGGGCGGGATCCTTGGGTATGAGCGGGAGAAGCGGGCGCGCGGCCCGGTGGCGCAGCAAGCGAGGTATGCCGCGCCATGCTGGGCGGAATACGCTGCCGGTCAGTGGCGCCTGTCGTGGACAAAGGCCGGTTTTTGCTGCGCGCGTAGGCCGACATTTTACCTGAAATGGACCCTTCGGACGAGGCCGTCGTGCGCGGCTAGCGCGAATGGCGGTCATAGCGGCCGCGCCAGGCAGGCGTTGCGGGCCATGCCAGGGGCGGGCTGTCGATTCTGCGCAGGAGCACGGCCGCCGCATTTTGGTCTGGCTTGTGAGCAACCAGGGGCGCCTTTACACTCACGCGAATTTCTCGGGCGCCGCCTCGCGCTCCCCCTCTGACCTACGGAATGCTTTCAATGACTGCCGCCGCCCCCGCTACCGACACCCGTGCCCCCGCGAAAAATGGTTATGCGGGCCGCGCGCTGCTCGCGTCGGCGCTGGGTTATGCGATGGACGGCTTCGATCTGCTGATCCTCGGTTTCATGCTGCCGGTGATCGCCGCCGACCTGCATCTGACCTCCACCCAGGCCGGCTCGCTCGTCACATGGACGCTGATCGGCGCCGTCGCGGGCGGTCTGATCTTCGGTGTGCTGAGCGACTATTTCGGTCGCGTGCGGATGCTGACCTGGACGATCCTGCTGTTCGCCGTCTTCACCGGCTTGTGCGCGCTGGCGCAGGGCTATACGGACCTGCTGGTGTACCGGACCATCGCCGGCATTGGGCTCGGCGGCGAATTCGGCATCGGCATGGCGCTGGTGGCCGAAGCGTGGCCGGCGTCGCAGCGGGCGCGTGCATCGTCGTATGTCGGGCTCGGCTGGCAGGCCGGCGTGCTGGCGGCCGCTTTGTTGACCCCATTGCTATTGCCGGTGATCGGCTGGCGCGGCATGTTCGCCCTCGGACTGCTGCCCGCCGTCGTCTCGTTCTTCGTGCGGCGCCGCGTCGAGGAGCCGGCGCTCTTCAACGAGCGCGTGGCGCGCGGCATGCGCAAGTTGCCGTTCAAACTGCTGGTCGCCGATGGTCGCACCACGCGCGCCAGCATCGGTGTGGCGATCCTATGTTCGGTGCAGAACTTCGGCTATTACGGTCTCATGATCTGGCTTCCGAGCTATCTGTCGCAGACCTTCGGCTATTCGCTGACCAAGTCCGGCATCTGGACCGCGGCGACGATACTCGGCATGGCGAGCGGCATCTGGCTGTTCGGCATCGCGGCCGATCGCTTCGGCCGCAAGCCGACTTTTCTGTTCTACCAGGCGGGTGCCGTGGTGATGGTGTTCGTCTACGCGCACCTGAGCACGCCCATGGCTCTGTTGTTCGGCGGCGCGGCGATGGGCGTGTTCGTCAATGGAATGATCGGCGGTTACGGCGCGCTGATTTCCGAGCTCTATCCGACCGATGCGCGCGCCACCGCCCAGAACGTGCTGTTCAACGTCGGCCGGGCGGTCGGCGGGTTTGGGCCGGTGGTGGTGGGCGCATTGGCCGCACGTTATTCGTTCGGCGCGGCGCTTGCCTTGCTCGCGTCGATCTATCTGCTCGACATCTTCGCGACACTTTTTCTGATTCCCGAACGACGCGGCGCCGAGCTCGAATGAGCGTGACGGGCCGCCATGGCCTGCGTATCACGTGCGGACGACAAACCGCGCAATGCGTGCGGCGCCGCAGCATCGCCAGCCCTTGTTTCGCCGATGGCGAGTCGTGTTAACCACTCAGTGCATCGACGCATGCGGGGTGTACACTAACCGGCCCGCGAAGCACTCCGTATCGTCCTCGCATTGCCCTGTTCGTCGTCGCGGTTCAACGTCACGCCTACCCGGCGCATGCGCAAAACCGCCTCGGTCGGTGCTTCATTCGACAGATGCAGGCGACGCCGGCTGTGCGGTGTGCCGGGCCCAATTTCTTACGTCTCGCAGGCCAAAAAATGGACGAACAACTTAAGCAAAGCGCTCTCGCATACCACCAGAATCCGAAACCCGGCAAGATTTCGGTTACGCCCACCAAGCCGCTATCGAATCAGCTCGATCTGTCGCTCGCGTATTCGCCGGGTGTCGCCGCAGCCTGCATGGCGATCTACGACGAACCGCTCGACGCGCAGAAGTACACGTCGCGCGGCAACCTGGTCGGCGTGATCACAAATGGCACAGCCGTGCTCGGCCTCGGCAACATCGGCCCGCTCGCCGCGAAGCCGGTGATGGAAGGCAAGGGTTGCCTGTTCAAGAAGTTCGCCGGCATCGATGTGTTCGACATCGAACTTTCCGAGACCGATCCGGACAAGCTGGTTGAAGCGATCGCGATGCTCGAGCCCACGCTCGGCGGCATCAATCTCGAAGACATCAAGGCGCCGGAGTGCTTCTACATCGAGAAGAAGCTGCGTGAGCGCATGAAGATCCCCGTCTTCCACGACGATCAGCACGGCACGGCGATCATCGCGTCGGCGGCGATCCTGAACGGCCTGAAAGTGGTCGGCAAGAAGCTCGACGAAGTGAAGCTGGTGTGTTCGGGCGCGGGCGCGGCAGCCATCGCCTGTCTGGATCTGCTGGTGAATCTCGGTCTGTCGAAGAAGAACATTCTCGTCACCGATTCCAAGGGCGTGATCTACGAAGGCCGCGGCAATCTCGATCCGTCGAAGGAGCGCTACGCGGCGAACACCGAAGCGCGCACGCTGGCCGACGCGATTCGCGGCGCCGACGTGTTCCTCGGCTGCTCGAGCGCCGGCGTGCTGAAGCCGGAAATGGTCGCCGAAATGGGCACCCAGCCGCTGATTCTGGCGCTGGCGAATCCCGAGCCGGAAATCCGCCCGGAAGAAGCGAAGAAGGTCCGCCCGGACTGCATCATCGCGACGGGCCGTTCGGACTATCCGAACCAGGTCAACAACGTGCTGTGCTTCCCGTTCATCTTCCGTGGCGCGCTGGATGTCGGCGCAACCACGATCACCGAAGAAATGAAGCTCGCATGCGTGCGCGCGATTGCCGAGCTGGCCGAGGAAACCGATCAGGGCGATGAAGTCGCGAAGGCGTACGAAGGCCACTCGCTGGAATTCGGCCCGGAATACCTGATTCCGAAGCCGTTCGATCCGCGCCTGATCATCAAGATCGCACCGGCTGTTGCGCAGGCTGCGATGGATTCGGGCGTCGCGACCCGTCCGATCAAGGACATGGACGCGTACCGCGAAGAACTCGGCACGACTGTCTATCGCACCGGCATGGTGATGCGCCCGGTGTTCGCGGCGGCGAAGTCGGAGCCGGCGCGCATCGTGTTCGCCGAAGGTGAAGACGAGCGCGTGCTGCGCGCCGCGCAATTCGTGCTGCTCGAAAAGATCGCCAAGCCGATTCTGGTGGGCCGTCCGTCGGTGATCGAGATGCGTCTGAAGAAGATGGGCTCGAAGCTCAAGTGCGGTGAAGACGTCGAGATCGTCGATCCGGAAGACGATCCGCGCTATCAGAAATGCTGGCAGGCGTACCACGAACTCGGCGCGCGCGAAGGCGTCACGCCGGACGTCGCGAAGGCCGCGATGCGCAAGTTCAACACGCTGATCGGGGCGATCCTCGTGCGCCTCGGCGAAGCCGACGGCATGATCTGCGGGATGATCGGCCAGTACCACACGCACCTGAAGTTCATCGAGCAGGTGCTGGGCAAGGCGGACAACGTGCAGAACTTCGCCGCGATGAACCTGCTGATGCTGCCGGGCCGCAATCTGTTCATCTGCGACACCTACGTGAACGAAACGCCGACCGCCGAACAACTCGCCGACATGACGATGCTGGCTTCGCGTGAAATCGAGAAGTTCGGTATCACGCCGAAGGTCGCGTTGCTGTCGAATTCGAACTTCGGCAGCGCGCCGTCTTCGTCGTCGCAACGCATGGCCGCGGCGCGCAAGCTGATTGCCGAACGCGCGCCGACGCTGGAAATCGACGGGGAGATGCACGGCGACGCCGCATTGTCGGAAGTGGTCCGCAAGGCTGCGTTCCCGGGCACGACGCTGACCGGCGAAGCGAACCTGCTGATCATGCCGAACGTCGAAGCGGCGAACATCGCCTACAACCTGCTGAAGATGGTCGGCGGCGAAGGCGTGACGGTCGGTCCGTTCCTGCTCGGCGCGGAAAAGCCGGTGCATGTGCTGACGCCCGCTGCGACGGTGCGCCGGATCATCAACATGACGGCGGTGGCTTCGGCAAACGCGCGCAAACCGGTGAACGCGAAGTAATGCGGATGGCCTGAAGGTTGAAGCGGGGCGCGCGCCAAGGCCTGCGCTGCCGCGAACTGACGGGAAGAACGCCACGGAAGTGATTCCGTGGCGTTTTTTTATCGTGGGCAAAATCGCAGACAAAAAAAAGGCGGTGGTCCGTGAGGGCCTCCGCCTTTTCAATTTCCGACCCGGACTGATGAACCGGTCAAGCGATCAAACTTGCGCTGTCACGCTCACGCCGCATGTTGCGTCTTGCCCGCCTCCGGCGAGCGCCAGCGCGTCAGCAACTCGTTCCATTTGATTCGCACGCCCTTCAGGTTGTTTTCCTTCACGTGCCCATAACCGCGGATGCCGTCGGGCAGATTCGCCAGTTCTAGCGCCAGCTCACGGTTCTGCGCGCTCAGCCCGCCGATCAGTTCGCGCACCAGCGCTTGGTACTCGACGATCAGCGCGCGTTCGGTACGACGCTCCTCCGTCTTGCCAAACACGTCGAACGCGGTGCCGCGCAGGAACTTGAGTTTGGCGAGCACGTGCATCGCGCTGAAGACCCACGGGCCGTACTTCTTCTTCACCAGATGGCCCTGCGCGTCCTTCTTCGAAAACGTCGGCGGCGCGAGGTGGATGTGCAGCTTCCAGTCGCCTTCGAAATTCGCCTTCAGTTTTTCGATGAACGCCGGGTCGCTGTAGAGACGCGCGACCTCGTACTCATCCTTGTACGCCATCAGCTTGTGCAGATTCTTCGCGACCGCCTCGGTCAGCGGCAACTGGCCGTCGACCGAGTCGAGTGCCGCTTCCGCTTCCCGCACCTCCGACACCAGCGCGCGATAACGCTCGGCATACGCGCGGTTTTGCCACGCAGCGAGGTAGTCGGCGCGTTTGTCGATCAGCGTGTCGAGCGCCTTCGGCGTATGCAGCGCGATGATCTTGCTGCTCGCCGTTTCCGCCGCCGCGCCGCGTCCCTGCGATTGCACGAGCTTGCGCACCGCGGCCAGATCGTGCGCGGCGCGCCGGCCCCATTCGAAGGCCGCGCGGTTCTTCTCGATCTGCACGTTGTTCAACTCGATCGCGCGCATCAGCGACTGATACGTGAGCGGCACCCAGCCCCGCTGCCACGCGTAGCCGAGCACGAACGGGTTCGTGTAGATCGCATCGCCGAGCAGGGCGAGCGCGAAATGATTTGCGTCGACCGTAGCGACGCCGTCGTCGCCGGCGCCGGCGCGCACGTCGGCTTCCGTGCTGGCGCCAGGGAAGCGCCAGTTCGGATTCTTGATCAGCTCGGCAGTCGGCGTATGCGCGCTGTTCAACACCACGCGCGTGCGGCCCGCCTGCATCCGCGACACGCATTCGTCGCTGGCGGTGACGATCGCATCGCAGCCGATCACGAGACTCGCTTCGCCCATCGCGATGCGGGTCGCGTGGATGTCGGCGGGGTTCGTCGCGATCTGCACGTGGCTCATCACGGCGCCGCCTTTTTGCGCGAGGCCGGTGACGTCGAGCACGGTGACGCCCTTGTTCTCCAGATGCGCGGCCATGCCGAGCAGTGCGCCGATCGTCACGACGCCCGTGCCGCCGACGCCCGTGACCAGCACGCCATAAGGACGGTCGATGGACGGCAGTTCCGGTTCCGGCACCGGCGGCATCGCGTCGCCGCCGACGCCCGAAGCCGCCTTCGGCTTGCGCAACTGACCGCCTTCAACGGAGACGAAGCTCGGGCAGAAGCCGTTCACGCACGAGAAGTCCTTGTTGCAGGTCGACTGGTTGATCTGGCGTTTGGTGCCGTACTCGGTATCGAGCGGTTCGACGGACAAACAGTTCGACTTCACCGAGCAATCGCCGCAGCCTTCGCACACGGCCTCGTTGATCACGACGCGCCGCGCCGGGTCCGGATACGTGCCGCGTTTGCGGCGGCGGCGCTTCTCGGTGGCGCAGGTCTGGTCGTAGATCAGGATCGTGGTGCCGGGAATTTCGCGCAGCTGACGCTGCACTTCGTCGAGCTTGTCGCGATGGTGGATGTCGATGCCCGGTGCGAGGCCGACATTCGCCGAATACTTTTCCGGCTGATCGGTGACGATCACGATTTTCGTCGCGCCTTCGGCGGCGAGCTGATGCGTGATCTGCGGCACGGTGAGCACACCGTCTACAGGTTGGCCGCCGGTCATAGCAACCGCGTCGTTATAAAGCAGCTTGTAGGTGATGTTCGCCTTCGACGCGATCGCCGCGCGAATCGCCAGCAGGCCGGAGTGGAAGTAGGTGCCGTCGCCGAGATTGGCGAACACGTGCTTGTCGTTGCTGAACGGCGCCTGGCCGATCCACGCGACGCCTTCGCCGCCCATCTGGCTGAACGTGCTGGTGCTGCGGTCCATCCACACCGTCATGTAATGGCAACCGATGCCGGCCATCGCACGCGAGCCTTCCGGCACATTGGTCGACGTGTTGTGCGGGCAGCCCGAGCAGAACCACGGTTTGCGTTCGGCTTCCACGCGCGGGCGTGCGAGTGCCTTTTCCTTCGCTTCGATCAAGGCGATGCGCGCGGCAATGCGCGCGCGTACGTCCGATGGAAGATCGAACTTGTCGAGCCGCGTGGCGATCGCTTTGGCGATGATCGCTGGGGAAAGTTCGTAATGCGCCGGCAGCAGCCAGTTGCCCATCGGCACCGACCATTCGCCGCCTGCGCCATCCTTCTCGTCGAACTTGCCGAATACGCGTGGACGCTGTGCGTCGGGCCAGTTGTATAGCTCTTCCTTGATCGCGTATTCGAGAATCTGGCGCTTCTCTTCGACCACCAGGATTTCGTCGAGACCGCGCGCGAACGCCTGTGCGCCTTGCGCTTCGAGCGGCCAGACGCAGCCGACCTTGTAGAGCCGGATGCCGATGCGCGAACAGGTTTCGTCATCGAGACCGAGGTCGGTCAGCGCCTGACGCACGTCGAGATAGGCCTTGCCGCCGGTCATGATGCCGAAGCGCGCATGCGGCGAATCGATTTCGACACGGTCCAGCTTGTTCGCGCGCACGTAGGCAAGCGCGGCGTACCACTTGTAGTCGAGCAGACGCGCTTCCTGCACCAGCGGCGGATCGGGCCAGCGGATATTCAGGCCGCCGTCGGGCATCGCGAAGTCCTCCGGCAGGATGATCTTTGTGCGGTGCGGGTCGATATCCACCGAAGCGGACGATTCGACTACGTCGGTCACGCACTTCATCGCGACCCACAGGCCCGAGTAGCGGCTCATCGCCCAGCCGTGCAGACCGAAGTCGAGATACTCCTGCACGTTCGACGGAAACAGCACCGGCAGGCCGCATGCCTTGAAGATGTGCTCGGACTGATGCGCGAGCGTCGAGGATTTGGCCGCGTGGTCGTCGCCGGCGAGGACGAGGACGCCGCCGTGGCGCGCGGAGCCGGCCGAATTGCCGTGCTTGAAGACGTCGCCGGTGCGATCGACGCCCGGTCCCTTGCCGTACCACATGGAGAACACGCCGTCGTATTTGGCGCTCGGGTACAGGTTGACCTGCTGCGAACCCCAGACGGCGGTGGCCGCGAGGTCTTCGTTGACGCCGGGCTGGAACACGACCCGATGCGCGGCGAGATGCTGCTTCGCCTTCCACAAAGATTGGTCGAGTCCGCCGAGTGGCGACCCACGGTAGCCGGAGATGAAGCCGGCGGTATTGAGTCCGGCGGCCTTGTCGCGTTCCTGTTGCAGCATCGGCAGACGCACCAGCGCCTGAATGCCGCTCATGTACGCGCGGCCGCGTTCGAGGGTGTATTTATCGTCGAGCGTGACGGAAGACAACGCGGCTTCGAGCGAGGCTCGCTGACCTGCGTCTAGCGGGGCATTCATTATGTGTACTCCTCCACTCAGTTTGGGATCACCAAAACTTTTTTGGGCCGTGGCATCTTGTGAATGCGAAGGGCCGGGGCCGTCATATTGACGTGTTTCAGGTGATGGTAGCACTGGTGGAAACCCGCCGCAGCATGCCAAAAAGGCGTGCCACAAGGGGCTTCGCGGATGCGTGCGAGATCTCTCCATGCGTCTTGGGTTCGCCTGGCCTCACGTTGCGAACCCGCCTGTAACAAGCTGTAAAAGCTACAAATTCACGGAACCGCAGTTCAAATTCCTGTCTAACCCCCACCTGTGAGCAATGTCTGCGTAACGCTCCGCATTCGGTGGAGCTTCAGGACAACAGGGCAGTTAGAAAAGGAGTACGCATGAACACTAGAAACATCCAGACCTTCCTGATGGTCTCAGCAGCCTTCTTCGCCATGAGCGCGCCGGTGCGCTCGAACCCGGGCAGCGCAGGGGCGCTCTCGAACGCGATGAGCCGGACGGCGCAAGTTGCGCCCGCGAGCATCGCCATGGACCGCCTCTCGCGTTCCTCGAAAGCGGACGAGGGAAACCAGAATTCGTGACGCGCCGCTGAAGCGGTGTGTTGGTTGATAACCGATCGTTGTCTCATTGACTTTCACTCGAGGCAACGGCGCAAATGAAAAGGGCGAGGATCTTGCGATCCTCGCCCTTTTCATTTCTGCTTGTGTGTTGCGATCAGACTTTGTCCTGCACCACGCCGCGGCGAATCTGATCCAGTTCGATCGATTCGAACAGCGCCTTGAAGTTGCCCTCGCCGAAGCCCTGGTTGCCCTTGCGCTGAATGATCTCGAAGAAGATCGGGCCGATCTGGTTTTCGGTGAAGATCTGCAGCAGCAGGTCTTCCGGCGCGCCGTCGATCAGGATCTTGCGCTTCTTGAGTTCGTCGAGCGGCTCGCCATGATTCGGCACGCGGCGATCGACGAGTTCGTAGTAAGTGTCGATCGTGTCGAGCAACGAAATGTTCGCTGCGCGCAGGCCGTCCACCGTGCGGTAAATGTCGTTGGTGCCGAGCGCGATGTGCTGAATGCCTTCGCCGTGATACGCATCCAGATACTCCTGAATCTGGCCGGCCGTTTCCGAGCCTTCTTCGTTGATCGGAATCCGGATCTTGCCGCACGGCGAAGTCATCGCCTTCGACTTCACGCCCGTCACCTTGCCTTCGATGTCGAAGTAACGCACTTCGCGGAAGTTGAACAGGCGCTCGTAAAACTCCGCCCATTCCTGCATGCGGCCGCGATGCACGTTGTGCGTCAGATGGTCGATGTAGGTCAGGCCGTGCCCGACCGGATTCGGGTTCGCGCCGGCAATGGGTTCGAAGTCGACGTCGTAAATGTCGATGTTGCCGATGCTGTTCGGCTGCGCGCCGTTCTTGCCGCGCCAGCGGTCGACGAAATAGATCAGCGAGTCGCCGATGCCTTTGATCGCCGGGATGTTCAGCTCCATCGGGCCGGTCTTGTTGTCGAAGCCCCATGCGCCTTTTTCCAGCGCCTGCCTGTAGGCTTTGGCCGCGTCCTGAACACGAAACGCGATCGCGCAGATCGACGGGCCATGCAGCCGTGCGAAGCGCTGCGCGAATGAATCCGGCTCCCCGTTGACGATGAAATTGATCTCGCCCTGGCGATACAACGTCACGTCTTTATGACGATGCCGCGCGACGGCGGTGAAGCCCATCTGTTCGAAGAGTTTGCCGAGCGCTTTCGGGTCCGGCGCGGTGTATTCGATGAATTCGAAACCGTCGGTGCCGACCGGATTGTCCCAGGTTGAAACCTGCATTGTCTGTCTCCTGTCGACCGGAGCCGGCGCCTTAGCGCCTGACTCGGGTCCCATGCAAGATGATTGATGTGCGCCGGCGCGTTGCGCGAACGCGGATGGGTGATTGAGTGCGACCGAATGAAGCAAGTGTAAAGTCCGCCGCGAGACGAAAACTTGCGAATTTAATCGCACGTCGATACGCTTGAGCCATTTTCTATCCGGTTTTGTGAGAGAGGCGGCAGAAAATGGCCAAGGTTGAGATCGATGCCATCGACAGGCGCATTCTGGCGATCCTTCAGGAGAATGGCCGGTTGTCGAATCAGGAGATTGCCGAGCGCGTCAATCTCTCGCCGAGCCCGTGTCTGCGGCGTATTCGTCGGCTGGAAGAGAGCGGCGTCATTCGCGGCTATGTCGCCTTGCTCGATGCGCAGCATCTCGGCCTTGGCTTGCTCGCTTATGTGAATGTGCGGCTGGAAAAGCGCGGCGGTTCGGCGCCCAGTCCGCGTGGCGATGCCACGCATGCCGATCTGTTTCGTGCGGCGGTCCAGGCGTGGCCGGAGGTGGTCGCGTGTCATGCCATGACGGGCGACATGGATTATCTGTTGCGGGTCCAGGTGGAGGACATGGCGCACTTTTCGCGCTTTGTGCAGGATCAGTTGCTGCACCATCCGTCGGTGATCGACGTGAAAACGAGCTTCGCGCTTGAAAAGTTCAAAGAGACGACTGCACTGCCGATCTTGTGAACGTGGAGCTATGGGTAGGCAGCAGGCAAACAAAAAGGGCGGCCGTATGGCTGCCCTTTGTCATTTCGCCGAAGCCCAAGCTTTTCAGGCTGCGGCGGCCGTCGGCAGGAACGACTCGAACAACCTGGACGCATGACGCGCCTGGCGCTTGAGCGCGTAGTCGAACACGGCGGCCTGCTCCTGCAGCATCTCAGCGATGATGCTCGACTGATCCGCCGGCAACAGCGTCAGATAAGCGTCTGCTTCGCCGTACGCGTACTCGATCTTCATGCCCGCCTTCTTCGCGATGTGCATCATCGTGGTGTTGCGCGCGAGGCAGTGGATGTACAGCACCGTGACGTGCGTGTTGCGGCTGCGGATGGCGGCGCGCTCGAAAAGCTTCGAGCCGATACCCTGGCCGCGCACGCTTTCCAGCACCGACACGCCAAATTCGGCGGTGCGCTTGTCGCCTTCGGCGGGCAGATAGGCGAGGTGACCGACGCCGGTGAGTTCCAGCTTGCTGTTGAACACGCCGAAAACAGTGTCGCGCGTGAAGTCGATTGCGCGGACGTAGTTTTCAATGACGTGGTCCGGCACGATCTGGCCGAAGCGCAGAAGACGGTCGTCTTCGTCGAGCGCGAGGAAGTGGGTCAACAACCGTTCGCGATCGGCGGCCGTGAGTTCACGGACCAGAGCAGGTGCGCGGCCAGCTGGCAGCGATGCGCGATCGTGCGGGACGATCGGCTCGGCGGCGCGGGGGGGCATCATGTTCATGGTCGGGTTCTCCTTTTGATCAAGCGGCTTGGTGCGCCGCAAAATCTATTTTAGCGGAAACCGGAGTCTCTCACTAGGGAAAACCCGTATCAAAATCTGAAGAGAATGCCTTAAAAGCTTGCGCCCTATTTTTAGTTAATTGATTTAAAAGGAAAAATTAAATTGAACGAGCGTTCGTGGTGCGCATGCCACAGCTCAGGTTTCCCGCAGCGGGTTGTCCTGAGTATTGCTGCTATGCGTCATTTCGCCGGGGGCGTGCTCAAACCGTGATCCACCATGCCGACCACCTGTTCGGCGAATTCACGGTAGCCCATGCGCCCGTCCGGCTTCAGCCACGTGAATGTCCAGTTGATCATGCCGAACACCATCATGGTGAGGGCGGTCTGATTCTCGCGACTGGCGCGCTCCGGATAAGCGCGCGCCAACTGCCGCGCAAAGGCCGCGACCACGTCGCGCTGGCGATTCAGGATCACCTCGCGCTGCGTGTCGACCAGATACTTCACGTCGTTCAACAGCGCGACGTGCCGGCTATGCGAGGTTTCATACTCGGACAGAAACGCGCGGATCAGCTCGGCGAAGGTTTCCCGCTCGGTGAGTCCGCGCCGCTGGCTGGCGCCTTCCACCTCGGCGATGATCAGCATCAGTCGCTTCGTGTAGCGATCGAGCAGATCGAACAGGATCGCTTCCTTGCTCGCATAGTAGTGGTACAGGCGTGCTTTCGAGGTGCCGCTCGCGGCGGCCAGATCGGCCATTGACGTGCTGGGATAGCTGGTTTGGGCGAATTTCGCCGCCGCCAGCTCGAGAATCTGTTCGCGTTGGGTTTCGTGGTCGGGGGCTCGGGTGCGGGCCATAGTCGTCTGTTTTATTAGTTTGGACAGGGGGCGCGCGCCGCGCACAACTCCAGTGTGCGCCATGCGCCGGTGTCGCCGCGCAGCTTGATGCGTCGCGTCGATGCCATTTCGCGAAGGCGCCACAGGACGACGCTGTCGCTCACCAGAAACCAGAGCTCGGCGGTCATCAGCTCGGCGGCGACGCGCGCGGCGGGTTGCCAGTCTTCGGTGATGCGTTCGAGAATCAGCGCGTCCAGATCGGCGAAGCTGCCGCTCGTGAAGGTGTTGTCGCGCCAGCGGCGTGTTTCGCCGTTCGCGTGCTTGACCTCCTGCCATTCCAGCGCGAGCCGGCTGATGCGCAACACTGAAATCGGCGCGGCGTCAGCCAGACGCGCTTTCAGCACGGCAGGCGCAAACATGCCGACCGAGGTCGCACGATCCCGGCGGCTGTGCGCCCACGCGCCCGGATCGGTCAGGTCGCGAATCGACAGACGCGCCTCGTTCAGGCGCTGCGGGCTATTGCGCAGGTGGTAGCACACGCGGCGCAGCATCAGTTGATCCGCCGCGCTTTCGCCGTGCCAGACCACCAGATTCGCTTCGCCGCGCGCGATGTTGTCCAGCGCCGCTGCCTGCTCGCGGAATTCCCGCAGGAAATCCCGCCGGGTGTCCACGCTGACGCGATCCCAGAAGTTCGCGCGCACATCCGGCGCGTCGTCGATGCCGCGCAGCGGGCCGACTGCCAGATCGTCCCGTAGCGACTGCACGCGATCGTCGCGGCCCGCTTCGCGCAGCGCGATGCGTAGGGAGTCGGCGGCGACATCGCCATTGGTGAGATGAATCGTGCTCATGAGCAGTGGCTTGCTGGGGCAATAACAGAAAGGGCCGCTCGCCGAGCGGGACAGGTGTCCGATCGCGAGCGGCCCCTAGTGTAAAGGATCGCGATGCCGCGAAAGGCGCCGCGGGTGTCGCGCGGGCCTCTGTACGGCGTGCGGCTCAGCGTTCGTCGTAGCTCACCACCACGCGGTCGCTGATTGGATGGCATTGGCACGTCAGCACGAAACCGTCGCGGATTTCGTGCTCTTCGAGCGTGTAGTTCTTTTCCATTTTCACTTCGCCTTCCAGCACCTTCGCGCGGCAGGTACAGCAAACCCCGCCCTTGCACGCGTACGGCAGCGCGAGCCCGGCGCGCAGGCCGACGTCCAGCACGCTCACGCCCTGATAGGGCAGGCGCAACTTGCGCCGCTTGCCGTCGAGCACGATTTCGAGGTCGGCGGCCGGCGTGTCGTCGGTGATCTCGACCGGCGGTACGCCCGCTTGCGGCAGCGGCGAGCCGAAGCGTTCCACGTGCACTTTTTCCTGCGGCACGCCGGCGGCTTTCAACGCGGCCTCGGCGGCGTCCATCATCGGGCCGGGGCCGCAGATGAAGGCTTCGTCGATCGCATCGGCCGGCAGCAGATTCTCGATGAAGGCCGCGCACTTCTGCTGGTCGAGCACCCCGTTGAACAGCTCCACGTCCTGCAGATCGTCGGACAGCACGTGATACAGCACGAAGCGGTTCATGAAGCGGTTCTTCAGGTCTTCGAGCTCTTCCGCGAACATGATCTGATCGACGCTGCGGTTACCGTACACGAGCGTGAAGGTGCTGCGTGGCTCGATTTCGAGCGTTGTCTTGATGATCGCCAGCACCGGCGTAATGCCCGAGCCGCCTGAAAACGCGAGGTACTGCTGACCTTGGTCGGCGTTGAGGTGGGTAAAGAAACGCCCATCCGGCGTCATCACGTCAATCGTGTGGCCGGGCTGCAGCGTGTCGAACGCGAAGTTCGAAAAGCGCCCGCCGCGCACGCGCTTGATGCCGATGCGCAGCTCGCCGTCGCGATCGTAATCGGTGACGCCGACGCAGATCGAATACGAGCGGCGCGTTTCCTCACCGTCGATATGCGTTTTCAGCGTGACGAACTGGCCTTGCGTGAAGCGATACTGGTCGCGCAGCTCGACCGGGACTTCGAAGGCGACCGAGACCGCGTCGGCGGTTTCGGGCCGCACTTCGCGGATACGCAGCGGATGAAATTGCGGGGTGGCCATATCAGTATGGTTTGAAGTAGTCGAAGGGTTCGCGGCAGTCGAGGCAGCGGTACAGTGCCTTGCACGCGGTCGAGCCGAATTGCGCGAGACGCTCGGTATGCGCCGAGCCGCAACGGGGGCAGCACGGAGCCGGCAGCACCCGCGGCACGAAGCGCATCACTTTTTCCTGTGCCGCCGCGGCCGAACCGCAGTTGCCCGTGGGCGGCGCGATGCCGTAGGCGCGCAGCTTTTCGCGGGCGTCGGCGGTCATCCAGTCGGTGGTCCAGGCCGGCGCGAGCACGGTGGCGACGCGATACGGCGTGAGTTCCGCGACGTCGAGCGCATGAGCGACGTCCTCGGCAATCTGCGACATCGCAGGGCAACCGGAATAGGTCGGCGTGATCACGACTTCGAGGGTGCCGTCGATATCGCGGCGTACGTCGCGCAGAATGCCGAGTTCGCGAATCGACACCACCGGAATCTCCGGATCTGGCACCGTTTCAAGGACGTCCCAGGCGCGTTGGAGCGCGGCGTCGGCCGTAGCGTTCGAGGCAGTCGAAGTCGTCATCGTCGGATTACCACGTGGCGCCAGGATGCTGGCGCGCGAGGCTCTGCATTTCGGCGAGTACGAAACCCATGTGCTCGGAATGTTCGCCGTGCTTGCCGGTCGTGATGTGCTTGACCGCTTCGGGCAGCGTCAGCGTGGCCGTGTCGAGCGTGGCGCGCACGTCGTCGAGCCATGCGGCTTCGAGGTCCGCGGTCAGCGGGCCGATGCCCGCCGCGGCAATCGTCTCTTCCACCGCGTCCGCGCTGAAGAACTCGCGCGTGTACGGCAGCAGGTAGTCCAGCGCGGCTTGCGCGCGGCGGTGCGATTCTTCGGTGCCGTCGCCGAAACGGATCAGCCACTCGCTTGCGTGATGCACGTGGTAGCTGGTTTCCTTGATCGATTTCGACGCGATCGCCGCCAGCTGTTCGTCCGTGGAAGTCGTCAGCGCGCTCCAGAGATGCGCCATCAACGTTGAATACAGGAAGTTGCGCGCGATCGTGACCGCGTAGTCCTTCTCGGCTTGCGCGGTGCCGCACAGCGGGCCGTAATGCGGCAACTCGGCCAGCGTGTAGTTGGCGAATTCACGCTCGGCGCGGAAGTACGCGTAGTCGTCCTCCGTACGGCTCTTGCCGGTGAGCCGCTGCTCGAGCGAGGCGGCGTGCGTGTACAGCAAACGCGCCTGGCCGATCAGATCGAGACTCATGTTCGACAGCGCGATGTCCTCTTCGAGGATCGGCCCGTGACCGCACCATTCGGTATTACTCTGACCGAGAATCAGCGCGGTATCCGCGAGGCGCAGCACGTATTGGAGATGTTGGGGGGTGATGTCCATGGCCGCGCTTACATGTGGTTGACTTCGTCGGGGAGCGTGTAGAACGTCGGGTGGCGGTAGATCTTGTCGCCAGCCGGTTCGAACAGCTCCGCCTTGTCTTCCGGCGCGGACGCCGTGATCGCCGACGACGGCACCACCCAGATGCTCACGCCTTCCTGGCGGCGCGTGTAGACGTCGCGCGCCATGCGCAGCGCCATCGGCGCGTCGGCGGCGTGCAGACTGCCGCAGTGTTTATGGTCGAGTCCCTGCTTGCTGCGCACGAAGACTTCCCAGATCGGCCATTCCTTGTTCATTGCTCTATCTCCTGTTTCTTCCTGACGCGCCCGGTCTATCAAGCGGCGCGCTGTTGGGCGCGCTGGCGCTGTTTTTCGGCGTGGGCGAGGGCGGCTTCACGGACCCAGTCACCTTCGTTATGGGCTTTGACGCGAGTGGCGAGGCGCTCGCGGTTGCACGGGCCGTCGCCGTTCACGACGCGCCAGAACTCTTCCCAGTCGATGTCGCCGTAGTCGTAATGGCCGCGCGCTTCGTTCCATTTCAGGTCGGGGTCGGGCAGCGTGACGCCGAGCACTTTGGCCTGATCGACAGTGGCGTCGACGAATTTCTGGCGCAGGTCGTCGTTGGAAATGCGCTTGATGCCCCATTTCGACGACTGATTGCTGTGGATCGAGTCCTTGTCGCTCGGGCCGAACATCATCAGCACCGGCCACCACCAGCGATTCACCGCCTGCTGGACCAGCTCGCGTTGCGCTTCCGTGCCGGACATCATCGACATCAACGCGTCGAAACCCTGGCGCTGATGGAACGACTCTTCCTTGCAGATGCGGATCATCGCGCGGGCGTACGGGCCATAAGTGCAGCGGCACAGCGGGATCTGGTTCATGATCGCCGCGCCGTCGACCAGCCAGCCGATCACGCCGACGTCGGCCCATGTGGGCGTCGGGTAATTGAAGATGCTCGAATACTTGGCCTTGCCCGAATGCAACGCGGCGATCAGCTGATCGCGCGACACGCCGAGCGTTTCGGCCGCGCTATAGAGATAGAGGCCGTGACCGGCTTCATCCTGTACTTTGGCGAGCAGGATCGCTTTGCGCTTCAGGCTCGGAGCACGCGTGATCCAGTTGCCCTCCGGCAGCATGCCGACGATTTCCGAATGTGCGTGCTGGGAGATTTGCCGTACCAGCGTCTTGCGATACGCATCGGGCATCCAGTCCTGAGCCTCGATCTTGCCGTCGGCGGCCATGACCGCATCGAACTGCGCCTGTTCGGGCGAGCTCGCGCCCGCATCAAGCGGCGCGACATTGCCGGGAATATCCAGGGATTGCGTGTACATGGGGACGCTCTCTGCGGAAGTTGTCTGAGTTCGCTCAGTATAAGCCAACCGACCGGTCGGTTAATAAATTTTTTTGACGGAAGTCGTCCGCATTGATAGCTGTTCCGGCCCGCTTGTCACGGCGTTTCTTCAGCGTCGCTGGTCCGTGCCGGCACTTAACCTATAAAATTGCGAATTGGCCGCAATTGGCGGCCCTCCTGCATCCCCGGTACCCATGTTACGTCTAAGCGAAATCAAACTCCCGCTCGATCATCCCGAGAGCGCCCTCGACGCGGCCGTCCGTGCGCGCCTCGCGGAACTCGGCGTGGCTGAAGGCGGGCTCATCCGATACACCGTGTTTCGCCGCGCACACGACGCGCGCAAACGCGCCGACATCAAGCTCACTTACATCGTCGACGTCGAGGTATTGGATGAAGCAGCCGCGCTCAAGCGGCTCGCCGACGTGCCGCACTGCGGCGTGACGCCCGACATGGCCTACCGGTTCGTCGCGAGGGCGCCGGCGCAATTGACCACGCTGCGCCCGGTCGTCATCGGCATGGGGCCGTGCGGCCTCTTTGCCGGACTGATTCTCGCGCAGATGGGTTTCCGGCCGATCATCCTTGAACGCGGCAAGGCGGTGCGCGAGCGCACCAAAGACACTTTCGGGCTGTGGCGCAAGTCGGTGCTCAATCCCGAGTCGAACGTGCAGTTCGGCGAAGGCGGCGCGGGCACGTTCTCGGACGGCAAGCTATACAGCCAGATAAAGGACCCAAAGCACTACGGCCGCAAGGTGCTCGACGAATTCGTCCGCGCCGGCGCGCCGGAAGACATTTTGTATCTGAGCCGGCCCCATATCGGCACGTTCCGCCTTGTCAGCATGGTCGAGAAGATGCGCGCGACTATCCATGAGCTGGGCGGCGAGGTGCGCTTCGAAACCCGCGTCGACGATATCGACATCGACGGCGGCAAGGTGCGCGGCTTGACGCTGTCGACCGGCGAGACCTTGCGCTGCGATCACGTCATACTGGCGGTCGGCCATAGCGCGCGCGATACCTTCGAGATGCTGCACGACCGGGGCGTCTTTATCGAGGCCAAGCCGTTTTCGCTCGGTTTCCGGATCGAACATCCGCAGGGTTTGATCGATCGTAGCCGCTTCGGCAAATTTGCCGGCCACAAACAGCTGGGCGCCGCCGACTATAAGGTCGTGCACCACTGCAGCAACGGCCGCGCGGTCTACAGCTTCTGCATGTGCCCGGGCGGAACCGTGGTGGCGGCGACGTCTGAGCCCGGGCGCGTGGTCACCAACGGGATGAGCCAATATTCGCGGGCGGAGCGCAACGCCAATGCGGGAATCGTGGTCGGCATCACGCCGGACGATTACCCGGGCGGACCGCTCGCCGGCATCGCTTTTCAGCGCAAATGGGAAGAGCGCGCGTTCGAACTCGGCGGCGGCAACTATATGGCGCCGGGCCAACTGGTCGGCGATTTCATCGCCGGGCGGCCTTCCACGTCGCTGGGTTCGGTGGTGCCGTCCTACAAACCTGGCGTGCATCCGACCGATCTGAGCACTGCGCTGCCCGACTATGTGATCGAGGCAATTCGCGAAGCGCTGCCGCAGATGGACAAGAAAATCGCGGGCTTCGCTATGCACGACGCGGTGCTGACGGGCGTTGAGACGAGAACGTCGTCGCCGATTCGCGTGCGCCGCCGGGATGATTATCAGAGTATGAATGTCGAGGGTTTGTATCCTGCAGGCGAGGGAGCGGGATATGCCGGGGGCATTTACTCCGCGGCGATCGACGGGATCGAAGTTGCCGAAGCGCTTGCGTTGAAAATGACCGGCGGGCAGCCGGCTTGAGTTGGATGGGCCGCGTGCGTTCGCGGCCGCCCGCAGTCACCGTTGCGATCGGGCACAATGCGCGTTTGGCCTTGAACCGACCACCCGAATGACCCTTCGTACCCTAGCTGCCGCATGCGGCGCGGCGCTGCTTGCGCAGTTTGCCGCTTCCTCGAACGTTTTCGCCGCCGACGCCCCGCTGGCGGGACATTGGGTCGCCGCATGGGCGACGGCGCTGCAACCCATTCCGCAGCGAACGGACTTGCCGCCGTTGTATCGCGCACCGGAAGTCGCCGGGCGCACTGTCCGGCAGATTGTTTACCCGACGCTGTCGGGAAAGTCGGCGCGAATCCATCTGAGTAACGAATACGGCAAGACGCCGCTTGTCATCGAAGAACTGCGCATTGCGCGTTCGGCGGGCGGCGCGGCTGTTGTCGAAAACGGCGCGGTGCGCGTGACGTTCGGCGGCAAGACGGCAGTCAGCATTGCGGCAGGCGGAGAATTGGACAGTGACCCGGTCGCGCTCGATATCGCCGAAGGCGTGCCGTATGCAGTCAGTGCAGTCACGGGGCCGGAACAGCGGGTCGCGGCATGGCACCGTGTGTCGAATCAGGTGAATTACGTGTCGGTGCCGGGCAATCATGCGGCGGACGCTTCTGCGGACGCATTCCGTGGCCGGTTTACGCACTACATTTGGGTGACCGGGTTGTCGGTGGAGGCGGGGTCTTCGTCGGCTGCGATCGCCGCGATCGGCGATTCGATCACCGACGGCATGCGTTCCAGCCTGAATCAGAATCGTCGCTGGCCGGACGCGTTGGCCCGCCGGCTGGACGGTGGGGGCGATCGTTCGATCGCAGTCGTCAATCTCGGGATCAGCGGGAATCGGCTGCTGAGCGACTCGCCCTGTTATGGCGACGCGCTGGCAAGCCGTTTCGACCGCGACGTGCTCCGGCGTCCAGGCGTCAGGACGGCGATCCTGCTGATCGGTATCAATGACATCAACTTCTCGGCGATGCCGCCGCGCAGCGGGCTCGACTGCGACTTCCCGCATACCGCGGTGACGGCCGCGGACCTGATTGCCGGGTACCAGCGGCTGATCGCTGCCGCGCGACACGCCGGTGTGAAGATGTTCGGCGCGACGTTGACCCCGGCATCGCTGCCGGCGGAGCGGGAAAGCATCCGGTTGGCCGTCAACCAATGGATTCGGACCAGCCATGCGTTCGACGGCGTCGTGGATTTCGACGCTGCGCTGCGGGACCGGGCGCAGCCGGACCGGCTGCAGCGGGCTTTCGACAGCGGCGACCACGTCCATCCTAGCGATGCCGGTTATGCCGCAATGGCTGCAGCGGTTCCCGTGGATGCAGTTTTGAGCTCGACCCGTAGGTAAGCCGACGGAAAAATTCCCGTCACATGCTTGTCACAGGTTGGATATTCACCTAGTATTCGCCCCCTCGTTTGCGAACGAGGGCCGCGGCAGAAACCAGCGGTCGTGACGTCAGCAGGTTTTAAGCGAAAGCGAAAAAATGTTGTTGACGAAACGAAAAAGAGCCTT
>NZ_JAQQCJ010000002.1:0-461164 GCF_046030495.1 Paraburkholderia strydomiana
CATTGTAGTTTCATCGGGTTTCCACACAGCCTGGACCCGTTGCGGCCAGTCGGTTAGCGGGAACGCCGCGGCCGCTTTTGAGGTTTGCAGCCGTTGCATTCCTGCACACCATCAAGCGACATCGCCAGATCAACGTCCGTCTGCTCGTTACCGGGCCGGACGACGAGCAGACCAAACTGACAACCTGCTGCACCGGGCTGGCGCCACAGACTGATCAGGGCATGACGGGGGGATGGAAGGTCAGCGTCCCCGCAAGAACCCACAGCATGAAGATCACGAGCGGAAGATGCACGATGAACTGGGTAAACGTGAAGCCCACCACGTCACGAGCCCGCAATCCCAGCACGCCGAGCAACGGCAGCATCCAGAAAGGGTTGATCAAATTCGGCAACGCCTCCGCCGCGTTGTAGACGGTTACCGCCCAGCCCAGATGAACCTGCAGTTCCTTGGCTGCCGCGATCACGTACGGTGCTTCAATGATCCATTTCCCGCCACCCGACGGCACGAAGAATCCAAGGACGGCAGAATAGATGCCCATCAGCGCCGGAAACGACGCATGCGACGACACTGCAACGAAGAAATGCGAAAGATGATCGGCCAACGGTAGTCCCGACGGCGCGGACGCTTTCGTCAGCATGTACGCAATGCCTCCGTAGAGAGGAAACTGGATCAACACGCCAGCCACGGACGGCACCGATTTCGCCACGGCGTTCAGAAAGCGGCGGGGGCGCCAGTTCAACAGCATCCCGGCCAACAGGAACACGAAGTTGTAGGTATTGAGATTCGAGATCGCCAGCACCGGATTTTTCGCGGTGAATTCGTGCCATGCCCAAACAGAGCCGAGTGCGACGATCAGGATTGTGATCAACGGGCTGTACTCGAGCCAGTCGCCGGGGCGTGAAGGCGCTGCTACTTCGAGTTCCGCCTCGTTCAGCGAGATACCCAGATACTGCGCGGTTTTGGCGCGTTCGGCGCCCGGCGCAGAGAGATACGCGATAAAAAGCGATACGACGGTCAGAGCGGCGACTATCAGCAACGACTGGGGAAGAAAAATCGTTTCGGAAAACGGAATGACACCGGTGATCGCCAGCAGCGCTTTCGGCAAACTGTCCGGATTCGCTTGCAATTGCGATGCCGACGAACTTAATCCCAGCGCCCAAGTCGCGCCCATGCCGAGATAGGCGGCGGCACCCGCCGCTCGGTAGTCCATACGGAGCCCGGTGCGACGAGCGAGCGCACGAACCAGCAGGCCGCTGAAGATCAGGCTGATCGCCCAGTTGAAAAGCGACGCCGAAATGCTGACCAGCGCGACGAATGCCACCGCAGACTTGCCGTTCGACGGCAAGCGGGCAAGCCATGCGATCAATTTCGCGGCAGGCGGAGATACTGCGACCACGTAGCCTGAAATGGCCACGATCGCCATCTGCATCGTAAAGGGAATCAGGCTCCAGAATCCATCTCCGAAGGCAATGCCCACACGTTGTGCAGGCGCGCCCGTCGCCAGGGCGCCGACCGCGACGACGACAACCGCGATCGCCGCGAATATGTATGCGTCGGGAAACCACTTTTCCGACCAACGGGTCACTGCTGCGGCCATACGCTCGAGTCCGACTGCATCGTCGACTGTCGAGGCTGCCAGGTCTTGCTGACGGTTCAATTCCTTCATCATGGTCTCCGACGCTTCGAGTGATTAAACATGCTGTTCATAAACCTGCACTGCCGCAGCCAGGTCTTCGAGTGCGGTCCCCACCGCTTTGAATACCGTGCGCTCGCTGCCGTCGAATCGCCCACCGACGTCGCCCCGGCACAGGGCGGCGAGCGTACCGATCAGGTCCGCCGGCGAAATCACGTTGCGCGACAACGGCCCAATCAGGTCGCCGGACTTCTGCGGTGCCTCGTCCGTATCGACAAACACGCGTGCGTGGCGGAAACAATCGTCGTCAGCCTCGCGCATCTGCGGCGTGAAGCTTCCGATAAGATCGAGATGCGTTCCCGGTTTCAACCACGAGCCGCGTACGATCGACTCGGTGGCGAGCGTCGCGCAGCTCACGACATCCGCGCGCGCCACGCTGTCCGGCAGACTGGAGACAACCGCCGCGTTGAAACCTTCGCCTCGCAGTTGCTGCACGAGTCGCGCGGCCGATTCCGGATAGATGTCCCAGACCTCGACATGCGTGATTGGCAGCTGGCTTCGATACGCTGCCGGCACCAGGCTTGCCACGCGTCCGGCGCCCAACAGCACCATGTGCGAGGAGTCGTCGCGCGCCAGAAAGGTTGCAGCGAGTGCCGAGGCGGCGGCGGTCCGGCGTGAGGTGATTTCATCGCCGTCCATCTGCGCGAGTGGCTCACCCGTGCTGGCGTCATACAGCACGTAAGTCGAGTGCAAGCCGGGCATTCCGCGGCCCTGGTTGCCCGGGAAAATGTTCACGGTCTTGATGCCGAGATATCGGTCCGCCTCCCACGCCGGCATGATCAATACGGTGCCGGTATTGCCGTCGCCGCTATTGATCGTGTGCGAGTGCCGGAGCGGAACCTCACACCCCTTGATGAACACCTTCTTCAGCGACGGAATCAGCGTGGCGAAGTCCAGCGCTTCGCGTGTCGCTGGCGTGTCGAAAAATTTCATGCTCGATTTGGCTCCTCGTGGGTCATTCACGCTTCAATGGAAATATCAGTGGCCGGGATCGCCTGGCAGGCGAGGCACATATCGGCTTCATCCGGCCCATGCCCTGTCACATGCGACACCTTGCCCGCCAGGACCTTGACGGCACAGCTCTCGCATTGCCCGACCCGGCAGCCGCTCGGCATGCTGATGCCGAGGCTCTCGCCGAAGCTGAGCAGGCTTCCCCGTTCGGGTGCCCATTCAGCCTTGATCTGCGACCGCCGGAATTCGACGGCAAAGCGCTGTGATGGATCGAGGGCCGGCTTCGACGGAGACCGAAAGGCCTCGCTGAAGATATCGAACGGCGGTACGCCACGCTCGACGAGGCCTGCCGTGATGGCGTTCATCATCGGCTCCGGGCCGCATAAATAGAATCGCGCGCGGTGCTGTATCAATGCGTCGTCGACGACGTCCGCAGTGAGGTAGCCCTGCATCTCGAAGTCGCGTCCGAGTACTTCGTCGCGCGGCTGGTTATAGCAATTCACGACCTTGAGCGTTGGCAACGCACGCCGCAATTGCGCAATTCGTTTCCGGAACGCATGAGTCGAGCTATTGAGATTCGCGTAAAACAGCTGGGATTCAGGCGCTTGTGTGCCCAGCTCCCCGATCGTTTCCAGCCACGAAATGAAGGGCGTTATTCCAATCCCACCCGCGAATATGACGATCGGTCGCTTCGAAGCCGGCGGTACGACGAAGGTGCCGCTGGGGGCTTGAAGCAAGACCCTGTGTCCAACTGCCAATTCGCGATGAATATACGAGGACATGACGCCCTCGAACTGCTCACCAGCGGCACTGCGGCCTCGCTGATGGCGCATGGAGATCGAGTATGTCCGCCGATCGCTTTCAATCGCACGGCCAGTGAGCGAATAGGCACGCGTCGTTCCTCCTTCGCACAACTCCGGAATATGGATCGTCACATGCTGTCCGGGCAGATAGTCGGGGAGCGGTCCACCGTCGGCTGCGCTGAACGTAACCGTGCGAACGCCTTCGGCTTCTCCATGTACGGCCGACACGACAAAGTCCCGGAATCCTTGCCACGCCCGTCGCGCGGGATCGACCGACGCGTCGAGTGTGACGTCGCATGGCACGGCACGAAGCGGCGACGAACCGCTCAGCGGATCGACGATGGCGCCGGACACGATGCTGTTGTAGTTACTGTTTGTACTTCCCAGGGCCGTCGACGATTCCATGCCGATTTCGTCGCATGCCTGCCACCAGCCATACTCCGCGACTACGACATCCGGTGCGAGTTCGGCGACCACTCGCGCACGAAATCGCGCGGTGCCGTTTGTACTGGCGACGCGTATCCAGTCCCCGTCGACAATGCCCTTCAGGGCCGCCAGATCGGCGCTCAGTTCCGCAACGGGATAAGGGGCACGGCGACGAAGGCTTGGCAGGCTACGATGCTGGCTGTGGCAGTAGTAGCCGTTCTTGAAGGAAGTGAGCGTATAGGGAAAGCGTCGACGCTCAGCTGCGCGTGCTCTCTCTCCGCGGCTCGGCGGTACATACTGAGGTACAGCCGGATAACCGTACCGATGCAGCTTCTCCGAATAGAACTCGACGCGCCGCGTTTCGGTCGCAAAGCCTCGCGGGCCATTCGGCGTGGTACAAGCATATTGCTTTTCCTGCTGCTCGAGCGGCCGGTAAATGCCCTCGGGATGTGAACGCAGCGTCGCGACGTCCAGGCCCAACGGTTCGAGAACATGGTCCCATCCTTTTTCGACGTCGCCACCGAAGAATTGATCTCCCATCCCGAGCCTGACCGCCAGATCCAGCACGATGTTGTAGTCTGCCCGGCTCTCCCCGCGGGGCGTCACCATCCGCTGCCGCAACTGGACCAATTCAACGGCCCGCTCATTGATCTCGAAGCCGAGACGCAGTCCTTCCCGTTCCCAAGGCGTATTGACCGGAAGGAGGATATCCGCGTAGCGGGCGGATGGCGTTTCGAACAGGTCGCAATGAACATGAAAATCCAGTGCGCACAGCGCGTCCCGCGCCAATGCGCTGTCGGCTTGCGACATCACCATGTTGGTGCCGAACGAGACAAGCGCGCGCACCCAATAAGGCTTGGACTCGAGAATCGCACGATAAACATCGCGCGCGGTCACCCATCCCTGGGACGGCGGACCGAGCGGTCGCTCGTCAAGCCCGAGCGCCTTTGTTCGCTGTTGAGGACTCAGCATGGCGTAGTTACTGAGAGGATTTGCTGGCTGCTTCAGCAACTCGCGGTTTGAACCCTGCGTATCGAATGCACCTGTCAGTGCATACAGCGTAGCGATCGCCCGCTCTGTTTGCGTCGCGTTCGTATGTTGTCCCACGCCAGACCACGCGTGATAGGCAATGCGCTGGCGTGGGCCGAGCATCGCCGCCACGATTTCGATCGCCGAGGCGTCGACACCGGTGATTCTGCTCACGTGTTCGGGCGTGTAATCAGACAGCGCACCGCGGTACAACTCGAAAGCGGGCGTACACGTGACCTCTATCACCCTGCCCGTCAGGTCGAATACGCAAATCTGATACGAGCCTGAAATCGAAAGATCGGACGGCGACGTGCGCGCCTCTTCTCCGACGAGTTCGAGTCGATTGAGCGCGCCATTCCAGACCGCATATCGATTGTTCGACGACTCCGGATCGATGTCGCGCTCACGCAGAAAATATCCGCTATCACGACGAACCAGGAACGCGCCATTCGTCCATTCGCGGACAAATGTATCGTCGATATTTCCCGTCGCGATCATTTGCCGGGCAATTCCCATAGCAAGCGCGCCGTCCGTGCCTGGCTGCACGCGCAGCCATACATCCGCATCGCGCGCAAGCGCCGTGGGTCTCGGGTCCACGACAATCAGCTTTGCGCCGTTGCGCCGACCCGCTGCGATACTGTCCGCCTGGGCCAGCCACGTGTTGGCTGGATTCGTACCCCAAAGCACGATGACGTCGGAATTCCGGTAATCGGCCGTTGGCATGCCGCAACCGAACGTAAACACGTGCGCGAAATCCTTGTGCCAGTTGCAGATCTCGGTCGCGTAGCAGATATTCGGACTCCCGAAAGACCACACGAATCGCTCCACCCAGTCGATGCTGTCGCTCATCGGCGTACCGCTCGGGGTGGTCACGCCGAACACCACCGATTCGGCGCCGTTTTCCCGCTTGAAGTGCGCGAGCGTGGTTGCGATCTCGTCAAGCGCCTCGTCCCAACTGATCCGTTTCCAGCGCGGATCGGCCGCCCCTTTTGGGGCAGTGCGGCGCATGGGATACAACACCCGGTCGGGGCTCTGTACGAGTTCCGGCGCGGCCTTGCCTTTCATGCACATCGCGTTGCCGGTCGGGTGCGTGTTGTCGGGACGCACCTTCAGCAACAAGTCGCCGCGGACCGTGTTGATCGTGCCGCATCTTGACCGGCATAACGTGCAGTACCCCTTCTTCTCCCGCGTCTCCATCATCGTTCCACTGTTTCCTTTCATGACGGGATGCTATGCAGCCGAAATTGCCCTGCCTAATTCATATTTCTTGCCTCGCGATATATAATTTTTCAATACCTCAATTCGGTCGTCGGTTCGCGCTGTCGGTTTGCACGGCGCCACAACCTAGCGGAGTACGTCAACGTGGCCACACACATTACGCTTCGCCAGATCGAATACTTCATCTCCGTGGCTGATACCGGGCAGATCTCCAGATCTGCCAATCTCTGCGCCGTTTCGCAGTCGTCGATGACGATCGCGCTGAAGAATCTCGAAGACACTGTGGGGGTGCCGCTCCTGCAGCGCCACGCGAGGGGCGTCCGACTGACCCGAGCAGGCGAGCGATTTCTTCGGCATGTGCAGAACGCGAATGTGTCCATCGGGCGCGCCGTGGTCGCGGCCCAGGAGGAACCTGAACAGATTTCGGGGCACGTTCGGGTGGGCGTCACGGAAACCGTCTCGGCTTACCTGATGCCGTCAATGCTTGCTACCGTCTCGCAGCGCTTCGAGCACCTCACTGTCGAGGTCATCGAAGACGCGCGCGAGGATATCGAGCAACGTCTCGTCGACAATCAGCTCGATATCGGTCTGATGCTTGTGTCCAATACGGCCAACGTGGACGAGCTGAAATATGAAACCATTCTGCGCTCCATGCGCCGGCTTTGGACCCATCCGGATCACCCGTTGCAAGATGCACAACAGGTCACGCTGCAGGACATTGCGCAGGAAGACTACCTTTTACTCGACATGGACGAGCATGTCCGAACTGTTCGCAAGTATTGGGGAAAATATAGCCTCGCACCGCACGTGCGTATCCAGAGCAAGTCGATCGAAGCCGTGCGAAGCATGGTCGCGCTCGGGCTGGGCGTCACAATTCTTTCGGACCTCGTCTATCGTCCGTGGTCGCTCGAAGGGAGCCGGATTATGAGGCGTGATCTGAGCATTCCGATCCCGACCATGGACGTCGGCGCCGTCTGGCACCGAAAGAGCATCCTGCCGACGCCCGCGAAAGTGCTGTTAGATCTCTTCCGGTCCTGGAAGAAGACAATCCAATAGTCGACCTTTCCTGACGGAAATAGCGGACGTTCGAGATTACCTTCGCAGCCGTGGTTGCTGACTGACCGCTCCGGCGCAAGAGGCGGCATGCATCATTGATACGCGAGACAAGAAGAGAACAACATGACAGCACGGCATATGGCCGTCCAGGATTCGACGCGTCGCAAACGCTCAATAGCATTCGCAGGCGGGACGATTATCTGTGCCTTAGTTGGACTGATCGGGCTTGGCGGTGCGGAGTTCCGTCTTCCGCTTCTTATCGGTGTATTTCGGTTCGCAGCATTGGAAGCGGTCATACTCAACAAAGCGATGAGCTTAGTCGTCGTCTCGACCGCGCTTCCGTTTCGCGCGCAAGCGGTTCCCTAGGACGATGTACTCGGCCACTGGCAGGTGATCCGGAACCTTCTGGTCGGCAGCTTGCTAGGCGCATGGATGGGTGCCGGCTGGGCGACGCGCTCACACCCGCGCGCGTTATATCGCGTGCTGGCTGTCCTGCTGGTGGCCATTGCCATGGTGCTGCTGTTCGGGCATAGCGCGGCATACCACGACGCGCTGGCCTTGACCGGAAAGACGCGAATTCTGCTTGTGGTCGTCGCTGGATTTGGAATCGGAACGGTAGCCGCGCTGATGGGCGTGGCCGGAGGCGAATTGCTGATCCCGACATTCGTGCTGCTGTTCGGCGTCGACGTCAAGCTTGCAGGCAGCCTGAGTCTGGCGGTGAGCCTTCCAACGATGTTGGTGGGTTTTGCACGCTGCAGCCAGGATCGCAGCTTTACCGTCCTGCGTCAGAACCGTGCGTTTCTGCTCTTCATGGCATTGGGCTCAGTCTTGGGAACCTTCGTTGGGGGCCGTCTGGTTGGCGCGACGTCAGGTGCGATTCTGCTACCGGTGCTGGCGGCAATACTCATGCTCTCGGCGATCAAGGTTTGGCAGCACCGCTGATCGATTACACGTGTGGGCTCTGGACAAGATGCGAATTTGTCCACTTCATAGCCATGCCGTCTCATTAATACGGCTCAAAAAGCGCAGCACGCGACGAGTATCATCGTCCAGGGAAGGTCCGTTACTGGGCAAAACAGACGCACGAATGGCCTGCAGGACCCGCCCGCAAGAGGCCGAAAATGGCCGAACTTCGCCCGCCGACGAGCGGCTCAGGGCGACCCGTTGCTGCCGGTCGCCCCCGCGCTGCATCTGCGGCGGCTTTCAAGGGCGGATTCAACCGGTGGATGCAATAGTTTTCTGGAACCGTTCGGCGGGCGTCTCGTAGTCCAGTGTCTTTCTTGGACGCTCGTTCAGTCGTCTTGCCACAGCGTTGAGTTTGGCCTGCGAATACACTGACAGGTCGGTGCCTTTGGGGAAGTACTGCCTTAACAGCCCATTCGTGTTTTCGTTCGAGCCGCGCTGCCATGGATGCTGAGGATCGCAGAAGTAGACCTGGATATCAGTGGCCACAGTGAAACGCTTGTGTCCGGCCATCTCCGTTCCCCGATCCCATGTTAGCGATTTATACAGTTCCTGCGGCAACTTGCTGGCATGCCTGATAAGTGCATTGATGACCGTCTCGCTATCCTTGCTGGCTATCTTGACCAGCATGACGTAGCGTGTCTGGCGTTCGACGAGTGTTGCAATCTGGCTGCTGCCGGTACCGCACAGCAGATCACCTTCCCAGTGGCCCGGCACCGCCCGGTCTTCAACGGTCGCAGGGCGTTCGCTGATCGATACCGTGTCCCGAATCCTGCCGTGATCGTCCGTCTTCTGCGTGTGGTGGCGCGAACGACGCATGGCGCGGCTGCGCCGCAAGTGTTCCAGTAATTCCTTCTTCAAGGCGCCACGGGCCTGGATGAAGAGACTGCGATAGATGGTCTCGTGGGACACGTGGTAGTCCTCGTTGTCTGGGTACGCACGCCTGAGCCATCCGGCAATCTGCTGCGGTGACCACTGCAACTGGAGCTTGCCGGCCACCATGTGCGCCAGCGTTCGGTGCTCAACCAGTTTACAGGCTTTGGGACGCTGCGCGCGATCCCAGGCAAGCTGATCGGCGTGGCTTGCCCGATAGCCGTCCGGGCCGCTGTTACGTTTGATCTCACGACAGATGGTGGAGGGAGCTCGCGAAAGTCGCATGGCGATTGACTGGATCGAATCGTCGGCCGCAAGTGCCCGTGAGATCTCTTCGCGCTCAGCCAGCGTCAGCGCCAATCTCGATCGATGCCTTTGTGGTGGCTGGATTCCACCTGTCTCAGCCAGAATCCCCTGTACCGACGAGTGGTTCCGGTCAAAAAGCTGGGCGATCTTCTGGAGAGACTCTCCCTTGCGCCAACGTTCCCACATCAGCGCTTTCTGCTTCTCGCTGTAGTAAATCCGGCGTCGCTGTTTCATCTGCAACACTCCCACTGCTTGCGCAGTCTTAAGTGTGTTGCATCCACCGGTTGAATCCGCCAGGTACAACGGCCGTTCGTCAGTTCACGACGGTCAATTCGAGGCGAGTCGAATCGCCTTGCAAAGGGGAGCACCAGGCGATGCTTTAAACCGCCAGGCCCCGGGCTTCGTCAAGTATCCATTTCGCAAATGCCTGCAGTGGCCCTTCACTCAACTCGATCGGCTCAGGAAGAACGAGGCAGAAGTTTTTGGTAATCGCTTTGCCGTCCGGCCAAGGCGCGACCAGACGGCCTTGTTCAAGCTCTGTCCCGATGTAAAGACGCGGCACCAACGCGACCCCCAGACCGGCTACCGCTGCCTCTATCAGCATGGAATGGAGATCGTAACGTGCGCCTACCGCCGAATTGGTCAGCACGATGCCGGCCTCTTGTGCATAAAGCTGCCACGCGTTCGGATTTTGCCGTCTGTGAAGGCGTGGCAGATCGTCTAGCGATCGGTTCTCACCGGCGTCCGCGAGGAGCGCCGGACTACAGACGGGCACAAGCACCTCCTCCAGCAGCTTATGTAGATGCATACCCGCCCATGCGGGATGCTCAAAATGGATTGCTGCGTCGAAACCGCTACCAGCAAGAATGAAGGGCTCCATACGCTCGGCGATATGCACGGTAATGTTCGGATGCATATTTTGAAAGCGTTTCAGTCGAGGGATAAGCCAACGGGTGGCGAAGGTCGGAATGGCGGCGATATCAATGCTCGCGCCCTCGATAGGCTGCCCCATCAGGTATAGGCTGTCCCGCTCCAGTCGATCCAGAATCTCACGAACCTGCACCGCGTATCGCGTGCCATTGGGTGCAAGCCTCACCCGATTCCCGACGCGCTTGAACAGCACGACACCCAAAAACACCTCGAGGCGACCGATCTGACGACTGATGGCGCCCTCGGTCAGCGCTAATTCCTCGGCCGCGCGGGCGAAGCTGCCGTGTCGGGCCGCGGCCTCAAAAGCCAGGAGCGCGGAATTGCTTGGGATCTTACGTCGCATCAAAGTCTCGCCGGTTGGAATGCTTTCGACGTCAGCTTGATAAAACTTCACTGAATGCTGACTTTATATCGCTATATGCCTTGGAAATCGCAGCCTATCATTACGTTACTGCAGTGAACAAGGATCGTTTGCTGCACTATGCCAAGCTATCACGAAGGATATTCTGATGATCTACACCGTCGAATGCGGCTTCGCCGATCCCACCAGCGAAGCCGAATGGAATGACTTCTACAGCCTTGAAAAGCTCCCCGCTCTCATCTCGGTTACTGGCTTTCACACGTCGCAGCGCTTCAAGTCGTTAAGCGACGGTTGTCCGGTCTACCTGGCCGTCCACACGATTGACGGTCTCGATGTCCTGACGGGAGAGGAATATCGCCAGAAAGGCGGCGGCAATTTCGCAAGGTGGCAGCAGCACATCACCGACTGGCACCGGAACCTCTACAGCGATATCGGCCTTGCGCCAGCGGTGAATGCTGACGAACTCCTCGTGCTATGTGCAAGCGGCCCCGAACCTCTGATTCAGTTGGGCCTCACACCGTTGGCCATGCGAGCAGTCGCGCTGGAGAAGTTTCCGCAACGCCGTTGGCTCGCAAGAATGCCTCGGCGAAACGCTCAGTTTGTCGAGAGCACGTTCGAAGGCGTTCACCTCTACTCGCCGATGACGGAACAACTGATAAGCTCCCGCACCGTTTCGACCGAACAGGAAAAATAGGTCCGCGATGCCCAATGTCACACTCTATATTTCCGCGGGGCAAATGCCGTCTGATGAGAGGCTTGCCGAGCTTTCCCGCGATTGCGTCGAACTCTGTACGAGTGTTCTTGAAGCGGCGCTCGAAAGCGTTCATGTCATCTATGTCGATGTTCGGCATGGGCACGGACATCCCGTCTTCGCGGAAGTGCAATATCGCCTTGAGACGTTTCGCACGCCTTCGGTAATGAACCGGTTCATGGAAGCCCTGGACGACGCCATTGCGCGCCGCACTGGTCTCACGGCGCGCATCCGTTGTTTTGGTCATGCCGCGTCGAACATTCACGCCCGTAATTAGCAAGTCTTCTGGAGAAGAGTCGTGTCCACCATTACGTTTCCGAGTCAGCGAGTCGGGGATTTCACGATCACCGCGATCAGCGACGGCTACCTCACCGCCAGCCTGGAATTCCTGTCGAATATCGACTCGTCCGAGGCCTCAAGAATGCAAAGTGATGCAGGACAGACGGAGCCTGCCGCCGTGCATATCAACTGCTATGTGGTACGCGGAGCGGGCCGCACAATTCTCATCGACGGGGGGGCGGGAGGCATCAAGCAATGGGGCGGCCGCCTGAAGACTAACTTGTCGCTTGCTGGTGTCGAACCATCCGCGATCGACACAATCCTGCTTACGCACGCGCATCCCGATCATGTCGGAGGGCTGGCGGACACAAATGGACAAGTTGCCTTTCCGAATGCGGAGCTCGTTGTTCATCAGCGAGAGGTCGCATTCTGGCAGGACGACGGAAATCTAAGTCGTGCCAGCGAGCGTGCCCGCCGTAACTTCCTGATCGCGCGTCAGGTGTTCGACGGCTATAGCGACAGGCTGCGCACTTTCGATGAGGGCGAAGTGCTTCCCGGTATCAGAGCGATGCCGCTACCGGGACATACTGATGGACACTCCGGATATCTTTTCGAATCCCCTGATCAGGGCCTGCTCGTTTGGGGAGACATTGTTCATTTCCCGCACATCCAGATTGAACGGCCAGACGTATCGATTGCATTCGATCAGGACCCCACTCTCGCAGCCACCACACGATCAGGGCTCCTGGACATGGTCAGTTCGGAGAGACTTTTGATCGCAGGTATGCATTTGGGTGAACTCGGCTTCGCGCGAATCAAGCGAACGAGCGGGAGCTACGGACTGCTTTACGAAACCAAAGCATGAGGTCGCCAGAAGCAAACATGTCTGATGCCACGCCGGCACTCTGCACTTGAGCAACTACGATGACGTCAATGCCGCGAGGACGGCGTTGGCCGCCTCGGTCGATGAAAAAGCATTTGTCTTGTCAATCGGATGGCCGGTTATGGGGTGAAGCCGACGTATGAACGTCCGACCGACAACGCATGCGAACGGCGGCTCATGGCCGACCTGAGCTCGATCGCGTTCGGCTCAGGTCGACCCACTCCGGTCAGACAACTTGCTCCAAACCGGTCAGTCAGCCAATTTCTACTTTGCGGACTGGAATTGCCAGTAAGCGGCCTATAAGGACCTTCCAGTTTTTGCAAGCTGGGTTTAGTGATTCATATGTTCGATTCCTGTATCGGTCAGTGGAGGACTACAACGACAACGGTTGGCGGCGTGACAGACTGCATGCCTATAAACGGCCTTGTTGGGCGCCATCACAACCGCGCCTGGGCCCGGATAGTAACCGCGCAGCAGGACTCCATCCGTTGAACGGCGAATACATTTCGTGTAGCGCCTCACCGCTTATCGAGTTCGCCCGCTGCCGGTCTGACCTGTCGCTATCCTTCGTCGAATGCGTCCTCAACTTCGGAACCAGTTTATGGCGATGTCGTTTGGGGTATCAGGCGCCCGTCGCCCCACCAGTGCGGGCGGGCGCGTAGGACGGATCGAATCGCTCCCCCTTGGCGAGCACCGCCCACAGAATGCGTGCATGCTTGTTCGCCACGGCGACCAGTGTCTTGTAGTAGCCCACGCGCGCCTGTAACTGGACAATCCAGCGCGAGAGCCGGTCATCACGTCGGCGCGCCGTCAGGACCGCTGAGCGGGCACCCTGGAACAGTAAGGTTCGCAGATAGTCGTTGCCCTGTCTGGTGATGCTCCCGAGCCGCTGCTTGCCTCCGCTGCTTTTCTGTTTGGGCACGATGCCGAGCCAGGCGGCCATCTGCCGGCCGTTCCGGAACTGGCGGGCATCTACCACCGTCGCCACTGCGGCCGATGCCGTTAGCCGGCCCACGCCGCACACGTCCATGCAGCGTTGCGCCTGCGGGTCGCGGTTGGCATGCTCGGCAATCTGTCTGTCAAACCAGGCAATCTGTTCATCCAGTACCTGCCATTGTTCGCAGCCGCGCAACAGGGCCAGCCGCGCCGGTCCTGTCAGCTCATTGCTGCCGTCCTCAATGCGCTCAATGAGGTGCTCGTGTAACCGGCGGATGCCTTGCGGCAGGAACACCCCGAACTCGGCCAGCAGCCCGCGCAACCGGTTCACCAGCGCGGTACGCTCTTCGACAAATCCGGTACGCATGCGGTGCAGCACCAGCACGCTTTGCTGCGCAGGTGACTTGACCGGCACGAAACGCATGTGCGGGCGGCTCGCCGCTTCGCAGACAGCTTCGGCATCGAGTGCATCGTTCTTTACATGGGCGCCGCCTTTACGATAGGGCGCGACAAATTGCGGGGGAATCAGCCGCACCTCATGCCCGAGCGCGTGTAGTTTGCGTGCCCAGTAATGCGCCGCACCGCATGCCTCCATGGCGATCAGACACGGTTCCAGATTGGCAAACCAGCTCACAAATCGCTCCCGCGGAATTGCTTTACGTACTACGACGCGTTCGGCGCTGTCGACCGCATGAATCTGCATCACGTTCTTCGCCAGATCCACGCCAACACGAGTAATCCTGTCCATGACATCCCCCTTCCCGGAAGGTAGTAGCACGAGCCATGATGGCACCAGACGGTGTCGATCCTGCAATCAGGGAGGTCCTTACCAATTCGTTGGCGACCTCACCCAATCGGCCATCACGGGTCATTCGCCTCTACTATTCGACCGACATTCAGATGTCGGATGTGCGACTGCAAACTGTCATTGGCCTCCAGAACGCGAATGCCGCGAGTGGCTAACTTTCGATCGATATCGTTTCCGCTGTGGACCGGCTCACGTTAAGACCGGCACAGCTGACGACAGTCCCTGCTCCAGACACATTAGCGCGTGTTGCTGATGCGCACCACATGCCCCAAGGATCAACAGATGGCGTACCCGAAAAGTCGCAAAACGCCGAGATATCGGCATGCATTCGCGACTCCAACCGCTATTCTTCAGACACCGGGACTCGCGCGATTCCGATGCCCTCCGGGGATATCGGCACCATTGCGCCTCTCTGGAAAGGGGGATGTATGTCACGCCCAGAACTATTTCGACCCGCGCCGCGGCCACTCTATCGTCGGCAAGCAAATGGACCTTTGTGGCTCGTCCTCGGTATTTCGTTCACCGGTCTGTCCTTTGCCCACGCGACGATCGCAGCAGACACCCTTCCACAAGGCGGCACTTACGTGGCCGGCTCGGGTGCGATAGCGAGCCAGGGCAACGGCCTTGTGATCACGCAGCCGGGTTCGACGCGCGGCGTGATCGAGTGGAACAGTTTTTCGATTGGCAGGAACAACAGCGTGGCGTTCGACAACGGCTCGGGCGCGACGCTGAACCGCGTGACGGGCGGCTCGCCATCCGCGATCCTCGGCCGGCTCAGTGCAACGGGCAGCCTCTATGTGATCAATCCGCAGGGCATTGTCGTGGGGGCGTCGGGCGTGGTGACAACCGGCGGTCGCTTTGTCGCGTCCACCCTGGACATCTGCGACGACGCCTTCATGAAAGGCGGCGGTGCGCTCACGCTGTCGGGCAATTCGGGCGCAAGCGTCATCAACCTCGGCAGGATCAGTTCCAGCGGCGGCGATGTCTTCCTGATTGCCCGAGACGCAGTCATCAACGATGGCACTGTGTCCGCGCCCAACGGCACGGCGGAACTGGCCGCAGGTGGGCAGGTGTTGTTGCAGGATTCGGGCAGCAGCAGGCAGGTGTTCGTGCAGTCGGGCAATCACGGCACCGTGCTCAATAGAGGACACATCAAGGCCGCGCAGGTCAGCCTGCAGGCCGCCGATGGCAACATCTACGCGCTCGCGGGCGGCGGCACGCGTATCCGTGCAACCGGCACCGCCAGCCGCGACGGCCACGTCTGGCTCGTCGCCGACGGCGGCCGGGTGGAGCAGTTCGGCCGGATCACCGCGAGCAACGCGGACGGCAATGGCGGCACCGTCGATACGCAAGCGGCGCACCTCGCGTTCGGACGCGGTGCGGCCGTGCATGCCGGACAATGGAACATTTCAACGCCGTCCATCACGGTCGGAGCGCTGCCGGCGGATGCGCTCGAAAGGAGTCTCGACGCCGGCACGTCCGTTGCGCTCACCACGTCGGGCGAGAACGGCGCGACTGGCGATCTCGTGCTTGCTACGGACCTCACGTGGCGCGGCGACGCAGATTTGACGCTAGCCGCGTACCGGCACGTGTCGATCGCGCCAAACGTCACGGTTCGGAACATCGGGGCGGGCGATATGACGTTACGCGCCGACGTATCGGGCATCGACAACGGCGGCAGCGTGCGCAACGGCGGAACAGTCGACTGGTCGAAGAGCACGGGCATCGTCAGCGTGCTGTATGACATGAACGCCAGCGCGACGCTCGGCACGATGCGCGGGAACACGGCGTGGACGGCGCCCTTCGATAGCGGGCTTGTTGACCAGATCACGGCGTACCGGCTGCTCAATACACGCAGCGACATCGTGAATATCGCAGCGGATCTGAGCGGCAACTACGCGCTCGGCAGAGATGTTGATGTGACGAACCCCGGTGCCCAGCCCAACGTGCTCGTCGGCGATCTGCCGACGCCTTTTAACGGCCAGTTCGACGGCATGGGTCGATCGATCTCGAATTTGAGCGTAAGTGCCACGTCGAATTTGTCCGATTATTCGCCTCACGCCGTCGGGCTCTTCGGTGTGATTGGTCCGACAGCGGTCGTGCGCAACGTCACCGTGAACGGGAGTGCGGGCGGCAGTGCGTCGCTGCTGAGCGCCAGCATCGGCATTCTGGCCGCCATCAATCACGGCACGATCGCCAATGCACATTCGAGCGGCAGTGCCGGCACATTCGACGGCCCCAGCGCTGGCGGCCTTGTCGGGTCCAACGACGGCCTGATTACCCGGTCGTCGAGCAGTGCGAGCGTCGGCCATTCGGGGGGCGGCCTTGTCAATGGAAATGGCGAGACGGGAGTGATCAGGCAGTCGTTTGCGACGGGCGCCGTGAATGGTGTGATTCACGTCTCATACGCGGGCGGGCTGGTGAACGTCAACTCAGGCACCATTACACAGTCCTATGCAACGGGCCCGGTGACCTACAACCCGAACTACTGCGGACACTACGGCGGGAACGTCTGTCGGGAAGGCCCGGGAGCACTGGTGGGCTGGAACCTGGACACAGGCAAGATCACGCAGTCATTCGCGACAGGCACGATCACCCAGGACCTCGGGCCGACTGGCGGCCAGCTGCCCGCGGGCATCGCGAACAACAACGAGGGCTCGATCGGCCGCGACGTCTACTGGGACAGGCAGACGACGGGCGCGACAGTCGGCGCCGCGCAGGGTAACGCGGTGCCTGCCGCACAAGGGCTGACCACGGCGCAGATGAATTCGACGGCCAGCTTCGGGCCGACGTGGGACTTCGGTGCGAATGGAGTGTGGGCGATGCCTGCCGGCGCGACGCATCCCGTGTTGCGCTGGCAGTTGGCGCAATGAGTGCCCGCCGGAGCATGAACAAGCACTCGGTCGGGGGCGATCCCCGGCCTTCCTGGCACTGTCACCGGCATGCCGGTGGGCGGTCCATGCGCGGGGTCGCGACGCACAAGTTGGCGGCTCGGCGCTGCGGGCAGCAGTCGGCCACGAGCTATCAACCAGATACGCGGAAGACGAGACATTCAATAATCACAGAATAGCTGCAAAACTGACGGTTGGATCTTCTTTGAAACCTTTGCTACCGAAAACAGCGCGCTCGGTTAAGCGTTGGATACCGACGCATCGGGGATCTGCCCACACGGTGCCCGCCCGAAACTCGCGCATTTTCCAGGTAGCGCCGAAGACAGACGACGCTTGTCTGAACCATAGCGCAAAAATGGAACTAGATCGGTTTCGCGCGAATCGTCGACACCCATTAGCGGACCCGGTGTCAAGCGAGCAACAATCCCCCTCGACCAGGTGAGCAGCCGATACCGATTCTACTGACCGAATGCAGTAGCCAATCGCACCCGTTTCTTCGCTTCATGGCTGCGACGGATCGCGCCAGACACCCATCAGGTTCAAGCGATCGGCGTACAGCGGCTGCCTGTCGCCCTGGTGGCTCTGCCACCCCAGAAGAACGTTGGTACCGCAGCGCGTCCATAGGGTTCGCACAATACTCGTGGTTGCCAGACGTCTGGCACCAATCCACGGCTGGCTCGCGTTGCGGGCGATCCGCTTTGCTGCACATCGGGGACGGCGACGCGACATCCCATTCAATCTCGGTGGCTTCAGGCCAGTCAACGATGAGGGCTTGCCGGCCGCCGTCGTAACCCTTATGCGAAGCAGCGAGTCACATCAAATGGTTTTCGCTCCTTCAGCATGTGGAAACACGCGCGGGCAAGCTTGTGAGCCAAGGCCTTGCGGGCGAGCACTGAATTCGTCCTGGCTTTCTTGCGCTCGTAGAACTGCCGTGCTTCGGTACTAAAGTGCATCGCGAAGTTGGCTGCTTCGATGAATGCCCAGCACAGGTATGGATTTCCATTCTTGGTATTGCCTTCGCCCTTCTTCTTGCCGTTGCTCATGCGCTGGCTGTCCACGCACCGCGCGTAGGAAGCGAAGTTGCCAGCGCTGGCGAAACGGTCGATGGTTCCAGTTTCGAGCATGATCACGGTGGCAAGCGTCTGGCCGATGCCGGGCACCGTGGTTAGCAGGACATAGTCGGGATGTCGCGCGACTTCTTCCTGGAGACGCCTTTCCACGATAGCGATCTGTTCGCGAAGCGTCGTGATGACCGCGACGTTCGCGCGGACCGCGAGCGCCACATTGCCGGGCAGGCCCATCTGATCGACAGCGTGTTCGTCGAGTCGCTTGACCTGATTGCTCGTGATTCGCGTGCCATACTGACGCGCTGTAATGTTCTCGACGGCGAGAATGTGACTGGTGCAGCTGCGTACCAGCTGCATGCGCTTGCGCGCCAGGTCACGCAACGCACGGAGCTTCACCGGCAGGATGGTGCCGACAGGAAGGATCCCCAGGCGTAGCAGGTGGGCCAGGTAGCGCGCGTCGGTCTCGTCGCCGCTATGTTTGAGCCCATCGTATTTTTTGATCGCGGTGGTGTTGGCCAGGTGAACCACGTAGCCGGCCGTCTGCAGGCCATCGACAAGCCAGTACCAGTTGAACGTGGATTCGACCACGACGCCGGCCATCCCGGCTCCCCATGGGTCGAGGAACGCCAGGATCTTCGTCAGGTCGTTCGGCAGGCGTTTTTCGGCGAGCACGCGGTCCGTTTCGTCGATCACGCTCACCACGCTATTGTTCGAATGCAGGTCAATGCCGCTATAGTTCATGATGACCTCCTTCCGGTTAAAGCTGTTTCGGCAAACTCACTTTAACCCCGTCACCCGGCAGGGCGACGGCAGGAGGTCCGCTAGATGATTTTCAATCGAGTGGACACCTTCATTTGCGACGGAAAACAGGGATGCAACCCTGCGAGATCCAATTTACAGTCGATAACCTTTGCCATTGGGCAGGCATGGGCGACTATGTGCTGATCCCGCGTGATCGCAGTTATGCGGTCACGCTGCGATATCAGGGTGAACCGCTACATGGGGATTCATTTCACATTATCGATGTGGCCGGGCGCAGATTCCCAGGCTATGCATGGGGTTGCATGTTCGCGATGTCCGATTGCTCGAACTTCATTGCCTTCAGTTGGATGGAACGGAAATTCGAAAGACTGACCACGGTAATCGACTGAGACGTCACGGTAATCGACTGAGACGTTCCAGTTACTTCGTTTTGCAGCAATACATCTACCGTCCACGCATCGAGTGGCGATCAATTCTGGACGCAGCGAACGAACAGGAAGCGTATGCATTCGATGGGACGGAGGCTTGGAGGGTCTTTTGACGATTCGGCATTGGTCGCTCCACTGGCTCCTTTGCCGACGAAAGCTGTCAGTGGGCGCGGTGGCATTCAAATGTTCCGGTGACAGGGCGTCGGCGGTTCGAAGCGCTGACGAGGAGTCCGCTTCCACGCGCTCAGTGCAAGCGGGCTAGCAATTCAGTACGGACCATGCGGAATGGCGCGCGGCCCGGTGCGTCGGAAATCATCCGCGAGCGCGCGGGCGGGCGACAAAGGCCGTCGGTACGCTGCGTCAACTCATTGACCCAACTGCCAGCGCAAGACCGGATGCGTCGCCCCGACAGGCATCGCCCACACGCCATTCGGTCCAAAGTCGTAGGTGGGGCCGAAGCTTGCGGGCTGGCTCATCTGCGCGGTAGTCAGACCATTCGTCGCGGGAACCTGCTTTCCAAGTACGACGCCCACCGTGGCCCCCGTTGTTTGCTTATTCCAGAAGACCCCGGCGGCAATCACGCCCTGGTTGGAATCCGCGATTCCCGCGGGCGGTGAGATAAGTGGCACGCTCGTGATTGCGCCAGTCGCAAAGGACTGCTCGATCGTCCCGGTGTTGTTCAATACGAGACCGCCGCCGTTCGACATGCATGCGTTGGCCGACTGTCCACAGTAAGCCGGCGAGAAGAAGACCGGCCCGGTCGCATACGATTGCATGATAAGACCGGCGTTGCTGCCTACCAGTCCGCCTGCGCCCACGTTAGCGGCCGCAGCCACCTGGCCCGTTGCAAACGACTGGATGATCTTCCCGCCGACGGCGTTCGTCCCCACCAGATCCCCGGTCCGATTTTCCCCCAATATAGCGACGCTGGTCGACGAGCGTTCTATCGTTCCAGCGTTCCAGCCCACGAGTCCGCCGATGGACGCGGCGTATGGCACTTCGCTCGCGAAGTTTGTGTGATCATTGACGATCGTTCCGTAGTTAACCGCCGCGAGCACGCCCGCGTAGCCCGGGATGGGGGCAAAGATCGAGCCGTTCACTGTCAGGTTGCGTACGACGCCACTCGTACCCACCTGTCCGAACAGTCCCAACGACAGGTTTTGCCCGTCTGATCCGGGGCCGGCCGGAACCGCCTTCGCAACTGAAAAATCTGAAAACGGAAGGCTTGAGATCCGGTGGCCCATGCCGTCGAACTGCCCGGTGAACGGCGTGTTGGCGTTGCCTATCGGCACAAAGGCCCCGTCAGCATTGACGTCCGTGCCGAGCGCGTAGATGCCCGCGAGATCGCCGGCCACGCTATCCAGGTCGGCACCGGAATTGACGAGCTTGTAGGCGGTGCTCTGCGTGAGCAGTCCGCTGAACGGCAGCGGCGTCCATGCAGGATTGGTCCGTTGCGTGCCGGCGGTGTACGCGCCGTTCATGTCGTAGAAAGCACTGACGGTCCCGGTGCTGTGCGACCAGTCGATCGTGCCTCGATTGGTCACGCTGCCTGCGTCGCCGATGCTGGTCGCGTCGGCGCGCAGGATCAGATTGCCTGCGCCGTCGTTGGCGACGGTCGTGCCATTGGCCACCGAAACGTTGTGGTAAGCGGTTAGCGTGAGAGAGGCGGCGCCGTGCCATGCAAGGCTGGAAGCGACGTCGAGATCGCCCCCGGCGCCGTTGCTGCCGGTGGTCGTGACATCGACGGAAGTGCCTTTATTCAGGCTCCGCCTCAACGCGCGCGCGGCGGCGGCGTCGATCGTGAATGCAGGTGTCGAGGCATTCCATTGGCCGGCGTCAACCATTGCGTGCCTGCCGAATGCAAGTTGTGTTGCTTGCGTATCGACGGTTCCCCCGCTCGCGTCCGCGTTGTGCGCGCTGATTGTGCCGCGTTGCTCGACGCGGCCGCTTTCGGCGACAAGCCACACGTGCCCGTCGCGGCTGGCCGTGCCCGTCGCGCGGATGCGCGTGCCGCTGCCTGCGAGCGCATACACGTTGCCGTCGGCTGCCTGCAAGCTGACCTGCGCGGCAGTTATAAACCCCTTGTTGGCGACGGTGCCCTGACTGCCTGCCTGCACGAACACCTGCCTGCTGCTGGCCGAGTCCTGTAACAGCACCGTCTCGCCCGCCGCCAGTTCGACCGTGCCACTGGGCGCTTTTACCGTGCCCGCGTTGATGACTGCCTGACGCGCGATCAGGAACACATCGCCGCCGCTGGAACTGATTCTGCCGAGGTTGATCACGCTCGCGTCAGACGTGCCCGACAGCGTCAGTGCATCGCCGCCTTGGATGAAGGCGTCGTTGCAGATGTCCAGGGTGGACGCGACGAAACGTCCGCCCGTGCTGACCACGCCGGAGGGCCCCACGAGGATGCCTTGCGGATTGATCAGGTAGAGGCTGCCGGTGGCGGTGAGCTTGCCAAAAATCGATGACGGATCGCCGCCCGTTATACGGTTCAGCGTTGCGCCCGCTCCGTTGCTGAAGGCGACGGTGTTGCCGTTGCCGATCGAGAAGCTGTGCCAATCGATCACGCCGCGGGACGAGGACTGCACGATCGTTAGCGAAGTGGTGCCGATGCTCATCGCGCCCTGGCCCCGGACGAAGGTGCCACCCTGCGGCAGTGGTCCTGCCGCGCGGGCCATTGGCATGCACCACGCGGCGAGCGCGAGCGGCACCCATAGCGCAAGCGGCAGCGGGCGCCGAACACGCTTCCATGCGACAGGCCGGGACCGAGGCGCGATGAGTGCCGCGCCGACATACGCCAGCGTAAAGGACAGCCCATTGCGCGGGGTTTGGGGCGACTGGATCGCCAGTCTGGATGAATGACGCGACATGATCCCTCCCGAAACGTGGTTCGTGGAAAGTCGTTGCCGCGGAACGCAGGTTGTTGCGACCAGGCAAGGCGCGAAAGCCGCCATACCGCACAACACAGCCTAATGGTAGTAGCGCGTTTCGAAAGACAAAGGGGCATTTGCGCATGCACCTGGTCGGGTGCCCTGCTTGTACCTTGCAAAGGGGGGCGTGTCGAGCGGCAGGAATGGCCGATCAACCCTCGAAAGCTGCCGTTAACCTAGTGCGGGATCCAACGGCGGGGTCGGGTCGACAAGAGCCCGTGATGCTTTCCCGCAGCAGCCATTCGCCAGTCCTATATTTGTTGACGACCACTGAATTAGCGCGGCAGGTCCTTCTCCCCGCGCCATCAAGATAACTCTTCATATCTTGATGGTTTCATTGCTGTGTCAAGCTGGCATCTGGGAACGCGCCTGAAACGAGATCCTCGCTCCGATTTCAGCCAATTGAGTTTTCGGATGCCGATGCGCGTCATGCTGCGCGCGCCGTAGCACACGGCGGCGCCACAGGTCGTTGCAATGAATAGAAGATCGGTCCGGAGCACGGAACGCTGCATCCCGATTGTCGCGAACGATCCGACCGCAACGCAAGCGATGCCACAGCGGATTGATGCTCGTCCGCTGCGTTCCTTTGCGGCAATTCATCCGTCGGTTGGGTTTGCATAGTACGAGTGCGTCGCATGGCGCCCAAAACCGGCGGTAGCCTATCCTGCAATACCGTGTTCTCAGTGCGCATTTTGTCGCTCCGCGTAAACGTTTTGCGTTGAGGTTTCCGTCGCCGCGTAAACGTCCGTTCAGGCCCTGCACCATCATGTGCGAATGGGTGAGCAAGGGCGTTGCGTAGAGGTCTTCCTTCTGGAGTAAACGGCACGCGTATGCCTGTGCGTTAAAGGATGCGTAACCCGTGCGTGATGCTTTCGCGTTCAGGTGTCAATCGCGTGAGTAACGCGTGCGTGCCGTTGTGTGCATGTCTTGCGAATGGACACGCGTGTAACGTGTTCAGGGTCGGCACCGCTGCGTGCGTATCAGCTCCGCTGACGGTGTCGCAGGCTGTGCGCGTGACTGACGCATTGATGTTCGATTCGCTACGCTTGTGCGCGTCCTGAGTTCCTCTTGTTCGATGTGCATAGGCTGCGTACTGTTGGTCGACGTCCTGCGTAACCGGGGACGATGCCGGTCGAACAGCATGCGTGTCAGGAGTAAACCGGGATGCGTAACGGAAGATGTGTCGCACGCGTACGACAGGCAAAAAAAGTGCGTTGTTCTCACGGATTCTCGTCGCTTCCCAGGTGTTCCCATGCGCGCTTGCCATGCGAAAAAAGGTGGTTGACGCGTGTGCCCGCTATGCGCAGGATGGTGTGAAGGTGGTGCGTAACGGTGTGCGCAGGAGGGTGACTCATGCCTGTCGCGAGGGTCTATACAAAGTCGCAATGGGAGGCGTTCGCCCGCGCGCTCGATGCACTACCTGAAAAGCCCGAGGCTGAACATGGCGTCACGGTGCGCGATGCGATGAAAGACATGCGTGCACGCGTACGCGCGGCGCAGGTGAAGGGCTACACACTGGAGCAGATCGCGGAGCAGGCGAAGCCGCACGGCATCGACATCACGGCGGGAACGATCCGCTATGCGCTGCGCGCAACCGGGAAGGGCAGCGGTGCCGGGAATGGCACGCGCCCGTCGTCGGGCGCGCGTGCGGCAGGGCAGGCGGGCGGCGCAGCGGCGCGTCAGCCCGATGCGCCGCCACGCACGAATCAGGTCCGCAAGGACGGGGGAAAGACCGTAACCAGACAACCCATACCGGTGCAGGGCACGCTCGGATTTGCGATCCGGCCCGACACCGACGATCTGTAGGGAGTCGCCATGAGCACGACAGTCGACACGACAGTTAATCCCATCTATCTCGTCGGCGGCGGCAAGGGCGGTGTCGGCAAGAGCGTGGTTGCGCTTGCGCTCGTGGATCACCTGCAACGCCGGGGCGTGAATACCGTGCTGGTGGAAAACGATACATCGAACCCGGACGTGATGCGCGCGGTGCACGACGAGATCGATTGCGCATCATTCGATCTGGACACGGCGGGCGGCTGGATCGACATGGTGAACTACTGCGACGCGCATCGCGATGCGGTCGTGGTGGTCAGCACGGCGGCACGCAATCAGGACGGCGTCACGCGATACGGCGCGACACTGGGCAGTACGCTCGATGAACTCGGACGGCGGCTCGTCGTGTTCTGGGTCATCAACCGGCAGCGCGACAGTCTTGAACTGCTGCGGCAGTTCAGCGATACGTTCCCCGATGCGACCGTGCATGTCGTGCGCAATGGCCTGTACGGTACGGCTGAACGCTTCGTGCTGTATCACGATTCGAAGCTGCGCAAGACTATCGAGACGAAGGGCAGGTCGCTGGATTTTCCCGAACTGGCCGACCGCGTTGCGGATGACCTGCGCAGCCAGCGGCTGTCGGTACGCAAGGCGGTTGAGACGCTGCCCATCGGGCAGCGCGCGGAACTGCTGCGCTGGCGGGCGTGTTACGACGTGATGTTCGCGCAGGTGACCGGCGATGCGTGAGCGGCATACGCGGCGGGAGCAGCACCCGCGCCCGCCTGATCCGCTCGCGCGGCTGTTCCTTGAAGTGTGCGGCGAGCCGCCGGACGACACGAGCCTGCTGCGCATGCGCCGCGTGTCGGCGGCGCTGAACCTGCGTGACAACGACGCGCTGTGGTCGGTGCTGGCGGCGCTCGAATACTACGTGCGCCTTTACGAGGCGATACCGGAGCGCATCCGGCAGGCGGGCGCGGGCGGCGTCGATGCGGCGCGCGCCGAAGCGCAGGCGGCGACGCAGGCGCTAATGGTGCAGCATCGCGACGCGCTCGCACGCTGCAAGGAAACGATCACACTGGCGGAGAAGATGACTGTCGAGCACGAGGCACGCTACCGGGCGGCGCTTGCTGCGCTGAACGATGAGGCGCTCGCTGCGGTCACGCAGCGGGCGGCGAACCGGATTGCGCGTGCTGCCGGAAACCGGCTCGTGGCGGCGACGGCGGTCGCGGCACGTGAACAGCGGCAACGGCTCGATGCGGCGCTCGTGTCATTCGAGCGGGTCGCCATGCGGCGATTCGTGAGGGCGTGCTACGGACTGGTGGCGGGCGGACTGGTGGTGATGCTGCTGGCGGCTCTCGCGGGAGGGCTGGCAGGGTGGTGGGCAGGGCACCATTGGGTGCGGGCAGATGGTTTGCCGTCCGTCTTGACAGGCTACACCGCGCCGGTATCGCCTTCTGTCAGGCCGCAATGAATCACGAAGCGCGTCAGTCAGGGCTTGCCGTGCGCGAAGCCCTACTGGCGGCTCATCCTGCTGCCAATTTTCCAGTTCATCTGCTTCTGCATGACGGTGGCGACGGCGTCGGACAGGGCCAGTCCACAGGTCGGGCTGTTGTGAATTTCGTCGGTAAGGTGGCGAGCGTGCGGCGAGCGTGACGACTGTCGGGAAAAGCCCGGACGGTCTGCGTTTTGGCACCTGTCGTATTGGAGACCACCCGAATGGCGAGCGGCCAGGGTCGTGTTCAAGCAGCACCGGATCTCGCGCTGGCGACACCGGCCAGGTAAGCTGCTTCAAGCGCTGCCCGGATAGACCGGAGTGCAGTGTCGTAGAAATCGAGCCAGTCGGAGTGGCGGGTTTCGAGGGTTTCCACGCAAAGTATCCTTTTGGCGATTTCGGCAAGCTGCTGTCTTGCGGCGGGGCGGCAGGTCAGAAGTGTTCACGGCGATCTCCCGGCAAGGTTGTGACGACTTCATTCGCGCGCGGTTTCGCAGGTACATCAAGCGGTTTTGCCGGAACTGGCTGGACAGGGCGGGCATCCGCTGAAGCAGGCAGGCGGCAAGCCGTCTGCCTGCACGGGTTATACCTCGGCGGCGTCGCCTTCGATGAACGCGGCGGCGCGGCGGAGCATGCAAGCCGCCGCGTCGTACTGGTCGAAGGCAATCATCGGAGGGGTGTAGCCTTCATCGCGGGCGCGCAGCAATGCCATGTCGTAATGGCACCCATGTTGGTACTGCGTGCCGGTTGCCTCGACGGAAGTGAGGAAAAGATCGGGCGAACCCACGGCGTTGGTCGCGAGCACGACCATGCGGATATGGTTGAACATGACGGACTCTCCGGTTCAGGTGGGATGCGCAGGCGGCAGGGCGTGATGGGGTGGCGCTCCGCCTGCGCTGCCCCGTTGCCAGGGCGGGGGTGGGGTTACGCCGCGCGCGGGCCGGACTGCGCGGTGCTCACGGTGCCTATGCTGTCAGCGGTCGGGAAAGGCCACGGTGACTGCTCGCCAGCGGAGGCAGGCGCGGCGCACGCATCGGGCGGGGTGTCATTGGCGTGTTCCGGGCCGTGACCGGCATCCGCTTCCGTATCGGCGTCCTTGCCTTCCGACGTTTCTTCCGCTTCGGCTCCGGTTTCCGCACCGTCGGTCCCGTTCTCATCCTCATCGTCGTCGCGACTCTCCCATGAGGGTGCGGCCGGGATTTCCCGGTCGGTGAAGATTTCGGGCACCCAGGCGACTTTCGCGAGCCGCAGTTCGGCGGCGGCTGCAGCGTCAGCTTTCTTCATCTTTTCGAGGTCGGCTGCAGCCTTCGGCGATAGGGCGGCAGCGACGACTTCGGCAATGCGCGCCTTGCTGACATGGTCGAAATACGTGGCGCGGGTGGGCGTCCAGTACCCGGTCATGTCGAGGTTCAGCGCACCTGCGAGCGCGTTGATCGCATGCGGCCTTTCTTCGCCCGCGATCCCGTCGAGCAGGGTGCCGGTGCAGAACGCGAGCAGATCGAGCAGCGTCGTGCCGGGGTCCTGCTGGACGAGCCAGGGCAGCAGGTCAGCCCGCTTCGCGGGCAATTCCGCGATCCACCGCGCGCGTTGCGTCTCGATGGCGCTCCATGCGGGGCTGGTGTCCAGGTCGTCGGCGGCGCGCAGCAGTCCGTCGTGATTGTTCGTGCCGGTCAGGGCGAGGAAGTCGCGCGCGGACGTGTGCCCGAAATGCTCAGGCAGCGCCTTCGGGACCAGGTGATGCAGCAGCGCGGCGAGCGCCACGGCGGGCTGTGCGGCGAGTTCCGCACGCATGGCGGCGGTGCGGTGCGCGGTGAGGCGCTGGCAGAGCTTTGCGCTGTGGGCCGGTTTGACCTTCGGGACTGTTGCGCACACCGCATCGTGCGCTTCGGCTTCGGGCGTGCCGGTGACATGCGCACCTGCGGCTTCGAGCGCGTCGGCGTTCTCGCGGCGCACGAGGCCGCGCTCGATGACGAGTTCGCCCTGCGGTCCGACGATGACAAATGCCCCCGCTTCGGCCATCTGCTGTTCGTCCCATACGACCGCGACGCTTTCGAGGGCGATGAGGGCGGCACTGACGTGCTCGATCTCGTCATTCAAGCGGTCCGCTTCCTCGTAGGCGCTTTCGTCGTCCTCCGGCAGCGCCTCCAGCTTTTCGGCGAGTCCGTCCTGCTGCGCGGTGAGCGCGTCCATCTGCCGCTGTTCGTCGTCGGTGTACGGACGCTGGACCGGACGCAGCCTGCCATCGCGGTTCAGTTCTAGAAAGTCGCGCTCGACGCGTGTTTCAATCCAGCCCCATCCTTCTGCGCGCACTTCCTCTGCGGCGGCATCGAGCTTCTGCGCGACGAGCTTCCGCAACAGTTCCGCGTCGGCAATGTACCCGGCGTTTTCGTCGTCGCTGAACAGATCGCGGCGAACGTAGCCGCCCGCTGCTTCGTAGACGGCAACGCCGACGAAGCGCACGAGCCGGCTGCGGCTCGCGTCGATCTCGGCACGCGTGATGGCCTGCCGCAGATAGTTGGGCTGGCGCTGCCAGTCATTCGCGTCGAACCAGATGTGTTCCTGCGTTTCATGGTCGTCTGCGAGGGCGAGCGCGGCAAGCTGATCGAGCGTGATCGCATCCTCGCGCAGCAGCGCGAGCAGCCTGGGCGACACGTCGGCGAGCTTCATGCGGCGCTTGACAGTAAGCGGCGACGCGGAGAACAGCGCGGCGATGTAATCGACGCTGCGCCCTTGCTCGGCCAGCATCCGGTACGCGCGCAGCACGTCGAATGGGTCGAGTCCTTCACGTTCGCTGTTCTCGATCAGCGAAATGGCGAGGGCTTCGCCTTCGCTGACGAGGCGCACCGGCACCGGATAGTCGGCAGCGATGTGCTTCTGTTCGAACAGCAGGTCGAGCGCGGCCTCGCGGCGCTGGCCCGCGCAGACACCATAGCGGCGCTGTTTGCCGCGTCCGCCTTTCATTTCGTGAACTACAAGATTCTGCAAAAGGCCCTTGGCGCGGATGTTGGCGGCGAGGCCTGGAATACCCGAAAGGGGTTGGGTGCGGGCGTTGAGTGGCGAGGGCCGCAGGCTGGAATACGGCACGGTGATGACGGGTTGCTCGTTGCCGAAACTGGTTTCGAGCGGCGATGCGCTTTCAGTGGTTTCTGCTACAGCAGTTTCAACTTGGGCTTGCATGACTGACTCCAGAAGGTTGGAGAGAAGGTTCCGGGTCGGCTGCTGCCGGATACGTCAGGACTTGACCCGGAGAGGAGTCCTGATCGACTTGGGAGCGGCGCGGAAACGCCGCCCCTGCGGTGCTTACGCCTTCATCTGGTGCATCGCCTCAGCGAGCATCCACAGCGCGCGGTTGAGCTTCACGTTCTGGTCGATGCCGGTGATGGGACGGGTGGACATGGAGCGTCCGCTGCGCGAGCGTCCATGCAGCCCGCCCTTGGTGAGGTTTTCCTGGACCCTCTGAAACACCGTCCAGAGGTCGTCGCGGCGATCCTCGAAGCGACGCGGGGCGAGCAGTTGGCTGTCGGTGACAGGTGCGGGGGCTTCGGCGTCGGTCGGGTCGTAGCGCAGCGCGAGCGCGGAGCGTGCGAAGGCGTACTGTTCGTCGCGGTCGAGCGTGAGGGCCTTCATGCCTTCCTTCTGCTCGCGGATCAGGTCGAAGCCGTCGAGCACGTCGAACGCGCCGTTGATGACGTTCTGCACGATGTTGCCCTTGTGGGGGACGCGGATATCGCGCATGGTGTCTCCGGCGACCATGCCGTTCTGGCAGACAAACCGGTAGGCCCCAGCCAGCATCTGGTAGCTGCTCGTGCCGTCATGCGAGTTGAGCAGGATGATCTCGTTGGCTTCTTCGCCGGTGATTTCGTCGGCGTGCCGCATGCGGATCATGTGTTTGGTGAATTCGCGGCGGTCGTCGTGGCGCACGCGAGTCTGGCAGACCATGAACGGCTGGAATCCTTCGTTGCGCAGGCCGCACAGCACGTCGATGGTGGGGATGTAGGTGTAGCGCTCCGAGCGGCTTTCGTGCTTGCCGTCCGCGAAGATGGACGGGGCGACGCGGTGGATCTGGTCGTCCGACATGGGTGAGTCGGAGCGGAGCATCGGCGAGCCGTAACGGAAAGAGGAAGCGAGTTGCATGGCACTCTCCACAACAAAAGAGGTTGATCGGTGTTGCGCTGACCGGGCTCCAAGATTCCGCCCCGTTGTAGGGGTTGGGCTCGTCCTGGTGGAACCCGGGGTTGGCTTTACCGCCGCCAGTCTCCTGAGTTCGCGCCCGTGCGACTCAAGGAGCCGGTGGCGGGCAAACGTCAAGGAAAAAAGGTGAGGGAGGGGTGCGGGCAACACGGTCCCTCGCCCCTTGACGTTTGCCCGCCATCGGCTACGGTCGCGGGTGTCGGGCGGGAACACAGGAGACTGGTGGATGCGAAGCGTCGGGTTTGACCGGGATGAGCCGCCGCGCGGCGAGCGCGAATGTGGAGGCCGCGTGAGGCCTTCACCTGACTGGGGGTTAAAGGTCTTGGGTGTCGGGGGTTGAGGTTTTGCGCCAGGGATTGAAGCCCGGGAGGGCCGGGACGCCGCCGGCGGCCCGGTGCGAAGCACGAAAGCCCGCCCGCAGCGCAGCGCGGGGGCGCCCGGTGAGGGTTTCAGCACTGCGATAACACAGCCTGCTGCACCGAACCACTGACACCGGTCGTTGAGGACAACGCCATGACAGGCGGTGGCGACATTCGGCTGGACACGCCCCTTTGCGACGAGATCTTCAAGGTATGTACGACAGATAGCCTATGCCCGCGCCGGTACGTGCCGACAGAGCTGGCATCGCCCGCGTCGTCGCTAGAATGCCGGACTGGAAAACAGATCGTTACTACCGATGCCTTTGCCAGCCGATGTTGAACTGCTCGCGGGTTTGAGCATGCATTCCCAGGGTGCTACACCGAAACCGCATGGCCCGGCGCCCAGCCGTTCACGGACCAGCGCGTTCGCCGGATCGCGTATCAGGTTCCGGGACCACGAACTCATGGTGGTCGAGATTGGACCCTTCGCGCATGCGCGGGGCGCCACCGTGACATTTCGCGCGCGATCGGTGGGCGCGCAGGCCGTACGGGTGGGCGCAATCATCAAGACGCGCTGGGGCGTTTGCGAAGTAGTGGCCTGAACAGTGAGCAGGCGGGAGATCCCACGCCGATTGCTCACGCGTGGCTAAAGCGTGCACACGAATGCGACCTGAAGCGACCGACCGGGTTCGCGTGCTGACGCAGATTCTTGCGGCGTTCTGGCAGATCGTGATGACGTCTTTAGCGTTCGAGGTTCAGCAGATCGGGAGGCAGGCGCATCGCCGGCACGGGGGAACTCTGGGGAGGGCTGTGCGAAGCGCAGCCCGCGTGCGACATGGATTCTCCTGACCAACGCGCTGGCAGGCAGCCGGACGGGATCGGCGGTGTCGACCATGCTCATGCCGGAAGTGCCAGTGTTCTGCCCCAGCGTTGCCCGGTGGTTGCACGGGAGGTTCACGCCGGGCACGACACCCTGTGAATTCCACCGCTCCGCGACGAAGCAGCATCGGGAGCTTCCCGCTATGCGTCGATCAGCGTGTCCGCGATAGTCGTCCGAATGTGGATTGCGGCCCGTGCTGCCACGTCCGCATCCGCACTGTCCTCGACCAGCCCACGGGCAGACACTGAAATATGCTCTTTCCCAGACTGCCTTCCCCGTCTGGCCAGCATGGTTCCCCGGCAGTCCGGCGCGCCGCAATGGCAGGCGTACCGCTCCCGAAGCTGACGGGTGTGCCGTCCTTCCACGAAGAGCGCGTAGTCGATGCACAACTCTTCGCCGGCGAGCACCGGGTTCACGGTGCGAATGAAGATCCGGCCATCGCGGTCCTCGGCTTCGCAGTTGGGGCGACATGCATGGTTGACCCATCTGGCACTGTTACCGCCGATTGCCCCGTCAATGACGGTACCGTTGCCGACGTCGAAGTAGAAGGTGTGATCCGGCTGTGCCGGATCGCGCGGGTGACGAAGCACGACCTCGTCCCATGAGATCCGTTCGCCCAGGTACTCACAGATGAGTTCGCCGGCCACAAGTGCGCGCGTGGCGAACACCCCTCTGCCGTGAACGGCTGACCGCCGCACAATAATCCGGCTGCGATGACGCAGGACACTGGCAGGTTTCAACGGGAAGGCATCAAGGACGTTCATCAGAGGCATCGTCGATACGGTTGCGAGGGCGGAGGTAATCGACCCGGGGAAGAAACATGGATTGCACGACCGAAATTTCCGTTGCAACCGGTGCAGCGCGTTACCTGCATCAACGCTGACGATGGCAGGGAAACAGTCGTGCGGCGTGGACCAGGCTGCAGTTGCTTCAGGCCGGGAAGCGCTACAGTATCTTCAGGTCACGGATCCTGCCGATCTGGGGTGATCGTTTCAGGATCAGGTCTGCGATGAATTCGGGGAGCAGCGCGCGCGGAATGTTCGCGGGAATGTCGTCGACTAGCTGCGAGGCGATACGCGCGATAAAGTCATTGGGGGCGCTTGCCAGACTGTGCTCATAACTGACTCGGTACTCCATGATCAGCCGTGCTCCGACGGATATTTTCTGCGACCGATTCTATCAGCAGTTGGCGTGACGACTGGTGATCGAGCAGCCGGCTCCCGGCGAATGCAGAGAGGCGGAGGCTCCTGAACGGTCGGCGAACGTCCCGGGTCGGAAGTCTGCCTGTGCAACGTGTTGCCCGGGCGCATCGCTACGGAGACACTGCACGATGCCGACGTACACGTAGAGGGCGCCCGAAGAGCCATGCGCGATCAGTGTCCTGGCCTCACGGTCAGTGCTCGCGCTGCTCCCTTGTGCGGCACCAACACCGGGGCCAATGGCCCGTTCGCAAAGATCTGTTGCCTGAAGAAGCGCGGGCGGATCGCCTGTCCATGTACCCGCACCACGCTGACCGGTCCCGCGAAGCAGGATGCCCATCGGTCTGGCACGGTGCGGGATATACCAGCGAAGTCGTTGTGCAAAGGGCGGCGCCGTGCGAGTACATCCTGTATGTCAGGCTATGGCCCGACGTGTGCGTCGGGGATCCCGCGATTCAGGTGTCGTGATCTTCGTCTGGCGCAATCGGCGACAGCGCGTCGTTGGCAAGAAAAATGTTTAACTGTTCATCGGCCTGTGCAATCCGATGCGAGGGGAGTGTCGAGAGCTGTTCGTCGTGCAACGACAGAACGTGTTCAAGGGCTTGCCCGTCAGCTTCAGACAGCGACCATTCATCCGCAGTCTTGATGCGGGCGGCGATAGCGTGCAGCGCAGCCTCGGAGGTCCGGAAAGGCTCAAGGGAGCGATGGCCAGTCAACGTTTCGTGAACGAAATAGGCGAGGTACACGGCCCTGAACAGCCGACCGATCAGTTCGATATTGCAGTTTCGGGCGAGCAACGCGGCAAGCGCCAGATGGTGCTCGAGTGAACGGTGACGAGAGATCGTCGCCGGCAGGGGCAGTAACATGTCCCGCGTCATCGGCCGTCTGCCGCCAGATTGTCTCGACTTGCGCGGCTTTGGAGCCGGTGCCATAGAATAGTTTTCAATCCATTGGCGAATTCTACGGCACGCGCAAGATCCGGAAGGCTCGGCTGCAAAAAGGAGCGTGGCAGGGTGTGCCGGTTATGCCTTGCAACGTGTCTCGAGCGGCTTTCCGCAGCGAAGGACACTGGCGGTCCGGGTCTGATGTCGGATTGCGCCCAAAGCAATCCGCGATTCCGAATGCGCCTCACGATGGCACTTTTGACAGGTAGGCAATGATCATTGGCTTGCTCGTGAAAGAAGCATTGCGTAGCGCTCGTCAGCCCGCGTTGCTCGCTGCAAGAAACTCCAGTCGCGTCACCTCGTAGCGCCGTAACCTATGAGAGAAAGGCCGCCAGAAATTTATTCATTGAGGCGACAACTAGCTTGAGAATTTCCGCGGGGCGCATTGCGGCGCCCGCCCCCAAGAACCACGCGATCAGTGTGTCGCGCAACCACGACGAAGCCGTCAGCGCCATCTGGAAGTCGGTCCTCAGAGCTGCCGGGTTATGTCGTGCGCGCCTCGCATCCCAAATTGCAAAAAGCAGGCCTCGCCATACTGACTGCGCGGGACTGCGACCTAAATCGCCGCCAGCCATCCATTACCGGCCAGAAGCCCTTGCCCAGAAGGGCCGTGTAGCATACGCCGCACGCACTCAGAAAACGGGCCAGAAACAGCATCTAAAGTTTTGGTGAGTCTTTTCTGAGATGTGGCTGCGGAAATCTGGACATTCGGTTAAGGTGGAATCCTTGGATTCCCGAGGGTCCGATCGCCCGACCTACACTTGGCCTGTCATGCGCCGAGGCGGATCGACATTGAGAACAGGAGACGCCCTCGCGTTCGGGAAGACATCGATGATTGCCTCCGTATTCGTTTTTGAGTATATTGAATACATGTACATCTTTGGAGTGGACCGTGTCCCGTCCCACCCCTACGACCATGACGGTTCGCCTTAGCGGCCCCCTGAGCGACTTCGTTGCCGCAAATGTCGGGGAACATGGTGCTTATGAAAATGTTAGCGAGTATGTTCGAGACTTGATTCGCCGCGACAAGGAACGCCAGGAGGCGGAAGCATTTGAGCGACTCAAGGCTGAACTGGCGGGGGCCTACTCGGCCCCCGAATCGTCGTACAAACCACTGACGGCGACTGACGTGATCGCGCGCAACCGGGCGCGATAGGCCATGCCCAAGGCCCAGGTCCGCATCCAGGATGCTGCGTCTTTCCGGATAGATGAAATCTATCGCTATACGCGCGATCGCTGGGGCACACAGCAGGCCGACCGTTACATTTCGGGTTTATTCGGGGCCTTTGATGGCATCGCCAGTCACCAAACGCCCTCGCGTCCCGTACCAGCCGAACTCGGTGTCCAGGGATATTTCTTTCGCTACGAACGCCATTTTGTCTACTGGCGCCTCCTTTCCAATGGCGATATTGGTATCGTCACAATCCTGCACGAGCGTATGCATCAGATCGACCGCTTCCACGAAGACTTCGACCAGTAACCCGATCAGCTATCCTCAAGGCAACGGCCGATGCAACTGGTCTTCACCCCATAGGAAAACCGGCCATTACGGATGTCGTTTCCGAATCGATGGGCTGTCAACCGTGCTAGGCCGCACTATCTGTCCCGACAGCCGCGCGGCTCCAGGCCGGCCCGCACATGGCAACCGTTGACCTTCGAAAACGACAGAAGGTCTTAGAGCATGTTTCAAAAAGAGTCGTCCGAGCGCTGAAGCGTTCGCCAGCAGATCAGGCAACAGGCGAGTTTGAGGAGCCCTTCATGGATGTCGGCACGACGCTCAAATCGCGTGCGAAGACGGCGGAATCCGTGCAGCCACGCATTGGTGCGCTCGACGACCCAACGTACTTTGCCAAGACCGCTGCCGTGAGGTTCGCCGCGCCGGGCAATCGATGCAGGAATCCCGGCAGCGTGCAACGGCCGGCGATACCTGTCGTGATCGTAAGCACGATCCGCATAGATTCGGCCTGGCTTGCGCAGTGGCCGACCACGCATACCGCGAACCGGTGGGATGGCGTCGACCAGTGGAAGGAGTTGCGTGATGTCGTTGCGGTTCGCGCCCGTCAGGATGATCGCGAGCGGCGTGCCGTTGGCGTCGGTGGCGACGTGATGTTTGGAACCGGGTCGCGCACGATCGGTGGGGTTCGGTCCAGTTTTTCGCCCGCCCCAACCGCTCGAACAGAAGTGGAATCGATGACGACGCGAGAGAAGTCGATCCGATCGGCAGCGCGCAACTTCGCGAGCAGGATCTCGTGCAGTCGGTCCCGAACGCCAGCCTGTTGCCAGTCGCGCAGGCGACGCCAGCAACTGATGCCCGATCCGCAGCCCATCTCGGAGGGTAGTTCGCTCCAGCGAATACCGCTCTTGAGCACGAACAGTATTCCGGTCAGCGCAGCCCGATTGCTACAGGCTTGCGCCCCGGATACCGGAAGCGCCTCGGCCTTGCTGGGGGCAAGAGTGGTTCGATCAATGCCCACAATTGGTCGTCGATGATTGGCTTGGCCATCTCCTCGTTCCGCTTGTCACAACGGTCGAGGTTAACAGCTTTGCGTTTGAGTTAACAGGGGGTTAAAGCTCTTTTTGAAATATGCTCTTAGAGCAGGCCTGATCGAATGAGGCTAGCCACACCGCTACCAGCAAAAATTTCGGCTCGATGATACAAGCGTCACCGAAGTTCAGAGGTCAAAAAGAGACATTGTGCAAGATGACAGACATCGCTGGGGCGCTGCCAATTCCACACATGTCCCGCAGAGACGAGCCACAACACGTCACGCCTGCAGTCCGACGAATCTTGGCGGTGACTCGTATGTATGGGCACCACGCGTGAATCACCGCGTAAGGGTAATGACGGTCTCTGTGCGCATCCGCTTCGAAAGCGACCCAGCATCAGTGATCGGCAAGTACCGACTTCGCTGCGGAAGTTCACGCTCCACTACGCTGCATGCGACCATGCCTGCGATTTCCGCCGCACGCATTACGCCTGCAGAGTTCTGGATACACGCGCCCTTCAGGCAAGAATTGCCCACCACGAAGGTAGCGCGCCCGCCGACCCGCAGAACTCGCGAGATCTCCGAGATCATTGAAAGCAGGTCCACGGCATATCGTTCGACCATCGCTTGGGCTCGGCCACTGAGCTCGGTTTTGCTACACATGCTATCTGCAACTTCACGACTTACGGATTCATTGTGAGTTGAGTCAGAAGCTCTTTCCGCGCCTATCGATGCGGAACGTATTTTCCTCAACGCTCCTATGTCGTGTCCCAGCCATACCAGAGCCATACGATGTCCACGCAGGTGATCAATCGCGTTTAGGTACGGAGGCGATGTAACGACCCAAGAAGCGCCCCGCGTGACAAGCCTCTCGCGGGATGATGAAGGAAACACCGTCAATGCTCGTCAAACCCCACCAGAAATGCCACGACCTACCACAGGCTGTCCACGTGTCAGATGGAACTGCAGCCGCAACAAAAAACCCCCGAAACCCATGTCGGGCGGGGGTCTTCGGTCTTTCCCGGATCTTGCCGGAACATTCTCTGGTGCCCAGGGCGGGATTTGAACCCGCACGCCTTTCGGCGCTACCCCCTCAAGATAGTGCGTCTACCAATTTCGCCACCTGGGCAAGGGGGCGCCATTGTAACGGGCGAATGACCTTTTGTGAATGCCCTGCACCGTCATCCGCCGATGGGGTGTGAACGACCGTTGTTCAGACGTACGAGTTGCCCAGGTGAACCCCAACGCCGCCCCGCCCATCCTGGCCATTAATGCACGGCTTCAATACCACCGTCCGCGCGCAAAATCGCGCGCGGCAACGGACGCCGCGCGGCCATCGGTCTTTACAGATAGCTGCAAACGTAATCAAGCGTTTCGACCACGTCGATATCGAAGCGGCTCTTACCGGGCACCGAAAACGATTCACCTGCGCCATACGTTTTCCACTCGTCGCTGCCTTTGAGGCGGATGCGGCACTGGCCGGCTTGCACTTCCATGAGTTCCGGCGCGTCGGTACCGAAGTTGAGCGCGCCGGGCAGGATCACGCCAAGCGTCTTTCGCGAGCCGTCGGCGAAGAGCACGGTGTGCGAAACACACTTGCCGTCGAAATAGACGTTGGCTCGTTTGATAATGGAAACCTGATCGAATTGCGTTGCGGCCGTCATGGCGAGTCGTCCTCTGGGTCGTCGTGAATGGATAGGTTGGCACCGTGGAACCGCGGCGGGCTGTGCGCGATCTGCTGCGCGGGCCGCCCGCGCGGGCTTTCGCTCCGGCGCGAGCCCGCCATCATACAGCTTGTCGGCCACGCCAATCGCGGCCCGATATGCAACGGCGCTGGTTGTTGACGAGCCTGCCAATCCGCTCCTACGGGAGCACCGGGTGCATGAGTTCAGATTGCGCCGCGATGACGGAGCATCGTGCCAACCGCGCCCTCGGCCAGCAAAGCGTTTACATACCCGACAAATGGCATCACCATGGTCATCGCGTGCGCCATCGCTGAGCGTTCCAATTCGCCGGAACTTCGCTAGTACCGGTTGAACGAACCGGCTCCATCTCGAACCGGTGCAGACGGTGATTCCACACGGCCCCCACCGCGAACTGACCGTCGACGAAGTGCTTGCGGCACGCAAACGGCTGTGAGCGAGCATTCACGAACGCGCTCTTGCGACTGTGGAGAATGAATATGGCTCGACTGCTATCGGTCAACGTCGGACTTCCGCGCAATATCGCCTGGAAGGGCCGCACCGTGCACACGGGCATCTGGAAGAACCCGGTGCAGGGGCGCTGTTGGGCCGGCCGGTTGAACCTCGCAGGAGACGGACAGGGCGACCTCGCGGGACACGGCGGTGAGCAACGCGCCGTCTTCGTCTATCAGATCGAATCGAGCCGCTATTGGCAGGAGCAGCTGCAACGGACGGATCTCGCGTACGGACAGTTCGGCGAGAACTTCACGATCGAAGGTATGCCCGATGCCGTCGTGTGTATCGGTGACCGTTATCAGATCGGCGGCGCACTGTTCGAGGTGACGCAGCCTCGGGTGACGTGCTATCGCGTGGGCATCCGGATGAACGAACCCCGGATGCCGGCTCTGCTGACATCCAGCGGGCGGCCGGGCTTCTACCTGCGCGTGCTGCGGGAGGGCGAAGTGGGCGCCGGCGACGAGATCGTGAAAGTGGGCGAGGCGCGCGAGCGAATGACGGTCGCCGAAGCCAACGCGCTCCTTTATTCACCCGATCATCCGCGCGACCGGCTCGAACGCGCGTTGCGGATCGAGGCGCTGTCGCCGGGATGGCGGTGGTCGTTTGAGGCGCTACTGCAAAGCCACGCGACAGGCTCGACGGTCGGCAATGCCGGGCTTGCGCCCGCAGCCGCTTCGCATCCGGTCGAAGCGGGATTCAACGCGCTCACCGTCGCGGCGATCGGGCAGGAGTCCGCCGACGTCATGTCGCTGACGTTCAGGAGCGTCGATGGCCGGCCGCTGCGCGCGGCGCTGCCTGGCCAGTACGTCGTGTTGCGCCTTCGACCGGCAGCAGGTGGCCCGCCACTTTTTCGCAGCTATTCGCTGTCGGGCGACCTCTCGACGCAGCAGTATCGGATCAGCGTGAAGACGGAGCCGCACGGCGTGGCCGGCAGCTACTTGCGGCAGCATGTTCGGGTGGGCGACGTGCTCGACGTCAGCGCGCCGCGCGGAAGTTTTGTTCTGCAGCCGGGAGACGGCCCCGTCGTGTTCGTCAGCGCGGGGATCGGAGCGACGCCGGTGCTGGCGATGCTGCACGCGCTGTCGTCAGCGCGCTCGATGCGGCAGGTCTTGTGGCTTCACGCGGCGCACGACCGGCAGCATCATCCGTTCGCCGGCGAAGCCCGCGAGCTCGTGCTCGCGCTCGCTCATGGGCGCAGCCATGTCTGCTATAGCGCGCCAGCGGCACAGGATCGCATGGGCGAGGATTTCGACACGGCCGGTCATCTTTCGCGGGCCGTTCTCGACGAGGTCGGTGTCTCGCGGGATGCGGACGTCTACATCTGCGGACCGTCCCGCTTCATGGCCGACATGAAAGAAGCGCTCGCCAACTTCGGCGTCGCGCCGCAACGGATTCACGTCGAACTCTTCAACGGCAGCGAATCGCTGAATCCGGGCATCGTCGGGGCTGCGGCGCGCGCGCCGCATCTGCCGGAACAAGACGCCAACACGGGTCCGTTGATATCGTTCGCACGCAGCGGCATCGCGGTGCATTGGGATGCGTCGGTCTATCAAAGCGTTCTCGAACTGGCCGAAGCATGCGATGTCCCGGTGCGCTGGTCGTGCCGCACAGGTGTCTGTCACAACTGCGAGTGCGGTCTGATATCGGGGGAGGTGACCTATGGACCTGAGCCGCTCGACAAGCCTGCCAGCGGTAACCTTCTCGTTTGCTGCTCACAACCGGTTGGCGACGTGGTCATCGATTTGTGAAACCGCTCACGCGCGGCGACCCGAAACATCGGGCCGCAAGTGAAGCATCAATGACCCGCATATCAGCGCAAAGCCGATGCGCGGCGCGACGATGGCAACCAGCATGGCGACCGCGAAGCCCGCGAGCACGACCAATGACCGGGATCGCGCCGCGCGACGTGCGCGCGCGGGCCGCTGGCCCGTATCCGCACCGGACAGGATGCGGTCTTCGAAGATGTTGTACGCAATGTCGATGCAGACGAACAGTCCCGCATAAAACACCACGGGAGCCGACGCGAGTTGCGTGCGCGCGACCCACGCGGTGGCGAGGGGCAGCAGCGAGACCAGGAAGAGATGGGTGAAGTTGATCCAGATGAACCCCAGCGTCGGCGCGCCGGCGAACCTCATCAGGTGATGATGGTTGATCCAGATAATGACGATGAATACGTAGCTCACCGCATAGCTGACGGCCATCGGCCATAAGGGCCACAGGTCCGAAAATGCCGGTTCCTCGGGCGCCTTGAGTTCCAGCACCATGACGGTCACGATCACGGCGAACACGGCGTCTGAGAACGCAGTCAACCGTTCCGGGGTTACCTTCCGGGGTTACCTTTGCTTCGCGCATAGCACCCTCCCTGAATGAGCAAGACGCCGGTCGAGCCTGGTCATGTAAAGTCGAATACGGGGTAGCGGCCTGCGCTCGTGCAACGTCAGTGGCGGACCCAGCCACACGCTGACTGCGCCAAGTTCCGCACGCGTTTGCAGCAATCGCGCTCAGGCGATCCGCTTGGGTGCCGTGCCCGCGTCGTCAGCCGTTCTTCTGTTCCCTGAGCCGCGCCCGGTGGGCGGCGACCTTCGCGCGGTTGCCGCAGATCGCCATGCTGCACCAGCGGCGCGCGTGGCCCCGGGTGTGATCGGCGAAGAGCAGCGTGCAGCGCGGACCTTCACACGCTTTCACGTACGTGAAGTCTTCCTCGCACACCAGCCTGGCGAGCAATTCCGCGAGCGGCATCAGCAACGACTCCGCCGATTTCCAGCGGCGATTCGCGTGGAATTCAAAGCTCGTCGCGCCTTCCGCGGTGCTCGCCACGATTTCGCCGAATTGCTCGTCCCGCTCGAGCAACTGATTCAGCGGCCCGAGCTCACGCAGGTCTTTCGCGCTCAGCGAGCGTCCCTTCCTCTTCTGGACAAAGCCCCTGAACCACTCGCGCAGCGAACGCGCCTGGGCCGCCACGGCATCGAGCTCGGCGGAGGTGGCCTGCGCGCGGATTGCCGCGAGTGCGGCCGGCGGCACCAGCCCGGCCTGTGCCAGCCAGGCCAGCAGACCGGCGCCGTCGCTGATCCAGTCGACTTCCTCGTCCACCGGCGTTGCAACCGAGTTCAGGAAATCGAGGCCGGGCGCGTCGGCCACAAATATCGGGGGAATCGGGTGGTAGTCCATCTCGTCACGCAAGCAAAACAGGATGAAGAAAGTGTAACCAGTAAAAATGCTGTTGACAAGTTACTTGTCGAATGAGTAACCTAAATAAACGCATTAAGACGGTTACATATCGTCGCGGTTGAAGCGACATCGAAGATGGGTAGCGTCGACTTTTTTTCAGAGGAGTGAAACATGTCTTCGGGCAAGCTGAACGTAGTGCTGGTGCACGGCGCATGGGCGGATGGATCGAGCTGGAGCAAGGTGATCCATGGTTTGAGAGAGCAGGGCGTGAACGCGGTCGCGGCGCCGTTGCCACTGACGTCGCTGAACGACGACGTGGCCGCGCTCGATCGCACACTCGAACGGATCGATGGTCCCATCGTGCTGGCGGGCCATGCGTATGCGGGAGCGGTGATCGGATCGACCCGCGCGGCAAACGTCGCGGCATTGGTCTACGTGGCCGCGCTTGCGCCCGATGAAGGGGAAACGGTGGCCGACGTGTTCTATCGCGGCGCGGCGCATCCGCAAGCGCCGAGTCTGGCGCCTGACGCGCATGGCCTGATATGGCTGCCGGAAGACGCGTTCGCCTCCGCGTTCGCGCACCACGCGGCGCCGCAGGAACTGGCGCTGCTCGCCGCGGTTCAGCGTCCGATCGCGGCGGCGTGCATCGGCAAAAAGGTCGAGCGCCCGCTTTGGAGAGACCGGCCGAGCTGGTTCGTTGTCGCGGAACAGGACCGGATGATCAGCCCTGACACCCAACATTTCATGGTGCGCCGCATGAACGCCGAAGTGCGTTCGTGCGAGGTCGACCACTCGCCGATTATCACGGCGCCCGACGCCGTGACCAGCCTCATCGTCGAAGCTTCACGGGCCGTGTCGGCGCGTTGAAAGCGCTGGCGATCGAGTCATGCAGTCGAGTTAGCCGCTCATTCCCGTTCATTTGTGGAGAAAAACCATGTCGTCAATTTCTTATCGCCATGCCGACGTCGACGGCTTCAAGGTGTTCTATCGTGAAGCCGGCCGTCCCGGCGCGCCGAAGCTGCTGCTTCTGCACGGCTTTCCGAGTTCGAGCCATATGTTTCGCGATCTGATTCCGAAGCTCGCGGACCGTTTTCATATCGTTGCGCCCGATCTGCCTGGCTTCGGACAGTCGGACATGCCGTCACGGGACCGCTTCGCCTATACGTTCGACAACATGGCGAACGTGATCGATCGCTTCACTGAAGTAGTCGGCTTCGATCGCTTTGCGTTGTACGTGTTCGACTACGGCGCACCGACTGGCTTTCGTCTGGCGCTCAAGCATCCCGAGCGGATTGCGGCGTTGATATCGCAGAACGGCAACGCTTATGAAGAGGGTTTGAGCGACGGCTGGAATCCGATCCGCGCGTACTGGCAGGAGCCGTCTCGCGCCAATCGCGAAGCGCTGCGCGGCATGCTCACGCACGAAACGACGGTCTGGCAATACACGCACGGCGTTCCCGACGCGGCCGCCGTATCGCCGGACGGTTATTCGCTCGACGAGTTCTATCTGAGCCGGCCGGGTGCGGACGAAGTCCAGCTCGATCTGTTCGGCGACTACCGAAGCAACGTCGCGCTGTATCCGTCGTTCCAGCAGTATTTCCGCACGCATCAGCCACCGTTTCTCGCGGTGTGGGGAAAGCACGATCCGTTCTTCCTGCCCGCTGGAGCAGAGGCATTCAAGCGTGACTTGCCCGACGCGGACGTGCGCTTCTTCGATACCGGCCATTTCGCCCTGGAGACGCACGCGAGCGAGATCGCCGCGGCCATTTCGGATTTCCTCACTCGCTGAACGGTGTACGCACAGGCTCAGCGCAGATAGCCGGATCACCCCATTGTCAGGAGAGCAGTCATGCGGGCAATCGTGCTCGAGAAGTTCGGCGGTCTTGATAGCCTCGTCTATACGGAGTTGCCGGAACCGGAGCCATTGGCGGGCCACGTGGTCATCGAAATCAAGGGCTTCGGGATCAATCACGCCGAGATGCATATGCGGCGCGGAGAATGGGCGGAAGCCGCGAAGGTCAGCGGCATCGAATGTGTGGGGGTGGTGAAGTCGTGTCCCGGCGGCGAGTTTCCGGTTGGCGCCAAAGTCGCCGCGCTGATGGGCGGTCTCGGCCGAACCATCAACGGCAGCTACGCGCAATACACGCGGGCGCCGGCCTCCAACGTCGCGCTGATCGAGGCTGATCTGTCGTGGGCGGAGCTCGCCGCGATTCCTGAAACGTATGCCACCGCGTGGACGTGTCTGTTCCGCAATCTGGAGATTGCGCAGGGGCAGACGTTGGTCATCCGAGGTGCGACGTCGTCGTTCGGACAGGCGGCACTGAAACTCGCGGTGAACGCGGGCGCAAACGTGATCGCGACGACCCGCAACCCGGCGCGTGCCGCGATGCTCGAAGCGATGGGCGCATCGCGTGTCGAGAGGGAAGGGGCTGATCTGTCGAAGCGGATCGCCGGGGCGACGCCGATCGACGCCGTGCTCGATCTCGTCGGCAATAGCACCGTGCTCGACTCGCTCGCGATGCTGCGGCGAGGCGGTCGGGCTTGCCTCGCGGGCTGGCTCGGCGGACTCGATCCGATTGTGGATTTCAATCCGCTGCTGCAAATGGCGAGCGGCGTCTATCTGACGTTCTTCGGCAGCTTCGTGTTTGGCACGCCAGGCTTTGCGCTTGCCGACGTGCCGCTGCAAAAGATTGCCGAAGACGTGGCCGCCGGTCGCCTCGATGCAAAGCCGTCGCGCGTATTCGGTTTCGACGAGATTCACGAAGCGCATCGCGTGATGGAAGCCAACGAGGCCGGTGGAAAGATGGTCGTCGTTGTTTGACCGCCATTCGTGTGTTCTTGAATTCAGGAGAGTGGAAATGGCTAGCAGAGTCGCAATTGTCACGGGCGCAAGCCAGGGAATCGGTCGCTCGACCGCCATCAGGCTGGCGCGGGATTTCTCGTCGGTCGTGATCGTCGCGCGCAATCGGGAGAACCTCGATCAGGTCGCGATCGAGGTCAGGCGGGCCGGCGCCGAAGCGCTCGTCGTCGATCTCGATCTCGCCGAGCCCGAGGCTGCACAGCAAGTGGTCGATCGAACGCTCGCCGCGTTCGGGAAGATCGACGCGTTGCTCAACATCGCGGGCGCCGTGCCGCAGATCGACGTATTCGACATGACCGACGAGCAATGGGAGCGCGGCTTCGCACTGAAGCTGCACGGCGCGCGGCGTCTGACGATGGCGGCATGGGCGTCGTTGAAGAAGACGGGTGGATCGGTAGTGTTGATGTCGGGCAACTCGGCGCTGTTTCCCAAGGCGCCGTATGCGGCAGTGGGCACGATCAACGCGGCGATCGTCGCGCTCGCGAAAGCTTTCTCGGAGCGTGGCATTACCGATGGCGTGCAGGTCAACAGCGTCCTGCCGGGACCGGTGATGACCGGCCGGCGCCGCTCCTATCTGGAGCATTGGGCGCCGCTGCACGACATGACCGTCGAAGAAGCAACGGAGAAGTTTCCTGCCGAAGCGGGCATTGCGCGCTATGGCACACCGGAGGAGATCGCCGGGTTGATGGCGTTCGTCGTCTCGCCCGCCGCTCACTGGATGACGGGCTCGACGTTGAGGATGGATGGCGGGGAAGTGAAGTCGGTCTAAGTGCAACAAGGGTCGGCAACGAGGACGAGCCGCGGCGTCACTGTGGACGCTGCTCCGCCAGTTCGCGCAGCGCAAGGAATTGCAGCAGCATGATGGTCTTGGCATCGACGATGTCGCCACGGCGCATGCCTGCCAAAGCTTCTTCCAGCGCCAGCTCGACGACCTCGATGTCTTCACCTTCGGTTTGCACTCCGCCGCCGTTGCCGACCCGCTTCCCGGCATCGTATTCGGCGATGAAAAAGTGCAGCTTCTCCGTCACCGAGCCGGGGCTCATATAAGCCTCGAAGACTTTCTGCACGTCTTGCACGCGGTAGCCGGTTTCTTCCTCCACCTCGGCACGAATGCGTTCTTCCGGCGACGCCTTTTCGAGCAGACCCGCCGCGGCTTCCAGCATCATCCCGTCGTGACGGTTGACGAACGCGGGCAAGCGGAATTGCCGGGTCAGCACCACGGTTTTTCTCGCACGGTTGAACAGCAGGAGCGTCGCGCCGTTGCCCCGGTCGTACGTTTCGCGCGTTTGCCGCTGCCACGTGCCGTCGCGCCGCAGGAATTCGAACGTTGTTTTCTTCAGCACGTACCAGTCGTCGGACAGCACGGTCGTATCGATGATGCGTACACGGTCTTGCGTGGCAGCCATGGCCGGCTCCTCCTCGGCGGATTAGTGGCATTGATGATATCGTGCAATTTCGTGTAATATCAAGAAAAAACGTGCAAATCTATGTTGACCAGCCAACGTAAGAAAACCATCCTCGAACGGCTTGCCCGGGACGGGCAGGTGCTCGCGGCGCCTCTCGCCGTGCAGTTCGGCGTGTCGGAGGACACCATCCGGCGGGACTTGCGCGAACTCGCCGCCGAGGGTTCGCTGCAGCGGGTTCACGGCGGCGCGCTGCCCGCATCGTCGGCTGTCGCTTTTTTTTCGAAGCGGCGCACGCTGGAGTCGTCGGGCAAACGCGCGATCGGCATGGCCGCGGCAGCGATGATCGAGCCCGGACAGATCGTGATCATCGACGGCGGGACGACCTGCGCCGAACTCGTCAGGCACATCCCGTCCTCGCTGTCGGCGACGGTCGTGACGCACAGCCCCACGATTGCCGTCGCGCTGGCCGAACACCCGTCGATCGAAGTGATCGTGATCGGCGGCAGGCTCTACAAACATTCGATCGTGACGGTTGGCGCAGCCGCCATCGAGGCGATGTCACATATCCACGCCGACCTCTACTTCATGGGCGTGACCGGTGTTCATCCCACAGCGGGACTCAGCACCGGCGATCTCGAAGAGGCCTACGTGAAACGTGCGCTTGCCGCGCGTTCTGCGGAGACTATCGTTCTTGCGACCAGGGAAAAGCTCAACGCGGCGTCGGCTTATGCCATCGGCGACGTGACGCTTGCACAGACCGTGGTGGTCGAGCGCTCGACCGATGCGGGATTGACCGCGCCGCTGGAGGCCGCCGGCGTGAGCGTGGTTCGTGCGTGATGTCCAATGCGTGCGATGGGTGGCCGTTCTTCCTGCGCTGAGCGTTCGCTAACGTTCGCGCAAAGCGTGCAAGCGAACCGGCGACCACTTCCGGCGCACAGCTATAATCGCGCTCGAACGTGGCTTAAGAGGTTTGACTCGTGAAAAAGATCGCTGCTTCTGTGCTTGTTGCGCTTGTACTCGCCGGTTGCTCGTCGCCTGAAAAGCAGGCGAAGCAAGCCGAGCAATTTCTCCATAACGAAACCAGCCTGGCTGCTGCCCAGCGCAATGCGACGGTCAATTGTGATGCGGAGAACTGCGACACGGCGTGGGCGCTGACCAAACGCTACATCGAGCAGCATTCCGACACGCATGTGAGACGCGCGGACGCGGTCGCGATCGAAACCGACGTACCCTCCGGCTCGGGCGACGCCGCATTTTCAGCGAGCCGCGATGTGAAAGGCGCGGGTGCGACGCTTACGCTCTTTGCACAGTGCCGCGGCATGTACGGAGCGGACGGCGCGAAGGGTTCGGATTATGACGAGTGCGCCGAGAAGATCCTCAAGACGCAGAATGGTTATGTGGCGTTTCTGCGGGCGCATACGTCGGGACGATAAGCGCGTTATTTAATCTCTACTCTCATGCGGTGAGCGCGCTTTGTTCAATCCCGATCCGCTCATGAGTTAATCACCGTTTTCCAGCGCTGACTCATTGCGCATTGCCTGCAGATGCTTTTGCATCGGAAGCGCCCTTGCACGCATCGTTATATGCGCAATGCGCTTTCAAACGGGCAAACGAGTGCGGCGAAAGCGTCGCGGGTGCGCAAGCCGACATAGCCGGCCGGCTTGCCATTGTTGGCGACACTTTCGCGCTACAGTTTGAATGCGGTATGCCCAAACTCCAGATCCGGCATCACGCTGCTAAAGGTTCTGGGATTTTCCCCGGCGTTCTGCCGCACTCACGCCGGGTTTCATTCACCCGCACTAGCCCTTCTCCAGATCGCGCGCCTGCTCATCGAGTTCGCGCAACCGAACGAGCTTCTCGCCAATCCTGCTTTCGAGGCCCCGTGGTACCGGCTGATACCACCGCTGCTCGGGCATGTCCTCCGGAAAGTACTTTTCTCCCGCTGCGTACGCATCCGGTTCGTCATGAGCGTAGCGGTAGTCCTTCTTGTAGCCGAGGTCCTTCATCAGTTGCGTCGGCGCGTTGCGCAAATGCAGCGGAACCGCACGCGTGCGGTCGGCACGCACGAAACTCAACGCCTGATGCCACGCGACGCTGACCGCATTCGACTTCGGCGCCACCGCGACGTAGACGAGGGCTTGCGCCAGCGCAAGTTCGCCCTCGGGCGAGCCGAGGCGTTCATACGCTTGAGCGGCGTTCACGGCAACTTCCAATGCCCGCGGGTCCGCGTTGCCCACTTCTTCGCTCGCCAGCACGATGATGCGGCGGGCCAGATAGCGCACGTCGACACCGCCATCGATCATGCGCGCCATCCAGTACAGCGCGGCATCCGGATCGGAGCCGCGGGCCGATTTGATCAGCGCCGAAATCTGGTCATAAAACGCTTCGCCGCCTTTGTCGAAACGTCGCGTGGTGATGGCGGACGCCGTCCCGACGAAGTCGCTGTCGATACGTTTGATGCGTGCCGCCGTGGCCGCGTTGACCAATTGCTCCAGCAGGTTCAGGAATTTCCGACCGTCGCCGTCGGCGAATCCGATGATCGCTTCGACAGCGGAGTCCTCGAACGCCAGTTCGCCCAAACGGGGACGGGCGCGCGCAAACAGCTCCCACAACTCGCGATCGGATAACGGCTTGAGCACATACACCTGTGCGCGCGACAGCAGCGCGCTGTTGACCTCGAAGCTCGGGTTCTCCGTCGTCGCACCGATCAGCGTGAGGCGGCCCACTTCCACATGGGGAAGCAGCGCGTCCTGCTGGCTCTTGTTGAGGCGATGAATTTCATCGAGGAACAGAACCGTCGAGCGGCCATGGTGGTCGAGCACCTGCTGCGCGTGCGCGGCGGCCTCCCTGAGCTCCTTGACGCCGGCGGCGACCGCCGATTCGGCGATGAACTCATGATCGAACGCCTTCGCGGCAAGCCGCGCGATCGTCGTTTTGCCCACACCCGGTGGGCCCCAGAGAATGAACGAGTGCAGCCGGTTCGAATCGAGCGCGAGCCGCAGCGGCTTGCCTGCACCCAGCAGATGGGACTGACCCACGACTTCGTCGAGGGACTCGGGGCGAAGCTGTTCGGCTAGCGGCGCACGTGGGGTGGAGCTGAAGAGGTCGGTCATGTAGCGAAGAGCGTGCGGCGTGGGCGCCGGAGCGGGGATCGATGGTTTTGAATCGGGCGTGGGCGGGATTTCTGCGCTTTCTGAATTCTACGCATACCTGTGGGGGCCGTCATTGGCCCTGTCGGAACTGAATTTCGCTGGACCGGCCGAGCGGCAGCATCGCTACGCCTGCGCTGGCTCCAAAGGCCGGGCGCGGCGACTCTATTGAAAAAGTCGTCGTGGGTAGGGAGTCTCGGGTATCTGAGGAAACATCAAACGACGGGATGAATCGTCATGATGGATAGATCAGCCCGGCCATCAATACTTGATATCCCGGGCTGTTTGCCGTCCTCCCTGCTTGGTGTGCCGCTTGTCCTGCCGGCATTGCGAGTTGCTTTGCTGATTGGCGGCGCCGCAATCCTGTTTCGTGTGTCGCGAGCCCTGGCGGGTATCCTGGCGAACATCACGCCCGGCGCGGCGTTGCTGTGCCTGCTCCGTCGCCCAGGACGCGCCGGTCGAAGCAGTTAGAAGCATGGCGACTACCAGGCCGCTGAAGCGACGGGCCGCTTTAGACATGGTATGACCTCCCGTGAAGCGGCTACAGACATTGCAGCCTGTTTTCGACCACAAGCGCGTTGAAGAAAAAGGACTGCCCGATGCAGCTGTTCCTTTGAACGCTCAGCCATCGGCAACCCGCCCTTATAGGGCGGGGGCTTCTGAAAAAGAGCCTGCCGGTTGCCGCGTCTCCAGCGGCAATGCGTGCACTCACGGAGGCACTGTCTCCCACCCTGGTCCCGGATCGAATGACGTCATTGCCGCAGCCTTTTTCGGGCCGTCCCGGCCCAGGTCCCGTTCGTATACCTTGCCGTCGTGGCTCACCATGAAACTCTTGATGCCTGTCTCCCCGTAACGGGCCGGCCAGGCAATGACGGCGAAACCGCCGAACAGCCGGCCATTCACCATGTAATCGTACGCACCGCCCGGCGTGTGCTTACCCTGTGCGCGGAGCAGCTTGTAGTGATAGCCGTAGTAGCCGGCCTCCGTCGTATTGCGGGTGCCAGCGGCCATGAAGGCGGCCCCAAGGGGGCTCGGTGCCGCGTCGGGAGCGGTCGGCCAGTAGAGTCCGTCGTGCTTGCCCGGCCGGCTGTCGAACCTGTCGGCGTAGACGTAGACCTTGTTGCCGTCGTGATAGGTCGATGCGTAGTCCCGCTGGGCATCGTAGATGGCGAGCATCGTCTGGATCACGGCGAGCTCGTTCCGTCCGATGCGGCGAACACGCATTTCATCAGCGCCCGCGCGCATGTCGAGTTGCCAGCCCTGCGACGTTTTGACAAGCGGAATGGGGAGAGTCCAGCCGTCGTGACCCACTGCGATCAGGGCATGGTCGCTGTCGGTCGCCTGAATCGAATGGGATGTCTGCCACGCGCTCAGGAACTTGTCTCGGATCTCTGCCCCCATCGGCGGAATCACACGGCGGAAATCGTCACCGAGTAATGCCTTCAGTTCTTCCTGGTCGTTGTTGGTCACTGCCGTTCCGAACGCGTTCATCGCCGCTTCAGGCGTCTGGAAGAACTTCTGCGCGCTCATCACCGGCGTCGATGCGAGGCCGAGGGCCAGCAAGAGGGTCATCGAGCTTGCGAACCCAGCGAGCGCGAACCTGATACCCGGTAGTCCCTTCTTCATGGTTGTTCTCCTTAACGCCGCCCGCCGCCGCCCCGGCCGCCACCACCGCCGCCGCGTGCGCCTCCGCCTCCACCTCCACCCGCACCACCGCTAAAGCCTGAGGACTGCACGCTCGCTCGCCCGCGACTGGCGTCGCGCTGCGCGGCCGCGCCTCCGCCGACGCCCTGGAATGCCGAGTCGCGCCCCCCACCCGAGTAGCCGCCGCCCCTGGGCGCGGCCTGAGCGGTCGTTGCACTGGCACGAGCGGGCGTTTGGGTGCGCTCACTCGTTGCCGCGCTTCGATTTGAAGCCTGAGCGCGATTGCCGGCTGCTGCGTTGCGGTCTGCCGTTTGAGCGCGATTGCCGGCTGTGGCGTTACGGTCTGCCGTTTGAGCGCGATTGCCGGCTGTGGCGTTACGGTCGGCTGTTTGTGCGCGATTGCCGGCTGCGGCGTTACGGTCGGCCGTCTGTGCGCGATTACCGGCTGCGCCGCCGCGCTCCGCCGTGCCGGCCCGGTTGCCTGAGCCGGCGGCATTCGCACCACCGGCCCGGTTCGCAGCATTCGCGTTATTCGCGCGTTCCGTGCGGTTGGCGGCTCCCTGGTTGCCCGTCGCGCTTCGATCGGCCACGCTGGTGCGCTCGGCCGCGGCGCCGGTGCGGCCGCGATAGTCGCTGCGTGCGTCGGCGCCCTGTACGCCGCGCGAGTACTTCTCGCGTGTCGCAGTGTCGCGATAGGCGACGCCTTGCCGGTGCTGCGCGTCATGCTGCCACTTGCCGCTCTCTACCTTCGTGCGGTCGAAGTTGCGGTCGATGTTCGTCGCCCGGTTCACGTTGACGTTGACGTCGCCATTGTTCCAGTTGGCATTGCCGAAGATCGCCCCCGCAGCGGCGATCCCCACCCCCCATGCGAGTCCGCTAGCGAGGGCGGCGCCAGGGTAGTACGCCGGAGGCGGCGGCCAGTAGGTCGGCGGGTAGGCCGGAGCGCTCCAGCCGCCATACACGGTCGTCGGATTGTAGGAGGGCACGTAGATCACCTGCGGGTCGGCGGGTTCGATGCGCACGATATTCTGCGGCGCCGCAGCCGCTTGCCCGCCTTGAGCGGGTTGTGCGTTTTGAGCCGCTTGCCCGCCCTGGTTGCCGGCCGCGGGCGGTTCGACAATCACCTTCTGTTGCGGGTTCGTCGTCAGGTTCCCGGCTTGTTGCGCGCGGACCCTCAATCGCTGCACGGCGGCGAGCACATCCTTTTCCTGGACGAGGAACGCATCCCCGAGCTTCTGGGTCCAGTCAAGCTTCTCGTTCATCGGCACCAGGACTTGAGGAAATGCAACCAGCGACTTGACGCTGACGTCCCACGGCTGGTCCTGGGCCGCTTTCACCGCAGCGTCGCCCTTGAGGTCCGGATGCTCCTTGACCCAACGTGCGGCATGCACGACTTCGAGCGGATACGTCGACGCCATGAGGACCTGAGACAGCAGTGAATCGGGATAGAGTGCGATCGGTGCGACGAGTGCTTCGAGTTCCTCGGGCGGGTATTGCCGAGCCTGAGGCTGGGCTTCGGACGCTGGAGCTGGAGCGGCCGAGGCGGCCAGTGGCGGTGCGGGCGCCGCTGCCGAGGCCGGGGCAGCGGGTTGGGCTGCCGCCGAGGCTGCCGGAGCCTGAACCTGCGCCTGAGGTTGCTCATCCGCTTTCTTGTGACAGCCCCCCAACAAGCCGACGACGAGGCTGGCACTCAGCAGTCGTGCAATCCATGTCGTCATGGCAACTCCCCTGTTCGATTTGTCAGGCGGTGAATTGATCGTTGAGGGACGAACGGTCAGCCAGGTGAGTGGCGGCCGGGTAGTGAAGTGCCGTAATGACGGCGTGGTGCGCGTGCGGTAAGGGGACTCGGTAATCGTCCTATCCCGGGATTCGTTTGGACCTCCCGCTATCAGATTAGGTCGGATGGCCGGATCTGTCAGGCAACTGTTATCAATTGTTTTTTCGTGCGGACCCAATCACCCTGCTGACCTTGCTTTGGCCACGCGTTCCGCGAACGGCGGCACCACTTTGGAATGCTGCTTTTGTTTAAGACGGCAGCACGACGTCAAGTCTGATTTCGGTCTACGCCATCAGAAGCGCCTCATACTCTTCCCGGAACTGGTTGACGGAACTTTCCACCACCGTCACCGCGCCGTCGATCAAACCGCAACGTCCGCTGCCCGGCAGGATCCGGCATAAATTCTCCAACGCCTCGAGATCGGCGCGCACGGCGCGACCGGTATCGAGCCGGTTGAGAAGCCGCATCAGCTGGAACGTCCCGCCTTTGCAGGGCGGGCACTGCCCGCAGGAACCCTGGGCAAAGAAGCACACGTATTCGGCGACCTTGCGCACGATGCTGCTGCCTTCCGATACGACGATCATCGCACCGGTCCCGAGACGCGAATGGCGTTGCCGCACCGAGTCGAAGTCCAGCGCCACGTCGAGGTCGCGCTTCGTCAGCAAGGTATTGGAGGGGCCGCCCGTAAAGACCGCCTTGAATTCCTTGCCCTGCAACATGCCGCCGCCATGCTGAAAGACGAGCGACGCGAGGCTCGTCCCCATGGGCAATTCGTACAGGCCGGGATGCAGGACATCGCCCGAGAGCGAGTACAGCTTGGTTCCGGCTGCGTTCCCTATGCCGAGATCGCGGTACCACTGTGCGCCATGGCGCAGAATCCCCGGTACGTGCGCGAGTGTCTCCGTGTTGTTGACGATGGTCGGCACGCCATGCACGCCCGCCTCGGCGGGGAAAGGCGGTTTGCGACGTGGAAACGGAAATCCGCCTTCCACGCTTGCGATCACGGCGGTTTCCTCACCGCCGATATACAAGCCGGAACTGGGCAAGACGCGAAGTGTCACGGGGCCGCCGACCCGCTGCTCGAGCGCAACGAACAAGGCGTGCTGTTGCCACTGCTGCACCGCCTGACACGTCGCCGCGAGAGAGAGCGGCTGATGCGGATTGACGTAGAGAACCACGTGGTTCGCACGGGTAGCCGCCGCGGCGATCAGCGCGCCCTCGATCACCTGATGCGGCGTGTGTTCGAGAAGGAAGCGGTCCTTGAACGTGCCAGGCTCGTCTTCGTTGCCATTGCAGATGATGTACTTGTCGCCTTCACGGGCGGCGGCGACCGGTGTCCATTTGCGATGGGTCGAGAAGCCGGCGCCCCCCATGCCGCGCAAATCCGCCTCGGCGATTTCGGCGATGATGGCTTCCGGCTCGTGCAGCGCCCTGGCGAGTCCTTCCCCGCCGCCGCGCGCAAGCCAGGCATCGAGGTCCGCGCCGACCCGGATATCGTCTCTCAGCAGAACCTGATTCAGTGCTTGCATCGTCGCGCTCCGTGGATCGCATCAGCGGATGCCGATCGGCAGGTCCGCATGCGCGCTCGCGCGCAGGCCGGCATCGACTCGCAGATCGAAATGAGCGTAGTCCGGGAAAAGCTGCGGTGCCTTCACGTGCAAAGGCAGACCGGCCAAGGTCAGTTCCCGCTGCCAGGCGTGAACATGGCCGATGCCCGCGCGGCTCGCCACGACGCGTCCCCGCGTTTGCGCCGCCGAGGCTCCGGCACGGCGTCCCATGCTCAGGATATCGAGCAGCGCGTTGCCCATCAGCCGGTTGCGTCCATGAATGCCGCCCGTGACCTCGCCGACGCAATACAGGCCGGGCACGCTGGTGGTGCCGTCCTTATCGATCGCGACGCCGCCGTTCTGATAGTGGAGGGTCGGGTAGACGAGGAAGGGCTCCTGCGCCGCATCGTGACCACATTTGTGCGCGAGATGGCGCAGCGTCACGAGGCGTTTCTCCAGAATGCCGGGGTTCTCCCGTTCGAGCGTCGGGGTGTCGAGGAAGACGCCGATCCGGCCGTCACGTTCGATTCCGCGTCCCTGCGCACATTCGCGCAGGATCGCCGATGCCACGATGTCCCGTGGCTTGAGTTCGTCCACGAAGCGCTCACCCTCGCCATTGATCAGCCTGGCGCCGGCGGAGCGCGCCGCTTCCGAGATGAGTCCGCCCACCAGGTGAGGCGGATAGGCGATGCCGGTGGGGTGGTACTGGAACGAGTCGAGTTCGCGCAAGGACGCGCCGATTCGATAGGCGAGCACGAGGCCGTCGGCGGTCGCGCCGTAGTGGTTGGACGTCGGGAAAGCATGGAGGTGCAGCCGTCCGGCGCCGCCGGTCGCGAGGATCACAGCATGCGCGCGCACCAGCGTGAAGGTGCGCCATTCCAGGTTGTAGATCACGGCCCCGGCGCAGCGCCCCCGCTCGTCGGACAGGAATTCGACTACGGGGCAGCGGTTCCATACATCGATGCCCGGATCGAGATCCACCGCCTCGCGCAGCACACGCATCATCTCCAGGCCGGTGTAGTCGCGATAGGAGAGAATGCGCGCGGCCGATGCGCCCCCAGGCTTTTTGCGCAGAAGGTTGCCGCCGATGGGCTGCCCTTGCTCCTGGTCGAACATCATGCCGAGCTGGATCAGCCAGCGAATCACATCAGGGCCGTCCATCACCATCTGCGCCACGAGTTCAGGCTCGCCGCAGAAGTGTCCGGCGCGTAGCGTGTCTTCGAAATGCAGTTGGGGGCTGTCGTCCTCTCCGATCGCGGCCTGGATTCCGCCTTCGGCCATCACGGTGTTGCTGTCGCCGAGCCGCAGCTTGGTCGCGAGCATCACGCGCGCGCCTTGCCTGGCCGCGGTGAGCGCCGCAGCGCATCCGCCGCCTCCGCCGCCGACCACGAGCACGTCGGTGGTCACGAGTTGGGCGCCGGCGATGTCGACGTCGTCGATCAGCGCATTGGCTTGAAGATAGCGCGCGAGATCCCGCTGACAGGGCGCGCCGCGATTCACGCCGACGCTCAGTGCAACGTGTGCGTCGCTGCCGTGGTCAGGGTGATAGCCCTTGAGCAGTTCATCGACGGACATGGCGTCGCTGCGTAGCGAGGGCATTGCACCGGGATGGTAGCGCTTGCGTGCTGCGTCGTAAGGAATGCCAATGGACATGTTCTTTCGATTCCCTCAGCGCGGCGGCTGCGCGCCCGGCGCATCGAAATCGATCTTCATCTCACCGCTTTCGATCTGATGCAGACGCCGCATGAGATTGGCCGGCCGCAGCGTCAGCGCTGCAACCGTTCTTCGCACGAACAGGCCGAGATGATTCGGCCTGATATGTTCAGGGCAGGCGAGCGTGCAGAGGTTACACATGACGCATTCGTCGAACACCGCGCCCGACGCGGTGAGCTGGCCGTCCACGGCGAGACTCACGCCGCGCTGGACATCCAGTCCCTTCGGACATGCGCGATCGCAGCCGTTGCAGTGGCGGCAATGAGACGCCTCGGGGAATATCTCGGAGATCGCGCGCAACGTCTGCCAACTGTCGCTGATGTCTTCGATGCGATAGACATGACGTGCGGACGTGGTGAAGTAATCGAGGAATGCGACCTGCATACCGTCTTCGATCAGGGTCTCGCAAGCAAGCTCGGTTTTCACCTCCTGCTCGCCGCTGCGCCGGACCATGACACGGCACGAGCCGCATACCCCTTGGCCCATGCAGCCGACACCCTCGACCAGTGTCTCGCCTGCATGGATGAACGCCTGCAGGATCGAGCAATTGGCCGGGGCCTCGAGTTGGCGTCCTTCAATGCTCAGGCAAACCATCTTCTCGCACTGTCCTTGCGCGGCACTCGCGCCACGCTGGCGAAACCACCCAAAAGGTCTTATAAACAATAGCACATCGGACGTTGTTGCCAAGGGGAGCATCCATGACTGCTTTCTGGAAAGGCATTGCACCTCTTGTGGTCGTGATCGTGGTCGTGATTGCGGTCATTTCCGCTCCCGAAGGCCTTGCTTAACATGCGCGGTAGTACTTCGCCATTTTTGCCGGCGTGATCGTCGGGTTCATGCTTGAGCCGACCCCGGGCGCGGCGATCGGCCTCATCGCCGTAACGCTGGTGAGTGTGTTCTGCGAATGGGTCTTCTAAAGCTCCGAGCAACTTGCGAAGCCCGGCTTCAATGTGGCGAACGCGAGTCTCAACTGGGCGACCTGCGTGACGAGTTCGATGTTTCTCACGGTGACCCATTTGCTTGCGCCAAGTTTATGGTGGATCTTTTTCACGCCGAGCGAGTAGATCCCTGCAATTGCCTGACGCCAAGATAGATAAGATAAGCAGAACCAACCACCTTCATGCCGACAAACAACGCGGGCAATGCTACTCAAATCGTCTCAACCCCCAACGCGACCAACAGGACAACCACAAGTTGAGCCGCCAGATTTCCAGCGATGGTCGACGCTATACCACCGCTGCCATACCGAACCGTGTTGCGAACGACGAGAAGAATGTTGGGATCAGGTGAAATCGTCGTCACAAGATAGGCCGTGGCGAAAAGAAGCCAAGTGTGAAATGACACCAAAGGTCTCAGGTTCGTTCATCAAGTTGTCGATGCCTTCCCCTACTGCCACGGAATCCAAATGTTGGGGCCAGAGCGTTGGCAGCCGGTTCAGCCGTCATCGTTGAGTCCGTGAACTTTCGTTTTCACACTTATGCGAACGCAGAAAATGGGCACGCCGTCGCGATTTTCTTCGAAGGGTTCGGGTAAACGCTTTTGCCGGTTATCAGCATGCGTTATGGCGTTCTCTTCGCGGCTGCATTACTCTCGTTGAACGGCGGCGCGGGGGCGCCCCGTCGACCGGCTGCGAGGCGCAAAGCCGACACGCGGATTCGGGCGAGAGCGGTGCCAGTTGGGGAACGATAGGAACGGCAAAGGACGAAGACGATGGCGCAAGTTCAGACAGCCAGAATTCTCGTGCAGGTGCTGGCACAGATGCCGGACGCGATCGTGCTGGTGGACGAGAACGGCACGATTGGATTCTTCAATCCGGCGGCCGAAGCGCTGTGGGGTCTGACCGCCGCGGCGGTTCTCGGCCGCGATGCCGTGGCGCTGCTGCCGCGAGGGTTTCAATCGACCGACCACGCTGCGCAGGCCGGCGACGTCGACGGCACCACATCAGACCTGCAGATCGAGCGTAACGATGGCGCAACGCGGCGCGGCGTGATGTCGGTGCATGCGTTCAAAGTTGATGGGCACACATTTCGCGCGGCTTTCATCAAGGACGTGACGGATCAGCAGCGTCAGCGCGAAGAATGGCAGCAACTTTCGATGGTGCTGAACGGCAGCGATCACGCGATTATCGTGGCCGGCCTCGACGGCACGATTTCGTTTATCAACGGCGCCCTCACGAGAATGCTGGGGTATGAGCTTGCCGAAGTCCAAAGCAAGCGCCTTTTCGAACCCTTCACCGGTCTGCACACGAACCTGGAGACGGTCGCACGCTTGCAGTCCATGGCGCGCCAGCCGCCGATGGCGAGTGAGTCGCTGCGCGAGGACCTGCTCGTGTACACGAAGGGCGGCACACCGCTGTGGATCAGCGCGGGCATCACCGTCGTCAGGGACAGCGCGGGCGTGCCGGTCAACATGCTCGCGATGCTGACCGATATCACGCTGACGAGAATGCGCGAGGAGCTCCAGCAAAAGGTGCTCGATGCCATGGCGCGCGAATTGCCCGCGACCGAGGTCGCCGGAATCTTATGCCGCGAAGTGGAGCGCATCGCGCCCGAAATCATAGCGACTTTTCTGCGCGTGGACGATCAGGGGCGGCTCTTCACATTGGCCGCGCCGCGCTTGCCCGCTGCGGCAATCCGCGCGATAGACGGCGAGCCGATCGGCCCCTGCGCCGGCTCGTGCGGCACCGCCGCCTGGCGAGGCACGCCGGTCGTGGTGACGGATATCGCCAGCGATCCGTTGTGGACCGGTTATCGTCATCTGGTGCAGCCGCTAGGACTCGCGGCGTGCTGGTCGTATCCGGTCAAGGGCGCCGACGGTTCGGTGCTCGGCACATTCGCGTTCTACTACCGCGACAATCACGGCCCGGTGGCATTCCATCAGAGCCTCGTGGACATGGGGCTGAGTCTTTGCGCACTTCTGCTCGAGCGCGAAAAAGCACGCATGCGCATCCATCAGCTGGCGTTTCACGACACGCTGACCGGCTTGCCGAATCGCAATATGTTCGAGGCTCAGGCAAAACAACTCGTCAACGATGCACGCCGCGCCGGGAGCGATCTGGCCTTGTTGTTCATCGACCTCGACCGGTTCAAACGGGTGAATGACACCCGCGGCCATGCAACGGGTGACCAGGTGCTCTGCGAGACCGGCCGCCGCTTCAAAGCCGTGCTGCGGGACGGCGATCTGCTTGGTCGTCTCGCTGGCGATGAATTCGTCGCGGTACTGCCGCATTGTGGCGCGCAACAGGCGACGAGCATCGTCAAGCGCCTGCTCGCCGCGGCTGCGCCGCCGATTATCGTCGCCGGCGCGTCGATCCATACGAGCGCCACCATCGGTATCGCGATGTATCCCGCAGACGGCCGGGACGTGCTGACGCTGCTGCGTCAGGCAGACATCGCGATGTACCAGGCCAAGGCGCAAGGCCGCGGCGGCTTCAGTTTTTTCCGCGAAGAGATGAGCCGCAACATTCAGGAGCAGGCCATGCTGGAGGCGGACCTGCGCATTGCGCTGAAGCACGATCTGCTCGACCTGTGGTATCAGCCGCAATTCGATGCCGCGAACGGACACACGCTCAGCGGCGTAGAGGCGCTGCTGCGCTGGAATCACGCGACACTGGGCACTGTGCCGCCGGTGCGCTTCGTCGTGCTGGCGGAGGAGTGCGGATTGATCGGCGAGCTGGGCAAATGGGTGATGGAGCGGGCGTGCCGCCAACTGGCTGCCTGGCGTGCACAAGGCGTGAGTATCCCGCGTGTGTCGATCAATCTGTCAGCCAGCGACTTCCGCGATTGCACGCTCGCCGACCGCGTTGCACAGACCTTGCTCGCGCACGGATTGCAGCCGCGCGATCTGACGCTCGAGATGACCGAAAGCGTGATGCTGAGCGACGAGCCCGGTGTGTTGTTGATGATCGACGAGCTTCACCGGCTGGGCGTGCAACTGTCACTGGATGATTTCGGCACCGGTTATTCGAGCCTCGGCTATCTTCACCGCTTGCCGCTCGATGAACTGAAACTCGACAGAAGCTTCGTGCGCGATCTCGATCACAGCGACTCGGCGCGAGCGTTGACATCGACTGTATTGCGCATCGGCGAGAGCCTGAATATCAAGGTCGTCGCCGAAGGTGTGGAGACCGAAACGCAGCGGCAGTTCCTGATCGACCACGGGTGTCCGGTGCTGCAAGGCTATCTGCTGGGACGGCCGATGGCACCGCCTCTGCTCGAAGAGTGGTTGCGCGGCACGCATGCGAGAGTGCCTGTTTGACGGCGGTGCGGGACGAAAACGTCTTCCACTTTTTGTGCTGGGTTCTCTCGCAGAGCGCCAAAGCGTGCATCTGTTCACCATATTGGCGCCGGCGTGCACACGCCGAGGGAGATATTGTTCGGAATCGCACCGCATTCCTTATTAGAAAGACGATCTTCTTCGTTTTCATCGGCAATGGCTGAATTCGACTATTCCATTACGTGCGTCAACTACAGATGACATCTCACGCTGTTCAAGGAGTTTGATTCTTTACTTTTCGATTTTTGTGGACTTTAATAAAGACGCTTTACTTCCGCCATCGATTAGACGAACAATATTTTATGAGGACTTCATGAAATCAAAGATCGCCGCATTAGCGATGATGTCCGCCTCGTTGGGCATGATCTCTTCGTATTCGTACGCGCAAGTTGCGGGCACGCAGCCTCTCGGTGTCAGCGTCACGGAGTCGACGGATCTTATCCTTGGGTGGAGCGTCAAGAAGTCGGTGCTCAACAAGGCGGTGTACAACGAGAATGGCGAAAAAGTCGGCGTTATCCACGACATTATCGTCGCACCCGACCGCTCCGTTTCGTTTGCTATCGTCGCGGCGAATCAGTTCCTCGGCGTATCGCATCATGACGTCGCCATTCCGGTCGAACAGCTGGACTATACGGATGGCAAGCTAGTGCTGGCCGGCGCCACGAAGGCGGCGATCAAGGCGCTGCCCGTGTTCCAATACACGAAGGTGAAGGCGACGCCGACACCGCGTTCGGAGTTTCCGCATCATTAGGCTTTAGGTGGATGAGTGCCGGGTTGTTTGAAGAAGCATGATCCCGGAGATGATTGTGCCGCCGCGCCAAGTGTGGAGTTACGTGCGGCGGTGCAACTCGCGATTGTTTCTGCATAACGGCCTCGATGCAGGCCATCTCTCGCTCCATCATGCCGTGTGCGGGGTATGTACGCGTCCATACCAATTCACCGCACCACCCGTACCATCCGCAGTCACATCCCTTGACGCCGTCGAGGCCACGCGAGCATCTCGCGGACCAGCCAGGAGAGTGGGCGCTCCTCAGATAGACACTGTGTAGTCAGACAAGGCCTTCAGAGATTGACGCTGTTCCCTTTCCCATCGGTGATCTGAAGCGAGACGCGAACCTCTGGATACTGCGTTGCAAACCACGGCAGCGCGGGGCCCCCAAACGCCGTGCGAACTCGTCGTCTATCGGGGTACTTTCTCCGGCTTCGTGTTCGGCCGCCAGATTCATCCTCACGCCTTTGAAAGTACGGGCGTCGACAAATCCGGTCTTGACGGTTTTGGTTTCAGGGTCGCAGTAAGACACAAAATACTCGGTCATCGGTAGCCTCTTCATGCCCCCCGCGCTGCAATGTCCATTTTCTGGCTCGAACGGCTGCGCATCCGCTAGTGGCGTCGAAAGGCTGGCGAGAGGTCGTTGGTCGTCATTGCGTTGCCGGGCGCAATGCGCTGATTCGTTGTGATTCGACCCCCGACTTAAGGTTGTCTTAAGGAAGCGGCTCACATAGTTTGGCAACTTGCAGATCGCCCTGCCACGCGGGACGACAGCCTTACCAACCACTTCCTCGCATTGACAGACGACCCAGGCGCTTCCGGTTGCCCGTCTTGCGCTGCCATTACATCCATGAACATTCAGCGAATTCTGGAACAGGCCGGCTTGCGGCCCACGTTCCCACGTGTGCTGGTGCTGGAGTTCTTTCAGCAGCATGCCCACGAACACTTCAGCGCGGAGCAGCTTTACAAGCGGTTGAACGAGGACATGCGCAATTTGAGTCTGGGCACCCTGTACCGGGCGCTCGGTTTGCTGGTCGACGCGAAATTGCTGTCAAGCGTTGCATTCGGCGACGGCCGTCTGGTTTACGAACGGAACGACGGCAAGCAGCACGATCACCTGGTGTGTACGGCCTGCGGCTGCATTCACGAGTTTTTCGATGCCGAGATCGAGGCACGGCAGAAGGCGGTGGCGGACAACTTCGAGTTCGACGTGTCGGAACGGCAACTGGTGGTGTTCGGTCTTTGTGCCGAATGCAGAAAGAGCGAGGTGCGCGTGAAGACGGTGGTCAGGAGATAGCATGCAGCGCCATGCGGCGCTCGACACCAGGGCCAAATGGTTGACAGGAAGCGGGTAACCCGTTGAAGTGCGGTTTCGACTCGACGACTGCGGAGCAAGCCGATGACGCTTCTGAACGCCATACCGATCTTGCGCATGTTCTCCATCGAGAGGACATACGCGTTCTATCTGACCTACCTTGGCTTCGAACTCGACTGGGAGCATCGGTTTGCCGACGATTTGCCGCTGTATGCGCAGATCAGGCGTGACTCTGTCATCGTGCATCTGAGCGAGCATCACGGCGACAGTACGCCGGGATCAGCCATATTCCTGCCGGTCGATGACATCGAGTCGTTGCATCGGGAACTGCAAGGCAAGCAGTATTCGTATGCAAGGCCTGGGATCGAGGAAGTCGGTTGGGGACGGCAGATACAAGTCACCGACCCGTCTGGTAACCGGCTGCGCTTTTGTCAGTTTTCGTAGATCTGGACCGGACGTGTCGATCTCAGGCCACTGAGATGCGCAGGCCGGCTCATTGCTCACTCACCTGCGTCGTTATCGGCACGCCGCTGCCAAGCGCCTGAAATAGCGCCGCCGAATCGGCGAATTGATCGGCCTGCGCCCGCGTCCGGTCGATCGCAGTCTGCAAGGCCTGGCGTTGCGCGTCGAGCAACGCCGTCTGGCTAATGCCCCCCGCTGCATATTGCCGGCTCGCAATCGAGACGCTCGCCTGTGCGTGTTGCCAGGCGTCGTCGCGGGCCTGCAATTCGTGCGCGTCGTCGCGCAGTGCTGTCAACGAATCGGCGACCTGTTGCAGCGCTTGCAAGACAGTTTGCTGATAGCCGGCCAGGGCGGCCTCGTAGGCGGCCTGTGCTGCGCGCTTCTTCGCATGCAATTCGCCGCCACGGAAAAGAGGCTGCGTCAGATTGAGCCCGATGTTCCAGATGTTCAAACCATTGATGACGTCGCCGATGTTCGTGCGCTGCGAGCCGAATCCCGCCGACAACGAAAACTGCGGATAAAGGTTGGCCGTCGCGACGCCGACATTCGCACTGGCCTGATGCAACAACGCTTCGGACGCGCGAATGTCGGGCCGCTCGCGTGCGAGTGTCGAAGGCAGCGTGACGGGCAGGTCGTTGGGCAGATGAAGCGCATCGAGCGTGATGTCGCTGAAATCCGTTTTCGACGGTGTGGCGCCCAGCAGAATCGCGAGTTGATGATCGGTTTGCGCAAGCTGCGTGGTGAGCGGCGGCAACGATGCGCGCGTTTGCGCGAGCAGGGTGCGCTGGCTGTGCACGTCGAGTTGGGCCACGCCGCCGGCGGCAAAGCGTGCCTCGATGATCGTCAGTTGCCGGGCCTGCGCGTGTTCGAGATCTTGTGTCAATTCGATCTGCTGCTGCAACGACGCGCGCCGGATCGCCGCCGACACGACATTGCCCGCAATGGATAGCCGCGCCGCGTCGAGTTCGAACGACTCGTAATCGACTTGGGCGAGGCTCGCTTCGAGCGCCCGACGATTGGCGCCGAACACATCGAACACATACGACACACTCACCGAAGCGTTGAACAGCGAGAACGGCCCGGGACTATTCACATTGGGCACGCCGAACGCGGCAGGGTCGACCTTCTGGCGCGATGCGGAAATTGTCGCGTCTACGCTGGGAAATTGGGTCGAACCCGCCTGCGCGTTGTAGTTTTCGCGGGCTTCGATCAGCTTTGCACGAGCCTGCGCCAGCGTCGGGCTTTGGCGCAACGCCTCGTCAGCCAGACGGTCCAGCGCATCCGAATGAAACTGCCGCCACCACATCGGCATCGCACTGTCGCTGATGCGCAAGGTCTGCGTAAATGCGGCCGTGCTGTCGGCCGATGCGGCGCGTTGCGGCAGGCCATCGCGCGTATAGGCTTGCGTGTCGGGCGCGGGCGGGCTCTGAAAGTCCGGGCCGACTGCGCAGCCGCATAGCGTGAGCGCGCCCATCATAACGAGTGATTTCATCGCCTTGTCCTTCTAATCGAGCGTGCGCCGGTAGAAGCGCAGCGCAATCGCCATGACGATTGCCGTAAAGAGCACCATCGGCCACACCGACGGCCATAGGTCCGCCCAGCCATTGCCTTTGAGCAGAATGCCGCGGATCAGGCGGTTGAAGTAGGTCAGCGGCAGCAGATTGCCGATGAACTGCGCCCAGCGCGGCATGCCCGCAAACGGGAACATGAACCCCGACAACAGGATGTTCGGCAGGAAATAGAAGAAAGTCAGTTGCATCGCCTGCAACTGGTTCTGTGCGAGCGAGGACAGCGTGATGCCGACGGTGAGGTTGGCCGCGATGAAGAGCAACGCGGCAAGATAGATCGCCACCGGGCTGCCGACGAACGGCACGTTGAAGACGAAGCGCGTCGCAGCAAGAATGATCGACGCTTGAATCAGCCCGATTGCAATGTAAGGCACGATCTTGCCGGTCATCACTTCGATCGGAAGGACTGGTGTCGCGAGCAGGTTTTCCATCGTGCCGCGTTCGCGTTCGCGTGTGATCGCGAGGCCCGTCATCATGACGAGCGTCATCGTCAGGATCACGCCCATCAAGCCGGGGACCACGTTGTACTGCGTAATGCCTTCGGGGTTGTACAGGTTATGAACCTGCACGCCGAATGCGCCCGGCCCGCCGTTCAGATGCGCGAGCGGACCGGTGATGTCCTTGTCGGCGACGGGTTGGATCAGACCCGGCAGCGCGGCGACGGCGGTGCTGGTCGCGGTCGGATCGGTTGCGTCGGCTTCGATCAGCAACGACGGATGCTCGCCGCGCAGCAATTTCGTGGAGAAATCGACCGGGACGTTGAGAACGAATTGCACGCGGCCTTGCGCGAGCGCGCGCCGCCCGGCTTCTTCATCCGGCAGGGTTTCGATCACGTTGAAATACGCCGAGTTGGTCATTGCAGCAACGAAGCTGCGGGAGAACTCGCTTTGATCGTGAATAACGACGGCGGTGGGTAGATGCCGTGGATTCGTATTGATGGCGAAGCCGAATAGCGAGAGCTGAATGATCGGCAAACCGATGATCATCGCGAACGTGATCCGATCGCGCCGAAGTTGCAAAAACTCTTTGAGCACGATGCTCCACCAGCGGCTCAACGAAAACACGGTTCGTCTGCTCATGATGGCGCTCCGAAATTGTCTTTCGCGTGACTCATCAGGTAGATGAAGACGTCTTCGAGTCCCGTGCCGATCGGCTCGATACGCAGTGTGGTGCCCGCGGTCGCTTGCCTGACCGCCTGTTCGAGTGCGGCATGGTCGCTGCCGCTGACATGCAGCGCGGAGCCGAAGACAACGGTCTGGTCGACGCCGGGCGTCGTGCGAAGCTGTTCGGACAGAGCGCTCAGGTGTTCACCGTGGATGCACCACGTCGATAGATGCTGTGACTCGATGACTTCGTTCGATGTGCCTTGCGCGAGCAACTTGCCGTAGGCGATGTACGCAAGCTTGTGACAGCGTTCGGCTTCATCCATGTAGTGCGTGCTGACCAGCACCGAAATGCCGCGCGCGGCCAGCCGGTGCAGTTCTTCCCAGAAATCGCGCCGCGCGGTGGGATCGACGCCGGCGGTCGGTTCGTCGAGCAATAGCAGCTTCGGTTCGTGCAGCATGCACGCGGCGAGCGCGAGCCGCTGCTTCCATCCGCCGGACAATGAACCTGTCAATTGATTGGCACGGCTTTGCAGTCCGAGCGATTCGAGCGAGCGGTCGACCGCCTGACGGCGGTTCTTCATCTGATAGACCCGTGCGACGAAGTCGAGATTTTCGCGGATGGTCAGATCTTCCCAATACGAAAAGCGCTGCGTCATGTACCCGACGTTACGCTTGATGGCTTGGCTCTCGCGCAGGATGTCGTAACCGAGGCAGGTGCCGGTGCCGGAATCCGGCGTCAGCAGTCCGCACATCAATCGGATCGACGTGGTTTTGCCGCTGCCGTTGGGGCCGAGAAAGCCGAAGATTTCGCCTCGTGCGACCTGCAACGACACGTCGTTGACGACGTGCTTGTCGCCGAAACGTTTGTTCAGATGCTGAACGTCGATGACGTGCTCGGGGGTCTCGCCGTTCATTGCAGCACCACCGTCACCGGCTGGCCCGGATGCAGCCTGTTCGCGTCCGCGACGGACGGATGCGCTTCGACCATGAACACGAGCTTCTCGCGGGTTTCGTTGCTGTAGATGACGGGCGGCGTGTATTCCGCCTCGTTCGAGATGTAGGTGATTTTCGCGGACACGTCGGCTGCGCAACCGTCGCAATGGATCGCCACGTTGCGGCCGTTCGCCAGTCGACCGACAAGGCTCTCCGGCACGAAGAAGCGCACCTTGATGTTTTGCGGCGGCAGCATCTGCACGACGGGACTTCCCGCCGGCACCCATTCTCCCGTTCGATAAATCGTGTCGTAAATCAGCCCCTCCGCAGGAGCGCTGACTCGCTTCTGGTCCAGCTTCCATTGCGCCTGCGCGACGACTGCTTCGGCGGCTGCCACCTGCGCCTGGAGCGCCGCGATCTGTTGCGAACGCCCGGGCAGGCGCGCCACTTCGACCTGATTCGTCAGCTCGCGCACCTGTGCGGCTGTGGCGTCGGCGGCGGCTTGCGAATCGTCGAGCTGCGCTTTGGCAATGCCGCCTGCCGCGAACTGCGCCTTGTCGCGCGTGAGTTGCAAGGATGCCTTGCGCGCATTGGCGACTGCCTGGGCAAGCTGCGCGCGATTGACGTTGACCTCCGGCACGCGTTTGCCAGTCTCGATGTCCGCCAGTTGCGCGCGCGTCGCCGTGAGTTGCTGTTCGGCCTGTCGAAGCGCGGCGGTTTCGTCGACCGCTTCGAGAGTGAACAGCTGCGTATCCGCTTTCACATATTGCCCGCGTGCCGCTGATAATTGCGTCAGTCTTCCTGCCTGCGACGAGCCGAGATAGACGAATTCGCCCTCGACATAGCCCTGGTATGCGCTGTTGTCGGAATGGGAGCAGGCTGTGAGCGTGACGCCCAGGAGCATGGCGAACATCGTCACGAAGCGCCCGGGAACCGGCAGCACAAGGTTCGTTAGCGAGGTAAGCATGGGTTCATCCGCAAAAACGCGCCTGGTCGGACACGCGTATTCAGTAAGTAATCCATATCATTGATAGCGCGATACGGCGTTCGTCTGGCTGACTCGTGGCTACCCAAAGCGGCGGCGCGGTGCGCGCTGTTCGCTGCCGAAGCAGGCCCGCATGCGGGTCAAACCCGACGCAAGGCCGCTTCCGATGAAGTAGAATCGATGATATGTGAATTTGAATTTGAATTCAAACTATTTCCCGAATCACCGATTCTTCATGCCCACATCCTCGACAAAAACCGGCTCGACGCGCAAACAGCGGGCTACGCGTCCTGACGGCGCGGCCACGCGCCAACATCTGCTCGACACAGCCGGACAGGTATTTGCCGCGCGCGGCTTCGCGGATGCCACGAGCAAGGAGATCTGCGAACGCGCAGGTACGCCGATGGCATCGGTGCATTACCACTTCGGCAGCCGCGAGGCGCTTTACGAGGCGGCGCTGGTGGAAGCGCACCGGCAGGTTGTCGGGCTCGACGAGTTGAAGGCGCTAACCGAGGGCGTTAGCGATCCGAAGGACAAGCTTCGCGCGGTTATCTCGCACTTCGTCGGCCTGTCGGTCAACGCGGCGGCGCCGTGGGGATTCATGCTGATGCTGCGCGAGGTGCTCTCGCCGTCGCCGGCGATTCCTGCGCTCATCGAGAAAGCGGTGCGGCCCAAGGCTGCGCTTTTGCTGGGACTCATCGGCGAGGTGCTTCAATTGAACCCCAAAGAGCCTGCCGTGCAACGGGCGTTGATGTTCACGGTGCTGCCGTGCATCGCGATGATGATTGCGCCGAAGCAGATGCAGACGGCCTTGCTGCCCGCAGTCGCCAAAGACAAGAAAGCGCTTGTCGATGACTTTGTGCGCTTCGTGCTGGCCGGGCTGGATGCGATTGCGCTCGCGCATCGCGCAGGCAAGTAGCTCGTCAATTGGGCGACACGAGCTCTATCCTCAACGACCCCCGCTCGGGCGATTGATCGGTACGGCGCCGTTACTCGAAGAGATCAGCTTGCACATACTGCGCGCTGGAATGTTTCAGCGTGGGCTCAGGCTTCGACTCGATCCTGAAGAAAGCCGGGTCGACGCCTGCATTTTTTGCCGCCCGGAGCCAGTCCGGCATGTCGCCGAGTCCGTTCCAGTCGTTGCCCTTGGCGTCACGGTAGATCGGCGGATTGTCGAGATCGTGCTGGATGGATTCGGCGAGCGCCTCGAACGTGATGCCGAACTCGCTCATGCGGCGGCGAATCCAGATAATGAGACGTTCGCGCGCCTCACCGTCGGCGATTCTTCCTGTCATCGTTGTGCTTGCTGTGTCGGATAAGAAAAAGCCCGCGCGGAGGCGGGCTGAATCCATATCAGAGGAGACATGGAGGAGACGGGCTTAGTATAAACCCGATAACTCAATCGTGTCTGCTGACGCGGGCAATCCGTTGTGTGCTCGCCACTGAGGCCACCGCCAGTGATCTTCGTCGAAAGACGCTTCGATGCGACCGGATCATGATCGGCCTCACACCGCTTTTTTCGCATCCCGGCAATACACAGCACGCGCGCGACGGTCTTCGTCACCATGCCGCAAGCGAAGACTGCACACCGCGGCGACAATCAGCGCAACCGCCAGAACGATGAGACCGTTGGTCGCGCTGCCCGTCGACTGTTCGATCAGGCCCATGACCGTCGGCCCGACGAATCCCCCTAGCAGACCACACGAATTGACCAGCGCGAGACCGCCGGCCAAGGCGGCGCCGCTGAGCCGCGAGGACGGGAACGTGAAAATGATCGACTGCACCACGAAGAACATGAACGCGGCGAGGCACATTCCAAGCAGGCCGATCGCCGGCCGCGAGTGCGCGGCGATCAACAGCCCGAGCGCCATCACAACCAGCCCGCCGACCAGCAAGAGCCGGCTGCGTGCCGACGTGCTGGCGAAGCGCGGCAGCGCCGCCGCGCCGATGGCGGCGGCGATCCACGGTGTCGCCGACAACGTCCCCACCACCAGCGGCGAGAAATGTCCCGACGCGCCGATCACGCCCGGCAGAAAGAAGATGGTCGTGTAGATGGTGAGTTGGTGGCAGAAGTACACGAGGATGGCGAGCCAGACTTGCGGATCGCCCAGTGCATGGCGCAGGGAATGGCTGGCACGTCCGTCTCCTGCCTGCGCATCGCGTTCGGCGGCGAGGCGCGCCTCGATTTCCGCGGCTTGCGCCGGCGACAGCCACGATGCTTGCAGTGGCTTGTCGGGCAGCATCTTCCAGACCACGACCGCGAGCAGCACCGCCGGCAACCCTTCGATCACGAAAAGCCACTGCCAGCCGCGCAAACCGAGCATGCCGTCGAGTTCAAGAAGCGCACCGCCGAGCGGCCCGCCGACAATGTTCGCGACGCATACGCCGATCAGGAAATAGCCTGTTGCAAGCGCCCGTTCTTCGCGGGTGAACCAATACGTCAGGTAGAGCATGACACCGGGGAAGAGCCCTGCTTCAGCGGCGCCCAGCAACAGCCGCATCACGTAGAACGACGTCTCGCCGCGCACGAAGGCCATGCCGATCGATAACACCCCCCACGTCACCATGATGCGCGTGATCCATAGCCGCGCGCCCACCTTGTTCATCACCAGGTTGCTCGGTATTTCCAGCAATGCGTAGGTGAGAAAGAACAGTCCCGCGCCGAGTCCATAAGCGGCCGCGGACAGCCCGAGGTCGATGCTCATGGTGTGTCGGGCCAACGCGATATTCGTTCGATCGAGAAAGCTGATGACGTAGACAACGACGAGTAACGGCATCAGCTTGCGGATCAGGAGCCGTGTAAGTGCGGATTGCGCAAGCTGACCGGCTTGCGGCTTCGTTGATCGATGCGTTGACATGTGAATCCCCAGATCTGGGTAGGTGGAACGTCGGAGATCCCGGTGCCCGGTTCGGCGCAGCAACTGCGCCCCGGCAACGGACAGCGACCCGCTTCGCGCGTGTATGCGTGGAGACGAAGGGCGTGGCACGCGCGGCCAGATGCCCTTCGACTGCCCCTGCCATCTCCTTCCGATTCCGTGCCGGAAGGCTTGCGTGGGCAGTGATTAGAAACGCACGTTGTCCTTGCCCTTGAGACCTAGCATCGCGCGCGCTTCGGCCGGCGTGGCGATGTCGAGAGACAGTCCTTCGATCACTTTTCTGATCTGCCGAACCTGCGCGGCGCTCGATTCCGCGAGTTTGCCTGGTCCAATCCAGAGCGAATCCTCGAGGCCGACACGGACGTTCGAGCCCTGCGTCAGCCCCATGGTTGCGAGCGGAATCTGGTTGCGCCCGGCTCCGAGGATCGACCAGACATAGTCGTTGCCGAACAGACGGTCGGCGGTGCGCCGCATGTGCATCAGGTCCTCCGGATGAGCACCGATGCCGCCGAGCAAGCCGAACACGCTTTGAATGAAGAACGGCGGCTTGGCGAGATTGCGCTCGACGAAGTGGGCGAGGTTGTACAGATGCGAGATGTCGTAGCACTCGAACTCGAAGCGTGTTCCATTGGCGCCGCATGACGTCAGGATGTACTCGATGTCCGCGAACGTATTCTTGAAGACGAGGTCGCGGCTCGCTTCGAGATGCTGCCGTTCCCAGTCGTGCTTCAGTTCCTTGAAGCGTTCGAGCATAGGATACAGGCCGAAATTCATCGAGCCCATGTTGAGCGAGGCGATCTCGGGCTGGAAGTGATGCGCGGGGCGCAGGCGCTCCGCCACCGTCATATGCGGGCTGCCGCCGCTGGTGAGGTTGATGACGGAGTCGGTCTGCGCCTTGATCTGCGGCAGGAATTCGGAAAACACCGCCGGGTCCTGCGTGGGCCGTCCATCGGCGGGATCACGGCCATGCAGATGGAGGATTGCCGCGCCTTCTGCTGCTGCCGCCAGCGCGGCGTCGGCTATCTGCTGCGGTGTGACCGGGAGGTAGGGCGACATCGACGGTGTATGGATCGCGCCCGTCGGCGCGCAGGTAATGATGACTTTACGGGTTGAGGCCATGAGAATCGGAGTCCACGCTGAGGAAGAAAAGAGCGAAGCGTCAGAGCACTTCGACGTTGCCGCACACGGAGATCGCCTGGCCGGAAATGCCACTGCCGCCCGGCGCGCACAGGAATAGCGCGGTCGCCGCGATTTCCTCCTGAGTGGTCATGCGGCGCAGCGAGATCTTTTCGAGGTACTTCGCTTCCATCTCCGCATAGCTCAGACTGAGTTGCTGCGCCCGCGCGGCAATCACCCCTTCCATGCGGGGGCCGCGCACGATGCCGGGCTGAATGGCGTTCACGCGAATGCCGGCGGGCCCGAGTTCGATCGCGAGGCTTTTGGTCATGCCGATCACGGCCCACTTCGTCGCGGAATAGGGCGCGCGATACGCATAGCCCAATCGCCCGGCTACTGACGACATGGCGATGATCGAGCCACCGTGAGGCGATTCGCGCAGCAGCGGTACTGCACGTCGCGCGAAATAGAACTGCGCGTTCAGGTTGATCGCGACCGTCTGTTCCCATTGCGCGGCGTCGATTTCATCGATGCCGCCGGTCGGTCCGGCGATGCCTGCATTGTTGATCAGCACGTCGAGACCGCCGAGCCGGGACTGGACGTCCTCGAACACACGCGCAACCGCGCTTTCATCGGCGACATCGGCGAGCGTGGCCGAGATGCTTTCGTTGTTCCTGTCGGCGCGCATCGCTTCGAGCACGCGTTCGCTCGCGTCGCAGACGTGCACTTTTGCGCCCACCTCGGTGAAGGCCCGCGCGATCGTGAGGCCGATCCCACCACCGCCGCCCGTGACCAGTACGCGCAAACCCGGCGGCGGTTGCAGCATTTTCACAATACTCATGTCTTCTCGCTCCGTTGACAGACTGACGTGCTGACGCGTGTCAGCACTCAGGAATGGATAGAAATAGTTGTACTAATCGAATCAATTGCGCATGAGTCCCTCTGGATTCATGCGTGTTGGTTAACGGTTCGCCTGCTTCCCGCCGACGTCTTCGCGCATCTGCAAGCGATCGATCAGACTCTGCGACGCGTCGCCGATATCGCGCGCAATGCCCGCCCGAGCGGCTTCGCCATCGCGGCGGCAAAGCGCGTCGACGATCTGCCGATGCGCTTCCATCGAGCGCCGCATGTGCGGGATGTCCGGCGCGACGACGTTGAGGAACGGTCCAATGCGAATCCACAAGCTCTGGATGGTGGCGAGCGTGATTTCGCTCGCGCCGTGCCGGTAGATTCCGCTGTGGAAGGCAAAGTTGCTGCGCAGATAGTCCGCGACTTCGCCGGCTTCCGCGTGCCCGTTCATGACCTCGTAAATATCCTGAACGGCCTTGAGATGAGCGTCGGACATACGGGTGGCGGCGCGCTGCGCCACGCAGCCCTCCAGCGCGATGCGCACGTCGCGCAACTCCTCGACGAGTTCGAGGGTGATCGGCGGAACCATGAGCGCCCGGCCCGGCCCGTCGACGAGCGCGCCTTCCGTCTGGAGCCGGGTGAGCGCGGCGCGCACCGGCATCGTGGAGGACCCCACGGCTTCGGCGACGGAACGCAGACTCAACGGCAATCCCGGCGCGAACCGGCCGCTCATGATCGCCTCGCGCAGTTGCTGATAGACCTTGCCTGCCATCGTTTCGTGCGCGACCACTTCGAGCGGGAGCACGGATGGGGATGTGGGACGGGTTGCCAAGCTCGACTCCGTTGATTGCATTGCTGTGATGTGTGATCACAGTGAGACAAATTCTATCCGCTGGTCGCGGGGAAGGGGCCTGGGGGAAACGTTAGGTGCGTGAGTTTTGGTTCAGGTGGGTGTCTATCGCGTCATCGTCGGCTCCGATTCTGAACCGACCGGAACCTCTCGCCATTCGTATGCTTTTTATCAGCCTTCATTTTCCTTGCGGCACGCAAGATGCTCACTGATGGGAAAACGGCAAGTGCCGTGAAACCGGGAGACAGCCATGGATACCTTGAAAGTTGCTTGCGCCGCGCTGGTGCTTTGCATGAGCGGCGCAGCCTACGCGCAACAAGCCGGGAAAGCGCCGGCAAACAGCGGCGCGCAAACGAAGGAAACCCAGCCTGGGCAGGCGGGACAGGCGATCGATGCACCGGCCGCGCAAGGCGCCCCCACCAACCCGCCCGGAACGCTGATGGATAAGCGTGCGAATGCGCTGTCGCCGAATAGTGCGTCGTCGCCAGGGCGAACGGGGACGGTGAAACAGTAGCGCCAGGCAACACGGCCTTTGCGCACCGCGACGCACGGTGGCGCAAAGGCCCGCACCAGCATCGCATCCCAGCATCGGCGTGACGATCAAAGCTCCCGCCGATCGCACTGTCGTCCAGGCATTGGCGGCGAATGGCATGGAGAGCATCACGTCTTGTGATCAGGGCCTCTGCCGCACATGCCTGACGAGAGTTCTTTCCGGTGAACCCGACCATCTGAATTCCTACCTTCCCGCCAAACAGCAGGAAGCGAACGCTCAATTTCTAGCGTGATCAACCCATAACGCATAACTTGCCTGACTTTCCGCACACGTCATAAATGACGGGCTCACTATGGACCCGCTGTCCGCTACGGCAGCTAATCCTATGGAGCCAAAAAATGAAAAGTGTTCTTGATCGCACGACACAACGGCATAACCGACCGGTGTTGCCGGCCTTCGTCACTTCGCGCGTCGAGCGGTATTACCGCGAGCGGGTGCAGGAAACCTGGGGCGGCGGACATATCATGCGCGGCCGTATCGCCGGGCCCGACGCATTGCATCTGTCGAGCAACGACTATCTCGCGATTGCCCGGCATCCGGACATCATCGACAGCATGGCCGCTACGCTGCGTGAGAACGGCAACGGCCTGCTGATGTCGGGTATTTTCCTGCACGGCGATTGCCCGCAGCTTCGATTCGAAAGCCGGCTCGCAACGTTCATGCGCGCGGAGGCGGGCGTGTTGTGTCAATCGGGCTATGCGGCCAATACCGGGCTGCTTCAGTCGATCGCGTCGGCGCAAACGCCGGTCTACATCGACATGATGGCGCACATGTCATTGTGGGAAGGCATTCGCAGCGCGGGTGCGGTGCCGGTCGCGTTCCGGCATAACGACGTTGCGCATCTGGAGCAGCAGATCGGGCGTTATGGACAGGGCGTCGTGCTGGTCGACTCGGTGTACAGCACGACCGGCGGCGTCTGCCGGCTCGTCGAGATCGCGGACGTCTGCGAGCGGTACGCGTGTGTGTTCGTCGTCGACGAATCGCATTCGCTCGGCACGCACGGCCCGCGCGGCGCGGGACTCGTGGCCGAACTCGGGCTGGAGTCTCGGGTGGTGTTTCGCACCGCGAGTCTGGCGAAGGCGTTCGCGGGCAGAGCCGGCTTCATCACCTGTCCGGTCGATTTCCAGGAGTACTTCAAGTTCGAATCGAATCCCGCCATCTTCAGTTCCACGCTGTTGCCGCATGAAATCAGCGGGCTCGACGCGACGTTGTCGGTGATCGAAGCCGCGGACCGGCGGCGCGCACGCCTCGCTGCGAGCGCCGCATGGCTGAGGCAGCGTTTGACCGAACTCGGCTACAACCTGAACGGCAGCCAAAGTCAGATCATCGCCCTCGAAGCGGGCACGGAACAGCGCACGATCGTGTTGCGCGACGCGTTGGAGTCGCGTGGTATTTTCGGCTCGGTGTTCTGTGCGCCTGCGACGGCGCGCAATCGCGCGCTGATCCGCCTGTCGATTCACGCGGGGCTGAGCGATATGCAGGTCGAGAAGATCGCGAGTGTGTGCCGCGACATCCGCAGCGAGGTCGAACTCGACAAGTGGGCGTCCTCGCGGCGCCTTGGGGATGAGCTGTCGTCGCGTCGGCGCAAGCGCGAGACCATGGACGAAAACACCGCTGTGACAGCCTGATAGGCGCGCGGCATGGAGCCCGGTTTGCCGGGCTCCATGTCTTTTACTTTTCGCGGTCGAGCCGGTCGAGGTAATGGTCGTAGCTGAGCACCTGGCTCAGGTCCAGCCCCGGCGGGTTAGGAATGACCGAGTACACGTAATTCTGCCGGCCGCTGAGCTGCGTCGCCGGGTGCATGTAGCGTGCCCATGCCGTGCAATCCGTGGGGTAATGTCCCTCGGTTTGCCAGAAGTAAGGCAGGCTGCGCCGACTGTCGAGTTCCTTGAGAAACTCCGCAGGCGCGTCCTGTTCGACGGCAATTTCACGCAGGCCCCGCAGCGTCTCGTCCGTATGGACGATCAGCAGATACGACTTGCCCGCGCTGTCGAGCATCAGCAGCCCGCCCGGGCAGTACGAGAGATAGTGTTCGACGACGCCGAGCGCGTTGGAGATCTCGGCCACTCGCGCGGCCAGCGCTTCGTCCCGCAGGAACGCATATTCCGACACGGCCAGCGTATCGAGGATCGACTGGCACACGTCGTCGAAATAGGCGTTCTGCAGGTCGCGCACCGCGCGATTGAGCGCCGGCACCGCCGCCGCATCCTGCTTGCTGATGAAGCGGTGAATGATGCCTTCGTTGAAGCTCTGCACTGCGATGTGTTCGTCGGCTTTGCCGGTCAGCATGATCTTGCGCACGGCGGGATCGGTCATGCGGCGGCAAAACTCCAGACCGTTCATGCCGGGCATGTCGTAGTCGACGACCACGACCGACGTCGCCAGAAATCGCTGCGCGTTGTGCACCTGCTTGCGGACCGTATTGACACTCAGCGCGATCACCTGGTGAGCGACGTCTTCGTCGGTGCGGTCACGAAACGGCGCGAAAATCGGTTCGTCCGACGGCCCCGGGCGCGGGCGGCTGTTCACGAAATCGAGCGCTTCCCCGGGAGAGCTGAAGAGACGGAAAGCCAGTTGCGGGTCGAGCTGAAGGCACAGATTCGACAGGAAGGTCGGGCTGTCGTCGACGAACGTGACGGTCGTCGGAAAATAGAATGGTTTGATCGTGTGCATCGTTATGGCCGGGGAAAGGTCAAGGCGAATTCGGTAAACATCCCTTCGACAGACTTGCAGTCAATGGCGCCGCCCACCCCGCGCATCACGTCGCGGCAGAAAGCGAGACCGATGCCGGTACCGATCGAGGCGTCGTCGATCCCTGCCGACGATGTATAGAAGCGGGTAAAGATGTGCGGCAGCACATCGGGTGCGATGCCGGCGCCGGTGTCACGGAACAGCAACTGGTTGTTCCGCGGCCCGGACACGAGCCGGATCGAGATCAGTGCACTGTCCACACTGGCCATGCCGCGCAATGCGTTTTTCAGCAGATTGAACAGCACGTGGACCATCAGCATGTCCGAGCCGTGGAACGTGAAGTCCGTGGCAAGGTCGGTGAGCACGCGGTCCCGTTCGCCTTCCCGAAACGGATAGCGCTCCAGCGCGCTTCTGACCGACTGCGCGATCGAGCAACCGGTTGCGCCATGCGCGTAGCCGCCCGTGAAGCGCGCGTTCGCGAGCAGCATGTCGATGATCGCATTCGAATGGATGGCCTCCTGCTCGATGCGCGAGAGCACGCCGTCCATCGACTGAAGATGCACGAGGCGGATTTTCGGAACCGGCAGTTCGCTCCGTTGCGCGATCGAATAGGTCTCGAGCAGCGACGGAAGATAACGGCCAAGCCCCGACGCGCCAGCGCGAATCGCGAGCAGCGGCGTGCGCAGCTCGTGGGCGATGCTGCTCGCGGTGGCGAGCATCGCGCGCTCCTGTTCGATCCTGATCCGGTCCATGTCGTAGTTCGCCACCACGCCGATCGCGACCGCGAACGAGAAAATCGCCAGATGCGCGGGGTAGGTCGTATGAAGGACGACGGGGTCAGTCGTCAGCCAGTAGGCGAGATACGCGACCCCGATGCCGACCACGAAATTGAGCAGCAGCATCAACCAGTCCAGCAGCAGCACCATGACAAATGCGGCAATCAACGCGCTTTCTATCCATACATTGGAGCCGTTGTTTTTCAACAGCATGAACGTAAAGAAGAACGGCAGCGAATAGAAGATCGTCGCGTACCAATAGTACGGCAAGAATTTCTTGACCGGCGCCGGCCAGCGCTCCGAAAACAGTATGGGAATGAACAGCGCCGAGCCCACGAGCCGCAGCGGCAGGTTTTCGTAGGGCTGCGGAAAGAGCGTATGCCAGACGTAGAAATAGAGCGGGAAGCCGATGATCGCAATCAGCGCAAAGGGTCGCATCCTGCGGCGCATGTATTGCAGATTGCGCGCGGCAGGGATGAATGCCTGAGTCAGAAACGGGCGCACTGCCGCCAGCTTGCGCATGCCCCAAGGCGATATTCCGGTAGTACTCATCTGTGTGGAGCCAGGAATCTATCAGCAATTTCCAGAGCGGCTCTTCTCCCAACGATCGCTCCCCGTTCACATGCGCCGGCTGAAACAACCGGACATGTATTTATACTGCGCAAATCAGGCATTACGCCACGGCTATGACTGTCGTGTGAATGTGGATTCTGAACGACGCCGCCACCAATGTCACGGCAAATGAGTGAATTCAGAATTTGACGACGATGAGTCATGCATGCGCGAAGCGCTGTAAAGGATGGTAAAAAAATCCGCCGATTATGCAAATTGGATTAAATGGCGCATCTGATCACGCCGCAAGCTCCTCATGACGGATATTTGCCAGCTACTCAATACCCTGCAATCACCAATTCTAAATGAGCGACTCACATCCGACGTATTGGAGTAAATTCAGCTGTGCCTGGTGCCGGCAAAGTACCACGAGGGTGTCGACTTCGCATTGAGTGAAGTTCAGGCCATGAACGGCTTCGCAGGCTGCGTCGAGCGCAGCGCGCGGTGATTTTTCTGGCCGTGGTTTTGCGCAAATTCATGCAATCATGTCAAACAGATACGACCAGAATCGCCGGTCGTCAGGCGGCGCGTTTTTCGATACCACTGGACAGCAAGGCGACGATGAAGACTACCTGTGCTCTTCTGATTGCGGCTGTGACGTTTTGCGTGAGCGCCAGCCGGGCAGTGGCCCAGGAGCTTACGCTGTACGCCGGCCCGTTGACCGGCGAACACGATCACACGTATGCGTGGGCGATCGACTACACGGAGGGGTTCGGCCGTTACTTCGCCGGCAGCATCACCTGGCTCAACGAAGGACACGTTCCCGGTCATCACCGCGACGGCCCCGTTGCCCAGGTATGGGGCAGACTTCCGCTGATGGAGCGGCGCATCGTCCTGGCGCTGGGCGTCGGTCCGTATCGTTACTTCGATACCGAGGCCGCCGAGCAGGGCGCGGGCTATTCGAATACGCACGGCTGGGGCGTCGTCTACAGCGCGCGCGCCACCTGGTATTCGTCGCACCGCTGGACAGCGAATCTGCAACTCAATCATGTACAGGTGACCCACGGCTCGTCGACCACCGCGATTATGCTCGGCGTCGGTTATCAACTCGACTCACCCGACACCCCGGGCCCACGCGACTTCGCGCTGCCGCGTTCGCACAAAGTCACGAACAACGAAATCACGTTGATGGCCGGCGCGACGATTCTGAACAGCCTCGATTCGCAGACCGCAGCGGCGCAGGCGATCGAATACCGGCGCGGCCTGACGAACTACCTCGACGCGACGCTTGGCTATCTGCACGAAGGCAGCGGGCTGTCCGCGCGACGCGATGGCGCGACGGCCCAACTCTGGCTCACGCGCGCGTTTCTCAACGACCATTTTTCGCTCGGCATCGGCGTGGGTGCTTACGCAGCAATTCACCACGGCGATTCGAACGGCAACAGAGACACGGGCGATGGGATCCTGTCGGGACTCGTGTCGATGTCGGCTTCGTATCGCATCGCGCGGCACTGGTCGGCACGCGTCACCTGGAATCGCGTGATGACGCGCTACAGCCGCGATACGGACGTGATTCTGGCCGGCGTCGGCTACCGGTTCTAGTGGTGAAATGGCGAGCAATGACGATGACGAAAAGCTTCGCTTCAACTTGCCAATGGCGCATCGCCATATATTACAAATAGCTTATTCAGGCGCATATTGCATCCGCACAAATTCGATAAAAAATGGAGCGGAAATTCGTCAAAAAAACTCTGCAATCCGCGTTCAATCGTTGAGCGCGCAACGGCATTTCAGCAGGCCATCTGCTGAATGCAGTGCAATTCATGCATTAAACAATCCGAATGGCCTATCGCGTTTAATTAGCAGAAGCTATTCAGCATAAAAGCGCACTTTATTGGTATAAATACCGATGCTGTAGTCAGACTACATTCTTACATTACCTCACACGGAGCATCGCTAACAGCCAATCCGGCTGGCCCGATTCTTCTGCTGGCAGGTACACGTCCTCGCAGCCACCCTGCGTTGCCGGCGCTCGCGTCCGCATTGAACCCATTCGACGCGCTCTACTTTCGCATCGCCCCATCCAAGCTGGATCTCGGAGAGACAGACATGCAAAAAAGACTATGGCCGGTCGTCGCGTTAGCGGCGACCGTGTGCGTCGCTGCGCGCGCCGGCGTGCCCGATTTTCCACTCGATTTCAGCCCCACCTCGGCGGTTCTGAACGCGTTCGAATCGGCGGTTGCGCATCGCCGCGCCGATTCCCTCGTCGGCAAAATGACGCTCGACGAAAAGCTGCAGTTTATTCACTCGCAGTACGCCATGTCCGCTGTGCCGGGAGGCGGCGCGGGCTACATTCAGGGCGTGCCGCGCCTCGGCATTCCTGATCTGAACATGGTCGACTCCGCCACGGGCTCCGGCAGCACGACGCAGGCCAGCACCACCTTTCCCGCGACGATCGCGCTCGCGGCAAGCTGGGATCGCCGTCTGTCTTCCGAGTTCGGCAAACAGATCGCGATCGAACTGCGCGCGCAAGGCTTCGGCATGGGGCTCGGCGGCGGCACCAACCTCGCGCGCGAACCGCGCGGCGGCCGGCTGTTCGAATATCTCGGCGAAGACCCGGTGCTCGCCGGCGAGATGCTCGCCGAACGCACTGACGGCACGCAAAGCCAGAAGGTCATCGCGACGATCAAGCACTACGCGGGCAACGAGCAGGAGCACGGCCGCGGCGGCGGCAATAGTCAGATCGACGAGCGCACGCTGCGCGAACTCTATCTGTTGCCGTTCGAAATCGCCGCGAGGCGCGCCCAGCCGGGCAGCGTGATGTGCAGCTACAACCGTCTGAACGGCGACTATGCGTGCGAGAACTCGCATCTGCTCAACGACGTGCTCAAGAACGACTGGCACTTCGAAGGCCAGGTGCAGTCGGACTGGGGCGCGGCGCACAGCACGGCGAATGCGATCAACGCGGGCCTCGACGAGGAAGAGGACGTCGGCTCGACCGTCTACCTGACGCCGACGGCGGTGAAGCAGGCGATCGCGAACGGCTCGGTGTCGACCGCGCGTCTCGATGACATGGTGAAGCGCAAGCTGTACGTGATGATTCGCACCGGCGTGATGGACGATCCGGCGAAGAGCCACTCTATCGACTTCGCTCGCGCAAACGTTTTCGTCCAGGCGGCCGCCGAACAGTCGATGGTGCTGCTGAAGAACGACAACAACCAGTTGCCGCTCTCCGCTGGCTCGCTCAGCCGCATTGCGGTGATCGGCGGTCATGCCGACGCAGCGGTGCTGACCGGTGGCGGCTCGGGCAACACGCGCGATCCGGTCACGGGCTCGTTCGCCGGTTGCGGCGGCCTGACGTTCGGCACGTCGAGCGGGTGTAGCTGGTGGACCAATCCGTGGCTCAAGCTGGATACACCGATCGTCGCAGCGATCCGCTCGCTTGCGCCGACGGCGCAAGTGAGCTTCGCCGGCAACAGCGATCAGCAGACGCCGTTCCGCACCTACACGCAACAGGAGATCGATCAGGCGGCGGCGCTTGCGAGCCGCTCGGATGTGGCGATCGTGGTCGTCGCGCAGCCGGCGGGTGAAGACTTCGGCGATCTGCAAAGCCTGAGCCTCGCGAATCCGTCGAACCAGGATGCGCTCGTCGATGCGGTTGCGCGCGCCAATCCCCGCACGATCGTCGTGGTGGAAAGCGGCAACCCGGTGCTGATGCCGTGGAAGGATCGCGTGGCCGCGATCGTCGAAGCCTGGTTTCCGGGCGAAGGCGGCGGCAAGGCGATCGCGAACGTGCTGTTCGGCAAGGTCAATCCTTCGGGCAAGCTGCCGGTCACGTTCCCGCTGCGCGATCAGGACACGCCGACGTGGGGGCAAAACGGCGCGTTCGAGACGGACCCGGTCTACTCGGAACAGCTGAACATGGGCTACCGTTGGTATGACGCGAAGAACATCGCGCCGATGTTCGAGTTCGGGTACGGGCTGTCGTACACGCATTTCGCCTACTCGGGATTGTCCGTTGCGCATCGGCCCGACGGCGCGCTCGACGTGTCGTTCACCGTGCGTAACGATGGCCGCGTGGCGGGCGCCGAAGTGCCGCAGGTGTATCTCGGCGTGCCGTACAGCGGCGAGCCCCCACGGCGTCTCGTCGGCTGGGAGAAGATCGGCATGAACCCGGGTGAAACGCGCCGTGTGCGCATCACGGTCACGCCGCGCATGCAGAGCGTGTGGGACACCTCGCGCAATGGCTGGCGGTATGTGCCGGGCGGCACGGTGTATGTGGGCGCTTCGTCGCGTGATATCCGCTTGCAGGGCAGCTAGGCGTTGTAGTGACGTCGCGTGCCCGGGTGTGGAATGGTTCGCACCCGGGTGCGTGCCTGTCGAATGTCAGTGATATTCTTGCTCCTCACTGCTTTGCCCCACGCGGGCACGGTGCAAAGATCAGGACGCGGAACCAGGATTGAATGTCATGACCGACAAGCAGGACACAGCACCAGACAGCACGGCGGCACGCGTCGCCTTGTGGCGTGCGCTGCACGTCGAGGCCGATGCGTCGCCGCACGTGCTCGAAGACAGAATCGGCCTCCAGTTGCTGGCCCCGAACGAGGACTGGCGCAAGCGCGGCGACATGGACCCGCAGTTCACGCGAGCCTTCCGCGCCTCGATCGTGGCGCGTGCGCGCTTTATCGAGGACCTCGTCGTCGAGCAGGCCGCGCTCGGGCTCACTCAGTATGTGATACTCGGCGCCGGCCTCGACAGCTTCGCGCAACGCAGGCCGGAAATCGCGTCGGGCCTTCGGGTGTTCGAGGTCGATCAACGCGGTCCGCAGGCATGGAAGCGTCAGCGTTTGATCGAACTGGGTTTCGGCGTGCCGGACTGGCTGCGTTTCGTGCCGGTCGATTTCGAAGCGGGCGAAGCCTGGCGCGAGCGGCTCGTGACGGCCGGCTTCGATGAAAGCAAGCCGGCCATCGTGGTCTCCACGGGCGTCAGTATGTATCTCAGCAAAGAGGCGAACGCGGCCGCGCTGCGCGAGGTCGCAGCGCTCGCGCCGGGATCGACGTTCGCGATGACGTTCCTGTTGCCGCTGGAGATGGCGGACCCCGAGGTACGTCCCGGGCTCGAGATGGCGGAGAAGGGCGCGCGCGCAAGCGGCACGCCGTTCGTGAGCTTCTTCACGCCGGAGCAGATGCTGACGCTGGCCCACGAAACAGGCTTTGGAGAAGCGCGGCACGTGTCGGCGGCCAATCTCACCCGGCGCTACTTCGCGCATAGAACAGACGGTCTGCGCCCGCCGAACAACGCGGAGGAACTGCTGGTGGCGAAAACCTTGCCGGCCGTCCGCTGAAGCGGGGTCAATCCGCTGCGCCGCGTCGGCGGCGCCGGCCTGGCGCTCATTTCCGCCGAACGTTGTTCTTCATCAGAAAGAAGGTGAGCGCGGCAATCACCATCGCCAGTGCAACACCAAAAGCGGCGATGTCGCGCGTACCGTCCCAGGCGACGGCCTCGCGCAGAAACAGCACGGCGAGCACCGCAATGACGACGCTGACCAGATTCCCTTTCAGGTCTTCGAGATTGGTGACTTCCAGCCACTTCGGCAACGGCAGCTTGTCGTCGATGAATAGCGAATAGAGCCCGATGCTGATGATGTAGACCGCGATCGCGATCAGAAACACATCGACTGCCTCGACTATCCCCACCGCGAAAATCTTGACCGACTTGGCCGTCAGCGAGCCGACCCGCAGCGCGGTGACGCCGCTCCAGAACAGGACCATCGTCTCATACAGGAGTAACGCCACGGAACCCAGAAACGTCCCGATGACGGGAACGATCATGATGTAGCGGCTCGAAGCCAGGACACGTCGCAGCATCGAAGGAACCTCTCTTGGATAAGCGTGATGGAACAGGTTGAGGGCAGGTCATTCTGCTTCCGAGCGCCACGTCGATGAGTTCGGCCTCCTTGAGCGGTATTGGATCCTTCGAAATGCAAAACGTTTTCCAGGGCTGCTTGCGGTGCGGTTCGTTCGACTCCCAGCTCCGAATTTATAAGGGAAGCGGCTGCGAATCAAGCCGATGACCCGATCGCGGGCATCCTCGCGGAAGGCGGCACAGCCGGTGCGCGCCAGGCTGAACCGGTTTCGACGCCCGCGTACCCCGGCCTCGTGCGGCGGTTCCCATCAACAGGACGATGAAAGCCGCCATGGTCCGTGAGTTCGGCAAGCCCTTCGTGAACGGACGACGGGCGGTGTCGGACCGGACCGCGGCGGCCTCCGGCCTTCGCTGCTCGGGGCAACTGTCGGCGCGATTCCCTTTCGTCAATGCGTCGAACGGTGGCAGCCATGCCGGATACGTTAAAATTCCCGGCGTTTGGAATGCCGGGCGAAAGCGATGGCAATTGAAAGTGACAAATCGGCCATGACAAAAATATCCATCGTTGTTCCGTGTTTCAACCAGGAAGAATTCATCGGGGAGACCCTGGAGTCGGTGTTGCGCCAGTCGTACAGCGACTGGGAATGCATCATCGTGAATGACGGATCCACTGACGGGTCCGAGGGCATCATTCAACAGTACGCAAGTAGGGACCGCCGGTTCCTGCCGTTTACAAGGGCGAACGCCGGGGTCGCCGCCGCGCGCAACTTCGGCTTCTCGCAGGCAACGGGAGCGCTCTTCGTCCCCCTTGACGGCGACGACAAGATACACCCCGATTTTCTGAAGCTGTCCGCCGAATGCTTTGCCGCGCATCCCGATACCGATCTTGTCCACTGCAAGACGAAGCGCATCGGGGAGTCGAACAAGATCTGGCGCTTGCCCGAGTACAGCTATGAGAAGCTGCTTTGGCAGAACATGATCGTCAACACGACCATGTACCGGCGTGAAGGGTTTTTCCGTATCGGCGGGTATTCGTCGGAAATGATCCACGGTTTCGAGGACTGGGAATTCTACGTGCGGCTTCTGAGTCCGCAATCGAAGGTGCGATTCGTCGATGCGCCGCTTTACCTGTATCGCGTGAAGAAGAATTCGCGGTCAACCGAGCTGGTGACGTTGGGCAAGGTCGAGGAATCGCAGCGCCTCATATTTACGCGCAATCGCGCGAAGTACGAGCAGTTTCTCGACAACCCGATCAGTGTTGTCGGCCAACGCATGAAGGAGTTCGCTCCGTTCTATTCGTCGCGCTATAAGCGGCAGCTGCGCTACGTGCATGCGGCCTATGCAGGTGTGATCGTGGCGCTGCTGGTGGCAGGTGCATTTCTGCTTGGCTATCACTGACGCACGGTTCCTCACGCTGAAAATCCGGCCGCTCCGACGCAGGCGTCACCCACGCCCGGCAGCCTGCGCGATCAGCACCATCCCCGCGCCGACAACGACGGTGCCGATAGCTTGCGCGACGCGTTTGCCACCCGGAAGCAGACGTTCGCCGGTAATCGCGGTTGTCACGACAGCCATCGCGCGCAGGTCCATCACGCCGGCCACGAGCAGGATCGCGGTCAAGCCGGCGCAACAGCAACCGCAGTGAAGACCGAGGCGCAGTCCGTGCCGCCAGGCAGTGCGGGCATCGGCAGGCAACTTGCGGCAACGCCCAGGCGCGTTTCGGCAGCATTCGAGCTGACGCGCCTTCCACTCGGTGAACTGCAGCGCGCCCGCGATCAGCACCACCATGCCGATCGCGCCCGGAACGGCACGCGCCAGCGCCGGCACCCGCATTGCGAGCGCCGCCGACGCGGCGCCGAGCGCAAAGACGACGAAGCCGAGCGCCGTCCACACGACGAAGTACCCGACGGCGACCAGCACAGTCAGCCATCCGGCGCGCGCTTGCCTTGCCCCGCCGACCGCCTCGCGGTAACGCCACAACATGGGCACGAGCGACGGCAGCATCATTGCCACCATCATCACGATCCACATGCCGATGAACGATGCCGCGACCTCGGCCCACGTCTGTCCGCACATGCGCGTCCAGAGCGTCGACATCGTCCAGCCGCCGGGCATCGGCGTGCCGCCCATCGCCGCCATCGACGCGCTGCCGATGATCGTCGCCGCCACGCTCGCCGCGAAGCACAGCGCGCAGGCGCCAACGAACACCGCGTGGGAAACGCCGCGCCGCGCGAACGCCGGGTGCGGCGCTGCGCGAACGGCACTCGCGAGTTTGCTCATCGCCGGTTGTACTCGTCGTGGCGGCGCCACCAGATGCCTGACTCGTTGCGTCCTTTGGGCGCGCGGTCCAGCCACTGATACATGCCCCACAGCCCGTCCACGCCTCGCGCATAGGTGGAATAGGTGTGATAGACCACGCCGTCCTCGATCACGAACGCGCTCATGCCTGGCCGGTCGCGCGAGTAGGTGGCCGGATCGGTGCCGGACATCGCCGCGAATTCGACGACGGGCTGCGGCACCGGCGTCGCGTCCATGGCGTGGCCGCCGCGCTCGAAGTTGTAGTCGATGTCGCCCGTGCGCTGCTGCTCCTCCGTGAAGGACACGTTGAAGTCGAAGTTGAAGTCGCCGCCCGACGAGGACGCCCACGGAAAGGTCCACCCCATCCGCTGCTTGTACGCCTGCAGTTTCGCGAGCGGGGCGCGCGACACTGCCATCAGCATCACGTCGTGATTCGCCAGATGGACCGCGAAACCGTCGAAGCCATCCGCGAGCGCCGAGCACGACGGGCATCCCGCCGTATAGTCAGGCCCGAACATGAAGTGATAGATGAGCAGTTGCGAGCGTCCTCTGAAGAGCTCGGCGAGCGACGCACTGCCTTCATCGGTTTCGAAGCGGTAGGTTTTGTCGACGCGAACCCACGGCAATGCCTGACGCTGCCGCGCCAGCTCGTCGCTGCGCCGGGTGAATTCCTTTTCCGCCGCGAGCAGCTCGCGCCGCGCAGCCAGCCATTGCTCGCGTGTTCCGGTCAGATGTTGTGTCGTCATCATGCTTGCCTCCGAAGGTCGTCCCGCGCCGCCCGGCCGGTTGCCGGTACGGCGTCGTGTACGGGTTGTTGGTCGTGCTAGATTAGTACCGGGCCTCGACCAGGGGGGAGTGACAAGTGTGGCGGGATTTGGGTGACCCGATGGACTCGCCGATCACGGCGGCCGCGCGTGCGCTCGCAGCGGGTGATCCGCTCGGCGCGCTCGACCGCGTCGCGCTGCGCGACGACGCGCCGGCGCTCGCGCTTCGCGGCATCGCGATGGCGCAGCTCGGCGATTTCGTTCGAGCGAAGGCGCTCGTGCGCAGCGCGGCGCGCGCCTTCGGTCCCGGCGACGCGGTGGCCCGCGCGAGATGTGTCGTCGCCGAGGCCGAGATCGCGCTCGCCTCGCGCGATCTGGCTTGGCCCACGAAGACACTCGATGCCGCGAGAGCGACGCTCGACGCGCACGGCGACCGCATGAACGCCGCGCATGCGCGCTATCTTGAAGTCCGGCGCCTGCTTTTGTTCGGGCGCCTCGAAGCGGCCGAACAGGCGCTCGACGGATTCACCCCCACGTTGTTGCCGCCCGCCTTGAGAGCCGCTCACGAACTGGTCGTCGCGGGTGTCGCGCTGCGTCGCTTGCGCACCAGGACCGCGCGCAGCGCGCTCGCGAGAGCCGGGCGCGCCGCGCGCGATGCGGGCATCCCGGCGCTGACGGCGGAGGTCGAAAGCGCGTCGCTCGTGCTGAGCACGCCGGCCGCACGTCTGCTTGTGCGTGGCGGCGAGCGCCTCCTGCTGCTCGACGAAGTCGAGGCGTTGCTGGCGTCGAAGGCGCTTGTCGTGGATGCGTGCCGTCACGTCGTGCGCGACGCGGGCACGGTGGTTTCGCTTGCGAGCCGTCCGGTGCTGTTCGCGCTCGCTCGCGCGCTGGGAGAAGCGTGGCCCGACGACGTGCCGAGGGACGTGCTCGTCGCGCGTGCGTTCCGGGCCAAGCGCGCCGACGAGTCGCATCGCGCGCGGCTGCGAGTCGAAATCGGGCGGCTTCGCGCGGCGCTCGGCACGCTGGCCGGCGTGAGCGCGACGAAGCGCGGCTTCGCACTGACGCCGCGCCGCGCCGGCGAGGTCGCCGTGCTGGCGCGGCCCGTCGAAGGCGAGCATGCGCAGGTGCTCGCGTTTCTCGCCGACGGCGAGTCGTGGTCGAGTTCCTCGCTCGCGTTGGTGCTCGGCGCGAGCCAGCGCACCGTGCAACGGGCACTTGATTCGCTGGCGGCCGCAGGCAAGGTGCAATCGTTCGGGCGCGGCCGGGCGCGCCGCTGGATAAGCCCGCCCATGCCGGGATTCGCGACGGCTTTGTTACTCCCCCCTCCACTACTCAATGATTAGGATGGCGACATGAATCGCTCAGCGGCCAGAATCATTCATGAATATGGACCCTTTCCGGGTGTCGATAAAGTACATGGGGTGACGTATGACGGCCAGCAGGTATGGATTGGCGTCGGCGACAGCCTGAAAGCGTTCGATCCGGCCAGTGGCAAGCCGTTGCGCTCCATCGACGTCGCCGCCGATGCGGGCACGGCCTTCGACGGCACGCACCTGTTTCAGATCGCCGGCGGCCACATCCGCAAGATCGATCCGCAGACAGGTCAAGTGCTCGCGACGATCCCGGCGCCGGGCGGGGGTGGCGACTCGGGGCTCACCTGGGCGGAACGGACGCTGTGGGTGGGTCAATATCCGGAGCGGAAGATTTATCAGGTCGATCCCGAAACCGGCGCGGTGCTGCGCACGATCGAATCCAACCGCTTCGTCACCGGCGTCACGTGGGTCGACGGCGAGCTGTGGCATGGCACCTGGGAAGACGACGCCAGCGAGTTGAGGCGCATCGATCCTCGCACGGGACAGGTGCTGGAAAGCGTCGAGATGCCGGCCGGCATGAGCGTGTCGGGCCTCGAGTCCGATGGCGCGGATCGCTTCTTCTGCGGAGGCGGTGCCAGCGGGAAGGTGAGAGCCGTCCAACGGCCGGGGCGCGGTGACGAGGACGGCAGCGGGACCGAGGTGCCGGCCGATTCGACGAGCGAATGACGTGAAATAAAGACGGCCCGTTCGAGCAGGCTCGACGGGCCGCTGGATGGAGTCGGGTGGCACGCGTGCCGCGCTTTTATCGCGGCACGCTATCGATCGTCACCGCTTACTGCGAGCCCGCCCAGGTCTGACCGGACGGCGACGAATCCCCGATGCCCGGGAAATCGACGTACGCGCTGCTGCAATCCACCGCCTTCGCCGTGCTCAGCGATTGCGAGGCGGCACCGGTCAGCACGACCCGGTTTGCGTTCGACGGGAAGATCGGCAGGTTGACGTTGTTCAGCGTCAGGTTCGCATCCGACGCGGTGACCGCCACGTTGCTCGGCGAATCGGCCAGCACGTTGGTGAGCGTCATGCCGAGCGGGAGCGCCGCATGCGCGATGCCGCCCGTGTTCGCCTGGAAGCCCTCGAAGATCGCCGACGTCGTGCCGATGATATGCACATTCGACAGCGTAATGTCGTGGAAGTCCGGATAAAGCGGCGAGGTGGGATTCGGCAGCGCCTTGGTGCTGTAGTACGGCGTGAACAGCAGCGCCTGCCCGCTGTCGCGGATGCAGATGTCGTTGTAGTTGATGTTCGTCACGATGCCGCCGCGCGCCCAGTCGGACTTGATGCGCAGCGCCTGTTCCGAGCCGTCGAACGAATTGTCGTAGACCTGGATGTTCGTGACGCCGGCATTGGTTTCGCTGCCGACCGAGACGCCGTGGCCCGCATAAATATGGTTGTGAGCAATCACGAAACCGTATTTGCGGTCAGTCGCGACGTCGCGATTGCCGTCGATGCCGAACAGGCCCGAGCCGGCCGGGCTCGGATTGGCGGAGCCCTTGATGGCGATGTCGTCGTCGCCGGTGCTGATGTAGTTATACGCGAAGACGGTATTCTTCAGGTAGCCGTCGAACGAGATCTTGCCGGCCGTCGAGGTCTTCGTGCTACCGATTGTCAGCGCCTGAACAGCGGCCTTGGACGCCGAACCCGGATCGAAGGCATCGGTGTTCTTGGCCGTGTCGATCGTGGGCACCATGCCCAGATAGTTCGGATTGCCGTTGCCCGCCGGGTTGGCGGACGCGGACAGCGACGGCGTCTGCACCTTGACGTTCCAGACCGTGAGTCCATCGACACCGCTCGGCACGACGTGGAAGTTGGCGCTGTTGTTCATCGTGATGCCGAACAGCGTCAGGTTCTTCGCGTAGTTGAAGACCATCATGCGGAAGTTCGACTGCGAGCCGACGCCGGTCGTGCCGTTCTCGATCATGTTGCCGAGCCAGGCGAGATCCCACCATGTCATATGACGCGACGAGGCCGACGTGTTGACGAAGTTGCCGCCGTTGTCGCAAGGCGTGCCGGTCGTAGCTTGCAAGCCTTGCGCATAAGCCGTGTAGGTGTTCGTGCAGCTCAGGTCGACGCGCATCAGCGGATAGAGGCTATTCGAGCTGACGATTTCCGACGCCGCCCGGCTGTCGATGCTGCCGCCGCCGACCACTGCCGAATTGACGAGGTAGCTGCCGCCGATCAGCGGCAGGCAGTTGCCGGAACTCCCTGCCTTGGTCGAACTGACAGCGGTGTTGGCGCAATAGGGCCCTGCCGGGTTGGGCGCATAGGCCATGACGTCGCGCGTCGCGTAGACCGTGACGCCGGTGTCGATCCACAGTGTGACGCCGGACGGCAGCGTGAGCGGCCCGGTGATGAACGAGTTGCCTGCGCCGGTGCTCGACACGACCAGACGCACGGCGAACTGCGACGCGCGGTATTGCGGCGCAGCCAATTGCTGGGCCGACGCGCCGGCAATGTTGATGTTCGGCTTCGCCGCAGCCTTCTGCGCCGCCGCCGCGGCGGCGTCCGCTGCCGAGATGGCTGCGCCGACCTGGGCGTCCACCGCGGCGCCGCACGCGTCGAGCGCCGCCTGAATGCGCGCCTGGTCCGGATTCAGAATGGCCGACGTCGTGCCGTTATCGGCCTCGGGTCCGAGTGCGCCGCTCGGCTGACGCACCAGCGAGTTGCTTGCTTCGAGCGTGCTGCAGACCTGGGCATCGGTGGGCAGTTGCGGCGCCGGAGGCAGCGCGGCGTCGCTCGTCGCCACGCCGACCTTGAACGGAGCGGGATGCGCAGCCGACGAGGTGGCGTTGTTGTCGCTGTTCGAAGCGGAGGGCGAGTTGTCACCACTACCGCAGGCAGTCAGTGACACCGCAAGGGTGATGACAAGGCAGGGTATAACGCCAAATCTATAAAGCATGGACCATCCTTATTTTAAAGAAATACTAACTATCTGGACGCTTGGTCGATTCAGTCCCGGGGGGCAGTGTTTTGTTTTTCTGTTTGATCAGTCCGGCATATGAGGCTGTCGCGAAGGCGGGCAGCGACTTGGGCGTACGGGTCGTTCTGGCTGCTGTGGTGCCGGTTGGACCGGATGGGCTTTCTAATGCGTTCGTGTCAGACCTCGCGCGTCGAGCGTCGCGTGAGATCTATCGGTTGATCAGCTTGGGCTTCGCCGTGACGCAACGATGGGCGAGTCGGCGCAATGGTCGCGTTGTGGGAAACGCGTCCAACTTGATGCGAGCGGGTGTGGATGAATGCGGAGACTGGTCGTGCGCGCACGCGCCATTTAGCGGAAGGCTGCCCATGCTTGTCTCCATGTTTAGTTATACGATGACGTATAAATTCTATTGGAGAGACGCCTTTCCGTACACGCGGTATTTACCCGGAGAGCGGAAATTCGAATTGTTATAGAACTGTAAAGTTACGGAAAATGGCATAAATTGGGATGGATGTGGGAGTGAGACGATTTCTCTTCTTTTTCTCAAAGAGATTTTTGTTATAGGATGACGTATAAGTGAGTTTCTATTTAAGATAGGTTAGAGACCTTCGACTCAGCGTCATTGGTTGGAAGCGGAGCAGTACGAGTCAGTCAGTCGACAACACAGTTCACCGTTGGTGTCGCATCCGTTGATGCACTGTGCGGCCATGAAATAGGCAGTCAACCAGCATCCCTCAGACGGCTCGCATCGCGAGCAAACGCGATCGGCCATCATCGGCATCGGCGATGCATTGGCCGTCGTGGCGGCGTACATCACCTGCGGAGTACATCACCATTGATACGTCGCTCACGCGTGCGATCTGCGTGACTATGCGAACCGGCATTGCAAGCCAATCTTCACCCGCTGACGCGGTGTTGCAATAAAACAATCTGGTATCGTGAGGCCGGAGAAGCCGAAGAGTTGAGCGACGGCAACAAACTCGAATGTGGGATGTGGGCAAGGGGTTCGAGTGGCGCGTCATCCGGCTTGCTTTCAGCTCTGTTAGCAAGGCAAAGAGCCCGCGCGCCAGATGACAAATATCGCTCGGTTCAAGAGGATTGTCAGCTGGCCGGGGCGCTGCCACGCGAACGCGTGCGAGGACCGCATTCCGCTTGAGCAAGGTTGATGAGAGAAGGCTAACGATGCCCAAACACGACCCAGCGCTTCATCGTATTCAGAGAACCCCGATGACACGGGCCCGCCGGCGGTTTCTCATCATCTGGGCGATCGTGCTGGTGGCCGTGCTTGGCTGGGCGCTGGTGACGGCGCTCAGGCCCGCGCTTCAGCGCACGATCGTCATCACGACCGGTGCCGACAACGGCATCTATCGGGGCTTTGCGGAACGCTACGCGCCGATCCTGAAGCGTGCAGGTATCAAGCTCGAGATCCGCAGTTCTTCCGGCTCGGTTCAAAATTATCAGCGGCTGACGAATCCGGACAGCGAATACGAAGTGGGCTTCATCCAGTCGGGCACGATCAGCCCCAAGGAAACCGATAACCTTCAGACTATCGCCGCCGTCTCATACGAACCGATCTGGGTGTTCTATCGCGGCGACACCGTCATCAACCGGTTGGCCCCATTGCGCGGCAAGAAAATCGGCATAGGCGTTCCCGGTAGCGGCTTGTTCAACGTTTCGCTCGTGTTGCTCGGCTATAGCGGTGTCACCCGCGACAACAGCACGCTGCTGGAGCTGGATGCGCCCAACGCATATCAACGCCTCGAAAGTGGCGAGTTGGACGCCGCGTTTTTTATTGGCCGCCCCGACGCCGCGATACAAAAGAAGCTATTGAACAGCGATCTGAAGCTGATGAGTTTCGCGCAGGCCGAGGCCCTGGTGCAGAAATTCCCGTCGCTCTCGAAGATCATTTATCCGCGCGCCTCGACGAGTATCGTCAACGATCTGCCGCGGAACGATGTCACTTTGCTGGCTGCCACGGCGCTGCTCGTCTCCAGGGACACCTTGCACCCGGCGCTTGTTTATCTGCTGCTGGACGCGGCCAAAACGGTCCACGGCGGCGAAGATTACTTCACGCCGCTTGGCACGTTCCCCAATCTTCGCACCGAGGAATTCCCCATTTCGGACGAAAGCGCGCGCTACTTCAAATCCGGCCGGCCATTTCTGCAGCGCTACCTTCCGTTCTGGCTGGCGAGCCTCATCGAACGACGCTTTCTGATTCTGCTGCCCTTCATGGCGCTGTTGATCGGCTTGCTGCAGGCACTGCCGCGCATGGTGGAAGCGCGGATAAAGAAGCGGCTGGTGGTCTGGTATAGGGAAATCAAATCGCTGGAAGATGAAACCTGGAAAAACACGCAGCCGACTCGCGCCCAGATCGCGACATGGCGCGACGAAATCGAGAACATCGATGCGCATGCGAGCCAGATACGGATTCCACATCGTTATTTTCAGGACGTTTATGCGCTGAAGCAGGCGATCGGTGTGGTGCGGGACCGGATTGCTCAAGTGGCGGCGAAGGTAAAGGATTAGCGGAGTCGTTGGAAGAGCGTGATCGGGAAGTTGCATGGCGTTGCCGGGGCAGGGCGTCTGCCCGCCAATCGACACATCGATGCGCTATGGTGCGCGTATCGTGCGGCAGGTTTGGACACGCGCGATTTCTTGCCGCGCTACCCCAAATACATGCGAGCATTAGCGCGGATGCGATTTCAGCCATATCTGCTGTCGGCACCACGTGTAAGGTAACAGTACGGCAGCTTGGGCAACGGACAGGAAAAGACGGTTTGGCCGCCGCTTGCTTCGTTCATGCGGCAATACTCGACAGCGAGCAGTTCGCAGATCAATGGAGCATGGATAGATGAGCGACAGATTGCAGGCGTCCGTATGCGTTGTCGTACTGCTGTTGATTGTCGGCTGGGTGCTCTACATTGGGCGTACCGTTTTCGTTCCTATCGTGCTCGGCGTCATCGCGGTCTATGTGATCGTCGGTTTCACCCGATTGCTGGAGCGCATTCCTGTCGTTGGAGCGCGAATGCCGACGCAGTTGCGTTATGCGCTGTCCGTATTCGTGATCGCTGCCGGAATATTTCTCGCTGTCGACATGCTCGTCGCGAACTACGACGGCCTCATCGCGCTGGCGCCGCGCTATCAGGAATCCGTTCTCGCGCTGATCCAGAAAGTTGCCATTCTGCTGCATGTGGAGACCGAGCCCACCTGGGATTCGCTGCGGCGCGACATACTTGCCCAGTTCAACGTTCAGGCGCTCGTCGCAAGCATGCTGGCTTCGCTGTCGTCGATGATCGTCAATATCTTTGTCGTGGTTCTGTACGCCAGCTTTCTGCTCATCGAGCAGCGCACGTTCAGCGAAAAGCTGACGAACATGGCCGCGAATTCGAGCAACGCCGAGCGCATCAAAAACGTCGTCACCGACATCAACCGGCGCATCGGCGCTTATCTCGCGTTGAAGACGCTGCTAGGCGTGGTGCTCGGCGGCATAAGCTGGGGTGCGATGCGCAGTGTCGGCCTCGAATTCGCCGGACTGTGGGCGGTGCTGATTGCGCTGCTCAACTATGTGCCCTATATCGGTTCGGTGCTGAGCATCGTCTTTCCGACGCTCATGTCGGTGCTGCAGTTTGGAGAGGTCAACCAGGTGCTCATCGTGCTGGTGTCGCTGAGCGTGATTCAGTTCGTGATCGGCAACATTTTGGACCCGTATCTGATGGGCAACTCGCTGAACCTGAGTCCGTTCGCGATCCTCGCCAGCATGGCGGTGTGGTCGGCGATATGGGGTGTTTCCGGCGCATTCCTCGCCGTGCCGATTACCGTCATCGTGATCATTATTTTCTCGGAGTTCGAGATGACGAGGCCGGTCGCGATCCTGCTCTCGAAGAACGGCAGGCTGACTTATGGTGGAAGTTCGACGGCTGCCTGATGCGGAGGGGGAATCCGTTTCCGGTTTCGCCGGCCGGCAGGCGAACAATTGCCCGCTCCCACTATTACGATCACGGAAAGCGCAGCCGAAGCCCCATAGCGTCCTATAGCGGAACCGATTGGTCAATAGAGAAGTGTGCTCTGTTGAACAATAGCCACTCCCGTCCGATACTCGGAACATCGTCCCCACGCTCACAAAAATCATGGCAACGTGGACTATGGGAGCAGACCGGTTTGCCACCCTCCTTCCCCAGCTCGCGTGTGGGACCGCGCGACGCATCGGGGGTAGCCGCCGTGTTCCGGTGGATAGGGCGGTGCGAGGTGCAGCTGCACGGCACACCGGGCTGCAACGGACGCTCATCCGCGAAATCGTCATCTGGACCGAAGCGCCTTGCGGCGTGCAATGCCGGGGAATTCCACCGCCGTCGAAGCTTGCGGGAAAGACCCCCGAAAGGGCCGCCGAAGCACGCACGAGACTGAAGGAGCCCTGAAATGGCGCACGACGATCTGGTGGTACTCGTGGGCGTCGGGATTCTCGCTCTGGCTTGTCTGTTCGTATGCGGGTTGTCTGTGTACCGGAGCAGCGATACCTGGCGCAACCGCAAACGCCGATCCGACACGCACGTAAGCGGCGTTCAGACGAGCGGGTCGAACGGGGAATCGTTTTCGGACGAGGAGGCGCTGATGGGCACGCAACTGAGCCATTGCTGCAAAACCTCACTCTATCGGGCCGTGTTCGGCAGCGGCCACGATGAGCGGATCGTATTCCTGATCGCCGGCAACCGCGACGACGCCCGAAAGCGCGCGACCATCGCGCTGGCCGCGATTCATGGCGTCGCGACCCACGAGGTGTCGCTCTGCAAACTGGCCTCGTTTCGCGAGCTGATCGACATAGGCGTCAGCGAGGATGAAGATCTGCGCGTGTTCGAAATGGCCTGGAAGGGTGCGAATGTCAGTGCATGGGCCGAGCATCCACTGTTCCTGACCGACGACTCGTCCTTGCTGGGCAAGTGGGCGGAGCTATACGCGGACCTTGCGCGGGAACTGGCGACCAGCGCGATCGACCGGGCGCGAGGTTGACGAGCGCGTATGAAAACCGGACATGGCGGCCACGTGCCCCTTCATCGCACGCGGCCGCCATCGTCAGTTCAATAGCCGAGTGCGCAACCGTCTTTACGATGATCCGACGCACCCAGTAACGTGCCATTTTCCCAATCGACCCAGATAGCCTGAGCGCCGCCGATCGGCGAATTCGGCCTCGCCAGCGTGAATCCGCGTCGCGTCAGTTCGGCGCGGACTTCGACAGGCATCGTTTCTTCAAACTCGACCGTATGGGTGCCGGGCCGTGGAAAAATGCGCGGCAATTGGATTGCGGACTGCATGTCCATGCCGTAGTGCAGCACTTTGGACAGAAAGTGCGCGTGGCCCATTGCCTGATAGTGGCCGCCCATGACGCCAAAGCTCATCTGCACGCGCCCGCCTTTAGTGACCATGCCGGGAATGATCGTATGCATCGGCCGTTTATGCGGCCCAATGGCATTGGGGTGGCCTTTTTCCAAAGAGAAGCTCTGGCCGCGATTGTGCATGAGCACGCCCGATTTCGGCGCCATCAGACCGCTGCCGAACGGGTGAAACAACGAGTTGATGAAGCTCGCGCAGTTGCGGTCGCGATCGACCACGGTGATATACACGGTGTCCTTATGTTCCGCGGTAGCGAACGCGGGCAGGTCGGTCAATGCGCCGTCGAGATCGATCTGGTCGCGTAGCCGGTCGGCGAGTTCGTCGGAAAGCAGCCAGTCGACATCGGGCTTTCCACCCTGAGGGTCGCCCAGAAAAGCGTCACGAACCGAATAGGCCAGCCTCGTTGCTTCGATTTCGCGATGGATGCGATCGACGTCGAGCGGGTCGCCTTTTGTATCGAACTTCTGCAGGATCTTGAGCAGCATGAGTGCGATGATCCCCTGGCCGCTGGGAGGGCACTCGACAATCTCGTAGCCCTGAAACGTCGAGCGGATCGGCGTCACATAATCGCCGTGGTAGTCCGCGAAATCGTCCAGCGTGTGAAGTCCGCCATGGCGTTGCAGATGGCCGACGATATCGGCTGCGATGTCGCCGCGATAGAACGCATCGCGGCCGCCCTCGGCGATCGCGCGCAGCGTGTTCGCCAGAAGCGGCTGGCGATGCGTGGTGCCGGGCAGCGGCGCGTTGCCGTCGACCAGCATCGCCGCGCGAGCGTTAGGGTCCCGGCGAAGCAGTTGCGCTTCATTGCTCCAGTCCAGCGCGGTGCGCGGTGCGACGGCGTAACCCTGGTCCGCGTAGCGGATGGCGGGCGCCAGTACTTCGCCGAGCGAACGGCGGCCATGGTCGCGATGCAGTGTCGTCCATGCGTGTACCGCGCCCGGCACCGTTACCGCGTGCGCCGAGTCTCGTTCGATTGCATTGACCCCGAGCTTCTGCAGCGTGTCGATCGACGCGGCCGCGGGCGCCCAGCCGGCGCCGTTATACGCGACGATGTCGTCCACGCCACCTTGGGAATACAGGGCAAAGCAGTCGCCACCGACACCGGTCGAGCCGGGCTCGACCACGCATTGGACCGCGCAAGCGGCGATCGCGGCGTCCATTGCATTGCCGCCGGCTTCGAGCGTGTTGATGGCGACCAGCGTCGCGAGCGGATGTGATGTCGCGGCCATGCCGTTGCGGGCGACAACCATTGAGCGGCCAGGGGCCTCGAAATTGCGCATGAAGAGTGTCTTGTCAGTGTGGGAAACGAGTCGACGCATCGCAGCCGTGCCCTCTGCGCCCGCTGCCGCGTTCGTGGATTGGACTTTCAGGCGTGACGCCGTCTGCCGGGCAGCGCATCGGCAAGACCGGCGGCACTTGTTCGACTCTCTTGACTGCTAGGTCGGCTGAAGACTTTCAGCAGTCTCCAGCGGCTTGAACATCCGGCGCAGAAAAGCCCTGGTACGCGGATGCTCCGGCGCGGTGAAGATCTGTTCCGGGGCGCCTTGCTCGATGAGTTCGCCTTGATCGAGCACGACCACACGGTTCGCCACTTCGCGCGCAAATTCCATCTCGTGCGTCACGACGATCATCGTCATGCCGTCGCTGGCCAGTTCCTTCATGACCTGCAGCACTTCGCCGACTGTCTCGGGGTCCAGCGCGCTGGTGGGCTCGTCGAAGAGCAGCACTTTGGGTTGCATCGCCAACGCGCGCGCGATGGCGACACGTTGCTGCTGCCCGCCGGACAATTGCGACGGATAGTGGCCGGCCCGATCCGCGAGACCGACACGCGACAGCAGCTTGCTTGCCTGGGCGATTGCCTCGGCGCGCGGTATCTTCAGCACATGAATGGGCGCCTCGATGATGTTTTCCAGCGCGGTCATGTGAGGAAACAGATTGAAGCGCTGGAACACCATGCCGATATCGCGGCGCTTGCGGGCAATCTCGCGCCCGGAGTCGGGCGCGAGACTGCCGTCCGGACGCTCGACATAGCCGAGCGTATGCCCGTTGACCCGCACGCGGCCGCTTTCGAACGTTTCGAGCAGATTGAGGCAGCGAATGAAAGTCGTCTTGCCGGACCCGGACGCGCCGATGAGTACGACCACCTCGCCCTTCGATACCTTCAACGAAATGCCGTTGAGGATCTTGTTGGCGCCAAAGGACTTATGAATCTCCGACGCTTCGATGATCGCTTCGTTCTGATTGGTCACGTCAGCGCCCCCGCAGCATTTTCATGGTTTGCAAACCGAACAGACGACCGCTGGTGCTCGTGTGCTGTTCGCTCCGGCCGAAGTGAGACTCGAGCCAGCGCTGGAAGAAACCCCACAGCGTCGTCAGCAACAGGAAATAGATCGCCAGCACGAGATACAACTCGAACACGCGGAAATTCACCGAGGTAATCATCTGCGTGCTCAGCATGAGTTCCTGTACGCCGATCACGCTGACGAGCGTGGTGTTCTTCAGCATCACGTTGAACTCGTTGCCCATCGGCGGAATGATGACGCGCAGCGCCTGCGGCAAGACAACGCGTCTCATGAGGAGTGGGGTCGTCATGCCGAGCGAACGCGAAGCCTCGTATTGCCCGCGATCCACGGCGCTCAGTCCGGCCCGGATGATTTCGGCCATATAGGCGGCCGAGTTCATGCCCAGCGCGAGTATCGCGGCCTGAATGTTCGCCGGCAGCGTCAACGGACCGACCACGATGTCATGAAAGCGGAAGATGTTGGCGGCCGCGAACGCCGTGTACAGGAAAACGATCTGTACGAGCAGGGGCGTGCCGCGAATCATCCAGATGTAGAAGCGCGCCACGCACTGCAACGGCACCTTCGACGACAGCCGCATCAGTGCGACGCATAGCCCAAGAACCACGCCCAGCAAGACTGCCAGCACGCTGATGGCGCAGGTCAGCCACAGTCCATGGAGATACGTCGAACTCGGTGTCAAAAGGAATTGACGAAAAATTTCCCAGCTGAAATTCATGGCGTCATTCCACGTTTAGAAACGGTCGTTTTCGAGCTTCCACTTTTTCAGCAACTGCGTGTAGCGATCGCTGTGCACCAGGTCGGCGACAGCCTGTTTGACGGCGCTGCTCAACGGTTCGTCTTTGCGCGCGCCGATGCCGGTCGGGATGCGGTTGAAAGAGGGGAGGGCTTCCTGGAACGTGTCGCCGGTGACGCTGCGAAAGTGCGCGGCGCTCTCGGCGGTCGTGCCATAGGCGTCGACCTGCTGCAGACGGAAGGCCTGGAAAGCGTCGGCGTCCTGACCGAATACGACGATGTTCATCGGCGCTTTGCCGGCCGCGGTAAGCGTCGCATTTTCCTTTTCGAGCAGGCTGCGAATGGTGGACCCATTGATCACCGCGACTTTCATGCCGGCGAGATCGGCGAGCGCCTTGATGTTCTTCGGATTGCCGTGCGGCACCAGAATCGACTGACTCGAATACATATAGTCGATGATGTCGATGACCTCGCGGCGCTCCGGTTTGTCGAAGAGCTGGCTGATGATCAGATCGCATTGATGCGCCTTGAGCGCCGGGATCATGCCGCTGAAGGGCACGATGCGCCAGTCGATCTTCAGGTTGAGCGACTTCGCGACATCTTGCGCGACATCGATGGAGAACCCTTGAGGACGTTGCTCCAGATCGAACGAAGCCAGCGGCGGCGCGTCCATGCTCGAACAGTAGGTGAGGGTGTGTTCCTGTAGAAGACCCAGCTGCCGGGTATCCGCTGCGGCGCTCGCGCCCGTATGCAGGGCAAGCACTAGTCCGGTGAAAAGGAATCCGAAGCGAAGGCGCTTGATGTGACGACCCGACATAGACGTGCTCCTATTTGTAATGACATGCAGCAACGACAGACGAAAGCCTGTGCTGAATATGAAATCGATGGGGAAAAGGGGCTCACGTGTGAGGCGGCGCAGGAGGCGAGCTCTCCATGAAGGCGATCAGGCGCGACACGGTGGATGACGCATGCTCATGCAGGACCTGTTCGGCCAATACGGGATCGCGCGCGCGTAGCGCGTCGAGAATTTCCTGATGTGCGTCGCGCGCGCGGCGTCGTTTGGAGGTGACCTGTTCCATCCACAGCCGCATCGGCCCCTCGATCAACGTGTAGAGCGATGCGATTTCGCGGATCAGACGCGGGCGGCCGCTGATGCCGCACACGTATTGATGAAACGCGCAATGGCGCTGGACCCACAGTTCGGTGTTGTCGACGCAGGCGTCCATGTCGTCAAGCATGCGCTCTAGCGTCGACAGATGCGCGTCGGTGCAGCGCGGAGCCGCGACGCGGATCGCTAGGCCCTCCAGCGCCGCGCGCATGTCGAAGATATCGCGAAGCTCGTCGACGTCGAGCCCTTTGACGATCGCCCCCCGGTTCGGACGCAGAATGACGAGGCCCTCGCTATGCAGGCGGCGCAATGCTTCGCGCACGGGCATGCGGCTCATCGACAATTCCGCGCCGATACTTTCCGCCACGATGCGCTGCCCCGTCGTGTAGCGGCCCTGGCAAATCGCGTCGAACAGGTAGCGATACGCTTCTTCTTCTGCGGTCACTGCGGGAGTCGACATGGGATTCGATGAGTTAGATCAGCGCCTGGTGTGCCTACCGTTGACGCAGTCTACATCGATTGGATTTCTGTATCCAATATTTCAAAATAAATACGTAAAGGGTAAACCGCCATGCGGTGAGCCGCATTCAGCCGTGTTCGGGAAACCACCAGGCGCCTTGTCGGCGACACCCCTGCGAGCGCGTGTGGGGTTGCGCAAGTGCGACGACCATGCCGTTCAAAGGCATGGCCGGGTGCTCATTCGGAAGAAGTTCTTTCGGGTACAGGGCGAGTTTTCGCCGCCAGCCCTGTCTATCGGAACCGCTCGGGACGGAACGGACGCACGTCGATGAACGGCGCCGCGCCCGTCATCATCTCCGCCAGCAAACGTCCGCTGACGGGGCCGAGCGTCAAGCCGTGATGATTGTGGCCGAACGCGAACCACAGGCCTCGATGTCGAGGCGCGCGCCCGATCACAGGCCGCATGTCGGGCGTGCAGGGCCGCAGCCCGAGCCACGGCGCGTCGTCCAGACGCTCGCCCAGGCCGAAGGCCGGTTTGGCGATGCGTTCGGCGCGCGCGAGTTGAATCCCGGTGGGCGCGGCTTCACGCCGCGCAATTTCGACGCCGGTGGTGAGCCGCAAGCCGCCGCGCATGGGCGCAATCACGTAGCCTTCTTCGGTGTCGACCACGGGCACGGACAGGATCGTCTGCGTGGGACGATAGTGCATGTGATAGCCACGTTTCGCGCGCAACGGAATGCGATAGCCGAGCGGCGCGAACACCGTGTCCGACCAGGGTCCGAGCGCGACCACTACTTCCTTCGCACTGATTTCTCCGCCATTGCTCTGAACGGTCCACGCGTCGCCGCGCGCGCGCAGCGTGGTGGCGTCGCCGTTCAGCAGCGTGCCGCCGGCCTGTTCGAATAGACGCGCATACCCTTTCGTCAGCGCGCCCGGATCGGAGATGCTCTTCGGATCCTGCCAATGCAACGCGCCGCAAAATCCTGCGCCAATGCCGGGCTCCTTGACGCGCAATGCAGCCGCATCGAGGGGTTGCACGCGCAGACCGTGGTCGCGCGCGGCGGCTTCGGCCACCTTCGTCTGATGGTCCAACTCGCTTTGCGTGCGAAATGCTTCGATCCAGCCGCCGTCGTGCGCGAGTCGTTCAAGACCCGCTCGCGCGATCAGCGCATCGTGTTCGGCGACGCTGTGCCGGATCAGCGGCAACATATCGCGCGCCGCCGTCGCCAACCGTGCGGGTGACGACTCCCACCAGAAACGGCCGAGCCATGCGGCGAATGCGGGAAGCGCGCGGTAGTCCCAGTAAAGGTCGGTCGATTGATTGCGCGCGTAGCGCAGCAATGTGCCCAGACGGCGGGGAAAGCCGTACGGCACGATCGACGAACTCTCGATCAGCCCCGCGTTGCCGAAACTGGTTTCCTCACCGGGCCCGCGCCGATCGATCAGCGCGACGCGGCGTCCGCGATCCTGCAGATGCAGGGCGGACGACACGCCGACGATGCCGGCACCCAATACGATTACATCGAAATCCATAGACTGGCTCTGTTCCCCGCGCCGGTTCGCGCGGGAGGAGCCCGCTGCTCGCGGGCCGGGAGGCGCTTATTTCACGCGTTACTTCGCAATGATGTCGCGCTTGAAATACTTGACCGACAGATTGCTCAGCGTGCCGTCTTTCTTCAGTGCGTCGAGCGCGGCGTTGACTTTGCTCTCCAGCGTCTTGTCGCCCTTGCGCAACCCGAAGCCGGTGCCTTCGCCGAGTGTCGCCGGGTCTTTCAGCGGCTCGCCGACGATCATATAGTCACGCCCGGCCGGCTTGTCGAGAAATCCATCCTGAGCCGTCTGTGCTTCCTGCACCGCGGCGTCGAGGCGACCCGCCGTGAGATCGCTATACACCTGATCCTGGTCCTGATACGAGACGATCGACACGCCCGCATTCGCCCAGTGCTGCTTCAGGAAGTCCTCCTGCGACGATCCTTGCAGAACGCCCACGCGTTTGCCCTGCAAGCTCTTCACGTTGGGCAGTAACGGCGAGCCGTGCTTGACCACCATCACGATGGGCACGATATAGATCGGCGGCGTGAAATCAATGCTTTGCTTGCGCTTCGCGGTGATGTTCATCGCTGAGTTGATGACGTCGAACTTGCGCGCCTGCAGCGCCGGAATCAGACCGTCGAACGAGTTCTCCACCCAGACGCACTTCACGCCCATCTTCGCGCAGACCGCATTGCCGACATCGACGTCGAAGCCCTGCAACTGGCCGGCCGGCGACTTGCTCTCGAACGGCGGGTACGCTGCCTCGATGCCGAAACGCAAAGTGCCGGCGGTTTCGGCATTGGCTGCGCCTGCCACGCTGACCAGGGCGGCAGCAAGGCAAACGGAAAGCGAGAGCTTGAGAATCATGATGGGTCCAGGCGTGGTTGAGATCGCTAGAAAGGGGCCAAATGAAACAGCATGAGCTTGCCGCGGAGCCATCGCATGGACGCGGCCTTGTCGCTGTTCTGGAACATGAGTCTATTCTGGACGGCGATAATTGCAAGGCATTTCAAAAAAAATAATCCAGACTGGACTTTAAATTTAGAATTGAGCCCATGCCGGACCGCTGGCACCGACCTGGAGAGCAGACACATGAACCACAGCGAAACGACAACCCCGCTCATCGTCCACGAGAAGGCGGTGCGCAACGCGCTGCCCGAGCTGGACGTGCGCCGCGCCTTGACGGAGATGTTTCGCGCACTGCATGGCGAGCAGGCAGTGCAGCCGCCGCAAAGCCTCACGCTGTTTCCCGCGAACGCGGGCGATTTCATCACGTACCTTGGCGCGATTGCAGACGCGAAGGTGTTCGGGGCGAAGATGTCGCCGTACATCGTCACGGGCGCGAAGCCGATCATCACCGCCTGGACCGCGCTGATGTCGATGGAAAGCGGCCAGCCGTTGATGTGGTGCGATGCGGGTCTGCTGACTGTCGAGCGTACGGCCGGCGCTACCGCGCTCGCCGTCGAACATCTCGCGGCGCCCGGCGCGCGCCGGCTCGCGATCGTCGGTGCCGGCGCCGTCGGTCTGGCGCATCTGCGCCACATTGCGCCGTTGCGTCCGTGGGATTCGATCCACGTTTTTTCGCCGAATCTGCACGGCAACGCGGCACAGCGTGCCGCCGTCACCGCGCTGGACCCGCGCATGAGTGTCTGCGCGACGCTCGAAGAGTGCGTCCGCGACGCGGACGTGGTGGCCTTGTGTACCTCGTCGGGCACGCCGGTGCTGGCCGAAGGCATGCTGACGAAGCCGGCGCTGATCACGTCGATCAGCACCAACGTGGCCCACGCGCATGAGATTCCGCCCGCGTGGTTGCCGCAGATGGACGTGTATTGCGACTACCGCCGCACCACGCCCGCGAGTGCCGGTGAAATGAAGCTGGCGGCCGAACTGCACGGATGGTCGCCGCAGAGCGTCGTGGGTGACCTGCCCGAGCTGGCGAGCGGCAAAGCGGATAAGCCGTCGTACCAGCGGCACGCATTCTTCCGTTCGATCGGACTCGGCCTGGAAGATGTGGCGATCGCGTATGAGCTGTTTCGATATCTGAGCGCGCGGCGCCCCATGGCAAAATAGTACGGACCAATAGGGGCGGCGGCATGTCGCGCAGCACCATGCCCGGCATGCCGCGCCCCAGGAACCTCCCCGACCTTCATGCGAAAGACAAAATCCACCCCGGCTCGCCGACAGTTGCTCGACCGCTATAGCCGCGTCGCCGACGGTATCGCGCTTCTGTTTTTTCCCTACGTCGAAATCGTCATTCACGACCTTCACAGCCAGACCATCGCGTACATCGCCAACAATCTGTCGAAGCGGGAGTTGGGCGACGACTCCGCGCTGGAAGAGATCGATCACGTCGCGCAGCCCGGCACGATCGGTCCGTACGAGAAGATCAATTGGGACGGCCGGCGCATGCGTTGCGTCAGCACGGTGCTGCTCGACGACGAGGGCGGCGCTTCAGGTGTGATGTGCGTGAACTACAACATCGCCGTGTTCGAAGAGGTGAAGCACGTGATCGACCTCGTGATTTCGGGCGTCGGTGTGGTGAAGCAACCGGAGGAACTGTTCAAGGACGACTGGCAGGAACGGATCAACACATTCCTCCATGGCTGGCTTCAGGAGCGCCAGTTGGCGCTCAATTCGCTGACGCGCGATCATCGGCGCGAACTCGTCGCCGCGCTGTGGGAGGAGGGCGCATTCAAGGGCAAGAGCGCGGCGAATTATGTCGCGAACGTCCTGGGGATGGGACGCGCGACCGTCTATCAGCACATCAGGGACTTGCGCGACGCGGCGCAGTAGTGTCAGCCGGTCCCATCGATGCCGGTTCACGGCTCGCGCGATGGGGCGGCGATTGGGCGCAGCGGCGCCGCGATCGGCAACGTGCCGCTGCACCCAATGCTTTTCACCAAGGGCTATGTCACGATCGCGGCGGCCATCATCTGGCCGCATCCCGCGATCCGGCCCACTACGATTGGTGATGAACCTCCTGCAACCCGAACACCGGCGTCGCGATACCCTCCATCCGAGCCTTCAGTTGCAGTGACAGGTACTGCGAGTAGTGACGCGACTGATGCAGATTGCCGCCGTGGAACCAGAGCGCCGCCTGCTGCGTCGGCTTCCACATGTTGCGTTGCTCGCCTTCCCATGGCCCCGGGTCTTTGGTCGTGTTCGAACCGAGTCCCCAGACCTTGCCCACCTTGTCGGCGACCTCGCGCGAGATCAGGTCGGCGGCCCAGCCGTTCATCGAGCCATATCCCGTTGCGTACACGACCACGTCCGCTTCGAGTTCGCTGCCGTCGCTCAGCAGCACCGAGTGCTCCTTCAACTCCACCACGTCGACGCCGCTTTTCAGTTTGATCTGGCCATTGGCCACCAGGTCCGACGCGCCGACGTCGATGTAGTATCCCGAGCCGCGCCGCAGGTACTTCATGAAGAGCCCGGAATCGTCATCGCCGAAATCGAGCATGAAGCCGCTCTTTTCCAGCCGGTCGTAGAACTCGGCGTCGCGTTCCCTGATCGCGTTGAATACCGGGATCTGGAATTCGTGAAGTATCGCGTACGGAATCGAGGCGAAGGTCAGATCCGCTTTCGGCGTCGTCATGCCGGCCGCCACTGCGCGCTCCGAATACAGATCGCCCAGCGCCAGTTCCATCAGCGAGTCCGACTTGACGATGTGAGTGGACGAACGCTGCACCATCGTCACGTCGACGCCCGCTTCCCACAGCGCGGCGCAAATGTCGTGCGCCGAATTGTTCGCGCCGATCACGACGACCTTTTTGCCGCGATACCCGTCCGGCCCAGGGTGTTTGGACGAATGATGCTGCTCGCCCTTGAACACGTCCATGCCCTTGAAGTTCGGCACGTTCGGCTTGCCCGACATCCCAGTGGCGAGCACGAGTTGCTTGGGCCGCAATGTGATGGCACGACCGTCACGTTCGACTTCGACGATCCATTCGCCTTTCGTTTCGTCATAACGGGCGGACTTGCAGGTGGTCGACCCCCAGTAGTTCAGCTCCATCACCTTCGTGTACATCTCGAGCCAGTCGCCGATCTTGTCTTTCGGCGTGAAGACCGGCCAGTTGTCGGGGAAGGGCAGATACGGCATATGGTCGTACCAGACCGGATCATGCAGACAAAGCGTTTTGTAGCGTTTGCGCCAGGCGTCGCCGGGTCTTTCGTTCTTATCGACGATGATGGTCGGCACGCCGAGCTGCCGCAGTCTCGCCCCCAGACCAATCCCGCCTTGCCCGCCGCCGACGATCAGGCAGTAAGGCTGCGACGAGTTGCCTAGCGCGTCGAGTTCGGCCTCGCGATTTTCTTTCCAACTGGTGCGCTCGGGACGCGCGCCATGCTCGGCGCCCATCGGCCGCTTCGGTCCTTTGGGTTCTTCGTGGCCTTTGAGCTCGGCCATTGTCGTGAGCAGGGTCCAGATCCGGCCGTCCTTCAGACGAATGAAGCCGCTGCCGCGCGCCACTTCGGTTTCGAACGTAATCCAGCCTTGGGTCACGCCGTTCGCATCGGTTTGCGGCTCGGGCTCGCCTTCGGCGAGCTTCAGCTTCGATGGCTTGATCGCGCCGAGTTGCGCATCCAGCATCGCGGCGATCTGCTCGCGGCCTTCCATGGTCTTGATGTTCCAGGTGAACGCGACCAGATCGCGCCAATAGCAATTGGGTTGGAACAGTTCGACGGCCGCTGCCGTATCGCCGCGTTTCAGCGCGGCTTCGAGTGATTCCAGAACACTGGAGATGGGCCGGTTGGCGTTGTTTTCAGACATGGTTGCTCCTCCATACAATACGGATATCTAACTTCGATGGACAGGCGGGTTCTGCGCCCGCTAAGGGAATCGATGCGGCGTTGCTAACACTTGTGCGGCGGCAGGATGCCGAGCTTGGCAATGCGCCGGTACAGCGTCGCGCGTGACATGCCCAGCGCTTGCGCGGCTTGCTCCGCGCGCCACTTCGCCTCGCCCATGGCCGCGACGATGCGGCTGCGTTCGAGCGCGTCGCTTTCGGACATGGCGGAAGGCGGCGCGGGCGTGGACTGTGATGCGGCGGCGCCGCGCGGCGGCGGTGCGGGTCGCTTCGGCATACGCGCGACGGGCGGCGGCCGCACGCGCGCATACAGTGTCGAACCGGTGTCGTTCAATCTGAGCGAGACGAGGCCGCGGCTCGCCTTGGCTTCGAACAGACGCTCCGCCGGGACATCGAAGAGCTCGGTGACGTGGCGCGGCAACCGCGTGAGGGCCGGCACGCATTCGCGCGCGCGCCGGTTCGCGGCGATCGCGTTGCCGCACGCGTCGATGGCGATCAGGATTTCCGGCTGGGCCTCCACGTAGTGGCGATTGCGGTGCGCGAGCAGCACCCAGCAGTCGGTCGCCGCGTTGAGGAAGTACGCGTCTTCGATCAACAGCGCGCTTTGCCGCACGATGTGATTGACGAGCCGCTGGCTCTCGCGCTCGTCGGGCGAGCGCACCGCCGACGCATCCAGCACGCCGAGCAGTTCGCCGTGCAAGCCGAAGATGGGCGATGCGCTGCAAGTCAGCGTGGTGAACGCCGCGCGAAAGTGATCCGTTCTGTGAACGGTGATCGGTTCCGCGTCGAGCAGCACGGAGGCGACACCGCATGTACCTTCTTCGCTCTCCGACCAGCACGAACCGAGATAGAGGCCCGCGCGCTTGAAGTCGTGGCGACGGTCGCGATCGACCCGGTAGTCGATGGTCACGCCTTGCGCGTCGGTGAGCATCACGCAGTAGTCGGCTTCGCGCACCATTTCATGCAGCCGCGACAGACACTGGCCCGAGGCGCGCAGGAAGGTTTCTTCGCGATGCTGCACGTCGCGCAATTCGGGAACCGTGAGAACGCGCGGACCGGCGGTTGCGCCGGGGTCGAGATGGTATTGCTCGAGCGAGCGCTGGTACGACGACGCGAGCCGTTTGCCGTCGACGCCTGGCCGCACCGTCCGCCCTTCGATGACGTTGCAGACGCGGTCGATATGCTGGGTCGACGGAACATACGGCATCACGAACCTCCGGGCGAATTCAGCGCGAGCAGGGTGCAGGAGGCATTGTGCGCCACTTGTGGCGCCGTATGTCTGCGCTGCCGAAACGTACAGGACGTTTTTTAGCACGCGTGCCGTGGGAGATCACACTGCAGTGCACCATGGCAGTGTGTGAGATTTTTTTCTCAACGATTCGCACAAGCCGCGCCCTTGAATCGGACAAGGCGCATCGCGCTAAAGCGTATCTGCTAGATCACCGGATGCGCGAATATCGCACTCGTGTTCACGATGCAGCGAATGAAATACTCGGCGGGGCGAGTGAGGATTGCGCCTTCGCGACGCATCAATTGCAGCCTGGCGTGATGCGACGTCTCGATGAAATCGAGCTTGCGGAACTGGCCGTTCGCATTGGCAAGTTCGAGCGTGTGCGACGCCCATGCCATGACCGTGTCGAGCGAAATGGCGAGGCTGTAGAGCAGCGATTGCGACGTGCAGCGCGTGATCCGGCGCGGCGGCGGCAAACCGTGCTGGTCGAACAGCGTGGCAATGAACTGCGGGTACGCGTTGCTCGTGTCGGAATGAATCCACTCCGCGTCGCGCAGATCTTCCAGTGAGGTGGCATTGGCCAGCTTGCCGCTCTTGCGCACGGCAAACGCCAATGGAACCGTCAAGACTTCGGTGCACTCGATCGACGCGTCCGACACGCCCTCGTAGGACGCGGCCAGCGCAAAGTCGAGCGAGCCCTGGCGCAGACCGTCCAGCAGCCGCGTGGCCGTCTGTTCGAGAAACTCCACGTTGACCTGCGGCATGTCCTGGCGAAACCGCGCATAGGCATCCGGCAAAAGCGTCAGCGCGGCGAGCGGCGAGACGCCCACCGTGACCTTGCCTTCCAGCGCGCCCCGTTCCGTCGCCATCTGCTGCTCGGCGCGCTCCAGTTCGCAGACGATCAGCCGTGCGCGCTGCAACAGCGACTCGCCGCTCGGCGTGAGCACGACGCCACTGACCGTGCGGCCGAGGAGGGTGATGCCGAGATCGGATTCCAGTTCACGAATGGCCTTGGTGACGGCCGGCTGACTGACGAACAGCGCGCGTGACGCGCCGATCACGCTGCCATGATCGGCGACCGCCACCAGCGCTCGAAGCTGATGGAGCTTGATGGCCATTATTACCTTAGGGTAAATACTATAACCAACGGTTATTGGTATAAAACTTTATCATGTTTTTCTCCGCCTACGACCTCGTAGACTCGCTTCCCAGAACGCGTTGAGCCTGATTGCGCGTGTGTTTGAAGGGTCTGTCCGAGGAGGCGGTGTTGTCCCAAACTGTAAATATCGATCCCGCGATTCGCGAGCAAGCGGCGCAATTCATCGAGTTGCGCCAGCGTATTCACGCCCATCCGGAACTGGGTTTCGAAGAACTCGAAACGAGCCGCCTCGTCGCGGAAAAACTGAACGCCTGGGGTTATGAAGTGACCGAGGGCGTGGGTGGCACAGGTGTGGTTGGCCGCCTGAAGCTCGGCGACGGCCCGTGTTCGATCGGCCTGCGCGCGGACATGGACGCGCTTCCGATCATCGAAGACACGGGGCTGCCGTACGCAAGCCAGGTGCACGGCAAGATGCATGCATGCGGGCATGACGGCCATACGGCGATCCTGCTGGCCGCGGCTCACTACTTCGCGCAGAGCCGCCGAATCAACGGCACGCTGAACCTGATTTTCCAACCGGCGGAAGAAGGTCTTGGCGGCGCGGCGCGGATGATGGAAGAAGGCCTGTTCGAGCGCTTCCCGTGCGACGCTGTCTACGCGTTGCACAATGCGCCGGGCCTGCCGGTCGGCCAGTTCATCGTGCAACCCGGCGCGATGATGGCGTCGGCCGATCTCGTGACGATCAAGCTAACCGGCGAGGGCATGCACGGTGCGATGCCGCATCTCGCGCGCGATCCTGTGGTCGCAGCCGCCAGCATCGTGATGGCGCTGCAAACCATCATGTCGCGCAACGTTCCACCAGCCGAGGCCGCCGTCGTGACGGTGGGCGCGATCCAGGCCGGCACGGCGCACAACGTCGTACCGTCGACGGCCACCATCCTGATGACGGTGCGCACGCTCAATACGAAGGTCCAGCAACTGATCGAAACCCGCTTGCGCGAGATCGTCGAAAGCCAGGCGCGCAGCTTCGGCGTCACGGCGCACATCGACTATCAGGCGGTGACACGCGTGCTGATGAACACGCCAAAAGAAACCGAACTGGCGCGTCAGGCAATCGCCGCGGTCGTCGGCGCCGACAACATTCTGCCCTTGCCGCCCGGAATGATGGGCGGTGAAGACTTCTCGTGGATGCTCGAAAAGGTCCCCGGCTGCTATGTCGCGCTCGGCAATGGGGCGCAAGGCCATGGCAGCTGCATGATCCACAACCCCGGCTACGACTTCAACGATCAGGCCTTGCCGATCGGCGTCAGCTACTGGGCCACCCTGGTCGAGCAGTACCTGAGCGTCTGAGAGCGTCTGAGATTCGCAATTGCACGCCGGGTGTCGCGCCCGGCTGGCTCGCACAATTCAAGTCCATATCGGGGATGCAGATGAACTATAAGAAGACTGTTTGCGCAGCGGGTATGGCGCTGCTTTCTCACGCGGCATTCGCGGACTCCTATCTGCTAAACGAGCTGTCCCAGTGGCCGCAGATCGAGAGTTCGCAGCGCAGCGGCATTTCGCTGTACGGTGCGGTCGACATGGGGTTCAACTATCAGAGCGTCAGCGGGACGTCGCGCTGGCAGACGCAGAGCGGGGGTGTCCATACTTCGCAGTTCGGGCTTTTCGGTCGTGAAGATCTCGGCGGTGGCCTGAAGGCGGAGTTCAACCTCGAAAGCGGCTTCATGGCCAACACCGGCACCTTCGGCACCAGCAACACCTTGTTCGATCGCGCCGCGTGGGTGGGGCTCAATTCGGCTAGCTGGGGCGTGGTGCGCTTCGGTCTTCAGCCCACTGCGAATCTGCCGCAGTTCATCGATCCGTTCGGCGAGGTGACCACCAACTCGGTGGTCACCTGGCTCGCGGGCGGCGCAGTGCAGACACCGAAGGGCGTCGGCTACAACGCGGACCTGGGTCCGGGATCGAGTCAGATTCTCGTGCGCGAAAGCAATTCGATGACCTGGACGACGCCGCGTGTCGCCGGCTTTGGCGCGACGTTCATGTATGCATTCAATGGTACGAACGGCGTTTCTCCGTATGCGTCGAACCAGGGTGTCGTCGCTTCGTGGACCAACGGCTCGCTGTATCTGGCAGGCGCGTATAACCGCGTCTGGAGTTCGCCGGTGGAGATCGAGGGCACGTCGCAGACCGTTCGCAACGATATCTACGGCGTCTCTGCGATCTACGACGTGGGCAGCTACGTGCTGTCGGCCGCGTTCGCCCAGGTTGCGCCGAATCTCGCGGCCAACGGCATCGCGCGTTCCTATCTGGTGGGCGCAACTTTGCCGTGGGGGCGCAATGCACTGCGCGCGTCGGTGGTCTATCGCGATACGTCCGGCGTTCGCGACGCCGCCGGCAATCCGGCCAAAGATTCCGCGCTCGGCATGATGTTCGGCTACGACTATTCGCTGTCGAAACGCACTTCGCTATATGCTCGCGCCGGCTTTATCCGCAACTACGGGATTTCCACAGTTATCCTGAACAGTAATCCTTTGCCGTTGCAAACGGGTACGGCCTCGCCCGAACTCGGGACCACGCCGCTGACCGCATCGGTCGGCATCTATCACCTGTTCTGAGGCTCGCAACACCCGGCTGACGATAACTCGCCGTCAGCCGGGTACCCGCGTTTCCTTGCACCTGAAGTGGCGATATGAAGACAACTTGCGCGACCGACGTACCTTTTAACGACGACCGGCAATCCGTTGCTGTTCCCGAAGCGACCATGCATCGGCGCGTCATCCTGGCGACGTCCCTTGGAAACGCGCTCGAGTTTTTCGACTTCACGGTCTACAGCTTTTTCGCAGCGCTGATCGGCAAGCTGTTTTTTCCAGTGGGCGGACTGCATGGGCCGCTATTGCTCTCGTTTGCGACCTTTGGCGCCGGTTTCGTCGTCCGGCCGATCGGCGGCATCGTGATCGGCGCTTATGCGGACCGCTGTGGCCGCAAGGCGGCGATGATGCTGACCATCCTGATGATGACGCTCGGCACGGCGATCATCGGGCTCGCGCCGACTTACGCGCAAATCGGTATCGCCGCGCCGTTGCTGATCGTCGCGGGCCGTTTGATTCAGGGCTTTTCGGCGGGCGGCGAGGTTGGCGCATCGACCACCTTTCTGATGGAATCGGCCGCGCCGGGTATGCGCGGCTATCTGGTCAGCTGGCAGCTGGCCAGTCAGGGTGCCTCGGCCTTGGCGGGCGCGCTATGCGGGGTGCTGTTGACCCGGTCGTTATCGCCCGCTGCACTCGAAAGCTGGGGTTGGCGCGTGCCGTTTTTGCTCGGCTTGTTGATCGGTCCCGTCGGCCTGTATATCCGCAACCATCTTCACGAGACTCTGCATGCCGCGCCTCGCGCGCCCGGCATTCCCACGGGCGACGTGAAATACGATGTGCGCCGTATCGTGCTTGGCACGTTGCTGATGATCGGTGGCACGTCTTCGATGTACGTGATGGTGTTTTATCTTCCGTCCTGGCTGATGAACGTCGCACATCTGTCGGGCGTTGCGGCGCTTCTGCCTAGCGGCGTCGCAGGTCTGATTCTAACGTTCGTGTCGCCGGTGGGTGGCAAGCTCACCGACCGGCTGAAGCGGCGCAAACCCATGCTATATGTGACCGGCGTAGCGGGCGTTCTGCTGCTTTACCCGGCCTTCGCGCTAATGCTTCGGATTCCGAGCCTTATCACGATTCTGTTGAGCGTAACCGTGATCGTCGGTCTTCGGGCAGTGTCGAATCCGACGGGCTTTCTTCTGCTGCTCGAGGGTTTTCCACGTGAAATCCGCGGACGTTCGCTGGGCATTGTCTACAGCGTCGGCGTGACGCTCTTCGGTGGCTTTGCTCCGTTCATCGTGACGTGGCTGCTCAATGTCACCCAAAGTCCGTATGCGCCGGTCTGGTACATGGCCGTATGCAGTCTGGTCAGTCTCGCCGCGCTGCCGATGTTCAATGAGGTCGTCACCGATTGATCGTCGTGCTGCGTACAGCAAAGCGGCTGGCTGCGGAATTAATGCAGTTCTGGAAGCACATTGTTTAAACCATCACAAGGCTATCTGATGAGCCTCGCTTCCTGATGAACGAAAGGTTCATCAGGAGCCAGACAAAGGAGAAAAATGCATGAAAGCGGTTCAGTTCATCAAACGGGTTGGCGGCGCGGTGATCGTACTGGCATGTCTCGACGCGCAGGCGCAACCTGCCTCGTCAGCGCAAGCGGCATCATATCCGGTGCAGGTCACCAAGGATGCCAAGGCCGCGAACAGGCAGCTTGCCCGAGACGTGCGCCGCGCACTCAAGGAGGCGAGGCATCGGGGACTGCGCTTTCGGAACATTACAGTACGTGCGAATGATGGCGTCGTGTCGTTGAGCGGCAGCGTGCCCGAGGCGAGCCAGGTCGATCTCGCGATCGACACGGCGAAGGGCGTGCCCGGTGTGCAGTCCGTCAATAGTCGGCTAGCGGTTCGCAATGAAATCATCGGACGCGGCAGTCAGTAGTCTTACGTAGACGTTGTCGATGCGGACACGCGCGGCTTACGCCTGAATACATCAGCGCGCTCGACTACCACGACGCCAGCCGATGCAATGCGTCTGGGCATGCGCTCCAATCGCGAATAGTCGGTTTCCGGCTGACGCCGCGAGCAACCTCGGCCTATTCATGAAAGACGGCAAGATCTCCGGGAATACGCTAACCGGCATGACACGAGTGCCGTTGATTCTCTTTGTGAATTGCAACACCTGCTGCGAAACAGATGTTGCAATGCATGGGTGGCTTTCCTTATGCCTGAATCTGGTTCTTATAGAATTTTATGTCTTTCATCATGACGCGCAGGTTCTGGTCCGGATTGGCGATCAGATCGATGTTCTCGAGTGGATTGCCGTCGACGAGCAATAGATCCGCGTACGCGGCTTCTTCGAGCAAACCCAGTTTACGCGGATAAGAATCGCGCTTGCCGGAGAGTCCAAGCAATTGGCCGTTCATGCCCGTCGCCATGCCTCGCGCCTGCGCGGCCGAATACCAGCGGGTGTACGCATGCACCAGACCATACGTGCCCCAGTGCGCAGCAGTTTCGATGGTGGCATGCAAATGCCTTTCAGTGAGCGCAAGCATGTCCAGGGGACTGAGTGGTGTGGAGACGCCTGCGCATCCCACGAGCCTTTATCTGGGATGCGCACTGGATGAACTGTTCGCGCACGCGCATCCGAGCCTCGTCTTCGGAAGCGGCGCTGCCGCCGTCTCGCCCTGCGGCGCTGATCTGCCGTCAAAAAGCCGGAAGTTCTGACGATCACCAACTTCGCAGGCGCGCCCGGCGGCGTGGCGTTTTGCGCGCTGCTGATGCTGGGCAGGACGAGACTCGGCAGCGAAGCCGCAAGGCCGGCAACGCACCCGCGCCACGACAGGTCGGCACTGATACGGCGGTTAGCGTACTGTTTCTGCGACTTATCATAAAAGCATGAATATGACGTACCGATTGTCTTGTCACTGTACTTTCTTGAAGGCATAGATCACGCCATAAGCGTAGATCGCCGCGTGCAAAAAAATGCCGCCGCCGAAGCCGACCGGCATCTAAGAAAAGTGAAGGCCCTTCAGGTTATTTTCTATGGAAAGCTCCGGCAAATTCCGGCTTCATTCGGTGCAAAACGAGTGCGGCGGTGAGCAACGCAGTACTAATAGAAATGGATGCTTGCCTGTTGCAAAAAAAACACCTGGCAAAATTTGCTTGCGACAGCCGGAAAAAAGGGGCTATTCTCATGGCACGTAACTGCGTCGACAGATCCGTGGGAATAAGACATAAATCAACAGTTTCGGAGAGCGAGATGGACCGGATGAGTGCTCAAGTTGATCCATTCATAGGTGTCGGCGGCACTTTCCATCGCAACTCCGAACGCAACAGGACATGAACCATTTCATGTGATCGATACGCTGGGTTGTCCGTCGTTCGAACAACCACAGGCCGTGCGGCATTGAGTCTGAAATTCAGCATCAAGACTGCCTGTTGAACTTCATGACTCACGCCGCCGGGTCCGATCCCTTCACTTTGCCGACGGAGAAGCCGAAATGATCGAAGTGTCAATGCGGTGCATGACCAAGCTGCTTGCGGGCTCTGCGCTATCGCTGTGTGCCGTGACGGCCATGGCGGACGATACGCTGAGCCTCTCCGAGAGCGCGTTCGCCCTTGCCGCTCCGGAGGTCCAGGCTGGCCCGTCCGGTACGCCCAGTCCATGGCGCTTTTCCGTGGGCGCCGGCGTCGTGAACATGCCTAAATTTCCAGGCGCGAGCGGCACGAAATGGGAGGGCGTGCCAGTGGTGAGCGCCAGCTACGACCGCTTCTTCATTGGCGCCAATCCGGATGCCGCATCGTTCCTGTCGCTCGGTGCTTACTTCTATCGCGACAGTAACTGGCGCGTGGGTGCGGCCATCACTTACGACTTCATCGAGCCGCGTAACGAATCCGACGACTCGCGGCTGCATGGCCTCGGCGATATCAAGCGCACCACGCATGCGGAGCTATTCGGCGTCTATACCTATCAGTTCGTCACGGCGCGCGCGAGCGTGTTGACCGATATCGGGGGCAACGACCGCGGCACCGTGGTGACTTTCGATGTGCTGGGCAAATACGAGCCGATGCCGGGATTGACGCTCAGTGCCGGACCCGGACTCACGTGGGCGAGCAGCGACTATAACGAAACCTATTTCGGCGTGAACGCGGAGCAGAGTGCCCGCTCTGGTTTGCCGGGCTTTTCGGCGAGTTCTGGCTTGAACCAGTTGCGCTTTTCGGTCGGTGGCGTGTATCGGATTGGGCGGCACTGGAATGTCGGCGCCAATGCCGCATTCGCGTGGCTGCGTGGCGACGCAACCGACAGTCCGATCACCGAGAAGACGAGCCAGATATCGTATGGCCTCTTCTGCACCTATCTCTTCTGAGTCGGGCGAAGCTTCCTGCCGGTTGTCATGTGAATGCGCGTTGCGCGCAATGCTGTAGCGGTTCGGCTCACCACGCAATGGGGTGAGCCGGGCCGAGTTCACTGACCGTAGACGTCGAAGTCGAAATACTTTTTCGCGATCTTGTCATACGTGCCGTCCGCGCGCGTGTCGGCGATCGCCTTGTCGATCTTCTCCTTCAATTCGGTGTCGTCCTTGCGCAAACCGATCGCGGTTCCGCTGCCCAGCGTCTTCGCGTCGTAGAGCGCGTTGCCGGCGAATGCGAAGTCCTTGCCTCTCGGTGTGCGCAGGAAACCGACTTCGGCCTGCACGGCGTTCTGCAGCGATGCGTCGATACGGCCGGCGATCAGATCCGTGTAGACGAGATCCTGATCCTGATACGAGACGACAACCGCGCCGGCCGGCTCCCAATACGTCTTCGCGTACGTCTCCTGAATCGAGCCCTGCTCGACGCCGATGTGCTTGCCTTTCAGCGCTTCCGGTGTCGGTACGATCGGCGCGCCCTTCTTCGCGACGAGGCGGGTGGGGATGCGGAATACCTTGGACGAGAACGCGATCTGCGCCTGGCGCGCCGGGGTCATCGACATCGTCGAGAGTACGCCGTCGAATTTGCGGCCTTTCAGCGCGGGAATCATGCCGTCGAACGAGTTTTCGACCCACACGCATTTCGCGTTCAGGCGGCGGCAGATCTCGTTGCCCAGGTCGATGTCGAAGCCGACGAGCTGGCCGTCGGCGGCTTTCGATTCGAACGGCGGATAGCTCGCATCGACGCCGAAGCGCACGGTCGACCACTCCTTTGCGATGGCGCTGCCGGACGATACGGCGAGTAGCGCCATCGTCAGCGTTGCAAGCATGGTTTTCATGTTTCTCCTTTCATCACTCTTTTAAAAACCGCGCGACGTGAATGAACGACCGCAAACGGACGTCAGGCACGCTGTTGCTGCGCCGGGACCAGCTGGACCAGTCGCAAGCGGCGCGCAAACCCGCCATTCGAGCGCAAATAGCCCGAACAGACAAATGTATTAAATAAATCGGTTCATGCGATCGGCGCATATGGAAGGCGATGCGGATTCTACCGGCATCGACTTGAATTTTGCGGACACGATCGAATTAGCGATGCTCGTCGATGAGAACGTGCAACAGGTTGGGGGACCGCACGTCGCGCGGCGCAGCGTCCATTCGCACAGCTTGACTTGTATATGCCTCAAGAGGTATATAAGAGGTATGGAGTCGACATTTGCCATCATCGCCGAGCCGAACCGCCGCGCCATCCTGAGTCTGCTTGCAGCTTCGGAGCAGTCGGTGGGTGAAATCGAGGAGAAGCTCAACCTCTCGCAACCCTCTGTCTCGAAGCATCTGCGGGTGCTCCGGGAGGCCGGTTTCGTGGAGGCGCGCGTTGATGCACAACGGCGTCTATACCGGATCAATCCGGAACCGTTGATGGAGATAGACGCCTGGCTCGCTCCATTCCGCCGATTCTGGTCGGTCCATCTCGACGCTCTGGAGCGTCACCTCGATCAGGTCGATCCTGCACCGCGCAGCAAGGGGAAGAAACGATGAGCAATCGCGACGAATACATGCCGGGCCCTGCCGCCGGCGCCGAAGTCAGACAGGATGGGGAAAAGTGGACGCTCGTTGTTGTCCGCGAGTTGCGCCATTCGCCGGCGCAAGTCTGGACGGCGTTGACCGATCCGGCCAGTCTGCGTGAATGGGCGCCGTTCGATGCCGACCGTAGCCTCGCCTGCGTCGGGCCCGTCAGGCTTTCGACGGTCGGAACGCCGGCGCCGCAGATCTCGGAGACCGAGGTGACGCGCGCCGACGCGCCGAATCTGCTCGAATACCGCTGGGGCGGCAACGATATGCGGTGGACACTCGAACCGCTCGGCGACGGCACGCGTCTCACGCTCTGGCACAACATCGATCGCAACTTCATCTCGATGGGCGCAGCCGGGTGGCACATTTGCCTCGACGTGCTCGAGAGGCTCGTGGCGGGTGATCCGATCGGGCGTATCGTCGGCGGCGACGCGATGCAATTCGGCTGGCCGCGCCTGAACACCGAGTACACGAAGCGCTTCGGTCTCTGAAACGGGCGCACGGTAAGGGGCAAAACCGGCGTCGGCGTCGTAGTCAAAAAAGAAGGCTTGCCCCGAATCATTACGATGTCCGAAAGATCAGGAGGAGAAGATGAAAAAGGCGGAGCCGACCGAAGGTCAGCCGGCATCTGAATTGATCGACAACAGAATCGCCGAACTCGGAGACTGGCGCGGAGAGACGTTGAGCAGGATGCGCAAGCTCATCAAGGATGCGGACCCTGAGGTCGTGGAGGAATGGAAGTGGATGGGCACGCCCACGTGGTCGCATGATGGGATCATCTGCACCGGCGAGTCGTACAAGTCGGTCGTGAAGCTGACCTTCGCCAAGGGGGCTTCGCTGGAAGATCCGTCCAGCCTCTTCAACGCTAGTCTCGACGGAAATGTTCGACGCGCGATCGACATCCATGAAGGAGAGCAGGTCGACGCGGCGGCGTTCAAGACGCTTATCCGCGCCGCCATCGCTCTCAATACGGCTGGTGTAAAGGCAAAGGCAACGAAAAAGCCGGCGCGGACGAAGTAGTCGTCGGACATGTGAACGATGCCCCGATGCCCGAAGCGTCTTACGCGACGCGCTTCGGGCAACGCGGCGCACGCTTGCCTGCCAGACGTGCTCAGTCAGGTATCTCCGGCTCGACCAGCCTCGCCAGTTGAGCGAGCGATTCCTGCCAGCCGAGGTAGCACATCTCCACCGGAATGACCTCGGGCACGCCTTCCTGCACGATGGTGACATCGGTGCCGCAGGACACCTGCCGCAATGAAATGGTGACGTGCATCTGCCCGGGCAGGTTCGGATCGTCGAAGCGGTCGAAGTAGCGGATTTTCTCGTTCGGCACCAGTTCGATGTACTCGCCGCCGAATGAGTGGCTATGGCCGGTGCCGAAGTTGCGGAAAGACATCTTGTGGGTGCCGCCGACGCGGGCATCCATGTGGTGGACCTGGCAGGTGAAACCGTAGGGCGGCAGCCAGCGCACGATTGCATCGGGTTCGAGGAAGGCGCGGTAGACGCGCTCGGGCGTGGAGCGCAAAACGCGGTGAAGATGAATGGTTCCGGTAGACATGATGTGCTCGCCTTTCACTAGAGAAGTTGGACTTACTTCTACGACGAACCGGCAATGCGGGTATCGACATGGGTTTCCTCAGGGAAAACCCATGGATGCCGCCAATCGTACTCGAAAAGGCTAGCCGCGCGGGGAGGGACGCCGCTCACTGTGACGGTGGCTGAATGCAGTTCACGACGGTCCCGGCCGTGATACGCATCCAGCAATCGTGAGCGGCGCGGCGGGCGCAAGGTGCCCCCGACTCCGGCGTCAACGAGCCGTTTGCGACTGGCTGAACCACGCGTCGAACTTCACCGAACCGAGGCGTGGATTCGCACCGGGCACCAGCGTGTCGTCGTGCAACTCGGCGCCGAAGTAGCGTGCGTGCGGATCCGCGACCACCTTGCGCTGATCGTGCGTCGCGCTAAGGAAATGCTCCGCGAGTTCGGGTAGCCGAATCCGCTCCGGCCCCGCCACTTCGACGACGCCATTCAGCGGCTTGCCGAGCGCATAGTCCGCGACCGCGAGGGCGATGTCGTCCGAGGAGATCGGCTGGATGTACGCGGTCGGAAGCCGTACGGTGTCGCCTTCGGTGCCCGATTGCACGATGCCGCCGATGAACTCGAAAAATTGCGTCGACTGGACGATCGTGTACGGCACGCCCGATGCGCGAATCAGTTTCTCCTGCGCGATCTTGCCGCGGAAATAGCCGCTTTCCGCGAGCCGCTCGGTGCCGACCACGGACAACGCGACGTGATGCGTGACGCCCGCGGCAGTTTCGGCTGCGAACAGATTGCGGCCGGACGTTTCGAAGAATTCGAGCACGGCCTTGTCCTCGAACGACGGCGAGTTGGCCACGTCGACGACGACTTGCGCGCCGCTCAGTGCGTCTGCAAGTCCCTCGCCGGTGATCGTGTTGACACCCGACGCCGGTGATGCCGCGATCACGTCATGACCGCGCGTCCGCAGGTCGTTGACGACTTTGCTGCCGATGAGTCCGCTACCGCCAATGACGACGATTTTCATGATGTCCTCTCGATGAGTGTTCGTGCAGCCGTAGAGGCCGCCGGATGTGTCTCGGGGCCTGGCGCGCGCATCGCACACGGCGCGTCGCAGGGGGCTGTATCGGAGACCTGATTGATGTGGCCGCCGTACGAGTTCAATAGTAGGCGTCGGCCGCGGCTCCCAGTAGGCCCGCGGCGGAACTCGCACTGTTGCCGCGACGACACCAATCAGCGCGCGCGCGCCGTGGGCAAGGCGGAAAGTACGGGGAATGAGGTCATGCAGTCGAGGTCGAGCGCGCGCGTTTGTTCCGTCATGTAATCGACGAATACACGGATACGCGCGGGTAGATGTTTGCGGCTCAGATAGCAGATGTAGTGGCCGCGGTCGTCGGGCGCGTATTGCTCGAGACAGGACCGCAGCCGCCCGTCGCGCAGCGCGTCGCAGACCTGGTACGCGGCGAGCTGCGCAATGCCCAAACCGTCGCGCACGGCTTGCAGTAAGAGGTCCGGGTCGTTGAACGTGTGTGGGGCGTTGGGCGTCATCCTGTGCGGCAGGCCGTTCACCTTGAACTCCCATTCGGTGATGCGCCCCGACGCCGCCCGCAAGTTGATGCAGCGATGCGCCCCCAGATCCGCCACGCTGCGCGGCAAGCCGTGCTCGCGTGCATAGGCGGGCGACGCGCAGACGATCATCTGCATCGGGATCAACTGCCTGGCGACGACCTGACTGTCCTCCATGCGTCCGTCGCGGAAAGCGACGTCGACGCGGTCGGCCGTGAAGTTGGCCGGACTGTCGTTGAGCAGCAGGTCGAGCGCGATATCCGGATAGCGTTCGTGAAAACCGCGCAACAGCGGCGCGACGATCGCACGGCCGAAGCCGCTCGTCGAGCAGATGCGCAATTGTCCGCGTGGCGGTCCGCTGCGAAGCTCGCGCATTTCCTCCAACGCCTGCACGATGCGCTCCACACCGGGATGGCAGTTCTCGTAGAAGCGTTCGCCTTCCCGCGTGAGCGACGTGCTGCGGGTGGTGCGCAGAAAGAGGCGCGCATCCAGTTGCGCTTCGAGTTTCTGGATGTTGCGGCTCACGGCCGAGCGGCCGATGCCGAGCCGGTCGCCGGCCTTGGCGAAACTGCCTTCGCTGGCGACCGCCAGAAACGCGATGACGCCCGCGTAGCTGGTGGCGAAGCTGCTGGCGAGCGAATCCTCGCTAGCGGGGGCGGAAATGGAAGAGGGTGCCGCTGGTCGGCGGAACGCGTGCATGTCAGGCATGGCGGCTCGGGTCGAAGAGGTGCATATCCCCAAGACGGGCGACGCGCGCGCGCTGTGACACGATCCGCCATTTTTTTCGGCGGACGATGTCACAGGCGGGTGGATCACTTCACTTCACCGGCGTCAGCACAGGCGCATTTTTGTTCTTCAGCAGCAGGACAAGAAACTTGGCCGGCTGCGTGGCGCTGGCGTTCCGGCCGACCGTGTGAATGTCGTTCGGCCCTTCGTAGAAGCTCTGCCCGGGCGTGAGCGTCACTTCCTTGCCGCCCTTGACGCCCATCACGATCGACCCTTCCAGTACATAGATGAAGCCATGCGCATCGTGCCGATGGGCGGGATCGGCGCCGCCGGGCGGGTAGACGACCGTGATCATCAGCGCTTCCTTGCCTGGATAGTCCGCAAGCGGCTGCTCCATCACGGGCGTGACGATCGCCTCGGGCGCGGCGCTGGCCGGTCCCGCAAACCACGCCGTGCAGAGCAGTGGCACCAGCAACGCGAGTCTTTTCGATCTCGACATGATGTTTCTCCTGCAAAGGCCACGCGGTGCGCGGCCGTTACTCATGCAAGGCCGGCCTTGTCGAGACCGAACGCTTTGTCCGACGAGCCCGGCACGGTCTTGAAGGCGACGTTCGCGCGGTTCCACCCGTTGATCGCCATCACTTCATAAGTCAGATCCGACAGTTCCTTCTCCGAAAACTGCGTGCGTACGCGCTCGTAGATGTCGTCGGGAACGCCTTGCTCGGGCAGGCGCGTGAGGATTTCGGTCCACGCGAGCGCGGCGCGTTCGCGCGGCGCAAACAGCGTCGATTCGCGCCAGACGGCCAGATGGTGCAGACGCAACTCGCGTTCGCCGTGGATCTTTGCCTGCTTCACGTGCATGTCGACACAGAAGCCGCAGCCGTTCATCTGCGAAGCGCGGATCGCGACGAGATCGCGGACCGATTCCTCGATGGCGCTGTCGCCCAGCAGGTTGCTGAACTCGAGAAACTTCTTGAACAGTTCCGGCGATTGCTGGATGTAGTTGATGCGTTGGCTCATGATTTTCTCCTGGCGGGAATGAAGCCGGCGCCCTTCGGCGACCGGAGCAGCGGTGTCGGCGATCTGCCGTACGGAAACCATGGTAGGTTCCGCCGCCCGGGCCCGGTAGACATGCCAGGGTGCTCACGCTGTTGCCCGCTCGACACCAATCGCGCGGACGCCTCCTGCCGTGGAGAAAATCTTCAGCAAGCTCCGAATGCGGCCGCGAGACGCACGAGCTTGTCCGGATTGCGCTGCACCTGGATGCGCACGATCCGCGCGCCATCAATCTCATACGACTGCGCGGATTCCAGGGTGCCTTCGATGAAGCGCAACAGCGCCCACTGTCCGTTGAGCACCGCGAGTTCGATGCGCAGTTCGTTGCCAAAGCGCCGGCTTGCGGCGTAGAACAGTTGCGCGATGCGCCTGCCGCCGACCATCGGTCTGGGGAAGCTCGGCACGCGGCCGCCGCCATCGCCGACGAGCACGGCGTCTTCAGCGAGCATGCCGTTGATGGCCGCGAAGTCGCCGCGCTCCAACGCCTGCGCGAACACTTGCAGCAACCGCAGATGGCTTTCGCGCGACACCGCGAAACGCGGCCGTTCATCGCGCAACTGTGTCTTCGCGCGGCTCACCAACTGGCGGCAAGCGGCTTCGCTTTTGCCGATGGCGTCGGCCACTTCATCGTAGTCGGCATCGAAAACTTCTCGCAGCAGGAATGCTGCGCGCGCCTCGGGCGTCAGTCGTTCGAGCAGCATCAGGAACGCAACCGATACGTCGTCCGCTCGCTCCTTGATCTCCTCGGGGGTGACCGGCGACTCGATGATGTGCGGCTCTGGAAGCCAGATACCTGCGTAGTGCTCGCGCTGCACCTTGGCGGCGCGCAGCCGGTCGATCGACAGACGCGTGGTGACCGATACGAGCCACGCTTCCGGATTGTCGATGGTGGCGCGGTCTGCGCCATGCCATCGCAGCCATGCGTCCTGCACCACGTCTTCGGCTTCCGCAACCGACGCCAGCATCCGGTACGCGATGCCCTGCAAACGAGGGCGAAGCCTGTCGAAGATGCGGGTCGCGTCATCCATCTGGGCGGGCTCCTGATGTGGCGTGTCGAGGGAGGAGGGAGTGCGCTTCATCGAAGATCTGGTTGGTTCGGGATTCGTTGTGGTGAAGTGAATCACGCAAGATGAGGACTATGTTCCTGGTGAATGCGGCGAGTCATGTCTGGCAGCTTGCCGCCTTTTAGTATAGCCGTGCGGGTGTGCAGCATCTGTCTGTGGTCTGCGGGCATCGCAACGTTGGCCAACACGCCGAAGCAGCAACTGATGGTCGCGCATGACGCGATAGACCCGCTTGGCGTTCACGCACGGCGCACCAGTCATTTCGTGACTATGTCGCAGCAGTGCCCCAGACTCGCCGGTCTCCATACGTCGGCAAGCCAGCCACGTGCTCGTGGATTGCAGCGACCAGCTCCGTGTCGTCGGTCTGTCGGGCGCGGCGGCCGTCCTGCCAGTCCGGCGAACGGGCTTTTCCGACTGGCAGAGCAGAGCACGCCACGCCGAGAACATCGCAGACTGCTTTCATTGGTCATCCCCGGGCAGTAAGGGCGAGCGCGCAATCCAGTTTTTTTGAGCGGCCATATTCGACTGCTTCCTTCAGGATTTCTGCCTCCAGCGTCTTCTTGTCAAACAGACGTTGGAGTTCCCTGATTTCCTTCATCGCTGAGGCTAACTGCGAGGCGGGCACCACGGTTCCCCCGCCTTCACCGCAGCCAGGCTGCCTTCCTCGTATTGCTTGCGCCACGCAAACGCCTGGTTTCGGTTCAGCCCGTGTCGTCGGGAACCGCTGAAACCGTTGCTCCCGGCTCCAGGGCTTCCTGCACGATGGCCACTTTCTCCTGGACGGAACGTCGACGACGGCGCTCCGGTCCCGTCAACACTTCCATCACTTCTTGCTTGTTGTTAGTCAAAAACACTGTCGTATGCCTACCCGCTATTGTAAGTGGGAGACTGTGTCCGGAGTTTCAGGGGGCCGCTCCAGTCAGCCGTGGTAGCGGTTATATGCGATCGAACAGATTCGCAGACCGTTCCGGGTCGAGACGACGCATTCGTCAATGACGAAAGCTGACATTCGCCGGCACCTACTCGCGAATGTCGGCGAAGCTTGATTTCATTTTTTCGAGTTTATTGTTAGCCGCCAGCAGATTCCCAATCTTGCGCATCCTTTCCCCTTCTATTGGGCAGGGACAATCGCGAGCGGCACCTTCGTTCCGCGCTCCGCTCAACCTTACAGTTTACTTGCGATCGATTCTCGTTTGAAGTAGGCTGACCGCTCGACAAATCAGCGGGCGAGGTGACCGATGTTCAAGTTTCTGGTGTTGATGGCGGCGTTCGGCATTTCCGGTGCAGTATTCGCGAAGGCCGATTGTGTGGCCCATCCGAAGAGCGAATGGATGAAGGAGTCGGATGCGCGCGCCCAACTGGAAGGGCAGGGCTACAAGATCAAAAAGTTCAAGGTCGACGGCAACTGCTATGAAATCTACGGCCACAACAAAGAGGGCAAGAAGGTCGAGATTTACTTCGACGCCAAGACACTGGATGTCGTGAAGTCGGAAATCGACTAACCGCAGGCGGTACGCGATGCCCGTCAAGATCTGGGACATCTGGGTGCGGTTCACGCACTGGAGCGTCGCGGGCATCGTCGTGTGGAATCTGTTCGGCTCGACCGATCAGATGCATCGAATTCTCGGCTATGTTGCCGCGGGGCTTGTCGTGTCGCGCATCGTGTGGGGTTTTATCGGCACGATGAACGCGCGGTTTTCTGCATGGTGGCCGACGCACTCGCGTCTCATGGAATATCTTCGCTCGCTTGCCGTTGGCAGGCCGCAGCATCATCTGTCGCACAATCCGCTTGGCGGCGTGATGGCGTTGACGTTATGGCTGCTGATTCTGGCGCTGGCCGTGAGCGGCTGGATGATGCGCCTCGACGCATTCTGGGGAGAGGACTGGCCGCAGGACCTTCACACCTGTCTGTCGATTGCGCTGCAGATCTGCGTGTGCGTGCATATTTTTGCGGCGCTCGTGATGAGCGTATGGACGCGCGAAAATCTCATCGGCTCGATGCTGTCGGGGTTCAAACGGGAGTCGGGGGATAAGGAGACTTTGCGTTAGCGTTGGGGTTGGCATGGCCGACATAACGGCCCTTTGTTGAGCAGCGGCGGTCTCTTCGATTGCTTAAAGATTCGCTGTCCGTATGAAAAGTAAAGCCTCGCTTATCCTGCGGTGCTCGCTGCATTACCGGCGCGTGCGTCGCGAACTTGCCGCGTGTTCCGGCCAATGCAATCGCTCACGTCCGCCTCGACGGCAATGGCGCCATGCTGCGCCGAACGCCAACCGGTCGCGACGTGAGCGGCTGATCACTTAGTAGGCGGCCTGCACGCCGCCGACGTCCCCCGCTCGATCTCTCCGACGCGCCAGGCCGCGTGGCGGCACGCTCGCCAATGTCGCTGGCGAATGCCGACCCCAGACGACTCTCGCTCAACGCCCGATCGCTCAAATCATCGCAAATGTGAACATTTTCGAATCTGAAGGAACAAATTCGCGCATGATCGTGTTTGTCATCAGACATCTCGTTCCTGCGGCACACCGGGTTTATAAGGTAGATATCTCAATATAATCAATAAAATAAATCTCACACATGGTTTTCCCTGGTGTGATGTCAAGCGTCGAGTGATACGATGACTGACGCGAAACGAACAGGAAAAGTTCGAATTCGCGTATACCGCTCGAGGCAACTCGCGGCATCGACAATTCGGAGATACCTTGAAAACAATCGTTGGACTGCGCTGGTGGATCATCGCGCTCGTGTGCCTCGGCACGATCGTCAACTATCTCTCGCGCAATTCGCTCGGCGTGATGGCGCCGCAATTGATGACACTGCTGCACATGAGCACCCAGCAGTATTCGTACGTCGTCGGCGCCTTCCAGATTGGCTACACGGTGATGCAGCCGGTGTGCGGCGTGATCATCGATCTGATCGGCCTGCGGCTCGGTTTCGCGCTGTTCGCCTGCCTCTGGTCGCTGACGGGCGTATTCCACGGTTTCGCGAGCGGCTGGCTCTCGCTCGCGGCATTGCGCGGGCTCATGGGCCTGAGCGAAGCGGTCGCCATCCCCGCAGGCATGAAGGTGGTTGCCGAATGGTTTCCCGATCGCGAGAAATCCGTTGCGGTCGGCTATTTCAACGCGGGCACGTCGTTCGGTTCGCTGCTCGCGCCGCCGCTGGTCGTCTTCCTCTCGTTGCGCTATGGCTGGCAAAGCGCGTTTGCCGTGACGGGCGCGCTCGGCTTCGTGTGGGCCGCCGCGTGGTATCTGCTGTACCGCTCGCCGGCGGATCACTCGCGCATCAGCGAGGTGGAGCGCGAAAAGATCGTCAGCGGGCAGGCGCCTGCCGCGCCGCGCCGCCGCAGCGTGCGCGAGGTATTGCGCACGCGCCGCTTCTGGGCGATTGCGCAAGCGCGCTTTTTCGCGGAACCCGCGTGGCAGACCTTCAGTTTCTGGATTCCCCTTTATCTCGCCACCCAGCGTCACATGGATCTGAAGCAGATCGCGATGTTCGCGTGGCTGCCCTTTCTCGCCGCCGATCTGGGCGGGCTGTTCGGCGGCTATCTGTCGCCGTTCCTGATGAAACACCTGCGCGTGCCGCTGGTCTGGTCGCGCATCGCGGGCGTCGTGCTCGGCGCCTTCATGATGCTCGGGCCGGCGGCCATCGGCCTCGTCGCTTCGCCGTATCAGGCCATCGCGCTCTTCTGCGTGGGCGGTTTCGCGCATCAGATGATCTCGGCGCTCGTGAATACGCTCGCCGCCGACGTGTTCGACCCGAGCGAGGTCGGCACCGTGGCCGGCTTTGCGGGCATGGCCGCCTGGATCGGCGGCCTCGGCTTCTCGCTGCTCGTCGGCGCGCTCGCCGACTCGATCGGCTATACACCGCTATTCGGCGCCCTCGGCGCTTTCGACCTGATCGGCGCGACGCTGCTGATCATCCTGATGCGCGGCGTCTCTCCCGACGGCCGTCCGCGTCCGATCGCCACCGGCGCCGGCACTCCTGCGTGACCTCATTCGAAGACCCATCATGCGTTCACTGACGAATCTGAAACACCCGCCACGTTTTGCGTTGTCGTCCCAGCTCGACAACCACCTTGTTCTGACCGCGCAGGAAAACTGCCGTATCGAGCTGTTCGTTCTCGCGGAAGACATCATCCGCGTGCTTGTGCTGCCCGACGGCGAATTGCACGGCCCGCGCACCTGGGCAATTGCGCCTGGCACCGACGATGTCGCGCTGGAAGGGCGCGAGCGTCGTGACCTCAACGGCTTCACGCCGCCGCCGTTCGCGGTGTCGAACGACGCGCAGCACCTGGTGGTCGAGACGGCGCGCGTGCGCCTGACGGTCACGCTCGACGGCGGCCTGTGCGCGTGGGACATCCTGCACGACGGCGCATGGCATCGCGTGATGAGCGATCGCAAGACGCAGTCCTACAACTTCGGCTGGTGGGACAAGCGCGTGTATCACTACATCGAGCGTCGCAAGGACGAGATGTACGTCGGCCTCGGCGAGCGCGCCGGCTCGCTCGACCGTGCGCATCAGAGCTACGAGATGCGCAATATCGACGCGATGGGCTACAGCGCGCGCACGACGGATCCGCTTTACAAGCACATTCCGTTCTACGTGACGTGGCAGCCGCAAACGTCGACCGGCTTCGGCCTGTTCTACGACACGCTCGCCGATTGCCGCTTCGACATGGGCCGCGAGCTCGACAACTACCACGGCCACTACCGCCATTTCATCGCCGAGCATGGCGACCTCGACTATTACTTCATCGCGTCCGCTGGCACGCCGTTGAATGCGGTACGCCGCTTCACGTGGTTGACGGGCCGCCCCGCCTGGATGCCGAAGTGGGGGCTGGGCTACTCCGGCTCGACCATGAGCTACACCGACGCGCCCGACGCGCAGCAGCGCATGGGCGAATTCATCGAACGATGCAGCGAGCACGACGTGCTGTGCGATTCGTTCCATCTGTCGTCGGGCTATACGTCGATCGGTCCGAAGCGTTACGTGTTCAACTGGAATCACGAGAAGTTTCCCGATATCGACGGCTTCGTGCAGAGCTATCTCGACCACGGCGTGCGACTGTGCGCGAACATCAAGCCGTGTCTGCTGCAGGATCATCCGGCATTCGAAGACGCGGCCCGCGCGGGTCTGCTGATCGAGTCGCGCGACGGCGACCCGGCATGGGTGCAGTACTGGGACGAAGTCGGCGCGTATCTGGACTTCACGAATCCCGACACCATCGACTGGTGGAAGGCGCGCGTGAAAGAAAGCCTGCTGAAGCACGGCATCGCGGCGACGTGGAACGACAACAACGAGTTCGAGATCTGGTCGCCTGACGCGATGGCGCGCGGCTTCGGCAAACCGTATCCGGCGCGCGAGGCGAAGGTGCTGCAAACGCAAATGATGATGCGCGCGTCGCACGATGCGCAGCGCGAGCATGCGCCCGACCGGCGGCCATTCCTCGTGTCGCGCTCGGGCGGCGTCGGCATGCACCGCTACGTGCAGACCTGGTCGGGCGACAACTACACGTCGTGGGAGACGTTGCGCTTCAACCTGAAAATGGGCCTTGGACTCGCGATGTCCGGCGTGTCGAACAGCGGCCATGACATCGGCGGCTTCTCGGGTCCGGCGCCGGGCCCCGAGCTGTTCGCGCGTTGGGTCGCGTTCGGTATCTTCCTGCCGCGCTTTAGCATCCACTCGTGGAATGACGACGGCACCGTCAACGAACCGTGGATGTACCCCGAGGTCACGCAGCACGTGGCCGATCTGATCAAGCTGCGCTATCGGTTGATCCCGTACCTGTACGAACTGCTGTGGCAATCTCACCGCGCCTATGAACCCGTTTTGCGGCCGATGTTCGCGGAGTTTCCGCACGACCCGCGCTGCCTCGAAGACGGCGACGACATGATGCTCGGCTCGTCGGTGCTGGTCGCGCCGGTGGTCGATGCGGGCCAGTCGACGCGCGACGTGTATCTGCCTGCGGGCACGCGCTGGGTCTCGTACTGGAGCGGCGAAGTATTCGACGGCGCTCAGACGGTGACGCTGCCGGCGCCGTTCGAACAACCCGTGTTCCTGCTGCGTGAAGGCAGCGTGGTGCCGTTGAATATCGCCGAACAGCACTTCGGCCACCCCGCGGACGAACGCGCATTCATCGCGGTGCCGCACGCCGGCACCGGCGTGACGCGCGGCGGCTGCGTCGAGGACGACGGAGAGAGCGAAGCCTGGCGCACCGGCGAACAAGGCCGCTGGAACGTCACGATGAAGGGCGACGCGCACACGTTGCGCATTGCGGTCGAACGTGAAGGCTGGATGCAACAGCCGCAGACGCAAGTCCGCCTCTACATGCCGATGCATGAAGCGCGCGCTATCGAGTGTATCGGCGCCACGCTCGCAGCCGACCACACGGCCGAAGGCTGGCGCTGCCTGACGATCTCCCTGTCCCACTGAACCCCTCAAAAAAGCATCCAGCACCGGCCTGAGGGATCAGGCCGGATATTCAATCCGGAGACCAGCAAGCGATGAACTCTTTGAAGCGCGCGCGAACCCGCGCGTTCGTCCTTTCCTGCCTGCCGTTGGCGGGCGCAGTGGTGTCGAGCAGCGCATCGGCGCAAAGCAGCGTGACGTTGTACGGTGTTGTCGATAACGCGTTCGCCTATGTCAGCAACCAGAACGGCCACTCCAACTTCTACATGAGCCAGGGCAACCTGCAGGCGAGCAAGTTCGGCCTGCTCGGCGCGGAAGACATCGGCGGCGGCACGAAGGCGATTTTCCGGCTCGAAAGCGGCTTTAATTCGCTGACCGGCGCGCAAAGCAGCGCTGGCTACATGTTCAACCGACAAGCTTATGTGGGTCTGGCGAATGACCGCTACGGCACGGTGACGCTCGGCCGCCAATACACGCCTTACTTCCAGATGGTCGGTGGACTCGGCCCGACCGGCGTGCTCACCGGTGCGACCGGCGCGCATCCCGGCGATATCGACGCGCTCGACACGACGCTGCGTTTCAATAATTCGGTTACCTATCTATCGCCGGCTATGGCGGGCTTGCAGATGAGCGCGCAATACGGCCTGGGTGGCGTGCCGGGCAGCATTGCCAACGGCAGCCATTTCAGCGCGGCGTTTCGCTACGACTACAGGCCATTCGCAATTGCAGCGGGTTACGTGAAGCTGAAAGACATCGCGACGAGCGCGGCGCTCGGCAGCTTTGCGATCAACTCGCCGGTGAATAACGGCTACGCCACCGCGCGCAGCGCACAACTGTTTGCCGCGGCGGCGCGCTATAGCTTGCAGGACCTGATGGTCGGTATCAACTATTCGAACGTGCAATACGCGCCGGGCAATGGTTCCTTGTTTACGAGCAAGGCCGTGTTCAATACGTACGGCGCAATTTCGACCTACCGGGTCACGTCCAGCGTGACGGTCGGCGCGGGCTACAGTTATACGCAGGCCAGCAAGGCGAATGGCATCAGCGATCCCGCACGCTATCACCAGATTTCACTCGAACAGACGTACAACCTCTCCGCGCGCACGACGCTCTATGCGCTTGAGGCGTATCAGCATGCGCGTGGCAAGTCGCTGGTCGCAACAGGTGCCGGCGCGACGAGTATCGTCGATGCGGTCGCGGTGGTCGGCGACTCGCAGAATACGACGCCGTCGTCCGGACCTTCGCAATTCGTCGGGATGGTGGGGCTAAGGCACGCGTTTTAAGGGCACGAAGGCCGTGGGATTGCGCGTTGCCGATGGCGGCGGGCGTCCCGCGCGAAATTACAATTGTTGACTCTTTCTCGGCTTTGGAAACAGCTATCCGGCATAGTCACGTGCTAAATTACGCCCGCCAGTTTGACTGCGTCCAGGCGCATTGACGAAGACAAGTCGATGGAACGCAGGTTGCGCCTGGACCGGGAGAACTGGCAAACATGCAGCAGCGCAAATAGACAGCCAGGAAAGCACTGGCATTGAAGCCGGCCTCGCACAGAGGCCGGCTTCAACCATTTCGGTGTGAGCTTTCTGAGATTACCCATCGAGCGCCAGAAACTGGTGCAGCGACTGAACCGCGGCAGCGCCTTCCCCGACAGCCGTCGCCACTCTCTTGACCGACCCGCTGCGAACGTCACCCACCGCGAAGATGCCGGGCCGGCTCGTTTCGAGAAAATGAGCGGGGCGCTCCGACGACCACGTGTTGATTGCATCGGGCCCGGTGAGCACAAAGCCATTCCTGTCCAGTTCGACGCAATCGCCGAGCCACGCGGTATTGGGCTGTGCGCCGAGAAAAAGGAAGACATGGCGGATCGCTTTTTCTTCGATCTGCCCTTGCCGGTTCCATTTGATCGATTCGAGCTGTGTGTCGCCGTTCAATTCCACGATCTGCGTTCGCGTATGAACGGTGATATTCGCGGCTGCCTCGATGCGCCTGATCAGGTAATTCGACATACTCGCATTGAGTGCGTCACCGCGGATCACGACGTGCACGTGACGGGCGAATCCCGCGAGAAAGACCGCAGCCTGGCCCGCCGAGTTGCCTCCGCCGACGATGACCAACTCCTGCTGCGGACAGAATGCGGCTTCCATATACGTGGCACTGTAATAGATGCCGCGTCCCTCGAAATGCTCGAGGCGGTCGAGCAAGGGTTTGCGATAGCGTGCGCCGGTCGCGATCACGACCGAGCGGGCATACAGATGCTCGTCATAATTGAGCCGGAGGTGAAAGGGCGGCCCGCTGTGACATTCGATGCCGAGTACTTCGATCGGCACGCCGACCTCGGCGCCGAATTTACGACATTGCGACAGGCCGCGCCCAGCAAGCGCTTGCCCCGATATACCCGTTGGGAAGCCGAAGTAATTTTCTATCTTCGAACTGGTGCCCGCCTGGCCGCCCGGCGCCTTGGTGTCCAGCACGGCCACTCTCAATCCTTCGGAAGCCGCATAGACCGCAGCCGCAAGACCGCCCGGTCCCGCACCGACTACCACCACGTCGAACCGCTCGCCGTTCAGGCGGTCGGGGCTGAGCCCGATCGCGTCGGCGACGGCCCGATGGGTCGGCTGCTTTAGCACGTTGCCTTGCAACGTGACCACCACTGGCAAATCGGCTTCGGTTGTGCCATAGCGCTCAAGGAGTGCTTTCGCTTCCTCGTGTTCGACGATATCGAAGTAAGCAAAAGGATGAGCGTTGCGGCTCAGGAAATGCCGCAGCTTGAGCGTATCCAGCGAAGCCGAACTGCCGATGACCAGCACGCCGCCGTTCTGATCCTGAATGAACGCGACGCGCCGCAGGATATAGGCGCGCATGATCGTTTCGCTCAATTCCGCTTCAGCGATGACGAGCGCGCGGAGCGACTCCTCATCGATCACGATCACTTCGCAGTCGCTGGTGGCACGGGCGCTCGCCACCGCGGCGCGACCGGCAAGCGTTCCTACTTCGCCAGTGAAACTGCCGGGGCCGTGCAGACCCAGAACGTGCAGGTTCTCCCCTGTGCCCCTCGTCGCCTCGATGGTGCCGGAGACGATGGCGAACATGGGTATATGGCGCTCGCCTTCGGAGAACAGCACGTCGCCGGTGATCAGCTTGCGCCGTTCGCCGTATCGTTCCAGAAGTGCGAATTGCCGCTCATCCAGCTTTGGAAAGATCTGGTAGTGGCGGCTGCCGCCTGCCAGCAGCTCTTCCAGTTTGCCTGAAGACTTATTGCTCATGGACGCGTTCCGAAGGGATAGGCGCACGGTGCGTGCGGGAGTGAGTCTGTGGGCGGTGGCCGGTTGGAACTGGCGAGAGTCACGCGGGCCGCGATATTCGGACAGATTGTGCGCCCGAGTTCTGCCCCAGGTAAAGTGCGCGGGAATTAGCGGTGGGGCGCACGTGAGTGCGCGAAGAGAACGGGCGCTGAGTGGCGGGCGTGGGGCAGTCGCCTTTGTGCGAGCGAGCGATCGGTTTCAAATGGCGGAGAGGAGGCGAGTCAGGCGCGCTGCGCTGGTACTTCCGGCTTTCGCGCAGTGCTTACCAGGTGCGGCCGGTGATGGGTGGACGGCGGGTCCGATTGCGCGGCGGGCTGGCTAATATGACCGCGTGATGAGTCACGGCATTGAGGGATGTCGCCGCGCGATCAGTGTGCAATCCGCCACGCCAATCAAACCAGCGGATCGGCGTGGCTATGCAGAAAAGCCGCGGAATTACTGCGCAACGGGCTGGGTCACGTCGGTGCCGAACCAATGAACGGATATCTTTTTCAGCGTGCCGTCCTGCTTCAATTCAGTGAGTGCGTCGTTGATGGCTTTCGCAAACTTGGGATTGTTCTGGCGGAACGGGATGCCCATCTCCTGATCGGCTCCCTTGAGTACCGCACCGGGGCGAAGCGGCAGCTGTGAGGTCTTGATGATGTACGGCAGCATCAGCCGGTCGTCGATCGTCGCATCGATACGCTTGCTAGCGAGGTCACGCAGCTTTTCGGGCGCGCCGGGGTAGGTTTGCACGTTAATGCCCTGGACGGCTCGCGCCATCTGATCGTAGTTGGTCCCGAGTGTCACCCCCAGCTTCTTGTCCCCCTTGAACTCGTCCAGGGACTTGAATTCGCGCTTGTCGTCCGCGCGCTGAATCAATTGCGCGGCCGAGTAGGTGTAGGGCTGACTGAAGTCCAGGGCCTGCTTGCGTTGCGGGGTGATCGTCACCTGGTTCACGATGACGTCGAACTTCCCGGTCTGGAGCGCCGCGATGATACCGCTCCACTCTGTGGGAATGAACTGCGGCTTGACGCCGAGCTTGGCGGCAACCGCTTTCGCGACATCGACATCGAAGCCTTCGAGTTGGCCGTCGCTGTTCCGATAGTCGAACGGAGGATAGGTGCCTTCCAGACCCACCTTGAGTACCCCGGCCTGCTTGACGGTGTCCAGCAGATCTTCAGCATGGGCGGCAACGGAGGCCAAACCGGCGGCCGATAGAGCCAACAGGCTGATGAGCACGCGCTTCGACAATTTCATTGAACATCTCCTTGTTATTCGAGTATTGAACTGCCTGACTACTTCACTACGAAAGAACGGGTTCAGCTTGCTTCAAGAAGGCTGGCTACTTCGGGATGAAGTCTCCAAAGAATGCTGGTCAATGTCGCGACGCTTTGCCGCCACCTGTCGGGATCGGCGGACCTCATCGTAGCACTCCTCGTAGCGCGTCATGAGGGGGACTCAACGGCTGGCCAGGTCATGGTTTTTACGTCTTCATGCGCCTGCCCACGATATGTCATGGTGTGAGCCATTCATTTGTATGCACATAGCGTCATGCGACCTCGGACATATAACCGCCAAAATTCCGCCAATCAATATCTTTTGGGGTTTTTGCAACACATCAATTTTCCTCTGATCTGCAATGCAAGCGTGGACGCGGTCCGCGCGGCAGCGCCATAACGTCAGACGAAAAACCGGATTGTTTCACGCGTTCGAGCGTGAGACATTGAGGGAACGTCAGCGCCTCATCGCGCGGCGTGTGTGTTCTCGCCGCAGCGCTGTCTGCGGCTTTTTTTATGGCGCAGACGTGTCTCCCCGGAACCGGTGAACTGCCGCCGACGTCGACGGAGCGCCGTCAAACTGCGCTGGAATGCGCTCATGCCATGGCGACCCACCGAACGGAATTGAGCCGAATCGGGCCGACGCCCGCCAGCCGACACCGCTATTGACGCGCGGCCGCAAAACCACAGGTACGAGGGTTGCTGATTTCGAACCAATCCGTGCGCCGGGTGACGCGTCATGAGTTCAAATTCGGCAATCCCCCGGCTACCAGGCGATCGAAGTCCGCAAGGGGCAGGTGACGGAAAGATGTCGCGTGAGGCGTTGCGCGACCGTTTCACGGCCCGCTTATGCGACCCGGCGTTCAGGGCCGAAGACGCTTCGCTCGCCCGTCTCCGCAATTCAGCGGCAGATTTTGGAGCGTAAAGTCTGCGAGGTCGATCTGCTCGATCTTTCCCGTCTGAATTCGGACCACGAATCTAAAGGCAATAAAACTGACCGCCGGTCATGATCCTGGTGACGTCCTTGCGGGCGAGGTCCGGTTTTTGCTGCGGCGTTATCGCGTCGGCTCGCTTGCAAACGGCCGCACGCTACTCAGAGCAGCGCATGCGAGGAGAGAGGAAAGTGTCCGCAGGGGTATCGACCGCCAGGCGAGATCTACGCACCGGCTTCGGCAAATTCACACTCGCAGCCATCCTCGCCTCCAACCTGATCCCCGCCCTTGCATCGACCTCCGCCGGACCTGACGCAGCACCCTCAGCCCCGCTGAACTATTTTCTCCACGCGGCCGGCCCGGCAGCTACGCCGACCCGGCAATTGGGCTGGGTGCTGGCCGCTATCGCGATAGGGGTGACGCTCATGATTGCCGCGCTGCTATTCGGCGCGATTACCCGTCGACGCCCATCGGCACCGATGCCGTCGCTCAGTGCTGAGTCTGGCGGCATGCGCTGGATCTACATTGGCACGGGCGTGTCTTCGGGCGCATTGCTCGCCATGCTGGTCTACGTGCTTGTCACGCTCGAGTCGGTCGCTTCGCCCGCCACGCATCCGCGGTTGACGATCACCGTGACGGCTTACGACTGGTGGTGGAAGATCGACTATGCCGACGACCCCGACCCGGCCCGCAACTTCAGCACCGCCAATGAAATTCATATCCCTGTCGGCGAACCGGTCAAGATCGAGCTCAAAAGCGCGGACGTGATCCACGCGTTCTGGGTGCCGCAATTGGCGGGAAAGACCCAGACGATTCCCGGACAAACCAACGAGCAGTGGCTTCAGGCGGATCGGCCCGGCATCTATCGCGGGCAATGCTCGCAGTTTTGCGGCGCGCAACATGCCCATATGGCCTTCGAAGTGATCGCGCAGAGCGCCGCGGAATTCAGCGCATGGCGCGATGCACAGGGACGCGCCGCGGGCGAAGCCGCGCGCGATGCCACGGTCGCAGCCGGCCGGCGTCTGTTCGCCGAGCGCTGCGCGGGGTGCCACACAGTTCGCGGTACCGACGCCGACGGTCTGCAAGCACCGGATCTCACCCATCTGATCTCGCGCCGCGAAATCGCGGCGGGTGCGCTGAGCAATACGCCCGATCACCTGCTCGACTGGATCGAGCACGCGCAACGAATCAAACCGGATGCGTTGATGCCGGATATCGCGCTGAGCGCGGGCGAGGCCGCCGCGCTGTCGGCCTATCTGGCGACGCTGCATTGAAACCCTGTTGAAACACGGAGTGTGTTCGATGTCCGAACCTGCTGTGACCGCCGTGACGCAAAACGCAGAGCGCGCTGCGCCGCCGCTTGCGCGCATGCCGCAGCGTGGCCGCCTCGCCACGGGGAGCCCCGAGGAAAGGCATCTGCGTGAAATCTGGGAAGCGGCCCCCGGGTGGCGTGGATGGCTCTCGACGGTCGACCACAAGACCATCGGCTTGCGCTATCTGGTCACGGCTTTCATCTTCCTGCTGATGGGCGGCATCGAAGCGCTGGTCATGCGCATTCAACTCGCGCGTCCCGATGCAACAGTGCTGACGCCCGAGCAATACAACCAGCTTTTCACGATGCACGGCGTGACGATGATCTTTCTCTACGCGCTGCCGGTGCTGTCGGGCTTCTCGAACTATTTGTGGCCGCTCGTACTCGGCTCGCGCGATATGGCGTTCCCGCGTTTGAACGCCCTCTCGTATTGGATATTTTTGTTCGCGGGCATCTTCCTGTACGCGAGTTTTCCGGCGGGGCAGGCGCCCGACGCAGGCTGGTTCAACTACGCGCCGCTGTCGGGCCTCGAATACAGCACCGGCCCGAACATCGACGTGTATGCGCTCGGCATGGTGCTGCTCGGCATTTCGACGACGGTCGGCTCGATGAACTTCATCGTCACGCTGTTGCGCATGCGCGCGCCGGGCATGTCGCTCGATCGGATGCCGGTTCTGGTGTGGGGCACGCTGACCGCGTCGGGTGGAAATCTGCTGGCGGTGCCTTCAGTGAGCCTCGCATTTTTTCTGCTGTGGATGGACCGGCGCATCGGTACGCATTTCTTCGACGTATTGAACGGCGGCCGTCCGCTTCTCTGGCAACACCTGTTCTGGATCTTCGCGCATCCGTGGGTCTATGCGGTCGTGCTGCCGGCCATGGGTATCGTATCCGACGCATTGCCAGTATTTTGCCGGCGTCCGCTGGTCGGTTACGGGCCGGTCGCGCTGTCCACCGTCGCGACGATGGTGATCGGCTTCGTCGTGTGGATTCATCACATGTTCGCGACCGGCATCCCGGCGCTCGCGCTATCGTTCTTCGGCGCGGCGAGCATGGTGATCGCGGTCCCGAGCGCAGTCGCCACCTTCGCGTGGATCGCGACCATCTGGACGGGCAGGCCGGTGTTGCGCGTGCCATTCCTGTTTTTCGCGGGCTTCGTGCTGCTGTTCGTGATCGGCGGCGTATCCGGTGTGATGACGGCGGCTGTTCCGTTCGACTGGCAACTCACCGATACGTACTTCGTGGTCGCGCATCTGCATTATGTGCTGCTCGGCATCAACGTATTCCCCGTGATCGGCGGCATCTATTTCTGGTTTCCGAAATTCACCGGCCGGATGATGAGCGAACGCCTGGGCAAGCTCGGCTTCTGGGTGTTGTTCATCGGCTTTAACGTCGCTTTCTTTCCGATGCACATCGCGGGACTGCTCGGCATGCCGCGCCGCATCTACACGTATTCCGGCGACATGGGATGGAATGCGGTGAATCTCGTCACGTCGGTGGGGTCGTTCCTGTTCGCGGCGGGCGTGCTGATCTTTCTGGTCGATCTCGTGGTAAGCCTGAAACGCGGCATACCCGCCGGCGACAATCCGTGGGATGCGCCCACGCTCGAATGGTCGATCAGTTCTCCGCCGCCACCGTATAACTTCGCGGTCGTGCCGTCGCTGGCGAGCCGGCATCCGTTATGGGAAGGCCGCATCGACGAGCCGGGCATGGCGTCGCACGCGCACTCGCAACTCGACGAAGGCTATCTGCTCGCCGAAGGCCGCGAAGCGCTCGGCACCACCGCGCTCGAAGCGCGCCCGGACGTGATTCTCAAGATGCCCGGCGATTCGTACGCGCCGTTCTGGCTGGCGGTATTCGCGGCACTCGTGTTCACGGGACTCGCACTGGGCGCATGGACCTTTGCAGGCGCGATGCTGGCGGGCTGCGCGGTGTCGATCGTCGTCTGGTTGTGGCCGGAACGTGCATTAGTCCAGCGCGAGCCGGTTGCCGTGCAAGACGCAGGAGTCTGAGATGAGCGACGCCATCGATCTGAATCAGCCGTCGGGCGAGCCCGTTGAACCGCTGCTGTGCTTGCCGGTGGGCAGCGCTGGCGAGCGCTCGGGCGGCTGGTGGGGCTGTCTCATGCTGATCGTCACCGAAGGGTCGCTATTCGGCTATCTGATCTTTTCGTATCTGTATCTCGCCTCACAAAGCCCGCAGCATTGGCCACCCGAAGGACTGCCGAAGCTCGGCCTGGGCATCGCGAACACCTTGATTCTTTTATCGAGCAGCGTGTTCGTATGGTGGTGCGAGCGCTGCGTGCGGCGCAGGCGCCTGCGCTGGGCCGTGGCGTCGATGGCGGCGGGTGTCGCGCTCGGCGGCGTGTTCATGGGGGTTCAATTGCTCGAATGGCGCGATCATCCGTATGGTGTGACCACGCATCTTTACGGCTCGCTGTACTTCACCATCACGGGCTTTCATATGGCGCACGTTGCCGTGGGCATCGTCGTGCTGCTGTTTCTGCTGCTGTGGACCGCGCTCGGTTATTTCGACGACAAACGCTGCGCCGCCTTGACGATCGGCGGTCTGTACTGGCATTTCGTCGATGTCGTGTGGCTCTTTATTTTCAGCACGCTGTATCTGACGCCTTACCTGTTTCAGGGGTGGTCATGGCAGAGCAGATGAAGCCATCAGAAGCGTCATATTCACCGATGCGATATGCCCTGGCCGGCCTCCTGATCGCGCCGCTCGCATGGCTTCTGCAAGTGGTGATCGCCGAGACAGTGGCTGCGCAAAGCTGCTATCCGTTCGACACGCCGCTGTCCGCGCCGCTCGTGCCGTGGATGCGTCCTGCGCTCGTCGTGATCAGCGCGGTGTGTCTCGCGGCGGGCGGATTCGGCGGCGTTATCGCGTGGCGCAATCTGCGGCGGCTCGCGCGGGAGATGAGAGGCGCGAGACGTAAGCGGACTGAACTCGTATGGTTCGTGAGTCGCGTAGCGGCCATGTGCAGCGCACTGTTCCTGTTCGCGCTGATCGCGACCGATGTCGCTTTGGCAATCGTGTCACCGTGCAGGTGGTGGTGATGGCGATGTATCCATTCATTCATTGCGCCGTACGGCGATATTGGACGATTCGTCGGCGAATGACGCGCCGTTCCTGGCTCGGCCCGTTGACGGCGTTGGCGTTGGCGCTTGCGTTGAGCGTCGAGCGGGTCTACGCGGCGGACCAGGCCGGTGGGGCAGCCGGTGCGGCTGACGCCGCCGAAATCGCCCGCGGCGCGTATCTTGCCAAGGCGGCCGATTGCGCCGGTTGCCACACGGCCGCCCCGCACTTGACCCGACGGGGCGCCCCGCCGACCTTGTCGCCGCCCTTTGCCGGAGGGCTCGGAATGGGTTCGCCTTTCGGCACGATCTATTCGTCGAATATCACGCCCGACCTCCATGCCGGTATCGGCCGCTATAGCTACGACGATTTCGCACGCGCGTTGCGTGACGGCGTCGCGCCCGGCGGCAAGCGCTTGTATCCGGCGATGCCTTACCCCTCTTTTGCCCGAATCACCGACGACGACATGCACGCGCTGTACGCGTACTTCATGCACGGGGTGCCGCCGGTAGCCACGCCCGCGCCCGAAACCCAACTGCCGTTCCCGTTCAACCAGCGCTGGGCGCTGATGTTCTGGGACTGGGTCTTTGCGCCGCGCGGCGTGTTCAAACCGGAAGCCGGGCGCGATGCGCAATGGAATCGCGGTGCTTACTTCGTGCAATCGCTCGGACATTGCGGCGCGTGCCACACGCCGCGCGGCCCCGCTTACGAGGAGCGCGGCTACAGCGAGTCGAGCGCGGCCTATCTGACAGGCGGCACGAACGACCACTGGTTCGCGCCGAACCTGACCGGCGATCCCGGCTCAGGGCTCGGCCGAAGCTCCGCGGCCGATATCGCCGCTTTCCTCAAGCATGGCCACGGCGGCGGACTGGTTACGTTCGGCTCGATGGTGCAAGTCGTCGAAGACAGCACGCAATATCTGAACGATACCGACCTCGATGCGATTGCCGTCTATCTGAAGAGCCTGCCGGCGCGCGCGCCAAGCGGCCATTTCAACGGCCAGTCACGCGCCGCGCAGCAGACTGCGCAGGCGTTCAAAACGGGCAACGTCGAACGGCCCGGCGCGGGTGTTTACGCGAGTTATTGCGCGCGTTGCCATCAGATGGATGGCGCGGGCGTGCCGCAAAAGTATCCGCGTCTGGCGGGCAATCCAGCGGTGTTGTCACCTTCGACGACATCGCTGGTGCGCTTGCTGGTGGAAGGGGGCGCGAGCCCGCATACTGACGGCGGCCCGGAGCCTCGCGAGATGCCGTCTTTCGCCGGGAAGTTGAATGACCGCGAAATCGCGCACGTGCTGACGTTCATCCGCAACACGTGGGGCAATGCGGCGGCGCCGGTGACCGCGAGGGATGTGTCGAGCGTGCGCGCGGCCTTGCATAAATAAAACGGCGACAGCATTCATTTCGGCGCGCTGTCGCCCCTCTCTCCCGGCATGGACCGGGCATGTGCGCAATCAGGCGGCCCGACGAGCGGCAACCACCTTCACCGGAATCGCCTTGGCCGCGGGCACCTTACTCTCTTTCGCATGATGCGACAGCGGAATCAGCGGATTGCATTCCGGGTAGTAACCCGCGATGCAACCCTCGGGCAAGTCGAACGGAATGATGCGCAATCCATCGATGCGGCGCTCCATTCCATCCGGAGACACCGCCTCAAGCGATACCTCGGCATCCGCTTCGAGCCCATGCCGCTCGATATCGCGCGCATTCATCAACAGCACCATGCGCGAGCCCCGTACGCCGCGAAAGCGGTCGTCGAGCGTGTAGATCGTCGTGTTGAACTGACTGTCGCTGCGCAGCGTGAAGAGGCGCAGGTCGTCGGGCTGGCGAGCGGGCATGTCGGGGTCCTCGTCGAGCGTGGTCGGCACCATGAATTCGGCCTTGCCGCTCTTCGTTTTCCATTGACGCTCACGTGCGGGCAGTGGGCGATGAAAGCCGCCCGGCGTCCACATCCGCGCGTTGAAGTCGTGGAAAATGTCCGGATACGTTTCGGCGATGGCGTCGCGCACCAGCGCATAGTCGTTGCTCCACGCGTCCCAGTCGACCAACTGCGAATCGAGCGTCGCTTTCGCGATGCCCGCGACGATCGCCTGCTCGGACAATAGCCGGTCGCTTGCCGGCTGCGCGACGCCGTGCGAGCCGTGCATGCAGCCGGTGCTGTCTTCCATCGAGACCGCCTGCGGCTTGCCCATGCGCTCGTCGATTTCGATGCGGCTCAAGCAAGGCAGCAGATAAGACACTTCGCCATGCACGAGATGGCTGCGATTGAGTTTGGTCGCGATGTTGACGGTCAGCCGCAGCTTGCGCCACGCCGGCTCGATTGCGTAGCGGTCGGGCACCGAGCGTACGAGGTTGCCGCCTAGCTGGAACACGGCGCGCACCTTGCCGTTTATCACGCCCTTGCATGCATCGACCGTCGCCATGCCTTGCGTGCGAGGCGGATCGAAGTGGTACTGCTCGGCGAGCTTGTCGAGCGGCGCGAGTTCCGGCTTCTCCGTGACGCCCACCGTACGCTGTCCCTGGACGTTCGAATGTCCGCGAATCGGCGACGGCCCCGCGCCGGGTTTGCCGATATTGCCGCGTAACAGCAGCAGATTCACGACCATCCGCACGTTCTGCACGCCCATCCGATGCTGCGTGAGGCCCATGCCGTAGTGGATGATGACCGCCTTCGCGCGGATATATTCGTCGGCCGCGGCTGTGAGCGCGGCGCGCGTGAGGCCGCATAGACGCTCGAGTTCGTCCCAGCTGGCGCGGCGCACATAGTCCGCGAATTCGTCGAAGCCGGTCGTATGTTGCGCGATGAACGCAGCGTCGACGATACGCGCTGCGCCGGTCGCTCGCGCGTGGTCGTCCGCTTCGATCACGGCCTTGCAGATGCCGACGATCGCCGCCGAATCGCCACCCGCTTTCAACTGATGATATTGCGTACTGATTTGCGTCGCGCCCGGCTTGAGCATTTGCGCGGGCGACTGCGGATTCACGAAGCTCACCAGGCCCGGCTCGCGAATCGGATTGAACGTGATGATCGGCACGCCGCGCTCCCTCGCTTCCTGCAGGTCATGCAGCATGCGCGGACTGTTCGTGCCCACGTTCTGGCCGAAGAAGAACATCAGATCGGTATGCTTGAAGTCGTCCAGTGTGATCGTGCCGACGCCCACGCCGATCGCTTCCTTCAGCCCGACGCTCGTGCTTTCATGGCACATATTCGAACTGTCCGGCAGGTTGTTGGTGCCGTACATGCGTGCGAAAAGCTGGTACATGTAGGCGGTTTCGAGCGACGCGCGGCCGGACGTGTAGAACACGGCTTCATCAGGCTGAAGCGCGCGCAGTTCGCGGCCGATTTCTCCGAACGCATGCTCCCATGTCACTTCGACGTATTGGTCCAGCGCCGCATCCCATCGCATCGGCGCGCAGAGGCGGCCGGCATCTTCCAGCGCGTGATCGTGCCATTGCGCCAGTTCCGCCAGTGTGTGGGCTTTGAAGAATTCAGGGTCGACGCGGCGCGAGGTGGTGTCCCATGCGGTCGCTTTCGCGCCGCTCTCGCAGAATTCGAGCGGATGCGGATGCGCGGGTTTGGCCCACGAACAGCTCACACACATGAAGCCGTCCGGTTTGTTCTGATGCACGAGCACACGGCTCGTGCCAACCGGCGCGCCTTCCTGAACCAGTGCGCCCGCGACCGCCTTGACCGATCCCCACCCGCCGCTGGCGTGCTGATAGGGGTCCGTGTCCTTGTGTGCGGTGCTCATGGCTGCCTCCCCGAGATGAACGACCTGTACGACTGCCCGCAACGAGCGTGCCTTGCATTTGGCTTACCCGGCTGGCATTAGCCACCTGCCGTCGTGTTTCGCGTGGCTCCATCAGGATTGTTTTTTGCAACGGAGCGTGTACGGCTCAGACATTGGAGAACGCTCATGACTGCAACGGTAGGGGATTTCGTCGTCGAACGGCTACGCGACTGGGGTGTGCGGCGCATCTTCGGCTATCCGGGCGACGGCATCAACGGCGTGTTCGGCGCGCTCAACCGGGCTTCGAAGTCGAAGGAAGGCGGGATCGAATTCATTCAGGCGCGTCATGAAGAAATGGCTGCCTTCATGGCATGCGCGCACGCGAAATTTACGGGCGAACTCGGCGTGTGCATCGCGACGTCGGGGCCGGGAGCCTCGCACCTGATCACCGGCCTCTACGACGCGCGCATGGACCATATGCCGGTGCTCGCGATCGTCGGGCAACAGGCGCGCGCCGCGCTCGGTGGCCACTATCAGCAGGAACTGGATCTTGCCGCCATGTTCAAGGACGTCGCCGGGTCGTTTGTGCAGCAGGCGAGTGTGCCCGCCCAGGTTCGCCATCTCGTCGATCGCGCGGTACGGATCGCCATTGCCGGGCGCGACGTGACCGCGCTCATTTTGCCGAACGATCTGCAGGAACTCGAATACGAGCCGCCGGCTCGCAAGCACGGCACGCTGCATTCCGGTGTCGGCTATACGAAGCCTAAAGTCGTGCCCTACGGCGAAGATCTGCAGCGTGCGGCGGATGTCCTGAATGCGGGCAGAAAGGTCGCGATTCTCGTGGGCGCGGGTGCGCTCGGCGCCACCGATGAAGTCATCGCCGTCGCCGACCGGTTGGGAGCGGGCGTCGCCAAGGCGTTGCTCGGCAAGGCGGTGCTGCCCGATGATCTGCCGTTCGTCACGGGATCGATCGGGCTGCTCGGCACGAAGCCGAGCTACGACATGATGGCCGAGTGCGACACGTTGTTGATGATCGGCTCCGGCTTCCCGTATGCGGAGTTCCTGCCGAAGGACGGACAAGCACGCGGCGTGCAGATCGACATCAAGGCGGACATGCTCAGCTTGCGCTATCCGATGGAGGTCAATCTCGTCGGCGACAGCGCGGAAACATTGCGCGCTTTATTGCCTTTGCTAAAAGAACAGTCGGCGAAGTCCTGGCGAATGAAGCTCGAGCGCTGGACCGGGGATTGGTGGACCACGCTCGACAAGCGTGCCGCGCAGAAGGCGGAGCACGGCGTGAACCCACAGCGGGCCTTTACCGAACTGTCACCGCGCTTGCCGGAAAACGCGATCATCACGAGCGACTCCGGTTCATGCGCGAACTGGTATGCGCGCGACCTGAAAATACGGCGCGGCATGATGTGTTCGTTATCGGGTGGATTGGCGTCGATGGGCGCGGCCGTTCCGTATGCGATTGCCGCGAAGTTTGCGCATCCGCAGCGGCCGGTGATTGCAATCGTCGGCGATGGCGCGATGCAGATGAACAACATGGCGGAGTTGATCACCGTCGCGAAGTACTGGAAGCAATGGAAGAACCCGCGCTGGATCTGCATGGTGCTGAACAACGAGGATCTGAATCAGGTGACATGGGAGCAGCGCGCGATGGAGGGCGACCCGAAGTACGAGGCATCGCAGCAGATACCGAACGTGCCGTATCACCGTTTTGCTGAACTGATCGGCTTGCGTGGGCTTTACGCTGACGACGATGAAAAGCTCGGCGGCCTGTGGGACGAAGCGCTGGCCTCGGACCGGCCCGTTGTGCTGGAAGTGAAGAGCGATCCCAACGTACCGCCATTGCCGCCTCATGTGACGCTCGCGCAAGCGAAGGCGTTTGCGTCGACGCTTTTCGAGGGCGATCCCGATGAGGGGAGCGTCCTTGTCGAGACGGCAAAGCAGGTGCTGGGTGCGGTGTTGCCGGGGAGTCAGCGCGATTGAAGGTGCGATTGCGTGGGTAATGGGCGCGACCAGAGGGGGCGCAGCCGCCCCGGGGCACGTCACGTTCATGCCGAGTGAGGCAAGAGCTGCGCGGCGAAGCCTCATGTGAATGAGGTGCGCGAACAGCAGCGAAGTCCACGGGCACGATAAAAATCCGCGCCTGCTGTAACCATTTGCCGGTCAGCGACGATCTATCAGTTAATCGCCGCAACTGTCCGCCGTTTTGCATGGCGGCGGTGCGTCCGTTCTCTCGATCATCGTGACGTTGACCGCTTATGAACCTCCTTCGCGCGCTGTCCGCCTTCGTTAATCCATCCTGGCTTACGCCACGCTTTGGCCGTTTCGCGCCGCTGCCGATCCGTCTGATCGTCGGCTACGGTTTTATGGCGCATGGTTATGCAAAACTCGTCAAGCACCCGGATAACTTCGTCGCGATCCTCCACGCGCTCGGCGTGCCGGCTCCGCACCTGATGGCGTGGAGCACCATCGTCATCGAACTGCTTGGCGGCTGCGCCATTCTCGCCGGCGCCTTCGTGCCGCTTGTCACGATACCGATGATCGCGGTGCTGCTCGTCGCGACTTTCACCGTGCATCTCCCCTACGGATTCACATCGATCAAGCTGATGTCGGCAGTGGGCGGGGTGCCGCAATTCGGGGCGCCGGGCTATGAAACCGACCTGCTATACGTTGCCGGGTTGATCTCGCTGGTGTTCGGCGGCTCGGGGCCGCTCGCCGTGGACGGCATGCTGGCGCGCTGGTATGCGCGCCGCACGGAAGGATTACTGCAAGCGTGACGTGCAAAACCGCGACCTTCCGGCGATGACATTGCCCCCTTGCGCCGGTTGCCGCAAGCCGTCGTCCACGCCGCTGGACGACGGCGCGAAGTCGATGATGTCGCAAGCCGAACGCCGACTCACGGCGCTGCTCGTGCGTTCGATCAACGGGGACAAGCGCGCGTATCAGCGCTTTCTCGAAGAGCTCGCGCGTCATCTGCGCGTGCGTCTGCGCAAGCGTCTGCATCAGCAGGACGCGGACATCGAAGACCTCGTGCAGGAAATCCTGATCGCCGTGCATAACGGGCTCGACACATTCAGGCCGGACGTACCGTTGACCGCGTGGATCAGCGCGATTGTGCGTTACAAACTCGCCGATCATTTCCGTTCGCTCTTGCGCCACGGGGCGCTTTTCGAGCCGCTAGGCGACACGACCGAACCCGAGGCGGCATCGCAGATCGACACGCTCGAAGCGCAGCGCGATCTGCAACAGTTGCTGGCCACTTTGCCGCCGCGGCAGCGTGGGCTGGTCGAGCAGATGAAGGTGCTGGGCTTGTCAGTGGCGGAGACCGCGGCGGCAACGGGCCTGTCCGAATCGGCGGTGAAGGTCGGCGTGCATCGCGCGCTCAAAGCACTCGCGGCAAAAATCCGGGGAAAATCGTATGAAGACTGACGAACTCATCACGATGCTGGTGGACAGCCCCCGCCCCCCGTCGCGTGCGGCGGTGGCGAGCCGCCTTGGCCTTGGCTTCGCGATCAGCCTCGCCGCCGCGCTGTTGCTGCTCATGCTCCTGCCCGGCGCCGCCGCAGGCCTCATGACGCGCGTGACGATGCCCGCGTTCTGGGCCAAGCTCGCATTGCCACTCACGATGACGCCAGCCGCCGTGTGTGTGACGTCGCGTCTGTCACAACCCGGCGTGCGCGTCGGCCGCGCGTGGGTTGCGCTGGCGCTTCCCGTGGGCATGGTATGCCTCGCCGCGCTCCTGGTGCTCGCGGTGGCGGCTCCCGAAGTGCGCGGGGAGCTGATTTTGGGACACACGTGGCGCACCTGCTCGCTCAACATCGTATTGCTGTCGATGCCGGCGCTCGGCGCATTGCTGTGGGCAATGCGTGGCTTGGCGCCTACCCGTCCGCAACTCGCCGGGGCCGCGACCGGGCTGCTTGCCGGCGCGATCGGCGCGTCGGCTTACTGCCTGCGTTGCCCCGAGATGAACGTGCCGTTCTGGGCGGCGTGGTACCTGCTCGGCATGGCGGCGCCGGCGCTTCTTGGCAGTCTTCTCGGGCCCCGTATGATGCACTGGTAGGATCGCTGCTCTTCTTTTTCAACGCCCGCGTCTGATGGCGCGCAACGGAGTCTGCAACGACGGCTGCGAGTCGTTGATTTTCGCGTCGATGACATCGGCGATGGCGATGCTGGTTCGTTGCCTCGACGTCAGCTTGTGTCGGTCCGGTCAGCTTCTGTCCGATCTATTTCGGCAGTTGATCCTTTCTACGCCAGACTCCGCTATGACTTGCCGAGAAAACCCGGTAGCCCGGTCGCTAAATCGCTGCGAGCGAGTTGGATCGCCTTGCGAAGCGCGTCGTCGAACTCGTCAGCGTTGGTCGGCGCAGGCAGCAGACTGCGCAGAAGATCGGCCCAGCGAAACTCCGCCAGCGGTGTGTCGGTTTTTTCAAAGGCTCCCGCGTCGCGGGCAAAAGCGGCGAGACTGCGATATTCATCGTTCGGCAGTTCCCAGACATGTCGCGGCATGTCGCTGAAAGGCCGGCGGCAGCCTTGTTCATCGTAGGGGTATGTCCAGCGCCGGTCTTCCATCGTCAGCCAGAACTTTTCGGGCGTCAGCGAGGATAGGTCTTCAAGCAGTACAACCGGCACTGCCGCTATCCGCAGCGCGTGGAGCGCGGCGACGATATGGTGATGATCGGTCAGATACGGCACTGCGTTTGGACCCAGCACGATCGGCACGGGCTTTTCTGCGATGGCCATTTGACGGTCGTGCTCCGACAGGCTTCGATATTGCTCGGACTTCTTTGCGACTTCCCGCATACCGTGCGTCATCTGTGAAGGCCGCAGCCGTTCCAGCGCGATTTGCTTCATGACGTACTCCCGGTGGTCTGCGCGCAGGTTCACAGCAAGTGTCATTCCTGCCCAATTCGGCGCTGGGCACATCGTATGCTCGCTTGCTATGGCGGCGCGTTGTCACGTCGCCGCATTTCTCACTGACAGCGAAAGGAGAAGATCATGCCGCTGAAAAGAGGAACCTCGAAAGATACGGTGTCGCGCAACATCAAGACCGAGACGAAGCACGGCAAGCCGCACAAGCAGGCCGTGGCGATCGCTTTGAACCAGGCGCGCAAATCGGGCGCGAAGATCCCGAAGAAGAGCGACAAGTAGCGCAAGTGGATGGCGGTTACGGGGAATCCGCCAGCGAGGAACCTATGTCAGCTATGTCAACCAGTAGCGAACCGGTTGAGGAAACCGGAGGATGTGCGTGTGGTGCGGTGCGCTTTCGCGTCAATGCGCGACCGCGGCGGGTGTCGCTCTGCCATTGCATGACTTGCCGGCGCATCCATGGCAACGTCTTTGGCGGCTACGCGATGTTCGAACGCAGCGCGGTGGAATTCTCGGGGTCTACTCAGGCCTGGCCGAGTTCGCCCGGCGCGCGGCGGCATTTTTGCCCGACGTGCGGGTCGGTCGCGTTCATGGAGTATGTCGGTGGCGACGAGCTCGACTTGCCATTGGGTGCGTTCGATCGCGTGGGCATTTATGAGCCGAGCTACGAGTTGTGGTGTCGTCACAAGGAGCCTTGGCTGCCCGCCGGTGTACGGGTCGAATACAACGAGGGTAGGCCGGGGTAGCAAGCGTCGCTTTACGGTTTTAGAGCATTGCGCAACGCTGCCTGCAAGACCTCAATAGCTGCCGGCTCAACCGGCGAAAGGAGTGGAAGATGACTGATACGAAGCAATCGAATACACAGCCCGGCAATCCGAAGAACGCGGGCAAACAGCAGGGCCAGCAACAGCAGAATCAGCAGAAGACGCCGCAGCATCAAGGCGGTCAGCGGCAGCCTTGATGGCATGTCGTGACGAGATACCGTGGGCACCGTTCGCAAGCGGCGTCCACGGTAAGACCCCATGCGCATGCGTGGCCTGTCGCGACTGACTACGTTGCGCTGACGCCGCCGGCGTCCCCGAACTCTACCCCGCGGAGGGCATGATGAAACCCACAGCAGACCATCCGGCGCAGAGCACTGTGGATGGCAACCCCAGTAAGCGCGCAAGCGCCGCTAACACGAACACGCCACCCGATACCGCGCAGAACGCGCGAGATATCGAAGAGAAACGCAAACATAGCCGCTCAGAAAACGCGTTGCAGTCTTCGCAGGACAAAAACCCGATCCCGCCCGACTCGACCCGTCATTCATAGGCATCGCAGACATGCGGTCCACGACAGACGACAAGCCCCCTCGGCGCACGCGCGGCGACACGCATCCCGACGCGGATGTCGAGCGCGATCAGCAGCCTGCAACCCTCGACGATTGCCGACGCTGCGCGCTTTGGCGCAATGCAACGCAAGCGGTGCCAGGCGAAGGGCCACGTCACGCGGCGATCGTATTGGTCGGCGAGCAGCCGGGCGACGCGGAAGACCGTCAGGGCAGGCCCTTTGTCGGACCGGCCGGCGCGTTGATGGACAAGGCGCTCGAAGAAGCGGGCCTCGTGCGCAATGAGGTCTACGTGACGAATGCGGTCAAACATTTCAAGTGGACCCCGCGTGGCAAGCGTCGTATGCACAAGACGCCGGGGCAAAGGGAGATCGATGCTTGTGAATACTGGCTCAAACAGGAACTTCACCGCATAGGGGCGCGTGTGATCGTCGCATTGGGCGCCACTGCACTCAAAGCCGTACTCGACGATTCACACGCACGGTTGCAGGACGCGCTCGGCAAGGCGATCGAGCACGGCGAGCATCTGGTGGTGGCGACATATCATCCATCGTTTGCATTGCGCGCGCCTGATCCGGCGACCCGTCAGCGTGTTTATGCCACGATCGTCGACGCGCTTCGCAGCGCGGAGAAACTGACTCATCAGCGCAAACCCGCTGGTTCGTGAGATCCAGGCCTGCCTCACTCACGCTGCCGAACCCGCTCGCTGCAACCTTCACCGATTCATCAGCCGCTGCGCGTCGAAAGGCGCGCGTGCCTTGACGTCATCGTCGAAATGGCAGTACACCTCGCGGCGTTTCCGGTGGGGCGGATGCGCGTCCGGCGCGATCAGCCGCGCCTCGATGAGTTCACACGTGCAGTCGTTAATACATGTCGGTCTGGGCTACCGTCGCCCGGCATGCCGTCTCTTCGCGCAGGCCATACCTGCTGGGCCCAAAGGTTGCTCATCTCCGTCATGAACGCTGACCGCAATGCCGTGCATTTTCCCGCACGCCGCGCCTATCCGCCCGCACCTGGAGATTTGACATGAGCGCCATCCAACGCCCCACGCCGCCGTTTCCCGCCCAGCAGCAACATCGCACGCCGGGCACGACGGCTGAAATGAATCCGCAACCCGATCATGGCGAACGAACGTACAAGGGCTCTGGCCGCCTTGCGGGCAAAGCGGCGATCGTGACCGGCGGCGACAGCGGCATCGGCCGCGCAGTCGCTATCGCATTTGCGCGCGAAGGTGCGGACGTGCTGATCTCCTACCTCGACGAGGACGACGATGCACGCGAAACCGCTCGCTGGGTGGAGGAGGCGGGCCGCAAGGCGGTGCTGGTGCCGGGCGACATCACCTCGCGGCCGCATTGCGATGCCATCGTCGACAAGGCCATCGACGCGTTCGGCCGGCTCGACGTACTGGTCAACAATGCGGCGTATCAGATGAGCTACCCGTCGCTCGATGGCATCAGCGACGAAGAGTGGGACAAGACCTTCGATACCAACATCGGTGCGATGTTCAGGATCACGCGCGCGGCGGTCAGGCACATGAAGGCGGGTGCGGCGATCATCAACACGACGTCCATCAACGCCGACCATCCGAATCCCGGACTGATCGCCTATGCGACGACCAAAGGCGCGATTCAGAACTTTACCGGCGGACTTGCGCAGTTGCTGGCCGAAAAAGGCATTCGCGCAAACTGTGTGGCTCCCGGCCCGATCTGGACGCCGCTGATTCCGTCCACGATGCCGCCGGAGAAGGTCGAAAAATTCGGTGAGCAGGTCCCGATGAAGCGACCCGGTCAACCCGCTGAATTGGCGGCGGCCTATGTGATGCTTGCCTCGGACGAAGCGAGTTACATCTCGGGCGCCACGATTGCAGTAACGGGTGGCGCGCCGATTATTTGAGGTGAACTGAACGCCCGACCGGTTGGCACTGACTGTTGACCGGTCCTGATTGACCTGCACGCACCGTGTAGGCTGCTCTCCATACCGTCTCGACAGGTGAGTTGCCCCGGAGAGCGCCCGCGTTTTTTCGACATCCAGATTCGGGTTTCAACGCTGGTGCCCCTTTGAGCGCCCAGGGCCGACATTGACACGTCCGCACCTATTGTGGAATAGTATTCCAAAGAGAACGAAATTCAACTTAGTCGGATGAATGCACTAAAAAGACCAGAATTCCCTTCCCCCGGTACAGCGTCATACTTCGGCTCGAAGTGCATGGATTCGAGGGCCGCCATCGTTGATCAACCCGGCCAACGCAGCAAGTAGCGCCAGTAAAGAGCGTCTTTCGAAGCAACTGTGGAAATGAACACTTCAAATCAGATGGACTGCGACCTGCTCGTGATCGGCTCCGGTGCCTCGGGTCTGGCCGCCGCGGTAACGGCCGCATGGCATGGCCTCAAGGTGATCGTGGTCGAAAAAGATGCCGTATTCGGTGGCGCAACGGCGTGGTCGGGCGGCTGGATGTGGGTTCCGGGCAATCCGCTGGCCAAATGCGCGGGCATCCACGAAGATCCGCAGCAGCCGCGCACTTACCTCAGGAACGAACTCGGCCACCGTTACGACGCGCAGCGTGTCGACGCGTTTCTCGACAACTGTCCGCACATGGTCTCCTTCTTCGAAGCGCATACGTCGCTGCAATTCGCGGACGGCAATGGCATCCCCGATGTGCATGGCAACGTCGAAGGCGCGGCCACGCAAGGCCACCAGGTCATTGCCGCTCCCTACGACGGACGTCAGGTCGGTCCGCTGATCAAACGTCTGCGCAAAACCATGCGCGAGACCGCGTTCATGGGTATGCCGATCATGGCGGGCGCGGACCTGATGGCTTTCCTGAGCATGACGCGCTCGCTCAAATCATTTATCCACGTGACGAAGCGTTTTACGCGGCATCTACTGGATCTCGCGCTCTATGGCCGCGCGATGCAGCTGGTCAACGGCGTGGCGTTGGTCGCGCGTCTCGTCAAATCGGCGCAGGACCTGGGTGTCGTCCTGATGGAGTCGGCACCCGCACAACGCCTGGTGTTCGAAGGGAGCGCGGTGCGCGGAGCGGTTGTTGCGACGCTCAAAGGGGACGTGACGATTCGCGCGACGAGGGGCGTCGTGCTGGCCGCCGGCGGTTTCCCCAACGACGTGGCGCGGCGCAAGGCGCTCTTCGCGCGTACGCCGACGGGCCGCGAACACCTCGCGCTGCCCCCCGAAAGTTGCTCGGGCGACGGCGTCAGTCTCGGAGAATCGGCCGGCGGCTATCTCTTCACGGATGTGGCGTCGGCGGCCGCCTGGGCGCCGGTGTCGAAAGTCACCCATGCTGACGGCAGCGTTGGCCACTTCCCGCACATCATCGACCGCGCGAAGCCCGGTGTGATCGGCGTGCTCTCGAACGGCAAGCGCTTCGTGAACGAGGCGGATGGCTACTACGACTACACGTCGGCGATGGTCGCGGCGGCGCCTGACGGGCAAGAAGTCGCTTCGTGGCTCATCTGCGATCACCGGTTTTTGCGCCGCTATGGTCTGGGCTATGCGCGGCCTTTTCCTGTGCCGGTCGGTTCGTTGATTCGCAACGGCTATCTGCAGCGAGGTTCGACGATCGAAGCGCTGGCGAAGCGTTGCGGTATCGCCCCCGATACATTGACGGCGACAGTGACGCGCTACAACGAGCATGCTCGCCGCGGCGAGGACCCGGAGTTCGGACGCGGCTCGACGCCGTATAACCGCAAGGGCGGCGACCCTCTGCATGGGGGGCCGAATCCTTGCGTCGCACCGCTCGAGCAGGGACCGTTCTACGCGGTCAAAGTTTTGCCGGGCAGCTTCGGCACGTTCGCCGGCCTTAAAACCAACGGGTCCGCGCAAGTGTTGACTAAGGACAGCCATCCGATTGCCGGTCTGTACGCGGTGGGAACGGATATGGCGAGTGTGATGGGCGGATGCTATCCGTCCGGCGGCATCAACCTCGGCCCTGCGATGACGTTCGGCTACATCGCGGGCCGTCATGCGGCGCATGCGATGGACTACGAACCACATGACGAGGCGCTCGTCAGCGCGGCAACCGTCTAACACAGCGAAGGCGTCGATACGGGTGCCGGTTCCCACGCATTGACGGCGGGCTTTTTTCCAGCGTACGGCACACACGCAGATTCGCGTGTGCGCCGTGCATTGTGCTTATGGCTGCGCCGCTTCCAGCAGAAATTCCACCATACGGTCGCAGACACGGCCGAACATCTGCGTGCCGGTCACCGTCGGGCAGCCACGGGCACGCGCCGCTTCGATAAACGGCGTGAGCGGCGGCTTCGTAACGACGTCGCCAACGAAGGTCTGCGGCCGTAAGCGCGACACATCGATAGGCAACGGGTCATCCGCGCGCATGCCGAGCGGCGACGCGTTGACCACGATATCGAACGTGTGCGCTTCGACATCGGCTGCGGCGCTGCCCACCTTGCCACGTTGCAGTGCATTGAGCCGCCCGGTCAGCGACGTCGTGCGGTCCGCATCGTTATCGCGGACGTCGAGCGAACCGACGCCCGCGCTCACGAGTGCATGGCCGATCGCCGACCCCGCGCCGCCGGCGCCGATGAGCAGCGCGCGCTTACCCGTCGGTTCACACCCCGCGTCGTTCAGCGCCGCGACGAATCCCGTGCCGTCGAACATGCCGCCGTGCCAGTGGCCGTCGGGCATACGGCGCAGCGTATTGACCGCGCCGAGGAAGGCCGCTTCGTCGGAAAGCGTCGTGCAGTATCCGGCTGCGCTGAACTTGTGCGGCACGGTAATGATCACGCCGTCGACGTTGTGCATCGGCTTCACGCCCGTGAAGAAGGCGGGGAGATCGGCGGGCGCCACGTGAGCGGGCACCACCAGCGCGTCGCGGCCGGCCGCCCGCAATGCGGCGGTGACGCCGGCAGGCGAACGGACCTGCGCGATCGGATCGCCGACGATGAAATAGATACGCGTCGCGCCACTCAGGCCTTCATCGAGCGACGGAGAAAATGAAGATGCGTTCTGCTGACTCATGCTGTTTCCAACCTCCTTTGATGTCTCCGGGTTCCGTTGCGCAGCGGGTACGGTGCGCGTGCATCCAGACCGAATCGATTGTCCTTGCTGCGCATATTTAGATGAACTTTAATCTGATATGGAATAGTATTCAACAAATAGATGAGGTTTCAGACGCTGTGATCGCTGTTCCGGCCAACTACAGAAGCACTCAAATCCAAGGAGAGACAGATGAGCAGGAGACGTTTGGCATTGATCGGCGCGGGAGCCATTGGGCGCATGCACGTCGAGCGCGCGCGTTCGCATGCGCAGTGCGAAATCGTCGCGATCGCCGATCCTTCACCGCAGGCGGAAAGCTTCGCGCGCGAGCAGCGGCTGCGCTGGTTCGCCGACTACCGGTCGATGCTCGACGAGGTGCGGCCCGAAGGCGCGATCGTCGCGACACCCAATGCGACGCATGTCGATGTTGGGCGCGACTGTATCGCGCGCGGCGTGCCGGTGCTGATGGAAAAGCCGGTGGCAGATACCGTCGAACAGGCGCGCCAACTGAACGACGCCGCCGTCGAAGCGCGCGTGCCGCTGCTCGTCGGCCATCATCGCCGCCACAATCCGATTCTGCGACGCGCGCGCGACATCGTGCAGTCGGGACGACTGGGCAAACCGGTGACCGCCACGGCTCTCGCCACCTTCTACAAACCGGACGCCTATTTCGACGTCGAATGGCGCCGTCGCCAGGGCGGCGGGCCGGTCCTGATCAATCTGATTCACGACATCGACATGATGCGCTTCCTGCTCGGCGATATCGTCGACGTGCAGGCGCTGACGTCCAACGCGATACGGGGCTTCGAAGTCGAGGACACCGCAGCCGTCATCCTGCGCTTCGCGAATGGCGCGCTGGGCACGCTGGCCGTGTCCGATTGCGCGGCGTCGCCCTGGAACTGGGACCTCGCCGCGGGCGAGGCGGCGCACTATCCCCGTCAGCAGGTGAACACGCATTTCGTGTCGGGCACAGATGCGTCGCTGACCTTGCCGCAGCTCGACGTCTGGGAGTACCGCAGCGGCAAAGGCTGGCACGAACCGCTGACGCACGAGCGCACCACGCCGCACAGCGGCGACCCCTACGCCGAGCAGTTGCGCCATTTCGCGGCGCTGATCGCCGGTGACGAAACCCCGGTCTGTTCGGGTGACGACGCCGCGCGCACACTGGCCGCAACCTTCGCCGTGCATCGCGCGGTGGCGGCGGGAGGGCGCGTCGCGCCGACCCTTTGAGGGAGGCGCGGCATGGTTCTGCATCGGAGAGCTAAGGGTTAAGCATCGTTTGAATAAAATAACAATATGGAATAGTATTCAACAAATCGAACCACCCTGAGGATGAAGCGGATTGGCCATGAAGCGCGAACCGATGCTCGAATGTGATGTGCTGGTACTGGGCTCCGGCGCGGGCGGCCTCTCCGCGGCGGTCACCGCCGCCGTGCGGGGACTGCGGGTCATCGTGGCGGAAAAGGAGGCGGTCTTCGGCGGCACGACGGCGTGGTCCGGCGGCTGGATGTGGATACCCGGCAATCCGCTCGCCGTACGTGCGGGGATCACCGAGGACGTCGAAGCGCCGCGCGCCTATCTGCGCAACGAACTCGGCTCGCATTTCGATGCGGCGAAGACGGGCGCGTTGCTGAACCACGGCCCGCGAATGGTCGAATTCTTCGAGCGGCATACGTCGATGCGTTTCGTCGACGGCAACCGGATTCCGGACTTTCACACGTCGGGCGGCGCCGGCACCGGCGGCCGCTCGGTCTGCGCAATGCCGTTCGACGGCCGTGAACTGGGACCGCTCATCGACAAGCTGCGGCAACCGCTCGCCACGACGACGCTTGGCGGGATGGGAATCGCCTCCGGCGCTGACCTCAGCCATTTCTTCAACGCGACGCGGTCGCTGCGCTCCGCGATGTATGTCACGCGAAGGTTAGCCACGTTCGCGCTGCACAAGCTGCGCTATGGCCGTTCGATGCATCTGGTCAACGGTCACGCGTTGGTTGCGCGTTTGCTGAAATCGGCGGTGGATCATGACGTCGATCTGCGCTCGAATGCGAAAGCCGTTGGCCTGATCCGCGAGGCGGGCCGCGTGGTGGGAGCACACATCGAGATCGATGGAATCGTCAAGGAGGTGCGAGCCGCGCGGGGTGTGGTGCTGGCGTGCGGAGGCTATCCGCATGACGTAGCGCGCCGCGCGCGCACCTTCTCCTACACGCCGTCCGGGCGCGAGCATTGGTCGGCCGCGCCGTTGTCCAATAGCGGCGACGGCATTCGCATCGGCGAGGCGGTCGGCGGCCATTTCGATGCAGCGCTCCGCGCGCCCGCCGCATGGGCGCCGGTGTCGCTCGTACCGCAACCAGCGGGCGAGCCACCGGTGGCGTTCCCGCATCTGATCGAACGCGCGAAACCGGGCGTGATTGCGGTGACGCGCACGGGCAAGCGCTTCGGTAATGAAGCATCGTCCTATTACGACCTGATGAGCGCGCTCTTCGAGGCAACGCCGCACGGCGAAGAAGTCTGCGCATGGCTGGTTTGCGACCATCGATTCCAGCGCCGTTACGGTCTGGGCGCATCGAGGCCGTTTCCGTTTCCGACCGGCTCCTATCGGCGCTCGGGCTATCTGAAACGCGCGGACAGTCTCGCCGGGTTGGCCGCGCAGTGCGGCATCGATCCGCAAGGGCTCGCGAACACCGTGGCCAGTTACAACACGTATGCGAAACACGGCATGGATCCGCAGTTCCATCGAGGCTCGACACCGTACACCCGTATGCAGGGCGACGCGCTTCACAAGCCGAACCCATGCGTCGCGCCGCTCGAAAACGGCCCGTTCTACGCGGTCAAACTGCTTCCCGGCAGCCTCGGCACCTTCGCCGGTCTGGCGACCGATGCCGCTGCCCGCGTCCTCGATGACGAGCACCGGCCGATTGCCGGTCTCTTCGCGACGGGCAACGACAGCGCCAGCATGATGGGCGGCTGTTATCCCGCTGGCGGCATCACGCTCGGTCCGGCGATGACCTTCGGCTACATCGCCGGACTCGCTCTCGCCGGTTCGGCTCAGACGGAGTCCGCCGCGCCTCTCTCCAATCACATGCAAGGACATATCCCATGACCCTCTATGACGTAGTGACGCTTACCGTGAAAATCGGTTCGAATGCGCAGGTCTTCGAAAGCATCAAGGCAAGCGGTGATCAACCCGGCTCGAAACTGCTTGGCTGCTGGTATTCCGATATCGGCGCGCTGGGGCAAGTGCTGGTGCTGCGCGGCTTCGAATCGGAAGCCGCGCTCGTCAGCGAGCGCAAGCGCATGCTGCTCGAAGGCAACCCGTTCGGCTGCGGCGAATTCGTCACCGACGTGAAGATCGACAGCTATTCGCTGTTCCCCTTCCTGCCGCCGATCGAGCCTGCCGTGCACGGCGGCATCTACGAAATGCGCATCTATGGGACGAAGCTCGCGAGCCTGCAGCACACCATCGACGCGTGGGAAAAAGCGCTGCCGGAACGCACGCAGCGCTCGCCGCTGATCGGCGCGATGTATTCGCTCGACGGCGCCGTGCCGCGCTTTCTGAACATATGGCCGTACGCGAGCGTCGACGAACGTTCGCGGATTCGCGCCGAAGCGGTGAAGGACGGCATCTGGCCGCCCAAGGGCGGCCCCGCGCATCTGACCACGATGGAATCGACCATCTGCGTGCCCGCACCGTTTTCGCCGCTGCGCTGAACGCGTATGGAGTACGAACGAACCACCGGATTCAAGGAAACGACATGACACAGCACAACACGCGCGCGCTTTCTCTCTCGGCATTGACCGCGCTCGAACTGACCCCGCCGCAGATGGTGGAGTGCGCCGCGCAGGCGGGCTACGACTACGTCGGCCTGCGCCTGTTGCCCGCAACCGATCACGAGGTGCGCCACGAGATCATCGGCGATACGCCGCTGAAACGCGAAACGCTCGCGCGCTTGCGCGACACCGGCATCAAGGTGCTCGACATCGAGATTCTGCGCCTGAGGCCGGACACGAATGTCGCCGATTACAAGCCGATGCTCGAAACCGGCGCGGAGCTCGGCGCACGCTATGTGCTGGTGGCCGGCAACGACCCGGACGAAGCGCGCACCGCGGATCGTCTCGCGCAACTCTGCGATCTCGCGAAGCCGCTGGGACTGTCGCCGTCGCTCGAGCCGATGCCGTGGACCGACGTGAAGGACATCACGCAGGGTGCGCGCATCGTCAAGGCCGCGGGCCGCAGTAATACCGGCCTCATCATCGACCCGATCCACTTCGACCGCGCCGGTTCGTCGACAGACGAACTCGCGGCGTTGCCGCGCGAGTACTTCGGCTACGTGCAGTTCTGCGACGCGCCCGCCGAGCGCCCGACCGATCTGGAGACGCTGCTCTTCCAGGCGCGCTGCGAGCGGATGATCCCGGGCGAAGGCGGCATCGATCTCGCCGGCATTCTGCGTGCGCTGCCCGACCATCTGCCGCTCAGCATCGAGGTGCCGACAGAGCAGTGGGCGAAGACCGCGCCGGCACTCGAACGTGCCCGCAAGCTGCGCGAGGCGACGCTTGCCGTGCTGGCGCAAACGTACGCGGCCGGCTGAAACGCGTGAGCGTCGCACAGTGCGCTGACGAGCCCGCGCGAGACGGAGCGCGGACTGGCATCCCTCATCGATAACAACCAATAACGATCCGGAGACAACCCATGAAGGCATCATTGAAGCCCGTCGCGTCAGACGCACAGGCGGCGCGCGTCATCGACGTGCAAAAGCTTCTCGACGAACAACCAGTCGGGCGCTTTCAGATTCTCGTGCTGTTGATGTGCATGTTCATCGTCACGCTCGATGGGCTCGACACCGTGATGGTCGGCTTCATCGCGCCGGCGCTGTCCACCGCCTGGGCGATTCCGCGCGATGCGCTCGGCCCGGTGATGAGCGGCGGCCTGCTCGGCCTCGCGTTCGGCGCGCTGGGCGCGGGACCGCTCGCGGACCGCTTCGGCCGCAAGACGGTGATGACCGGCGCGGTGCTGTTCTTCGGCGTGTGGAGTCTGGGTTCCGCGTTCGCGAGCAACGTCGGCGAACTGGCGGTGCTGCGTTTTCTGACCGGCCTGGGGCTGGGCGCGTCGATGCCCAACGCCGCCACGCTGATGGCCGAATACGCGCCGCAACGCTGCCGCGCGCTGATGGTGACGACCGTGTTCTGCGGCTTCACGCTCGGCGCGGCCGGCGGCGGTTTCATCAGCGCATGGTTGATCGCGGCGCATGGCTGGCACTCGGTGCTGATCCTCGGCGGCGTGCTGCCGATTCTCTACGTGCCGCTGATGATCAAATGGCTGCCCGAGTCCGCGCGTTTTCTCGCCTTGAAGGAAACGCGCCGCGCGCGCCTCGTGACGGTGATGAACCGCATCACAGCCGGCCTCGCCGATCACGCGACGCGCTTCGTCGCGCACGGCACGCCGCAGCGCGAACGCAGCCCGGTCCGTCTGATCCTCTCGCGCGACTATGTGTTCGGCACAGTGATGCTGTGGGTCTGCTACTTCGCGGGTCTGCTGACGGTGTACCTGCTTGGTAGCTGGCTGCCGATCCTGATTCGCGGCGCCGGCTTTACGCTCGAACAGGCGGCGATCGTCGGCGCGCTGTTTCAGGCGGGCGGCACCATCGGCTCGCTCGCGATCGGCTGGCTGATGGACCGCGTCAACCCGCACCGCGCGTTGGGCGCGACGGTGTTCGTCGGCGGACTCTTTGCGTGGTACATGGGTTTGCCGGGGCATGGCATCGTCGGCATCAGCGTGCTGGCGTTCGGCATGGGTTACTGCATGAACGGCTCCAACACCGGCTTTTGCGCACTCGCCGCCGGATCGTATCCGACCCGTATGCGCGCGACCGGCACGAGCTGGATGCTCGGCATCGGCCGCTTCGGCGGCATCGCGGGGGCCATGCTCGGCGCGAGCATGCTGCACGCGAACTGGGGCTTCGGCGAGGTGTTCACGGCGCTGGCGATTCCCGCGGCAGTCGGCGCCGCCGCGGTGCTTCTGAAAGGCGCGCGGCATCGCGGGCCGGTGCTGCGGGTCGAGGTTGCAGGCCACTAGGCCGGCGCTCAGGACCACACAGGAATGCGGGTTGCTTGAATTCCGATGTGGAATCGTGTTCTCATTCGGTATCTAAGTCGAACTGAGAGTTCAATATGGCGGGGAATCTTGAGCGGGCACTGGCGATCATCGAATTGCTGGCGAAGCAGGGCGGCAGCATGCAACTGGCCGCGATAGCCGACACGCTGAACATCCCGCGCAGCGGAACCCATCGCCTGCTCGCCGAACTGAGCGAAGAAGGCTATGTGCGGCAGGACGAGCACGGCGAGTACGTCCTTGCGCTCAAGCTTGTATCGCTGGCGTTGATCTGGCTGTCCACGGGCGGCGTGCTCGATATTTCGCAACCCGTGCTCGACAGGCTCGCCTCGGCCTCGGGCGAACTGGCGCGGCTCGGCGTGGTCGAGGACGATCACATCACGTTCGTCGGCAAGGCGCAGGGCGCCAAATCCGGCCTGCGCTACGACCCGGACATGGGCAGCCAGCCGCCGCTGCATTGCACCGCGAGCGGGCAGGCGTGGCTGTCGACGATGAGCGACGAAGAGGCGCTCGAACTGGTATCGCGCCAGGGTGGAATCGGCAAGGCGGGCCAGACCGGGCCGAGGGCGCCGAAGTCGATCCAGCAGTTTCTCCAGGACCTGGCTGGCGCGCGCAAACGCGGCTACGGCGTCGCGAGCGACACCTACGAGGTGGGGATGACGTCGATGGCCGCGGTTGTCCGCCATCCCGTCACCGGGCTGGCCGTCGGCGTGGTGAGTCTCGCCGGGCCGACGAGCCGCTTGCCTGAGGCGCGCTTGAAGGCGCTTGCGCCTGCGTTGCTCGAAGCCGTGTCGGACATGAGCGCGGCCACGCTCAGCTCGCCGTATTTCAAACGCAGCCTGAAAGTCGCGCCGGTGGTGACCAATGTGCAGCCGGTTCCGGCGCGGCGCAAGGGCCGGCCCAAAGCGGCCTGATTGCGGGTATGCCGGACCGCTCGTGCGGCTCGTCGCGGTATGGCGAATCAGCCTTCGCGCTTGTATCTGTCCGTGCAGACGCGCTGACCGGACCCTCTCCGGCGGCGTTCGCCGCTCATCATCTTGCTGCAGGACCACAAGGAAGCGGAAGGTCAAGGGCTTTCTACGCCATTTCTGGTGAACGGCCCCGAAGATCCTGCTGCGCGCCGTATCATCGTTACCAAGTCGAAGTACTTCCCCGAGATCAAGGATCTGTTCAAACGGCTGCAGCGCGAGGGGGCGTCATTTCTGGCGTGTAGCCGGCCAAATCGCGAACGCAAGCGTATTCAATGTCGGCTCGCATGACGAACCGCACACCCTGCTCAGGTCGCTGCCCTTAATTTCCATACATGACGCTCGACGTCACGCCAATGGCGCGGCATCTGTCTGCCATCAAGAAGAGATGGACATGAGGCAATATGCCTCTTCTCGTTGGGGCACCTGGCCAGCAGTGCAAAAAAGGCAAAGTCATCCGATGCGGTGATCCGCGTTTATTCGTCCGCGGTCGCGCGTGTCGCGTTGGGTTCGCTGTCGCCGAGCCACGTGACGTAGTCCTTCCATGCGCCGTTGACCGCGAGTTCGTGCACGTTGTCTCGTACGACGTCCGCCATCGTGCGCACGAGCCGCGACGCGCGCTGTTCACGCAGTGTCGCAAGCGAGACGATCGAGCGGATCGACGGCCGCTCGATCGGCAGCGCTCGCAGATCGCCACGCTGCACTTCGTCCTGAATGGCCGTGTACGTCAGCAGCGAGTAGCCGAGGCCACGATTCACGAGCGCCTTGGTCAGCGCGACACTATCCACCTCCAGCACGACGCGCAGATGCACGCCGTGCTGAACGGCCGCCTGTTCGAGGACGCGCCGGTTCGCATGTGGAAAACCCGGCACGATCAGCGGCAATTCGGCGAGATCGCGAATGCGCAGCGGCTCGCCGCCGCGTCGTTTGATCACGGTATCATCGGGCGGACCGACGATCACCATCGCTTCGTTGCACAGCGGCAGCACATCGAATGCTTCCAGCGCGGGCTGGTTGTAGACGATCGCGAGATCGACGCGCCGGTCGAGCAGCCATTCCTGCAACGAACTGCTGAGCCCTTCGCGGATATGCAGCCCTACCGCGGGCCAGCGCTCGCGAAACGCTTCGACGATCGGCGCCGATACGTGCACCCCCACCGCGGGCGGCAATCCGAGCGCGATATGCCCACTCAGACGATCGCTCGACGCGCGCACATGCTCACCCGTCTGCGCGACGAAGTTGATGATCATCTCCGCGCGTTCGAGCAACTGCGCACCGCCGCTCGTCAAACGCACACCGCGCCCGTGGCGCACGAACAGCGCGGTGCCGAGTTCTTCTTCGAGCTTGGCGATCTGCCGGCTCAACGCCGGCTGCGCGACGTACAACTCCGCCGCCGCGCGGCTGAAGCTACCCACTCGCGCGATGTGCACGAATGAACGCAGTTCCCTGATTTCGATGATCGTCTCCTGTTGTGCCGCACGTGCCACAGCTATGCTTTTTGAGCATAGCTTTCCATCGAAAAAAGGTTTTTGTCAATAGGTCGTGCCCCGGGCACAGTACTGGAAACGGAGACAGCCATTCATGAACGCGCTTTCAGAAGCTCTTGCCCCGCTGGCGTCGAAGGATAGCGAACTGGCATGGATCGACGCCTCGGGTATCAGCCTGGGCTATGTGCTCGCGGGAGCAGAGGGATCGGAGGCTGCCGGCACGGTCGTGCTGATTCATGAACTGGGCGGAAGCATCGCGAGTTGGGATGCCATCGTGTCCAGGTTGAGCGCGTCGCGCCGCGTACTTCGCTACGATCAGCGCGGACATGGCGATTCGGAAAAGGTCCGCGTGCCGTTCTCGCTTGCCGACCATGTCGATGATCTGCGCACGCTGCTCGACGAGCTTTCGCTGAACGAACCGTGCTGGCTCGTCGCGGCGGCTGCCGGCGCGCCGATCGCAGTGGACTTCGCGGCGCGCTATCCAGCACGCGTCGCTGGCATCGTGATGTGCGCGCCGGCCCTCGACGTCGATCCGTCACGACGGGGCATGTTGCGTGAACGCGCGCAACGGGCGAGGGCGGACGGCATGCGCGCGATCGTCGACAGTACGCTCGATCAGTCGTGGCCACCGGTGTTGCGCGACGATCCGTTTGCGCTCGAAGCCCATCTTGCTTACCGCGCGCGCCTGCTTGCCAACGATCCTGTCTGCTATGCGCTCGCAAACGACGCGCTCAGCGACATCGATCTGCGCGCGCAGTTGCCGGCCTTGCGCTGTCCGTGCCTGCTGCTCGCCGGCGAGCACGATCTGCAGCGCCCGCCCGCGCGGGTCGCCACTCAAGCCGCGCTGATTCGGGGCAGCGTGCTCGATACGGTGCCAGCCGGTCATCTGATGGCAGTGCAAACGCCTGCGCAGGTGTTCGACAAGATTGAAGCATTTATTGATAGAGACTACCGATGACCCACACCGCTCGGCCCGCTTTGCTGATGGTGTCGATGGAGCCGCCCGCCTCGCTCGAAGAGGAGTTCAACGACTGGTACGACACCGAGCATTTTCCGCAGCGCCTCGCGTTGCCGGGATTCGTGTCGGCGTCGCGCTGGGTCTGCGTGGACGGCTGGCCGCGCTGGATGGCGCTCTACGACCTCACCTCGCTGGATGCACTCGATAGCGACGCGTACCGCAAGGTGTCGGGCGCGCAATCGACGCCGTGGAGCAGGCGACTGCTGCCGCGCACGGTGGGCCGCTCGCGTGTGGCGGCTGGCGCGCTCGACGGGCGCGCAGAAGCACAACGCGATCCGCAAGCGGTCAGCCGGCTGCTTGCGATGAGCGTACGGCTGATCGCCGGCGTGGCCTCGGCGGAATCGATCGTCGCCGCGGTGCGTGAAGCGCTTGCCGCGCGCGAGGATCTGCTGCAGCTACGCGGCTTCGTCGAGGATGGCGAAACCGTGTGGATTCTAGCCGCGTTCGATTCACCGGCCACCTCGACACTCGCCGCCCAGATCGGTCGCCCGTGCGGATTCGGCATCAGCACTTTCAATGTTTATGTGCCATACCGGCGCAGCAGCTACTGATGGCATCACACGCGACGGCTGCATCTGAGCCGTGGCCACGAACGCTAACGAAGAACAGATAACGGAGACAGGGATGGCACAACTCAGGAAGCTGCACGTCCAGGTGCTGCTTGCGCTCATGCTCGCGGTGCTGGTCGGCATCGTCGCACCGGCCACCGCGATCGCCATGAAACCGCTCGGCGACGCCTTTATCGGCCTGCTGCGCATGCTGCTCGCGCCGATTGTGTTCTGCACCGTCGTGCACGGCATGTCGCACGTGCAGGACATGCGCAAGCTGGGGCGGCTCGGCGCAAAGACGCTGATCTATTTCGAGGTGGTCAGCACGCTCGCGATGTTCGTGGGTCTCGTGCTCGTCAACGTGTTCAAGCCCGGTGTCGGCATGCATGCGGCGCACCTCGAAAGCAGCGGGAAGGTCGCGCAGTTCGCGGAATCGGCCGCGCACATGTCTGTCACCGATTTTCTGCTGGGCATCGTGCCGACCACGCTTGTCGGTGCGTTCGCGACCGGCAACATTTTGCAGGTGCTATTAATCGCGATCCTGGCGGGTATCGCGCTGAACCTGTCGGTCGGCCGCGATTCCATTCTGCTGCGCGGCGTCGGCGAGGCGCAGCGCGTGCTGTTCACGATTCTCGGCTTCATCATGCGGCTCGCTCCCATCGGCGCATTCGGCGCGATGGCCGCCGCGGTGGGCAGCTACGGCGGCGCCACGATGCTCTATCTGATGAAGCTCGTGCTGCTCTACTGGGCCGGTTCGATCGGCTTCGTGCTGATTGTGTTCGGCGGCATCACCGCGTCGTGCGGCGTGTCGATCTTCGCGGTGCTGCGCCTGATTCGCGAGGAACTGCTGCTCGTGTTCGGTACCGCCTCGGGCGAGGTGGCGTTTCCCCGTCTCGTGCAAAAGTTGCAGCAGGCCGGTTGCGATGAAATGGTGGTCGGCTTCGTGCTGCCGGCCGGCTACAGCTTCAATCTCGACGGCACCGGCATCTATATGGCGATGTCAGTTGGCTTCATCGCGCAGGCCACCGATACGCCGTTCTCGATCGCCCAGCAGATCGCGTTGCTCGGCGTGCTGACGCTGACTTCGAAAGGCGGCACGACAGTTGCGGGCGGCGCATTCATCAAGCTCGCCGCCACGATGGAATCGCTGCGCGTGTTGCCCCTGGGCGGGCTCGGGTTGCTGTTCGGCATCGACCGCCTGATGGCGACGGCCACCGCGTTGACCAACATGATCGGCAATACGGTCGCCGTGATCGCCCTGGCGAAATGGGAACACGCGTTCGACGCTGACACCTTTCGCGCGTGCCAGGGGCCGCGTCGCGCGCAAGACAGTCACGAGACGCGCGCGGCGGCGCTCGCGTCGACCCGGTCATCCACGAAATAGCGGCTTCACCGCTCACTTCAGGCATCTCATGCTCAACAAGGAACTTCGATGAAACGTATCGCCGATCTCGATCCCGATCAGATGACTCCGGCGCAACGTGGCGCACACGACGCGATCGCCAGCGGTCCACGCAAGGGCGTACGCGGGCCGCTCGCCGTCTGGCTGCATCGCCCGGAACTGGCCCAGCATGCGCAGGCACTGGGCCGCTATTGCCGCTATGAAACGACGTTGCCGCCCCGCCTGTCGGAACTCGCGATTCTGACGCTGGCCCGCGTCTGGGGCTCGGAATACGAATGGTACGCGCACAAGCCGATCGCGCTCGAAGCGGGCGTGAGCCGCGATGTGGTCGAAGCGATTCGCACACACGCTCAGCCCGTTTTCTCGCAGCCAGATGAAGCCGTGATCCATGCGTTCCTGACCGAGTTGCATCGCGACCGCAAGGTATCAGATGCGCGCTACGCGGAAGCCGTCGAGCGGCTCGGCGAAGCGGGCGTGATCGATCTCGTCGGACTTGCCGGCTACTACACATTGATCTCGATGACGATCAACGTCTTTCAGGTGGCACAGCCCGCGGGCGTGCCAAACGAGCTCGGAGAATGAAGCAGATGAGCAAACGACTCGACAGCAAGGTAGCCATCGTGACGGGGGCGGGCTGCGTCGGGCCCGGCTGGGGCAACGGGCGCGCCGTGGCGGTGCGCTTTGCCGAGGAAGGCGCGAAGATCTATGCGGTCGATCGCAATCTCGACGCGATGCAGGACACGCTTCAGCGCGTGCGCGCGGTCGGCGCAGAAGTCACTGGCGTGGCATGCGACGTGACCGATAGCGCAGCGGTGGCGCGCATGGTGGAAGGCTGCGTGAAGACCTACGGGCGCGTGGACATTCTCGTCAACAACGTCGGCGGCTCGGAGGCGGGCGGTCCCGTCGCGCTCGATGAAGACAAATGGGACGCGCAGATCGCGCTGAATCTGAAAAGCGTGTACCTGACCTGCAAGCATGTCTTGCCCGTGATGGAAGCCCAGGGCGCGGGCGCGATCGTCAACACGGCATCGACCTCCGGCATTCGCTGGACCGGTGCCGCGCAGGTCGCGTATGCGGCGTCGAAGGCCGGCGTGATCCAGTTGTCGCGCGTCGTCGCGGTGGAGTATGCAGGCAAGGGGATTCGCGTGAACACGGTGGTGCCGGGTCAATTGCATACGCCGATGGTCGAGGCGCGGCTCGCAAACCAGCGTGCCGGCGGCGACGTCGACGCGCTGCTCACGCAGCGTCTTGCGCGGATTCCGCTCGGCTTCATGGGCGATGGCCGCGATACCGCGAACGCGGCGTTGTACCTCGCATCGGACGAAGCGCGCTTCGTGACCGGCACTGAGGTGGTGGTCGACGGCGGCATGACCGTACGCTGCGGTTAAGGAGCGCACCCATGAACCAGGTTTTGAAGACTTCCGACGCGCCGCTCGCGCATCCGCGCACACCGATGCTGCAATTGCCGCCCGGCAGTTGCGACTCGCACTGCCACATCTACGGACCGTTCGACCGCTATCCGCTGCCCGACGAACGCAGCTTCAACCCCGCGCTCGCGCCGGAGACCGCGTTGCGCAAGTGGCACGAGCGCTTTGGCTTCAGCCGCGCAGTAATCGTGCAGAGCCAGGGACACGGTTTCGATCACCGGCCGCTGCTCGACGCGCTGCATCATGGCGCGGGCCGTTATCGCGGCGTCGCGCTGGTGCGGCCGACGGACCCCGACTCGCAGATCGCCGAATTGGCCGCTGCCGGCGTGTGCGGCGCGCGCTTTCACTTTCTCGCGCATCTGGGCGGGCGCACCGATCTCGACGTGGTCCGCAACGTCGCCGCGAAAATCCGGCCATTCCGCTGGCACGTGGCGATCCACGTGGCCGGAAACGACATTGTCGAGTACGCGCCGTTCATCCTCTCACTCGACATGCCGGTCGTGATTGACCATATGGCTCGACTCGACATCGCCGATGGTCCAGACGGCGCGGCCGTTGCAGCACTGCGCCGCCTGATGGACAGCGGGCGCGTGTGGGTGAAGCTCAGTGCGGCAGACCGTCTGTCGAAGACCGGCACGCCGTTTCACGACGTGCTGCCGGTCGCGCGCAATCTCGCCGCGCATGCACCGCAGCGTGTGCTGTGGGGCAGCGACTGGCCGCACGTCAATCTGCACGGCCCGATGCCCGACGACGGCGACCTTACCGACCTGATTGCGCAGATGGCGCCGGGCGAGCAACAACGTCGCTTGCTACTGGTCGACAACCCCGCCGAGTTTTTCGGTTTCGAGTAGATCCATGTCCTGGACATTGGACACGACTCTCGTTCGTAGCTGCATGCGCTCAGTAGCGGCAGATGTTGGCGCAGATTCGCGGATTTATAAATTTCAGGAAACGTTCATGAAATTCGCAAAATATGGTCTCACTGGAGTTCTCGTCGCGATGTCAATGAGCAGTTTCGCGGCGCTGGACCCTGCTCAAGTGACCGACGAAGTTATCAAACGCGGCAACGTCCAGATAGAAGTACTGAGCCAGGGAAAGGGACCAACCGTCGTCATTCTCCCGTCGCTGGCGCGTTCGGCGCGCGACTATGACCAGGTCGCTGAGTACCTGATGGCCGATGGGTTACGCGTGTTACGCCCTGAACCGCGCGGGATCGGCAAGAGCAGGGGCCCGATGGAAAACCTGAGCATTCACGACTTTGCAGCTGACGTGGCAATGGTCATCGATCAAAAGCACGCCGGCCCTGTTGTCGTCGTCGGACATGCCTGGGGGAATTTCGCCGCGCGTCAGCTAGCGGTGGACCGTCCTGACCTTGTAAAGGGCGTCGTTCTAGCTGCCGCGTCAGCGGGCAAGGTTCCTCCGGGGTTTAACGGGAAACCCATCAGCCCGGAGATGCGCAAAGCGATTGACGGAGCCGCAGACCTCGGGCTTCCGGAAGCTCAACGGCTTCGGTACCTTGAAGAGGCCTTCTTCGCGCCGGGAAACAACCCTGGCGTGTGGTTGGGGGGCTGGCATCCAGAAGCGCATGAAGCAGAAGGACATGCTCGTAATATCACCCCGGTCGACGACTACTTCGCCGCCGGCACCGCGCCGATTCTCGACTTGCAGGGCGAGAACGATGCAGTGGCGCCTCGTCAGTTCTCGCACGTGCTCAAGAACATGCTTGGTGACCGGGTGACAGTGATTGTGGTGCCGAACGCCGGGCACGCAATGGCGCCGGAACAGCCCAAGGCAATGGCTGACGCCATTTCGGAGTTCGCGAAGCGGATCAACGAATAACGGCTGGCTCGATGCGTTGCTACTGCAGCGAATCCGTCATGCGGCCGAACCCGACAACATGGGGCGCGAAACACCATGGCCGATTCGACAAGGCAGACTTCATCTACAGTGCGCCGGACGACGAGTACCAATGTCCAACTGGAGAACGGGCAGTTTACCGTTACGCGAGTGAGCAACATGGGAGGCCGCTACATCGATACTGGAGTAGCGCCTGTTCGCAATGCAAAATAAAATCACGATGCACGCCCTCGCACTTCCTGACGCGCAGGTGCCCAACGTAGGTACCGAGATGCGTTTGAACGTACTCGCCTACAATCTCACGCGAGTGCTGAGAATCCTGGGCTTCAAGAAGACGATGGAAGCAATGCGGCTGGTGGGCGCATGAGCTGGCGTAGGTCGTCGCTCAAGCCTTTATCTGGTGGCCTGAAAATGCTCCTGCGGCGCGCTCGAATCAAACCGCGTTGGCGCGGCCGAATCCCGCGCGGCGCGAGCCGCATTTTTAGCGATCCGCCAGCCAAACACGATCGCAGGGCCGAGCGTCGTCCCCGGACCAGGATAGGTGCCGCGGAAGATCGACGCAAGGTCGTTGCCGCATGCGTACAGGCCGGGTATCACATGCCCGTCGTTATCGAGCACCTGGCCATCGGCGTTGCCCGCGAGCCCGGCGCTGCAGGCGAGATCCGCAGGCCACACCGTCACCGCATAGTACGGGCCGGCGCCGATCGCACGGATGCACGGATTGGGCTTCTGCGCGGCATCGCCGTTGAAGCGGTTCATCGGACTCGAGCCGCGCTGAAACGCGGGGTCGAGGCCTTGCGCCGCGCCGCGATTGTAGGTGGCGACCGTGCGTTCGAGGCCCGCTGCATCGACGCCCAGCTTCGCGGCCAGTTCGGCCAGTGTCTCGCCCTTGATCAGATAGCCCGCCTTTTCGAAACTGGCGATGCGCGCGCCGCTTCGTTCGCGCATCAGCAGTCCGAGGCCATAGTCGCGAATGAACGCCGCATCCACGATCAAATGCGCGGGTGCGCTTTCGCCTTTCGCGTCGCGCAACATGCCCATCACGAAGTCATGATACGAGTCCGACTCGTTGACGAACCGTTCGCCGCGGCGGTTCACCGCGATCAGCCCGGGTTTCGCCCGATCGAGAATGATGTGCGGCCAGACCGCGTCCTGTCCGTTGCCTGAGCGCAGGATCGAGCAGGGCATCCAGAGACCGGGGCTGTCGTGGCCGTCGTGCAACCGGGCGTTGATCTTGAGCGCACTGCCGACGCCGTCGCCGGTATGCGTGTCGGGCGACAGCGACAACGGTTGAGCCCCGGCGGGAAACAACTGCTTGCGCAGCACCGGATGACGCGTAATGCCGCCAGTCGCCAGCACTACGCCACGACGCGCGCGAATCCGCTTGCGTCCCACGCCTTTCTGTTCGACCACGGCGCCCGTGACTTCGCCTTGCTCGATCACGAGTTCAACCAGCGGCGTGTCGAAGCGGACTTCCACCTTCTGTTTGCGCAAGCTGTAAAAGAGCCGCGCCGCCAGCGCATTGCCCATGACGAGCTGCGTGCCGCGCGGATAGCGCAGCCGGTCGAGCATATAGCGGCCCACCACGGCCAGCGTGCGCGAGAAATTTTTCTTCGACGCGAAAGGCGCGAGCAGCGCGTCCAGATCGGTGCGCGCGACCATCATGCCGCCCAGGCCCATGAACTCCTTGCGCGGCGGCCTCACGCGGACGAACTCGTCGCCGAGCAGGCGGCCGTCGAATGCGACCGGCGCCAACGCGCGTCCGCCAAATGCAGCGCCCGGCCCCGCCACATAGTCCGGGTGGGCCGTGGCCGCGACGAACTTCACGTCGCTGATGCGTTGCAGTTCGTCGATTGCCTCCGGGCCGCTTTCCAGAAACGCCGCGCGCGCTTCGTCGCCGCCGCGCTCGCCGACCACCGAGGCGAGGAAGCGCCGCGCGTCGTCGACGCTGTCGGGCACACCGGCGCTCGCGCTCAGACTCGTGCCGGGCACCCACGTGGTGCCTCCGGAGGTGGACGTGATGCCGCCGACCGCATCCGTCTTTTCGCACACGAGAACCCTGATGCCTTCGTGATGGGCCACCAGCGCGGCGGTCATGCCGCCGGCTCCGGCACCGAACACGAGCAGATCGGTTTCCTCGTCCCACTGTGTTTGTCTCGCTTCGTTCATCGCCTGGATGTCTCCTTGTGCCGGGGCACGGAAATATGTAGAACAAGTTTTATTATTGGAATAGTATTCCATAAACCTCAAAAATCAAAATTTTCACGCACATTGGAGGAGCAAACGATGCGGGTCCTGGTGACGGGCGGAAGCGGCTTTCTTGCCGCATGGATCATGCGGCGTCTATTGGCGCGCAATGTCAGCGTGCGGACGTTCGACACGCGTCGCGACCCGCGCCTCCTGGGCGAACTCGTGCCGGAGAGGGCGCGCGAAGTCGAATGGGTGACGGGCGACATTTCCGTGGCGAGCGACGTGAGGCGTGCGCTGCAAGATTGCGACGGCGTCATTCATCTCGCAGGCGTGCTGACGCCGAGTTGCGCGAGCGATCCAGTGCGCGGCGCGCAAATCAATCTGATCGGCACGCTGAACGTATTCGACGCGGCGCGCGCGGCGGGTCTGCGCAGTGTGCTGTATGCGAGCAGCGCGGGGGTCTTCGGTCCCGACGACGGCGCGCGGCCGCATCCGCAGACGCACTACGGCGCATTCAAGCTCGCCTGTGAGGGATCGGCGCGAGCCTATTGGAATGACTGCGGTATCGCCAGCATCGGCTTCCGCCCGCTTGTGGTGTATGGCGCGGGGCGCGAGAGCGGCTCCAGCGCGGGGCCGAGTCTCGCCTGCCGCGCGGCGGCGCGCGGCGACGCGTACACGATCCCGTTCACGGGATCGACGGGCCTCGTATTTGCCGACGATGTCGCCGCCGCCTACGAGGCCGCGCTGTTTGCCCCGGCGCAGGGTGCGCACGTGTTCACGCTGGCAGGAGAGATCGCTTCAGTCGATAGCGTGATCGAGCGGTTATCTGTGCTCGCACCCGGCGCGCGTCTTGGCGCCGCCGGCGCGCCGTTGCCCATCGCCACTGACTTTCCGCACGACCCGGCGCTCGACAGGTTGCTGCCGGATTTGCCGGCCACGTCGCTGGAAGACGGCTTGCGGCAGACCTTGGCGTTCTACCGCGAGCGACGGTAGCGCACGCGCCACTCATTTTTCCGAACCTCCCATATTCACGAAAACCCTGTAAGGGTTGAAGATTGTTGAATCATATTCCAGTTAAAACTACTATTCAGAAAAATTGGAATCGGCGGCGACAGACCTCGCTGCCGTTATGAATGGGCAAACAGGAGCGGAGACAGATGAGCGAGAACCACGGTGGCGACAACAAAGAGCGCGGCAACGCAAGCGAGACGCCGGGAGCAATGACGCGGCGCGACTGGCTGGCCGCGGCCGGCAAGACGCTCGCGAGCGGCGCGGCCATGATGGCCGCACCGGCCTTCGTGCGAGCGCAGGGTGACCAGCCGCTGAAGCTCGGCCTCGTGATCGCGAAGCAGGGCGTGTGGACCGAGCAGGGCGAGATGATCGCGAACGGCGTGAAGCTGGCGCTGGCCGATGCCGGCAATCAGGTGCGCGGCCGGCGTGTCGATCTGATCTGGTACGACGAGCCGAACCCGCAATCGGCGCAGCAGAACATGCAGAAGCTCGTCGACGAAGACAAAGTGGTCGCGGTGATCGGCGGCACCAATAGCGGCACGTCGCTCGCGATGGCCTCCGTGGCTAACCGCACGAAAGTGCCGTACATCTCGCCGAATGCGGCTGCCCGCGAACTCACCGGCAGCAGTTGCAACCCTTACACGTTCCGCACGCTCGCGCCCACGCCGGTGACATGCCGCGCGCTCGCGCCGTCGCTCCTCGCGAAGGGCAAGCGCTGGCACTTCCTCGTCGCGAATTACGCGTATGGCCAGGACATTCAGCGCGCGATGTCGGAACTGCTCAAGCAGGCTGGCGGCACGATGACGGGCGCGGACGTCACGCCGTTGAACACCACCGATTTCAGCTCCTTCATTCTCAAGATCAGGCAAACCAAGCCGGACGTGGTGGTACTCGGTTTGCCCGGCGGTGACCTGTCCACATTTCTCAAGCAGTACGCCGAAATGGGCATGAGAGGGACGATTCCGGTGGCCTGCCCGATCATCGGCGACTCGGACCTGTGGGCAATCAGTCCCGATGCCGCAACCGGCTACTACGGCAAGCCCTGGCATTTCAGCTCGCCCGGCCATACGCCGGCGGAACTGGCCTTCATCAAGAGCTATACGGCGAAGTACGGCAAGCCGCCCGCCGACAAGGCATGGCTCGGCTGGTTCTCGACCCGGGGCCTGCTCGAAGGCATCAAGCAGGCGAAGAGCACGAGCGGCGCGGACATCGCGTCGAGCCTCGAAACCGTCAAGCTCGACGACGGCGCCGTGCCCGCTTACTACCGCGCGTGGGACCACCAGATGGTGCGTCGCTGGAGCGTGTTCAAGGTGAAGGACCACGTCACCGACAAATGGGACTGGCTCGACCAGGTGTCGGTCGTGCCGCAGAACGCCGCCGACGTCGACAAGCTTTACGGCTCGCGCCAGGAAGTCGGCTGCACGATGCCGCCGCGCCAGATCTGATCCTTCAAGCACGCTGCTACCGGGAGTACGGACATGGCAGAAATTGTCTTGTCCCAGATCGCCAATGGCTTGGTGCTGGGATTCCTTTACGTCTTGCTCGCGATCGGGCTGTCGATCATCTGCGGGCTGCTTGGCATCGTCAACTTCGCGCACGGGGCGCTGTTCGCGCTCGGCGCGTACTTTGCGATTGCGCTGTCGACGCACTTCGGCTGGTGGGCGGTCGTGCTCGCCCCCGTGCTGGTTGCCGCGGTCGGCATGCTGATCGAGGTCGTGTTCATTCGCCGGCTCTATGGCAAGGAGCCACTGCTGGGATTGATCGTCACGTTCGCGCTCTCGCTGCTGTTGACCGCGCTGATCCGGCTCGTGTGGGGCGCGGGCGGCTTGCCGTTCAGTCCGCCGGCGGCACTCTCGGGCTTCATCGTGTATGGGCCGTTGCTGCTCACGAAATACCGCCTGTTCGTGCTCGTCACGACGGTCGTGATCCTGCTCGCGCTGTGGTGGTTTCTCAAGTTCACGCCGTACGGACGCATCCTGCGCGCCGGCAGTCGCGACCCGGAAATGGTCGGCTTGCTCGGCATCAATCTGCCGCGCGTGCTGACCGGTGCATTCGGACTCGGTGCATTGCTGGCTGGTGCGGCCGGTCTGCTCGCCGCGCCGCTGCTGACCGTCACGCCGAGCATGGCGACGGCCGCCGTGATGCCGGCCTTCGTGATCGTTACGATCGGCGGGCTCGGCTCGTTCGCGGGCGCGGTGGTCGCGGGCCTGCTGGTGGGCGTCGTCACCGCGCTGGCGGTGCAGTTCTTCCCCGAGGGTTCGGCCGTCGCGATGTACGTGCTGATGGCGCTCGTGCTGCTCGTGCGCCCACGTGGGCTCTTCGGTGAACGTTGGGAGCGCTTCGAATGAATCTCAAACTCGTCTCAAGGCATCCGGTCGCGCTCCTCGCGATCTGCCTCGTTGTCGTCTCGGCGTTGCTCGCGCTGACCGGCACGCCGCTCGAACGTGCGACGCAGGTGGCGATCTATGCGCTGTACGGCATGGGCGTGAATCTGCTGGTCGCGTATACCGGGCTCGTGCCGTTCGGCGCGTCGGTATTCTTCGGGACGTCGACGTATCTGGTCGCCGTGTCGCTGCAGCGCTACGTGCATAACGAAGTGCTCGCTCTCGCGTTGAGCGTCGCGCTTTCGGCGGGGATGGCGTTGCTGATCGGCGCGGTGGTGTTGAAGCGGCGCGGACTTTACTTCTCGCTGCTGACGCTGGCGTGCTCGCAGATTGCCTTTGAGATCGCCTTCAAATGGACCGACGTGACCGGCGGCGAGAACGGGCTGCAGGATATACCGCGTCCGATGTTCGCGACCTTCCCGGCGTTCCACGTGTTTGCCTGCGTGACGGTGGTGGCGGCCGCGTGGATCTTGTGGCGCCTCGTTCACTCGCCGTTCGGTCGCGCGTTGCAAGCACTGCGCGACAACGAACAGCGCGCGTCGAGCCTCGGCTATGACACCTATCGTCTGAAGCTGTTTTCTTTCGTGGTGTCCGCGGCCATCATCGGCTATGCGGGCGGCTTGCTCTGTCTGATGTTGCAAGGCGCGTACGCGAACAACCTGAGCTGGGAACACGCGGGCGACAGTCTGCTGATGACCGTGCTCGGCGGCGTGCACCAGTTCCTCGGGCCGCTGTGGGGCGCGATTGCCTTCATTCTGCTCGAAGACAAATTGAGTGGTCTGACGGAGCATTGGTGGCTGCTGTTCGCGCCGATCATCATTGCCTTTGCGTTCTTCTCGCCCGAAGGGATTCAGGGGCTGGTGCAGCGCGTACTGAAGAGACCGCGCTGGACGCTCGTGCGTGACACGATTCCGGCACGTCCCGCTGTCATCGAGCCGTATAAAAGCGCGCGTATCGATGCCGATCCCGACAAGCCAATCCTGTCGGTGCGTGGTTTGTCGAAGCAGTTTGGCTCGCTGGTCACCGCCGACAAGATCGATCTCGATGTGTTTCCATATCGGTTACACAGCTTTATCGGTCCGAACGGCGCGGGCAAGACGACCTTCTTCAACATGCTGACCGGTGTGCTGCAACCGACGGCCGGACGTATCGTCTTCGATGGTCAGGATGTGACGCGCGTGGCGATGTTCAAGCGCGTGCGTCTCGGCATGAGCCGCTCGTTCCAGATTCTGAGCGTGTTTCCTCATCTGACGGTGTTCGAGAACGTACGCGTGGCGGTGCAGGCGGCTGAACGAAAACGTCTTGGCATGTGGCGCGATGCGCATGGCTGCGCGCAGCAGAATGCCCGCACGTGGTCGCTGCTGGCGGCGGTCGGCCTCGCCGACAAGGCTGCTGCCGCGTGCGAGAACCTGTCGCACGGTGAACAGCGTCTGCTTGAAATCGCCATTTCGCTGGCGACTCAGGCGAAGATTCTGCTGCTGGACGAACCGCTCGCGGGGCTGGCCGAAGCGGATCGCGAGATCGTTGCGAAGATCGTACGCGAACTCGCGAATCATCATGCGGTGGTGTTGATCGAACATGATATCGACCGCGTGCTCGCCATTTCCGACCGCATCAGCGTGTTGCACCGCGGACATCTGATTGCCGATGGTGCGCCGGCGGAAGTGGCCGCGCATCCGGAAGTCATCGAAGCGTACATGGGCCGCTCGAAGCTGACGCTGCCGATCGCCGAGCGCGTGAACACGCGCGTGGCGCGCGCAGCGGCGACGAAGCCGCTGCTGAGCATCAGGAATCTGAAGGCCGGTTATGGCGGCAACACGATTCTCGACGGTCTCGACCTCACGCTCAACGAAGGCGAGGTGGTGGCGATTCTCGGCCGTAACGGCGTGGGCAAGACCACCACGCTGCGCGCAGCCACCGGAGTCGTGCAGATCAATGCCGGCACGATCACCTTCGACGGACGCGACATCACCCACGAGCCGAGCCATGTGATCAACCGGCTCGGTCTCGCGATGGTGCCGGAGGGCAGGCGGCTGTTCCCGAACCTGACGGTTTATGAAAACCTGCGTCTCGCGGCGCGCAAAGGCGGCGCGAGCGTCGAAGAAATCTATGCGCTCTTTCCGCGTCTGGCTAACCGGAAGGACACGCGCGCAGAGAATCTCTCGGGCGGCGAGCGGCAGATGGTGGCGATTGCCCGCGCGTTGATGGCACCGGCAAAAGCGATCCTGCTCGACGAACCGTTCGAAGGGCTCGCGCCGGCCGTCGTGCAGGAAGTGCTCGATGCGGTGGTGCGCTTGCGCGAGCGCGCGAGTGTGATCATCGTCGAGCATCAGGCGGACATGGTGCTGCCGATCGCGGACCGCGTGTATGTGCTCGTCAACGGACGCGTGGCGTATCAGAACACCGCCGAAGCGCTGGAGCGTGACGAGTTCACGCAGGCGCGGCTGTTGGGTGTCATGCACGACGACGCGGCGCCTGCTCCGGAGGTCAGGACGGCGTGATCGAAATGGGGCGCCCGCTGCGTTTGTCACTGCGGCGGGCGCAGTGTGATCGTCTGGGGACGGTCTTATCAGTCCGAGGCCAGAATGTCGCATGCGGTCTCGATGCATTTGGCGCGTGGTGATCGAATTCCGTACAGACACATCACGCTGCCGGCCAACAGCAACGCTGCGGCGGTCATCAAGGAAAGATGCATGCCTCGCATGAACGCATCAGGGCGGGGATCGCGCACGAAAAACCCGAAGACCGCCACGCCGAGCATGCCGCCTACCTGCCTCGCGGCGTTCAATATGCCCGATGCGATGCCGGATCGGGACGCCTCCACGGACGACAACGTGAGGTTTGTCATGGTCGGCACCATGAGCGCAATCCCGCTCGCGGCAATGAGCATTGGCACGATCAGCAACCGGTACGAGCCGTTCAGACTGACTGGCAGGAGAAGCAGGTAACCCGACGCGGCAATCACCATCCCCGCGATCATCAGTTTCTTTGCGCCGAGCCGGTTGAGCAGGCGGGCCGCCAGAATGTTCACCGCCATCAGCACAACGGTCATGGGTAAGAATGCGAGTCCCGTCCTCTGGGCGGACAGATGCTGCTCGATCTGAAAGAAGAGGCTGAAAACAAAGATCAAACCGTAGTACGCAAAGTTGACGATGACACCGGCGGCCGACGCTGTGGCAAACGTGGCGGTTCGAAACAGCGCCAGCGGGAACATGGGTTGCGTACTGCGCGACTCCACCCAGACAAAAGCCAGCATGAAGATCACGGCAAGCAGCAGCGCGCCATAGACCAGCGGATGATCGAATCCAAAATGGGCTGCTTCCGTGATGCACACGGTCAAAGCGCTTAGCGCCAGGATTGCAGCCAGTTGACCGGGAAGATCGATGCTTCGGCCAGGCGCTGGTTGTGCGTCGGCCGCATGACGCAGAGTGAGCGCCGCCCCCACGATGCCGATGGGCAGATTGAGCAAAAATATGCTGCGCCAGCCGACATGAGTGACCAGCAGTCCACCGAGGACGGGGCCCGCGGCCAGCGCAATGCCCCCTGCCGCACCCCACCATCCCACCGCGCGGCTTCGTTGCTCGGTGTCGGGGAAGGCCTGCCGCAGCATGGCCAGCGAATTGGGTACGAGCAGCGCGGCGCCTATCCCTTGCACGACACGCGCGATCACCAGAAGCGCCAACGAGTTGGCCATTCCGCACATGATCGACGCCGCCGTAAACACGGTGAACCCTGCGGTGAAGGCTCGCTTTGCGCCGAAACGGTCGCCCAGAACGCCCGTGGTGAGAAGAAGTGAAGCGAACGCCAGCGTGTACGCGTTGACGACCCATTGCAGGCCGGTCACGTCTGTCGCGAAGCGGCTTCTGAGGGCGTCGAGTGCCACGTTCACGACGCTGACATCGAGCAGGACGACGACGAAGCCCAGCCCTGCGGCGGCGAGCGTGCCGCGTTGATTGCGGCTCATGGACATGCTCATCTGGAACGACCCCGATCGATTGAACGAGTATCGATGTTAGGCAGAATAGCTTTGTGCGAATATTCCACATCACCGCACACCGTCCTTGAGAAAATGCACAGATGTTCGATTGGGAAAATATTCGTCATTTCCTGGCGGTCGCCCGCATCGGTACGTTGTCAGGGGCCGCACGCAAACTGAAGGTGGATCACGCGACCGTGAGCCGCCGCTTGAGCGCACTCGAGGATCAGGTCAAGACTCGCCTGGTCGAACGGCTTCCCAGAGCCTGCAAGCTCACGCCGGCCGGGCAGCGTGTTTTCGAACTGGCGCAAGGCATGGAGGACAACGCCTACGCGATCGAGCGATTCCTCGATGCCAGCCTTTCCCCGCTGAGCGGCAAAGTCACGCTGAGCGCGCCACCGGTGCTCGTAGCCAGTTTTCTGGTGAAGCATCTGCGGGCTTTCCGGCTTGCCCATCCCAGCATCCAGTTGTCCGTTTCGGGCGACGCACGGCAGGTTTCGCTCAGCCGAAGAGAGGCGGATATCGCCTTACGGCTGCTTCGTCCCGATGAAGCGACCAGCGTAATACGCAAGCTCGGGCGTATGCCTTTCGACTTGTACGCGAGCCGGGACTATCCGCATTTGCATAATCCCGCTGCCTGGGAGTTCATCGTCTACGATGCCGGCTTCGCGGAGATGCCCCAGCAAAAGTGGTTGATGAGCGTTGCAAACGGCAGACCGATTGCTTGCGAGATCAGCGATATCACGGGCCACCTCGCCGCGACTCAGGCAGGCGCGGGTGTAGCTGGCTTGCCTTGCTTTCTGGCGGAGACGAGTGCGAATCTGCAACGCCTGCCACACGATGGCGAATCGTTTTCACGGGACATCTGGATGGCCGTGCATCGGGATTTGCGTCGTTCGCCCCATGTCCGGGCAGTGATGGACTTTCTCCTGAAAATCGTCGCGGAAAATCCCGATTTCATGACGAGCGGGTAGAAAGCGGATGTTTGGCCGTCACAACGAGTCCGTCCAACATCAGCTTCGCCACAGTTTCGACAAGGCAACGCCTGTTGACGCCGCTGGCCGAAATTCGAGCAGGTCTCCTCCCTGAAGAGACGCGCGGGCGTATGCATGCTTGCGCTTACCCGTTCAAGGGCGCCGCCGCGCGCACAAATACGAACGACGATCACTCTTCTTTTCTTAAATGTAATGTTATAACATACAGCTCCGTAACCTGAGGAAGAGACCACCCTTCAGGAATTTTGTCGACCACATGGCGGCGGTTCTGTGCAATGTTATATCGTTTCGATTCGACGCGCCGCCGGGGTCGAAGTCAACCCTTAGAAAAAGATCGTGAACAGACAACCTATACGCTCCATCGCGCGGCGGGCCCGCCGGCTATCGCCTGCTTCATTGGCCTTGCTCGCGTTCGCTGCGCAAGCCCAGCAACAGAATGCGACGCCGGAGGCATTGCCCGGGGGCGCGCTTGCGCCCGTCTTCGTCACCGCGAACCCACTGGGCTCGACCGACCTCATCGCGCCGGCGACTGCGCTGTACGGCGACGCGCTCACCTTCAGACAAACGAATTCACTCGGCGAAACGCTCAACGGCCTGCCCGGCGTGTCCACGACGACGTATGGGCCGATGGTGGGTCGTCCGATCATCCGTGGCATGGATGGGGATCGCATCCGCATTCTGCAGAACGGGGTGGCGGCCTGGGACGCATCGTCGCTGTCGTACGACCACGCCGTGCCGCAGGAACCCCTCACGGTCGATCGCGTCGAGATCGTCCGAGGGCCCGCGGCACTTCTCTATGGCGGCAACGCCATCGGTGGCGTCGTCAATACGATCGACAACCGTATTCCGCGCGAGCCGATCACCGGCGTCACGGGTGCAGTCGACGCGAGCTACGGCGGGGCCAACGACGCGCGCGCCGGCGCGGCCCTCGTCGAAGGAGGCAATGGGCAATTTGCATTTCACGTCGATGCGTTCGATCGGGACACCGGCACGCAACGTATTCCAGGTTTCGCGCACTCCGATCGCCAGCGCGCGCTCGACGGCCCGGATGCCGACGAGGCCTACGGCAGCATTCCAAACAGCGACGGCCGGTGGCATGGCGGCGCGCTCGGCGGTGCGTACACCTGGGCCGATGGCTATGCAGGTCTGTCGTACAACGGCTACGACGGCAACTACGGCTCGGTCGCAGAAGACAACGTGCGGCTTCGCATGCATCAGGACCACGTAGCATTCGCCTCGGAGTTACGCAATCTGAGCGGGCCGTTCTCGCAACTGAAGTTCGATTTCGGCTACACGGACTACGAGCACAGGGAGATCGACAACGGCGAGACCAGCACGACCTTTCGCAACCATGGCTATGAAGCGCGTATCGAAGCGCGTCATCGGCAGATCGGCCCGTTCGAGGGTGCCGTGGGTGTGCAGATCAGCCAGAACACGTTTTCGGCGCTAGGCGACGAAGCGCTCGTCCCGACCACGCAGACCACCAACGTGGCGCTGTTCGGGCTGGAAGAGTGGAACGTCACCGACGCTTTCAAGCTCAGCGCGGGCGCACGCTACGAGCACGTAAAACAGGACCCCGTGGCCAACGGCAACGACAGGTTCGCGAGTGCGACAGACCGCGACTTCAATGCGCTCAGCGCGTCGCTCGGTGCGTTGTACAAACTGTCGCCAGTGTGGTCGGTGGCGGGCAATGCCGCCTATACGGAGCGCGCGCCGGCGCTGTACGAACTCTATGCAAACGGGCCGCACGATGCGACGGGCCAGTATCTGATCGGCAATCCGGATGCACAGAAAGAGAAGGCCGTGTCGACCGATCTGTCATTGCGCTTTGCGAGTGGCCCGAACAAGGGTAGCGTTGGCGTGTTCTACAGCCGCTTCAAGAACTATCTGACCGAATTCAACACGGGGCGTCTCGTCAACGACGACGGCGAAGTCGTGCCGCGCGGTACCGACGATGCGTTGAACGAAGCGGTATATCGCGGCGTGCGCGCGGAGTTCTATGGCATCGAACTCGACGGCAGATGGCGCGTCTTCGAGAAAGGCGCGCACCAGGTGGACGTCGAACTCGTTGCCGATTACACGCATGCTCGCGACCTCGACAACGGCGAGGCGCTGCCTCGCATTGCGCCGCTGCGCGCGACGCTCGCGGTCGACTATGGCTACGGACCCTTCGGCGCTCGTGCGGAGATGGAGCATGCGTGGGCCCAGAATCGCGTCCCTGACAACGATCTGCCGACTTCGAGCTATACGAAGCTGGGCCTGATTTTGACGTATAAGTTCCACGTCGGCGCAACGAACTGGCTTGCGTATGTTCGCGGAGACAACCTCACGAATCAGGAGATCCGCTATGCAAGTTCGGTGGTCCGGGATATCGCGCCAGAGGGCGGCCGCAGTGTGATGGTCGGCATGCGTACTACGTTCTAGTTGGATCATGCGGGCATGCGCGATGGAGATACAGTGCCGCTGCCTTGGGCGGCTTCCTTGTCAGTTAGCGCATGCCTCGACGACACGCGCTTCCATGCGGCACCGGAGCGTCGCGTGCCGGCGGCGGATCGTCCGTATGCAAGATCGGCGAAGCAATCGCCGTCACGTACACTACGCACCCGGCCCTCAGCACACCGAATCCTCGACGACGCGCAGTTCAAACACCTTATGCTCCCCGCTCAGCGAACTCGCGGCAGGCGCGGCGAGCGCACGCCGATACCACGCATGAAAGTGGCGCATGCCATCTTCGAGCGGCGATTGATACGGTCCAGCGTCACTCACGCCGCGCCGGTGCAGACGCAGGCGCCCCGCATCCATGCGTTCGGCGATTTCATCGTCTTCGATCATTGTTTCCAGATACGCGGCGCGCTGCGCCTCGATGAATTCGCGCTCAAATGCCGCGATTTCCTCCGGATAGAAAAACTCGACGACGTTCAGCGTTTCCTGCGGTCCTTTCGGATGGAGCGTGGACACCACGAGCACATGCGGATAAAGCTCGATCATTTGCGTCGGAAAATACGCGAGCCAGATTGCGCCGAACGAGGGCGCGTCGCCGCCGCGATAGTCGAGCAGCCGGTCGTGCCACGCTCGATAAATATCCGACCCCGGCTGCGCGAGTGCGTTATGTATGCCGACCCGCTGCATACTGTATGTGTCGGCAAATTCCCAATCGAGGTCGTCGCAGGTCACGAATTTGCCCAGCCCCGGATGAAACGGAGCGACGTGATAGTCCTCCAGATAGACCTCGATGAAGGTCTTCCAGTTGTAATGACAGGTGTGCGTTTCGGTATGGTCGAGCACATAGCCGGAAAAATCGAATTCGGGGCGCGCGAACACTTTGGCCATATCCCGCGCGGGTTCACGCGGTCCTTCGTAGAGGAGTCCGTGGCAATTCTTCAGTGCGAAGCGTTCGAGATTACGGCAAGGCTTGCGTTCGAACTCGGGCGCCCCGATCAGTTCGCCCTTGCCGTCATAGGTCCAGCGATGCAGCGGGCAGACGATGTTGCCGCCGGTCGCGGCGAGATTGCCGCTCGACTGCGCGGCGCCGCCCACGTCGCCTGTTTCGCCGCCCAGCATCAGCGCCTGGCGATGACGGCACACGTTGGAGAGCAACTGCACGCCGCTCGCGTTGTGCACGAGGACGCGGCCGCCTTCCTCCTGCGGCAGACGGCGCCAGTCGCCAGGCGCGGGCACCGACTGTTCGTGGCCCACATAGAGCGCGGCGTTCGTGAAGATGCGCGCCATTTCGCGCTCGAACAGCGCTTCGTCGAAATAGGCGCTTGCCGGCAGTTGCAGCTGCGCGTCTTGCGCATCGGACGGCGGCGCGAGATGCGTCATGTTGCTGATGTCGTTCATCGGTCGTTTCCATTTCGGTTGGATGCCAGGTACGCGTGCGTTCGCGTTCACGCGGCCGGCATGGCATCCCGTTCCGCATTCAGGCGCACGATGCGCTCGCGTTGTTCCAGTCGCGGGCACGTGCTGCAAAGTTCGCCATCGCGCCGGCGATAGTGGTAGCAGCAGGTCTGGCGATCGAGCGCGAGCGCGCTCGCGCCGTCGCTGCGCGCGTAAGCGAAAAAGCCGCCGCGGCCTGCGAGTGCGAGCGCCCCGAGCCAACGCTCGCCGAGCGCTTCGATATGCGCGTGGCTCCAGCCGGGGTGCGTGGGTCGCAAAGCGAGCAGCGCCGCCAGCACGCAATCGGCCTGCATGCACCGCGCGGCGTGAGCATTGAGCCGGATGACGCTCGACAGTTCGTCGAAAATCTGCGCGCAGCAGGCGGCAATCTCACTCGCGGCGCGGTCGATCAGTGTGTCGGGATCGCCCTGCGCCGGCACGTGGTCGGGCAATCGCACTTCGCGGGTCCAGCCGTTCTCGATAGGCTGCTCGATGCGATCGAGCGACAGCGCGCGCTGCGCTGCGTGGACGCCGATCACGCTCAGGTAAATCGGCTGCCAGATCAGAATGCCCCAGCAGCGCAACGACCAGTACGCACGTCCGGTTTCGGGATATCCCTTGGTCCAGAAACTGAGCAGCGCTTCCAGCGCAACACGATTGCCGTCGCGACGGGGAGGGCGAAAGTGCGTTGCGCCACGCGCGGACTCGTCGTTGCGAGGCGGCGAAGAGCTTGCGCAGTCTGCGACCACCCCGCGCAAGCCAGGCACTACGCGTGCGGCGAGCCGCAGGAGATCTTCCAGTGTGCGGTTCGCCGTCATGCTTATGCCTCAACTGCTTCCGCGAGCGCACCCGTTGCGACTTCCTTCGGTGCCGCGCGCCGACCCGCGAGCGGGTTCTGGAGATTGCCCGCCATCTTCAGATTGCCAGCGGGGTCCGACAGATTGACCATCTGCAGATTGTTGCCGAGCTGCAGACGGTTGAGGCACGAATGCAGGAACTCCGGCGCGAACAGGTCGTACTCGGCAAACTTCTGCGCGAGCTGCGGATGCTCTGCCTGATAGCGTGCGACGCAGCTTGCCACCGAGTTCCAGAATACATCCTCGCTGCAGCAGCCGTGCTCGACGAGAATCTGGTTGACGTAGCGGAAGAATCCGTCGAACACGTCGATGAAAATCGCCAGCAGCTTTACGCGTTCAGGTACATCCACCGCGAGCCGTTTCACGTTGTCGGGGAGCGTGGCGTCCTTATTGAGGATCGCGGATTCCTCCGCGATGTCCTTCATGATCGCGCGCACCGGCACGTGGTTCTCCATCACGAGGATCAGGTTCTCGCCATGCGGCATGAACACCAGGTCGTGCGTGTAGAAGCAATGTACGAGCGGCGCGAGATACGCGTTCAGGTAGCGCTCGAGCCACGCCTGCACGCCGAGTCCGGACGCGTCGATGAGCGCGGGCAGCAGCGCGCGGCCGTGGCGGTCGGTGTGCAGCAGCGCCGCCATCGTCATCAGGCGTTGGCCTTCGCCCGCGAGTGTCAGCGGGTTCTCGCGCCAGAGTGCCGAAAACATCTTCTTGTAAGGACTGTCGACTTGCACGGCCGCTTCGTAATAGCGATTGCGAAAGCCGAGCGACGCGACTTCGCGCAGGATCGTGAAACCCTTCTGCTGCAAGTAGGGATCGCTCGCGACGAGGCCCTTGATGTAGTCGTTGATCGCCGGCGTGCCCGACATGTAGTACGGCGAAAGACCGCGCATGAATCCCATGTTGAGAATCGACAGCGAAGTCTTCACGTAGCGCTTCGAGCGGTCCGAGAGGTTGAAGAACGTCCGGATCGATTGCTGCGCGATATAGCGGTCGTCGCCATAACCCAGGCAGATGATGCGATTCGTCGCGACGTACGACGCGAACGCGATCGACAGCTTGTTGAACCACTGCCACGGATGAGCCGGCATCAGATGGTAGTCGTCGAAGTTACAGCCACTCGCTTCCACGATCTCCCTGAATCGCGCGATGGTTGGCGCGCCGAGTTCGTCGTCCATGAGGCGCGCGTAGTCGAGGTCGTCGCTGCAATGGAAGGCGGCGTTGTCCTTATGAACCGCGAGCCATACGACCTGAATCGGCGAACCTGCTTCCGGCGCGAACGCGCGATAGTCGCCCGCGTCGAAGCCGAGGCGGCCATTGTTGGCGACGAAGCCTGGGTGACCTTCACTCATCGCGGTTTCGATGGCCTGGAAGTCGGCGTTCAGCAGATCGGGCGTATCGGGGCCAACTTTAACCGCCTTGTACGCGGCGCCATACAGCGTGCTGCTGATTTCGTCGAGATAGATCGGCAGCATCTCTTCCTTGATGCCGAGACGACCCTTTACGTCGAGGATGAAGGCGAGCGCGTCCAGCGGTTGTTGCGCACCGTCCCGCGTCCACACGATCGACTCCGGACGAATGCTCCAGTGACGCAGCGCGAGTTGCCGTGCTTCGAAGCTGTAGATGCTCGTGCCGTCGTCGGACTTCACTTCGTAGCGGGCATGGTGTTCGCCGGGCGCGTCGCCGATTCGCGTCGGCTCGACGATCAGCTCATGCGCGTATTCGGCGAGCGCCTTGCGAACCAGCATGCGGTTGGCGTTAGCCCATACGTCGGGCGTGAGATGCACGGTGGCCTGTTGCGGGGCGAGCGTCACGTGTTGCATCGAAGGTTGCGTCGTCGGTTGAGTCATGACTTGAGATCCTTTGCGGTAGTCTTTTGAAGGGTGGCGTAAAAGTCGGCTCGCGTGCAGAACGCGAGCGAGGCGGTTTTCTCGCGGAACGCGACGTTCTTCGTATAGACGAAGCCCATCGCGCGGTTGAGTGCGTGGATACGCGTGTTACGCGCATCCGGTTCGACGACTATGCGCTCGGCGTCGAGGTGGTCGAACAGGAACGTCATCAGCGTCTGAAACACGCGGCGTGTATGACCGGGCACGGGCGTCGCGGCAGGTCCGACGAACAGATGCATGCCGAGGTCGCCGTCGCGCACGTCGTAGTGCTCGCCCGCTTCGTCGTGCGCCGGGTCGTAGCTCTCGAAGAGAAAGGCGCTCGCGCCATGCTGACTGCCGATCCATGCACGTGCGTGACCGGAGTCTTCGATGGCCTGATAGAACGCGGCGACCTGGTCGGCGCTCTTGTCCTGCATGTTCCAGAAGGCGGCGCGCTCTTCGATGAACCAGCGGTGCAGCGTGGGCGCGTCGCGTTTGACGTCGAGCGGGCGGATGTAAAAGCCGTTCACCGTTGCGCAGAGCGTTGCGTGGTGCGAGTTCGCGGGGTTATCTGCGAGTCGCGCGGCAGATAACGGCGCGGCCGCACGCAGTGCGATTTCGTCGGAGGCGATGTCAGTTCGCATGGCCGGTGGCTCCTGTGTTGGCAAGGTCGTTGGAAAGCGCGGCATCGGCGAGCGCGGTATGTTGCGTGTCGCGAGCGGGCCGGCGCTCGAGCAGCCAGATGCTCATGAGCGCGCACAGCAAGAGGCCCGCCGACGCGATGAAGAACGGCGCGCGCAAGCTGATTTCATCGACGATTGCGCCGGCGGCGAACGAAGCGAGCAGCACGCCGAGGTTCTGGAAGAAGTTGATCACGCTGAAGTCGGTCGCATACGAGGCGGGCGTACTGAGCGCGAACATCGTCACGTCGAGCTTGACGACGATCTGGAAGAACGCCCAGCCGAACAGCACGCGCCCGACGATGATCCACAGCGGTGCTTCGACGCCTTGCAGCAGCATGCCCACGGTGCAAAGCAGCAGATTCGGGATCATCTGATCCGGCAGGCGCCGGCCTTGTCCGGCGGTGTGCTTGTTGATATACAACGCGACGAGTGCGACCATGCCGGGAATCGCGAAAACGAGCCCGGAGAGCAACTCGCTCGGCGAGCCGCTCGTGTTTTGCCAGTAGGACGACATGAACGGCCGGATCAGGTACACGCAGAAGTCGAACGCAAGCATCAACAACGCGAGCCGCAAAATCGGCAACCGTGTGCTCAGCTTCGGACGCGCGTCCCCAGCCTGAGCGGTCGCTTCGTCTGCGAAGCGGCAGCGCCGTGCGATGGCGTGCGAGCGGATCAGCCACATGCAGATCGCCATCTGCGCGAAGTCGCCGGCGGCCATCGCGAAGATGCAGGTGTGCGCGTTCCAGACCTGCATCACGAAGCCGCCCGCAACAGCGCCCGCGATCGCGCCGAAGTGCACGACCACCGATAGCAGCCCGATCGTATGCGCGTGGGACTCCTTCGGCTCGAGCCGCATCATGTACGGGTACATCAGCAGATAGCTGCTCTTGCACATGAACATCGCGAGCGACAGCACCCAGAAGAGCGGCAGTGTCGACGCCCAGTAGCTCGCCATCGAAAGCACACCGGCTGCGCATTGCGTATAGACGAGAAGATGCATGGCGTCGAGCCGTTTGGCGATGCGTGCCCAGATGGGCAACGTCAGCATCACGACGATCGAAATGAACGCCACGTAGGCGCCCGCGTGCACAGGGCTCGTCACGCCGTAGCGCGCGGCGAAGAACTGCGGATAAAACGGAATCAGGATCGCGTCGCTGACGACCGCGAAGGTCGTCATGAGGATGATCATGTTGCGCAATTTCATCGCGCCTCCAAAGGCGCTTTCACGAACGCCTCCGTATCGGGCACCGAGAAATCTTGCAACGCGATGCGCCGCTCGATCTTGTAGTGCTCGACGCCGGTCAGTTCGCGCAGGATGCACGAATTGCGGTAGCAGCTCATGCCGAGGTCGGGATTGGTCAGCCCGTGGCTGAGAAGCCCGGCGTTCTGGACGAAGATATCGCGTTCGTTCACATCGATCGCATAGTTTCGCGACAGGAGGTAATGCCCGTTATCGTCCCAGCGGATGCGCTCGCGAATGCCGTCGATGAAACCCGGCACATTCTGCCGGTAGCCGGTCGCGAAGATCGCGCCGTCGGTGATGTGCGTGTACTGCACGCCCTCGTCGCGCTGCACGAAGTGCAGATGGTAGCGGTCGTCGATGTGATCGTGATGGCAGCCGGTCAGCTCCGAATTTGTGATGAGCCGCGCGTTACGATGACCGCGGCTGCGGCGGTCATCGAGCAGATCGTAGATCTGGTTGATCAACGAAGCATTCACGCCTTTGTAGAGACTGTCCTGCTTCGCAATGATGCTTTCGCGCACATTGCGCGGCAGGTTGTAGAAGTAGTCGATGTAGTCGGGCGAGATCATTTCCAGTGTGAGCTTGGTGTTCTCCATCTGGAAGAAGCGCGGTGAACGCGTGATCCACGTGAGCGAATAGTTGTACTTATCGCTTTCCTTGAGAAGATCGTGAAAGATTTCGGCGGCGCTCTGGCCGCTGCCGATCACCGCAATCGACCGCTTCTGCTGCAATTCGTGTTTGCACGCCACGTAATGCGCGCTGTGAATGCAGCGCTCGCGCATTTCGTCGCAACAGGCCGGCAGTTGCGGCACCGAACCCACGCCGACCACGAGCCGCTTCGCGCGATGCGCGAAGACTTCACCGGTGCGCACATGACGCCCGCTCACAACGTAATGGGCGCGCTCGCGATCGTATTCGACGTTCTCCACGCTAGAGCCGAAAGCGATGCTGGAAAGCTGCCTGATTGCCCATTTGCAGTAACGGTTATATTCCTCGCGGCTCAAATAGAAGCGCTCACGGATGTAATACGCGTAGAGCTTGCCCTCCTGCTTGCAGTAGTTCAGGAAGCTGAACTTGCTCTTCGGATCGGCGAGGCTGACGAGGTCGGCCAGAAAGGGATTTTGCAGCGTGGTGTCGTCGATCAGCATGCCGGGATGCCAGTCGAAGTCTTCGTTGCGTTCGAGGAAAAGACCGTGCAGATCGCGGATCGGATCGGCGAGACACGCGAGACTCAGGTTGAACGGGCCCAGACCGATCGCGATGAAATCGAGAACCGCCGGGTTCGTCCCGGCAACGGAGCCCGCACCTGCAGTACGGGGCTCGTGCTCATGGAAGATATTCGTTGTACTCATGATTGAGTTTCCTCTTTGACCGGGTAGGACCATGTTGGGATGCCATCAACGATGGACGGAAAACACGAGCGTCACGCAACGGACACAGTAGAACGCCGGCAGCGTGATAGGCGACTCAGGTGCGAATGAGATTGATTCGCGTTTGAGGATCATAGAAATTTCCTCGCCGTCTGGCAAGGTCAAATGACACATTAAAAGGAATCCGAATCAATAAATTGACTCGCTGCGCATGAACGAGCCATGAGCCGTATCGGCTGAAAAGTCGCTGTGGATCGAAGAAGCGTGGGATTGGTGGCGGTGTGCGCGGGGGGCGTCGGTCGGGACCACGAAAAGTTCGTTTTCCCCATTTCGTCAGACTTTATACCCCTTCGCCGAGTGGGGGTTCGTGCGGGGGCGGGTCATCCGGGTCAGAAGAGCGGGGGAAACCCGCGTGGCGGGCCATGCGGCGCTTTTAAGAGGCCGTAAGGCAATCGAATTGCAACGTAAGGCTTTTAAATGGACGCCCGCTTTGCTAGTATCGCGCCTTTGAGAATGATTCCCATTCACAACGTGAGGCGCAGACGCCTCGGTCCTGTCAGACATGAAAAATCAACAAACCAAACGCCGTACCGGGCTCATGCCTTACCGTCCTCTGCACGTTGCCGCGTGGCTGACTTTTGCCGCCGCGTCTCAGCATGCCTTTGCTCAGAGCAACGCCAATGCCGACGCCGCGGTGCCGGCTGCCGCCTCCGGCGTGACAGCGGGCGCGCCGGAGGCGGGCCGCGGCGAACAGGCATTGCCTGCCGTCAAAGTGACGGCGGCTGCCCAGGCAGACTCGCCGCTGCATCTGAATACGCCGATTTCGGCCGGCGCGCTCGGCTCGCGCTCGCAGTTGGAGACGCCGTTTTCGACCACCATCGTGACCGGCGAAGAACTCGCCGACCGCCAGGCCAACAAGCTCGGCGACGTGTTCGCGGGCGACGCTTCGGTGACCGACAGCAGCAACGCGTACAACGCGTGGGCGACATACATCACGATTCGCGGCCTGCCGATCGACTGGCAAAACGGCTTTCGTATCGACGGCAATCCGTTCATTTCATACGGCATCACTATGCCCTATGAAAATCTGGAACGGGTGGAATTGCTCAAGGGCCTCGGCGGATTCATGTATGGTTTCGCGCAACCAGGCGGCGTCGTCAATTACGTGACGAAAAAACCTGCGGCCGAACCGGTGACGAGCGCCTCATTGGGTTATCGGATGGACGGCGTGCTGAGCCAGCATGTGGACCTGAGCCGCCGTTTCGGCCCGGACGGGATGTTCGGCGCGCGCATCAACTACACGCACGAGGCGGGCAAGACCTATAACGCCGGCGACATCAACCGCAATTCGGTAGCGTTGGCGCTGGACGGCCAGCTCACGCGCGACCTCGCCGTCTACTTCAATGCGATCTATCAGCAAAGCCGTTCGAGCGGCGGGACGCCGGCGATCTACACGGGCAGCTACACGGCGGCGAATCTGCCCGCGACGATCAGCGGCGGCAGCAATCTGCTGGGCGGCACCGATCAGCATCTGAACACGAACCTTCAGCTTTACACGGGAGGCGTGCGCTACCAGATCACGCCGGACTGGTCGTTCAATACGTCGCTGAGTTACAGCAAGTCGACGCGCGACCGTAACGAGAGCACGCTCACGCTGCTCAACCAGGCGGGCGACTACACCGACAACCGCTGGAACGGCGACGAAGGTCACCAGGACATTTACTGGCAGGGGATGTTCGAAGGCAAGGTGAAGACCGGCCCGTTCATGCATCAACTGGTGCTCGGCGCGTCGTGGCAGCATCAGACCAACGACTACAGCGCTGTTTCGTACTACTTCGAACTCGGCAACGGCAACCTCTTCCAGCCGAATCCGTGGCGCTATTACTCTGGCGCGGGTCTCGACAAGTACCGCGCGAGCGAGATCACGCAGAAATCGGTGTTTGCGAGCGACACGATCCAGTTGACGAGCCGCTGGTCGGTGCTCGCGGGCGTGCGCGTCACGAACTACGATCAGGAGACGTACAACGTGAACGGCTCGCTGGCGTCGTCGTACGGACACAATGGCGTCGTCACGCCGACCTTCGCGCTCATGTACAAGCTCGAGCCGAACACGACCGTCTACGCGAGCTACGTGGAGTCGCTGGAGCAAGGGACGACCGTCGCCAGCAATTACGCGAACGCCGGGGCGCTGCTGAACCCGCTGCGCTCGCGCCAGTATGAGGTCGGCATCAAGAGCGAGCACGGGAGCTGGAGCGCGAATGCCGCGCTGTTCCGTATCGAGCGCGGCGCCACGTATGAGAACGACCAGCACGTGCTGACGCAGGACGGCACGTCGATCTATCAGGGTATGGAAGCGGGCGGCAGCGTGCGCCTGGGCCGCAGCTGGCAGGTGGCGGGCGACGTCATGCTGCTCGACACGTGGTACGCGAAGGGGCAGACGTATAACGGCAACCGCGTTGCCGGTGCACCGCGGTTCGTTGCCGCTGCGCGCGTGACCTACGATGTTCCGTTCGTGCCGGGCCTGCAGGTGGGCGCCGATACGAAATACACGGGCAACATGGAAGTACGTCCGGCGGGCAATCTGCAGACGGGCGGCTATATGCTCGTGAACGTCGGTGCGAACTATATGACTCGCATCGGTGGCCACGACGTGACGCTGCGCGCGGCGATCGATAACATCACGAATCGCCGCTACTGGATGTTCCAGTACGAAAACTATATTGCGCCGGGCGATCCGCGTACGGTCAGCCTGAATGCCAAGATCGATTTCTGATCGAAAGTTGGAAGCCTGCTCGCCGGTCGAGTATCGGCAGCGGGCTTTTCGTTACTGCGCGGCCGAGGTATTCGGCCTGGCCTGAATTCGAGCGCACATTCTCTGGGCATAGGGGCACGCGCCGCGTGCCTCCCTGCAAACGCCACGCCGTTTCGCTCCGCCTCGTTACCAATCTCTCCACCGCTTTCGCCACGCAACACCCGCAGCCATAGCAGAAAGCGATAACCGCCATCGGAAATCGGTAGTCCCGCGCTCGCGGTTCACGCGCTTACACTGCGTCTCCATGACAGACGAAAACTACGATCTGATTGTGGTCGGCGCGGGCGCGGCGGGGCTAGCGGCCGCTTCCATCGGCGCGGCGGAAGGACATCGCGTGCTGTTGCTCGAGCACACCAGCCGGGTTGGAGGCACCACGGCGATTTCCGGCGGCATGGTCTGGATTCCCGCGAACCACAAGATGAAGGACGCGGGCCTCGACGATAGCGAGGAAGCGGCGCGTCGCTACATCGAAGCAACGGTGCCGGGCGCGACGAACGACGCACGCATGCAGGCCTTTCTCCAGCAAGGCGACGCGGCGATCCGCGACCTCGAAGCCCACACCGCGCTAAAGCTGCGCCCGGTGCGCCGCTATCCCGACTACTATCCCGATCTTCCCGGCGCGACGCCCGGCGGACGCGTGCTCGAACCCGTTCCCTTCGACGGCCGCGAACTCGGCAAGGACTTCGCACTGCTGCGCGATCCATTGCCCGAATTCATGCTGTTCGGCGGCATGATGATCAGCCGCGAGGACATTCCGAAGCTGCGTCGCCTCGGCAAATCGCCGGCCGCCACGTGGGACGTGCTCAAGCTGATCGGCCGATACGCGCGGGAGCGGCTGCGCGCCCATCGCGGGACGACGCTCGTGCTCGGCAATGCGCTCGCCGCCAGATTGTTCAAGTCGGCGCGTGAGCTAGACGTCGAAATCGTGCTGAACGCGCAGGTCGATCGCCTCGTGCTGGATGGTGGCCGGGTCGCGGGTCTGCGGCTGCGAATCGACGGGACCGCGAAGGAAGTGCGCGCGCGGGCCGTGGTGCTCGCGACAGGTGGCATCTCGCACGATATGGCACTGCGCGCGTCGTTCGTGCCCGCCCAGGCGGGACAGCGCTCCGCTACCGCAAACGCAGGTGTGCAGGCAGGCGGGGCTCGCCTCGCGCAGGCAGCGGGCGCTGCATTGAGCCCACCATCGCGAGGCGTGGACGATGCGCTGGCTTTCTGGGTACCCGTGTCCTGCTGGCAACGGGAAGACGGGTCTTCAGCCGTATTCCCTCACACCGTGACTGATCGCGCGAAGCCGGGATTGATTGCTGTGAACCGGCACGGCAAACGTTTCGTCAACGAGGCGGTTTCTTATCACGAGTTTGTGCGGGCCCAGCTTCGCGATGCCGACGCTGCGATCCCCGCATGGCTCGTCTGCGATAGCCGCTTTCTCTGGAAATACGGGCTCGGCCGCGTGCGCCCATTCGCGCTATCGACCCGGCGCGACGTCGCGAGCGGCTACCTCAGGAAGGCGCACACGCTGGATGCTCTAGCCGACAGCATCGGCGTGCCGCGTGCGGCGTTCGTGCAAACCGTGCAGCGCTTCAACGTCGATGCAGGAGAAGGCCGCGACGGCGAATTCGGCCGGGGCGGCAACATGTACCAGCGTCATCTGGGCGATGCGGACCGCCAGCCCAATCCCTGCGTCGCGCCGATAGAGCACGGCCCTTTCTACGCGGTCGCCGTGTTTCCCGCCGATCTCGGCATGGCCGCCGGCCTCGTCACCGACGCGCATGCGCGCGTGCTGCGCGCCGACGGCACGCCGATCGACGGCCTCTACGCGTGCGGCAACGACATGCACTCGGTGATGAACGGCGCGTATCCTGGCCCCGGCATCACGCTCGGCCCGGCGCTGGTGTTCGGCGTGATCGCGGCGCGGCACGCGCTCGGCCATAAGCTGACCGTATAGGTGGTCTCGGAAAACAATAGTTTTGCTCGCGAAACCGCGCCTCTACACTGCTTGCTATCGCATGGAGCCTAATTTCGATGACCGAATCATTCACTGCCCTGCCTGAGGTACGACTCCTGATCGACGGCCAGTGGGCCGATGGCGTCGAACGCATCGCGGTGCTCGACAAATACCGGCTGACGCGATGTGCGAACCTGCATCTCGCGTCGCAGGACCAGGTGCGCATCGCGGTGGCGGCAGCGCAGCGTGCCTTTGCGGCATCGACGTTGACGCCGTATGAAAGAGGCGCCGTGCTCGAGCGCGCCGCAGCGCTGCTCGAACGCGATTCGCAGCAGCTCGTCGGCGCATTGCAGACGGAGGGCGGGTTTACGCTTACCGATGCGCAAGGTGAGATCAAGCGCTGTCTGCAGACTTTCAGGCTCTCGGCGGAAGAAGCGCGCCGGCTGGCCGGCGACATGGTGCCGCTCGACGGCGCGCCGCAGCAGGCAGGCCGCCTCGGCTTCACGATTCGCGTGCCGTTGGGCGTGGTGTGCGCAATCACGCCGTTCAACGCGCCGCTCAACACGGTCGCGCACAAGGTCGCGCCCGCGCTCGCAGCCGGCAACGCCGTCGTGCTGAAGCCTTCGACGCATACGCCCACGCTCGCGAATCTGATGGCGTCGAGTCTGCTCGAAGCTGGTTTGCCGCCGGGACTCATTACGGTGGTGCACGGTGGTGCGGAAGTGGCGGGGTGGCTGATCGACGAGCCCGCCGTGCGCTTTTTCGCGTTCACGGGCAGTACCGAAGTCGGACGTTCGATCCAGCAGCGCGCGGGCCTGCGCCGTACGCAGATGGAACTCGGCAGCATCGCGTTTACGATCGTCGGCGATGACGCCGACCTCGATCAGGCGCTGCCGAAAATCGTCGCGGCAGGCTACCGCAAAGCGGGACAGGTCTGCACGTCGATCCAGACGCTGCTCGTGCAACGCGACCGCCTCGCGGAGGTCAAGGCGCGCCTGACCGGACTGGTGGGCGAACTGCGCTTCGGCGATCCACGCGACCCGGCGACGCTGGTCGGCCCCGTCATCAGCCTTGCGTCGGCCGAGCGCATCGAGCGTTGGATCGACGATGCGGTGGCACGAGGTGCAAGCCGACTGGTGGGCGGCGCGCGCGACGGCGCGGTCGTGCCGCCGACGCTGCTGGCCGACGTCGATCCCGCCTCGCAGGTCAGTTGCCAGGAAGTGTTCGGCCCGGTGATGTCGCTCGTGCCGTTCGACACGCTCGACGAAGCGATCGACCGCGTCAACGCCACGCCGTACGGGCTCGCGACCGGGCTCTTCACGAACCGCCTCGACGTGGCGCTGAAAGCGGCGCGCCGCCTGCACGTGGGCGGCGTGCACATCAACGAGACGTCGAGTTCGCGGGTCGATCTGATGCCGTACGGCGGCAGCAAGGACTCCGGCTTCGGACGCGAAGGGCCGCACTACGCGGTGCGGGAGATGAGCGAAGAACGTTTGATCACGCTGAGTACATGAAGGGGACGATGCAATGCCGATGATGAAGGGCGGTCAACTGATCGCCGAGACGCTGGTCAAGGAAAACGTGCCGTACGTGTTCGGCATCTGTGGTCATGGCAATGTCGGGATTCTCGATGCCCTGTACGACGTGCGCGACAAACTGCAACTGATCTCCCCGCGTCACGAGCAGTGCGCGGGACACATGGCCGATGCGTACTTCCGCGTGAAGCACCGTCCGGTCGCGACGCTGACGTCCACCGGCCCCGGTTCGGCGAACATGGTGATGTCGCTCGCCACCGCGCTGGCCGATTCCTCGGCGTTCATGGCGATCAGCGCCAACGTGCCGACGTCGCAGCACAATCGCGGGCCGTTCCAGGAACTCTATCAGCACAACCAGGCGGATTTCGCGCAGGTCATGCGGCCGGTCGTCAAGCGCGCGTTCCAGCCGTCGCGCGTCGACATGCTGCCGCTCGCGCTGCGTCAGGCGATGGACACGATGGTTACGGGCCGTCCCGGTCCGGTGAATCTCGACATACCGTACAACGTGTTTCAGGAAGAGGCCGATGTCGAATTGCCGCCCGCCTCGCAGATCGGCCGCCGGGTGCGGCCCGGCGCGAGCGACGCCGACCTTGCCGCCGTGCTGGATCTGCTCGCCGCCGCGCACAAGCCGGTGCTCTTCATCGGCCATGGTGCGACGCTCGCCGAAGCGGGGCCGGAGCTGGCCGAATTGCAGAAGACGCTGCGCATTCCGGTGATCACGTCGCCGAACGGCATGGGTTGCGTGCCGGCGGACGACACGCTGACGCTCGGCTTCATCGGCCGCAACGGCGCGTATGCCGCCAACGAGGCGGGCCGCCAGGCCGACCTCGTCGTGACGATCGGCACGCGCTTCGACGACCGTTCGTCGTCGAGCTGGCATCCGGGCTACTCGTGGAATTTCCCGAAGACGCGGCTCGTGCACGTAGATATCGATCCGAACGAACTGGGGCGCAACTATGCGGTGACGGTCGGCATCGTCGCCGATGCGAAAGTGTTCACGCGGCAGTTGCTCAATGCGCTGCCCGGCCGTCCGGCGATCGAGGCGAGGCGCTACGCGCCGTGGGCCGAAGAAGTGCTCGGCTGGGTGCGTCAGTGGGAAGCGTTCGTGCGTCCGCACTTCAGCGATTCCACGAGCCCGCTGCGGCCAGAGTTCGTGGTCGGCACGTTGCAGAAAGCGCTTCCCGACGATGTCATTCTGTCGCTCGATTCAGGCGTGCATCACAACTGGTTCATGCAGTTCTGGAAGCCGAAGCGCCCGCAGAGCATGTTGAACAGCTGGGGTTATTCGTCGATGGGCTTCGGCGTATGTGGCGTGCTCGGCGCGCAACTCGCCGCGCCTGACCGGCCGTGCGTCGCGGTGGTCGGCGACGGCGGCTTCACGATGACGCCGTACGTGCTGTGCACCGCCGTCGAATACGACCTGCCGGTGGTGTGGATCATCTGGAACAACTTCGCGTGGGGCGCGATTCGCGATCTGCAATACGGTCTGTTCGATGGCCGCGAGATCGGCACGGCCTTCTACAAGGGGCAAACCGGCGAACGCTACAACCCCGACTTCGCCGCATGGGCGCGCGCGTGCGGCGCCGATGGCATGACCGTCACGCGTGCACAGGACCTTGGCAATGCTGTGGAGCAGGCGCTCAGGAACCGGCGGCCCTGCGTGATCGACGTACACGTGGACGCCGAAGTCAGGCCGCCTTCGACCGGCACGTGGCAGTTGCCGCCGATTCCGTACAAGGAGCCGGTCTACGGCAAGCCGTACATCGCCTGATCACAGATTCACAGCCGCACGCATAACCAGAGAGCAGTCGTTCAACTCATGCTCCACGGCGCCTCGTGACCTTGAAGGCCGGCGCCGCCCCTAAACAGGAGACAGTCATGATTTTCCGCAATCCGCGCGGGCGGGTAGGTGTTCGCTCGTTTCTCGCAATCGCAATGGGTTTGGCTTGCAGCGCCACGGCGCTCGCGCAGGGCAGCGATCCTGTGCGCATCGGACTCATTTATTCGAAGCAGGGCCCCGGCGCCTCGATCGGTCAATTCCTCGAACGCGGCAGCGAGCTCGCACTCGAACAGGCCGGCGGAAAAGTGCTGGGCCGGCCGGTAGAACTCGTGTGGCTCGACGAGCCGAATCCGCAGGTCTCGCAGCAGAACATGCAGAAGCTGGTCGGCGAGAACAAGGTCGTCGCGGTGGTCGGCGGCAATTACAGCTCGTCCGCGCTCGCGATGATGAGCGTCGCCAACCGCGCAAAGATTCCGCTGATACTGCCGGGCGCCGCCGCCAGTGAGATCACCGGCAAGGATTGCAGCCGCTATACGTTCCGCACCCAGGCCACGGTGCCGGTTCAGATCGCCGGCGTCATGCCGTATCTGTCGCAGATCGGCAAGAAGGTCTATTTCCTGACGCCATCGTATGCATTCGGCCAGGACATTCTGCGTTCGGCGCGCGGTCGGCTGAAAGAGAACGGCATGAGCGAAGTTGGTGTCGATGAAGTGCCCGTCAATACCGCGGACTACAGCTCGTACATTCTGAAGATCAGACAGGCGAAGCCGGATGTCGTGCTCGGCGGGCTCGTCGGCGGCGATTTCTCGAACTTCCTGAAGCAATGGAACGAGATGGGCATGAAGGACAAGATCCCGTACGTGGCCGTCGCGGTGACCGACACGGACTTCTGGGACGTGGGCGCGCAGGCATCGGCGGGCATCTACGTGAAGCCCTGGTATTACAACAACCCGAAGAACACCGCAGCCGAGCAGAAATTCACCGCCGACTTCGAGAAGAAATACGGCCGGCCGCCTTCCGACAAGTCGTGGTCAGGCTGGATCGCGATGCGCTCTCTGCTCGAATCGATCAATGCGGCGAAGTCCACGGACTCGAAGGCCATCGTCACCCAGCTCGAGAAGTGGAAGAACACGGACCGCGCTTTCCCGTTCTATTACCGCGATTGGGATCACCAGCTCGTGCGTCCTTCGGTGGTCGTCAAGGTCAAGTCGAAGATCACCGACAAGTACGACTTCTTCGACGTGGTGAGAGATACGTCGAACACCGCGGCCGAGACCGAGAAGGCCTTCGGCGACAAGCAGGAGATCGGTTGCAACATGCCGTCGCTGTAACGTCGCGGCAACCATACGGCAACTGCACGATCAAGGGGGCATCATGCTCGATACGCTTGTTTCACAGTCGGCCAACGGACTGGTACTCGGCTTCATCTACGTGCTGATCGCCGTGGGCCTGTCCATCACTTTCGGCCTGCTCGGCGTGATCAATTTCGCGCACGGCGCGTTCTTCGCACTCGGCGCCTACGTCGCGTACCAGCTCTATCAGATGTTCGGCTGGCCCGCGGTGGTGCTCGCGCCGATCCTGGTCGGCGTGATCGGCATGGTGGTGGAGGTGGTCATCATCCGGCGGCTGTACGGCAAGGAACCGCTGTCCAGTCTCATCGTCACCTTTGCACTCGCGTTGCTGATCGAAGCGCTGATCCGCTTCTTCTGGGGCGCCGACGGCAAGCCGTTCAACCAGCCGGAGTTTCTCGCGGGCATTGTCGAGGCGGGGCCGCTGCTGATCACGAAGTACCGGGTCGCCGTGCTCGTCGCGACGCTCGGCACGCTGCTCGCGCTCGGCGCGTTCCTCGCATGGACACCGTACGGCCGCATTCTGCGCGCGGGCAGCCGCGATCCCGAGATGGTGGAGCTGCTCGGCATCAACCTGCCGCGCGTGCTGACCGGCGTGTTCGGGCTCGGCTGTGCGCTGGCGGCGATCGCCGGCGTGCTGGCCGCGCCGCTGTGGACCGTGTCGCCGTCGATGGCCGCCAACGCGATCATGCCGGCGTTCGTGGTCGTCGCGATCGGCGGTCTCGGCTCGTTTGCAGGCGCGGTGGTCGCGGGACTGGCGGTGGGCATCGTGAGTTCGCTCACGATCCAGTTCCAGCCCGATGCCGCGGCCGCGTCGATGTATGCGCTGATGTTTATCGTAATGCTGTTGCGTCCGCGCGGACTGTTTGGAGAACACTGGGAGCGCTTCGAATGAATACGCGCAGGAATACCGGCACGCCGCTGCGGGAGCGCGGCCATTTCCGTCCGTTGCGTCATCCGGTGGTCACGATGGCGGCCGTGCTGATCATCATCTCCGGGGCGGCGCTCGCGCTGGGCATGCCGATCGACCGCATCACGCAGATCGCGATCTATACGCTCTATGCCGCGGGCACGAACTTTCTGATCGGCTATCTCGGGCTGGTTCCGTTCGGCGCGTCGTTTTTCTTCGGCTGTTCGAGCTATGCGCTGGCCATTGCCTCCGGGGCATGGGGCGGCAACGAAATCACGGGCGTGCTGATTGCCGGGGGCTTTTCGCTGCTGCTCGCGCTCGTGATCGGTGCGCTGATTCTGCGGCGCAAAGGTCTCTACTTCTCGTTGCTGACGCTCGCCTGCTCGCAAATCGCATTCGAGATCGCGTACAAGTGGACCGCGGTGACGGGCGGCGAGAACGGTTTGCAGAACGTGGCGCGGCCGCTGTTCGGATCGGCGCTGGCGTTCCATGCTTTTGCGCTGGTGGTTGTGATCGCGCTGTCGTGGGCGCTGTGGCGCATCGCGCACGCGCCGTTTGGCCGCCTGATGCAGGCGCTGCGCGATAACGAGCAACGCGTGACGAGTCTCGGCTACGACGTGTATACCACGCGGCTGATCGCGCTGCTGATAGCGGGCGGCACGATCGGCGTGGCGGGCGGCCTGATGGCACTGCTGCTGCAAGGCGTCTATGCGAACAATCTGAACTGGGCACACGCGGGCGACCCGGTGCTGATGGCGGTGCTGGGTGGCGTGCATCAGTTCCTCGGGCCGCTGTGGGGCGCGATTACCTTCATCGTGCTCGAAGACCGGCTCAGCGCGATCACGGAAAACTGGTGGCTGTTTTTTGCGCCGGTGATCATCGTCATGGCGCTGCTTTCGCCGGAGGGCATTCAGGGGTTCTGGCAGCGCTTCGGCAAGCGGCCACGCTGGACGCTCACGCGCGACACCATTCCCGCGCGGCCGGCGCGCATCACGCCGTATCGTCCGCTCGATGCGGGCGGCGACGAAGGTGATGGCGTGCTGTCGGTGCAGAACCTGTCCAAGCGTTTCGGTTCGATCGTCACGCAAGACAGCATTTCACTCGACGTGAAGCGCAATCAGCTGCACAGCTTCATCGGGCCAAACGGCGCGGGCAAGACCACTTTCTTCAACATCCTCACGGGCTTCATTCTGCCCGACGAAGGCCGCATCGTTTTCGAAGGGAGCGACATCACGCGCTTGCAGGCGCATAAGCGTGCCCGTCTGGGACTCGCGCGGTCGTTCCAGATTCTCAGCGTATTTCCGAACCTGAGCGCATTCGAAAATGTGCGTGTCGCCGTGCAGGCTGCTCGCAAGCAATGGCGCGGCTTCTGGCTCGACGCATACACGGCCGGGGACGCCAATGAGCGCGTCTGGTCGCTGCTCGACGCGGTCGGGCTGGCCGATCGCGCCGGCAGTTTGTGCGCGGAGTTGTCGCATGGCGAGAAACGTCTGCTCGAAATCGCGATGACGCTCGCCACGAGCGCGAAGCTGTTGCTGCTGGACGAACCGCTCGCCGGTCTCGCGGAGTCGGATCGCCAGGTCGTCGCCGCGCTGATCCGGCGGCTCGCGAGTTCGCATGCGGTGCTGCTGATCGAGCACGACATCGATCGCGTGCTTGCGCTGTCCGATCGCATCACGGTGCTGCACCAAGGGCGGCTGATTGCGGACGGGTTGCCGGCGGACGTCGCGCGTGATCCGCAGGTGATCAGCGCCTATCTCGGCGATTCGGGCACGGCAGACGGCGCCGCGACCAAGGTCGCGCGCATCGACACTGCAGCAGAACCGGCGCGGGCTGCTGCAAAAGCCGCTTCATCTGGCCGTGCGCTGCTGCAGCTCGGACAGGTGAGCGCGGGCTACGACGGCGGGACGGTGCTCGAAGGCGTCGATCTGACCGTGCAGTCGGGCGAGGTCGTCGCGCTGCTCGGCCGTAACGGCGTCGGCAAGACCACGCTGTTGCGCACGATCACGGGGACGCTGCACGCAACGGCGGGCCGGGTGATCTTCGACGGCAACGATGTCAGCGCGATGCGCGCCGATCTGATCAACCGGCTCGGCGTATCGCTGGTGCCGGAAGGGCGTCGGCTGTTCCCCAATCTCACGGTTCAGGACAACCTGAAGATCGGCGCCCGTGTAGGCGGCGCACCGCTCGATGAGATCTGCGAACTGTTTCCCAAGCTGCGCATATTGATGCGTTCGCGTGCGGGCAACCTCTCCGGCGGTGAACGCCAGATGGTCGCGATTGCGCGCGCGCTGATGGTGCCGAGCCGCCTCATCCTGCTGGACGAGCCGTTCGAGGGTCTTGCGCCGGCGGTCGTGCACGAGGTGCGCGAGGCGGTCGTGAAACTGACCACGCGCGCGAGCCTCGTCATCGTCGAGCACCATGCGGAGTCCGTGCTGACGATGGCCGACCGTGCGTACGTGCTCGTCAACGGCAAGGTGGCGTTCGGCGGCAGCGCACAGGAACTGGCCGCCGATACCGCGCTGCAGGAACGCCTGCTCGGCGTGACGGCGGGCGATCCGGAAGAACTGTTGCGGAAGACGGCATGAGCATGACGACGATCGACACGACACACCGCGCGCGGCCGCTCGGCGTGAACACCTATGGCTATATCTGGTCGACGCCGGCGGCCGAGTGCGTGCGGCGGCTGGGCGCGCTCGGCTATCGCGAGTTCGAGCTGGTGCTCAATCCGCCCCACCTCGCACTGGATGAATTCAAGTCCGGCGAGCGCAGGCAGTTTGCCGCATTGCTGACGGCCGAAGGTCTGGTGGCGCGCTCGCTGAACGTGCCGAGCCTGGATCACAACCTCGCGAGTCCGATGCGGCGCATGCGCCAGTACTCGGTCAATCTGTTCATCGACGCGATCGACCTGGCCGCCGATATCGGCGCCACACACCTGGTCGTCGTGCCCGGCCGCATGAGTCCGCTCTTTCCGCCACCGCAGCAGCAGTGCGAAGCGTGGATGCGTGAAAGCCTCGACGCGCTCGTGCCGCATGCCGAGCGGCGTGGTGTGACGCTCGCGCTGGAGAACGTGCCGTTCGCGTCGTTTCCCGATGCCGTGACGCTTGGCGCCTTCGTACGTGGATACGCTTCGGCGTCGCTGGCGGTCTGCTATGACGTGGCGAACGCGCATTTCATCGGCGAGTCGCCTGCCGCGGGCTTGCGGGAATTGCGCGAACTGGTCCGGCTGATCCATCTGTCCGACACGACGCGCGAGACGTGGCGTCATGATGAAGTCGGTCTGGGAGACGTGCCCTTTTCTGAAGTGCCCGCCGCGCTCGATGAAATCAACTTCAACGGAGCTTGCATGCTTGAAATCATCTCGTCGGAACCTGAGCGCGCGATTCGGCGCAGCCACCGGGCATTGACCGCGTTCGGCTTTGCAGAAGCTGAAAAAACTACGCTGAGGCCCGCATGAGCCGCATTCTGGTCACGGGCGCCGCAGGCCTTCTGGGCCGCTTCGTCGTCCGCGAATTGCGCGCGCATGGCTACGACGTGCGCGGCTTCGATCGCCGCGCGGGCGACGCGGACATCGAATGGCTGATCGCCGACGTGACCGACGCCGCCGCCCTCGAGGCGGCCATGCGTGGCGTCGACGCCGTGCTGCACATCGCGGCGGTGCCGAACATCTGGTCCGGCGACGGCGCGACCATCATGCACGTGAACACGCAAGGCACGTGGCTCGTGTTCGACGCAGCCGAGGCCGCAGGCATTCAGCGCGTCGTCTTCTGTTCGAGCGATTCGGTCGCGGGCTACACCGTGCGTGAAGGCAAGATGGTGCCGCCGCGCTATGCGCCGCTCGACCTCGCGCATCCGCTGAACGCGACGGATCCGTACGCGTTGAGCAAAGTCGCGGGAGAGGACATCGCGCGGGCGTATGCGTTGCGCGGTATGTCGGTGCTGGCGTTGCGCACGGTGTTCGTCGCGTATCCGGAGATGGCGGGCGAGATCGTCGCGCGCGCGAAAGATCCGCTCAACTATCACGCGCCGGTGGCGGGCGGTCCCTCGACGGCAGGCGGCGGCCCGCTGCACCACCACATCGACGCGCGCGACCTCGCCCGCGCGTTTCGCCTCGCGCTGGAACTGCCGGTGCGGTCCGGCGAGTTCGATCGTTTCTATCTGTCGGCGAGCGTCACGCTGTCGCCGGAGCCGACCATCGAGCGTTTGCGCCGCCTTCATGGCGACGCGGTCGACATCCGCGACCCCGAGCACTATCGCCGCCATCCGTTTGCACCCCTTTACGACCTCAAGCACGCCGCGACTCGGCTCGGCTTCGTACCCGAGTTCGATCAGCGGCACCTGTTGGCCGGCTTGCCCGGCTTCGAGAAACAATCATGACGACAATCATCCCCGACGATAAGCATTTCCAGAACGCGGCCAGGGAAAAGCAGGCCGTGACACGCAACCTCGCCGAGCTGCTGTGGGTGCAATACCCTGGCCACTTCAATCAGGCGCTTTCGAAAGCGATCGTGACGCCAGACACGGTGGGCAGCCGTTTCTTCGATCACCGCATCTCATGCTACGAGCCCGGCGCTTATGTCGAGAATCATGTGCACAAGGTGCAGGAGCAGATCTATCACGTGCTGTCGGGCGAAGGCATGCTGGTCGTCGACGGCGAGCAGCGTCTGGTTCGCGCGAACGACGTGACCTATATCCCGCCCGGCGTACAGCACGAATTTCACTGCACCGGCACGGACACGCTGGTCTTTCTGGTGATCACGAGCCCGCCGACCGACGAGGAACCGCAGCCGCGCTGAGGCTGCACAACGAGAGAAGACGATGAAGAAGATTCTGGTTACCGGTGCGAGCGGCTGGCTCGGCACCGAGATCGTGAAAGCACTGCTCGCACGCGGCGATGCAGTGGTCGGCACCGACATCGTGATCAGCCCGGCGGCGACCGCGCTCGCCGCGCGCTATCCGGCGCTCACGCTGGCCGCGGCGGACCTGTGCGAGTGGCCGCAAGTATTGCGTCTGATGCACGACCATCGTCCTGACGCGGTGATTCATGCGGCTGCGATCGTCGGCGTGATTCAGTGCGCGGACATTCCGATCAAGGCGAATCGCGTCAACGTGGAAGGGTCGATCAACCTCTTCGAAGCGATGCGGCTCGCGGGCGTCAAGCGGATCGTGCATGTCAGCACAGAGGAGACGTACGGCGACTTCACCGCGCCGTCGATCGACGAAGATCATCCGCAAAAGCCCGTCAGCGTGTACGGCGCGACGAAGCTCGCGGTCGAGCATTACGGGCGCATGTACTCGCGCGATCACGGGCTCGAATGCATCAACGTGCGCACCTGCTGGGTCTATGGGCCGCATCTGCCGCGCCTGCGCGTGCCGCGCACCTTCATCGAAGCCGCGCTGCGCGGCGAGGCGCTGCATGCGCCGGACGGCGCGCAGCTCGCGGTCGATCAGGTCTACGTTGCCGACACCGTGGCGGGTCTGCTGCTCGCGCTCGACAAAGAGGCGCACCGTTTCGACAGCTACAACGTTGCGACGGGCGTTGCACCGACGATCGCGGACGTCGCAGAAGCCGTCAACCGGGCGATCCCCGGCGCGCGCATCACCGTGGGTAGTCGCGGCCCGTACCGGCACGGCGGCACGGTGCTCAGCGCGAAGAAGGGCGCGCTCGACATCAGCCGGGCGCGCGCCGAACTGGGGTACGAGCCGCGCTACGACTTGCAGCATGGCATCGAAGCCACCATCGAAGAAACCCGCGCGGCGTTTGCGCGCCATACCGCGTAGCACCGTTACGCATCGATACGCAAAAGGGAGACAGGCAATGAACAGCATCAAGCCATTGGCGCTGGTGTTCGGTGGATCGCGCGGCATTGGCGCCGCATGTGTCGATGTGCTGGCGCGCGGCGGTAGCGACATCGCATTCACTTACGCGAGCCAGTCCACGGCGGCCCGCGAACTGGAGGACAAGGCGAGCGCGCACGGCGCAAAAGTGCGTGGCTACCGCGTGGATATCTGCGACGCGGCTGCCGTGAACGCAGTGTTCGCCGACATCCTGCGCGACTTTGAGCGCCCGCTGCAAGCGGTGATCGCGAACGCCGGCATCAACGTGCCGCCCGCGCCCGTCGCGCAATTCGGCGATGACGATTTCCGGCGCCTCATCGAAGTGAACCTCGTCGGCGCGTTTCATGTGCTGCGCGCCGCGGCGCGCGAGGTGGCCGACGGCGGCTCGATCGTCGCGCTGACCACCTCGCTCGTGCGCCACGCGGTGCCGGGCGTGGGCCCGTACAGCGCGACCAAGGCGGCGGTGGAGTGCCTCGTACGGTCGATGTCGAAGGAACTCGCGGCGCGCAACGTGCGCGTGAATGCGGTGGCGCCAGGGCCGATCGACACCGAGCTGTTTCGCGCCGGCAAGACTGACGAAGCAAAGCAGCGCTCGGCCAGCATGAGCCCGCTGAACCGCATCGGCACGCCCGAGGAGGTCGCGGAAGTGGTCGCGTTCCTGGTCTCGGGTAAAGCGTCGTGGGTAGACGGCCAGATCGTGCAGGCCAACGGCGCGCTGGTGTGAATGTCCGGACGTACAGAGATGCAGACACGAAACCGTATCTATCCGCCGGCCGACGAGACCGTTGACGTACTAGTGGTCGGCGCGGGCGGCGCGGGGCTCGCGGCGGCGATCGCGGCGGCCGAGGCTGGTGCGCGCGTCGTGCTGTTGGAGAAAAACGAGGCGCCGGGTGGATCGACCTCGTGGTCGATCGGCTCCGTGAGCGCTTCGCAGACGCCGCATCAGCGGGCCCAGGGCATCGCGGACACGCCGCAAGCGCACTGGGAGGACATGCCCGGCTTCGCGGGCGATCTCGCCGACCGCGACAACGACGCGCTGCGCCACGTGTTGTGCGACGCGATGCCCGACACGTTCCAATGGCTGCTCGATAGCGGCATCCGGTTCATGGGACCGATGCCCGAGCCGCCGCATCGCGTGCCGCGCATGCACAACGTTTTGCCGAATTCGCGTTCGTTCATCTATCACCTGTCGCGGCGCGCGCGCCGCTGTGGCGTGGAGATTCGCGTCCGCGCGCGTGTGACGGAACTGGTGCTGGAGGAGGACGGAGTACGGGGCGTGCTCGTCGACAGCGAGAGCGAAGGCCGCCCGACTCGGCGTATCGACGCCCGCGGGGGGGTGATTCTCGCCGCGGGCGACTTTACCAACAGCCCCGAACTGAAGGCCCGTTTCATGGGACCGCAGGAGGCTAAAGTCGCCGCGGTGAACCCGACCGCCACCGGCGACGGCCAGCGCATGGCCGAGCGCTGCGGGGCGCAGATCGTCAATGGCGACCTCGCGCTCGGCCCGGAGATCCGTTTCATCGCACCCGCGAAGGAGAATTTCGTGCGCCGTCTGCCGCCGTGGCGTTCGCTGGCCGCGGTCATGCAATGGTCGATGAAACATGTTCCCGACGTGATTCTGCGGCCGTTCCTCATGAAGTTCCTGACCACCGCGCTCGCACCCGCACTCGCGCTATTCGAAGACGGCGCGCTGCTCGTCAACGCGCGTGGCGAACGTTTCTGCGACGAGTCCGACAAGCCCGCATACCGCTTGCCTGATCAGCCGGGCGGCGTCGGCTATATCGTCATCGACGGGCGTATCGCCGAACGCTATTCCCGCTGGCCGCATTTCATTTCGACCGCGCCGGGTGTCGCCTACGCATATCTCGCCGATTACCGGCGCAACCGTCCGGATATTTATCGCGAGGCCAATACCGTCGAAGGGCTCGCGCGCATCACGGGGATGGACGCCAACGCACTCGGCGCGAGCATCGCGGGCACGTCGTCGGGCATGAATTCACTCGCACGTGCGCCGTTCATCGCGCTCGGGCCGGTGCGCGCGGTGTTCGTGCATAGCGAAGGGGGGGTGCGCGTCGACGCTCAACACCACGTGATCGACGTATGCGGACAGCGCATTGCGGGTTTATATGCCGCCGGTTCGACTGGGCAGGGCGGTTTGCTGCTGAAGGGGCACGGGCACCATCTCGCGTGGGCATTCGCTTCGGGGCGGCGCGCTGGACGGCTTGCCGCGGCGGCCTCGCGCCGACCCTCGGAGCGGACCACTAAGGTCGAAACCGCATGAGGGCCGTCATGGAAACATCAGGTTTCGACGCCTTGCATTGGAAGGTCGTCGAATTCGACCCGCTCGGGTGCGGGCGTATCGAGCGGCGACATCGAACGCACGCCTTGCCACGCGTTGCTGCCGATCAGTGTGCGCACGACGTGCTTGAGTTCGTCGCGCACGATCGCCGCGGCTTGCGACAACTTTTCCGGCCCGAGCGCGTACAGGTAATTGCGTCGCACCATCTCGGCGTCCGAGATGCGCAGGCAGCGCCATTGCTCGGGCGCGTTCTGCAGCGCATACACCGCGGCCATCGGTTTGATCGTTGCGCCGATGCCATCGGCCACGCAGTGCATCAGCAGCGGCAGCGAATCGATTTCCGCCACTGCGTCGACGGTCAGGTTCACGCGGTCGAACTCGAGTGTGATGCGCCGGCGCAGGCCGTGTCCGGGGCTAGGCAAGATCAGCGGCAGCTTCGCCAGTTCGTGCAGCGTGATGTCTTTGCGGTGTGGCGCGATCATCTGGCTGTCATGCGGCAGGATTACGAACAGTTCTTCCTCCGCCAGCAGTTCGACCGTGAGATCCAGCGCGGCCGTCGTGCTGAACAGGATCGCGAGGTCGAGTTCGCCGAGGCGGGTCATATGTTCGAGGTGGCCCGAGAGTGCCTCGACGACATTGAGCACGATGCCGGGATATTTCGCGTTCAGATGCTTGATGAGCGGCAAGCCGAGCGCGCACACCGTGGTCGGGGCCATGCCGAGATTGACGCGGCCGCTCACGTTCGAATGCTCGCGGCGCGCGACCGATACCGCCTGATCGAGCTGGCGCAGGATGAAACACGCATGATGGTAAAGCGCTTCGCCGTTGTCGGTCGGCCTCACGCCGCGCGACGAGCGCACGAGAAGCGGCTTGCCGACTTCGTCTTCGAGCCGGGTCATTTGCTGGCTCAGCGCGGGTTGCGCGATGAACAGTTGCCGCGATGCTTTCGACAGGCTTCCGCTCTCGACGATCTGCACGAAGTACTTCAACTGACGCATGTCCATGTGTGATCCCTGTGCGGAGCAGCGAGTGTTCCGCACGTCTCCTTTACTGGACGTAACCCCATGTCGATTGCAAGTCTGATTTTTGCAAATGAGGACCAGGTCGAACTGCCGATCGAACTTCGGCAGTTGCGCTATTTCGTCCGTGCGGTGGAACTAGGAAGTATAAGGCGGGCCGCGTCCGAATTGGGAGTGGCGGTTTCCCTGCTCGGTCAGGATCTCGACAGGCTCGAAGCGCAACTGTCGACGCAGCTGTTGCGCCGCACGCGCAGCGGGCTGATTCCGACTGACGCCGGTTTCGCGTTTCTGCGCCACGCGCAATTGACGCTGCAGCATGCCGTCGAAGCCGTGGAGGCCGCGCGGCAGAAGCGCCTCGTGGGACACGTGAGCGTCGGCCTGCCGCCGAGCACCGCATCGGTACTAGGCGTGCCGCTCGTCATGGCGATGCGCGAGCGGCACCCCGAATTGCGCGTGCATCTCGTCGAAGCGCTGTCGGGACATCTCGCGGCGATGCTCGACGCGCGGCAGCTCGACCTGGCGCTGGTCGCGCGCGGCAACGCCACGCGGCGCTGGCGTGTTCGTCCGTTGATCGACGAGCGTGTGTACCTGCTTGGCCGCGCGGACTTGCCGGGCTTTCCCGCGGTGGAGACGCTAAGTCTCGCCGACCTCGGCGATCTGCCGCTGGTGATGCCGAGCGGCTCGCACGGTTTGCGCGCGTTGCTCGATCTCGCGTTCGAGCGGGCGGGCGTGCAGCCTCATATCGCGCTTGAAATCGACGGTCTCGCGTTGCTGATGGACGCCGTGTGCGCGGGCCTCGGTGCCACGCTGCAGCCCGGTTCCGTGGTGTGCCGTGAACCAGGCCGCCCGTTGCGGGCCTTGCTGATCGCCGACCCGGATGCGCGCAGGCAAACGTTGATCGCGAGCCAGTCCGAGGATGAACTATCTCCCGCCGCGCTTGCCACCCGGGTCGTGATCGCGGATGTCGCGCACGAACTCGCGGTGGCCGGACGCTGGCCCGGCACCACCCTGCACGACCTGAACACGGGAGGCGACGAACCATGATCGATGTGCTGGTAATCGGCGGCGGCAATGCCGCGTTGTGCGCCGCCTTGATGGCGCGCGAAGCGGGCGCGAGCGTGGTGCTTCTCGAAGCCGCGCCGCGTGAATGGCGCGGCGGCAATTCGATGCATACGCGCAATCTGCGCTGCATGCACGATGCTCCTCAGGACGTGCTCGTCGATGCCTATCCGGAAGAGGAGTTCTGGCAGGACCTCCTGAAAGTCACCGGCGGCGCGACCGATGAAAAACTGGCGCGGCTGGTGATCCGCGCGTCGTCGACCTGCCGGCCCTGGATGCGCCGGCACGGTGTGCGCTTTCAGCCGTCGTTGTCGGGCGCGCTGCACACGGCGCGCACTAACGCGTTCTTCATGGGCGGAGGCAAGGCGCTCGTCAACGCCTACTATCGCAGCGCCGAAGCGCTCGGCGTGCGCATCCGCTATGACGCGCGCGTGGAGCGGCTGCAATTGCGCGATGGCCGGTTTGTCGCGGCGTGGGTGGGCGATGAGCGTATCGAGGCCCGCAGTTGCGTGCTCGCCGCCGGTGGCTTCGAATCGAATCGCGAGTGGTTGCGCGACGCGTGGGGCCGCAATGCGGCGGGGGAATGGCCCGCCGACAACTTCATCATCCGGGGCACGCGCTTCAATACGGGAACGTTGTTGCGCTTCATGAAGGATGCCGACGCCGACATGATCGGCGATCCGACCCAAGCGCACATGGTGGCGATCGACGCGCGTGCGCCGCTCTACGATGGCGGCATCTGCACGCGTATCGATTGCGTGTCGCTCGGCGTCGTGGTGAACCGCGACGCCGAGCGCTTCTATGACGAAGGCGAGGATTTCTGGCCGAAGCGCTACGCGATCTGGGGCCGGCTCGTCGCCCAGCAATCTGGCCAGGTTGCGTATTCGATTATCGACGCGAAGGCCGTGGGACGTTTCATGCCACCGGTCTTTCCCGGCACGAAGGCGGAGTCGCTGCCGCAACTGGCGCGCGCGCTCGGCCTCGATGAAGCGCGTTTCATGCGGACGATGAACGCTTACAACGACGCCTGCCGTCCGGGCAGCTTCAATCACACCGTACTCGACGATTGCACGACAGCTGGACTCGCACCGCCGAAGACGCACTGGGCCCGGCCCATCGACACGCCGCCGTTCTTCGGTTATGCGCTGCGGCCCGGCGTGACGTTCACCTACCTGGGACTCAAGGTCGACGAAACAGCGGCGGTACGTTTCGGCGGCGAGCCGAGTGCGAATCTCTTCGTCGCGGGCGAAATGATGGCCGGCAATGTGCTCGGCAAGGGATACACGGCCGGAGTCGGCATGAGCATCGGCACGGCGTTTGGCCGTATCGCCGGCACTCAGGCTGCGCGGGCCGCACTGGAGGAGCGTCGACATGCAGCAGCTTGAAGCGTTGACCCGTGAAGCCGCCGCGCTGGGCGAGGGTAAGGCGAGGGTGATCCCGATCCATGCGTTGTCCCGTGATGAGGCCGAGGTCGCACGCGTTTTGCAGATCTGCAATGCGTGCCGCTATTGCGAGGGCTTTTGCGCGGTCTTTCCTGCGATGACGCGCCGGCTCGAATTCGGCAAGGCCGACATTCACTATCTGGCCAATCTCTGCCACAACTGCGGAGCGTGTCTGCATGCGTGTCAGTACGCACCGCCGCATGAATTCGCCGTCAACGTGCCGCGCTCGATGGCGCAAGTCCGCGTGACCACTTACACGGATTACGCGTGGCCGTCCGCCTTCGGTGCGCTGTACAAGCGCAACGGGCTGGTGCTTGCGCTCGCGCTGGTGCTCGGCTTCACACTGTTCATGACGTTGGGGCTGGCCGCGAACGGCACGCTCTGGGGAACCGTGAACGGCAGCTTCTACGCGATCTTCCCGCATAACCTGCTGGTCGCGCTATTCGCGCCGGTGTTCGTCTTCGCGGCGCTCGCACTCGGTGTCGGCGTGCGCCGCTTCTGGCGGCAGGAGGAGGTTGGTTCGCCTTCCGGCGCCGCATTGAGTGAGGCCGCGCATAACGTGTTGTCGCTCAAGTACCTGGACGGCGGGCACGGAGAAGGATGCAACAACGCGGACGACGCCTTCACGCATGCGCGCAGACGCTTTCATCACCTGACGTTTTACGGCTTCATGCTGTGTTTTGCCGCTACGTCGGTGGCGACGTTGTATCACTATGTGATGGGATGGTCCGCACCGTATGACTTCGTCAGCTTGCCGAAGTTGCTGGGCATGTCGGGCGGAATTCTACTGGCGGTGGGCACGGCTGGGCTCTTCGTGCTCAATCTGCGACGCCATCCGCTGCAGCAGGACCCCGCACAGCGTCCGATGGATCGCGGCTTCATCGCGTTGCTGTTCCTTACCGCTGCGAGCGGCCTCGTGTTGATGCTGACGAGAGGCACTGCCGCGCTTCCGTTGGCCCTGTGCGTCCACCTCGGTTGCGTGATGGCGCTGTTCGCGACGATGCCCTACGGCAAGTTTGCGCATGGCATTTTCCGGTGCGCGGCATTGCTGAAATGGGCGATCGAACGGTGTCAGCCGAACCGGCTGCAACTTGGGGATGATTGACGGGGCGCGCAGGAATCACCGCATGGATATGCTCAAGCGCGAGGACGCGAGCGCCGCAACCTCACGAGGCCGTTTGTGCTTCGTTGCGCGTTGCGTTGCCACTCGATGACCCACCGTGCGAATGTCACGTGCCGGCCGGACCATAAGGCCATGCTACGCAGCTTTCACGAACGCTCGGCCTCGCCGTTTACCGCAGTCTCGACAGTCACGCGTTCGATAGCCTTGAACGTTGCGAGGCGCGCCGGATCGGCGCTCGCCGATGTAATCAGACGCCAGTCGCGCTCGATGGGCGTCCAGTGTTGCTGACGTGCGCGGCCTAGCTTGTCATCATCGGCGAGCACGAAGATTTGCGCCGCCCGTTTGATGATGCAGTCTTTCAGATAGGCCTGCTCCGCGCTGGCTTCACACAAGCCGAACTCGGCAACCACGCCATCGGCGCCAAGGAACGCCTTGTCCACGCTCAGCCGGCTGAGCGTCAGCTCGGCAAGCGGTCCGAGCGTGCTCATGCTCGAACTGCGCAGGTCGCCGCCGATCAGCGTCAGGTGCACGCCCGGCGCACTGGCGAGCGTCATGACAGCGAGCAGGTTGTTGGTCACGACGCGCAGATCAAGCCGTGAGACCAGGTGCCGGGCCAGCGCGGCACACGTCGTGCCGCCGTCGAGCAGCACGGTATCGCCGTCATGCACGTGGGCCGCCGCGGCCTTGGCAATCGCTTCCTTCTGTTCGCGCTGCGTCGACTTGCGTTCCTCGAGCGACGCTTCCGGCTCGTGCGAGCCGATCAGCGCCGTCGCGCCGCCGTAAGTGCGCACCAGCCGGCGCTGGTTGGCGAGCGTCGTGAGGTCGCGCCGGATCGTCGCTTCCGATACGCCGAGAGCGACCCCGAGCTCTTCCACGTTGGCGTCGCGGGTCAGGATGAGATCGAGGATCGCGCGGTGGCGTTCGGACGCTTTCATGTTTTTCGTCATGCGTGAACAAGGCTGCCGATGTTACACCACGGCGCCGCGCACCACGCGAGGCAATCACCCGCGGCGCGTCGCGAGTTCGGCGCCTTGGCGCAGTGCTTCGAGCAAACTGCCTTCGTCGGCGATGCCCTTGCCCGCGATGTCGAACGCCGTGCCGTGATCCACCGACGTGCGGATCACTTCGAGCCCGACCGTCACGTTCACGCCGGCTTCGAGTCCGAGCACCTTGACCGGGCCGTGACCCTGGTCGTGATACATCGCGACGACGAGATCGAAGTCGCCGCGGCCGGCGCGGAAAAACAGCGTATCGGCGGGCAGGGGGCCGGTCACGTCGAGGCCGCGCTCCTGCAATACCTTGACCGCCGGAATGATCTTTTCCTCTTCCTCACCGTAGCCGAACAGGCCGTTTTCGCCCGCGTGCGGGTTGATGCCGCACACGCCGATGCGCGGTCGCTCGATGCCGGCCTTGATCAGCGTGTCGTTGCCGCGCTCGATCGTGCGTTGCACGAGACCGGGTTCGATCTTGCGGATCGCGTCGATGATGCCGATGTGGGTCGTCACGTGAATCACGCGCAGTTGCGGCGCGACCAGCATCATCGAGACTTCGTCGACGCCCGTCAGGTGCGCGAGCATTTCCGTGTGACCCGGAAACTTGTGGCCACCCGCGTGCAGCGCTTCCTTGTTCAGCGGCGCCGTGCAGATCGCGTCGATCTGTTTGGCCTCGGCCAGTTCGACTGCGCGCGCGATATAGCGGTACGCTGCATCGCCCGCGACGGCCGACAGCTTGCCGAACGGCATGTCGGCAGGAATCAGGCCGAGGTCGATACAGTCGATCGTTCCCTGTTCGTAACGCGCTTCGGACGCTTCCTTGATGCGCCGGATCTTCGCGCTGCCGCCGACAATCACGTTCGCCTGTTCGAGCCGGCCCGCGTCACCGATCACGAGCGGACGGCATTGCTGATAGACGGTGTCGTGAGTCAGGCTCTTGACGACGATTTCGGGACCGACGCCGGCGGCGTCGCCCATCGTGATGCCGATGACAGGAAGATAGTTGCTCATGATGTTTTGCCCGAATCCTTGATTGCGTTTGTCTTGCGTACTCGATCGCATGAAGTGCCGCGATCAGATTGAATGGTGTGGGACTGCGCCGGCGCCGGCTTCTTCGTGAAGATAGTTCCATGCCGCGTACAGCGCGTGATCCGTGCCGAACGCCCCCGCTTTCGTGACGACCCGCAGGTGTTGCGGAACGTTTGCACCGACCGGGCGCCCGACCGCAACCCCCGCTTCGATTTCCGCGAGCAGCTCCAGACCGCCGATGCCGACCGTGCCGAGCATTGCCCGCGCCGTTTCACCGCCGGTCGCGACGAGGCCGCCCAACGCGGCAAAATGCGGCTTCGCGAGCGCGGCCAGCGCGGAAGAAAGCAGGGCGCCCTCGGCGGCGTCGAATGCGTCGTCGCGGCCGATGCGCAGCAGCAGATCAGCGCGTTCGCCCAGCGTCGCGGCGATGCGCGCCTGCCAGGCGGGCCAGTCCGCGTGGCGCTCCTGTTGACGCAGCACGGCGGGCGGCACGATCAGTTCATGCACGTGGCCGCGTTCGCGCAGCATCGCGCATTGGCGTTCAGAGACGGCCGACAGACTGCCCACGAGGATCAGCACCGGCGCATCGTGCGCATCGTGCGTGGCGTGCGTCGTTCGTTCGTGCCGCGCGTGGCCGTCGAACAGGCCCGGCAGGCTCGCCATTTCGCGCGCAAGGCCGCCCGAGCCGACCCAGAACAGCGGGGTATCCATGCGTGTCGTGACCTGCGCGAGCGTGAGCAGGTCATCACCCGTTTCCGCGTCGACGATCAGCGCTTGCGTGCCGCTTGCCGCAGTTGCCGCGATCCGCCTGGCCAGTGCGTCGCCGCCCTGGCGCAATGCATCCAGATCGAGATGGGCGCTCGACAGGCCGGCTTCGGCCAGCATGATGCGCGGCTCGGCCGGGCGACCGGCGTGTTCGAGCTTCCACGTATCCGTCGTGTCGAGCGGCTTGCCATGCACGATCACATGACCGCCGCGCAACGTGCGGCCGGTGGCGGGGAACGCCGGCGCGACGATGGCGAGACCGGCGAGCGGCTGCAAGGCGGCGACTTCGGCGGCCCAATTGCCGCGCAGTGTCGAATCGATTTTCTTGTACAGGCGCCGGCCCGGCGCGTGCAGCGTGCTCCAGACTTGGGCCGTGCGCACGCCTGCTGCCGCTGGTGTGAGGCGGCGCGTGTCGGTATCGGCGGCGATCACGTCGGCATCGAGCGAATCGACGGCGTCGAGCGTGACCACCGTGCGATATCCCGCGCTCGCGAAGCCGATGGCGCAATCGGCCGCGCCGGACAGATCGTCCGCGATGATCAGCATGCTCATCGTGCAAGTTCCCCTGCCTTGCGGCGTTCAGGTATCCGTTTGGCGACGGCCGCGGTGAGGAGCGGCGAAAGTATCGCGGTCACCACCACGCAGGCGGCAACGAGGAGTGTCGCGCTTTTCGCCGCTTCCGCGTAGACCGGATTGGCCGCGGCGATGAGCGCCGGCACCGCCGCCGCGTTGCCCGCTGTATTGGCGGCCGCCGTGCCGGCTACGCCGGTGCCGCCCGTCAGGCGGTCCACCAGGTAAAGCGGAATGCCGGTCACGATGACAACGGCAATGCCGAGTCCGATGCCGAGCAAGCCGGCTTGCCAGACCTTGTGCAAATCGAGACTCGCGCCGAGCGCCAGCGCGAAGAACGGAATCATCACCGGCACGGCCCTGCTGAGGAAGTCGCGCATCTCGCGATCGAGATTGCCGAGCAACATGCCGACAGCGAGCGGCAGGATGCTGCCGACCAGCGTCGGCCACGGGAACGCGGACAGGCCTGCGACACCCAGCGTGACCATGGTGAGAAACGGTCCCGACTCGAGCGACATGATCGTGTAGGCGCCGACGTCTTCCGAGCGGCCGTACTGGCCCATCAATGCCATGTAGAGTCCGCCGTTCGTGTCGTTCATCGCGGCGACGACGGCGAGCGTCGAGATGCCTGCGAACAGCCCCGACGAGATCGGCTGTTCGCCGAGAAAGTGGCCCAGTACGACACCGGCCACGACCGCCGCGCCGACTTTCGTTGCGAGCAAGGCGCCGCCTTTCTTGAGCAGATAGGGGGTGGCCTTGACATCGATGCTCGCGCCCATGCACACGTAGAACACGGCGAGGATCGGCAGCGCGCCGGTGAACAACGCGTTGGTGAACGAACCGAAGAACTTCGGCATGCCGGGCAGAAAAGTCGCCACCAGCGATCCGAGTAGCAGCGGCACGATCATCATCCCGCCGGGTACGCGCTCGATTGCGCGCTTTATATGTATTTGGGCCATGCGAGTCTCCTGATTGATCGGCAGAATGATCGAATCAGTCACTATTTTGATTGAATCGATCAAATTGGATGGTACCTCTTCGCTCGGGAATGCGCAAATCGAGCATTGTTTTGATCGATTCGCGCAGTGCGGTGATTTCAGGAGGAGCGGACCTGGCATCGGCGAGGGCGCCGGTTTTCTTCGGTCGCGGATGTCCGCACGCGTTGCCCGGCGTTGCAGGCAATGAGGCACCGGGAGGAGGTAGATCGTGCTGCAGGGAAGCCGAACTAGTGAGGCGGGCGCGTCATTCGTGAGACTCAAAAATCCAAATTGATGGCCTGCCTGGACTTGGATGATGGTCCATCGCTAAGGCCTGAAACCGGCCAGAAGACGCTTTTGAAATATCGTGTCGGCTTCGTTCGTGGCGTGCATTAACCGCGTAGAACATGGTGAACGATACCTTCTGCAAGCTGCCGTGGCTCGTCGAACATGGTCGCAAGCTCAAACAACATGACAAACAGGCAGGCGTACGAAATTTTTGGATACCTGTCGATGAGTCGCACGATGGCCGGAGCGAATCGCTCCATGATCGGTCTTCGCGTTACCACCCAGGTCACGCCGACGCCGAGGATCATTCCTGCCAGAACGTCGCTCGGATAGTGCAAGCCTAGATAAACGCGCGGAATACTGATAAGGAAGATGCAGTGCAGCAGCGCGACCACGCCCATCCATCTGGAGACGAGAAATATTCCCATCGCGACCGCCGCCCAGATCATGGCATGGTCGCTAGGAAACGAACTCCAGGTTCGAAGAACCGCTTCCGGAGCGGCCGCTATCGGAAACGTCAGGCCGAGGCTCGGGTCGTAGAGGGGGCGTTGGCGGAAGGGCAAACCGTAAGCGAGAACCCTGCCGATGAAGAGTGCCAGCAAACCGCCCAGCACGGTGGCAACAACCATCTCCCGTTGCCACTGCCGACGCTCCCTTGTGTCGAACCAGATGGCACACAGCATGGCTAGTGGCAGCACACCCTTGAACAGGTAGAAGTCCGCAGCGAGCCTGACTGCGTGGTTGAAAGACTCCGAGTGCATCGCATGGTGTGTGACGACGGTCAGTATTGACGAGTCGAAGCTGTTCATGATTTGGCCTTGGCGGGGCATGTTGATTTACGAATCGCCTACGTGTCGGTGGAGGCGGCCAGTTGCAACGGAACGCGAACTGAACGGTATGCTTGCACTTCGCAATTCGTTAATATGTTTGCGAGCGTACATCCGTTCATAAAATTGTCACCTGCGGGTTTTTCTCCGTGACATCGTTGGGAACCCCCGGTTACAGGCGGCACCGCTCATCCTTGGCGTTGGCATGCCAGATCTGCGGCGCGCCAAGAGGGCGGCCGGTTTGGAAGCGGCTATGTTCTGAACCACAAGCCGCCGCATGATCAGTCGGCGTCGTAGGGTAGTGCGCGACAATCGCCAGGCACCTTGATATCGACGCGGGCCGCGCTCGCGCGGCGGACAAATCCGCAGAGTGCCACGCAAGCAATTTGTAATAGACGCGGCAGTCGCGCGAAGGGCTGCAATGTCTTCGACGTCGTATCCAGAGCGCGCCCCGGCGGCCCCTCCCTCACAAATCAATCTGCCAGGCATATCAGTCGCGCTTCCGACACGCTGCGTCTCCTCACATTCAATCGCATTGCCGGAGCCCGGCAAGTTGTGTATCGCGAACTCGGATATTCAAACTTCGCGCCTTTGAGAAATGTCTGCACATCTACCGCGAATTTTCTGTAAGCGTGACGTAGCACGCTTCTGAAAAAGTGCTGCTCACTCCCGCGAGGCGACCGCCGCAAGTGAGGGAATACCCTCTCATCGTCTTGCTTGAACGCCCGCAAAGTCGTGTGCTACAGTAAAAATTGTTACCGGTAACTAAAATCCGGCAAATCAAAGCCCGATCACTTCAGAAACCCCCTCTCTGATGAGCATTATTCAAAACCCTGTTCTGCGCGGCTTCAATCCAGATCCCTGTGTGTGTCGCGGTAAAGACGCGTGGTACATCGCCGTATCGACGTTCGAATGGTATCCGGGCGTTCTGATCTACGAATCGAAAGACTTCGTCAACTGGGAGCTCAAGGCCACGCCACTGGACCGACTTTCGCAGCTGAACCTCATTGGCGAACAACCTTCCGGCGGCATCTGGGCGCCAGCCTTGTCGTATCACGATGGCCTCTACTGGCTCGTCTATACCGACACGAAGGCATGGAAAGGCGAACAGAAGATTTCGCCGCTGCGCGACATGCACAACTATCTCGTGACGGCCCCTGACATTACCGGCCCGTGGTCGGAGCCAGTGCATCTCGTGTCAGGCGGATACGACCCGTCGCTGTTTCACGATGAAACGGGCAAGAAGTGGCTGGCGTATATTCGCCGCGATTTCAGGGGCATCCACGCGGATCTTTTCGCGGGCATCATTCTGCGCGAGTACTCGGTGGAGGAGCAGAGGCTGGTCGGCGAAGAGCGTGTCATCTACAAAGGAGCGAATCTGAAGACCGATTACTTCATGAAGTGCCAGATCTACGAAGCCCCGCATCTGATGAAGAAGGGAGAGTGGTATTACCTCATCACCGCGGAAGGCGGGACGGGCTATACCCATGCGACCTGCGTGTCCAGGTCGCGCAATATTTTCGGGCCCTACGAGTTTCATCCAGAAACGCCCATGCTGACCTCGCGCGAGGCAAGCGGACGAATCCAGCGTACCGGTCACGGCAATCTGGTCGAAGGTCCGCATGGCCAGTGGTATATGACGTACCTCGGTTCCCGGCCGATCGACGCGCAGACGAAGCGCTCACCGCTAGGCCGGGAGACCTGTATTGCGTCGATTGAGTGGCGCAACGAATGGCCTTGTCTCAGCGGCGCGGGTGTGATTCCATCGGAGTCCTTCACGGTCGATTCCGACGTCGAGCAGAACCTCGATAGCAGCTGGCATATCGATTTCAACCACTGCGCCACGCTGCCTCTGGAACTGCAGAGTCTGCGAGCGCCGAAGAGCGACACCTGGTGCAACCTGAAGGAACGCCCCGGCTACCTGCGCATACGTGGCCAGGAGTCGCCGACGTCGCGCTTTCATCAAAGCCTGTTGGCGTGCCGCGTGCGTGACTGGCAATTCGAAGTCGAAACGACGCTGGAGTTCTCGCCCAGCTCGTATCTGCACATGGCCGGACTGATGGCGCGATACGACGAGAGCACGTTCCACTACCTGTTCATCACCCGCGACGACGACGGTACGAAAATCCTCTCCTACATGGAGATGGATGCGGGCAGCTTCGCCTATGACAATCGCCTTGCCGTCCTGCCGGAAGGCTGCGAGACCAGCTTGCGGGTGCGCGTGGAGAACACGAAACTGCGCTTCTCCTATCGCTCGGACGAGGGCGCCTGGATAGAGGTCGGCGTGGAAAAGGATTTCACCAGGCTAAGCGATGAATATGCGACTCCCATTGGTTTCACGGGGGCTTTCGTGGGGATCACGGTCAACGACATGCTCGGCTTCCGTGAGCCGGCTGACTTTAGACTTTTCTCGTATCGCCAGTTGCCGGGGTAGGGATTGAGTCCCCGCAATTTTGCAATGAGCCCGTGAACCTCGCATCGGCGGCTTCGTGCCGATCTGCGAGGTCGCCAGTCAGGGACAGTCGTGTGGGCAACCCATAGCACGGCGTCGACGAATTCCCTGTTACCGGCTGCTTGTCCGGGCGTGACTTCCTGCCGTGTCCGGCAGCACCTGCGCAGTGCGCTCGGGTCTTTCACCTCACAGAAACCTTTGAACCATTCCGGCTGCGAAAAATACGAGAACGTGAACAGCTTCACGAAAACTTGACGAGCCTTTGCACCGTCACTCGTTGTCACCGGACCAATTGAAGGCTTTGCTATTTTTGCGGCAATCACGCATTAACGTTCCAAAATACAATCAAGGAGACGAAGTGACACGCAAAATCATCGGTCTGAGATGGTGGATCATCGGGACCATCATGCTCGCTTCATGCCTGAATTTCCTGACCCGAAGCACGCTTGCGGTCACCGCTCCAACGCTCACCACGCAGTTGCACTTGACCGCGCAGCAATACTCTTATGTGCTGAGTGCCTTTACCGCCACGAACGCTTTGCAGCCAATCACCGGTTATGTCATCGATGTGATCGGGCTGAAGGCGGGCTTTGCGCTCTTCTGCTTCGCGTGGTCGGTCATCACCATGTCTCATGGTTTGGTCCACTCGTGGCAGGGCCTGGCAGTGGCGCGGGGGCTTCTCGGCTTGCCCGAGGGGGCGGTCCATCCTGCGGGGATGAAGGCCACATCGCAGTGGTTCCCCGCGAAGGAGCGGGGCCTCGCGGGCGGCATCTATAACATTGGTGCGTCGTTGGGTTCGATGCTCGCGCCGCCGCTCGTCGTCTGGGCAACGCTGTTCTACAACTGGCAATTCGCCTTCGTGCTCACTGGTGGACTCGGCTTCATATGGTTGGCCCTGTGGCTGTGGCTCTATGACTCGCCGGAGAAGCACCGCGCCATTTCCTCTCGCGAGAAGGAATACATACTTTCCGGTCAGGAAAAGCATTTGCAGGCGAGCGCGGCACGACCGTCCATCTATTCAATCATCAGTCAACGCAATTTCTGGGGCATCGCCTTGCCGCGATTCCTCGCTGATCCGACGTGGATCACGCTCAGCTTCTGGCTTCCGCTCTATCTGAGTACGGTACGGCATATGGATCTGAAGCAGATCGCCCTGTTTGCATGGCTACCATTCCTTGCAGCGGATATCGGCAGCGTTTTTGGCGGGGCACTCGTCGCAGCACTGCTTAAATATACCGGGATGAGTGTGGTCAACGCCCGACGGTGCGTCTTCACCTTCGGTGCTGCGATGATGTTGCCCGTGCCGCTCGTCGGATTTGTTGAGCATCCCTTGACGGCCATCGCGCTGCTATGTCTGGGCGGTTTTGCTCACCAGACGTTATCGGTGACTGTTATCACCATGTCGAGCGACCTGTTTCGAAAAAACGAGGTTGCAACCGTGACTGGTTGCGTGGGGACCGTGAGCGCCATCGGTCAATTCTGCTTTACGTTGGTCGTTGGAGCAGTGGTCAGTCATGTTGGCTACAAGCCGATTTTCATTCTTCTGGCCGTATTTGATCTGGTGGGTGCGGCTGTGCTGTGGACGTTTGTTCGCGTCAAACTAGACCAGATCATTCCACCAGCGCACGCGCCGGAAACCAGTCCGGCGCTTCTGAAGCAGTAGGCGTAGTCGACCAGTGAGAGCCTGGCGTAACAACCTTTACCTCTACATAAGGGCTGGACATGGATTTTTTGAGCGTCACCGGAAATCAGATCATCGATGCTAAAGGAGAGAGGGTCCGCCTCAGAGGAACCTGTCCGGGCGGCTGGATGAATATGGAGGACTTCATTAACGGCTACCCGGGAGCGGAACATACACTCCGCGCCGAAATGAAGTCAGTTTTGGGCGTCGCCAAGGCAGAATTCTTTTTCGAGCGTCTGCTCGATCATTTCTTTAACGAGAGCGACGTCATCTACCTCAAGCGTATGGGCGCGACAGTAGTCCGCCTTCCGCTGAATTTCCGTCACTTCGAGGATGAGAGTGCGCCCTTTCAATACAATGAAAAGGGCTTTGCCCGTCTGAATCAGGTGCTCAAATGGTGCGAGAGGCACGGTGTTTATGCCATTCTCGATTTGCACGCAGTTGCCGGATGGCAAAACGTCCATTGGCACTCGGACAACGCCTCCCGCATCAATCTGTTTTGGGAGAGCGCGCATTATCAGGACCGCTTCATCGCGCTGTGGCAGGAGTTTGCGCGCCGCTATCGGGACGAAGCGGTGGTTGCCGGCTACAACCTGATGAACGAACCGTGCGTCAATAACTACAGGGGGGATCAGCCGTGGAACATCTACAGGAACTACCAGCCTGACTGGGCGCGCTTTAATGCGCTTTACAAGCGGGCGGTTACGGCGGTACGCGAGATAGACGCGAAGCACATTATCTTTCTCGAAGGCGACTGCTACTCACAGCTGTTCGCGGGCATGGACGCGCCGTTTGCCGATAATCTCGTGTATAGCAGCCACAACTATACGTCGTGCGGATTCGGGCCGGGCTCCTATCCCGGCGTTATCCAGTCACAGTCCGCCAGGACGGAGGAATTGACCGAATTCTGGGATCTTGCGCGACAGGAGCGAACATTCCTCGATCACGAGGGTACGGTGTTCACGCAAAAGCACGGTGTGCCGCTCTGGGTTGGGGAATTCGGCTCTGCTTACAACGGTGCAACGGAAGAAATTCCTGACCGGTTGCGCGCGATGGATGATCAGATCTCCATTCTTGAGCGCCACGGTGCCCATTGGACGACATGGAACTACAAGGACGTCGGAGTCATGGGCATGCTCACGGTCGATCCGGATTCCCCGTACATGCAGCTTGTTGGCGATCTCATTCGCAAGAAGGAAATGATCGGTACCGATGACTGGATGCACTGGTTGCCAATGACGCCAGTCAAGGACGCGGCTGTCCAGCTGGCCGACCAGATTCGGGCCATCATCGGCGATGAAGAGCAGTCACAGGCGTACACCCGTCGTTGTCTCAGCCAAAATCTGATGTGCTTCTTCGTCGGTGGCCTGATGCAGCCGGCTTACGCGAAACTATTCAAGGGACTCTCGGAAAGTCAGATTGACCATATCTTGATGTCCTTTTCGCGTGAGCAATGCAGGCCGAACGAGGGGCTCACCCCTATCTTGAAGAAATATATGGCGTACCCCGCCTGATGTGGCTGTCCCGGCGTCGATGTGGTTCGACGCCGCTAGTATTGCAGCAAGTACAAGGCTCAGATGTCGTGCGGTCCTCCTGTGATTTCACGCGCCGCTACCGGGATTATTTCAGCGCCTTAAAAAACGACGATACCAGTACGCTATCGCGCCGCTCCCGCAAGCAGCACACGTGAATGTGTGTGCTAACCGGATCTCCGTCGATCCGCAACGGCCGCAGCCTGTCATCGGGAACGTATTCGGATTGCGACACCGTCCCCACACCCAACCCACGCGCAACGGCCTCGCGCAACGCTTCACGGCTGCCTATCTCCATTGCCGTGCGCGGATTCAATCCCGCATCGATAAAGGCGGTTTCGAGCGCCTTGCGCGTTGTCGAGCCGGGTTCGCGCATCAATAGCGGCTCGGCAGCGAGTTCGTCGAGGGTGATCGTGTCGCGAGAGGCGAGCTTGTGTGCGCAATTGACGAACGCTATGACCGGATATCGCGCATACGGTTGCATGTGATAACGCTCGTCGTCGAACACGCTGGCAATCACACCGACATCGCACGCATAGTCGTTCAGGTCGTGTAACACGGCCTCCGAATTGCCGAGCGTAACGGCGAGATGCATATGCGGATATAGCGCGTGATACGACTCGATCATTTCCGTCACGTGAAACGGGCCGACCGCGCCGATCTTCAGCGAGCCATGCTTGAGCGTGCCACTGTCGTGCAGCATCGAATTGGCGTCGGCTTCGAGGCCGCTGATCTGCCGCGCGATCGGCAACAGGTCCATGCCGACTGCCGATAACTCGACACGCCGGCCACGCCGGTGGAACAGTTCGATCCCGTGTTCTTCCTCGAGCGCCTGAATCTGCGACGTGATCGTCGTCTGACTGATCGACAGTGCGCGCGCCGCGGCCGTGAAGCCGCCGTGCTGGACGACTGCGATAAAGCTGCGCAACTGAACGAGTGTCATAGGCGGATAGGCGAATTCATCGCAAATATTGTCCCAGGCGATCCATCGAAAAAATCGGTTGAAACCCAGTAATTAATCGGGTGATTCGATCATAGGTGCGTCATGTGACAAAACTAAGCTGTGTTCATCGACACCTCGCCACTTTTCGGGTCATGAACACGATGCAGCTATCCCCCTTTCAAACCGCCTACTCATACGGGCGCACGTATCGCGGCCCCGTCACGACCGCAATTTTCGACTGGGCCGGCACCGTGCTCGACTTCGGCTGCATGGCGCCAGTCGATGCATTTCGTCAGTGCTTCGCGTCGGCCGGCGTGCCGATCTCCGAAGCCGAGGCGCGCGCGCCGATGGGTGCGGCCAAACGCGAACACATCGTCGCGATTCTGCGGATGCCCGACGTGCAGTTGCGCTGGAAAGCGCGTCACGGCGCGCAATCGAATGATGGCGACGTCGACGCGCTGTACGCCGAATTCCTGCGCGTCGACGAGCGCAACGTAGCGCGCTATAGCGACCTGATTCCGGGCGCGCTCGATTCGCTGGCAGCGCTGCGCGCACGCGGCATCCGCATCGGCAGCACAACCGGCTATCCGCGCGAGGTGATGAACAACCTGCTGCCGATTGCGAGCGACAAAGGCTATCGCCCGGACCATTGCTGCACCGTCAGCGAAGTGTCGCGCGGACGCCCGTTTCCCGACATGTGCCTCGACAACGCGTTGGCGCTCGGTGCGCCCGACGTGCGCGCGTGCGTGGTCGTCGACGATAGCCCAACCGGTCTCGAATCCGGTCTCGCGGCCGGCATGTGGACCGTCGGCATTGCGGCGAGCGGCAACGAAGTGGGCCTCTCGCTGGCCGACTGGCAGTCGCTCGATGATGACGGCCGACGCACGCGGATCGAACCCGCGCGTCAGCGTCTCGCGCGAACTGGCGCGCACTACGTGATCGACAGTATTGCCGATCTGCTGCCAGTGATCGATGCGATCGAAATGCGTCTCGCCGCAGGAGAAAAAACGTGAAAACGTGGAGCTTTCATAACCCCGTGCGGCTGCGTCTCGGCGTCGATACGTTAAACGAAATCGGTACGCTGCTGAACGGCCGCAGTTACGCGGTCGTCACCTACCACGACGCGCCATTCCGCGCGGTGACGCAGCGGATCGAAGCGATTGCAGGTCCCGCGCTCGCGTGTATCGACAACGTCGAAGCGAATCCCTCCATTTCAATGCTGCGCGCCGCGTGCGCGCAACTCGCCGCATTGCCTCAATTGCCCGAGGTGCTGGTCGCGTTGGGCGGTGGCTCGGTGATGGATTCGGCGAAAGTGCTGGCCGCCGAACACGGCGAGTTCGAGCCAATGCTCGCGTATCTGACGCAAGGGCGCGAAACCGGCCGCCGCGCGTTGCCGATCATCGCCGTTCCTACCACGTCCGGCACGGGTAGCGAAGTCACGTCGTGGGCCACCGTGTGGGACCCGGAGAACGACCGCAAGCTGTCGTTGTCACGTGACGACCTGTACCCGGAGGCGGTGCTGGTCGATCCGCGCCTCGTGGTCGGCCTGCCGCGCGTGCAGACCGTGGCGAGCGGACTCGACGCGTTGTCGCATGCACTCGAAAGTCTGTGGAACGTGCATGCCAATCCGGTCACGCGCGGCCTCGCTGTCGAAGCCGCGCGCGAAATCATCGCCGCGCTGCCGCAAGTCGCCGCCGCGCCCACGAATCTCGACGCCCGTAGCCAGATGGCGCTCGGTGCGTTGCGGGCGGGTCTCGCGTTCTCGAATACGCGGACCGCGCTCGCACACAACATTTCGTATGCAATCACCCTCGGCCACGGCGTGCCGCACGGTCTTGCATGTTCGTTCTGTCTGCCCGCCGTGATGCAGGCTGCTATCGGCGCCGATCCGGCGTGCGACGCCGCGCTCGGAGCAATTTTCGGCTCGCTGGAACATGCGCCGCAACGTCTCACCGAATTCCTGCGACTGCTGGACGTCGATACGCACCCGGCCGCTTACGGTCTGGCGTCAGCCGAATGGACCGGCATTGTCGACGAAGCATTCGACGGCGCACGCGGTCGGAATTTCATTGGCTCGCGTGCCCGCTTTCCCTCTTTCGATTTCGAACCGATGTTGCTCAAGGAACCATCGTGAACTCTAGAAACACGACGCAAACCGACGCGCTCGCGCGTCTCGACAACATGCCGTGGACTCGCTTTCATACCTTGCTGATCGTCGCATTGGGCGTTGGCTGGGCGCTCGATTCGTTCGAGACCAATATCATCGGCAGCGTATTCGGCGTTTTGAAGATGCAGTGGCATTTGAGCGCCGGGCAGGGCTCCATCGCCGTCAGCGTGTGGGTGTTCGGGATGCTGGTGGGGGCGATCGGCTTCGGTTATCTGGCCGACCGGTTTGGCCGCAAGCGGCTCTTTCTCGCCACGTTGCTCTGGTACGCCGCGTTCAGCGTGATGACCGTGTTCTCATGGAACTTCGACTCGTTCCTGTTCTTTCGCGCGATGACCGCGTTGGCCGTAGGCGGCGAATATTCGGCCGTCACCGCGACGATGGGCGAATTCGTTCCAAAGCGGCATCGCGGCAAAACCGATTCGCTGATTCTGTCGGGCTTTCCGCTCGGTGCGCTGCTGTCGGCCGCTGTGTCGTATCTGGTGCTGAACAACCTGCCAGCCGACATATCGTGGCGGGTCGGCTTCGGTCTCGGAACGACGATGGCATTGCTGTTCTTCTGGATTCGCAGAGTGATTCCGGAGTCGCCGCGCTGGTTGCTGCAACAAGGCCGCGTGAAAGAAGCGGAAGCAGTCGTCGATCAGATTGTGAGCAGTGCTTCGCCGGAGCAGGCAGCGCAAGCGGGGCGACGTTATCCCTCGGTCGGATTCATGCCTGAACAGGCCGCGTTCTGGCGCAACGTGCGGGCGCTCTTTGGCGAATATCGAGGACGCTGCCTGGTGGCCAGCGCATTCAATTTCTCGCAGGCGGCCGTTGTATATGGGGTGCTTTCGCTGATGGCTCTGGTGATTCTGCCGTTCATGAAAGTGCCGGCCGGCGATATGCCGCTCTACTACATGTACGGCAACGCAGCGGCGCTGATGGGCGGCGTGACCGCCTCGGTACTGGTCGAGCGTTGGGGGCGGCGCGCATCGCTGTTCGTCAGCTACACGTTCACGACGTTGTCGATTCTCGTTATCTACGGCACAAGTTCGCTGCCCGGCATGGTGATCGGCTATTGCATGATCCAGTTCGGCGTGACATGGGCCTATATTTCCGGCTACGTCGTCTCGTCCGAAATTCTACCGACTCGTGTGCGGGCGACGGGGTTAGGTGTTTCCGTGGCCGTGGGACGCGTCGGCGCGGTCGTGGCACCGCTGATGCTGACGAATGCGTATGCGAGTTCGGGCACGCCGTCGTCGGCACTGATTGCGCTGCTGGTGCTAGCGTTGCCGGGGCCGATTGCGGCTGCGTACTGGTGGATTCGTGGGAACGAGACACGCAATGTCTCGCTGGAAACGGGGAGCGGGCAGGTTATTGCCGGTGCATTGCAGTAGGAAATCCGGATGAGGCGGTCGGTGAGCCAGCCGCTTCGCTCAACCGCCCCAGCCACGATGCCTTCGTCCTTGAACAACCTTAGCGGTACTGGCGGTATGAACCAGCCAAGACACCACCCTGAAATGGCCGTTGCCGCCACATTCGCACCTGGATCATCGCTTGTGCCGGCGAGGTCCGACACCTGCGTATAAGACAGCGGCCGCGACAGGGGCTGAATGAACGTGCACATGCGTTCGAGCGAACTCAGTTTCGCGGGCGAGTGATCGTTTGCAAAAAAACGCCGCGAGTCTTGTGAACTCGTGGCGTTTTTTCCGACAATTGTCAGTGCAATCCGGACGACGATGATTGATAGTCGATAATCAATCAGTAGTCCCAAAGCACAGGCACAAAACGGAAGCTTTCACCGTTCTTTGCAACGTGACCGATGGACGGGAACGCGACATGCGCTGCGGCCAGCAGAGCGCCGGTTTCGGCGGCTTCGTTGAGCAGCGCGATACGCACGTCCGCAGCGACGTCAGGATCGTGCTCGAAGCCATTTTGCCATTCGGGATTGTCGAAGTTGACTTCGAAAATCGCGTCGCCTACGAACGTCAGCTTCTCGCCGTTCGATGCGATGTCCACGACGCAGTGCCCCGGCGTGTGCCCACCCGTCACGCGTGCCGACACGCCCGCTGCGACTTCCACGGTCTGATCGAACTGCAGGATGTTTTCATCGTAGAGTTTTACGAACTTTGCAGCCGCTTTGCGAAGCGCGGGAGGAACCGTTTCCGGCATCACCGTCCTGCTGAAATCCGGATTTTTCCAGAACTCCACTTCCGCGGCCGCCACGTGAATCCGCACGTCCGGGCTCAGCCTGGCTTTGACGCCATCAACGGTCAGCCCACCGACGTGATCCATGTGCATATGCGTAATCACGATGTCGGTGATCGCAGCCAGGTCGATGCCCGCCGATTCCAGGCGCATCACCGACTGACCGGCGCGAGTGAAATATTCGAAACCATCGCCCACGCCCGAGTCGATCAGGATCAGGCGTTCGCCACTGCGCACGAGCGCGATATTCAGCGCCCAGTCGAACATGTCACGTTGCAGGAAACGACCGTCGAACCATTCGTTGCGGTCCGCTTCACTGACGTTAGTGGACATGGTGGAGGTCGGCAGCGGCAATACGCCATCGCTGATAAGCACGACGTCGACGTCACCCACGCGCACGGCGTAGCGGGATGGCACGAGTTCGCCTGAGCCTTCTTTGCCAAGGCTGACCGTAACCGGCTTCACATTGCGGGTTGTTTCGCTCATCTTCAATACTCCTGTTGATTAAGTGGGGTAAGCCGCACTGCGCGGCACGGTTCACGAGCACGACCACGAATTTCGCGCGTTTCGTTTTGCTCGCGTTTCGACCGACCGTATGAAAGATTCTAGTCAGCGGAGGCGAATGCCAGTAGCGCTGCGAATGTGTTCAGCATGTTGTCCGAACGACAACAATCGACGACGGACAGGCAATGAGATGCGACGCGAGTAACAGGCTTAGTGATTAGCGGTTCCGTAGGAAACTCTTCATCCATGAGGCGTCCACTCCATTAACGGATCTATCCGACGCCGTCAGCGCCTAGGCTACTTGGAGACGGTTTCATAAGGGCTGTCGGTGTGCCGGAGGGTATGCCAGCAGATCAGGCAGCAACCGAGTTTGGGGATGGCCTCGTGAATGTCAGCACGGCGCTCGAAACGAATACGGAAGCGCGGGAAGTGATGCAGCCAGGCATGCGTGCGTTCAACAACCCACCGATATTTGGCACGGGCGCTGCCATGTTCGGTGCGATGCTCGCGATGCCGCTCGGAGTCGTAGCCGCGATCGGCGTAGATCACGCACGGGTGTTGCAGTGGATGGCCGCGCAATCCCCTAGCCGGCGGAGTCGCGTCGATCAGCGGCGCCAATTGCTGACGTCGTTGACGTTCGCGCCTGTCGGGATTGCCGCGAGTGGAGTGCCGTAGGCGTCGGTGACGATGCGGAGCCAGGAACCTCCACGGGCACAGAAGACACCTGCCTGGAAGGGCAGCGCTGCGGATAGGTGCGACGAGGCCGCTTAGTTGTGAGAGAAGCACCACTATTTGCTTACACCTCTGGGACCATCGAACCGTCAAACCGCAGCGGAAAAAAGCGGCTCAATCAGAAGTGAAATGAACCGACGCGCCGCTTTTCGTCGTAGTCGCAACGTTGCGTGAGAAAAGCGATACGCCGCAAGTCAGAGCAGCTTGCCGGGATTCATCCGGCCTTTCGGATCAAGCGCGCGCTTGACTGCACGCATCATGTCGAGCTCGACATCGCTCTTGTAATGTGACAACTCTTCGCGATGCGCCCGGCCAATGCCATGCTCCGCACTGATGCTGCCGCCGTACTGCACCGCCATGCCATTGACGATCTTGCCGATGGCATCCACTCGCGCATCTCGATCGGCAATCTGTGCCCATACCGCATGCGGAAACAGCACGATCGAATGAATGTTGCCGTCGCCCACGTGGCCGACGTACAGAAAGCGCGCACCTTCCACGAGGGCGGCGTCGAGCAGCTTCGCCTCGGTCTGCGCAAGGCACTGCGGGATCTGCGAAATGGGCACGGAGATGTCGTGCGTCACGCTGACACCGAAGCGCACGTTGGCTTCGGACACGATATGCCGGATATGCCACAGCGCGGCGGACTGCGCTTCGCTCGCGGGCAGTGCGGCATCGAGCGCGATGCCGTCTTCGAGCGCGGCGCCGATCACGTTCTCGAGCATCGTTTGCAGCGGCGCATCGTGCGACGGGTCGGCGAGTTCGATCAGCACGACCCAGGGCGAACTGCCGTCGAGCGGATCGCGCGTGTCGGGCACTTCCTGATAGACGACCTCGAGCTGGCTGCGCGACATCAGCTCGAACGAGGTCAGCGCATCGCCGCAGGCGGCGCGGCAGCGCGCCAGCAGGTCGATGGCGGCATCGGCGGATTCGAGCGCGACCCAGGCGCTCGCGTGCACGCGCAGCGCAGGAAAGAGCTTCAGCACCGCCGCGGTGACGACGCCGAGCGTGCCTTCCGCGCCGATGAACATCTGCTTCATGTCATAGCCGGTGTTGTCCTTGCGCAGCCCGCGCAGGCCGTTCCAGATGCGCCCGTCGGGCAGCACGGCTTCGAGCCCGAGCACGAGCGCGCGCATGTTGCCGTAGCGCAGCACAGCGGTGCCGCCCGCATTGGTAGAGATGTTGCCGCCGATCTGGCACGAGCCCTCGCTCGCGAGCGAGAGCGGAAACAGACGATCGACGGACGCCGCCAGCTCCTGAATCTGCTGCAGCGTGCAGCCGGCTTCGACGGTGACGGTGTCGTTGCCGATGTCGATCTCGCGGACCTTCGCCATGCGCGCGAGGCTGATGATCACGGCGTCGCCCGCTTCGGACGGCGTCGCACCGCCCACGAGACCGGTATTGCCGCCTTGCGGCACCACGCAGATGTCGTGTTGGGCGCACAGCGCCATGACCTGCGCGATCTGTTCCGTGCTCGACGGTTTGACGATCGCGCGGGCCTTGCCATGGTAGCGGCCGCGCCAGTCGTTAAGCAGCGCATCTGCGTCGGCGGGGTCGATGAGGCCGGCCGGCCCCACGATGTCGCGCAGCGATTCGATCAGATTCATGATTGGACGGCTCTGGGAACAACGGTGACGTTCGGTTTGACGGCAGGCGCCGAAGCGCCCCGCGACGTGCCGGGCTGCGTACCGGCAATGCGCTCGTGCAGGGTGTCGATGCCCGTGCAACCGAGCAGGGTCATCGTGGTGACCATCTCCTCGTACAACAGCGCAAGGACATGATTGACGCCGGCCTCGCCGCGCGCGGCGAGCCCATAAAGCGGTGCGCGGCCGAGCAGCACACCGCGCGCCCCGAGCGCGACGGCCTTGACGATATCGGCACCGCGTCGCACGCCGGAATCGAGCAGGATGGGCAGCGAATCGCCGAGCGCGTCGGCCGCCGCCGGCAGCACTTCGATCGGCGCGTGCGCGCCTTCGAGCTGGCGGCCGCCATGGTTGGAGAGCACGATGCCGTCGGCGCCGTGTTGGCGCGCAAGACATGCGTCCTCGACGGACATGATGCCTTTGACGATGAGCGGTCCTTTCCAGTGCTTGCGCAGCCACCCCATGTCGGACCAGGCGAGCGAGAGATCCATCTGGCGCGCGAGCGCCGCCGCCTGACGTTGCAGGTCCGGCGCTTCGCCAAGACTCTTCGCGAGGTTGACGAGTTGCGGCGTGCCCTGGCGCGCCATCTGCAAGGCCCAGTGCGGATGACGCAGCAGGTCCAGGATCAGTTGAGGCGTGATCGGCAGGGGCAGGCGGTAGTTGTTGTGGATGTCGTGATCGCGCTTGCCGTGCACGGGCGTATCGACCGTGACGAGCAGTGCCGTGTAGCCCGCCTCGGACGCGCGCCGCATGATGCTCTCGGCGATGCGGCGGTCCTTCTGTACGTAGAGCTGCATCCATAGTTCGCCGTGCGGCGCGGCTTCGCGCACGTCTTCGAGCAGCGAAGTGGAGGCGCTCGACAGCGCGAACGGCACGCCGCGGGCCATGGCGGCGCGCGCGAGCAGCTCGTCGGCTTTCGGCCAGAAGAGCCCGTTGAGTCCGGTCGGCCCGACGGTCATCGGCGCCGCTGCCGCATAGCCGAAAAGCGGCGCGGCGGGCGAGACGCGCGAGACGTCCACCATCGCGCGCGGCGTGAAATGCACGTCGGCGAAGGCGGAGCGGTTGCGCGCCAGCGTGTGGCCGTCCTCGGCACCGCCGTCGAGATAGTCGAAGGCGATCTTCGCCAGCCGCCGGCGTGCAGCTTGCCGATAGTCGGCGACGTTGGCGAAGCCTCGCGTGGACGAATAGAGCAGACTCATCGCGGGATCGGTTGAAGACGGACCTGTTGAACGGCGCTCAACGCAACACCCATTCGTTGAAGCGTTCGATCGCGACGTCCTGATGCGCGGGCCAGTAAGCCGGGTCGATGCGCACACCGCGGCGCAAGTTCTCAGCGTAGGTCGGCAGGTTCTTCGCACGCTTCGCGTCGATGAACTGGAACGCGTCAGGATGCGTCGGGCCGACGGCGAGCGCGCTCGCGACCTCCGCCTGGCGTTTCGGGTCGGCACAGAACGCGACGAACTGGCGGCATGCATCGACGCTGTCGCCGCCCTTCAGAATGCCGAACCCTTGCGGGCCATAAATGTGGCCGCCCCAGGAAATGGCGAGCGGCGCGCCGGCGTCGATGGCGGGCAGCACACGCGCGAGCCAGCTCGCGGCCATGGCCACTTCGCCCGAGCGCAGGATCTGCTCGCACTGGGCGCCCGTCGTCCACCAGATGTCGATGTTCGGCTTCACACGATCGAGGCTCGCGAACGCCTTGTCGAGATCGCATGGATACACGCTGCTTGTCGGCGTGCCGGCTGCCATCAGTGACTGTTCGATGGTGTCGAACGGAAACTTGCGCAGCGCGCGCCGGCCGGGGAAGTTCTTCACGTCCCATAGATCGGCCCACGACGATGGCGCCTTGCCGCCCTTGATCGCATCGGTGCGGTAGGTCATCACCGTGGTGTAGACGTTGTGGCCGACCGCATAGGTGTCGACGAACTGCGCGGGAATCTTCGAGACCGTGGCGTTGCCTTCCAGCTTGACCGGTTCCAGGTACGTCTTGCCGTTGCGCGACAACAGGTACACCGCCGGGAAGCTCAGTTCGGCCATGTCCCACGTCTTCGCCCCGGTATCGACGATGCTCCTGATCTGCGCCGTCGGCTCCGCGCCCGACGCCACGCCCACCACCTCGATGCCGGTGGCCTGCTGGAATGGCTTGTAGAGCGTGCGGGTGTAGATGTCGGTGTAGACGCCGCCGGAATCGCGGACCACGAGGCGCCGGGCAGCGGCTTTCGCCGATGTCCAGATGGCCGGCATCGCGAGCCCGGCGGCGCCGGCTACGCCAAGACGGATGAAGTCGCGGCGCGAAGCGGCGGACGGCTTGTTTCGTTCGTTTGCCATCGAAGACTCTTTCTGCGAGAAGTGGAACCGGCGCGTGCCGCAAGGCAGTGCGCTGCGAGAAGGACGGGTGAGTGAACTGTCGAGGCACGTCCGTGGGACGTGCCTCGAAGGCTGCGTCCAATGTTCGGGCCGTGCGCGCGTTGGGCCAAACGAAATAAAAACACCAGGTGATTCGGAAAACTCATGATGCTCCGCACAAAGGACTCGACGTATCGCCGATCGCCTGCGCATCATACTGGCTGGCCTGTTGCAGCAGCCACAAGCGGAACTGTTCGAGCGGCTTGCTGTGGCTCAACTCGGTGGGATAGACGAGGTAGTACGCGGAATCGACCTTGGTGGTGGCTTCGAACGGCACGATGAGTCCGAGTTGCCCGAGCTGTCCGTTCACGAAGAACTTCGGCACCAGCGCGATGCCCAGCCCCGCTGCGGCCGCGTTGATTGCCATGGTGTGCAGTTCGTAGCGCACGCCATGCATCGTGCTGGCGTCTTCGACACCGAGGTCCGCGAACCATTGGGTCCAGCCGTCGGGGCGCGTGGTGGAATGTAGGAGCGGATAGGCGAGCAGTTCGTGCGCTTTCCTGATCGGCTGATCGAGCAGCGAAGCCTTGCAGACGGGCACCACTTCCTCGCCAAACAGATAGTCCGCCGCCGTGCCGGGCCAGGTCGGCTTGCCGTAGTGGATAGCCGCTTCGAAGTGCGAATCGGCAAACGAAAACGTCTCCGTGCGCACGCCCATGTTGACGCGCACGTCGGGCGTGCAGTCGTAGAAATGCTTGATGCGCGGAATCAGCCACTGCGACGCGAAGGTGGGCAGCACCGCGAGTTCCAGATAGCCGCCGCCGCTGCCGTGCGCAATGATGGACAACGTATCGCGGTCGAGCTGTTCGAGCGAGCGCCGCACCTGCGTGCCGTAGATTCGGCCGGCGCGCGTCAGCATCACGCGTTGCCTCGCGCGCACGAACAGCCGCACACCGAGATTCGATTCGAGCGTCGCGATCTGACGCGAGATCGCGCTCTCCGTGAGGAACAACTCTTTCGCCGCGTGAGTGAAGCTCTCATGCCGCGCGGCCGCTTCAAAAGCCAGCAGCGCACCCATGTTGGGGATCTTGAATTTGCGCATGGTGATTCTGAACATTCAGTACGTGGCAATTTAATCGCGCTTCACGTGCAATACAACGATTCAAAATAGTGTCGTCCACGCTGACGCGCGTGCACCGCCGGCAGTGTGACGAAATATCAACACCTCGTGAATATTCCTGGTTTGACGTCGCGCTCGCATTGACAGACAGTTGCGTGCGTGGCGGACGGCCCGTCGACTGACTGGATACCCTACGCGGAGAGAGGCGCTTGAACGATCAGATTACGCGGCCCCTCCGTGCATCCGCAATCACCAAATGGCAGATAAGTAGGATCACGTAATGAAGAAGCGCCTCCTGACGGTGGCCTCCGTGTCGTCACTCAACGAGAAGACTGACAGGGCTGTCGGAGCAGCCGACGCGAATGCTCAGGATGCCGACCTGTGGCGCTGGTTCACGCTCCTTGTGCAGGACCGGCGTTTGCGCTGGTGTCAGGCGCAGGACCGGTGGTTCGTCAGTGTCGACAACCGGCATGTCGCGACCGAATCATCGTTCGATCAAGCGATAAGAAGTGCGAAGGCACGCGTTCAAAAGCCGGGCCGCGACGGCCGTGCGGCGTGCCTATCGCCTTGAAACAGGCTTTGCGCGGCCGCGTGAGTCAGCCCACCAGATGGCCGTGCCGACAAAATCATAGATTGCCTAAGTTGCTGATTATGAAAAATAAGTTGCCAACAGGAAAACAAACTGATTGCATTGCGATCGTTGTGATTTTATTACAATTTTGACGCTCGTATGCTTTGTTCGAACGGGGATGCATGCCCCGACTCATGGGGTTCGCCTTGACTGCTGAAACCGAATTGATTGGTCGTTTTCGAACTCTGCTAGGCGATGACGCGGTCATTGCCGCCGCTGCGGAGATGGAAGGCTTCGTCGAAGACTTTCGCGGCCGTTATCGCGGCGCGGCGCTGTGTGTCGTGCATCCGTCGTCGACGGAACAGGTAGCGGCGGTGGTGCGCGCGTGTGCCGCCGAAGGCGTGCCGATGCTCGCGCAAGGCGGCAATACCAGCCTGTGCGGCGGCGCGGTTCCCGCTGCCGATGGGACGCCGCCCGTCATCATCAGTCTTGCGCGCATGCGCCGTATCCGCCGCATCGATGCAGCCAACGGCTCGATGGAAGTGGAAGCGGGCTGTGTGCTCGAAACCGTGCAGAACGCGGCGGCGCAAGTGGCGCGGCTCTATCCCGTCAGCCTGGGCGCCGAAGGGTCATGTCAGATCGGCGGCACGCTCTCGACGAATGCCGGAGGCACCAGCGTGCTGCGCTACGGCAACACACGCGAGAACGTGCTGGGCCTCGAAGTGGTGATGGCCGACGGCACGATCTGGAACGGCCTGCGCGCGCTGCGCAAGGACAACACGGGCATCGATCTGAAACAATTGTTCATTGGCGCGGAAGGCACGCTCGGCATCGTCACCGCTGCGACGCTCAAGCTGCATCCGCTGCCGACTCATCACGCGCTGGCCTGGTTCGCCCCGACCGATCCGCAAGCCGCGCAGCGAGTCCTCGGCCTGTTCCAGGCGAATTGCGGCGCTCGCCTGACGGCATTCGAATTGATGAACGCGCGGCAACTGCAACTGGTGGTCGAGCATGTGGCCGATCGCCGTCAGCCGCTCGAAGGCGCGCACGACTGGCACGTCCTCGTGGAACTCGCGGACACGCAAGGCGCGGCCGACATGGAAGCGGCCCTGCAGGCGACGCTGGAACAGGCGGTGGAAGCAGGGCTCGTGGAGGACGCGATCGTCGCGAGCAGCGACCGGCAGCGCGCGGCGTTGTGGGACATCCGTCACAGCGTGACCGAAGCCAACAAGAAGGCGGGCGTCGGCCTGACGACGGATTGCGCGGTGCCGGTCTCCGCGGTGTCCGCGTTCATCGAACAGGCCACGCAGGCAGCGCGCGCGCTCGACCCGCAAATCGACGTCGTCATCGTCGGCCATATGGGCGACGGCAACATTCATTTCATCCCGATGTACTCGTTCGATGCCTGGCGTGCGCTTGCCGATGCGGCTGCGACGGGCGCCGCGATGCGCCGCAGCGTGAACGACGCGGCGCATGCGCTCGGCGGCACGTTCAGCGCGGAGCACGGCATCGGCCAGACCGGCTTGCCGGAGATGGCGCACTACAAGTCCGGCGCCGAACTGTCGATCATGCGCGCCGTGAAAGCGGCGCTCGATCCGCGTAACCTCATGAACCCGGGGCGTCTCATCCCCGATCCGCTCCATTGAGCCGCTGCGCCAGCCTACCGCGGCTATCCGCTTAACGCAGGAGATCACCATGAAGCCGAAGTACAAGAACGACAGCGAGAAGACGATTCTCAACCCCGCTCGCCGCTCCGCGATCAAAGCCGTTGGCGCGGGCGTCGCGGCGACGGCCTTTCCGTTCATCTGGACGCCGTCGCGCGCGGCCAGCAAACGCATCGTCGTGCGTGACGACGGCGGCATCTACACGAAGGCCTATGGCGCCGTGTACTACAAGCCGTTCTTCGAGCAGACCGGCATCGAAGTGGTGGGCGTGCAGGCCAATGCCGAGCCGACCGCGCAGATCAAGAGCATGGTGGAGTCGGGAACCTATTCGTGGGATATGGCGAAGATCAGCCAGCCCGCCATCCTGCTGCTCACCTCGGGCGGCAAGGAGTATCTGGAAAAGCACAATCTCGAATCCGATCCGACCATCGCAAGGATTCCGAAGCAGTACATGTCGCCATACGGCGTGGGCACCAACGTCTATTCGACGGTGCTCGCCTATCGCACCGATGCGTTCAAGGGCCGCAAAGCGCCCAGTTCGTGGGCGGACCTGTGGAACGTGAAGGACTTCCCCGGCCGCCGGGCGTTGCGCAAGTATCCGTTCGATACACTCGAAGAATCGATGATGGCCGACGGCGCCACGACCAGTCAGGTGTATCCGATCAACTTCGACCGCGCGTTCGCGAGCCTCGACAAAATCTCGAAGCAGGTGGACGTATGGTGGAACACCGGCGCGCAGGTCGAGCAGATGCTGAACTCGGGCGAAGTCGCGATGGTCGCGACCTGGGCATCGCGCGCGCAGTCCGCGATGGCATCGGGCGCGCCGGTGGGCATTGTCTGGAATCAGAACATCTGGGGTTGCGACAACTGGTCGATTCTCAAGGGCACGCCGAACGCCGCCGCCTGCCGCGAGTTCATCAAGTTCGCCAGCGATCCCAGGCGTCAGGCCGCGCTGGTCGAATATTTCCCGGCCGGCCTCACGCAGCCGGAAGCCTTCAGCTACGTGAAACCGGAACAGGCCAGAAATTGCCCGACGTTCCCCGACAACATGAAGACCGGCGTGCAGATCAACGCGAAGTACTGGCAGGAGAATCAAAGCGCGGCGCTTGAGCGTTTCAACCGCTGGATTCTCACCTAACGGTCGGCATTGTTCATCAAGGAAGTGACCCGTATGGCTAGTATCAATCTCCAGATCTCCGGCCTCGGCAAGCGCTACGGCGATTTCGTCGCGCTGGCCCCGACCGACCTCGACGTCGAGCAAGGCGAGTTCCTCACGCTGCTCGGGCCGAGCGGCTCGGGCAAGACCACGCTGCTCAGTCTGATCGCGGGTCTGGCCCAGGCCGACAGCGGTTCGATCCGCATCAATGGCGTCGACGTCACCGACGGTGCGCCGTATGACCGCGACATCGGCATGGTGTTCCAGAACTACGCGCTGTTTCCGCACATGACCGTGGCCGACAATATCGCGTTCCCGCTGCAGATGCGCAAGGTCGATGCGGCGAGCGTGAAGAAGCGCGTGGCCGAAGCGTTGGAGATGGTGCATTTGCCGCATGTGGCGGGCCGCTATGCGCGCGAGCTCTCGGGCGGGCAGCAGCAGCGCATCGCGCTCGCGCGCTGCATGGTCTATCGGCCGTCGATCATTCTGATGGACGAGCCACTGGGCGCGCTCGACAAGAAGCTGCGCGACCACATGCAACTCGAGATCAAACGAATTCACCGTGAACTGGGCACGACGATCATCTACGTCACGCACGACCAGGAAGAGGCGATGACGATGTCGGACCGCATCTGCCTGATGAACGCCGGCTCGATTGCCCAGCTCGGCACGCCCGCGGAGCTGTATTTCCGCCCGAAGAGCGTATTCGTCGCGGACTTCCTCGGCGAATCCAACCTGCTCGATGCGCGCGTCACGGAGCGCCAGGGCGACCAGGTACGCGTCGCGATACAGGGCATGGACAAGGGCGCGGCCATGGTCTACGACCCGCAGGTGCAGTCGGGCAAGGACATCAAACTCATGCTGCGCCCGCAGAATCTGCGCGTGAATGCCCATGACGGTTCGGGCGCCGGCGTCGAATCGATGTCGGCGGAGCTGACCGACATCATGGTCACCGGCGGCATGACCCGGCTCTACATGCAGCGTCGGCAGCATGACGCGGATGCGTCGGCGCTGATCGCCTCGTTCCCGACCCAACGCCTCGGCGCGCAGTACGAGATCGGTCAGACGCTCACGCTGTCGTGGTCGGCCGCCGACGCCGTCGCGATTGCGGGGTAAGCACATGAACCACTCCGCCATTGCCGTGCAGACCGAAGCCAGGCCGGCGCGACCCGCGCGCAGCCGGCGCTCGCGCGAGAAGCTGCGCGTCGCCGCCATGGCCGCGCCGGTCGTCGTGCTGCTCGCCGTGTTCCTGATCTATCCGGTGGGGCAGCTGCTGCTGCTGAGCATTCACAATCAGAGCGGCTTCACGCTGGCCGAATACAAGCGGCTGTTCGCTTCGTCGGTCTATGTGGACGTGTTGTGGGTGACGCTCAAGGTGTCGCTGCTCACGACCTTCTTCTCCGTGCTGATCGGCTATCCGGTCGCGTACCTGATCTCCACGCTCACGCGCGAGCGCAAAAACCGGCTGCTGTACTGGGTGCTGCTGTCGTTCTGGACCAGCTTTCTGGTGCGCACCTTCGCCTGGGTCGTCTTGCTCGGCCGCAATGGCGTGATCAACTGGGCGCTCAGGCATCTCGGTCTCGCCGACTCGCCGCTCGGGTTGCTCTACAACCTGCCGGCGGTGATCGTGGGCATGACGCACGCGCTCATGCCGATCGCGATCATGACGATGCTCTCGGTGATGGAGAACATCGATCGCCGTCTGCCGAGCGCCGCGTCGACACTCGGCGCCCGACCGGGCACCGCCTTCTGGAAGGTCTATTTCCCGCTCTCGCTGCCGGGCGTGTTCGCTTCGGCGCTGATGGTGTTCGTGACCGCGATCGGCTTCTTCATCACGCCGACGCTGCTCGGCGGGCGCCACGAAACGATGATCACGCAGCTCATCATCGATCAGGTGCTGCAGGCGCTGAACTGGGGGTTCGCGGGTGCGATCTCGGTGTTGCTGCTGGCGGTGGTGCTGGTGGTCTTCGTGGTGTACGACCGCATGGTCGGCCTCTCGACGATGACGGGCGGCAGCAGCGCGGCGCGCGCACCGAAACGCGGCGGCGGCCTGAGCCGCAAGCTCGGCAACGCGCTGCTCACGGCGCTCGGCAACGCCACCGACGCGCTCATCGGTCTGCTGCCGAAGCGCCGCAAGCGTGCGGGCGACGGTGCGAGCCGCACCTTGCGCACGGTGGTGCTGCTGATTATCGTGTTCCTGAGCGCGCCGGCATTCCTGATGATTCCGCTGTCGTTCGATTCCGCTTCGGGCCTCGCATGGCCGCCGCATGGCGTGTCGCTACAGTGGTACCAGCAGGTGATCGACTCGCCGCTGTGGATGCAGGCCGCGACGCGTTCGCTCGTCGTTGGCGTCGGCACGGGCGTGTTGTCGATGGCCATTGGCACACCGGTGGCGTTTCTTCTGGTGCGCGGCGGATTGCGCTGGAACGCGACGATGCTCGCGTTCGTGCTCGCGCCGATCGTGGTCCCGCGCATGATTCTCGCGGTGGGCATCTTCTACTTCTTCGCGAAGATCGGGCTGGTGGGCTCGTCGCTCGGGCTGGTGCTGGCGCACACCGTGGTGGCCGTGCCGTATGTGGTGATCACCATGATGGCGGTGCTGCGCAACTACGACACGCGCCTGGACCTGGCCGCGCAAAGCATGGGCGCAGGACCGTTCACGACCCTGCGGCGCGTCACGTTTCCGATTCTGAGCGCGGGGATGCTGTCTTCGTTCCTGTTCGCGTTCGCGACTTCGTTCGACGAACTGACGATTGCGCTCTTTTCGTCGGGTGGTCTCAGCACTACGCTGCCCAAGCAGTTCTGGGACGAAACCACGATGCAGATCTCGCCGGTTATCGCGGCGGTATCCACCTGCCTGTTCGTCTTCATTTCGATCCTGATCTCGGTCGCCGACCGCCTGCGGCGCCGGGGAACGGCCTCCTGAGCCCTTCAAACAAAGAGAAATCCGTATGTCGTTGACGTCTCAATCCTTGCACGGCATCTTGCCGGCGATTCCCACTCCGGTGCATCCGGACGACACGATTAACGTCGAGGCCACCCGCGCGCTGCTGGGCTATCTGCTCGCGCAGGGCATCGACGGCGTTCTGCCGCTCGGCGGCACGGGCGAGTATGGCGCGCTCTCGCGCGAGCAGCGTGTGCGCATGGTCGAAGTCACGGCGCGCGAAGCGGCAGGCCGTGTGCCCGTCATCGCGGGCGTGCTCGACCCGGGGTATCACGATGCGATCAAGGCGGCGAAAGACTTCGCCGCCGCCGGCGCCGATGGCTTGCTGGTCCTGACGCCGTACTACACCAACCCGACGCAGGCCGGCATTCGCGACTATTTCATGCGCTATGCCGATGAATCGCCGGTGCCGATCCTCCTGTACGAGATTCCGTATCGCACGCGCATTGCGATCACGCCGGAAGTGATTCATGAACTGTCGCAGCATGAACGCATCATTGGCATGAAAGCGTGCAACACCGACATGTGGCATTTCCTGCGCGTGGTGGCAGGCGTCGACGAAAGCTTCGCGGTCCTGAGCGGCGAAGACACCTTGTTCCCGCTGCATATCGCGGCAGGCGCGCGTGGCGGTATCGTCGTGACTGCTTCGCTGTTGCCGAGCGCGTGGCGCCGTATCTACGAACTCGCCAGCGCGGGAAAGACCCAGGAAGCGCTTGCCTTGCATCGCACGCTGATTCCGCTGATGAACCTGGCCTTCGCCGAAACGAACCCTGGTCCGATGAAGTCGGTGATGGATCTCATCGGCGTGAACGCGCCCGACGTGCTCGCACCGCTCGTACGTGCCGACGCGACGCTGGCGAATAACCTGCGCGCCGAGCTCAAGAAGCAGCTTGCTGTTTTCGAGGGACGCGAGTGACGCATTGAGGTTTGCCCCAACGCGTTGAGCGTCTAGCGATGGGAGGTGGGCAGACGCGACTTCGAGATCGAGGTCGCGGCCACCTGAACATGCTTGGCCAATTCCGCCTCGACGCGTTCCACTGTCCAGCGAGTCGTGGGCACGGAGATGTTGATCGCCGCAACCGCGGCGCCGCCGTGATCCGTGATGGGTGCGGCAATGGAGATATCTCCCAGCACCGTTTCGTTCTCGACGATGGCATAGCCCCGGCGGGATGCCTGCCGTATACGTTCAAGCAGTTTCTTCGGATCGATCTCCGTGTAGGGCGTCATCCGCTCGAGCCGCGTTTGCGCGATGATGGCCTTCAGTTCCTTCTCGGGCAGGCGCGAAAGAATGGCGGTGCCGGATGCGGTGAAGAGCGCGGGCAGTCTCGCCCCTAATGCAATGTCGACGTTGAAGAGATGGCGCCCGGGAAAGCGCGCGACGAACACGATTTCATTCCCGTCGATTTCCTGCAGATTCGTCGTCTCTCCAAGATGACGGCTGATGTCCAGCAGATAGGGCGAGGCCTTATCGACGAGTTCATTGGCACGGATGTAGTTGTAAGAGAACTGGAGCACCTTGGTGGTGAGCCGGTAATTGCGCGTCTCCGGTACACGCGACAGGTAACCGAGCGCTTCCAGCGTATAGACGATGCGTTGCGTGGCGCTTCGGTCGAGCGCCGACGCTTTGGCGATGTCGGCGAGCGTCATGTGGCGGCTCGCGCCATCGAACGCGTGGAGCACCCGGAATGTCTTTTCGGCGGACCCGATGAACAGGGAAGAGCGTTCGGAAGACGCGTCACGCGACGCTGGCGCCGCTGCGGAAGATGCCTTGGGCATTGAGTCGAACGATCGTATTGCGATACGTTTGATTGTAGTCCAATTGCAGCGCTCAGAATTCGCGGAATTTATTCATTGGCGAGGATGAAAGGATTTTCGCTAATGGGGCGAAGCGTGGCTATCCAGAGACGCTACATAGCGCGCGACGTCCCGCACATCGTCGGCGTTCAGAGGAGCGGGAAACAAGCTTGGCATGATGCCCGATGGTTCCCGGATGCGGGCTTCGATATCGGCTGTCTGGAAGCGGTCCGAAATGCCGATCAAAGTCGGACCCACCGCGCCTTCGCCGCTTGGCCCGTGGCATGCTGCGCAATGGGCGGCGTAGATCGTTGCGCCATGAGCGACCGGCGGAATGCTTCGGGAAACTGACGAACGGCTGTCGTGCGCGCTGGCTGATGACGGGCTGGTTGCTGCATCTCGGGGCAGCTACGCGCTGCCCGTGCCGGCGATTTTCGTGTTCCTCATGCTGGGCGCGACGAGTACGGTAGTGCTGTTGCGGCGGAAATGGGCGCCTGAAGTCAATGATTGCGGACTCGATCTGCAGCGGGGTGAAGGGGCGTTGGCACACATTGCGCTATGCGCCGACGCGCTGGGATCGGAAACCCGGCCGATGCCGCGCAGCAGGTGATGCACTACGATAACTTTCGCGCCGGGTCCGTCCACCCGATCTTCCCGACAACAACACGATACAGAGCCAATTTTTCCTCTAATGTTCTAGGACAATTGTTTCCGCACACCGTTTGGCCGCAATATTGGGGCGACGCAGACAAATGCGAAACGCGGAACCCATACATAGCGGAGGCGGCGGTGATCGAGCAGTGGCGCGAAACTCTGCGCGCGGTACACGGCGTGGAATCGAAATACAAGCGGCTGGTCAAGGCGATCGCGGGCGACATTGAAAGCGGGTCGTTGCCGGCCGGCGCGCGCCTGCCGCCGCAGCGCGACGTCGCTGCGGATCTGGCGATCAGCGTGCAAACCGTCACGAATGCATATAAAGAGCTGGAGCGGCAAGGGCTGATCCGCTGCGAAGTGGGGCGCGGCAGCTTCGTGGCAGCGCGCGTCACCGAAACGATGTCGAGCTATATGCTCGATACCGCCGAGCGCTCGGTGGTCGACTTTTCGATTGCGCGCATCATTCATACGGCGGAGCACGATGCGATGTGGCGCAACGTGTGCGCGACGCTTTCGACTATCGACGACCAGCCCTGGATTCGCGCGTTCCGGCCGATTGCGGGCTTCGAGCATCACCGGCAGGCCGGTATGGCTTGGCTCGCGTCGTTGGGCATGCCGGCTTCGGCGGATACGCTGCTCATCACGAATGGCGCGGCACACGGCATCTTTCTGGCGCTGGCCTCGCTGGTAGGACCGGGCGACACGGTGCTGTGCGAAAGCCTCACGGATCACGGCGTAATCGGCTCGGCCAACGTGCTGGGCTTTACGCTGAAGGGGCTCGAAATCGACGAGTACGGCATCCATCCCGAACACTTCGAGGAGATGTGCGATAGCGAGCGCATCACGGCTCTCGTCTGCACGCCTACGCTGAACAATCCCACGGTCGCGCTGATGCCGGACTCGCGGCGCCGGGCGATTGCAAAGATCGCAGAGCGCTATGGGGTGTACGTGATCGAAGACGATGTCTATGGTCCGTTGCCCGCGAAAACCGCCACGCCGATTTCCAGTCTGATTCCGGAATTGTCGTTCTACTGCACGAGCCTGACGAAGTCGGTCATGGCCGGTTTGCGGATCGGCTATCTCGCCACACCGCGGCGGCTCGCGCTGCGCGCCGAAAGCGTGCTGCGCGTGAGCAGCTGGATGGCGACCCCGCCAATGGCCGAGGTTGCAACGCGCTGGATTACCGATGGCACCGCCGCGCGGCTCGTGGAGATACAGCGCGAACGGTTGGGGCGGCGTCAGGCGCAACTGCAGAAAACGCTCGGCAAGTATGTGCTCGGCGCGCATCCGCAAGCGCTTTCGGCCTGGTTGCGCGTGCCCGATCACTGGCGCACGGATCGTCTGGTGAGGGAGTTGCGCAACCGCGATATCGCGGTGACGTCGCCTGATCCATTTCTGGTGCGCGGTGCGGACCGGCCCAATGCCGTGCGCGTTTGCGTGGGCGCCGAAGTCGGCGAAGAGGCCTACAACAGCGCGCTGGAGACGATGCTCGGCGTGTTCGAACAGTATCCCCAGGTGCACGATTTCGGATGACGTGGGCCCGTGTTCGCACGCTGTGCATGAAATGAACTAGGACAATGAAAATCGTTTTTTAGAACATTAGACTGGGCCGGACTGAGAACGATGCAGCCGCGCCTAACGTGACAGGACAGGCACGGCGGCATCGGAAGCGAACCCTTTCGTGCAGAGCCAGGCCCATGTCCGTTCCTTCGCAGGCCGATCTATCGTTGGCCGACATCTACCGCGCGCGTCGCCGTATCCAGGGGCATGTCCGTCATACGCCGCTGGTTGAATCGCCGAGCCTGTCGGCGATCGCGGGCGTGCCGGTCTTTCTCAAACTGGAGACCGTGCAGCCGACCGGCAGCTTCAAGGTGCGCGGCGCGACTAACGCGCTCGCCCAACTCGCGGAACAGGGCTGCCGCAAAGTCGTCACCGCCTCGACGGGCAATCACGGGCGCGCGGTTGCCCATGCGGCTCGTACGCTCGACATCGACGCGACCGTCTGCATGTCGGCACTCGTGCCGGCGAATAAAGTCGATGCCGTGCGCGCACTCGGCGCGCATGTGCGGATTGTCGGCAAAAGCCAGGATGAGGCCGAACACGATGCGTTGAGACTCGTGCGCGAAGAGCGCTTCGCCTATGTCCCGCCCTTCGACGATCCCCATGTGATCGCCGGGCAGGCGACGATCGGCCTGGAAATCGTCGAGGCGTTGCCGGAGGTAGCCAGCATCGTCGTGCCGCTATCGGGGGGCGGATTGTTCGCGGGCGTGGCGTTCGCCGCTAAAAGTGCGAACCCCGCGATCGGCGTGGCCGGCGTGACGATGGCGCGCGGCGCCGCGATGCACGCGAGCCTCGCGGCTGGCCAGCCGGTGCTGGTCGAGGAAGTCGAAACGCTCGCCGATTCGCTCGGCGGCGGCATCGGGCTCGAAAACCGCTATACGTACGCGCTCACGCGCGATCTGATCGACCAGACCGTGCTGCTCGACGAAGCGTCGATTGCGCGCGGCATCGCGCATGCCTATCGGCATGAGCGGCTCGTCGTGGAAGGCGCGGCGGCGGTGGGCATTGCCGCGTTGCTCGATGGCGTGCTGTGCGCCGGGCGGATCGCGCGCGGGCCGCTCGTGCTCATCGTGACCGGCGCCAACATCGATATGGACCTGCATCGACGGATCGTCGATGCCACTTCGACACAACCCGACCCGCAACCGACGCTATGACTTCCATCACGCTCCTCGGCGAAACCGAACTTCGTGAACTCGTGCCGCTCGATCTTGCCGCCATCGATCAGGTGGAAGCGGCCTTTCTCGCGCTCGCAACCGAAGCCGTCGCGATGCCGCCGATCCTGCGTCTCGACTTGCCCGACCACAACGGCGAAATCGACGTCAAGACGGCGTGGCTGCCACGCTTCGATAGCCTGGCGATCAAGGTGAGCCCCGGCTTTTTCGACAATCCGTCGCTCGGGTTGCCGAGCCTGAACGGGCTGATGCTGGTGTTGTCGGCGAAGACCGGCCTGACCGAGGCGGTGCTGCTCGACAACGGCTACCTGACGGCGGTGCGCACAGCCGCCGCGGGCGCGGTCGCGGCGCGTTGGCTGGCGAATCCGCACACGCCGCAAGTCGCGGTGCTGGGCGCAGGCGAGCAGGCGCGTTTGCAATTGCAGGCGCTCACGCTGGTGCGGCGCGTGGAGCAGGTGCGCGTATGGGCACGCAATGCCGCCAGCGCGCACGTTTTTGCGGAAGAGATGAGCGCGTCGCTCGGCGTGCGATGCGATGTCGCGCGCGATGTCCGCCATGCGCTCGCCGAGGCGGACGTCGCGATCACCACCACGCCAAGCCGCTCGCCGCTGATCGAAGCCGCCGACCTGCATCCCGGTTTGCACATCACGGCGATGGGTTCGGATGCGGAGCACAAGAATGAAATTGCACCGGCGGCATTGGCGGCTGCGCGCTATGTGTGCGACCGCGCGCAGCAAACGCGCGTGCTGGGCGAACTGCATCACGCGCTGGATGCCGGCGTGCTACCCGCCGACACCGCGATAACGGAACTGGGCCAGGTGATTGCGCAACAGGCCATCGGCCGCGCCAGTGAAGCCGAAATCACCCTCTGCGATCTGACCGGCACCGGCGCGCAGGACACCGCGATAGCCGCACTCGCATTGAAGCGGGCGCGCGCGGCGGACGCCGGGGCGACTTTCCGCAACGACGGGAAACGTTGAGCGGTGGCGACGCCCGGAACGATTCAACTGGAACGGCACGGGAGCGCGGCTCCGTAGCCGAAGCGTCATGAGAAACGCCGCGTGAGCGGCTCGTGAAGGAGCAGTGCAGATGCGGGCATCACCTATTCAACCAACCATCGATTTCAACGTGGACGGCGAACAGCACGGCTTTCTGAGGCTGCCCCATTCGCACGACGGATCCGCGTGGGGCGCGGAAATGATTCCGATCACCGTGGTCCGCAACGGCGCAGGACCGACCGCGCTGCTCACCGGCGGCAATCACGGCGACGAATACGAAGGTCCGATCGCGTTGTCGAAACTGGCTGCTTCGTTGAAGGCAAAAGACGTGACAGGGCGCGTGATCATCGTACCGTTCATGAATTTTCCGGCGTTCCGCGCGGGCAGCCGCACGTCGCCGATCGATCGCGGCAATCTGAATCGCAGTTTCCCGGGCAGGCCGGACGGCACGATCACCGAGAAGATCGCCGACTATTTTCAGCGCTATCTGCTGCCGCTCGCCGATTACGTGCTCGATCTGCACGCCGGCGGCCGCACGCTCGACTTCGTGCCGTTCGCCGCGATTCACCTGTTACCCGATGCGACCCAGCAGGCCCGCTGCGAAGCGGCGATGCGCGCCTTTGGCGCGCCGTATTCGATGCGGATGCTCGAACTCGATAGCGTCGGCCTGTACGACACGGCGGCCGAAGACGCGGGCAAGGTGTTCGTGTCGACGGAACTCGGCGGCGGCGGCACGGCGACGGTGCAAAGCGTGGCGGTGGCGGAGCGCGGCGTGCGGGGTTTCCTGCAGCACGCAGGAATCCTCAGCCAACGCGAAGGTGAGCAGGATGCGGTGCATGTGACCGCGCGTGCACGCACGACGACGCTGCTCGACATGCCCAACGGCACCTGCTTCACGACGAGCGAGCACGACGGTCTGCTGGAGCTGTGCAAGGATCTCGGCGAAACGGTCGAGAGCGGTGAAGTCATCGCGCGGATTTACGACGCGTCGCGCACCGGCGTCGCGCCCGTCGAATACCGCGCGCGCCGTGCGGGCATGCTCGCGGCGCGGCATTTCCCGGGCCTCGTGCGAATCGGCGATACGGTGGCGGTGGTGGCCGACGTCGTCGAACGCGGCATACCGGTGACAGTGTGAGCGTTCGATGAAACTCGACCGCTACGATCTCGCGATCTTGCGCATCCTCGCGCGCGACGGACGCATCACGAAGTCGCGTCTGGCCGAGGAGATCAATCTGTCGATATCGCCGGCGTGGGAGCGGGTCAAGCGTCTGGAAGAGGCCGGCGTGATTCGCGGTTATCGCGCCGACATCGACTGGGTGGGCGCGTTCAAGGGCAGCCGCGTGGTCGTGGAAGTCACGCTCGCGCGCCATACCGCGCACGACATGCGGCGCTTCGAGGAGCGCATTGCCGCGGCCCCGCAGGTCGTGCAATGTCACGCGACAGGCGGTGGCGTCGACTATGTGATGCACGTGATGTCGCGCGATATCGACCACTATCAGCGCTTTATCGATTCGCTGCTGACCGACGAACTGGGCATCGAGAAGTACTTTACCTACGTCGTCACGAAGGTGGTGAAAAGCGGCGTGGAAGATTTACCGGATTGGGCGGAAGAGCATATCGGCGACACCCTTTGAAGCGCTCGCGAGGCGCGCCAGAAAATCACCACACGTCGCTGCGAATTCCAGAAAAAGTCCACGCTTTACCACGCATCAACCGAAAAAAACGCAGCACCGCAGCACGTACAGTGACAGACATACATCGCAGACAGGAGGCGGTCATGTTGCTGGGTCATCCGGTTCTATTCAAATCACTGTGCTACGTCGATGGACGCTGGGTTCATAGCGCGAGCGCCGCCAGCGTCGCCGTGCAGAATCCCGCCGATCAGCAGGTGCTCGGCCACGTGCCGATGCTCGACGCCGCGCAGATCACCGAAGCAGTGGACGCGGCGCATGCCGCGTTCTCCACGTGGCGCTGGCTGCCGGTTGGCCAGCGTTCGGCATTGTTGCTGCGCTGGCACGAACTGATCTTGCGCCATCAACATGATCTGGCCGCGATTCTGTCGCTCGAACAGGGCAAGCCGCTTGCCGAGGCGCGCGGCGAAATCGCCTATGGCGCCAGTTTCGTCGAATGGTTCGCGCACGAAGCGCGCCGCCTGAATGGCCGCACGATCCCGACGCATATCGACGGCGCGCATCTCGGCACGCTGATGGAGCCTGTCGGTGTCGCGGCGCTGATCACGCCGTGGAATTTCCCGTGCGCGATGATCACGCGCAAAGCGGCGGCCGCGCTCGCGGCCGGTTGCACCGTGGTCGTGAAGCCCGCGCATGAAACGCCATTCTCGGCGCTGGCGCTCGCGCAACTGGCCGAAGAAGCGGGCTTTCCCGCCGGCGTATTCAACGTCGTGCTCGGCGAGCCGCAAATGGCGATGGAAACCCTGGTGGGCGATAGCCGGGTGCGCTCGGTGAGCTTCACAGGTTCGACTCGCGTTGGCGCATTGGTCATGCAGTGCGCGGCCCGCGCCGGCATCAAGAAGACCGCGTTGGAACTCGGCGGCAATGCGCCCTTCATCGTGACCGGCGACGCCGATCTCGATCAGGCCGTGCGCGTGGCCGTTGCGGCGAAATTTCAGACCTCCGGTCAGGACTGCTGCGCGGCCAATCGCATCTTCGTTGCGCGGCCGCTGTACGAAGCGTTCGTCACGCGATACAGCGAAGCCGTGAGAGCGCTGAAAGTCGGCGCCGCCTTCGAGAGCGAAGTGGACGTCGGCCCGTTGATGCATCAAGCCGCGTTCGACAGCACGGCGCAGCGCGTCGCCGAGGCGCAGGCAAAGGGCGCACGCATCACCGCGGGCGGCAAGGCGCACGAACGCGGCGGCTGGTTCTTCGAGCCGACCGTGGTCGCGGACGCTGCACCCGGAATGCGCATCTACGACGAAGAAAACTTCGCGCCGATCTCCGCGGTCTCGCCGTTCGATTCGCTCGATGAGGTCGTCGAACGCGCGAACGATACCGAATACGGCCTGGCCGCTTATGTCTGCGCAAAAGATCTCAACACGGTGTTTCAACTGATCCGCCGTCTCGACTTCGCGATGGTGTCGGTCAACGGTGCGAAATTCACCGGTGCGCCGATTCCGTTCGGCGGCATCAAGGCGTCGGGCCTCGGCCGTGAAGGCGGGGCCGAAGGCTTCGAGCCGTTTGTCGAAACCCGCTATTTCTGCCTCGGCCAACTTGGTTTGCCGGTTGCCGACAGCGTTCCGGCTTACCGCATGGCCGCCGCCACGGCCTGAGCCCATCCAACTCATTCATCGATCACACGAAGGAGCTTCCGATGACCCAACTCAATCAACTTTTCGACGCCGACCGCGCGCACTTCATGCATCCGTCGACGCACGCCCACGATCACGCGAGCGGAGCGCTGCCTGGGCGCATCGTGACCGGCGCGAAAGGCATCCGCATCGAAGATCATCAGGGCAAGTCGTATATCGACGCGTTCGCCGGTCTGTACTGCGTGAATATCGGCTACGGGCGCACGGAGGTCGCCGAAGCGATCTACGAGCAGGCGAAGAAGCTGGCCTACTATCACACGTATGTGGGCCACTCGACGGATACGATCATCGAATTGTCGGCGCGCATCATCGGTTGGGCGCCGCAAGGCATGAAGAAGGTGTACTACGGCATGTCCGGTTCGGATGCGAACGAAACCCAGATCAAGCTCGTCTGGTACTACAACAACGTGAAGGGCCGTCCGAACAAGAAGAAGATCATCTCGCGGCAACGAGGCTATCACGGCTCCGGCATCGTTACCGGCAGCCTGACCGGCCTGCCGAGTTTTCATCAATGCTTCGATCTGCCGATCGAGCGCGTCAAACATACCGTGTGTCCGCACTGGTACAGGCATGCACCTGCCGGAATGAACGAGGCGCAATTCGTCGCGTACTGCGTCGAGGAACTGGAAAAACTGATTGCGCAGGAAGGCGCCGATACGATCGCCGCATTCATCGCCGAACCCGTGATGGGCACGGGCGGCATCCTGCCGCCGCCAGCCGGTTACTGGCCGGCTATCCAGCAGGTGTTGAAGAAGCACGACATCCTGCTGATCTGCGACGAGGTGGTGTGCGGTTTCGGCCGGCTCGGTTCGAAGATGGGCGCACAACACTATGGCATCAGGCCGGATCTGATTACCGTCGCGAAGGGGCTGACGAGCGCGTATGCGCCGCTATCGGGCGTGATCGTGAGCGAACGCGTGTGGGACGTGATCGACAAGGCGTCGCAGGAATTCGGCGCGATGGGTCATGGCTGGACTTACTCGGGCCATCCGATCTGCGCGGCGGCGGCGCTCGCGAACCTCGATATTCTCGAGCGTGAGAACCTCACGCAGAACGCCGCGCAAACCGGTGCCTATCTGCTCGAACAACTTCACGCGGCGTTCGATTCTCATCCGCTGGTCGGCGAAGTGCGCGGCGCGGGCATGCTGGCCGCGCTCGAATTCATGGCCGACAAGGATGGCCGTCAGCCGTTCGATGCCGCGTTGAAGGTCGGGCCACGCGTCTCCGCTGCGGCGTTGGAGCGCGGCCTGATCGCGCGCGCGATGCCGCACGGCGATATTCTCGGCTTCGCGCCGCCGCTGGTCACCTCGCGCAGCGAGGTCGACGAAATCGTGAAACTGGCGCGCGCGGCGGTGGATGAAGTCGCGTCCGTCGTGCTCGCGCCGGCCGCTTCTGCCTGATGTAACGATGGGCCGGTTGGTGTCGCGGTGGATCGCGGCACCGCTGGTTACCGGCGCATCAGTCGGGCAACGGGTGGGAATGATATCGAGTGAATCGGGTGAAAGAATACAGCCGGAACCGCGCACGTTCCGGCTGCATGTCGTTGGCGCCAGCTATTTCAGGCCTGTTTCGCCGTCGTTTCGCCGTAGTGCCGGTCAGGAACCACGACGATATTGCCCACGAAGCGCTTTGCCATGAACTGCGTTTGCGCTTCATGAAACTTCGACAGCGGATAGGTGGCGGCGAGTACCGGCTTGATCGTGCCGGCCTGAATGTAGTCCAGCACGCGTTTGAACGCGCCGCGCGTACCCTGCGACGATCCGTTCAGCTGTAGCTGCTTCAGATACATCGTGCGCAAATCCAGTTGCACCACCGGTCCGGCAATTGCGCCCGCCGTCGTGTAGCGGCCTTCGGCGCGCAACACGTTCAGCAGTTTGGCGAACAGCGTGCCGCCGACCAGATCGGCCACCACGTCGACCGGGCGGCCCTCTGTCATCCGTTCCACAGCCGCGGCGAAATCCTCGCTGTCGCGGAGCATCACGCCTTGTGCGCCGAGCCTGAGCACCGCCTCTTCCTTGCCCTTGCTGACAACCGCATAAGGGATCGCGCCGCGCGCCCGGCATAGTTGAATGATTGCCGAGCCGACGCCGCCGGATGCGCCGGTGATCAGCACCGTTTCACCGCCTGCGACGGCCGCGCGCTCCAGCATCTGTTCGCCGGTGTGATACGCGCACCAGAAGGTCGCGAGTTCGGCATCGGAGCACGTGGAATCGACGCGATGGGCGCTCTGCGCGGGCACCGCCGTGTATTCCGCGTAACCGCCATCGCGGCCGTGGCCGATGTAGTCGATATCGGCAAGGCTGTCGTCGTCGCGGTTATAGATCGAAGCATCGACGACCACGCGCTCGCCGAGACGCGCATCGCTGACTCCGCTGCCGACGGCGACCACGCGACCGACGATGTCCGCGCCCTGGATGCGCGGGAACGAGAGCGTCGAGCGGCCGCGCCGCCAGGTGGAGACGGCTTGCGGGTCGTCGTCCGTGCCATAGGCGCCTTCGCGGACCCATACGTCGGTATTGTTCAGTCCGCACGCGGTGACGTCGAGCAATACCTCACCCGGGCGGCAGACAGGCACCGGTACGTCGTCGCGATAGACGAGTTTATCGAGGCCGCCGTGCGCAGTCAGCACGACGGCCTTCATGGTTTTTGGAAGCATGTTTCTCCTCTCGTGGCTCCCGTTGCGCGGCGCGCAACGGGAGCGCCTGCAGGTTGGCGTCTTATGGTTTGACGAAGAGCTTGCGCGGCGTGTTGCAGAAGGTCTCGACGCCGGTCTCGGTAATCAGGATGCTTTCGGTGATTTCGAGGCCCCAGTCGTCGAGCCACAGGCCCGGCATGAAGTGGAACGTCATGCCCGGTTCGAGGACCGTTTTGTCCCCCGGACGCAGGCTCATCGTGCGTTCGCCCCAGTCCGGCGGATAGCTCGCGCCGATCGGATAACCGCAGCGGCTGTTCTTTTCGATGCCGTATTTGTGCAGCATCGCGAAGAACGCGTTGGCGATGTCTTCGCAGGTGTTGCCCGGCTTCGCCGCAGCCAGTCCCGCCTCAATGCCTTCCACCACCGCACGCTCGCCGTCGAGGAAATGCTTCGGCGGCTTGCCGAGGTAGACGGTGCGCGACTGCGGGCAGTGGTAACGCTTGAAACAGCCGGCGATCTCGAAGAACGTGCCGGCGTCCTTCTCGAACGGTGTGTCGTCCCATGTCAGATGCGGCGCGGCGGCATCGGCGCCGGTCGGCAGCAGCGGCACGATCGCCGGGTAGTCGCCGCCGTAGCCGTCCACGCCGGTAATACCTGTCGCGTAGATTTCCGCGACCAGGTCGTTCTTGCGCATGCCGGGCTCGATCCGCTCGACGATATGCGCGTGCATCCGTTCGACGATGCGAGCGGCGACGCGCATGTATTCGATCTCGCGTGGCGATTTGACCGCACGCTGCCAGTTCACGAGCGCGGTCGCATCCTGCCATGTCGCGTTGGGCAGATGAGCGACGAGGGAACGATAGGCCGCGGCGCTGAAATAGTAGTTATCCATTTCGACGCCGATCCTCAGCGCCCCCCAACCGCGCGTCTCGATCACGTCGCGGGCGAGGTAGTCCATCGGATGCCGTACGGCGGACTGCACGTAGTGATCCGGATAACCCACGATCTGCTCGTGCTGCATGAACACCGTACGCTTTGCGCCGTTGGCGTCCTGGCCGCGGCCGAACCACACCGGCTCGCCGTCGAGCGCGAGCAGCACACACTGGTGTACGTAGAACGACCAGCCGTCGTAACCGGTGAGCCAAGCCATGTTGGTCGGATCGGACACGATCAGCAGTTCGACCCCTGCTGCCTGCATCGCCTTGCGTGTTTTGCCGATGCGGGCGGCGTATTCGGCGCGGTCGAACGGCAGGCGTAACGTCGGCGCCGCGACACGCGATTCCAGTTGCGTTGTATCTGACATCTTTCCCTCTCTCTGAGCGTGACGTCGTTGCGGAAAAGTCGCGCCTCATGCACGCAATGAGGCGCTTGCGGGTGCTTGCGAGTGTTTGTGACTATTTCTCGCCGCAGTCTAATGCGGCGAAAAAGCGCCTTTTAATGTGCTAGTTCAATCTTCGTTGCGGGCCTGAAACGGACTGCGCGGAGCGTAAAAAATTGCGTCGTACGTTCGTGCTGCGTCGCATAGGTATTGCCCCTGATACGCACCGATCCGGACGCCGGGCTGGTGCATGAAAGCCCTGTCGTGCGGCATCGTATAGCCCGTTTTTGGGCGCGGAAAAATAATTGTTCTAGAGCAATCGGATCGGGAATATGGCTTTGTATTCTGATTTGCATAGCGGCCCTGCGTGCACTGCTGCACCGCATCCAATCAAGCCCTGGTATGAGGAACGGGAACCCGAATCGAGATGAATACCGCGCGAGTCACTGACCTGCTGAGCGTTTCCGATATCGCCTCAGCGACCCTTCCGCCCGGCTTGCCGGCGGCGCCTGGCAACACCTCTCAGCCACGCGCCGAGGCGCCGGTGACCAGTCCGTTGATCAGGATCGATCGCATGACGAAGCGTTATGGCGCGCTGACCGTGCTCGACGAGTTGTCGCTCGATGTCATGCCGGGCGAGAAGCTCGCGTTGATCGGGCCATCCGGGTCAGGCAAGACCACGATCCTGCGCATCCTGATGACACTCGAGTCGATCGATGGCGGTCACGTGGAAATGGACGGCGAGCAGCTGTTTCATATGCAACGCGGCGACCGCATGGTGCCCGCGAACGAGCGGCATCTGCAGATGATGCGCGAGAAGGTCGGTATGGTCTTCCAGCACTTCAATCTGTTTCCTCATAAGAACGTGCTCGACAACGTCACGCTCGCCCCGATGCTGACCAAAGGCGAGAGCCGCGAATCGGCAGAAAAGCGCGCGCTCGAACTGCTCGACATGGTCGGTATGGCGGACAAGGCAAATAGCCGCCCGGCGCAGTTGTCCGGCGGGCAGAAGCAGCGCGTGGCGATTGCGCGGGCGCTTGCGCTCTCACCGAGGATCATGCTTTTCGATGAAGTGACGTCGGCGCTCGACCCCGAACTCGTCGAAGAAGTACTGAACGTGATGCACCGGCTCGCCAGTGAAACCGATATGACGATGTTGCTTGTGACACACGAGATGGGTTTCGCCCACGATTTCGCCGACCGCGTGTTGTTCTTTGACCGCGGCAGAATCGTGGAGGAAGGCAAGCCCGAGGATATCTTCAGTCATCCGAAGCATGAACGAACCCAGACGTTTCTGCGCAAGATCATCGCCGCGGGTCACCGGCTCTGAACGACGCCGGCCACACAGGCCGTTGAAAACTACTACGCTCGAGGAGAATAAATCATGAAATTGAAGGGAATTCTGATCACGGGGACGTTGTCGCTACTGACGCTGACCGGCATTGCAGTCGCCGCGCAGGACAAGTTGGCCCAACTCAGGGAGCAGGGTTTCGCGCGCATCGCGATTGCCAACGAGCCGCCGTTCACCGCGGTGGGCGCCGACGGCAAGGTGACGGGCGCGGCTCCCGATGTCGCGCGTGCGGTGTTCAAAAAGCTCGGCGTCAATGACATCGTCGCGTCGATCTCCGAATACGGCGCGATGATTCCAGGCCTCGCAGTGGGGCGGCATGACGCGATCGCGGCGGGTCTCTTCATGACGCCACAGCGCTGCGCCGCCGTGGCGTATTCCGAACCTGTGCTGTGCGCGGTCGAAGCATTTGCCGTCAAGAAGGGCAACACCAAAAGCATCAAGACTTACGAGGAAATCGCCAAGGACCCGAAGGCGGTGATTGGCGTGGAGGGCGGGACTACCGAACAGAAACTCGCGAGCGCCGCGAATATTCCGGCCGAGCGCGTCGTCATCGTGCCTGATGGGCAGAGCGGGCTGAAGATGCTGCAGGACGGCCGCATCGACGCATTCGCGCTACCGCTGCTGTCGATCAGCGATCTGCTTGCGAAAGCGAAAGACGCCAATCTGGAATCGATCGCACCGGTGCAGGGCACACCCGTGCAATGCGACGGCGTTGCGTTCCGCAAGCAGGACACCGCGCTGCGCGATGCGTTCGACGTCGAGTTGAAGAAGATGAAGGAATCCGGCGAGTTCGCGAAGATCGTCGAGCCGTACGGATTCTCGGCCAAGGCGGCGATGTCCACGAGCCGCGACAAGCTGTGTGCTGCGAAGAACTAAGCCCAGCCGATCCTGTTCGATGTGCAGCGCGATAGCACGTCGAACAGCCAACCCGAAGCACGACGAGGTGTGTTCATGAACGATTGGTCCGGCTATCTGCTGCTGATTCTGAAAGGCGCGCAGACAACTGTCGAACTCACGCTGATGGGCACCGCGCTTGCGCTCGTGATGGCGTTCGTGGCCGGCCTTGGGCGGCTGTCGCGCTTCGTCGTGGTGCGCTCGCTGGCGACCTCGTATATCGAGTTCTTTCGCGGCACGTCGGTATTCGTCCAGTTGTTCTGGGCGTATTTCGTCTTGCCGATGATCGGATTGACGCTCACGCCGTTGCAGGCCGGGGTGCTCGCACTTGGCTTGAACGTCGGTGCGTATGGCGCGGAAGTGGTGCGCGGTGCGGTCGTAGCGATTGGCCAGGAGCAGCGCAACGCATGCGTTGCGTTGAATCTGTCCCGCTATCAGCGCATGCGCCATGTGATCCTGCCGCAGGCGTTGCCGCTGATGCTGCCGACCTTCGGCAACAACGCCATCGAGCTGCTCAAGGGCACGGCGGTCGTATCGCTGATCTCGCTTGGCGACATGACGTTTCAGGCGCAGGTCGTACGCTCGCAAACCGGCAATACGTTGATACCGTTCGCGATGATCCTCGCGCTTTACTTCGCGATGGCGTGCCTGATTGGGTTCGGCATGCGCAAGCTGGAGCGGCGCATGAGCCTGGGTCTCGACGGAATGAGGAGATAGGCGCATGGAATGGGACTGGAGTTTCGCACGCGAGATTCTGCCGATCTTGCTGCAAGGTATGAAGATCACCGTACTCGCGACCTTGCTCGGCGCGATCGTGGCGGGGGTGGTCGGTATGGTGTTCGCGATTCTGCGCCTGTCGCCGAATCGCGCGGTGGCGAGTGCCACGACGCTGGTGGTGAGCTTCATCCGTGGCACGCCTCTGCTCGTGCAACTGTATTTCGTGTTCTATGTGTTGCCCGACATCGGCGTGCGCATGCCCGCGCTCGCGGCCGGTGTGCTCGCGCTTGGAGTGCACTATGCGACGTATACGGCGGAGGTCTATCGCAGTGGCATCGAAAACGTGCCGCGCGGGCAGTGGGAAGCAGCCAAGGCGTGCAATCTGAGCCCGTCGCAAACGTGGCAGCACATCATCCTGCCCGAAGCGGTTCCGCCGATGTTACCCGCGCTCGCAAACTATCTGATTTCGATGTTCAAGGAAACACCGCTGCTGTCAGCGATTACCGTGCTCGAACTGATGAACGAGGCGAAGATCATTGCGAACACGGACTACCGTTACCTCGAACCGATGACGCTAGTGGGCGTGCTGTTTCTGTGCATCAGTCTCATCGCGGTGACCGGTGTGCGGTTGCTCGAAAGACGCTTTCCTGATGTCGGGCATTGAGCGATGCAGACCGCCATCCAGTCCTCAGCCCACCCGCCGCGTCTTGACGAACGCGCCGTCGACAAACGTATCGGCCTCGTGATCCTGGCAACCGATCACACGACCGAGCCGGACTTTGCGGCGCTCGTGGCGAGTGAACGCATCGGTATTTACGTGAACCGCGTGCCTTACGCGAATCCGGTGACGCCGGACAATCTGCGCGCGATGCAGCCCTCGCTGACTGCCGGCGCCGCGCTGATCCTGCCGGGCGAAGCGCTCGACGTAGTGATGTATTCGTGCACGTCGGCATCAGTCGTGATCGGCGATGCGGAGATCGAGCAGGCCATTCATGCGGCGAAGCCGCGGACGCGCGTGGTCACGCCGACGGCCGCCTCGGTGGCCGCGCTGAACGCGCTTGGCGCACGGCGCATCAGCGTCCTGACGCCGTACACCGTTGAAACGAGCCAGCCAATGGCCGCGTACTTTGCCGCGCAAGGTTTTGTCATCGACCGGTTCATGTGCATGGGTCTCACCGATGACCGTGAGATGGCACGCATATCGCACGACGACATCGTGGAGTTCGCTCGTGTCGCGACGGCGGCGCAGTCCGATGCGCTTTTCATTTCGTGCACGGCGGTGCGGGCGGCGGCGGTCATTGCGCGGATCGAGGCGTCGATTGGCAAGCCCGCTGTCAGCAGTAATCTTGCGACCGCCTGGATGTGTTTGCGCCTCTGTGGCAGCAGTGACGCCAAACCCGAACGGGGACGATTGATGACACTACCGTTGCCACCGGTTCTACGTTGAGGTTCGGCGAACGGCTTACCGATATTTGTGAATTCGACGCGGTTCTGAATGCGTCGCATAGCTCGACATTCAGGAGGAACGATGGACTACGTACAGTCATGGGACAGCGACAGCGAGACAGTGCAACACGAGTCACGGAGCCTGTTGCGGCGCGCCATTGCCGCATCGGCGCTGGGTAACGCGACGGAATGGTTCGACTACGGCATCTATGCCTACGGCCTGACCTACATATCGGCCGCGCTTTTTCCCGGCAGCACGGCTCAGGCCACGCTCTTCGCGCTGGCCACCTTTGCGATTTCGTTTCTGGTTCGACCGCTGGGCGGACTCTTCTGGGGCCCGCTCGGCGACCGGCTTGGACGCAAGCACGTATTGGCGCTGACGATCATCCTGATGTCGGTGGCGACGCTGCTGGTCGGACTCGTGCCGACCTATGCGCGCATCGGGTGGTGGGCGCCGGCGCTGCTGATCGTCTTGCGGATGATCCAGGGCTTCTCGACCGGTGGAGAGTATGGCGGCGCGGCCACCTTCATGGCCGAATATGCACCGGACAAGAAGCGCGGTTTTTGCGGCAGCTTCCTTGAATTCGCGACGCTCGCAGGCTTTTCGCTCGGCGCGTTTCTGATGCTTGGCTGTTCGGTCGCACTCGGCAACGCGGCCATGCACGATTGGGGATGGCGACTGCCGTTTCTGATCGCTGCGCCGCTCGGCCTGATTGGCTTCTATCTGCGCTCGAAACTGGAAGACACGCCCGTCTTCATCGAACTGGAGCAATCGAACCACAAGGAGCCGCAGACTTGCGTCTCGCTGAAAGCCTTGCTGACCGGATACTGGAAGCCACTGGTGTTGCTCGGCGGCCTGGTCGTGGCGCTCAACGTGGTCAATTATGTGTTGCTGGCTTATATGCCGACCTTCATGCAGAAGCAACTGGGCATGAGCGACAACATGTCGTTGCTCGTCCCGCTTATCGGCATGCTGGCGATGATGGTGTTTCTTCCTTTTGCCGGCACGTTCTCGGATCGGATCGGGCGCAAGAATGTCTGGTGGTTTTCGCTGGTGGGACTCTTTGTCGCTGCCATTCCGATGTTCCTTCTGATGAAGCATGGCATTGCCGGAGCCCTCATCGGGTTTTCCGTGCTAGGTCTGCTATATGTTCCACAACTGGCAAGCATCTCGGCAATGTTCCCCGCGATGTTTCCCACGCAGGTGCGTTATGCAGGGATGGCGATTGCCTACAACGTGTCGACGTCGATTTTCGGCGGGACGGCGCCGATGGTGAACGAGTGGTTTATCGCACGCACCGGCAATGTACTCGTGCCGGCGTACTACATGATGGCCGCGTGTGTGATTGGCGCATTGGCGCTGATCTTCGTGACGGAGACATCGGGCTGCTCGTTGCGCGGGCGGGAGATACCCGGAAAGGAAAAGGGAAACCGGACTCCGAAGCGTGTCGATGCGGCGGGAAGAGGAGCCTGAGTGGCCCCGCCGGGCGACTTCAGGTGACTGTGGCAGGGCAGAAGTGGCCCCATACGACTCTTGCTTTCGACAATGCGAGCCGACGGTGACGCGGATGGATTTCCGCGTCGGGCCGGCGGAAAGCGCTCGATCACGCCGCCGAATTTGAACCGATAACCATTCAACCGAATTCTTCGTGTTGTGGCAGCTGATCGGTGATGTCATGCCACGCTGCCTTTGAACCCACAAAAATGTGAGCAGTGGGGCGAATGGTAGGCGTGTCGGCGAGCGTCCCCAACGTGACGTGCACGAACTCAGCGTTACGAACCACTGAGAACATCAGGCTTCCGCATGTCTTGCAGTGAACATCGTGCGACGCTCGTTCGTCACCGAAAATCAACAGGTTGTCTTTGCCCTGAGTGATACACAACTTGTCGCGCTCGATCCCCGCGAATGGTTTGAATGCTGAGCCGGTCGCACGCCGACAGCTTGAACAGTGGCAGTTCAACGCATAGATAAACTCGTCTTTTACCGAGTAATGGACAGCACCGCAAAGGCATCCGCCAGCGAGTAATGGTTTCATGACTGTTTTTCAGGCAGTAGGCACATCGCAAATGGATTGGGGAATAGCACATCCATGATTATTGATGGGCCGAAGGTCGATGTCCAATAGCCTGAATCGGCCGCGAATCCTGCTCCAATGCCAAAACGATAATTGAAATCATCTGGGCTCGACCTGTTCTGCGGGAGCGATGCATCCACCGCGTTGACGCTCGAAATAGGGAGGTTTTCCTGGTGGTCGAGCTTTTTGATCTTGCGGATTCCGTGGTTTGAGTCTGCCGCGTCCGACGTCGTTGTCATGCGACGTCATATCACAAAGTTGAATGAAGAACCACGTCGCGCGACGCCGCGATTGCACCATTCGGCTAAAGAAGAAATCAGATTCCAGATTCGCTCACAGTATGGGATCCGGCACGCTATCTATCAAAATTGCCGTAGTTTTGAGCGTGGATTCGAGCTGAACGTAACAAATTGTTTGTCGAGGGTAAACTCTATTGTCTGACATCGCACCAATACCGAGAATGGCCTCCAACAAAATTTCGAGTTCTAACTTGGAAAGACAGGAGGGGGCATGAAAACAAGGTTGTTGGCGATTGCGTGTGCGTGCATGGTTCTGGCAGGGTGCGGTGGGGATGGGAAGCTGAGCAATGATCCAGGGACGCCGGCCGCGTCGGCGCCTCCGGTTACGCCCGCGGATCCAGGCATTAGCCAGACGTACAACGTCAAAGACTTCGGCGCCAAGGGCGACGGTACGACTGACGACACTGCAGCGATTCAGAAAGCGCTCAATGCGGCGAGCGCCGCGAAGGGGACGGTCGTGTTCCCGCAGGGCACGTTCATGACCGGCGCATTGTTCGTCGGTTCGGATACGACGTTGCAAGTCGATGAAGGCGTGACGCTGAAGGCCATCCAGGCTCAGACCTGGTGGAACATCGAAACGACCATCGCTTCCGGTGCAACGAATGGCTTTTACCCGGATGGCCTGTCTCTCTACCCACAGGTGCCGACCCGAGTGCAGGGCATCGAGATGAACTGGGCGTCGGCGATCATCAATGTTCGCAATGCCAACAATGTGACTATTACTGGTAAAGGCGTGGTCGACGGCAATGGGCAAGCGTGGTGGTCGCACTATTATGCCGATGGTACGTCGTTTCACAAGACGCTCGGCGTGACATGGGCGCTCAACTGGGACGAGCAGCGCCCACGCGGCATCGAGACGTTCAATTCGACGAATGTCACCATCAAGGACGTGACCGTTCAGAACTCGCCGTTCTGGACCGTGCACATCTGCTACTCGGATCAGGTGCATCTGGATGGCGTCAAAGTCTACAATTTCCCGAGCGCTGCGACCGGGATCATGCCGAGTACCGATGGTATCGATCTGGATTCGTCGACGAACGTGCTTGTGGAGAACGCGGATATCGTCGCAAACGATGATGGCTTCGTCATCAAGTCCGGGCGTGACGGCGACGGGCTTCGCGTCAACAAGCCGACCGCGAACGTGGTGATCCGCAATTCTGTGGTTCGGGCCGGTGCGACCGCATTTACCATCGGCAGCGAAACGTCCGGTGGCGCGAACAACATTGAAGTGTCCAACATTCAGGTCACGCCGCTTACCGGGCAGATCAACAGCAACGTCGGATACAAGGCGGGCGGACCGGCTGTCTATAGCGCGTTCGTATTCAAATCGGCGCCGACGCGCGGCGGCACGATGGAAAATGTCTATATCCATGACATTACCGTCGACGATGCGTACTACTTCATGCAAGGAAACGAAGCATGGCCGGCCGGCGGCACGGTTCCAGCCACGTTTGGTTCGACGTACATGGAGCCTTCGTACTGGCCGCCGATTCTCGTGATGCCGGCCACGCCCGAAGATGGATATCCGATTTTCCGGAACTTCAGATTCGAGAACATCACGATGAAGCGTGTCGAAACGGCTGTGTTCGGCGTGGCGGGCTATACGCTTGCGGGTGAAGCAGAGAAGGGCCGGTTCACGAATTTCACGTTCAATAACGTGAATATCACAGCCGTCAATTCAGCGGGCGCGTCGGTGGGGGCCGGGTCGATCGCCAATGGCGGGAATTGGGTGTTCACTAACAGCACGATCAAGAATGCAGGCGGTGCGAACATCGTTCCGACTTTGTCCTCTACCACGACAAGCAATATCACCGGCCTGCCAACGCAATAGGTCATGCAGCGAAGGGCGATCGCGGCCGCCTGGATGGGGGCGCGATCGCCTGGTTGATCTCGTTCTGAGCGAGTTCGGGACGACGGTGTTTTGATTGAAAGAGATGCCGTGGGGGAACTCGACGTTACGCGCGCTCCGACAGCAAAACCGCGAGCAGTCGCCGCAACTCAGCACTTTCCAGCGGAGAAAGCGCAGCGGTGAGGATGCGATCGACATTGTCGACGCGAGGGCGCAAAGTGGCGAGCTGCTTTTTCCCCGCCGAGGTCAGGAACAGGATATAGCTGCGCTTGTCGGCGGGGTCGTCCTGCCGCTCGATCAGGCCGTTTCGCACCATGCGTGCAACCAGATCGGCAATCGTCGAGCGGTCTACATCCAACTCGTCGCCAAGCTGTCGCTGGTTGACGCCCGGCGTCTCGTGAAGGACGACGAGCGCCGCGTACTGCACGCTCGTGACCTCAGCCGAAACCTCGCGAAGCCATACCGCTAGGTGTCGCTGCTGAGCGCGGCGTACCAGGCTGCCCGTGTGTCGGGCAAGCCCTTTGAGGTCATCGGATTTTGTTGGCAATTTCGCAGTGTTCCGCGCAGGTTAATTGATTCGGAAAATGGGCTGCAGGAAGCTGCTCAACTCCGCATAGGCGTTCAGCGGTAGAACGTGAGCAACGTATTGATCCGGGCGGACCACCACCACTGCGCCCCGCTCGCGGTCGATACCGCGTTCGTCGAAGATATCAGTCACCGCGTCGCTCGTAAATGCCTTCTCGTAGTCGATGAGCCCGTAGCGTCCCTTGCATGGCAGCAGCAGGTCGGGCAGTTCCTCCAGACGCACCTCCCGATGGTCTTGCTGAAGCACCGCGCGCAGATCGAGCACGCTGTCCGGGTCGGCGTCGGTAGACGTAATTTGCCGCAGGATGGAATCGGACGAGTTGGAGAGATGGTCGCACAACGCATCAAGCGCTTTTCGGCCGGCATCGGCGAAAACGTACAGACGCCAACGGCCGTCCGCCTGTGCGGCGTGTCCGAGATGGACCGGCTTGGCGTCGGCGACGCGAACCACGGGAGATGAGTGGAACCGGGTGCCGATCGTGAAGCCGCTCGCGAGCGTTTGATAAGTCGACTCGCCCGTGAGCATGCCGGGGCGGTAGCGGGTGGCGACGCCCGCGGTGTATCTGCCGGCGCGCACGAAGTACGCCTGCAATTCAGCCGGATCGACTCCGCCTGCTTCCGGCCGGGCTGGATCCTTGGGGGGCGCCGCCATCATCGCCGACCACTCCTTGTCGAACTCGATCAACTCCTTCGCGATGGGTTGCCGCTCGCCAGAATAGGTGCGCAGCAGATCGACGTTGCTGCGTCCCTGAAGAACCGCGGCGAGTTTCCAGCCGAGATTGAACCCGTCCTGCATTGAGACGTTCATTCCCTGGCCCGCTTTGGCGCTATGCGTATGACAGGCGTCTCCGGCGATGAACACGCGAGGGTCACGATCGACTCGATCTGCGCTGACGGAATCGTCGAAACGGTCGGTCAGGCGCTGTCCCACTTCGTACACCGAGAACCATGCGACCTCTTTCACGTCGAGCGTGTAGGGATGCAGAATCCGTTGTGCGGTAGCGATGATGCGGTCAACCGTAATCTGTTTGATCGCTTCACGATTTTCAGGCGTTACGTCGCCGAGGTCGACATAGAAACGCACGAGATGGCCACCTTCGCGCGGAATGATGAGCAGATTGCCTTCGCGGGCGGACTGAATGGCGACCTTCAACCGGATGTCGGGGAAGTTAGTGACGGCAAGCGCGTCCATGACGCCCCACGCGTGATTGGCTGCGTCGCCGCGCAACGTTTGCCCGATTGCGGCGCGCACCCGACTGCGCGCGCCGTCGCAGCCTACGACATAGCGGGCGCGCACGCATATTTCCTCGCCGAGCCGCGCTGCAGCGGTGCGGCGCAACGTGACCCGCACCGGGTACTCGCCGACATCGTCGCGTTCGACGGCCACGACTTCGAGATCGTAGTCCGGTTCCATTCGCCGCGGGGATAGCCGCATCACGTCCAGCAGATAGTCCTGAATACGCGCCTGATTGACGATGACGTGCGGAAACTCGGAAAGGCCTGGTTCGGTATCCTGAACACGTCCGGTACGCTGGATCGCGCCTTGGTCATCTGCGTCAGGACGCCAGAAGACAGTTTCGTTGACCCAGTATGCTTCGCGCAGCAAGCGTTCAGCGAGACCGAACGCGTTGAACATCTCAACGGTCCGGCAAGCGACGCCGTCTGCCTGGCCCATCAAAAGCGGCCCTGACCGGCGCTCGACGATACGGGTCTTAATACCCTGAAATTTCGATAGCTGAGCGGCGAGGACGAGCCCCGCGGGTCCCGTGCCGGCGATGAGCACGTCGACCTGGTCGGGCACCCCGGGGCCGTGCATGTTCTCGGCGACGGGTTCGATCCCTGGGTCGCCGACCCGAAAACCGTTGAGATGAAATTGCATGATGTCTTCCTCCATGTTGGTGCTTATCGCGTTGGAGGGAATATACTCCGTATACCAACTATTTCAATAGTTCTGTGTATCATCTGGGTTTACCCTTATAAAAACGAGGTCTGTGTGATGCCGAGTTCCCAGCGAGGCCAACACGGTCTCACTGTCTCGAACAAAGCTCCGCGATTTCCGCCCGCGCTACACTTTTGCGTTCGAGCGTTTGCCGGTTCATCCACTCGAAACGATCCGACTCGAGCGCCTGTTTGCCGATGACCACGCGCTGCCGGCAGGCGATCAACTCAGCGTCGGCAAGCTTCTTTCCGGCTTGCGTCAGGCGGTCGTCCACCAGCACGCTCAAGCCCCTTGCCTGTAGTTCGTGTTGCAGCGCCTTAGCAGCCTCCTGGCGTTCCAATCGATCCCACTCGATGACCGTCAGAGCCACATCAAAGGTATTGAATGCCTCGGTGCCCCAAAAGCCTCGCTCGTCGCGCTGGCGACTAAGCAGAAGCATTGCGAGCCGAGAAATGCCCACGCCAAAACAGCCCATTCTGACGAATTTGCCTTTGGCATTCACAAGCCCGAGAACCTTCGAATAGCGATCGCCCAGATCGAAAATGTGCGCGCATTCGAGCGCTTTCTGACCGTCGATCTCGTCCTCGCCGAGATCGCTGAGTACATGAAATTCCTCGGAGCTTTGCCCACCGATCTCTCCGTTGTCGCTGGACTTAACTACCGCGTCCAGCCCCAGCCGTCTGAAGACGCGCAGATAGGCTTCGCGAACGGACTCATACGCTGCGCGTGAGCCGGATTCCGTGGCATTGAAGGAGTACGCGTCTTTCATGATGAATTCTTTGGCCCGGGCCAATCCGCCACGGGTTCTTAACTCATCACGATATTTGTTGCCGAACTGATATAGGCCAAGACTCATGTCGGTCCTGTTGTAGTGCGTCTTGACCATGTTGGTGGTCAACTCCTCGCACGTCGCTCCGAGGCAAAACAGCCGGCCGGAGCGGCTCTTCACCCGCATCAGTTCGTCACCGTAGATATCGAGCCGCCCGCTTTGCTGCCACAGGTCTGCGTCATGCAGCAGGCTCATCTGGACCTCGCAGAAGCCGGCGCGGTCCATCTCCTCGCGCACGATGCTCTCGATGCGTCGCTGCGCCCTCAGGCCAAGCGACATCCACGAGTAAAGCCCTGCAGCGTCCTGATGAATAAAGCATGCCTTGCGGGCGAGGTCCGTCAGCTCCAGCCGGGAGTTGTCCTGTTCAAAGAAGCCGTTTGAGAAAAGTTGCTGCGAGAATTTCATGATCTGCTCCGGATTTCGAATTCAGCTAAAAACAACGCCTGAAATGAAAAACGCCCGCAAGCGGGCGTCCGGATCGTCGATTCTGAGGCAGCGCGTAGGCAATCAGCCTTCTTCGCGCGCACCTTGAGGACTCGAGCAGACTCCGGCCGCCATTGCGGGCACCGGAGGTCGTTGCAGGAGGGTCCTCGAAAAATTCATGATGTGTTGCTTCTCGTTTGAAATCTGTTTCAAAGCGGAACGCCGCGCTGAGTAGCTCAAGTGCTCACGGTGGCATTCACAGCCAATGTTCGTCCGTCAGCGTCAGTATGTTTGAAAATAGGCTCGATCGCAACCCGGCACGATACCGGCATCGCGTTCGCACATTGGGAAGCAATCACTCCCTTTTGTCCTTTGCCGACCATCGAGCGCGATTGCAAGTTGGTGGGGTCATCAGGTCCAACTGGACCCGCGCGACGCGGAAAACACCATGCGCACAAATAGTCCTCCATCAGAATGATTGCCCAGAATAAGACGACCTTCAGCATCCGAGACGAGTTTTTTGACCAACGCCAATCCTAGTCCCCAATGGCGACCGTTGTTTTCAGTGCGAGCCAGGCGCACGAATGTCGAAGTTGCATTCGATAGCTCGGACGGTTTGATGCCGGCACCATGATCCCGGATGCTCAGGATCCACTCATCGCGCACTCGGGACGTTTTTATTTCAATCGGCGGGACCCCATGGTCCAGCGCATTGTCGACGAGATTCGACATGACGCGCTCCAGAAGCGTGCGCGGCAATCTGAACTCCGCGCCTGCTCCGAACGTGCAACTGAAGAGTGCCGCATCCAGTGAACTTGTCATCATGAACCGATCGCGTATGAATGCTTCCACCGATAAATCGGTGGCCTGCTTCGGCGAGCACCCGGCTACCTCGACGAACTGCCTGGCGATATGCGAGAACAGATCAACATCTTCTACCAGCGCAACACGTTTCTGCCATTCTTTTACCAGCAGCGAAGTTTCACGAAGGCGGATCGCCTGGGATTCAAGGTGCGTGGCGAGGGCGGCAAGTGTCTCCGACTGTGCCTTTCTCGCGTGGCAGCGTCGCGTCAGCATTTCATTGAATGTCCGGGCGAGTCTTCGCAATGCTTCGGGGCCGGTCTCAGGAATGGCATTGGAAGGATCGCAATCGCCGGAAATCTCGCGGAAGGCCGCCGCCAGATTCCGCAGTGGCCGACCGGCTACCCAACTTCCGGTTAGTCCGAGCGCAACTGCTAGCAGGACAATCATCCAGGCGGAGATCGCCGTGTTGTCTTCTGATAGAGATCCGGGGTTGTCCTCGAACGCAGGCGAATCATTTCTTGAGATGCCGCGCGAGGGCAAGAAAGGTTGCGCCGGGAAACTGGACCACGTGCGAGCGAATAACGTTTCATCGATCTCCTCGCGGAGGTTAACCAGCGTTGCCCGCTCGACAACCAGCACAGCGGGCGGCGCGATGGTGAAGGGCATCAGCGGTTCGGAGCCAGACAGGTGCCCGGTGTGGTCTCGCTGAGACTCCGGCCATGCGAGAGGACGTTGCGACACGTAGGCCTGAGAAATGCCCGTAGGGCTGGCCTGCTGCGAAGTCCTTGCCATGACGTTCGAATCGATGCTCGATATCAGCATCGCGGTCAATACGATGACTCGTTGAAGCAATCTAATCAATCGTTCCTCTTCGGCTCTAATCGGCAATAGGTGGATCCGACGAATGCATACAGACGGCGAGCATGACATCAATCCGTTCGAGCTATAGGGTATGCGATCGCCGCTACTTTTTCAGGCATCGACCTGCTGAAGGACGCTCCCCGGATGACACGGCCGACCAATCATCAATGGCGCAGACATTCTCGTTGGTCTTCCCTGTGGGGCAAAGTGAACGCCGAGGCGAGGCCGGGCTACGAACCGCAGGCTGAGCCGATGATGTGCGATTGGGACGGATCAGGAAGCTGCGAACACTGGCCGCATCGCCGAATTGCTTACCAAATGTTTCCTGCTGCCGTCGGCTCGACTCACTCGATGAGGAGTTCTTTTGCTGCATGGATACGTGACTGTGAATTCCAGCCGTGGGACGGGCACATCTCTTATATTTTCCTGTCAGGTAGTGGCCGCGTTGCTCGTAGGTAGCAGAGGGCTTTTATGGGGGAAGAAATGCTTTCCGGCCGTGTGATACGAACGGCGCCTATTTTATCGAATGATCGCTCCCGGCAAGTTCGATCGAACACACGCATCGTCAATTGATGGGCATGTGAGTGTGGCTGCGATGCGTGCCCGTCTCCATGACGGAGCGCTTTAGCTCGCGCGACGTACATGAACACATGTTCGTCGCGGCCCGACTTCCACTGAATATTTGTCGGCCACGCGCCGACACTTTGCCCGATCCGCCTCCCCGAAAGACTATTGAAAGTCCCGTCCCGCAAGGGATACGTAAGCATGGCATGGACTCTGCGCTACAACGCGTCCAGCCGTAGCACGACCCGCCCATCTGTCCGAACCCGGATACCCGCACCGGATGCACGCCTGGAATCCTCGTGTCGCGCCCCGTTCGTGCGTGACACGCAATCGACCAGGTCGCCTCCCGGAGGACGTTGTGTTCATCTTGCTCATCTATCTGTTCCCGCTCTTGAGAAAGGCGCTTGACCGCGCTGAATACAGTCGCCGTGACGCGTACCTCGCGTCCGCCGCTGACATGGGCGAACTCGAACGCCGAATGAATTCGATGGAGATCGATCGCTGAGGGGACAAAGCCGATGCGCCGTCCATCGATCAGTCCGGATGCCGGAGCATGCGCACCCGCGAGCCGAGCCCCGCCGTCCTTCACGTGACTCTTTCGCTTGCCGCCATCAAATTCAAAAGAGGTGAGGGGCGAGCGCGTCGATGGGCTGGGGAGCGGCAGGGCCGTCGTGGATGAGTTAAAGAGTGCGCGGGCATCGAAATGCACTTGCTCGCCTAAGTTTCCACACTATTCACAACGTCAGATTAACTAGCGGGTTGCGTTGCATATGTTGCATCAACGTTGTGTTACCAATCGGTCTTCGACGCTTACACCAGTTGAGTTGCTGCATTCCGGCCCTCGATGTCGTCTTCCGGGGCGGCGGCGTTAAGCCACCGTAGCCGCTCGCACAAGTGGGGGGTGAATTGGCGAGGACGACGTCGATGCAGGCATCAGGTCTGACATTTCTGTGGGCTCGACAACCGCCACCCCATGTTCCCTGGTCGACCCGGATAAATCGCACGCACTAATAGTGCGGATTGAAATTCGCGAGTGTTGCCGGTTTCCATTGAAGAGGACCGGAGCGCTCTCAACGGATCATCCACGTCGCTATCACAACTAGCGCCCGGATCGCTTCGTGCGCGGTGTAGTTCGACGAACTTTCTGTGCAGATTCGCTTCGAGCCGGCTCCAACGGATGTTGCACCGCCGCCGCCATGATCCACTTGCTGAACGCCATGACTGCGTCATCGTCCGCGCGATCAGCGTTCACGACCAACGTGTAATCGGGTCCGCGCCACGCCGGCTCGGATATTGGACACACGAGGCGCCCCGTTGCGATCTCGCGTTCAATGAGCGGCAACGACGCCAACGTCACGCCAAGCCCTTCAGCCGCTGCGCCGAGTTGGAGAAAAACATGATCGAAGTCGAAATGGCGGGCACCCCGTAGGCCTGGCGCACCGGCCTCCCGTAACCAATCGGACCAGGCTGTGCGAGTGCTCGTGGAGTGAAGGAGCGTGTGATTTCGCAAATCGGCGACCGTCCTGATCGGGTGGCTCAGCAGCACCGCTGGATGACAAGCGGGCAGGCGCAAGTCGGGCATCAGCGTCGTTGAGATGAGGCCTGCCGCGTCCTCGGGTCCCGAGCGCACACCGACGTCGAATGCATCACCGATATAGCGCAACTTGCGTGAAGTTGTCGAGAGCCGTACATCAATGTCCGGGTAGCGAGTCTGGAAATCTGCCAGGCGCGGTATTAGCCAGCACAAAGCGAAGCTCGCCAGCGCATTCACGCGCACAACACCCGTAATACGACGCGTAATGGATTCGTGGCGCAGCCGGGTGACCGAGCTGCTTAAGCGCGCAAACGCACCGTTGACATCATTGAGTAGAGCCGCGCCTTCGTCAGTAGGAACGACGCCGCGTGAGCGGCGCTCAAAGAGCGGAACGCCGAACCAGTCTTCCAGCAATCGAATCTGTTTGCCGACTGCCCAATGCGTGACATGCAGATCGCTCGCCGCAGCCGCGAAACTCCCCAGGCGGGCGACCGCCTCGAAGTGCCGCAGCGCATTCAATGGGGGCAACTTTTCCGCGTCTTTGCCCGTGCGTTTGTCCATGCTCATACGGTGACTTTTTCTCCCGTCCGACTCAATTTTACGTCAGTTGTGGCGCGTTCTGGACGAATCTAGACTGTGGGTGTCCTGTAACACAACGCCCGAGCTGTCGCCAATGCCTGCGTTCCCACGATTCGGTTGAACCATGAGACGTTTCTCTCTCTCCTCTCCAAACACAGGGGTAGCCGACGGACCCGGCCGGCCGACCTCCGTTTCACGCACGCGTGTATTGTGGCTCTCCTGCATGGCGCACGCGCTGCACGATGGGTACACCGACATGATCTACGCCTTGCTGCCCGTCTGGCAGGCGGACTTTGGACTCAATTTCGGTGCCCTGGCTATTTTGCGCGGCATCTATGCGGGCACGATGGCGATGCTGCAATTGCCCGCAGGACGCCTCGCTCGTGCATTGGGCACGCGCGCGACGCTTGCGTTCGGCACGTTTATGGCCGCGCTCGGCTACGCTGTCGCAGGCATGTCAGGAACCCTGCTGGGCTTATGCGTCGCACTCGCCATCTCGGGAAGCGGTTCGAGCACGCAGCATCCCCTAGCTTCGGGAGCAGTCTCGCGCGTGTATGGACGCAAGGCGCGAGGGCCGCTCAGCATCTACAATTTTTCAGGCGACCTCGGAAAATCTGCGCTTCCGGCGGCTATCTCGCTTCTGATTACCATCATGCCGTGGCGCCATGCACTTTGGGCCATGTCGACCGTTGGCGTTTTAGTCGCGACGGCGATTGCACTTTTTCTCCCATCGGTGCCGAGAAACGAGTCTTCGTTAGAGGAAACGCCTGGCCAGAACAGCAACGGTTCGCGCGCGGGCTTCTCACTGCTGCTCACGATCGGCGTGCTCGACACAGCCGTGCGTATGGGGTTATTGACCTTCCTGCCATTTCTCCTGAAAGCAAAAGGCATCTCGACACCGATGATGGGCACGGCGCTCGCGCTCGTCTTCATCGGCGGCGCCGCCGGCAAGTTCGTGTGTGCCTGGCTCGGCGCGCGCGTGGGCGTAATCGGCACTGTGCTCGCCACTGAAGGCGGTACGGCAGCGTTGATCCTTGCTGTGATCTGCCTGCCACTGACGCCCGCTGTGATCTTGTTGCCGCTGCTTGGCGTGATGCTCAACGGCACATCGTCCGTTCTTTACGGAACCGTACCCGAACTGACTTCGGTCGAGCGTACCGAGCGAGCGTTTGCGCTCTTTTATACCGGCACTATCGCTTCGGGGGCGCTTTCTCCGGTTGCCTACGGTCTTCTGGGTGACCGAATCGGCGCGCACGGTGCCACTATCGCGACTGCGGCCACGGCGCTGGCCGTCTTGCCACTGGCGCTTCTTCTTCGTCCGCATCTGCGCATGACATGAGCTTCATTCGGGACACGCTCCCTCTGTTATTCGGCTCCGCTAAGGCGGATTTCAACAAGGGTCGCAGTTGAGGGTCGTTGAAGCTGCGTCGAAGTGGCCCAAGGTGTACCGGTTGCGGCAATTGCGAACGAACTCGGCTGTACGAGTTCGAGCGCTTGAATTACGATGTTCAGGAAGGCATCAGGCGAGACACCGCAGCGTTATTTGAAGAGTGAGTCTACCTAGTTTAGTCGCGTACCGCCGGTACCGGCACCTGTGCGGAAGGTCTTCCGCACCACCGAAAAACATCATTAAAGCGGGATATTGTACGGTACAGTCCCCCTCAGGCCGCCAACCTCGCGCTGCTCCACGACCACAAATCCGAAGGCGACAGCGCCTTCGAGAAAAGAAAACCCTGCAGCTCATCGCACCCGATATCACGCAGGATGCGAGCCTGGTGCTCGCTCTCGACACCTTCGGCGACTACCCGTAGACCCAATTCGTGGCCCAGATCGATGATTGCCCGGATGATAGCGAGGTCGGCCGGCGCCTCAAGCATGTCCTGTACGAACGCGCGATCGATCTTGAGCCGATCGAGCGGAAAGCGGTTCAGATAGCTGAGGCTGGAGTAACCGATGCCGAAATCGTCGAGGGACAGCTTGACGCCGAGCTTGCGAATCGCGTTGATCGTCGTGAGATAGTCTTCCGCACTGTCCATGAGCACTGTCTCGGTGATCTCGAGTTCGAGCCGCTCGGGGGCGACGCGATGCGAGGCGAGACTGTGTGCGAGTGTGTCGATCAGGTCCGGGTCGCGCAACTGGACCGCCGACAGATTGATCGACACGCGCAGGCGCATGTCCCCTTCCATGTCCCATGCCGCGATCTGCCGGCATGCTTCGTCGATAACCCAGGCGCCGAGCGGAATGATGAGCCGCGTGTCTTCGGCAATTGGAATGAACTGCGCGGGCGACACCGTGCCGATCTGCGCGCTGTTCCACCGCAGTAATCCTTCTACCGCGACCAGTTCGCCCGTGAGCGCGTCAACGCAAGGCTGGTATTCGAGCCGGAACTCGTGCGTGGCGATCGCGGTGCGCAGGCAGGCTTCGAGCTTCAGACGGTGGCGCGCGCGTTCGGCCATCTCGGGCGCAAAGAACTTGACGAGGTTGCGTCCCGCGCTCTTCGCCTGATACATCGCCGCGTCGGCATTCTGCATCAGTGTTTCGATATCCTCGCCATCGTCGGGGAACAGTGCCACGCCGACACTGCATGACACCGGCAACGCGACGCCGCCTAGTTCGTGCGGCTGACGCACGAGCGGCAGCAAACGGTCCTCGATCGTTCGGCTGACGTCCGCCGCATTGCTCACGCCATTCAGGATCACCGTGAACTCGTCTCCGCCGAGACGGCTTACCGTGTCGTTGCTGCGCACGGCCTGCAGGAGGCGTCGCGAGACCGAGCGCAGGAGGTTGTCGCCGATGTGATGGCCCAGCGAATCGTTGATGTTCTTGAAGCGGTCGAGATCGATGAACAGTACCGCGACTCGCTGCCCCGTGCGGCGCGCGCTATCGAGCACCACGCCGAGGCGCTTGACGAAGAGCTCGCGGTTCGGCAGTTCCGTCAGCACGTCGTGTTCGGCGAGGAACTGGATGCGGGCCTCGCTCTTCTTGCGGTCCGTGATATCGATCAACGTGCAGATATAGTGCGACAGGTTCGCGCGCCGGTCGCGCACCGCGCTCACCATGAGCCATGCCGGATAGTCGCTGCCTGCGCGCCGTCGCACGTGCGCTTCGCCATGCCATGCGCTCAGTCGATCGACGGAATCGATGATGGCCGGAAAGATGTCGCCCGGCTCCTGGGCGCCGAAAAGGAAAGCGGGCTCCTTGCCCGCCACGTCGTCGGCGCGATAGCCGGTTGCGCGATAGAACGATGCGTTCGCGGTCACGAGCCGCCGCTGCGCATCCAGAATCAGAATCGCCTCGGATGATGCCTCGAACACTTTGCCCCACAGCTCGAGGCGCTGTTCCATCAGCTTGATCTGGTTGATCGGGGTGAATGCGGTCAAGACGGCGTCGCGCCCCTGGAAGTCGAGGCGCCGCGCCGACAACATCGCCCAGGTCGTTTCGCTACCGGCCTTCCAGCGCACCTCGAACTCGTCCACGGCATCGCGGTCCGAGAGTTGCTGGAAGAAACGCGCGCGCACTTCCGAGTCGAGACCGAAACCCCATGGGTCTACGGTGCAGCCATTGAGCCAGGCAAGCGCCGGTCGGTTCGCGTGCAATACCTCATGCCCCGGGATTGCCGTGACGACCATCGGCACGGGTGTCGCCTCGACGAGCGCGTACTGCGCGGCCGACGCGCGTGCTGTCGCCGCAAGTTCCTTCTGCGCGTCACGCTCGCGGTCGAGTTGCGCGAGCATGTCGTTGAAGCCTTGCACGAGCTGGCCGATCTCGTCCTGGCTATGCCAGTTGGCGCGCAGAGAGTGATCGCCTGTGCGACGCACGGTGTCCATCACGCGCGCCAGCTGGCGCAGGGGCCGCGAGATCTGCTGCGCGACGAAGTACACCATGCTCAGGATCGCGCATAGCAGGAAGAGGGCGGTCCCGAGGTGTAGCCACATCCGCTCGAAGAGGCCGCGCACGCGCTCATGCAAAAGTATTTCGAGCTGATCGCCGGTCACGCTCCACGCGTTGCTGATGTTCGTCACCACGCGCTGCTGGGCGGCATCGAGCGCGGCGAGCCTGGCCGCGTCGGGGCCGTCGTCGACGGCGGCGCCGGCCGCCCTGCGATAAGCGTCGATCGCGGCGAGCATGCGCGCGGTCGGCGGTCCGATCGTGCCGCTCAGTGCGCCGTTCGCGGCTGCGGCTTCCGAATAGTCCGAGCGCAGCCCCTGCAACACCGCGTCGAGTTGTCCCTCCAGGACGAGGTAGCGGGTACGCATCTCGTCGCGGCTCATCGGCGCGGCGCGGCGACTCGCGCCGGCATCGTGCAGGTGGCGGCCGATCCGGTTGACGTCGGCGAGCAACTCCGGATAACGCAGAATCGACAGCGACATCGAATAGTAGCTGTCGAGGTCCGGATCCAGAATCAGATTCGACTGGTTACCGACGCGCGTCACCAGTGCGCGCGTTGCCTCGAGGCCGCCGTCCACCGTCGCTGCGCTCGCATGCGGCGCCGCGCTGGCCGCGAGTGCGTCGAGTATCCGTTCATTGATCGCGGCGCTCTGCATATTCGCGCCATAGTGGCGCTCGGCATCGGCGAGTTTGCTGGCCGTGCGCTGCAATTGAGCCGCAGTCTGCGGTTGCCCGGCCCCCGCGAGTGCGAAGTCGATCAGCGCGTCGTGCACGGCGGCGACGTAGGCGTTGCCAATCAACTCCTTGTCGGAGAAGTCAATCGCGATGTACTTCTCGTGGATCAGGATGCCGCTGATGTACAGCACCGCGCTCAGGTCGAGCAGATAGATCAGCAGCAGCTTGCGGCCGACGCGAAGGCGTCCGAGAAACCGGAAGAACAGGTTGCGTTTCATGGGTGTGGTCGCTCGATCGCGAAGCTTGCGTCCCGGGGGCGATAAGCCAGACGTTTCACTGCGTTTCTCCGTGCAGGGAACGTCGGACCTCGGTCAGGCCCGACGGGGGAAAAGCCCCTGATCACGCTATCGACCAGTTGGAGAAGTTCTTTAGCTTTTGCTTAAAACGCCCCGGAAAGGTGCTGGAAATGGGACAAGTTGGTGCGAGTTTTTTCTCTGCGGGCTCTCTGTAGATGCATTTGCACCGGGTGGTTGGCAGACCGTACATGTCGGGCTGCTGCTTGAGGTAGAACAGGTTGACCTGACCGCCACTGCCGCAAGCATGGAAGTCGCGAACTCGCGCCCACTGTGTTAGCGCGCCTTAGAAACCGAGCCCAACGCCGACGCCTCCGAAGCCTGAGCCGCCGAAACTGCCTACACCGATCCCGATGCCGACACTGGGCCGGGGTGCGAAGTACCCCGGCGGGTCGCCGTATCCGTAATAGGGCGGTTGGGCCGTGACGCAGCCCGCAACACCGATCGCGAAAGCCAGGATGCCGAGTAGCCTGATCATGACGTTCTCCCTTTCATAAGAGGGGCATGGATATCGCCAGCAAGATCTGATCCCTCGTGAGCCGGCAGTCCCCTGATATTCTGACTCGATCTCCGCATCGGCGCTTCGGGACTGCGCTTCAGCAGTCGCAACGGTTGGGGGCACGTTTCGGCTGGCAGCCGCGCGAGCCTCATTAGCGCACGCGGAGTGCCTTCAGCAACGGCTTTTTATACGTTACGGCCGCGCTGGCGTGTCGAACCTATTCGCCCGGCAGGTTGAGGCGATGGCAGGATTCCAGTCGCGCTGGGCACCCGGTCGAGCATTCGTCGATTGCGGCATTCTTGAATCCGCTTCACAAGCGTATGCAGGTTCCAGCACCTGGTCACACCGTCGCTCGCACAGTAGTCTCGCGGAGGCGTGCATTCAGCTTGCAGTCGGAAGCCCAGGCCGTGACTGCGATGGCGGCTCGTCGCAACCCGACCGCAGCAGCCATCCCGACCGTGGCGATGTCGGTCGGCGTGCTTGCGACAATTCCGACCGCATAGGGCGCCGCGATGATCCAGGTGACGCACGCCTGGAGATCGCCTTCAATCGTGCCGTCGCATGCGTTGCAAGCGCATGAGTTGATCACGCACGTTACGCTCGACGCACCGCTTGCGGGCAGCCGCTCGGGCTATCTGAAGCTGCGCGACCGCGCGTCGTATCAGTTCGCGCTGGCATCCAGTGCGGTGATCGTGGCGATGGACGGGCCACGCATTCGCGAAGTACGCATCGCAATGGGCGGGGTTGGGACCAAACCCTGGCGCGCCCCGGAGGCGGAAGCGGCGCTGCGCGGTCAGACCGCTTCGATGGAAGTATTCGCGCAGGCGGCAAGCGCAGCGTTTCGTGATGCGCGGCCCTATGCACACAACGCGTACAAGGTGCCGCTCGGACAGCAGGCCATCATCAGGAATCTTCGCGACCTGACCGCCAGGGAGACCGCATGAGCGAACAGATTATCGGGACCCCGCACAAGCGTGTCGACGGCCGCCTCAAGGTGAGCGGTGCGGCGCGCTATGCCGCTGACTATCCGATGAACGGCATGCTGTACGCGTACGGCGTCTTCAGCACGGTGGCCAGCGGAAAAATCCATGCAATTCACGACGACGAAGCGCGTCGCATGCCCGGCGTCGTGAACGTGCTGCATCATGACAATTTCCTGAAGCTGCATCGAACGCCGAATGCGCCGCTCAATTTTGCGGAGATTCTGTCGTCGGCGATGGTCGACGAACATCGACTGCCCTTCGAGGACGATCAGGTTGACTATCCGGGCCAATTCGTCGCGCTGGTCGTAGCCGATACGTTCGAGCACGCCCGTGCGGCGGCGTATCGCGTGAAAGTGGACTACGTCGCGAGCGAACCCGTGAAGAGTCTCGCGCAGGCGCTCGACGCGCATGGTTCGAACAAGGGACCGCGCGGGCACGCTCGCGGCAACGTCGAGACGGGCCTCGCCGCAGCCGCGCATCGCCTCGAACAGACCTATACGACGCCCGTCGAAACTCACAATCCGATGGAGATGCATGCGACGACCGCCTACTGGGAAGGCGGTCGTCTGATCGTCTACGAATCCAGTCAGGGTGTGCTGAATCATCGCAACGTGCTGGCGAATATCTTCGATCTGACCGCGGACCAGGTCGAAGTGCGCGCGCCGTTCATCGGCTCGGGATTCGGCGGCAAACTGTGGCCCTGGCCGCATTCCATCGCGGCCTGTGCGGCGGCGCGTATGACGAACCGGCCGATGCAACTCGTGGTGCCGCGCGCGCAGATGTTCAGCACCGTCGGGCACCGGCCCGAAACGTTGCAACGGGTGCGGCTTGCTACGGATGCCAGCGGGAAGCTGGTGTCGATCAGCCATGAGTCGTACAACAGCACATCGACGATCGACGCCTACACCGAGGCGTGCGGCGGCATGACGAAGAGCCTGTACGCATGCCCCAACGTGCTCGTGACGCACAACAACAGCGCGGTCCATCGCGGAACGCCCACGTCGATGCGAGCACCGGGTGCGGCGCCGGGGCTGTTTGCACCGGAGTCGGCGGTTGACGAAATGGCGCTTGCGATCGGCATGGACCCTTTGGCGTTCCGCCAGCTCAACCTGTCCACGCGCGATGAAAGCAGCAATCTGCCGTGGTCGAGCAACCATCTGCCCGAAGCCATGACCACGGCCGCGGAGCGCTTCGGCTGGCAGCGACGCAATCCGGCGGTCGGTTCGATGCGTGAAGGCGACGAGATCATCGGTTACGGGATGGGTGCGTGCAACTGGGAAGCCTTCCGTGTGGCGACGGAAGCGCGCGTGACGTTGCGCGCCGACGGCACCGCGCTCGCGCAGTGCGGCTTGCAGGACATCGGCACCGGCACGTATACGATCGTCGCGCAGACGGTAGGCGAGCTGACCGGGCTGCCGCTCGACAAGGTCGAGGTGGAGCTAGGCAGCTCGGCGTTTCCGGCTGGGCCAGTGTCGGGCGGCTCCTGGGCGACGACCAGCGCGATGTCGGCGATTGCTGGTGCGACGCGCGAGGCGCTCAAGCGCATGAAGCAGTATGCGGTGGCCGCATCCGGACCGTTGGCCGGCGCGTCGGCCGATTCGCTCGTCGTACGCAACGGTGCGTTGTCGGCGGGTGCGAAGCAGGTTTCGTTCTGCGACGTGCTGGCCAGCCAGCGGCTCGCGCGCGGAAGGCTGGTATCGCAGCGAGGCGGCCGATATGTCGAAATTTTCATTCCGTTCGTTCGGCGTGCATTTCGTCGAAGTGCGTTGGGACCCGGGTATTTCTCGTCTGCGAGTGGCGCGGGTGGTGAGCGCGATCGACGTCGGCAAGGTGATCAACCCGTTGGCGGCACGCAATCAGGTGGAGGGCGGAATCGTAATGGGAATTGGCATGGCGCTGTTCGAAGCGGCGGAGTTCGACGCGCGCAACGGCTTGCCGGTGAACAACAACTACGCGGAGTACATGGTGCCCGTGCACGCCGATCAGCCGGAGATCGACGTGATCCTGCTCGACTATCCGGACTACAAGCTCGGCGAATTCGGTGCGCGGGGAATTGGCGAGATCGGCGTGACGGGGCTGGCCGCTGCGGTGGCGAATGCCGTCTATCACGCAACCGGCAAGCGTATTCGTAATCTGCCGATCACGCTCGACAAACTGATGGACGGCGTGCCGCCGGTGTCGGCGTAGCGGGAGCGGTTACCGCGGCATTCATGGGGACGGCGTCAGGCGCTTTTTCTGCCGCCGTCCTCAAAGCGTGCTGCCACTCAAACCTGGCGGCGTCCGCTTCATTCCCGACTCGCGCGGCCGCTAGCGCGCAAGTTGCCAACCTGCCGCCCCAACTGTTCGGCGCGATGATAAACGGCCTCCATCAGCAGCATCGCGCCTCTGGGCGGCGGCGAGAATTTCGAATACACGAACGTCGGAATCATTTCGAGTTCCTCGACGAGCGGCCGCACGGCGCAATCGATGCCGCCCGCCGCGAACTCGTCGACGATAGTCAGTCCCAGTCCGCCTTGTACCAGCGCCAGAGCCTGATCGGCGCGAGTGACGTCGACGACCGAGGTGAGTTCGACAGCGGCCTGCTGGCAAGCCCTGACGATAGCCGTGCCGAACGGAATGTCGCGCCTGAAAAGAATCATCGGTTCGGTCTTGAGATCGGCGAGTGCGATGCGCTCCTTCGCCGCAAGGGGATGCTTAGCCGGCAGCACGCACATCATGCGGCCTCGCATGAACGGCGCGACTTCAAGATATTCGTGCTCGATCGGCGTCGACGTCACCGAGAGGTCGACTGCCTTGCTTGGCACCTCCAGCGGCATGTCGGACATGAGCGTCGTGTGCCAGTCGATCCTGAGCTTCGGCATGCTGCGTTTCAATTCGACGATCGCGGGCGCGACGATCGTCGGCCCCGGCGAAGGACTGCAGGAGACACGCAACAGGCTTGCCGGACCGAGAGCGAGCGCCCGTGCGAATTCGTCGACGCGCAACGCCGACTGATAGACCTGCTCGACCTCGCGAAACAGGGCCTGGGCCTCAGCGGTCGCATCGAGTTGCCCGAGGGGCGCGTCGCGGGAGGGAGGTCGTGAGCGCCGCCCGAGTAGTGTATGTATGATCTACCGCGTCAACCCTTCGAGGACAAACAGATGGAGCGTTCCGACTACGCACGTGAAGACATCGGCAATCTTGTGCTGCTGGAACACGTCAATCTCACGATCCCGGACCAGCGTCTCGCGACCGCGTTCTATGTCAGTGCACTCGGTCTGACGCGCGATCCGTTTCTGATGACGGGCGTGACCAACATGTGGATCAACGTTGGCCGTTCGCAGATTCACTTGCCGCACGGCGACGCTCAGCGCCTTCGCGGGCATGTCGGGCTGATTGTGGGCAGGCGCGCGGCGCTCATCGAGCGGCTGCGCGCCGTTCGGCCTCTTCTGGAACAGACCCGATTCGGATGGACCGAGCGGGACGACCGCGTCGAAGTGATCTGTCCGTGGGGGAATCGTTACGACTGCCTCGATTCCGATGCGTGCGCGGCGAGCGACCCGTGGGCGGGCATCGATCTTGGTATCGCGTATGTGCAACTCGATGTGCCCGTCGGCGGCGCGGCGTCGATTGCTGCGTTCTATCGCGAGATCTTCGATGCGTCTGTCGAGGTGCGCGAGCGTAACGGTTCGCTGCAAGCGGCGGTCGCGGTCGGCAGGCATCAACAACTCGTCTATGCGGAAACGCCCGCCGCAAGCCAGGAATACGATGGACATCACATTCAGATCTATGTGGCCAATTTCTCCGGACCCTACGAGCGGCTCGCCGGCCGCGGGTTGAGTTATGGCGAGGAGGCTCACCAGTATCGCTTCGCCGAGCTCGTCGATCCTGTGAGTGGAACGCCCTGCTTCACGCTTGAACATGAAGTGCGGAGTCTGCGTCATCCGCTGTACGCGAGGCCGTTGGTGAACCGGAATCCGGATGTGACCAACCGAAATTATGGAAGGGGCAGTGAGGGGTTTGGCGGGGTGGTCTGACGGGTGAGGCGGGCCTAACAATTGTCAGCTACGTCAATGTGAACAGGCACGTATCGCCGCCGCGATTGCATCCTGCTCCGATGGCGTCTGGGAAAAGGCTGCCAGGAGGATGTGCGCGTCGTCCATTTTTGTCTGGAAACACACCCGATTGAAGCGACGCGGAGTCGTAGCGACCGACAGGCCGGCGAGGACCAGAATGGTCATCAATAAACCGGTGAGCGTCAGCGCAGCTACCCATTGTTGCGTCTCCACATCGCTAGCGGACAGGTGCTCACCGATTTCCGGCCCTCGCACATGAGCTGGCAGGGTAATGCGCGCGTCGGCAGCACCGTGATTGTCGATGATTTAACTTTCGACTCTTATATAAGACATAAGACATTTGACCGTGCAGGGGTATTGCAATTAGAATCGCGTTAGAGCAGTGCCCGGCACGGCCTTTGGCGTGCCGTAAAAGCCTTCCCCCTGAAACGCAAATACCAGCAGGTCCCCATGCTTGAAAATTTTCGTACTCACGTGGCCGCCCGCGCAGCGCTCGGCATTCCTCCTCTGCCGCTGACGGCTCAGCAGACCGCCGAGCTGGTGGAACTCCTGACGAATCCGCCCGCCGGCGAAGAGCAGACCCTGCTCGACCTGATCACTAACCGCGTGCCCGCTGGCGTGGACGAAGCCGCTCGCGTGAAGGCCGGCTTCCTCGCCGCCGTGGCCAAAGGCCAGACCACCTGCGCGCTGATCTCGCGCGCCCGCGCCACCGAACTGCTCGGCACGATGCTGGGCGGCTACAACATCCATCCGCTGATCGAGCTGCTGTCCGACGCCGAAGTGGCCACGGTAGCCGCCGAGGCGCTGAAGAAAACCCTCCTGATGTTCGACCAGTTCCACGACGTCAAGGAACTGGCGGAGAAGGGCAACGCCAACGCCCAGGCCGTGATGCAAAGCTGGGCCGACGCGGAATGGTTCACCAGCCGTCCGGAAGTGCCGCAAAGCCTGACCATCACGGTCTTCAAGGTGACGGGCGAAACCAACACCGACGACCTGTCGCCGGCCCCGGATGCAACCACGCGTCCGGACATCCCGCTGCACGCGCTGGCGATGCTGAAGAACGCCCGCCCCGGTATCACGCCGGAAGAGGACGGCAAGCGTGGCCCGGTCAAGTTCATCGAGTCGCTGAAGGAAAAGGGCCACCTGGTCGCGTACGTGGGCGACGTGGTCGGCACCGGCTCCTCGCGCAAGTCGGCCACCAACTCGGTGCTGTGGTTCACCGGTGAAGACATCCCCTTCATCCCCAACAAGCGCTTCGGCGGCGTGTGCCTGGGCAGCAAGATCGCCCCGATTTTCTACAACACGATGGAAGATGCCGGCGCCCTGCCGATCGAACTCGACGTGTCGAAGATGGATATGGGCGACGTGGTCGAACTGCGCCCGTACGAAGGCAAAGCCCTGAAGAACGGCGAAGTGATCGCCGAGTTCCAGGTCAAGTCCGACGTGCTGTTCGATGAAGTGCGCGCCGGCGGCCGCATTCCGCTGATCATCGGCCGCGGCTTGACCGCCAAGGCACGTGAAGCGCTGGGTCTGGCTCCGTCGACCCTGTTCCGCCTGCCGCAACAGCCGGCCAACAGCGGCAAGGGCTTCTCGCTCGCCCAGAAGATGGTCGGCCGCGCCTGCGGCCTGCCGGAAGGCGAGGGCGTGCGCCCCGGCACATACTGCGAACCGAAGATGACCTCGGTCGGCTCGCAGGACACCACGGGCCCGATGACCCGCGACGAACTCAAGGACCTGGCGTGCCTCGGCTTTTCGGCCGACCTCGTCATGCAGTCGTTCTGCCACACCGCCGCCTATCCGAAGCCGGTGGACGTGAAGACCCACCAGACCCTGCCGAACTTCATCAGCACGCGTGGCGGCATCGCGCTGCGCCCGGGCGACGGCGTGATCCACTCGTGGCTGAACCGCATGCTGCTGCCCGACACCGTGGGCACCGGCGGCGACTCGCACACGCGCTTCCCGATCGGCATCAGCTTCCCGGCCGGTTCGGGCCTGGTCGCCTTTGCGGCCGCTACCGGCACGATGCCGCTGGACATGCCGGAATCGGTGCTGGTCCGCTTCAAGGGCAAGATGCAGCCCGGCGTGACCCTGCGCGACCTGGTCAACGCGATTCCCTTGTACGCCATCAAGCAAGGCATGCTGACGGTTGCCAAACAAGGCAAGAAGAACATCTTCTCGGGACGTATTCTCGAAATCGAAGGCCTGCCCGAATTGAAGGTCGAGCAAGCGTTCGAATTGTCGGATGCTTCCGCCGAACGCTCGGCCGCCGGTTGCACGGTTCACCTGAACAAGGAGCCGATCATCGAGTACCTCAACAGCAACGTCACGCTGCTGAAGTGGATGATCGCCGAGGGCTACCAGGACCCGCGCAGCCTGCAGCGCCGCATCAAGGCGATGGAGCAGTGGCTGGCCGACCCGCAACTGCTGTCGCCGGATGCCGACGCCGAGTACGCAGCCGTTATCGAGATCGACCTGGCCGACATCCATGAGCCGATCGTGGCCTGCCCGAATGATCCGGACGACGTGAAGACGCTGTCGGACGTGGCCGGTGCCAAGATCGACGAAGTGTTCATCGGCTCGTGCATGACCAACATCGGACACTTCCGTGCCGCGTCGAAGCTGCTTGAAGGTAAGCGCGACATCCCGGTCAAGCTGTGGGTGGCGCCGCCGACCAAGATGGACCAGAAGCAGCTGACCGAGGAAGGCCACTACGGCGTCTTCGGCACCGCCGGTGCCCGTACGGAAATGCCGGGCTGCTCGCTGTGCATGGGCAACCAGGCACAGGTGCGCGAAGGCGCGACGGTCATGTCGACCTCGACCCGTAACTTCCCGAACCGCCTGGGCAAGAACACGAACGTGTACCTCGGCTCGGCGGAACTGGCGGCGATCTGCTCGCGTCTGGGCAAGATTCCGACCCGGGAGGAGTACATGGCCGACATGGGCGTGCTCAACGCCAACAGCGACAAGATCTACCAGTACATGAACTTCGACCAGATCGAAGACTTCAAGGAAGTGGCCGACACCGTGACGATGTAAGCGTGCTGTCGGGCTACGGCGTGTCGTTCGCGTCGTAGTATCACAGAATGGCGCTGCAAGCTGAACGCTTGCAGCGCCATTTTTTTGCGGCACCGGAGTGGTACCCCTTGGCAGGCTTTCGAAAAGGAACGTCACCGAATGACTTTCTGGGCGCTCCGCATCCGCAACGAATGGTCTGTTCGCCCTTTCGTCGGCGTGCTTGCCTATCGGCCAGTCACCGTTCTCCACATAGCGGACCGGCGTCGGCCATGGTCCGCGCAGGTGCGCGACTAAAACATGTGGACGATCCCGACGATCCCGCTCGTGATGTTCTTGCCCGCGGCGACCGTTATGCCCGCTCCCCCTGCATTGTTGACCGTGAACGACGCCTTGCTGTGATTGCGAACTTCGGCGACACCCGCCTATACGCCCGTGCGCTTCGAGAGGTGATAGTCGTAACGAATCGCATAGGATGTCGAGTCGCCATCACCATGGGTTTTGAGGAAGTACTGGCCGCAATGTCAGGTCATAAACTCGACTTTCCCGCCGCTCAGGTGATACATCGCGCCTACCATCTTTATCTTTCCCTCCTTTTCCATTGACGCCAGGATTTCGCTGCGCTTGCGTAAGTCGTTGATCGTGTTCTGGACATTCGTTCTCGCAACCTTGTCTACGAATTCAATGTTGCTGCCCGTGCGTTTCCCTTCATACTGCGTGGCATCGATGGCAGGCTTTATCTTCGCCAGCAAGCCGGTCAGATTGCCGAGCTGGACGTTGTCTATAGCGCCCTTGATCGCGCCGCAATCCGTATGACCCATGACCAGCACGACCTTGGCTCCGGCTGCGGCGCACGCGAATTCGAGACTTCCGGCCAGATCCTCATTGGCAATATTGCCCGCGATACGCGCGTTGAAGGTATCGCCGATGCCGGAATCGAGAATGAGTTCTGCGGGGGTGCGGGAGTCGATACAACTGAGAATGACGGCGGCGGGGAACTGGCCACCGGCGCTTGCCCGTTTCTGTGCGAGATAGTCGTGCTGATGCGCATTTCCCGAGCGAAAGCGTTCGTTGCCTTTCTTCATGCTTTCGATGATCTGATCGGGCGTCAGACTGTCACGCTGTTTTTGCGTGAGTGCTGCGGCGAGCGAGACAGACGACACCGAGAACGCGGCGGTGCCGACCGCTCCGGCAAGTGCGATGCCGAGGCCTGTTTTCAGCGCTGTACGTCGGCCTTTTTCAATGGAATGTGGGGAATCGGGACAGGTGCAGTGACGAGACTCGCAAGCCATAATCGGTCCTCCATCGGGCAGACTGTTGAGTGTTCAGTCTATGTTGTCTTTCATACAATTCATAGGAGTTCTTGCCGTGTGTCAGATGAGGCGGGAGTTCGCCAGTCCCCAGGCCGCGAAGGATGCCGTCGCGCAACGCAGCAACGACAATCGAGGCCCAGGGTGACAAGCGAGTGCGCCAAGGCACAACGCACTATCGCGGAACACTCACTGTCATGTGCGGCGCCTGCAGAAAATCGAAATCGCAACCTTCATCCGCCTGGGTGACCGAGCGCAATAAGCAGCTTGCGATAGCCGCGTTCGTTCGTCTCGGTCGCGATAGGCGGCAACGGCAACGCGGCGAGACGTTCGGCGATCTGCGCGTCGTCCAGTTCGAGCGCGACGACGCGTTGCGCCACGCTCAGACGGATGCGGTCGCCGTTACGCACGATCGCGAGCGGCCCGCCGACGGCTGCCTCGGGCGTGACATGCAGCACGATCGTCCCTGCGGCGGTGCCGCTCATGCGGCCATCGGAGATGCGCACCATGTCTTTCACACCCTGTCGCGCCAGCTTCTTCGGGATCGGAATGTACCCGGCCTCCGGCATGCCGGGTGCGCTGACCGGGTCGATCCGCTTGAGCACGAGCACGTCGTCGGCATGCACGTCGAGGTCGGGATCGTCGATGCGGCGCGCGAGGTCCTCGGCATCTTCGAAGACGACCGCCTGCTAGTTCTATCAGCGCCGGATTGGCCGCGGACTGTTTGATGATCGCGCCACGCAGTGCCAGATTGCCGTTCAGTACCGCGATGCCGCCTTCGGGCTAGATCGGGTTCTGCATCGAACGCACGATGTCCTGCGGGAAGTCAGCGGGCGCGGCGTTCAGGTCCTCGCCCAGGGTGCGTCCGGTCACGGTGAGCGCGTCGAGATGCAGCAGACGGCGCATGCGCCGCATCACAGTTGGCAGGCCGCCCGAGCATCGCCTAATGAGCAAGATTGCCGAATCGTTGTATGCAGCACCATTGAATTTTGCTTTATTTCTAAGTGATTACCCTCGTAAACATCGATAAAATGCGCGCTAATGCTTGATGATCCAATTTGTCTGTATACAATTGACTCGTGCAAGTTACTGAATTCCACTCATGACCCAGCGCCGCTCAATACCGGTTCCCCCGCCTGACCTCGATGCAGATGCAGCCATCGGCGACGCCGCGGCAAGAGAATCTGCCGGCGAGGATGGGCCGGACGAGGCGAACGCACATCGCGCCCGAGCGCCCGGCACCGCGTCGCAAACGGAACGCGCGCTGCTCGGCTTGCGCGAACTGATCGTCGAAGGTCACCTGCTCGCTGGTGCGCGGATTTCCGAACTGTGGGTGGTCGACCGTCTTGGCGTGTCGCGCACGCCGGTGCGCGCCGCATTGAATCGGCTGGAAGAAGAAGGCCTGCTCGAACCGATCGCGTCGGGCGGCTTCGCGGTTCGTTCGTTCACGGTCGACGACATCGGCGATTCGATCGAATTGCGCGGGACGCTGGAAGGCCTGGCCGCGCGGCTCGCGGCCGAACGCGGCGTGGACGCCGCCCACCTGCAAGAACTGCATGCCTGTATCGATGAAATCGACGTGATCCTCGCCGGCGAACTCACCGACGACGCGTTCTCGGCCTACGTCGATGCGAACCGGCGCCTGCACGCGCTACTCGCCGCGGCGAGCAACAGCAGCGTGATCGAACGTCAGATCGAGCGCGTGATGACGATGCCGTTCGCCTCGCCGAGCGCATTCGTCATGGCGCAATCGATCGATGCCGGCGCGCGCGACATGCTGCGAATCGCGCAGTCGCAGCATCGCGCGGTCGTCGAATCGATCGAACGGCGTGAGGGCGCCCGTGCCGAGGCGCTCATGCGCGAGCATGCCCGCATTGCACAGCGCAACCTGCATGCGGCGCTGGAAAACCAGAATGTGATGACACAGGTTCCTGGCGGGAAGTTGATCCGCCTGCCGATCGCGCGTTAAGACGGTCCGCCGGAACACGCCGGATAGATTGCATGTCCGGATCATGAAATCAGTATAACTAAGGAGATAAGAATGTTTTTGAAGAACGCGTGGTACGTTGCCTGCACGCCTGATGAAATCGACGGCAAGCCGCTGGGCCGCACGATCTGCAACGAGAAAATGGTGCTGTTCCGCGGCGACGAAGGCAAGGTCGCGGCACTCGAAGACTTCTGCCCGCATCGCGGCGCGGCGCTGTCGCTGGGGTTTCTGCGCGACGGCCAGCTCGTGTGCGGCTACCACGGTCTCGTGATGGGCACCGATGGCAAATGCAAAGCGATGACCGCGCAGCGTGTGGGTGGCATTCCGGCGATTCGCCGCTATCCGGCCGTCGAGCGCTACGGCTTCATCTGGGTTTGGCCGGGCGACGAGGCGCTCGCCGATCCGGCGAAGATCCATCATCTCGAATGGGCCGACAATCCCGAGTGGGCCTATGGCGGCGGCCTGTATCACATCAACTGCGATTACCGGCTGATGATCGATAACCTGATGGACCTGACGCACGAAACCTATGTGCACGCGAGCAGCATCGGTCAGCCCGAGATCGAGGAAGCGCCGCCCGCCACACGCGTGGAAGGCGATATGGTCATCACCGGACGCCACATGAACAACATCATGCCGCCGCCGTTCTGGGCTGCGGCTCTACGCGGCAACGGTCTCGCGGACAACGTGCCGTGCGACCGCTGGCAGATCTGCCGCTTCACACCGCCGAGTCATGTGCTGATCGAAGTCGGCGTCGCGCACGCGGGGCACGGCGGTTACGATGCGCCGGCCGAGTATCGCGCCGGCAGTATCGTCGTCGATTTCATCACGCCGGAAACCGACACGTCGATCTGGTATTTCTGGGGTATGGCGCGCAACTTCGCGCCACAGGACGCAACGCTCACCGATACGATTCGCGAAGGGCAGGGCAAGATTTTCTCGGAAGACCTCGCCGTGCTCGAAGCGCAGCAGCGCAATCTGCTTGCCAATCCGCATCGAAAGATTCTCAGTCTGAACATCGACGCGGGTGGCGTGCAGTCGCGCAAGATCATCGAACGTTTGCTGAAAGAAGAGCGTGACGCCACTCAGGAGGTGACCGCGTCATGAAGGTTCAGCTTATTCGCAAGACTGAAGTGGCGCGCGACATCCTGTCGTTCGAATTCGCCGATCCCGCCGGCGCGGCCTTGCCCGCGTTTTCGGCCGGCGCGCACATTGACGTGATGCCTGCCGATGGCATCGTGCGCCAGTATTCGCTGTGCAACGATCCGCGCGAAACGCACCGCTACGTGTTGGGCGTGCTGCATGAACCGTCCTCGCGTGGCGGCTCCACGGCGATGCATGCATTGCGCGAAGGCGCGCTCCTCGATATCAGCGAGCCCAGAAACCACTTCCCGCTCGCGCACGATGCCGCCCATTCGATTCTGCTGGCGGGCGGCATCGGCGTGACGCCGATTCTGTGCATGGCCGAGCGGCTCGCGCATGCGGGCGCTTCGTTCGAGCTGCACTACTGCACGCGCGAGCCTGAACGAGCGGCGTTTCGCGAGCGTTTCGCCGCACCACATCTGAAGCCGCACAGCCGGTTGTACTTCGATACTGCGTCGGCCGACGGACGGCTCGATCTCAAACGCGTGCTGGCGGCGCCCGCCGCCGACCGGCATGTCTACGTGTGCGGTCCTGCGGGGTTCATCGACTTCGTGCTCGATGCGGCGCGCCAGCTTGGCTGGCACAGCGAGAACGTGCATCGCGAGTATTTCGGCGCGCCGGCGGCGAATGCGGTGGCGCACGACAGCGACGGTCCGTTTCAGGTGCGGCTTGCTAGCAGCGGCCGTATCGTCGATGTGGCCGCGACACAAACCATCGCGGCGGCGTTGGAGAAGGCCGGCGTCGCCATCGCGACTTCGTGCGAGCAGGGTGTCTGCGGCACGTGTCTGACACGCGTGCTGGCGGGCGAGCCGGATCATCGCGACGTGTATCTGACCGACGAAGAACGCGCCGCGAACGATCAACTGCTGCCCTGCTGTTCGCGTTCGAAGTCGCCGTTGCTGGTGCTCGACCTGTAACGCCGCTTCAACGTATGGCGGCCCCACGGCCGCCAACCGTCACGCTTCGCGCGCAGTCCGGCCCGCACGTTTCGTATTGCGCAGCGGCTCGTGCTGCTGCGGCCCATTGATCAGTTCGCTCATGGTGCCGCGCATCCAGCGGTTCGCCGGCTCATGATGAAAGCGCGAATGCCAGTGCAGATGCAGGTCATATCGCGGCCCGGGAAACGGCAGCGGCAATAGCTTGATATTGACGAACTCGGCAAAGCGCCGGCCGACGGCCAGCGGCACGGTCGCGATCGTGTCCGAGCCGGCGACGATGAACGGAATGCCCATGAAACGCGGCAGGTTGAAGCGCACGTTCACGCGAATCCCGAGGCGCTCATGCGCGCGCTCGAGGATGTCCTGCGCGCGTCCTTCCGGATGCACCATCGCATGAGGCGCCTCAAGGTACTGGTCAAGCGATAGCGTGTCGTGGATGGTCGGATGATCCTCACGCACGATGCACACGAACGAATGCTGGTAGAGCGCCTTGCGCCGCAGCGCCGCGCCCTCGAGACCCGGAAAATAGCCGACCGCCACATCCACGTCCCCCGATGTCAGCGCCTCTTCGAGCTCCGGTGTGCTGAGCGCGACCGTCTTGATCTTCACGTTCGGCGCATGCGCGTCGAGATGCTTCAGCAGGCGCGGCAGGAACACCATCTCACCAATATCGGACATGCACAGGACAAACGTGCGTGTGGATTCGCCCGGCCGGAATTCCGGCATCGGCAGAATTTCGTTCTGCACCAGTTCGAGCATGCGCGCGACCGGCTCGCTCAACGCCTGCGCGCGCGGCGTCGGCTCCATACCGCGGCCGGTACGCACGAACAGCGGATCTTCAAATAACTCACGTAGTTTCGCGAGCGCGTAACTCATCGCAGGCTGACTGAGCCCGATACTGATGCCGGCCTGGGTAACGTGGCGTTTTTTCAATAACGCGTCGAACACTTTCAGCAGATTGAGGTCAACCTGGCGGATATCCATGGATTGGATGATGCCTATCTACGTTGCATGATTGACGGATTTTAGTCCCGTTTTTACCATCAGTTGCATTAAAAAAAGGAGTGAGACGAATGTCCGAAGGACGCAAACCGCAACGCCCGTTGCGCAGCAATCTTCCTCGCGGTTCCTATCTCGGCGCTGTGCGCGCCGCCCAGTGGCTCAATCTCGGCATCGCCGAAGACGATCTCGACAAACCGAAGATCGCGATCGTCAATTCATCGTCCGAACTGGCGAGCTGCTTCAGCCATCTCGATGGCATCGCGGCCGAACTGAAGCAGGCGATTCGCGCGGCCGGCGCGCTGCCGTTCGAGATTCGCACGGCGGCGCCCAGCGACTTCATCACCGGTGTGGGCGCGCGTGGTGCATATATGCTGGCGGCGCGCGATCTCGTGACCAATGACATCGAAGTCGCGGTCGAAGGCGCGCAGCTCGACGGCATGGTGTGCCTCGCATCGTGCGACAAGACGGTGCCCGGCCAGTTGATGGCGGCCGCGCGCCTGAACATTCCGACGATCGTCGTTGCGTGCGGGTATCAGCCGAGCGGCGAGTATCGCGGCGAACATGTCGATATCGAAGACGTGTTCGTCGGCGCGATGCATACGCTGACGGGCAAGCTGCCTGTCGACGATCTGATCGGGATGAGCCGTAACGCGATCCGCGGGCCCGGCGTGTGTTCCGGACTCGGCACCGCGAACTCGATGCACATGGTGAGCGAGGCACTCGGCATGTCGTTGCCGGGCAGCACGCCGATCGCCGCCAACAGCGACAGAATGTTCGCCTATGTACGCGCGGCGGGCAAACGGATCGTACAGATGGTGCTCGACGATCTGAAGCCGCGCGACATCCTCACGCCCGACGCTTTCGCGAACGCGGTGATGACGGTGCTCGCGGTCGGAGGCTCGATCAATACCGTCAAGCATATGCAGGCGGTGGCGACGGAAGGGCAGATCGACGTCGACGTATATGGGCTTTTCGAGCGTTACGCGTCGCAGATTCCGGTGTTGACCGCGGTGCGCCCGGTGGGCCACGACACGATCGAGCAACTCGAAGCCGCAGGGGGCGGCCGCGCGGTGATGAAGCGGCTGGAGCCCTGGCTCAAACCCGGTGCATTGACGGTGACGGGCGCCAGCGTGGCGGACAATCTGCGCGACGCGCTCGTCACGGACGACGAGGTGGTGCGCACGCCGGAGCGCGCATTCGCGCGGCAGCCGGCCATCGTGCTGGTGCGCGGCAATCTCGCACCGCAAGCGGGCATCGTCAAGTTCGGCATTGCGCCCGACAAGCAGCGATCGTTCAGCGGGCGCGCGCTGTGCTATTCGACCTCCGACGCCGCGATCAAGGCGATCCAGGACGGCACGATTCAACCGGGCGCGGTGGTCGTTATGCGAGGCGCGGGCGTGTGCGGCGGCCCGGCAATGGGCGGCGGCGCGTCTCGCGTGGTGTTTGCGCTGGACGGCGCCGGTCTGTCCGACAAAGTCGCGATGCTGACCGACGGTCATCTGTCCGGACTCGTCTGCAAGGGCATCGTGGTGGCGGAAGTGGCGCCGGAGGCGGCCACCGGCGGACCGCTCGCGCTCGTCGAGGACGGTGACACGATCGAGATCGACCTCGATCGCCGCACCTGCGACCTGCACGTCGACGAAGCCGAACGGCAGCGCCGTCGCGCCGTGTGGCAGCGCCCCGCGCCTGTCAACGACACCGGCTGGCTGAAGATCTACCGTGCGAATGTCGGCTCCATGCCGCAAGGCGCCGTGCTGACCGGGGACAAGGCATCGGCTGCGCCCGGCACGGCCGAGGACGGCAGTCCATCGTCCAGCGCGCGCTCGATCCATGGCGGGGAGGCTTGAGATGAACTCCCCGGCAATCATCGACATCGGCGAGGTGATCGAACGCCAGAAGGGCGGCCGCTTCGCGACGCTGCTGATCGTGGCGATGGGCGTGATGATGCTCACCGAGGGCTACGATCTCGGCGCGATGGCCTTCGCCGCACCGGCGCTCGGCCGCGCGTGGCATATGGGGCGCGGCGCGCTCGGTCCCGTGTTCGGCGCGTTCGTGTTCGGCACGATGGTCGGCGCGTTCGTGCTCGGGTATCTCGGCGATGTGATCGGTCGCAAGCGCACGATCGTGATCGGCAGTCTCGTGCTGTCGCTCTTCTCGTTCGCCGCGGCCGGCGCAACGCGGCTCGATCATCTGCTGATCCTGCGATTCTGCGCGGGCATCGGCATCGGCGGCGTGGTGCCGAACGCCATCACGTACATGAGCGAGTTCGCGCCGCGCCGCTGGCGCGCCACGTGGATCACGCTGATGTACACCGGCTACACGATCGGCACGGGCCTGGGCGGCGTGGTGTCGGCGTGGCTGATTCCTTCGTTCGGCTGGCAGGTCGTGTTCGTGATCGGCGGCATCGCGCCGCTCGTGACCGGGCTGATGCTGCTTGTCGGCGCGCCGGAATCGATCCGTTTCCTGACGCTCAAGGGGAACCGCAACGCGGAGATCGCACGCATCGTGCGGCGGCTCGCGCCCGATATCGTCCTGACACCGGACACGACGTTCGTCATCGGCAACAGCCGCGAGGCGGCGCCGCATGCGCGTCAGAACGCGCCGCTGCGGCTGCTGTTCGCGGGCCGTCTTCGAATGGTCACGCCGGTGCTGTGGGCCGTGTACATCGCCAACTCGATGGCGCTCTTCTTTCTCAACAGCTGGCTGCCGATGTTGATCGAAAGCATTGGCTTGCCGGCGCAGCGAGCGGCGCTCGTGTCAGCGATGTTCCAGGTCGGCGGCACGCTCGGCGGCCTTGCGCTGATGCGCCTGGTCGATACGCGCGGCGCCGTGATCATCACCGTGCTGCCATTGCTCGGTACGCCGCTGGTCGCGTTGCTCGGCATCGGTCTGCCGGAACCGATGCTGATCGCCGTGGTGTTTCTGATCGGCTTCGCGGTGGTCGGCACGCAGTTTGGCCTGAATGCGGTCGCGCCGCTCGTGTACCCGACGGCGTTGCGCGCGAAGGGAACCGGCGCGGCCGTCGGCATTCAGAAGATCGGCGCGATCGCCGGACCCGTGATCGGCGGCATGCTGCTTGCCGGGCATCTGCCGGTGCGGGAGCTTTTCTATCTCGGCGCGGTACCCGTCGCGGTCGTCGCGCTGCTGGCTTTCGTGCTCGGCCGTCTGCATCGTCGCGACGATGAAGCCGGCGACGACGCGAACGACCGTGCCGACGAAAGCGCCAACCACGCCACGACCCACGCCGTCATCCAGGCGGCCGCGCAGACCAACACCGGAAAAGGAGCCGCCCATGCCGCTTGAAGTCACTCCCTTTGATCCCAGCCACCCCGATTTCGTCGGGCTCGCGAGCGGGATCGCGCTTGCCGCGCCGCTCGCGCCCGACACCGCGCGTGCAATCGATGAAGCGATGAACCAGTACGCAGTCCTCGTTTTTCGCGGACAACCGCTCACGCAGGACGAGCAGCTCGCGTTCGCGCGTGCGCTCGGTCCGCTCGATCTCGGCTTCAAGCGTGTCGCCCGTCCGCACGCGCGGCTTGCCTATCAGGAACTGGCCGATATTTCGAACGTCGACGAAAGCGGACAGATCGCGGATCGGGCGCACCGGCGCATCGTCGGCAATCTGGCCAATCAGCTATGGCATAGCGACAGTTCGTTTCAGCAGCCGTCCGCCCGTTATTCGATGCTGCACGCGGTCGTCGTGCCCGAGTGGGGCGGCGCCACCGAATTCGCCGACATGCGCGCGGCCTGGGACGCGCTGCCGGCGCGCGATAAGCAGGATCTCGAAGGCTTGCACGCGGAGCACTACGCGCTTTATTCGCGCTTCCTGCTCGGCGACACCGACTACAACGAAGACCAGCGCAACGCGTTGCCGCCGGTGCAGTGGCCCGTCGTCCGCACGCATGCGGGGTCGGGGCGCCGGCATCTGTTCATCGGCGCCCACGCGACGCATGTGGTCGAGCAGACGGTCGCCGAGGGCCGCATGTTGCTGATGGACCTGCTCGAGCATGCGACCCAGCGCGCGTTCGTCTACTCGCACGAGTGGCAGCCGGGCGACCTCGTGATCTGGGACAACCGCTGCACGTTGCATCGCGGCCGGCGCCACGATCTGTCGGCGCGGCGCGAATTGCGGCGCGCGACCACGCTCGACATCGACGCGGCCGACGCATTCGTCGAAGAGCCGGTGCGGGGAGCGGCATGACGATGCGACTGAACGACGACGAACAGGCGATGCTCGACGGCCGCGACGGCCCCGCCGTGCAACGCGCGATGGATCTGCTGGTGCGCTACGGCACAGCGCTGGGCGCGCAGCGGATGGTCGACACAAACAACGTGTGCGGGACGGTGGGCGCGACGATGCCGTTCCTGCGCGATTACGCGACACGCAAGGACGGCGGTCTCGACGCGGTCTTTTCCGAATTCAACCTCGACAGCCCGGACGTCCTGGCGATTCCGAAGGTGAAGGCGTATAGCAGTCATCTGCAGCAGGGGCTCGATCCAGAACATGCGGAACGGCAGAACGTCGGCAGCGAGATCGTGAAGATCTACCGGGCGGGCGCGGCGTACACGGCGAAGCTGGGCATCCAGCCGCTGAACACCTGCGCGCCCTATCAGGTCGGCAACGTGCCCGTGAAGGGCGAGCATTGCGCATGGATGGAATCGTCGGCGGTGATCTACATCAACTCGGTGCTCGGCGCGCGCACGAATGCGGAAGGCCGCGAGAGCGCGGGCGCGGCGATGCTGACCGGCAAGATCCCCTACTGGGGTCTGCACCTCGACGAGAATCGCGGCGGCACACACCGCATCGAACTCGAGATCGACGTCGTGAGCGTCGCCGATTGGGGGCTGCTCGGCTACTACGTCGGCGAAGCGGTGCAGGACCGGATTCCCGTCATCGACGGTCTGCACAGCGTGCCGAACCTGCCGAAGCTCAAGCATTTCGGCGCGGCTGCGGCTTCGTCGGGTGGCGTCGAGATGTACCACATCGTCGGACAGACGCCCGAAGCGCCGACCTACGAAGCGGCGATGCGCGGCCGCCGGCCGGTCGAAACGATCCGCTACGGCGCGGCCGAACGGCGTCTTGCGTACGAGCGGGTCAACACGACCGCGAAGGACGCCCAGGTCGATTTCGTGATGCTCGGCTGCCCGCATTACTCGATCGAGCAGATCTGGGAAGTCTGCCAGTTGCTCGATCAGCAGCGCCTGAGCGCAAACACCGAATTGTGGATCTTCACCGCGAAAGCAACCAAGCAACTCGCCGACCAGGCGGGCTACACGAAGATCATCGAAGACGCGGGCGGTGTGCTGATGACCGACACCTGCTCGTCGGTTGGGCGCGTGATGCCGAAAGGCACGCGCGTGGCGGCCGTCGATTCCGCGAAACAGGCGCACTACCTGCCCGCGATCATGAACGTGCAGGCATGGTTCGGGACCACGGCTGAATGCATCGCCGCCGCTGTGACAGGCCGCTGGAACGGAGGCTACGCATGACGAGCACGACAGCCATGAACAGCGCAGAGAAAAAAATCATCGTGCTGCGCGGCCGGAAAGTGGTGGGCGGGCTCGCCCAAGGGGAAGCGCTCGTCACGCGCGATCGCATCTCTGGCTGGGGCGGTATCGATCCGCGCACCGGCACGATCATCGAAACGCGGCACGAACTGCGCGGACAGAGCTTCGCGAACAAGGTGCTGGTGTTTCCGGGAGCCAAGGGATCGTCGGGGTGGTCGAGCCAGTTTCACATCGCGCGGCTCGCCGGCAGCGCGCCCGCCGCGATGCTCTTCAACGAGATGACCACGAAGATTGCCCTCGGCGCAGTGGTTGTACACGCGCCGGCCTTGACCGACTTCGATGCCGATCCGCTCGACATCATCGAAAGCGGCGACTGGGTCAAGGTCGATGCCGAGCGCGGCATCGTCGAAATCACCAAGGCCCGCGACCGGACGTGAACCACGAAGCGCCGCGCAAATCAGCGTGGCGCGCGGTACCCGGCGATGGCCGCCGGATCATCATCGATTCGCTCGTTGTCACTTTTTACGGAGAACTGTTTTGGAAACCAGCACCCGCACCGTTCGTCGCGACGTCAGCACGACCGGCTGGAAACTCGATGCCGACATCTGCATCGTCGGCGCCGGCATCGCCGGTACTTCGGCTGCTCTCGAAGCGGCCGCCCTCGGCCGCAAGGTGGTTCTGGTGGACAGCATGCCCGCGCTCGGCGGCCAGGCGGTCAATTCGATCATCGGCACTTTCTGTGGTTTGTTTTCGAACGGCCCGAAGCGCTATCAGGTGACACACGGCATCGCCGACGGCATTCTGCGCGATCTCGGCGCCAAAGGGGCATTGCACTACAAGGAAGGTCCGTTGACAACCGTCGTGCTGTACGACGAAGTCGCGCTGGCCCGCTGGATCGAACAGAAGATTCTCGAGGCTGGAATCACCGTGGTGCTCGGCGCGGTATTGCGCGACGTGGTGCGCGAAGGCCGCCAGTTGCGCGAACTCGAAGTCGCCACGCGCTACGGCGATGTGCGTATTGCGGCGGACGGCTTCGTCGACGCAAGCGGTGACGCGGCGCTCACGTGGCTGGCTGGGCTGGAATGCCAGGAGCCGCTCAAGCCGGTGCAGGGCACGCAGATGATCGTGCTCGAGAATCTCGACGAAACCGACATTCCGACACCGCCGGTGTTTCGCGAGCGCGTCGAGGCCAAGGCGGCGGACTACGGCATCGAGCGCAAGGACGGCCTCGTTTTCTACTTTCGAGGCCGCAATATTGGCATCGTGAACATGACGCATATTGAAACGCCGCTGGAGCCGATGGCGGCCTCGCGTGTCGCGCTCGCCGGCCGCGATCAGGCCGATCGCGCATTCGACTTTCTGCGCGGCGAGTATCCGCACATCTACCGCAACGCGCGCATCCGCAGCTACGGCTTGCCGGGCATCCGGCAGACACGCTGGATTGTCGGCACCCATCATTTGCGCTCGGAGGAAGTGATCGCCGCGACGAAGTTCTCGGATGCGGTGCTGCGCACGTCGTGGCCGATCGAACTGCATGACCGCGCGGAAGGCTACGAATGGAAGCCGTTCGGCGACGACCATCTGCATACGGTGCCGCTCGGCAGCCTGCTCGCGAAGGGCGCGGACAATCTGATCGCGGTGGGCCGCTGCATCGACGGCGATGCGACCGCGCTGTCGAGCGTGCGCGTGATGGGACCTTGCATCGCAATGGGTGCCGCGGCCGCGCATGCGTTCGATCTCGCCGATGGTGGCAACGTTCACGAGATCGACCGCGCGATGCTGCGCGAACGTTTGTACGACAACATCGAGCGGATCGATCCGCCGCATCTGCCGCAATAGCCTTTCGCCGTGCAAAGCAGCGCTCGCGCCAGCGGCCCGTTCAAAGAGGCTCGCGGCGCGCAGCCACCGCGTTGAACCCGTTGCCCGTCACAGGTAACGGTCGAACCGTCGCCGCGCTGCGTCAAGCGCACGTGCGACGGACATAAGGAGGAGACATGCTTGATCAGAAGGTTCTCAGCGGCGAGCCGATCGACGTATCGCGTCTGATCGACGGACAGAAGGTCGGCTGGTTCGCCGTCGTGCTGATTTTTTCGACGTGGCTCGTGATGCTCACCGACGGCTACGAGCTCAGTGCGCTCGCGTTCGCCGCACCTGCGCTCATCAAGGCGTGGCACATCGAACGCGGCGCGCTGGGGCCGGTGTTCGGCGCGAACATCTTCGGCATCATGGTCGGCTCGATTCTGTTCGGCTATATCGGCGACCGCATCGGGCGCAAGCGCGCGATCCTGTTCGGCGCCTGTTGGTATGGGCTGCTGACGCTCGCGACGATTTGGACCACGCAGGTCCATGAACTGCTGTGGCTGCGCTTCGCGGCGGGCATCGGCATTGGTGGCGCGGTGCCGAATGCGTTCGTGCTCGTCTCCGAGTTCGCGCCGAAACGGCTGCGCGCGACCTGGGTCACGGTGATGTTCACCGGCTATACGCTCGGCGCGGGCTTCGGCGGCGCGGTCGCCGTCTGGCTCGTTCCGCACTTCGGCTGGCCGGCAGTGTTCGTCGTGGGCGGGCTAGCGCCGCTCGTCGTCGCGGCGTCGCTGGCGGTGGTGATGCCGGAATCTCTGCGCTTTCAGGTGCTCAGGCAGTGGCCGCAATGCGGCATCGTCGCGACCGCGCGGCGCCTGCGGCCCGAGCTCTCGCTCGAAGCGAATGTCTCGTTCACCGTCGCCGACGAGCGCGCGTTCCGCACTTTCACGCCGCGCCTGCTGTTCGCGGGACGCCTGCGCTACATCACGCCGGCGTTGTGGCTCGCGTACATCGCCAACTCGATGGCGCTGTTCTTTCTGCAGAACTGGCTGCCGGTGCTGATCGAAGCTGTCGGCGTGCCGCCGCGCCAGGCCGCATTGATGGGCACGCTCTTCTCGATCGGCGGCACCGCGGGCGGCCTCGCGCTGATGCGTTTCGTCGACCGGCGCGGCGTGCTGCTGATCACGTGCCTGCCGGTGCTCGGCTTTCCGCTCGTCGCGGCGCTCGGCATGGGTCTCGAGGCCGGCTGGCTGATGGCGGCGGTGTTCGGCGTCGGCTTTTGCGTGGCCGGTACGCAGTCCGGCCTGAATGCGGTCGCGTCGATGGTCTATCCGACGAGCTATCGCTCGAAAGGAACCGGCACCGCGATCGGCATTGCGAAGATCGGCTCGATCTCCGGGCCGGTGATCGGCGGCATGCTGTTGGGCGCGCATCTGCCGGTGCCCGAGCTCTTTCGCGTCGCGTCGATTCCGGTGATCGCGGTCGCGGTGCTGTCGTTCATTCTCGGCAAGGTGTACCGGCCGAACGTTGACAGCATGGATGAGAGCGTCCGCGAGACGACACCGTTTTCCCGCGCCGGACCCGCCACTGAACATTGAAGCAGTGGCCGCGCCGGCGGCCTATACAAGGCTGCGTGCGGACACCGGCGACGAAGTGCGTGCCGCACCGCAGCCGTCATAACAACCACATCAATCCAGCCTGGAGAAGACAAATGAGGACAGCAGTCTGCGCTGCTGCGGTTTTGTGCGCCTGTCTCGCACCCGCCGCTCACGCACAGAGTTCGATCACGCTTTATGGGATCATCGATAACGGTATCGCCTATACCAATTCGGTGGCTTCGTCGATTCACGCAAAGGGCGCTTCGCGTTGGTCGATGGCGACAGGCTTCGGCAGCGGCGATCGCTGGGGTTTCTATGGCCGCGAAGACCTGGGCGGCGGGATGGCGGCGGTCTTCCGCCTCGAAAGCGGTTTTAGCGGCATCAACGGCACGTCGTCGCAAGGTGGGCGGCTGTTCGGCCGGCAAGCCTACGTCGGACTTTCCAGCGACCGGTACGGCACGGTGACGTTGGGGCGTCAGTATGATTTCACGTTCGACTATGTCGCGGTGCTGATGTCGTGGTTGCAGTTCGGCAGCATCTACGGCGCGCATATCGGCGATGTCGACGATTCGTTCCAAACCTTTCGCCTGAATAACACAGTCAAATACGAAGTCTCGCCGTTCAGCGGATTGAAGCTCGGTGCGTTGTACGGGTTCAGCAATCAGGCGGCGGGCGAGAACGGCGCGGGTTTTGCGAACAACCGCGCGTATGCGTTCGGGCTCGACTATCTACGTGGGCCGATGCATATCGTGGCGAGCTATCTCGAACTGAGCAATCCGTCCGCGGGACTGGCGACGTCGACGAATCCGGGAGGCACCGTCGGCGACGAATACAGCGGGTCGACCAGCATCTTCTACAACGCGGGCTTCGTCGAACGTCAGCGCATCTACGCGCTCGGCGGCGGCTATGCGTTCGGCCCCGCGACGCTGAATGTGATCGTAACCGACACCCATCTCGACTATCGCGGCGCGCATCATCTGCGTGTCGACAACTACGAAATCAACGGACGCTATCAGGTGACGCCGGCGCTGACCGCCGGCCTCGGCTATATCTTCACGAATGGTGACGGTTATACCGGCAGCGGCGCGGCGTCGTTCGCGACGGGTGACCATCCGAAGTGGCACCAGGTGAATGCGGGCGTTTCGTACCTGCTGTCGAAGCGTACCGATCTGCATTTTTCAGCGGTCTATCAGCGCCTGGCCGGCGATGCCAGCGTAGTTGCGATTAACGTGTTCGGGCCGGCGGGAGAGGGAAGAAATAGCCAGCTCGCGCTGCTCGCTGGGTTCAGGCATCGCTTCTGATGCGTTAAAAGAACTTGCAACGATGACGTGCCGTTGTCTGCCGCCACCGGTCACTTCGTCTCTGTACTCGACAAGTCTGCTTGCGACCCGTGAGGTGTCGCTCTCCTCGTATGGCGTCGCTCTTCTTGCGCGACGCTGTCGGTCTTTTTTCATTCCTGCCACGATGCGATAGGTGCGCTGATAGCCGGCGTATCCAACATGGGAATCAACATCGGTCGTTCACAGACTCACCTGCCGCATGGCGATGCGCAGCGCCTGCGCGAGCGCGTGGCACTGGTAGAGAGTAAGCGCGAATTGCAGGTCGAACGGCTGCGCCCAGTTCGGTCCGTGCTCATGGGAACGGCGTTCGGATCGACCGGGCGCGCCGACCGCGTAGAGGTCATCGGTCCATGGGGACACCGCGTGGCCGCTGGTGAACCGGAATCCGGATCAAAGTAACCGGTTGGCCGGGAGGTCAAGTCAGAAATGCGCTTCCAGCCGCGAGCGTGATCGTGCATTCGACCGTGTGCTGTTCTGGCGCACGAGGGTAAACTCCACGCCACACCATGTCATGCGCTGCCGATTCACGCCCCTGCGCGTCAAGTTCGGCGTTCTCCCGAACTGCACACATGGCGTTAACCCTATCAAGACAAGGCGCCTTTTCGCGCCTATTCTTTGGATACAGAGTTCGGAACACGAAATTCAGAGGTCGGCGTGCAGCAATGAACAGCCTGACCGGGCGTCCCTATCAATCACTGGAGGAAACCAGACATGAGCGTCAAGTCAGAGAAGATGGATGAGCAGAAGCGCACGGGTGGCTCCGCCCCGGTTGCGAAAAAGCTGATTCCTTTTGGCGGGTACTACACGAACAAGGTACCGGACCACGACCCCGAACTGACCGAGACGGGTCCCGGTACGCCGATGGGCGAATTCATGCGCCGCTTCTGGCATCCCGTGTGCATGTCGCTGGAACTGACCGATACGCCGCGTTTCCTCAAGATTCTGAACGAGGAACTCGTCGCGTTCCGCGACAAGAGCGGCAACGTCGGGGTGCTGCATGCCCACTGCGTGCACCGTGGCGCTTCGCTCGAATATGGCGCCATCCAGGAGCACGGCATCATGTGCTGCTACCACGGTATGGTTTTCGACGTCGACGGCACGTGTCTGCACGTTCCTTTCCCGAAAGGCGAGGAGAAGGAAGCCGAAAAATTCGCCTGCTCGATTCGTCAGGGTGCATACAAGGCGGTCGAGCGCAACGGACTGGTGTTCGCCTACATGGGCCCACCCGACGACGAGCCGCCGTTCCCCGAATGGGAAGGCGACTTCACGGTGGCCCAGGGAGACGAACTCGTTCCATACAGCAACTTCCAGCACTGCAACTGGCTGCAGGTTCAGGACAACGCCGCCGATAACTATCATCCGACAGCGCTGCATGCGGGCAAGAACGTCGTGGATGGGCACTATCAAGGTACGACGTTCGACGAAGTCGGCGCCGCGTCGATGGAAGTCGCGCCTGACATGAATTTCGTGCCGGTGCAGGGCGGCCGCAGCCTGGCTTGCGCAGGCGCCCGCCGGGTCGACAAGGACAAGCTCTTTGTGCGCGTCCAGCATCAAGTGCTGCCGAACCTGAGCCTGCATGCCTACACATCCGAAGACGGCTCGAAGAAAAAGCTGTTCAGCCGGTTTCACATCATCCGCTGGACAGTTCCGGTCGACGACGAAAACAGCAAGATGATCGGCTGGCGCGTGATGGGCCCGGGCATAGACACGCGCGGCATCGGCAATAAAGAACTGGTCGGCTACGAGTCCATCGACTTTCTGGAAGGGCAGGTCGCGATGCGCCGCCCCGAGCGCTTCGGCCAGTACAAGCTGGAAGACTTGCCGCCCATTCCGCCGAATCACCGTGAGCGCGCGAACTATAAGGCAGCGCAATATGCGCCGGGCGACTATGAAGCCATCATCAGCCAGCGTCCGATCGCCGTCCATGCGCTAGAAAATCCGACCCGGTTCGACGCGGGTCTCTATCAGTTCCGCAAGATGTTGCGCGACGCGGTTCGCGGCACGAATGCAGCTGCCTCCGCGCAGGGCTTCGCCGAATGGCTCCGCGAACTGGGAGGCGCGCCCAACAGCTATTGCACCGGCAACGTGTTCGAGATTGCCGAGGGAGAAACGCTCGAGGATGAAGTCGCCCGCCGCCGGAAAGTCTTGAAGACCGTCGTCGCGATTCTCACCGAGAGTGACCCTCTCAAGGGCAGTGCGCGTGCGGAGTTCGTTCGCGAGAAGTTCGACGAACTCGAGCAGTCGCTCAAGCGCTGAAATCGTTCGTCATATTGACCAGATTGCGTAGATATCAGCCGGGCCGGCCACTGCGTCGACGAGTGGCCGGCGACGAGCGAGGAAGGGAGATAACGATGGAAACCTCACTGGAAACGGACACGGAAGAGGCCATTCAGGATATCGAAGCCGGCACGCTGGATGTCCGCGTGAAGCAGGTGCGGTATGAAGGCAAAGGTATCAACTCGTATGAGCTGACCAGCCCGGCAGGTGCAGCGCTGCCGCCTTTCGAAGCCGGCTCGCACATCGACATCCACCTGAAAAACGGCGTGATTCGTCAGTATTCGCTGTGCAATCCGCCGGCCGAGCGTCACCGCTACGTCATCGCGGTCCTGAAGGATGAAGCCGGTCGCGGCGGCTCGCGCTCCATGCATGACGACGTGGCGGCGGGCGACGTCGTCACCATCAGCAGGCCGCGCAATCACTTCGCGCTGGACGGCAATGCGAAGAAAGTCATTCTCATCGCCGGCGGCATCGGCGTCACGCCGCTGAAGGCGATGGCGCATGAACTTGAAGCGCATCACGTCGACTTCGACATGCATTATTGCGCGCGCAGTCGCGAAGCGGCGGCATTCAGCGAGCAACTCGCGAACATGGAGCGCGCCGGCAAGTTGCACTATCACTTCGACGATGGTGACGAAAGCAACCGGCTGGATCTGACGAAGCTGCTGGCGCATCCCTCTGCCGGAACGCATGTCTACTACTGCGGCCCCGCCGGTTTCATGAAGGCGTGTGCCGACGCGGCCAGCCACTGGCCAAAGGGTACGGTGCACTTCGAGCACTTCAAGGCGCCCGAGCAGCCGAAGCGCGCGCCTGCCAGCGTGGAATCCGCGCACGGATGCGACGTGACCATCGCCAGCACGGGACAGGTCGTGCATGTCGGCGCGGATCAGAACTTCGCAGAAGTACTCAATGCCGCGGGCGTCGAACTCCCGACGTCGTGCTGCGCGGGTTTGTGCGCAACCTGCAAGGTCCGTTACCGCGACGGTGAAGTCGAGCACAACGACTTCATCCTTGGCGAGGAAGAGCGGCAGGAGTATCTGACCGCGTGCGTGTCTCGCCCGGTAAGCACGACGCTGGTTCTCGAGTTGTGAGAGAGACGGTCGAATCGCTTTGGTCGACCGCACGCGGAAAAGGGCCCCTAACGAAGCCGGCGCTGGATATCACCAGGATATGTCCACGCCGTCGACAAGGACGCTGAAACCATGACATCGAAGCTGCTCAAACTTCAACCGCGCCCGGATTACGTCGAAGAGGTCTATGAGGTCCTTCTCGACGCAATCTGTGATGGTTCGCTCGCACCGGGAACACGCCTGACGCAGGAAGACATTGCGGAGCAACTCTGCGTGTCGCGCTCGCCGGTGCTGCAGGCGCTGCGACTGCTCAAGAAGGACGGGCTTGTCCGGGACGCGCCGGGGCGTGGGCTGCTCGTCGCGCCGCTGGAACCAGCAGCGCTCGCCGACCTCTACGAAATACGCGGTGCGCTCGATGTGCTCGCGGCGAAGCTGGCTGCCGCAACCAGAGCAAAACTCGACCCGAAACTCATCGAGCGCGGCCGGAAAGCGGCGCAGACAGGCAACGTCCACGCCATGATCGACGCGGATATGACGTTCCATTTCGCCGTCTACACAGCGTCGGGAAACCGTCTGATTGCGCAAACGGCGCATGGTCATTGGGTGCATATCCGGCGTGTGATGGGTGCCGTCCTTCAGGCGCCGGATCAGCGTCCTTCGATCTGGGACGAACACGCAGCAATCGCCCACGCGATAGAGCAGGGCGATGGCGCGCTCGCAGCACGTCTCGCGGAGGCTCACTCTAAACGCGCAAGTCAGTTGGTCGTCGGCCGGATCGGTGCGTTGCCCGGTGTGCTCGATCCGTGCGCCGAGCCCGCTACCTCGGTCGCCTGATCAGCGAATTGCAGGTCATGCCGGCGGTGATGACTTCATTGCCGGAATCAAAGGTGCAGTGTCGGCAGCAGCGCGACTGTTGCCGACGTACTTCGTCAGTTCCCATTCAATACGTAGGAGATCGAACATGTCTACTGCAGTTGCCGAATCCAGAACAGAATCCATCGTCAAACCGGGGAAGGTTTCGATTTATCAGCCAGACCAGGAAGGGTTGATTTTCCCCGAGGTTCCCGAGTTCACTTCGGCGCAAGCGCACCGTCAGCATCTCAAGGAACGACTGGTCGCGGCATGCCGTGCGTTTGCATTGCAGGGCTTTGACTACGGATTCGCGGGTCACCTGACCATTCGCGACCCCGAACATCCCAGCCTCTACTGGACGAATCCGATGTGCGTGCATTTTGCGCAGGTCAAGCTCTCGAATCTCATCTGCGCCGACCACAAGGGGAATGTCGTCGAGGGCAATTACGCGATCAATCGTGCCGGCTTCGTGTTGCACGCGGCGGTCCACGAGCAGCATCAGGACATCGTTGCGATGTGCCATGCGCATACCACGTACGGTACCGCCTTCTCTTCGCTAGGCAGGCCGCTCGCGCCCATCTCGCAGGACGCCGCGGCGTTCTACGAGGACCACGTCGTCATCGGCGACGAGGCTGGCAAGGTGGCAGTGGAAGTGAAGGGCGGCAACAAGGTTGCCAATGCTTTCGCAGGGGTCAAGGCGGCGATTCACCAGAACCACGGCCTGCTGACGGCGAGCCGTCACAGCATCGATTCGGCGGCGTTCTGGTTCATCGCACTCGAGCGCTGCTGCCAGCAGCAACTGATGATCGAGGCCACGGGCATTACGCCGAAGGAAGTGACGCCCGAGCGTGCGCGCTATAGCCGTGAGCACGTCGGTAGCGACTACATCGGCTGGTTGCACTTCCAGACCATCTGGAATGACCTCGTTGCCACGCAGCCGGACATGTTCGACTAAACGCAACGGCGAACGCAGGCTCGCGGCGGGGCTTCTTCGGCTGCCGTCGCGAGTCACTACCGGTGGGCATAAGAAAGAGAGCAACCACCGTCATCGGAAGGCCCCTCAGGAGACAACAATGAGTTCCCACAGTCCGGCCGTATATCTGGAAGAGAGCGAATCATCCGCGTTTGCGAAAGCCGCGTGGCGCCTTATTCCATTTCTTTTTCTCTGCTATCTGTCTGCTTACCTCGACCGAATCAACGTTGCATTTGCCAAACTGCAGATGCTCAACGACCTCGGTTTCAGCGAGGCGGTTTATGGATTTGGTGCGAGTGTGTTTTTTGTCGGTTACCTGCTTTTCGAGGTGCCAAGCAACCTGATTCTGCTACGCGTGGGTCCCCGCCGCTGGATTGCCCGGATCATGGTCACATGGGGCATCGTTTCGGTCGGCATGATGTTCGTGAGGACGCCGACGACGTTCTACATCATGCGCTTCCTGCTCGGTGTCGCAGAGGCGGGGTTCTTCCCCGCCATCGTCCTGTACCTCACGTACTGGTTTCCGTCTTCCCGGCGTTCGAAAATGACAGCGCTTTTCATGACGGGTATCCCGATGTCCGGCGTGATCGGCGGGCCCCTGTCAGGCTGGCTGATGACGGCGCTCAGCGGCGCACATGGATGGGCCGGCTGGCAATGGCTGTTCCTCGTCGAGGGCGTGCCCACGGTCTTGCTCGGTGTGATCGCCTATTTCTATCTGGACGACAAGGTGCAGGACGCGAAGTGGCTGACCGACGAACAGAAAGCCGTCATCGAGCGCAAGCTCGTCGAGGAGAAGCCTGATGGCCTGCTGCACTCGGTCAAGGACGGTCTTCTCAATCCAAAGATTCTCCTCGTCAGCGCCATTTATTTTTTCTACACGATGGGCCTTTACGGCGTGAGCTTCTGGCTGCCCTCGCTCATCAAATCGAGCGGCGTAGCCGATCCGCTTCACGTGGGTCTGCTGACTGCCATTCCGTACGCGGTCGGCGCGCTCGCCATGGTCGTGGTCAGCGTGAGTTCGGACCGGATGGGCGAGCGGCGTTGGCACCTGATCGTGCCGGGCCTCGTCGGCGCGTTCGGGCTCGCGATGAGCGTCTGGTTCTCTGACTCGACCGTGCCGGCGATGATTGCGTTGACCATCGGAACAATGGGCGTGATGACGACCATCTCGCAGTTCTGGGTGCTGCCACCGGCATTCCTCGGCGGTGCCGCAGCCGCAGCGGGTCTCGCCTTCGCGAATTCTGTCGGCAGTATCTCGGGCGTGGTCAGCCCGTCACTGATCGGTCTCGTCAAGACCGCGACGGGCTCGGCTGGCGCCGGCGTAATCGTGCTCTCGGTTAGCCTCGTCATAGCGGGTCTGCTGGTGCTATGCGTGCCGCCGGCTCTCGTCAACCGCCGCCGCTAGTTGTCTGCCTATGACGCAATCGCCGCCGCGGGCCATGGGTCCGCGCGGCGGCTATCGCTTCGGAAGTCAATTGAAAATGCGCCTAGCGTGCGGAGCGAGCGGGGGTATCTGTTTCCGCCATCGCCTGGCTCATGTGGCGCACCAGGTTTTCGCGGGCGACTTCGGTGTGTTGCAGGCTGAGCTTCGCGGCGAGCTCCTCATCGCCCTGTGCGATCGCGTCTGCAATCGCCGCATGTTCGTCCCACACGGATTTGCGCTGGCCCACTACCTGATGAACCGCTCCCATCACTCGCCGCAGATGCATCCAGTGCAAGCGCGCGCTGTCGACGATGAGCGGGTTGCCCGCAGCCGTGTAAATGGCGGTGTGAAACGCCATGTCGGCCTCGATCATCGCCTTGATGTCATCGCCCTTCGAAAGTTTGCGCCCGGTCGCCACGAGCGCTTTGTCCAGCTTCACTTTCTTCCTTGCGGCCAGACGCGCGGCCTGGCTGTCCAGCGCGCCGCGAAGCTCGTAGAGGTGACCGATGCGTGTTCCATCGAGTGGCGTGACCTGCAATCCCCGGCCGGGCGCATCTTCCACCAGTCCATCTTTTTTCAGCAGCCGGAAGGCCTGCAGGACGGGCGAGCGCGAGACGGCCAACTGCTCGGCGATTTCTTCCTGGACGATTCGAGTCCCTGGGGCAATTGAGCCCTCGCTGATCGCATCGAGCAGGACTCGATAGACCTCGTCGACGTAGTCTGTACGCGCCTGGATTTTCAGGAGTTTTGCTGGCATGGCTGCAGTCGCTGTGGATACAGAATACTAGTAGCTTACCAGCATTGATTAAGGCTGTTCAGGTGGATATGCGCTCGATTTGATGTGATGCAAGCCGTTGATGGAGTGGGACGAGGGCGATGCCGGGATAGTCAGCTTTTGCCCGACAGACTGGCGATCCAGACAGGGGGGCTGGACCGCCTGCTGAGATAGAGCCGGTTCAGTTCAGGGACGTCTGTCCCAAAGGTCTTTTCCAACGCTTTGCGCCCGATTTCTGCCTCCTTGTCGGTCGCTGCCTGCACGAGAATGACGACGGTCTCTGCGGCGAAGCGCTGCGCCGCCTCAGTCGCGAACTGTGCATCGTCTGCAAGGCGGCCTGCAGTGCAATCGCGGGCATCGCGAATCGCAACGGAAACTAGCCCGGATGAAGCACGCGCAAGAATCCAGCCCGCGAAGAGAGGGCGTTGCTTATGTGACCCGGTTGGCACGCCGACAAGACCCACGATATCCACAAATTGCGGGTTTTTCGCGAGTACGTCGCGGGCGCCGGCAGGCAGACCCGTGCCGCTCGTCCAGGTATCCATGACTGATGGCGGTCTGTCCGAGCCGCTGAACGAAAACCCCGTTTCGCCAAGTACGAAACGCTGTGATTTGCCGTCGCTTGCGGGGCGCGCTATCAGGAAGTCCGCTTCTTTCATGCCGTCTCCGTTCTTCATCGTGGGGAGAGCCTGGCTTATCCGCTGGCGGTTTTTTTGGGGTATTGTGTTCGCGGAACTCAGAACTCTGTATACAAATAGAGTAGTGGGTGCGACGTTGGCGGCCTATCAGTGGAAGTACTGAGCCGAGCCCGTCGTTCAGGAGGCGACACCGCATGCCTTACCTGCGTGTTGACGGATTCCATATCTCTGACTAAAGTCAGAGATATGGAATCCGACATTCTTCAGATCCGTCGCTTTAACCGCATAGTCGCCGAAAGCATTGGCGCTATCGATGACCATTTCCTCGGACGTGGCCGCCCGATGGGCGAATCACGCCTGCTATGGGAGATCGGCGTCGAAGGTGCGGATATTCGTACGCTTCGCGCGCGGCTAAATCTTGATTCAGGCTATGTCAGCCGTACGTTGGCGTCTCTTGAACGGCAAAAGCTTGTCGCTGTCCTCGCTCATTCGGGCGACCGGCGGGTACGCCGGGCTTGCCTGACTCAGAAAGGCCTCACGGAAAGGGCCGAACTCGAACGGCTCTCTGATGAGGTTGCTTTGCGCGCGCTCGAACCGCTCGGCGATGAGCAGCGTCGGAGACTGCTCGCCGCCATGTCTGAGGTTGAGCGTTTGCTACAGGCATCCCTCGTGAATTTCGCGCTGGAGGATCCAGATGCTGACGACGCGCGATGGTGCTTTGAACAATATTTTGGCGAGCTTGATCAGCGCTTTAAAGGAGGATTCGACCCGTCCAGCAGTCTGCCGGCGGATGCGCATGAACTGAAGGCACCGGCGGGCGCGTTGATCGTCGCGAGACTGCATGGAAGCCCGATCGGCTGCGTCGCATTGAAATTTCATAAGAAGTCCCCGGCCGAGCTCAAAAGAATGTGGGTGAGCCCTTCCGCTCGCGGTATGGGTGTAGGCCGCCGGTTGATTGTCGAGGCGGAGAAACGTGCCCGGCAGGCCAAAGTGCGCATTATTCACCTTGAGACAAATCGAACGCTGGTCGAGGCGATTTCGCTATACCGGCAATCGGGATACGTGGAAGTCGATGCGTTCAGCGCGGAACCGTATGCCCACCACTGGTTTGAAAAGCGGCTGGTCTGAACAGCCGAAACTCGCTGCTCTGCGGACGTTCGACTGTCGCTGATGTTCGTCTCATGTGGCGCTTTCCCCCGCTGTCCAAGTTCGCTCGTCACGCCTCTTGAAGCAGTCGAGTCATCGTGCGCGGCGGTTTCGCCCGTGTGCGTGCTTCGATCGGGGCGTCTGCACTCACATCACAATTCGCACCTCCTATCTCCGGGCCGCGCAAAAAGGCGGGCGTGGCTTGAAGCGTCCTATTTTCAGACATCCTCGCGACGCCCTCCAGCGCAAAACGTCCGATTTTGCGACAGCGAACGGGAACGGCCACGGGCTCGCCGGGCCTTATCGCGCTAGCGCTTCATGCCTGCATGCCGACTGAGCCAGGTGTGTTCGTTTCCGCTTTCTTGGCATAAGCATTGCTTTATCAGCGTTCGCCGCGCGCAAAGGCGCCGCTCGTACGGTACGTGTATTTCGCGGCCATATCTGAACGGAGGAGACAAAAGTGAAAGCTGCTGTGCTGCACCAGTACGACGAGTCGTTGACTCGAGAAGAATTCGTGCGCTATGAAGACGTCGACGATCCGAGGATCGAGCGACCCACCGATGTGATCGTCCGGATTGGTGGCGCCGGTGTGTGCCGCACCGATCTGCATGTAGTGGAAGGCATCTGGCGCAGCAAGGTCGATGTGGCGTTGCCCTACATCATGGGCCACGAAAACGCCGGCTGGGTCGAGGCGGTGGGCCGCGGTGTCGAGAGCGTCAAGGTGGGTGATCCTGTCATCTGCCATCCGCTCGTGACAAGTGGACATTGCCTTGCCTGTCGGCGCGGCGACGATATGCACGCGACGGACAGCCGGTTTCCCGGCATCAACGCCAACGGCGGCTACGCTCAATATCTGCTGACCGGCGAACGCTCACTGATCCAGTTGCCGAAATCGCTCGCGCCGAAGGATGTTGCTCCTTACACCGACGCGGGCCTTACCGCGTATCGCGCTGCAAAAAAGGCTTCGCGTCATTTGCTCCCCGGTCAGTTTGCCGTCGTGATTGGTGCCGGTGGCCTCGGGCACATAGGCATTCAAGTCCTGAATGCGCTCTGCGCGGCGGAAATCATCGTCGTTGACCGCGCTGATGTTGCGTTGCAACTTGCAAAGGAATGCGGCGCACATCACACGGTCAAGGGCGACGGCAACGAGGTAGAGCGGGTGCTCGAACTGACGGGCGGCAACGGCGCAGAAGCGGTGATCGATTTTGTCGGTGAAGGTGACGCAATCGCAAAGGGTCTCGCAATGACGCGCAACGCGGGCTTTTACTACATCGTCGGCTATGGCGGAAAGATCGAGTTACCGACCATCGACATGATCACTAGCGAGAAGACCATCGTCGGCAATCTCGTGGGCACCTATCCGGAACTGGTCGAACTCATGGCGCTCGCCGACCGTGGTCTCGTTCATCTGGCGACACGGGAATACCGTCTTGGCGAGGCGAACCAGGCGCTCAAGGACCTGCATCACGGGAAGGTCAAGGGCCGGGCGGTGTTGATTCCGTAGACGCCAGGACGGGCGGGTCTGAACAGGGAGATCGCCATGACTGTGGAGCGTGACGCAGCCTCAGCCTCAGAGCGCATGCGTCTGGTTATCGCATTGACTGAAGTCAACTCCCGTCACTTGCGAGGTGAAAGCAGACGCGCCGGCGCGGAGATCGAACTGGCGTGCGCATTGGCTTGCGAGGAGCGCGACGGCGTCTCGCAAACAGGAACGGCAGATGTCGAACAGTTACGCGAGCGCCTCAGCGAGGCCGAGCGCACTTTACTGGCGATCGAATCCGAACAGCAGGGACTCGTGGACGAACTTGCCCGTTTGGACAGTAGCGCGTCAACCGGTTCACAGGGAGACTGGCAATGAATCGGATCCCGGTTACGGTGCTCACGGGCTTTCTTGGCGCAGGCAAAACCACGCTGCTCAATCGAATTCTGGGCGAGCAGCATGGGCGGCGCTATGCGGTGGTCGTGAACGAATACGGCGCGATCGGCATTGACGGTGGCCTCGTCGTTGGCGCGCAAGACGAGGTTATCGAGTTGAACAACGGCTGCGTATGCTGCAAGGTGCGTGGCGATCTGATTCGAGTCGTGTCTGCGCTAGTGAAGCGTAAGGATGGTTTCGACGGGATACTGATCGAAACTTCCGGCCTGGCCGACCCCGCACCGGTGGTGCAGACCTTCTTCATCGATGACGAGATCCGGCAACGCACGCGGCTCGATAGCGTGATCTGCGTGGCCGATGCGGTGCATTTGCCGGCGCGTCTCGCGGATAGCCGCGAGGCGGCGGAGCAACTCGCGCAAGCCGACATCGTGCTGATCAACAAGACCGACCTCGTCGATCCGGCCGCCCTCGCTTCGGTTCAGGATGCCGTGCGACGCATCAACCCGACAGCGGAATGGCTGACCAGTGTGCGATGCGAAACTCCGCTTGCCGCGTTGCTCGATCGCGGCGCGTTCGATCTCAAGCGCATGAAGCTGGCCACGTCGCCGTGTGAGAACGGCGAATTATCGCGCGGTGCGCGGACGTACCGCTATGTATCTGCTGGGACGGGCGCACGAGTCGATCAGGGACGTCATAGTCACGGAATAGATAGCGTGTCGTTGTGCGTCCGGCGTCCGCTCGAGCGCACGCGCTTCCTCTCGTGGTTGCAGCAACTGATAGTCGAACAAGGTCAGGATCTACTGCGCACAAAAGGTATCGTCGATCTCGCTGGATCGGCGCATCGCTTTGTTTTTCAGGGTGTGCACATGACGATGGATACGGATTTCGACCGACCATGGAGAGCCGGCGAACACCGCGAAAGCCGCCTTGTGTTTATCGGCCGCAACCTCCATCGGCGGGAATTGCGGGAGAGCGTCAGGCATTGCGAGATCGACTCATGAACGCGCCACCCGCTCTCGTGGAGCTGCTTGGAGCCCGGTGGGTCGCCGAGGCGTCCGTCATCGAAGTCGTTTGGGATACATCGGGTCAATGGGCTGGCTTCGCGCTCGGTGACGGTACGCTTGCGCTCGCTACCGGTGTCTGGGACGGCGGCCCCCGACTCAAATTGCGCGAGGGTGGCAGCGTCGAATTCCAGCAGGCACAGGCGCCGCCGGCGCCACTTGCTCGCTTCAGCGTGCATGAAAACACGTGTCTGGCTCTTGCCACCGACCCTGCAGGGGGATTTCTCAGCGCTGGCGACGATGGCCGTCTCGTTCATCTGCGCCTCGACGGTTCGAGCGAACTGATTGCGCACGAAGACGGCGCATGGATCGACCGCGTGGCTGCCAGTCCTGCGGGTGGGCGAGCCTATGCGTGCGGCCGAAAAGTTCATTGGCTGGGGCCGAAGCCAGCCTGCCTGATGCTGTCCGGCTCGGCGACATCGCTGGTATTCGACCCGTCCGGTACCCAACTGGCGATCTCGCATCACGGCGGTGTGACTATCTGGGCGGCCGATACGCTCAGAGAGCGTCAGCTTACGTGGCCGGGCTATCACCGTGACGTCGCGTGGAGCCCTGACGGCCGCTATCTCGTGAGCGGGATGGAGGAGAACGCGTTGCACGGCTGGCGGCTCCCGGACGGCGGTGACATCGAGATGGGCGGGTATCCCGGTCAGCCGCGCTCACTATCGTTTTCCGCTGATGGCCGTTTTATTGCGACGAGCGGCGGCATGCGCGCGGTGTGCTGGAGCTTTGATTCACTCGGGCCCAATGACGGGCCGCACGAATGCGGCATTGCCGGCAAGTCGCCGGTGAGCCGGGTGGCGTGTCATCCGGCTCACTCACTGATCGCGGTGGGATATCACGGCGGCGCGGTGTTGTTATGCCAGCCGGGCAGCAGCGACATATTACTCATCCAAGGTTCCGGCAACAGCGCTGTAACCGCGATGGCCTGGTCGCCGGATGGCCGCCGGCTCGCGCTAGGAACGGATGCTGGCGAACTGGCAATCGTATTTCTCCCTAACGAATTGTTCCGCTTCGGAGCTCGCAGGTAAGTCGGCCATGTGGCCACCCCAATTCAAATCGGAGGCGACTATGAGTAATGGAAGCACACCCAAGGAGCAGTTCTTCGAGCGCCTGGGCGCCGTAGCAGACGAGATGATCGAAGCGTACGGCAAGGACTTTGCGGTGGGCGCGCTGATTCTCACTGCCCGCTTCGTTGCCGAAGGGAAGACGCCTGATGATGCAGCCCACGGCGTGATCCTTACGCGCGAAAGCCACGGCAGTGTGGCGACGTAGAAAGCGTCACGCGGGTTCGTGATTGTTTGCTCGATAAATAGGGCGCGGAAGCGCTAGTGTTGACCAGTCCGGCATCTTCGCTCTGACTCAAATGTCCCAATATCGGACAAGCCTGCGAATCGGAGTTGTCGCAGAACACGACATGGTGTAGTGAGCGTTTTTTAACAGAAGGCTGTGCGCCTTGGCAGGCTTGACGTAGGAAAAATTAGCATTTCTGGCACGCTTATCGCTCTATCGGTACAGGTCAATCGGGAGCGTCGACGTCACGAAGTACAAAGTGAATACGACAGGAAACTCGATCGTCAAGACTGGTTAATCCAGTCTGCAACGCGATTCGGTATCCTAAGTTATTAAAATTCTGATGAGACGAATCGCCCCATGTTTTTGACTCCGGTCCTGGCACTGGCCGGCCCGCCCGAAGCGTCGCCTTGCGACGGTAATCGAAACGGAACTAGGAGATCTCAATGTCTGATGGATTAACGCTTAACAAGATCACGTCCCAGCGCGGGATCAGTATCGGCGAAGCGGCACGCCGCGTTGCCGATCTCGGCTGGACTCCCAGCTACGTCCAGGAGGCGATGACCTTCCCGACGGACTACAAGATCAGCAAGGCGCCGCGTGACCCGATGAAACAGGTGCTGCGCTCCTATTTCCCGATGCAGGAGGAAAAGGACAATCGAGTCTACGGCGCACTCGACGCGGCATTGCGCGGCGACATGTTCCGCAACGTCGAGCCTCGCTGGGTGGAATGGATGAAGCTATTCCTCGCGATCATTCCGTTCCCGGAAATCTCGGCAGCGCGCTCGATGGCGATGCTTGGCCGCCTCGCCCCCGGTGAAGAGTTGCGTACCGGCTTTACGATGCAGATGGTCGACGAGTTCCGGCACTCCACGATCCAGATGAATCTGAAAAAGTGGTATATGGAAAACTATATCGATCCAGCCGGATTCGATATCACCGAAGCCGCGTTTGGCAAGTGCTATGCGACCACGATCGGCCGTCAGTTTGCCGAGGGCTTTCTCACCGGCGATGCAGTGACTGCCGCGAACGTGTTCCTGCAGGTGGTGGCTGAAACGGCTTTCACCAACACGTTGTTTGTCGCGATGCCGTCGGAAGCCGCCCGCAATGGTGACTACGCCCTACCGACAGTCTTCCTTTCCGTGCAGTCGGATGAGAGCCGCCATATCGGCAACGGCCACTCGCTTGTGATGTCGATCATCAACGATCCGGACAATCATCTTTTGCTGGAGCGTGACCTACGCTACGCGTTCTGGCAGAACCACGCGATCGTCGACGCGGCGATCGGTACCTTCATTGAATACGGCACCACGGACCGCGACAAGAACAAGGAGTCATATGCGGAACTCTGGCACCGTTGGATCTACGAGGATTACTACCGGACCTACATGCTGCCGCTGGAGAAGTACGGCATCAAGATTCACCACGACGACATCGCCGCCGCGTGGGACCGCATTGTCAAGCAAAACTATGTCCATAAGGTCGCACAGTTCTTCTCGGTAGGCTGGCCCGTCAACTTCTGGCGCATCGAAGCGCAGACCGAGAAAGACTTCGAGTGGTTCGAGCACAAATATCCTGGCTGGTACGCCGAGTTCGGTGACTTCTGGAAGTGGTATGCGAAAAAGAGCGTGCCTGGCGAAACCAACATGCTGTTCGATCAGGAAAACGGCTACGTGTATCCGCATCGTTGCTGGAGCTGTCTCGTGCCCTGTCTGATTCGTGAAGACTTCGTCGTGGACGAGGTTGACGGCCAACTGTACACGTATTGCTCGGAGCTATGCCGCTGGACGCATAAGGTGGCGTTCGCACCGGAATACGAAGGCCGGCCAACTCCGGCAATGGGGCGCTTCAGCGGACGCCGTCAGTGGGAAGAGTGCTACCACGGCTGGGACCTGGCCGATTGCATCAAGGATCTCGGCTTCGTGCGCAGCGACGGCAAGACACTTGTGCCGCAACCGCATCTGCGCTTTGACGACAGGCAGATGTGGACGCTCGACCACGTGCGCGGTTACAAGATTCAAAGCCCGATTGTGCTGTTGCGCGGCATGACACCGGAACAGCGCGAGAAACACATTGCTGAGTATCGCGCCGGCTTCAAGATCAATCCGGTGACTTGACCAGGTTATCGGAACCGGCGGCGCCGATACCGCCGCCGGATGCGATCGGGAGCAAGAGATGAGCGACACGCAAGAGACGAGGCGCGCGATGGCGGACAAACGTGACGACAAGGTATTCCATACAGTGTACTTCGAGCCGGTCGGTGTGCAGATGTCGGTGGCGGAGGGCGAGACGGTGCTCGACGCCGCGTTTCGCCAGGGTATTGCGGTGATGCACGGGTGCAAGGAGGGGCAATGCAGCAGCTGCAAGTCGCTGCTGATCGAAGGCGATGTGGAACTCAAGAAGTATTCGACGTTCGCGCTGCCCGACTACGAACGCGAGTCCGGCCATATTCTGCTATGCCGCACGCTTGCCTATAGCGATTTGACCGTCGAGTTGTTGAACTATGACGAAGACCTGATGCGCCGATCGATCGCAGTGAGCGAATATGACGCGACGCTCACGAAGATCACCGCGCTGACACACGACATCAGGCTACTGGAAGTGAAGTTGTCGAGGCCGCTGCGATTTTGGGCCGGGCAGTACGTGGACCTGACAATTCCGGGTGTTGGCATCACGAGATCGTTCTCGATGGCGAATACCCCTGTCGGCGAATCGACGCTGCAGTTCATCATCAAGAAGTATCCCAACGGCGCGTTCTCTTCGCAGCTGGATGGCGGACTCAAACCCGGCGACAGGCTGATCGCGAAGGGGCCGTATGGTACGTGCTTTCGGCGCGAGGACCAGCCTGGGCCGATGGTGCTGGTCGGCGGCGGGTCAGGCATGTCACCGCTGTGGTCGATCCTCAACGATCACGTGCAAAGCGGTGAAGAGCGACCGGTCCGGTTTTTCTATGGCGCACGTAGTCGTCGCGACCTGTTCTATCTGGACGAATTCGAAGAGCTGGAAGAAAAGCTGCCGGATTTCCGCTTTATTCCGGCGCTCTCGAACGCCGAACCGGACGACGGCTGGACGGGCGAAACCGGCCTGATCCACGAGGTGCTTGGCCGACGCTTGCGCGAGGAATCGCTCGCAGGCGAGATCGATGGCTACGCGTGCGGGCCCACTCCGATGATCGAGGCGGTGATGCCGGTGCTTCAGGTGGCGGGTGTTGCGCCGGAGCGGCTCTATTTCGACAAGTTTACGCAGGCGGTTCGCTAACCGGATCTGGCAAAGCGCCTATTCGAAGTGCCTATAACCGAAACAGGAAGGAGGACTAACATGAGCACATTGGCAGAGCAGTCGCCGGCTAAGTCGTCGGGCGCGGCGGGCGCGGCCCAGTTCGCCGGCTGGGACAGCCGCAAGTACAACTACTTCGAGCCGAAGGGGCGCAAGGCTAGCCACTACGAGGACATGACGGTGGATGTCCAGCCCGACCCGAACCGTTATCTGCTGCAGGATTGGATTCTGTCGTTTGCTGACGGCACGCCGACGTATTCGCAAACCTGGACGGCGGCCAAAAGCTCGGACTGGCATCAGTTCCGCGCGGTCGATGAGGAATGGGAGCGCACCCATTATCAGCGTCAATCGACCATCGTCGGCATGGTTACCGGCGCGATCCAGAACGGACGGCGCTCGGGTGCTGTGAAGCGCTTCGATAAGACCTGGATAAAGGTTCTGGAACAGCATCTCGGCGCATACAAGCATGCGGAGTTCGGTTTGGGCACGGCCACGATGCACGCGCAGCGATACGGCTACACCCAGATGATCAATAGCGCCATCCTCACCAATGCATCGTACAAACTGCGCTTCGCTCAGGACTTGACCCTCTACCTTGGCGAGATCGCGCTTGACTTGCCCAATCTCGACCTCGATGCGGGCAAAGCCCACTGGCTGACCGATCCGATCTGGCAGGACACACGTCGGGCGATAGAGACGATTGGCGGCGCCACGGACTTTCTCGAGAAGTACTTTGCCGTGAATGTCGTATTCGAGCCGCTCGTGGCGGATCTGTTTCGCAGCGGTTTCATCATGCAGATCGCCGCCGCGCAAAACGATTTTCTGACGCCGACGGTGGTGTCCGCGGCAGAAGGCGATTATGAGCGCAACCTGGCCAACGCGGTCGAGTTGTTTCATATGCTCGCGAACGACCCGCAGCACGGCGAAGCCAACCGTCAACTGTTCGGCGAATGGCTGGAAAAGCACGGTGCGCTGGCTTCGGCCGCGGCAAAGCAGCTGCAGCCGATCTGGTCGATTCCGCATGTGAAGACTGCCCAGTTCAACGATTGCCTGAACAGCGCGGTCGAGCGCGCGGAGATGATCGCCAAAGAGATCGGCGTCGCCTTTCCCTCGTCGATCCGCGCCTGAACGCGTCTCGATTCATTCGAACCAACTGCAAGAGGAGTACGCAATGTCAGTGCATACCGACAATATTTTCAAATCGATGAAGGATGTTCGCTTCGAACAGACCATCTCGCACCAATGTGGCGTCACGATGAACGACAGTGTCGAGGCTCGGGCGATTGCCGAATTGATGTCCACCAAGCCCGGTATTACGGTGACCTATCTGCCCGCAATGATCCGCATTGATGGGCAAGGCAAGATCGAGTTCAAGATGGGCGAGATCAGCGAAGTGCTCGGCCGTGAAATGACGCCGCATCTGTTCGAGATATCCACCTCGACCCACTATGGACGGATGGTGATGATCGACGACGAGACAGTGGTGCTGTTCGGCAATATGGACGATGCGATGGCTTACGAGTGAGCGGAAAACCCCAGCAGCCAATCGGGCGTCCCGCTGGCCACGAGGAGGACGGGCCGCTCATGCAACCAAGGAGACGAAAGCCATGTATCGAACCACGGACGGCGAGGAAATCTTCATCATCGACGGGCACGTTCATCTATGGGATGGCAGCAAGGCCAATCTGAAGAACGTGCACGGCCAGCAGTTTATCGATTGCTTCTACGCGTATCACTCGAACCTGAGCCCCAAGGAATATCTGTGGCCCAAGGAAAAGTTCGACAAGTACGGTGAAGAGGCGATGTATCGCGACCTGTTTGTCACCGGTTACGACGACATGGCGATCTGTCAGCCGACCTATCTGACGGACTTCTACAAGAACGGCTTCAACACGACCGAGGGCAACTACGTGCTGAAGCAGAAGTACCCGCACCGGTTTATCGTCAATGGCGCGTTCGATCCGCGCGATGGGGAGGCGGGGCTCGATCGTCTCGAGGAGTTGGCGTCACTCTACAAGATTCAGGGGGTCAAGCTCTACACGGCGGAATGGCGCGGCGACAGCAAGGGATACAAGCTATCGGACCCCGGCGTGCAGCGTTATCTCGAGCGTTGCGAGAAGCTCGGTATCAGGAACATCCATGTCCACAAGGGACCGACTATCCTGCCTCTGAATCGCGACGCCTTCGACGTGGCCGATGTCGACGATGTCGCCACAAGCTTCCAGAACCTGAACTTCATCGTCGAGCACTGCGGTTTGCCGCGTCTTGACGACTTTTGCTGGATCGCCACGCAGGAAACGAATGTCTACGGTGGTCTCGCCGTGGTGCTTCCATTTATCCATACACGTCCTGAGTACTTCGCGCATGTGATCTCGGAACTGCTGTTCTGGATCGGAGAGGACAAAATCCTTTACGGCAGTGACTACGGCATATGGTCGCCGAAATGGTTGATCGAGAAGTTTATGGCTTTTGAACTGCCCGAATCGATCAGCAAGGAAACCGGCGTGCAGTTGTCGCTCACGGCCAAGAAAAAGATCCTCGGGCTCAATGCCGCGCGGCTGTATGGAATCGATATCGAGGCGCAAAAGGCTCTGCTGGAGGACGTTCGGCAGCCGGCGGCGGCTGGCGCATGAGCACCGTGCCTGTTTTTAAGGCGCTAGCCGCCATCGCGTCGAGGATCGCTTCGGAGCGTGTCGCTGAGGTCTGGGCCCGGCTCGAGACGGTCGCTGACCCGGAACTCGACGAGTCGGTGACAGAGCTTGGTTTCGTCTCCGGTCTGGAAGTCGACGGCGGTTGCGTGTCGATCGGCTTTCGCCTGCCGACTTACTGGTGCGCGGCCAACTTCGCCTACCTGATGGCGGACGACATGAGGCGGTCGATCGCGGACTTGTCATGGGTGACCAGCGTCACGATCACACTCGACGAGCACATGTATGCCACTGAAATCAATCGGGGCATGGCCGCTGGACTATCGTTCCAGGGGACCTTTGGCAATGATGCCAACGGCGACGTGGAGGACGTACGCCGCATTTTTCAGGTCAAGGCTTTTCAGCGGCGGCAGGAAGCGCTTCTAACCTGGTTGCTCGCACAAGGCAACGAGCCCTCCCTGCTGGTGCGATGGCGCATGGCGGAACTATCGGCGGTTGCAATCACGTGCACGGATGATGCCAATGCTCAGAGGCTGATCGCGCGATATTGCGAGCGGCGTTTTGTGGTGGGGCGGAGCGTCGACGAAGCGGATCATGGCGGCGAGCTCGCTTTCGTCGACACGGACGGTACGCCGCTGAATCCCGATGAGTTGGAGGCATATGTGCGTGCATTGCGAAGAGTCGGCATCAATGCCGAATTCAACGGTGCGCTATGCCGCGGTCTTCTTGCTGCCCGCTATGGCAAGACCGGTGACGCCGCGCCAAATGTCGAGATCAAACCGGTGCATTTCGTCCGTACTGGCGGGCCGAAGCCAGGAAGCGCGTTCGCGTTATCGCGAGGAGCGTGCGGAGCAGCAGAGTAAAAAAATCAGCAATTCGAACTAACCGGATCAGGAGAAGCAGGATCATGCCAAACATCATGTTGCATGACGACGACGCCCGCATGGCACTTGGTCGAGGCGTTGCGAAACTGGCCAAGGCGGTGCGGGGTACGCTCGGCCCGCGCGGAATGAATGCAATCATCGATCGACCGATCGGCACGCCAATCATCTCGCGCGACGGGGTCAGCATCGCCAATGAAATCGAACTCGAAGACCCGTTCGAGAATATCGGCGCGCAAGTCGTTCGCGAAGTGTCCAGGCAGACCAACGAAGTCGCCGGCGACGGCACGACCACGGCCACCGTTCTGGCCGATGCGCTAGTTCAGGACGGTCTCGCCTGCCTCGCGCAAGGGGCTAACCCCGTTGAACTCGTGCAAGGTCTGGAAATGGCCGTCAACGAGGCGATCGACGTGCTCAAGCGTCATGCTACGCCTCTACGCCGTGGCGACGAGGTCCGCGCCGTGGCGGTGGTGGCGGCCAATGACGAATTCACAGGGAAGCTGGTGGCCGAAGCCTTGGAGCGGGTGGGCGCGGACGGGATTGTCGATGTGGAATATGGCACCACGGTTGAGACTCGCCTGGAGGTGGTCGATGGCATGGCTTTCGACCGTGGATACCTGTCGCATCACATGGTGACCGACATCGAGAGAATGCAGGTGGTACTGGACAATCCGCTTATTCTGATGACAGACCAGCGGCTGCAATCTCTGGAGGAGGTCACAGCGCTTCAGACGCTGGCCGCTCGCAGCAAACGTCCACTGCTGATCATTGCCGAGGAGGTAGCGCCTGCCTGTGTGATTGCGCTCCTCGCATGGCGCGACAATGGCGGCCTGCCTGTGGCCGCTATTCACCCGCCAGAGTATGGACATTGGCGTAAGGCGATGCTCGAGGATATCGCGATCGCCACGGGCGGTAAGGTGGTCGCCCGCGATCTGGGCGGGAAGCTGGAAGCCACTGAATTGCGCGACCTCGGCAGCGCGCGGCAAGTCCGCATCTCGTCGAACCAGACGATCATCACGGCCGGAGGCGGCGATCCGGCGGCCGTGGCAGCGCGCCGTCAGCAAGTGGCCCGGCAGTACGAGATGGCGCCGGAGAACGTCGAGCGGGACAAATTTCAGGTGCGCCTTGCGAAACTGTCCGGCGGCACCGCACTGATTCTCGCGGGCGGGGCGACACCAGTCGAACAGAAGCGCCGACTGCATCTGATCGACGATGCGATTCACGCGGCGCGTGCGGCGATTGCCGAAGGTGTCGTGCCCGGCGGAGGGACGGCGTTGTTGCGGGCGTCATCCGAACTTGAGGGCGTCATTGCCCGCAGCGAGGGAAGCGTGCAGCAAGGCGCGCGGCTCTTGCAGCGTGCTTTGGCGAAGCCGCTCTTTCACATTGCGACGAATTGCGGCCTCGACGGTGCGGCTGTTGTAAGCGAAGCGATGCGGGCGAAACCCGGCATGGGGCTCGACGCGCGCAGCGGCGCCTTCGTCGATCTCGTCGAGGCCGGCATCATCGATCCGGTAAAGGTCAGCTACAGTGCGGTGCGCAACGCCGCGTCGGTAGCTGGGCTGATTCTCACCACCCAGACGCTGATCGCCAAGAAGCCCGAGACGATCGATCCAACCGCCGGGCCGGCGCTTGGGGCGGGCGCGGAACTGCTTGGCCGCCAATAGACACGTGAGACGGACAAAATAGCCGGCCCCTGTAATCGGGGACCGGCATAAAGGCTGATGGCGCAGACCAGGCAGCCGACAGTAAAAGGAGACGAACAATGACTACAGGAACGGCCCGCCGCTTCAACGCAATTGGGAAGACTGCCGAACATCTCGCCGCGATGCCTTCTACGCGACTCATCAAGCTCACCCTGGGCTGGGGCATCACACTGTGTGGGACGCTTGTTCTGGTAAGCCGTGCGAGCGCATCGATCGCTCCTTTTTATCATCATGTTGCCAGTGTGATTACTCAGGCGATGATGTGACTATCACGCCTGCATATCTGGACGGCCGCTTTCTCGATTTCCGTAGGCAAGGGGAACGCAAGCATGGATGATCGCGTTCGGCCGACCGGTTTCACGAATCCGGTAGCGAGCACCGCCCACACTGCGCGCGCAGTGCGTGAGGTACTGGAAGGGCGCCGCCGCGGTGCGTTGATTCTGCTACCGCTTGCCGGTCCGGCGGTCGTCGTATCCGTCGCCTATGTGGACCCCGGCAACTTCGCGACGAATATACAGGCGGGCGCCAGGTATGGTTATGCGCTGCTGTGGGTAGTCCTGTTGGCGAACCTTGTGGCTATGATGTTTCAGGCGCTGTCGGCGAAACTCGGCATCGTGACCGGGCGCAACCTCGCGCAACTGTGCCGGGAGAGGCTACCAAAGCCGCTGGTGTTGGTCATGTTGGGCGTGAGCGAGATCGCAGCGATGGCGACCGATCTGGCCGAGTTCATTGGCGGAGCAATCGGGCTCGCGTTGCTGTTTCACATACCATTGCTGGCCGGTATGACGATCACAGCAGTGATCACGTATGGTGTCCTGTTGTTCGAGAACGCGGGCTTCCGGCCTCTTGAACTGGCTATTGGCGCGCTGGTGGGCATCATTGGCCTTTCTTATCTCGCCGAGCTATTCATTGCCCCCGTGGATTGGCCGCAGGTATTGGTCCACACACTTTCCCCGCGACTGCCGGACTCGGATGCATTGATGATCTCGGTCGGTATCGTAGGTGCGACGGTAATGCCGCATGCACTTTTCCTGCATTCGGGACTCACGCAGGCTCGCGTGTCGGCGCGGACCGGGGAGGAGCGCAGAAAGCTGCTGAAGTTTTCGAATATTGAAGTGGTTATCGCGCTAAGCATCGCCGGATTGATCAATATGGCGATGGTGATCATGGCTGCGGGCGCATTTCATCACGGCCATCCAGAAGTTGCGGAAATCGAAGAGGCGTATCGCACGCTTGCACCGCTTCTCGGCGCGGGCGCCGCCGGCATCTTTCTGTTGTCCCTGATCGCCTCGGGCATATCCAGTTCGGTGGTTGGCACGATGGCGGGCCAGATGATCATGCAGGGGTTCGTCGGTTTTCGAATTCCTCTGTGGTTGCGCAGAGCCGTCACACTGGTCCCGAGTTTCGTGGTGGTGGCGCTTGGCGCCGACACGACGCACGCGCTTATCTTGAGCCAGGTGGTATTGAGTCTCGCGTTACCGTTGCCGATGGCAGCGCTGTTGTGGTTCACGAGTTGCGAAGATGTGATGGGCGGTTACACGAATCGCATGTGGGTGACGGTTGTCGCAACGCTGGCCGCGCTGGTGGTCTTGTCGTTCAACGTCATTCTTGTCCTGCAAACGTTCGGCGTTGCCATTCCCGGCCTGGCGGGGTAACGAATTGTTGACGAAGGGACAACAAAAGGAGACTAACGCGATCTGTCGAGCCGACCGTGTTTTCCCCAAAAGACGTGTTCAGGAAATAGGCCCATACTAGAGCGCGCGTTCGCTGCTGGGTTTGAAAAATCGAAAGAAACAGGCTAAGCCCAGACGTAACATTGTAGCTAGTCAAGACGAAGCCCGCCGCAGAGTTTGGTTCCGCGTTGACCCATCGCCCTGGAGGAGAGCTGTGGCGAGGAGACATCAGATTGGCAGCACGTTGGGTCTAGGTGATCAAGCCGCGATGCGCAGCATTGTGGCCAACGCACAGCGCGCTAATCTCCGTCATTCCGACCGGGGCACGATGCTTGCGTGGGAGCGCTTTCTGGCAGGCGAATCGTCGACGTCTGCACCCCCGGCGCTCATCGATTCATGGCAGCGCAGCCTGCAGTCCGGCGTTAGCCCGACGGCCGTCTCGGCGCCCATCGCGGTCCATGGCGACGCGCTTGCGGCGCTATGCTGGCGCCATCGGGACCTGCTGGCAGCGGCCGAGCGCCTGTTCGCCGTCACGGCTGATCTTTTCGCCGATTCACATTCGGTCCTGCTACTGACGAACCAGGACGGTGTGATCCTTAGAGCGGCCGGCGATCTGCGCACGCAAGAAGCAGGCGAAAAGATCCATTTGTCGATCGGCGGCGACTGGGGAGAAGGCAGGGCAGGCACCAATGGCATCGGCACCGCCATCGCAACCCGTGAGCCGACGTATATCCACGGCTCCGAGCATTTCTGCGAAGGCATCAAGTCGTGGAGTTGCGCGGCCGCACCTATTTGTGAGCCGGGCACCGGCGCGGTGATCGGTGTACTCGATATTTCTGGACCGCCTTCCACGTATCAGATCAACAACCTCACCTTGGCGGTGACGGCTGCGCGCCAGATCGAAATGGTGCTTGCCGAGCAGGCCGCTCGCGAGCACATGCGTTTGTTGGCCTTCTGTTTGCAACGCTTATCGCCGTCGGATGCTTCCGGGATGGTCGCGATAGACCGCACCGGCCGGCTTGTGCACACCACAGGCAGACTCGCATTGCCGGTCGGAATCGGCGAGCGTTTCCCGGGGATGAACGAGGCTTCGGCAGTGGAGGACTGGGTGCAACATTTGCCCACAGGACTGAACGCCGAATGGTTCAATCCCGTCGTTGTCGACGGCAATACGATTGGGGCCATGCTGGTTGTTCCTGCGCGAGCCCGATCCGTCAACGTGCGAGCAGTGGATCGGAGTAGCGAGGCTGATCCGCAGCGCAACTGTTTCGCGCAGATTCAGGGGCAAAGTGAGGCGATGCAGGCCGCCGTCACTCGCGGACGCCAACTTGCCAGCAGGCGCGTTCCAGTACTGATCGAAGGCGAAACCGGCGTGGGCAAGGAACTGTTCGCTCGCGCAATTCATGGTGAAGAGGGCGGAGGCGGCCCATTTATCGCGTATAACTGCGGGGCCGCGTCGAAAGAACTGATTGCCAGCGAGTTGTTTGGCCATGTGCGTGGCGCTTTTACTGGCGCGACGACAGAAGGGCGGCCCGGCCGTTTCGAGTTGGCTCATGGCGGAACGCTTTGCCTCGACGAAATTGGTGAGATGCCGCTGGAGCTTCAACCGGTTTTGTTGCGTGTGTTGGAAGAAGGCGTCATCTACCGTCTCGGAGATACGCAGCCGCGGCGGGTCGATGTGCGCCTGCTGGCGATGACCAACCGCAATCTGCTCGAAGAGGTCGAGTCCAGGCACTTCCGCCGCGACCTGTATTACCGGATCAGTGTTACGCGCATACGCATTCCGCCGCTGCGTGAGCGAGATATAGACATTGATCTGCTCGCCGGGCATTTCAATCAGAAGCTCGCCTTGCGGCACGGGGTGCCCGAGCGGCGACTGAGTGCCGAGATCATCGCGGCGCTGCGCGTCTATTCGTGGCCTGGCAACGTCAGGGAAATGCGCAACCTGATTGAGAATCTGCTTTTGACGTCAAGAGAGCCCGCTGTGTCACTCGACGAATTGCCACGCGAGTTGCTCGACGAAATCGCGACGTCTGGCGCCATGCCCTCGCTGCGCGACGAGGAGCCGAGTCTCGAGAAAACGGAACGTTTAGCCATTGCACGCGCAGTGCACAATGCGCATGGCAATCTTGCGCAGGCCGCGCGCGCTCTCGGTGTGTCGCGGAGTACGCTGTATCGCAAGATTGAACTCTATCAACTGGAAGGCATCGTCAAATCATCAGTCAGGGAATGACGTGTGAGCAGTCGGCACTATCGGTCATCCGCGCGTTGCCACGTTGCTGTGGTGGTCACAGAAAATCGGGGATAAAAAATTATGCTCGCCGCAGCGGATGGTTGGGCGGATTCAACCGGTGGATGCAACACACCGAAGACTGCGCATGCAGTGGGAGTGTTGCAGATGAAACAGCGACGGATGCTGCCGCGACCCATTCGGGCGTAGATGGAGGATACTTCGTAGCAGCAAGCCAACGCGTCCAGCCAGGACTCTGCACATGAAGACACTTTCTCTACTGACTCTTTGCGCAGCGTTGTTCTCGTTCGGCGGTACGGCGTACGCGCAAGTCGACCAATCGGAGCCTCAGCTTCTGATCAAGACCGCGACGCAACAGATACTCGACGAGGTGCGGACCCGAGCGATCGCGCCAGACGATATTCCTCGCATTATTGATATCGTCAACCGGGACATTATTCCCTACACCGATTTTCACCGCACCACGTCACTGGCGATGGGCCGTTACTGGCGCACGGCTACGCCCGCGCAACAGCAGCAACTGGTCGAACAGTTCAAGATGCTCCTGATCCACACTTATTCGGGTGCTATCGGTCAGCTCCGTCCAGACCAACGGATCGACTACCCGCCGATACATATCGCTCCAACCGATACGGACGTGGTGGTGCGCACGGTTGCAACCAGGAACGGCGAACCAGCGGAGATCGACTACCGGCTGTACAGCACGCCGCAGGGCTGGCGGTTGTATGACCTGAATGTGCTCGGCGTCTGGCTAATCCAGACATATCGGCAGCAGTTCAGTGACAAGATCAAGGAAAGCGGCGTTGACGGTCTGATCCAGTTTCTTGCTGAGCGCAACCAGCAGCTCGCTTCCGGCAAGCAGTAGGTGACCGCTGGGTGATGGCGCGGACGCTTACCGGCCGACTACCGACGTTCGCCCACGCTTGCGCGTGGATGCTCGAACGTCGGCTATATTCGGAATATCAGACTTCTGGGTACGGGTTAATCACGGCTTTCGTGGATGACAATGCGCTTGTCGAAGCGAATCGTCGTCCGTTAAACCAGCACGTGGCCACCGTCGACGATGACGACCTGTCCCGTGCTAAAGCCCTGTTGCATCAGGTAAAGATACGCTTGAGCAACGTCGCTTGCCTCCCCGACCCTTCGTACCGGCATTTTTTCCGCAATATAGTCATAAAGACCTTCGCGATCGACTTCGCTCATGTTGTCCCACAAGGCCGTGCGCAGGACGCCGGGCGCCACGGCATTTACACGCAGCGGCGCAAGCTCGACAGCCAATGTGCGAGTCAGAGACTCGATCGCACCAAGGATGCTGGACGGAATCGTCCAGGCAGGTAGAGGACGCGACGATGCCACCCCGCTTGTCAGGGTGATGGAGCCGCCCGTGCGAATGAGGGGAGCCCCATATTTGACGGCCTTGAGCGCGCCCCAGTAGCGCACCTCGAAGGCTCGCTGCGCGGCTTCAATGCTGAGCTCGGCAAGGTTTTGCAGGAGCAGTGTTTCGCCGGCGGTGTAGACGAGATGGTCGAACGCGCCGACGCGCGTGAAAAACGCGCTCACTTGTGCCTCGTCGGTAAAATCAAGCGGCTCGCCGCGAGTACCTTGAGGTAGTCGCTCCAGGGCCGCTGCGACGCGTTCCGGACTGCTCGATGCGATGATGACCTCAGCTCCGGAATGCGCTGCAGCTTCGGCCACTGCGAAGCCAATTCCTGACGTGCCGCCGGCTACGACGACTCTGCTTTGTTCAAGCGTGATACCCGAAAGGTGATTGTTTCCCATGTTTGACGATTTAGTAAGAAAGAAGTCCACACGGTGACGTCGAACGTCAGGCAGCACGTGCTGCCTGACCTGAATCGATGCGCTACCGCGGCTGCGGCAGAGTGTACGTGGTTTGCGGTAATCGAGTCGGAGGCGCTGCACCCGCAAACTTTATGTATCGGGAGATCACCTATGTTGGATCATGGTTACGAACGTTTGAGAGACACGGTGAAATTGACGGATGTCCTGTCTGAGAATTTTGACGACCGACCCGAAGGAACGAACGGCCGCAGCACCTCGGAGGCGGCCATCGACAAACTGTTTGGTCCGATGGCCGCCTTGGGTCCGACAGGCGCCAAGCGCATCGCCTGAACGCTTCATCCGTTGGCGGACACTTACCTGCCACGGCAACGAGCGGCAAGGCGTTACTGCTCTATCAATTCTGAGCAGCGGGTCAGATGCGAGACCTGTGCAAAGGCCCGTCAAGCTGTGCGGTGCCTTTCAGCCTCCCCATATTCGCCCTATGTCGCCATTCGCGTAAGTCCCGATAGTGAGAACCTGTTGCTTGACAGGGTCATAGCGAATAACGCCGCACATCACATCTCCAAACTGCGGCCCATAGGCCAAGTAGGAACTGATGAGAGTAAGTTCGACGTCGGTCGCGGTTGGCGGCACCGGGGCGAGGCTAAATTTCAGCTCTGGATTGTTCTTGAGGAATGAGACGATCTGCTCTGACGTAGAAAAGTACCTCGGTATAACGTCACAATTATCAATCAAGTTAAGGAATGCGAGCTTCACTTCGTAAAGCTTATTGTTAATTGCGTGCAGAATCATAACGACCTCGTGGAGAAAACGATCTGATTGGAGTCGCATCGTTGACTCGCGTACCTCAACTGGGCGAGCGACCCGAGGACTGGTGCTTCAAGATGCGCAACAATTTTCGCGTTCACCAGTATTCAAGATTTCTAGGCGGCTACAAGGAGATTTTCAAGGTCGGCACCACGGTGCTCACAGAGAAGGCAGAGCCTTCCCGGGCAGCGTGGACTGTACGAAGCAAATTTATCGTTACCTGCACGCGTGGAATCTGCTCCCTCAGGCGGTCGCGCCCAGTGGTAGCCGTAGCGACAAAGATCGGGTCGGCTGGGGCAGTTGCGCGCCGCGACACAGCCAAACACTCGCAGGACGGTGACGAACTTCTGAACTCGGCCAGGAGCCGCTGTTCACCATAGCCTCCACGTGGTCGTTTGAGCGGCTCTGCGCGCCCGAAACGGCCCCTCGCTCCAGGGAGCCCTGCGGCTTGCACCGCGAGGCGCAGCGTAGTTCCGGTGATAGGCCGCGAATTAGCTGGTCATTCCATTAACGCCAGCGGGAAAAAGAAATAGCCCGTCTTCAATGAAGTACGGGCCTCATCCAACCAGGAACAGCGTGTTTCTGTCAAAACATAGCGCTCTATAGTCCCGACGGTCGCATGCCGGCTTACAGCTTGCCTTCGGCGACGCTACCTGAAGCGCCGTCAGCGCGCGCCGATTGTGGTCCATGCGGATACGGATGAGAGTCCGGTTGACCTTGTTGGTGCGACGTGCATGCTCAGCCAACTTTTGCAGTTGCGCCCACAGGGCCGCAATGCGCGCATCCCTTCGGCTGATGAATTGCCCGGGAAGCGAAGAGCGAATGGCTGCTGTACTTCGGCGTTTATCGAGCGGAAGCAGCCACGAACGCGCCGGGGAATTGAGTCCATCACCCGTCGCTATTTAGTTCGAAAAACCGCATGCCGTCGTGGTAAGCACAAAACGCGGTTGCTCAACATCGCGAAAATCTGCGCATCGGCCAAAAGTTTGCTGTTTCACGCCACGCGGTCCGCAAGCCGCGCTACGGACCACTATGATCCACCACAGACGACGCAAAACGCGTGGCGAGCATGAGAGCGTGCAATGCACCACATGAAGTATGGTGTTTGGCGCTATGCCGCCGATCTACGACGGCCCAGAATTCAGACCCGCGAGAAAGTGCGAGCGTGATTAATTTCGTTCGTAGATATCTGGCGGCTTCGGCAACTTCCGTTCTTGCGGGGAGAACCAATGACCCACAGGGTGATTTTATTTCGAGGGCGCAGTATGCAATTGATTCGGACTACATTTAATCGACGGTCGGCGCTCAGGGCAATTGGAGAGATGAAGAACGCATGCGCAACACGCGGTGATTTACGGGGCTGTCACTTGGACGGAAAAACCGGACTAATTTCTTACTGAACGCCCGGCTCGGCCGGGGAACTACTGCGCTGATAGAAGGCCCGATAAGTCAACCTTAGACGCTCGATCAAGTTTGTTGCTAAGGGAGATGCCTATCGCAGATGCTTCGAGTCAAATTCCCCCTCATACCAGTTAATCGCCGCCTCGCCCCTTCCGGGCTATTTTATTTAGACATACGAATTGAGTCCGTCGAGGCGTAAAACCGTTGCGTCGTCGTACCGCAGTTGCGTTCGTCTCTCACTCGGTCTACCCAGCACGAATCTCGTGAACCGCAGGTTGCCTGGTCTTGTTTGCATTGCTCCCGCGCCTGCCTTTATGGTCAAACGCTTTCATCCATGAATCGCCGGCCGATATAAGCACGTTCATCGACGTAACAGTTGCCCAAGACCGCGACCTCCGCCGGCCCGCCGATGCAAAGGCAATCCCACTCGAAGCAGTGAGCTTCGAGGCCGTGCCGTCCACGCCACGCTTCTCGCCCGACGTTTGCGGCAAGTGCGTTGCTGAATTCGAGAGTTCTCACAATGACTGAATCGGGTTAAGTGCATGCCGACAGCGAAGCTCAATAGTGGTCGTTGGTTCAACGATGCGCATTTCTCTTTTGGCCTGCTATAACTTAACCAGTGCGCTGCGGGTGTCCACTGGCATCGTCGGATAGGGGATGTGCCGGCGAGTCCAGATGCTGGCCACACTAACGTTTACCGTAAGCCGTGCGCCGTGCGACCGGATGGGTGGCTTGCCTTGATTGCTACACGCTCAAGTCGGCTATTGCGTTGCGGAAAGCGCAGCAAGTGGACCACCGCCGGATTCAACGTCCTCATCGAGCCTTCAGGCGTTCGTGTTTTTCTGCACAACCCACGGACAGCCTGACGGCAACAGAACCGGAACAACGCCATGCGCTACATAGCGAGCGCGGAGTCAACCGCAGGCAGATAGGTGTTGCAGCCCGCTTCGACGAGAGCCGCGCGTGCGCGTTCGAGTTCGCGCCGCGCGGTTTCGCCAGAAGGGTCTTGCTGCGCGTAGGCGAGCGCACGGCCACGCATAGCAAACAGATCCGCCCACGGTAGCGGCTCGACGCGCGTGTAATCTTCGAGCGCGCAGACATAGCGCAACGCATTTGCCGGGTCGCCCGCAGCCAACATCGCTTCAATGGCATCGCGGTAAAACCACAAATGGTTGTGGCCGACCGCTCCGCATTGCAACATCGCGGCGCCTTCGGCAAGCAGACGCCTACGCTCGCCGTCGTCATCGACCGCGCGGCTCAGTGCGCTTACAGCCTTCGGCGCGCTGAACTGCGTTCCCACCTCGCGACAAATCGCTAGCGCTTCACGCAACAATTCGGCAGCCTCTCGCCGACGCCCGCTATCGAGCAGCACGCGCGCTCGCATTTCGATGTTCTGCGCTTCGAATCGACGCGCGCCCAGTTGACGGATGATCTGCAACTCACGATCGAGATGGACGAGCACAGATTTCATGTCGCCAATCTCATAGCTTGCAAAAACGCCAAGCGTTTCGCACAGCATCTGCGCACGCGGCTGGCCGACCAGCGCGGCAGCGTGTGCGGCGGCGCTTGCGTCTTCGCGCGCCGCGCGTGCCTCGTTGAGGAAAATCCGGCTGAAACCTGCCATCGAACGATTGGCAACCTCGATGCGGCCGAGGCCGTGTTCTCGACTCAACGTGACACACCGGCTGAAATGCTCGAAAGCGGTGCGCATGCGACCTTGTGCATAGGCGGCATCGGCGAGTCCGCCGAGCGCCCGCGCTTCCGCTTCCGGCAAGCCGAGTCGCTGGGCATGGGCGAGTCCGCGCTCGTGTTCGGCGCGGCAGTCTTCGATTCGGCCGAGCGGAAAGAGAATGTTGCCGCGAAGGTGATGCAGGTGCGCGAGTTCAGGAACCAGGTCCAGCCGTTGTGCGATTTCCTGGGCCGCGTCGAGCAGCGAGAGGGCTTCGACGAGGCCTTCACTGACTCTCAGCCCCTCGGCAAGGCCCAGTTGCGAGCGACAGAGAGCCGCTTCGTCGGGAGCGGCGGTCACGGCTGCCCGGTAGGTCGCGATCGAAGCGGCGATGTCGCCGAGGTCTCCTTGGAGTTCGCCTTTGAAGCAGATCAGCGCGTGACGATCCGTATCCCTTTGCGCGATCTGCAGACCTCGTTCGACTAGCCGGAATGCCGCTTCGGTGACGTAGGCCGCGCGTTGGAAGATCGCGGCGTCGAGGTAGGCGAGGGGGGCTCGCTGGTCTTCGGCGCGATCGAGATGCTGGGCGCGTAAAACCGGGTCAGTCGGGGCAAACCAGTCGGCGGCGAGGCGGTGCAGCTCGCGCCGGCGCGTGCGCAGGAGTGTCGAGTAAGCGCTCTCCTGGATGAGCGCGTGGGCAAACAGGAAATCTTCGCCTTCCGACAAAACGAGCGCGTTGGCGACGAGCGCGTGACAGTCGTACTCGGGTGCATCGATCATGCGCCGCAACAGGGCGAGCCCGAAGCGCTGTCCAATCACTGCAGCAGCCTGGAATGCCTCGCGATCACGTGTGCTGAGCCGGTCCATGCGCGCCAGCACGAGGCTCTGGATGGTCGCGGGGACCCCATCCTCGCTGCCTTCCTCGGCGTTGTGCAAAAGTTGTTCGAGGAAAAGCGGATTGCCGCCGGCTCGCTCGATGCAGGCACGCGCGATACGCCCGGTCGCTTCGATAAAGCCGCCGGCGAGACTCACCGCCTCGTCGCCGCGCAGCGGGCCGAGGTCGATCGTGGCGAAAGGCGTGCCGCGGCAACTGGCTCGCCACGCCGTATCGAGCGGATCGCCGTCCACGCGCGACGTCATCACGAGCAGCCCTGGCACGTCAGCCATAGCCGTCGCGAAGACCGCCAGATAACTGAGCGCCTGCGGGTCCGCCCAATGAAGGTCTTCCACGAGAATCAGGGTTGGGACGCGCTGGCACGCATCCTTGACGATCTCTGCGGCGACCGCCCGCTTCCCGCGCGTGCGCGCGGCGTTGTCCATCGCATCGTAAAGCGTGCGCCATTCGCCGGTCTGCGGCAGATCGAGAATGTCGTGGAGAAACATCAACTGATCGGCGCCAATGGCACCGGATGCCGCAGCTTGCGCAGCCGCGTCGCGCCGTTCATCGGCACTGGCTGCGAGCCGCAGTCCCAGCAGGCTGCCGACAACCGTGTGAATGGCATCCTGGCCTTTGCCCACGCCGAAGTCCAGCACGAGGCCTCGGTGGCAAGCAAAGCCCAGTGTTTCGACAAAGCGGCGCATCTCGTCGACGAGCCGCGTTTTGCCGATGCCAGCCTCGCCACGCACATAGACGAGATGGCCGGCCCGCTGATCGAAGCACGCGCGGGCGAGGCCCTTGAACTGTTCGAGTTCGGGCTTGCGGCCGACAAACACACTGCGGCTTGGCATGAGGGAGTCACCAGCGAGACCGCACAGACGCCATACGCGCACCGGTGAGTCGATCCCCTTGAAACGCATTGCACCGACAGCCTCGCTTGTCACGGAGTCTCCGAGCGCACGATGCACGCTGTCGGACAGCAACGTTTCTCCGGGGCCGGCCGCGGCGACCAGCCGGGCGGCAAGATTCACGGAGTCGCCGAGCACCGTATAGTCGCGAGCGTCGGCACGCTCCAACGAACCCGCGACCACCTCGCCGCAGGCAATGCCCACGTGCGCCCTCAGCGGCGGCGCTGCGGGTTCGTTCAGTCCGTTAAGCGCCTCATGAATTTCCAGCGCGGCGCGTGCCGCGCGTAGTGGATCGGTGTCGTGCGCGCGTGGCGCGCCGAAGATTGCCATCACGGCATCGCCGATGTGCTTGTCGATTGTGCCGCCGTAGCCGAGCACGATCCCATCGACGAGCGCCGTGTAACGCCCCGTCAACTCGCGCAACTCTTCAGGATCGAGCGTTTGGGACAGCGCGGTGAAGCCGCATAGGTCAGCGAACAGAATCGTGGCTTGCCGGCGCTCGCTCACAGGCGCATTCCCAGCGTGCGGCGGGACGCACGGAGCGGCGGCACGTTCATCGGCAATTGCCGCCAGCAGGCGCTTGCGATGGCCGAGCGAGGCGACGCCAAGCTCTTTGAGATCTGCGTCGTCGAGCTGCTTCAGCATGGCGAGATCGATGTCGTTCGCGGCAAATGCCGGCGCGTATTGTTCAAGGTCAAATGCATGCAGCCACTCATCGATATCCATCGCCGCCGCCCTATCCAGTCAATCGCGCCATCCGCTGCATTGACGCACGTGCTCCATCGCCGCTCGTTGTCGCGCAGCCTGTCGAGCCTGATGTCCGGAGCGCGCCGCCTGTACCAACAGATCATACGAATCGATGTGCAGCCCTTTGCCAGGCTGCGACTGTCTCAACGAACCCGTCTTCGAGCGCTCCAGACACAAAATACAGTGTAGATCCGGGGTTAAGCAAAGGGATGCTGGTTGTGAGCGGCGAGGCCAGATGCAGGTTAGGCCAACCCGGCGGTGTGCCGCAGTGCGTTTGACACGGCCAGCGGCCACGACGGATACTCATGTGGCAAGTCGGGCGCGATGCTGGGCGAGCAGGCATGCGCTATATGAAATCGTTCGTCATCCGGAACGATGGGCGACGGTCGAACCCGGCACGGCTCCAGCAATGCACGAATCGCGCGACCCAGGCGAGACTGCATCTGCCCTCATGGGGAAACACTGTGAAGCCCGCTACGACAGGTTCCTCACCCAATGTCCGCTCCGGGTCACGCATCACGGGCCTGGCCGGCGACCTGACGGCCGGCATGGTGTCGATGCTACTCATGCTCTGCTACGCAATGAGCTTGGGCACCATGATCTTTAGCGCGGATCTTGCCCGTTACGCCGAGCTTGGCGTGCCCACCGCCTTCATCAGCTGCGTAGTGACGGCACTCGTGATCGCCTTGATGAGTTCGATGCGCATGAACATCGCCGGACCCGACGGCAATGCGACGGCGTTTCTTGCCGGTGTTGCGGCCGGCGTCGCGAGCAGTGTGCGAGCCGACGGCGGTACGCCACAGACAATCCTGCTGACAGTGCTGATTGCCATCGCGTTGTGTTCGGTGGTGACGGGCATCATTCTGTACGCAGTCGGGTCGTCCAGGCGTAGCCGTTCGCTGCAATTCCTGCCTTTTCCGGTCGTCGGTGGTTTCCTTGCCGGGACTGGCTATCTCCTGCTGGCCGGTGCGTTTCGGGTCGTGACCGGTGAGCCGTTGAACGGGCACGCATGGGCATTGTTGACGCAGTTGAACTGGCTGACATGGTCACCTGCGCTGCTGGTGTGCGGGTTGGCCACGCTCCTGTCGCACACCTCGAAACACGCCGCTGTGCTGCCTGTCACGCTTGCACTCGGCGTTGCATTGTTCTACGTGCTCCTGTTTGCCGAAGGCCTGTCGATCGACGATGCACGCGACACGCGATTATTGCTTCCGCGCGTGGCACTGCATCCCATCAGGCTTCCCGACCTGCATCTGCCGGCGTTGCTGGCGCACGGAAGCATCGACTGGTCCGCCATTGTCGCGCACCTGCCGGAGACGCTCGTCGTCACGTCTATTTCGGCCATCACGATTCTCATGAATTCCACTGCGATCGGCGCAGCCAGCGGCGAAGACGTCGACCTGAACCGCGAGATGCGGGCGGCCGGCGTCGCCAACATCGCGAGCGGCATGCTGGGCGGCATGGTGGGTTACCAGTCGTTCAACCGCTCGATGCTCAACGCACGCGCAGGCGCGACAAGTCGTCTGGCGGGCGTGTTCGCGGCCCTAGGCTGTCTGTTCGTGCTGGCCGTCTCGCCGGACCTGGTCGCACTCTTCCCGGTGCCGGTGCTGGTCGGGCTCCAGCTCTTCATGGGGCTGCGTCTGCTGATCCAATGGCTGGTCGGTGCGTATCGCAAGCTCAACTGGCATGAGTACCTGCTTGTCCCGCTCATACTGTGTGCTATCGCGTTCTATGGTGTCGTCACGGGCGTCGTGGCCGGCGTGATTGCCGCCTGTGTGATGTTCGCGTTGCTATACGGTCGCGTCAGCTGCGTTCGTATGGAATTTGACGGCGGCACGCGCACGTCGAATGTCGAGCGCAGTATCGAGGCAACCGAACGACTTCGCGAACTAGGTGCACAGGTGTGCGGAGCGTGTCTGCAAGGCTTTCTCTTCTTTGGCACGGCCAATTCGATTTTGCAGCGCATGCGCGAACGGCTGGCCACGCGAGGGCCGGCACCCATTCGCTTCGTCATCCTTGATTTCGCGTCAACCAACGGCATGGACGCGTCGGTATCGGTCAGCTTTGTCAAGCTCAGGCAGTTGTGCGCGGCGAATGATGCGGATCTGGTGTTGACCGGGCTGCCCGCGCGATCGCGCGAACTGCTAGTGAAGACCGGCACGCTGAACCTGCGGATTCACGAGTTTGCGACGCTGGATGCCGGGCTGGAGTGGGTCGAAGACACGCTTCTCGCGTCGGATTCACGCGCGCTGTCTTGTGAAGAGGAAGACTTCCAGACGATGCTCGCGCCGCATTTCACTCCAGACGCGCTCGCAAGACTGCTGGCTCTTCTGGATGTTCTCGACCTGGGCGCAGGTCAGGCCGTGTTCCGGCGCGGCGACCCAGGGGACGCCATGTACTTTGTCGAGCACGGCCGTGTCGCCGTATTGTTGCCGCTGGCGGGCGGCGGGTTCCTCAGGCTGCGCTCGTTCGGGCCGGGTACAGTCATCGGCGAAATGGCGGTGTACACGCAGCACACGCGTAGTGCGGATGTTCTCGCCGAGGGGCCCGCGCGGGTCCGGCGTTTGACGCTCGAGTCGCTGCATGTGCTCGAACGCGACGATGCCGCGACCGCGCAGCAGTTTCATCGTTTTGTGGTCAAGGTCATGGCGTCGCGGCTTGCTGTCGCGGACGAGGCCTTGCGCGCGGCTCATTGACAGGCAGGGTGATCAGTGAGAACCGACAGCCACATCGTGTCCACGGGCGAAGGCGCGATCGGCGAGCCCGCGACTGCCCTTCAAGTGCTTTGGACCGGCCGGTTGAATCCGCCCCGGAAAGCTGACGTAGAAGTTGCGCCGCCTCGACGGGCCGCAACGGGTCCAGCTTGTGTGGAAACGGGTTTTTCACCGCTAAGCGAGCGATTGCCAATCAGGTCAATCTAGTTCGGCACAGACGCGTTGCACGATCGACCGTCGCATGCGCAACAAAGCCTCCTGGGGCTTTAGCTTTCGAGCATCTTCATGGCCTTCAATGTTCCCTGAACGCCGAGTATGTTCATGACCCGCTTGATGTTGTAAGCCAACACCTGAAGGCTCATTTCCGTACTTACCCGCTTGAGCGTCCTGGTCAGGAAGTGTGCAGGCCCCATCCAGTGCTTGAGCGTGCCGAAGACATGCTCCACGGTACTTCTGCGGATGGTCATGGCGTCTGGCTTCCGGTCGAGCCGGCGCTGCATCATTTCCAGCGTATTCTCGTGTTCCCACCGCCGAATTCGACGATAGTCAGAGGGTGAACATCGTTCCTTGAGATGGCAACGCGGGCACGCGCTGGGCCAGTAGACTTGCAGATTCATATCATGCTCGACAGTGGTGAATCGATGGATCGCCCGCTCGCCAGCAGGGCATCGATACGTGTCGCTTTTCGCTATGTAAATAAAGTCGGCCTTCGTAAACAGACCTTTTTTCCGGGATGCCGACGTGAGCGGTTTGGGAACATACGCGCTAATTTCATTCAGATCGCATGCTCTTATTTCTGGTCCGCTAAAGTACCCGCGGTCTGCAACAACCTTCAGCCTCGATCTGCCCATCGCGTGCTTCGCAGCTATCGCGACTTTGCTGAGTTGTCCATGATCGTTGCCGACATTGGTTACTTCGTGCTCGACGATCAGATGATGTTTCGTATCAACTGCTGCCTGAACGTTGTAGCCGACTATGCCGGAACCTCTCCCACTTGTCGCCATTGAGCGTGCATCCGGATCTGTCATTGACAACTGCTTGTCCGGCTGCTTTTCCAGCTGTTTGCTGATCTGCTTGAGCTCGCGCATCTGCTGGCGTAGCGCGGCGATCTTCTCGTACAGCCGGACAGTCTTCACATCGAATCCGGTAGGACTGGTGCGGTCCGCGGTTTCAATCAGGTCGAGATATCGCTGCACACTTTCCTCGATCTGCTTCTGGCGCTTGTCGATCTTGCCTGGCGTGTAGTTCCTGTCGCGGGTGTTTGATGCCTTGAATTTGCTACCGTCGATAGCCACCATGTCACTGGATAGCAGCTTGAGCCCGCGACACAGTTCAACGAAACGCCGACATACATTGCGGATCGCCGCGCCGCTGTCACGGCGGAAGTCCGCGATCGTCTTGAAGTCCGAAGCGAGCCTCCCTGTCAGCCACATCAGCTCGACATTACGTTGGCATTCGCGCTCAAGTCTCCGGCTCGACGGTATCCGGTTCAGATAGCCGTAGATATAGATCTTCAGCATCACGCCAGGATGGTAAGACGGCCGGCCCGTGAGCGCCGGAATGGAACCGTTGAAACCTAGCTCCACGAGATCAAGTTCGTCGACGAAGGCATCGATTACTCTCACCGGATTGTCCTGCCCGACATAGTCATCGACACATTCGGGAAGTAGTGCGACCTGCTTGCGGTCATCGCCTTCAACGAATCGCTTCATGAGTCACCCGGTCTCAGTGCGTTGATTCAGTTTAGGCGATCGATGTGTTTTCACACAGGCTGGGTCGCCTGCCGACGATCGACGTCACGCAGACCGGCTCGAAACGACATTCACGATTTTAGAAGCACGCCTGGATCGTGCGGAAACCGGGGCGTGAATGCATCCGGAATCGGAAGCCCGATGTTTTGCTTCCCGCGCTACACGCTGTTGCGCTCCGCACGCTGTGGCTCGACATCTTATGCGGCGCTCCTTAGCGAAGTGCAGCCGCCACGGCCTCGTCAATCTGCAGCGCAAAGCGCGCTTCGACATTGGGCACCGCGTAGCCAATCGACAATTCCAGATACGCGTCACCGAGCACCAACTGAACGAACGTCGCTGCCCGCATTACAGCAGTCGATTCGTCAAATCGCTTTCGCAGAATTTTCCCGGCGAAGGCACGCACGACCTTTGCACCATTTTCGTAAAACACCTGGCCAAGTTCCGGAAGACGCTCGGCCTCCGCAACGATGGCGCGGTAAAGCCGCAGATTTTCCAGCGTGATAAGGCTTCGTGCCAACACCCATCCCAACTCGCGCAACTCGACTTCGGGTGCGCCACCGGTTTGCTCGCCCTGAGCGCTGGCAAGCAGCACGCCCACCTGAGCGCACATCTCGCTGACGAGACCAGTGAAGAGTGCCTCCTTCGACTTGAAGTGACGGTAGACCGTCTGTTTTCCGACGCCAGCGGCCGCGGCGACATCGTCCATCGTTGCCAGGCCGAAACCCTGGCTTAAAAAAACGGCTTTCGCGCCGTCGAGAATGGCGGACCGCTTACGGCGTTGCAGCGGGCTCAGGTCGGGGAGAGGGGACGTATTCATGGCCGATAAATAACAGATCGTCGCGCAGTTGACAAGACTGGTCAGTCTCGTTTAGATTTGTCAAAACGAGACTGACAAGTCTCGTTTGTATGACTATTCAACTTCGCAGTCAATCAATGGAGAACGCTTTGAAACTGTTCATTACAGGTGGTACTGGCTTCATCGGGCAAGCGGTCGCGCGCAAGGCAATCAGCCTCGGGTATCAGGTGACGGCGCTGGTGCGAGACGACAGCTCGGCGGCTGCCGGCGCGCTGGCACGTCTCGGTGTGACACTGCATTCCGGCGACCTGCGCGAGCCACAGTCTTTCGCTGCGACTGCCGGTGGCGCTGATGGCGTGGTGCACACCGCGTCGACCAACGATGCTTGCGCCGCTGCTGCCGATGAGGCCGCAGCTGTAGCGATGCTTTCGCATTTGCGTCCGGGCGCAGCGTTTGTCTATACGTCGGGCACCTGGGTCTACGGCAGTACGGAAGGGGAGCCCGCGACTGAAGCATCGGCGCTGAACCCAACACCACTGATCGCCTGGCGGCCCGCAGTGGAGCACCAGGTGCTGGCGCTGGCAGCACGCCGCTCGATTGCCTCGATGATCCTCAGGCCGGGTATGGTGCACGGCCATGGCGGCGGCATCTTCGGCATGCTTGCCGGCATGGTCCGTCAGACGGGCAGTGTGAGAGTCGTCGGCGATGGTCGTAACCATTGGCCTGCCGTGCACGTCGATGATCTCGCCACGGCGTATCTGAGCGCGGTGGAGCGGTTGGCAAGCGGGGACGTCCGAGTCACCGGACAGATCTTCAACGTGGTTGCGGAAGAGGCCGTTGGCGTTGCCGAAATGGGCGAAGCGATCCGGGCCTCGGTGGGCGCCGACCGCGTCGAATTTTGGCCGCTCGACGATGCTCGCAAATCGCTTGGGCCATTTGCTGACGCATTGGCGCTCGACCAGGCGGTAAGCGGCCGGCATGCCCGGCGAGCTCTTGCGTGGGAACCCCACGGCCCTGGCCTGATTGCGGACCTCTCTGTACGGAATCACTTTCAGCAAAGCAACGGAGCATGACCATGACATGGAACGGTGTATCTTTCGAATCGATTCTCACGACGATCGTAGCGGTTCTGTTCGCGGTTGCTGGGGCGGTCAATCTCGCAGGACGCGGCGCGGTGAAGCGCGACTTCGCACGCTGGGGTTACCCGGCATGGTTCCGGTTGCTCTGTGGCGCGCTCGAACTGCTCAGTGCCGCACTTCTTCTTGGACAACAAACCAGAGTTTTAGGCCTAACGCTGGCCGGTGCGATCATGATTGGCGCGCTCATCACGTTGCTACGAAACCGGGAGCCGTTCCGGCATTTGGCGCCGGCGCTGATCTTCTCGGCTCTCATTGTGGTTACTATGGCGGTCCGCAGTTGAAGCCTCTCGCCATCAGGCGCGTGAGCCCGGTACGCGAAGCCTGGAACCCACATTGCCCTTGGCGAAGGTCCGTTGTTGAGAGCGGCGACCGTCGCTTGCGGGTCGCGTGCCGTCGGTCAATATCTCGGCGTAGGCGGCACGCTCATGCCGATCGAATGAGGCGATGATCGGCCATGAGCCGTCATTCGCCCGCCCGTCGCTCGGACGCTCAGATGTCAGCTCCGCCCCACCAAACGGCCATTCCGCTTAACCTGCCGCCGAGACGGGTCCGCAGAAATCCCCCTCCTATCTGTGCGTAATTCGCCTCACCGTACTGGTAATCAGGTCTACATAGAAAAGGTCCCCGTTCTGTCCAACTTTCAAATCCACTGGCCCTCCCTGCAGACCCTTTGCAAATGTCCGAGGCGTGGTATCCGGAGGCTGCATTGTCCAGATGCATTTCCGGAGAAGGTCGCCAAAGTACAGAGCGCTCTTGAACGGATGAGGATAGGTCGTGCTGGTGCCGTCAGTGAACCCGATGGCGGAGATCACACTGCCGTTCTGATCCGGGCCCCCGCCGGACGGCTTGGCGCCGCAACCCTTTCCTCGGCTGTCCTCGGGTGTAATGTAACTCTGATGAGCATACGCAAAGAACGGCGCGGTGACACCCCCCACGCTCCCACAATAGGCACTGCTCTGGTACTCGCTCTCAGGAGCCGGACCGAAGTTGTTATTGGGATCCCATCCTTCGAAGCACGGCCAGCCAAAGTTCTGCCCGGCGACGCTGACGTGATCAATGGCCTCCCAGGTGTTCCAACCCACATTGCCGACATACAGGTCATCCGTGTCGGGCATCCGGGCGAAACGGAAAGGATTGCGCAAGCCGTTTGCGACAACGGAAACTCTTTGGCTTGTGGTACTTGGGTTCGTTATCCGGAGAATAACGCCATCGCTGAAAGGCGAAACGCTCTGACTGCGAAATGCCCCCTGCGGCAGATTTGTACCATCGCCGCAAGCGCTATCTAACTGCCCGTAATCCACCTGGTCGAAGCTGGCGCCGTCGCCGGCACTGACATACAGGGTTCTGTTATCGGCTCCGAAGACTAAGGCCCCGATACTGTGAGACGTGTAGTAAAAGCACCACGTCTGATGGGTGGACCCGGCGGGGGGAAGGAGCTTCGTTTCGCCCGACACCGTCAAAAGCGAAAGTTGGCCGCGGGTCAGAACGTTTCCGCTACACGCTCCTGTAGCAGGAGCCGTAGTGTAAAGAACGTAGACATTGCCATCATTCTGAGGATCGATTGCAAGTCCAAGAAGTCCCCGGTCGCTATCGTTGCAGATTTCACTGCCAAGGTCGGCAAATAACGTGCAGGTAGGCCTCGCCAAATCACAATTCCAAACCTTGCCGCCCTTCTCGGCAACGAAAACCCTGGTCTTATTTCCGTTGAAACTTATCGCGGTCGGCTGATTAAGGCAGCCACGGTACATAATCTGCTCGGTAAAACCCCTTGGGAGGTTCGGTTGCGGCCTGGTGACGGAAGTGGGTTGACACGTAACCGACTGCGCAACAGCCGTGGCTTCGGGCGGAGCAGCACCCGGGCGAGCCGCGTGCGCCGCATTGGTCAAAAATGGCAACGTCAGCAGCAGTGCCAGCGCGGCAATTACGCGGCTTTGGAATAACCACTTTTCCATATGGCGCGACATTTTATCCTCCCGCACGGATCGAACCGCGAGGCAGCGCCACGCAACACGCGTGAATCGTTGGTTTTGACGCCGCAGATCATTCAATATTGGACCGTCCGCTCGCGGGCGGCGGACAAAAGACTGTCACCGCTCGCCACGCAAGTAACCTGAAGGGGCCGATGAGATGCAGCGCGGCACGCGCGCCCCTGGCAAAAACGCTGGATGCCCAAACCTGGTTTGTCGGTGGCGAGAAAAGCAACGCCGGCACTTGAGTCATTGCCCCACCACTGCGCTTTATTCACAAGGATGCGCGGCAGTGCGATCCTCTCGAACCAAACCGAAAGTTGTCGTGGCGCAGAGCAATGTCCGAATGGCCGCAGTGGGTCGAGACGACTCTTCGTCAATGACGAAAGCTGAGCTTCGCCGGCATCTAGTCGCGAATGTCGGCAAAGCGATCTGGAACGGCCGCACGTTTCCTGATCGGCCGCCGTCGGCTTTGGCCGAACAACGGTCCATGAATCGCTTGCGGGCGCGTTCGGCTTAGTCGTCTTCTCTGGGCGTCGACCTCAGTCGTGCATTGCGGCGGGTGGGCCCAGCGAGTACGACGGTCTCAGGGGGAGTTTCTGTTTGATGGCGTGTTGTCCCCAACCCCGAGTCCTCGTCACAAAGGCATCAAGGCGCGCCTGTATAGCCTGGGGAGAATCATCGATGGTTCGCGCGCGAGGTTTCTTTCGGCGCGCTGAGAGCGTTTCATATGTCGATCTTGCAAATTAACCCGATTTGGCGGCGGCGGAGCGTGCCGCGCGAGAACCGGTGACATGGGCAGCGAAAGCGCCAGCGATCAATGAGGTCGGCGGCCCTTTTATCCCGAGCGCCGCACGCATCGATCATGCAGCGTTCAGCAGACGTGCCTGATTATCTATTTCGCTGGTGCGAACCACTTCCCGTAGATCTGCTCATAGGTTCCATCCTCGTACATCGCGAGCAGCGCCTCGTTGATTCTCTTGCGCAACGGACTACCCTCGGCCACGGCAATACCGTATTTTTCCGGCCGGAATATTGGCCCGACAACCTGGAAAAAGCCATTGCCGCGCTTGGCAGCCCAGTACTGAAGGGTAGGCGCATCGTAGACGATGGCCTGCACGTCGCCTTGCGTGAGCATACGCATTCCTTCGTCGGCGGTCGTCACGTTGACAAAGGGCAAGCCGCGTTGAGTCAGGTAGTTTGCCGCGACGGTACCCGGCACCGTACCGATGGTTTTGCCGGGAAGATCGTCCGGACCCCGAATGGACGATTGCAGACGCGCGACGGTCTGCGAAGACGTGACCGTTGCCGTCAATTGGGCAATCAGCACGACGCCGATCAACCACATCGAGGGCACCAATATGCGTCGCCACATGTTGGCTGCGTCGCGTTCGCCGTGCTCTCCGGTTGCGATGATCAACATGGTCACCCGTAGACCTTCGCCGATTGCGCGCACATACGGCTTCTGAAAATTACGGTCCTGTCGGCGCTCGATCAACCAGACCAGATTGGCGAGAAGGAAGACGATGGCGATCGCCACGCCCAGAAGCTCACCGATGAGCCGCCACGGAATTGACCAGAAAGTCGTCAGAAAACTGCTTTCGTTCTTCGTGCGGACGATGATCTGCAGGCCGGAGTCGAAATAGGGAAGCGAAAAGTCCACGATCTTTTCGCGCTCCGGCGTCATGGTGACAGCAGATATCGCGACATCCGCCTGACCGCGCTGCAAGGTGGGCAGCACATCGGCCCGCGCCGAAATCACTACCCATGTGAAGTCCACGCGCATGCGGCGCGCCACTTCGGTCCATAGGTCGATGCTGAAGCCTGCCGGCGTCGTGGTTTGCGGCAACACGAAGGGCGCGATCGGCGCAATCACGACCCGCAACGGACTGTCCGCGACCGAGGCCGTGATAGCCGCGCGCTCCACGGCGTAGCTGGGGTCCATCGCGGACGAAGCGAGCACGAGGGCACTCAATGTGAACGACCATTTCGACGGCGCGTGCATCCGTTCCCTCCCGAATTCGTATGGCGCGACATGTGCGAGCACGTGAATGGCCACGTCGAACATCGTCCATGCACGCCTGATCGATGTCGGGGCGATTCGAAACGGGACCGCGCGGCGACCCCATGACCAGACGCGGAAATCCGCCGCCATGTCGACGTCGGTGCGGGCTTCGAGCCAGCCTGAGCGGCGAGCTTCGACAAACACCTCGTAATCATGCTCCATCTGATCGGCGTATGCATCCGCGTACTTGACGAGCGCATCGACCATCTGTTCGCCACGTCCAATGTATCCGCCGATCTCCCCAGAGTTCGGTGCACCCGCCAGCGTGAGATTCGCTCACTCAAGCGTCGCTCGTTGCGCTCCTTTAGATATGCGAAGGACGTCACGCCTGTGGTGCCATTCACTTCAGCCCAGGCGGATTGGCGATCCGCAGCCTCCAGCCACCGTCGCGGCCCTTTTCCATAACCTGCGTAGCGGTGCCGCACTCTTCGTGCTCCCGGCCGTCCGGTAGCGTCACGTTCAGGGTCCAGTCGAGCAGGACGAGGGCTAGGTCGCCGCTCGTCAGTACACGACGCACGTCGTTACGGATGTGTGGGCGCAGTGCCAGCAAGTGAGCGAGGCCCATGCGCAAGTCGGCGGGGCTCTCCTGTACCACCTCGCCATTCGTCATCCGCATCGTGGCTCGATTGCAAAACATACCGAGCAGGGCATCGAGATCGCCGGCGTTCAGAGCGGCATCGAAAGCGGCCGGGACCTGCTCGGGCGAACTGCACACGACTGACTTGTTCTCGATGGCTGCGACGAATCGCGCGATGATCCGCGCCACCTCGGCCGGCGCCTCTAGCGGCGACAAGTGTCCCGTTCCGGCCAGGACGTGCATCGCCGCGTGCGGGATGCGAGGCAGCAGTTCCGCCTGCAGTGTCGCGACGCGATCCACCTGGTCGAGTTCGCCGGAGATGACGATGGTCGGCGCGTCGATTGACGCCACCGCGGCGGTGATGTCTTCGCGCATGGCCACATCTGGCCAGGCCGCTTTAGCCTGCGGTGCGGCCCTCAGGCTGTCCTCGATGACCTGCTCGCGGCGAGCGGCGTCGAGCGGTTTTGCGGTCAAGACGTGATCGATAACGAATTCGACCGATTCGCGCGACTGATACGCGCCGCTCAACGTCGCACGTTGCTCGTCGGAGAGGAACATCGGTGACGGAGGCGACGGCGCGACGAGCACAAGACCGTCGAGCCCGCCCGGCCGGCGCGATGCGATAAGTTGGGCAACCTTCCCACCCATCGAATGACCGACCAGCACGTAACGCCGCAGCCCCAGTGCTTCGATGACACCTTCGGCATCGGCGGCAAGATCGGCAATGCGGTAGCCGTCGGCGGGCGCCTCGGAATCGCCCCAGCCACGGTGATCGGTGGCAACGATTCGATACCGGTCGGGCAATGCGCTCGCTACCGCGTTCCATGTGCGCGACGAGCCGCCGTAGTAGTGCAGGAACACCAGCGCCAACTCGCCGCTGCCCCGCTGCATGACGTGAATCCGCGTACCGTTCGACCTGATTTCCATTTCCGTGCCCCTGTCCGTTAGCTGGTGCCCGAATAGTAGATTCAAGTTGTCAGCTTGATAATTGCCGGATTGGTGTGTTCAATCGATAATCATGTTATCGAATGGGGAAATCAAAATGGACCGGCTTACGAGCCTCGGCGTATTCGTCGCCGCTGTCGAGGAGGGTAGCTTTGCCGCGGCCGCACGCCGCTTCGGGTTATCGGCAGCGATGGCCGGCAAGCACGTGAGCGCTCTCGAGGCCGAACTGAATGCACGGCTACTCCAGCGCACCACCCGGCGCTTGAGTCTGACCGACACGGGTCAGACTTACTACGAACGCTGCAAGCGGATTCTCGAAGCCTTCGACGAAGCGAGGCGGGAAGCGAGCGACTCGCAAGGCACGGCGCGCGGTGTGCTGCGCGTCGCGGCGCCGGTCACGTTCGGGGCGATGCATTTGGGCGAGGTTGTGGCGCGCTATCTGGATGACCATCCGCACGTCAACGTGGAAGTGCTGCTCGGAGACCGCTACGTGGATCTCATCGATGCGGGCGTTGATGTCGCAATCCGGATCGGACGGCTGGAGGACCCGGGGCTTGTGACGCGCCGGCTTGCGCCGTGCCGAATGGTCGTGTGTGCGTCTCCCGCCTACCTCGAGCGCCATGGAACGCCGCGCAAGCCGGACGACCTGGTGCATGCGCAACGGCTTGCTTTCAGCGAGGCCGTCTCGGCAGGCGACTGGACGTTGCGCGACGGGAAAAACCGCGCGCACGTCATCAACGGACCTTGCCGGATGACGGCCAACAATACGCAGATGCTGCTCGCCTCCGCGCTTGCCGGAGCAGGCATCGTGTACGGTCCGACCTTCGTGTTCGGCGCGCACATCCGGCGCGGCGAGCTCGTAGCGCTGCTGCCGGCCTATCGCGCGGCTGATCTGACCATTCAGGCGGTTTATCCGAGCGCGCGGCGCATACCGCTCAAAGTGCGCCGGTTTGTCGACTACCTCGCCGGGGCGTTTGGCGATGAACCGCCTTGGGATCGACCACCGTCCGCTTAGGCCGATGAGCGGTACTTGTATCGCCACAGCCGAAGTGGGGCAAACGGCAGGTCGTGAAATCGCATCGATTCATGGCTATATAGACAACGAGGCCTTTCCAGAATGCTTCGCTGTCGACGCCGGTCCCGCTCAACGATCAATCAATCGATCAGCCGTTGAGACTGTTTGCTGCGGTTCTGGCCACTTGCGAATCCTGATCCGGCTTGACACCGGACACGCCCACCGCGCCCACGACGTGCCCGTCGATCAGAACGGGGACGCCGCCTTCCAGTGTGCCGGCCAGCGGTGCGCTCAGAAACGCGGTCCGCCCGCCGTTGATCATGTCTTCGTACTGCTTCGATTCACGTCGGCCGAGCGCTGAGGTACGCGCTTTTTCGGTCGCGATGTAAGCGCCTATCGGCGCACAGCCGTCGAGACGGAGCAGGCTCAGCAGATGACCTCCGTCATCCACGACCGCGATGGTGACGGCCCACTGGTTTTTCTCGGCTTCCGCGCGCGCGGCTTCGAGGATTCTGGTCGCTTCTACAACGGTCAATACGGGTTTGCTTTGCATGTCGGGGTTATCAGTCAGTGTTTCGAAGTGAGTGTCGCCACCGGCGCATGCCGGTGGCCGGGATACGTTTCGCGGCCAACCGGGTCATCCACCCAAGGCGCCCTGCGTGTTGACGTGCACCGCGTAAATGGACTGCGACGATGCCATGAACAGCCGGTTACGCGCGCGTCCGCCAAAACACAAATTCGCGCAGCGCTCGGGCAGGGCGATTCGGCCAATCATTTTTCCTTGCGGCGAAATGACCATGACGCCATCGAGTTCGTCATTGCCCATGCCCCAGCCGCACCACAAATTGCCGTCGATGTCCGCGCGCATTCCGTCGATCGTGCCGGCCCCCGCGTCATAGAACATTCGTCCTTTACCGATTCCGCGGCCGTCCGCGTCCATTTCATAAACGTGGATCATCCGGTTGGGCACACCGCGCGATTCGATGATGTAAAGCAGCTTCTCGTCGGGTGAAAAGCACAGGCCGTTCGGCCCTTTCAAGTCGCGAGTGACGATGGACGCTTCGCCCGTCACGCCATCGATCCGATACACGGAGTGCGGCAGTTCCTGCTCTGCCTTGATTCCTTCGTAGTGCCCGGAAATGCCCATCGGCGGATCAGTGAACCAGATAGAACCGTCCGACTTCACCACCAGATCGTTGGGGGAATTAAGCGGCTTGCCTTCAAAGGATTCGAGAAGGACGGTGATGCTGCCGTCGTATTCGGTGCGTGTAACACGGCGGCCGTGCTCGCATGTAACGAGCCGCCCTTGCCTGTCGCGAGTGTTGCCGTTCGCGTAGTTGGAGGGTTTTCGGAACACGCTGACCACGCCCGTTTCCTCCTCCCATTTCAGCATCTGGTTGTTCGGAATGTCGCTCCAGAGCAGGTAGCGCCCATCGCCGAACCATACCGGACCTTCAGTCCACCGGTAGCCGGTAGCCAGCCGCTCGACAGCCGAAAAGGCCACGCGGTATTTATCGAAGGAAGGGTCTAGCGAAATCACCCGGGGGTCGGGGTATCGCTCAGCTTGTTGCCACATCTCAATCTCCTGTTCGGGGGCCCGGCATTTCCGCCTCTGCGGCGGCACGACAGGTAGTATAAAGCGAAATGAGTAAGCGCTTTCTCTTGAATTCGAACTTGAAGTACCATAAGATGCCTGAAATGTTGATGTTTCTAGCAGTGGCGCATTGACTGTAGTGGCTATACGAGAAAGCGATTACTCGTCTTCCGCTATTTTTTGAGCGCCCGCGCGAATTTCTGGAAGGGCAATGCCTGATGACTGAGATGACGAGCAAGAATGTGACCGGGCCGGTGATCAGGTTGCATCCCGCTGACAATGTGGTAATCGCGCGCATCGACGTCGCAATCGGCACGCCGGTTCCGGCGGAAGATTTTGTTTGCCGCAGCCAGGTGGCCGCAGGCTATAAGATCGCGGCGACGCTCATCAAGAAAGGCGAGCCGGTTCGCAAATACAACGTGGTGATTGGTTTTGCGGCGACGGATATTGCGCCCGGCACGATGGTCCATAGCCACAACGTCGAGTTCCGCGAGTTCGACCGGGACTACGCATTCGGCGCGGACTACCGGCCCGTCGAGATGGTGCCCGAAGCCGCGCGCGCTACGTTCCAGGGGATCGTGCGAGATAACGGCGAGGTTGCTACGCGCAACTACATTGGCGTGCTGTCGACCGTCAATTGTTCGGCCACGGTCGCACACAAGATCGCCGAATGGTTCACGCCGGAACGGCTAGCGGACTACCCGAACGTAGACGGAGTGGTTGCATTTACGCACTCGATCGGTTGCGGCATGGAAATGAGCGGTGAACCGATGGCGCTGCTGCGCCGGACGATGGCGGGTTATGCGCGCCATCCCAATCTCGCCGCGGCGCTGATTGTCGGGCTGGGATGCGAACGTAACCAGCTGGCGGGACTGATGGATCAGGAAGGCCTGAAGGCTGATTCGCGGCTGCACACGTTCATCATGCAGGAGAGCGGTGGCACGCGCCGGACCATCGAGGCCGGCGTGGCCGCGGTCCGGGCGCTGTTACCCGATGCCAATCGCGTGAAGCGCACGACGGTTCCCGCCAGCCACCTGAAGATCGGTCTGCAATGTGGCGGCTCGGACGGCTTTTCGTCGATCACCGCCAATCCTTCGCTCGGCGCGGCGATGGACTTGCTGGTCCGTCATGGCGGCACGGCCATCCTTTCCGAAACACCCGAAATCTACGGCGTGGAACATACGCTTACGCGGCGTGCGGTCAGCCGCGAAGTCGGCGAAAAGCTGATCGAGCGGATCCGCTGGTGGAAAGACGTGTATTCGGTCGGCCGAGACGTTCAGATCAACGGTCAGGTCAGTCCTGGCAATCAGGTGGGCGGACTGGCGAACATCTTCGAAAAGTCGATTGGATCGGCGATGAAAGGCGGCACCGGGCCGCTGATGGATGTATATCGATACGCCGAGCTGGTAAAGCAACCGGGACTCGTATTCATGGACACGCCCGGTTTCGACCCCGTCTCCGCAACGGGTCAGATTGCAGGCGGTGCAAATCTTATTGCCTTCACCACAGGCCGCGGTTCGATGTTCGGCGCCAAGCCCGTGCCGTCGCTGAAGCTCGCCACCAACACGCCGATGTACACGCGTCTGACCGAAGACATGGATCTGAACTGCGGGGGGATCCTGGATGGCATTGCGTCGATTCAGAGCACGGGCCAGAAAATCTTCGACGCTATTCTTGCAGCCGCATCGGGCGAGCGCACAAAGAGCGAAATGCTTGGGTTAGGCGATCACGAGTTCGTGCCGTGGCAGATCGGCATCATGAGTTGAGTCCCCAGTGGCTCGGCGTGTCGCAAGGGCGAACGGCCATTTTCACCCATAAGAAAAACCGCCGCCCCTAGCTAGTCCAACCAAACAGTGGAGACAGCCCTTGAGTACCCAAACCCCGGCAATACGAATACCTGACAGCGCGGCAAGCAACTCCATCTACACGCGAGTGACCTGGCGCTTCATGCCCTTGCTGTTCGTCTGCTACGTGGTCGCGTATCTGGATCGGGTCAACGTGGGCTTCGCCAAGCTCCAGATGCTCAACGATCTGAACTTCAGCGAGGCGATGTACGGCTTCGGCGCCGGCATCTTCTTCATCGGGTATTTCTTCTTCGAGGTGCCGAGCAATCTGCTGCTGCACCGGCTCGGCGCACGCCGCTGGATCGCCCGGATCATGCTCACCTGGGCCGTGCTCTCGGCTGCGACCGCGTGGGTCACGACGCCCACGATGTTTTACGTATTGCGTTTCTTTCTGGGCGTGGCCGAAGCGGGCTTTTTTCCGGGGTTGGTGCTGTATCTCACCTACTGGTTTCCATCGCATCGGCGCGGCAAGATGATCGCGTTCCTGATGGCGGGCAACCCGGTGGCGGGCATTGTCGGCGGGCCGATCTCGGGCTTCATCATGCAGCGCCTGGCGGGGCATGCGGGGCTTGCCGGTTGGCAGTGGCTGTTCATTCTGGAAGCGGTCCCCGCCGTGGTCCTGGCAGCCGTCATTTTCTGGTTCCTCGACGACCGGGTGAAGGACGCAAAGTGGCTGCCGGTTCAGGACCGCGATTTCATTGCATCGGAAATCGAAGCGGAAGCACGCACCAAAAGTCACGGCTCCGTACGCGAGGTCTTCACGTCGCTCAAAGTCTGGACCTTGTGCACGATTCTCTTCGGCATTGTGATGGGCTCTTATGCCGTTGGCTTCTGGCAGCCAACCATCATAAAGAGTTCCGGAATCACGGACGCTTTCACCATCGGCCTGCTGACGGTCGTGCCTTATCTTGCCGCCTTGATTCTCATGATAGTGGTCGGCCGCCACGCGGACCGTACACGTGAGCGCCGCTGGCACGTCGTCGTGCCGCAATGCATGGCGGCTGCGGGCTTCGTGATGTGCGCCTACGCGGGCAACAATACATATATTGCGTTGCTTGGTCTGACGCTTGCCGCTTCGGGCGTGATTACGGCCTTACCCATGTTCTGGGCCTTGCCCACGTCCTTTCTCGGCGGCACCGGTGCGGCCGCGGGCATTGCCTTGATCAATTCGACTGGCAATCTCGCAGGATTCGTCAGTCCTGCGCTTGTGGGGTGGCTAAAGACGGTCACGCATTCACTTGATTCGAGTCTGTTCCTGATTGCGGGGTCGCTGATCGTCTCCGCATGTCTCATCTTGACGCAGCTTCCCGCAAGACTTGTCAACAAGTAGGACTTCCATGGCACTCGACAGAAGTGCCAGATAACAGAATTCGGTATCCTAAATTACATGGAATAGAGACAAAATGAAGACAGGGAAGTATCGCTATGTTGTCGCCTTGCTGCTGTTTATTGCGGGCGCGATCAATTATATGGACCGCGCGGCGCTTGGTGTAGTCGCACCTGTCCTCAACAAGGAGCTGAGTCTTTCGCCGTCGCAACTCGGCGTGGTGTTCAGCAGTTTTTTCTTCGGCTATTCCATCTTCGCATTCGTCGGCGGACAACTTGCCGACAAGTACGGACCGCGCAGGGTGTTTTCCTGGGCGATGGGCACCTGGTCCATTCTTTGCGGGTTGACTGCGGCCGCGACGGGATTCGGCACGCTGCTGATCTTCCGGGCATTGTTCGGTTTCGGCGAGGGTCCGATGAATTCGACGACCAACCGGACCATCACCAACTGGTTTCCCCGGCATGAAACCGCGACGATGGTCGGCTTTACCTTTTCCGGCCAGACGGTAGGCAGCGCGATCGCGGGGCCGGTGGTCGGACTGATTGCCATTGCTTACGGCTGGCGCACGTCGTTTGTCATTATCGCGGCGTTCGGCCTGGCGTGGATCGTCGCCTGGCGCATATTCGCGACCGACAAGCCGGCGCAAAGCGCGTGGGTCGGTCAGGCCGAACGCGAGATGGTCGAAGCGAGCCGCAACGCGGCACATCCGGCAGAAGGCGGCGACGAAAGCACGCCGCTGCGCAGCTACCTGTTTCGTCCGAGCACGCTCGCGCTCGGCGTCGGCCTGTTCGCGGTGAACTACACGCTGTTCGTGTTCATCTCCTGGATGCCGAGCTATTTCACCAATGCGCTGCATCTGGACATGAAGCACATGAGCATTCTGAGCGCAGTGCCATGGGCATGCGGCGGGATCGGATACTTCGGCGGCGGCCTCGTCGCCGACGCGTATTTCAAGCGCGCGAGCAACAAACTGCTGGCGCGCAAGGTCTCGGCGATCGTGCCGCTCGCGCTCTCGGGTCTCGCCCTCGTGGGCGTGAGCATGGTCGATTCCGTAACACCCGCAGTACTGCTGGTCGCGTTCGCCGTGCTGTTCCTGACGGCTTCGTCGCAAGCGTGCTGGGCCATCATGCACGAACTTGTGCCGGGCAGGCATCTTGGGGGCGTAAGCGGCTTTGTTCACCTGATGAGCAACATTTCGGGCATCGTCGGTCCGACCATGATGGGTTTAGCGGTCCAGTACCTTGGCGGTTACAGCAGCGGCTTCATGCTCGGCGCTGCGGTCGATCTGGTTGGCGTGCTGGCAATGCTGCTGGTCATCGGCCGGCGCGCGGCAGCCGGGACAGTCGAGACGCACACCACCGCGGCATAAGCGGCCCGCCCTGCCACGCGAGCCGTCAGGGCGACACGCGGCCAACCTACTGCGACCGTGCGCGCGGCTGCACGATCGGTCCCGTGAGCATCGTTATTTTTTCGAGTCGATCTATTGCTATGAAACACGTCATCGTTGAACCTGAGCATACCGACTATCAGGCCCCTGCGCGGATCGTTTCGGTGGAGGCGCGCACCATCCGGGTGCCGCTTGACCGTCACACAGCATTCTCGACCCGTCTCGTCACTGCCCGCGACTACACGGTCGTGCGCGTCAGGACAGCCGACGACCACTACGGCATCGGCTTTTGCTACAGCGGCAATCGCGCCGGCATGCTGGTCACGTATGCCGTGCGCGAATTGTTCGCGCCGCTGTTGCGCGGGCGCGCCGCACTCGATGTCGAAGGCCTGTGGTGCGCCATGTACGACGAGTCATTGCTGCAAGGGCGTGCCGGCTCGGTCATGCGCGCGCTGTCCATCATCGACATCGCCTTGTGGGATCGCAATGCACGCGCGACCGGCCTGCCGTTGAGCCGCTATCTCGGCGGCACATGTAGCGCCACCGTGCCGGCCTATGCCAGCGGTGGCTATTACCTCGAAGGCAAGACGCCAGAGCATCTCGGCGAAGAGATGGCGGGTTACGTGGCGCTGGGGTTTCGCGCCGTGAAGATGAAGGTGGGGCGGCTCGATCCGCGCAGCGAGGAAGCGCGGATCAGGGCGGCGCGAGAAGCGATCGGCGACGACGTGCTGCTGATGCTCGATGCCAACAACGCCTGGTCCGACGTTCCGACCGCGCTCGAATACATGCGCCGGTACGAGCCATTCAATCCGTACTGGATAGAAGAGCCCTTCAGTCCGGATGACGTGGAAAGCCATGCGCAACTGAGTCGGCGCACGCCGGTGACCGTTGCGACCGGTGAGATAGAAGCGGGGCGCTGGCGGCATCAGGCGCTGCTCGACAAGCGCGCGGCCATGATCCTTCAGTCGGACGCGGCGGTATGCGGCGGGATCAGCGAATGGCGACGGATTGCGGCGTCGGCCGCGGCCGTGGGCGTGACGATGTGCCCGCACTGGTTTCACGATCTGCACGTGCATCTGGTGGCGTCGACGCCGAACGCGCGCTATGTCGAATTTTTTCCTGACGATCAGGTGCTGAATTTCCGTCGGCTGGTGGATACGCAACTGTCGTTCGCGGACGGCAAGCTGACCGTGCCGACTCGTCCCGGCTTGGGATTCGACTTCGATGAAGCCGCGCTGAACGAATACGCGCTCGACGATTGGGCGTGAAGCCGAAATAACGAATAGCAGGTGAAACCGCCGGTTGTACGTGCAGCCGGCGGGTGTTTCTGCGCGACATCAGGCGACGACTTCGACCCCCGGCATCGAGAAGCCGATTTCGCGGAGGGCGGCGGCGAGCGCATCGCACTGCGCTGGCGTCAGATCGACGAGGGGAGGACGTACGACGCCCCACTCGGGGTCGTTCGAATACACGCCGATCGCTGCCTTGAGCGCGGGGATCATCGGAAACCTGGCGAACACCGCGCGCGTGGCATCCAGTGCTGCCTGACGGGCATCGGCGTCGGCCGATTGCCAGTGACGATACAACTGCACGATCGCCGCTGGATTGACGTTGCCGGTTGCCGTGATACAGCCGACGCCCCCCGCGCGCATGGTGGCCAGCAAAAAGGTTTCACTGCCGGCGAACACATCGAAGCCATGCGGCTGGAAGCGCTCGAGCATGGCCTGGGTGTTGCTCCAGTCGCCCGAACTGTCCTTCACGCCGGCGATTACGCCCGGGAAAGCAGCTAGCAGCCGCTCGATCAGCGCCAGGCTGAGCGGCACCTGGGACACCGGCGGGATGTGATACAGGTAAATGCGCAATGCGTCGGAGCCCACGCGCTCGATGATCTGCGCATAGCTGCGGAACAGGCCTTCGTCGGTGACGCCCTTGTAGTAGAACGGCGGTAGCATCAGCACATTGTTCACGCCCAGCGAAAGCGCATGGCGTGTCAGTTCGACGGTGTCGGTGAGTGCGGAACTGCCGGTGCCTGGCATCAGGCGATCGACCGGAATGTCCGCGCCAACCAACGTTTCGAGCAGTTTCATTTTCTCGCTGACGGCCAGCGAATTCGCTTCCGAGTTGGTGCCGAAAACAGCGAGTCCGACGTCCTGTTCGATCAGCCATCGGCAATGACGGACATAGCGCTCGTGATCGGGAAGAAGGTCTCTCGTGAACGGCGTGACCACGGGCGAGTAGACGCCGCGGGGCCGGTTGACTGAGGTCATCACGTGTTCCTTTTGATTGAAGTGACAGTATTTCGCGCCATTCAGCCGGCGATCTGTTGCGCAGACGAGCGGGCGTGGAGCGCTTCAGGATTGACACAGGTCGACGAGAGCTGGCCGTCGAGTGCATCGATGAGATTGCGCACCGCGCGCATGGCCATGTTCTCGCGCGTTTGTCGCGTAGCGGAACCGATATGCGGCACCGCTACCACGTTCGGTAACTGGAGCAGCGGCGAGTCCGGCGCCACCGGTTCGCGTTCGAACACATCGAGACCGGCGCCGAGAATGCGGCCTTCACGAAGATGCGCAATGAGGGCGGCCTCGTCGACGACCTGTCCGCGAGCGCAGTTGATGAGGATGGTCGAAGGCTTCATGGTCCCGAGTTCCGCGCTACCGATCAGGCGCTCGGTGGCGGGCGATAGCGGCACAAGCACGCAGACGAAATCCGCAGTCGCGAGCAGTTCGGGAAGCGGGCGCCATTGCGCGCCGTAGCGTTCCTCTGCTTCGGGGTTGCGCGAGCGGTTGGAATAGATCACGTCCATGCCGAAGCCGAGGGCGGCCCGCCTGGCAACCGCGCTGCCAATGCGCCCAAGCCCGACGATTCCCAGCGTTTTGTGATGCACGTCGACACCGAATTGCGCCTCGCCGACAGTACGCGTCCACTGGCCGCGCCGGGTCCAGTCGGCGAGTTCGGAGATGCGCCGGGCGGTCGCGAGAATCAAACTGAACACGAGGTCGGCGGTGGTTTCTGTGACTTCTTCCGGCGTATTCGTCAGAACGATGCCGCGGCGCGAGAGTTCGGGGACATCGAATGCATCGAAGCCGGCCGAAATGGTGGACGCGACCTGAAGCACAGGCGCTGCATCGAGGATCTCAGGCGTAATCTTGAGATTGTTGCCGACCATGCCGTGAGCCGTGCCCAGGGCGCGCCTGAACGGCGCGAGGTCGCCGGAGGATACGTCGACCAGTTCGACGGAACAGTGCTCACGGAGTAGCCCCAGCACGGCAGGAGGCAACGGACGATAGGCCACGACATGCTTCATGAAGACCTCGCGGAATGCTGTTGGAGAGAGTTGCCAGGCGGCATCGAGCGCGATCAAAAAGAATCGCTTGCAGACAGACTATAAGTATCGGTAACATTCCCGTCAAGATTATTGATAATCTCATTGACGATCTAGGAGCGATAATGAGCGAGAAGAAAAGCGGCTTGCGGCAGGGCCTGACGAACTACGGCGACGAAGGTTTCTCGCTTTTTCTACGCAAGGCGTTCATCAAGGGCGCGGGTTATACCGACGACGCGCTATCGCGTCCCATCGTCGCCATCGCGAACACGGGCAGCGCCTACAACCCGTGCCACGGCAACGCGCCGCAATTGATCGAGGCGGTCAAGCGCGGCGTGATGCTGGCTGGCGGGCTGCCGGTCGAATTTCCGACGATTTCGATTGCCGAGAGCTTTTCGCATCCGACCAGCATGTACCTGCGCAACCTGATGTCGATGGACACGGAGGAGATGATCAGGGCCCAGCCAATGGATGCGGTGGTGCTGATCGGTGGCTGCGACAAGACCGTCCCGGCCCAGTTGATGGGTGCGGCGGCGGCGGGCGTTCCGGCCATTCAACTGGTGACGGGTGCCATGCTCACGGGCTCGCATCGCGGTGAACGGGTGGGGGCATGTACGGACTGCCGTCGTTTCTGGGCGAGTTTCCGCGGCGACCAGATCGACGAAGCCGAGATCGAAGCGGTCAACAATCAGCTCGTGGCAACGGTCGGAACCTGTTCGGTGATGGGAACCGCGAGCACGATGGCTTGCATCGCGGAAGCCTTGGGCATGATGCTTCCGGGCGGTGCGTCCGCGCCTGCCGTGACCGCCGACCGCATCCGCATTGCGGAGCGCACCGGCGCGCAGGCCGTGGCCATGATCGGGCGGGACCTGAGTCCGGCGACCATCCTGACGCCCAAGGCGATCGAAAACGCGTTGCGGGTGCTGCTCGCAATCGGCGGCTCGACCAACGGCATCATTCACCTCACGGCAATCGCGGGCCGGCTCGGGATTCGCATCGACCTTCAGCAGCTCGACCGGATGGCGCGTGAAACGCCGGTGCTCGTCGATTTGAAGCCGTCTGGGCAGCACTACATGGAAGACCTGCATCGCGCCGGTGGGTTGACCACGGTGATGCGCGAGATAAGAGGGCTGCTGCATCTCGATGCGCTCACTGTGACCGGCCGTACGCTCGGCGAGGAACTGGATGCCGCTCCGGCGAGCTTCGCGCAAGAAGTCGTCCGCCCGTTTGACCGCCCGATCTTTCCGCAAGGCGGCATTGCGGTGCTGCGTGGCAACCTCGCGCCGGGCGGCGCGATCATCAAGCAGTCCGCGGCAAGCGCCAGCCTGATGGAGCACGAAGGGCGGGCCGTTGTTTTCGAGGACGCGGAGGACCTGGCTCTTCGCATCGACGATCCGGAACTGGACGTGGAGGCGGACGACGTCCTCGTGCTCAAGCGGATCGGTCCGGTCGGTGCGCCCGGAATGCCGGAAGCGGGCTACATTCCGATTCCGCGCAAGCTCGGCCGCCTGGGTGTGAAGGACATGGTGCGCATTTCGGACGGCCGCATGAGCGGAACGGCGTCCGGCACAGTGGTCTTGCACGTCACACCCGAAGCGGCTATCGGCGGTCCCCTCGCGATCGTGCAAACGGGCGACCGGATTCGCCTGAGCGTGGCCGAGCGGTCGATCGAACTTGCCCTTGGTGACGAAGAAATTGCAACTCGTCTCGCGGCGTTGCCGACGCGCGAGGTCAATCCTGACGAGCGTGGTTATCGCAAGCTCTTCCTGACGACGATCACGCAGGCAGACGAGGGCTGCGACTTCGACTTTCTGCAAGCTGCCCGGATGACTGCAACCGTGCCCGGCAACGGAAAGAAGGATTAAGGTCATTTTTTCGTATAGGCTCGCGGCTTGGATCATTTTGCGGACCCTTTTATGAGCAACGCTGCCACGCCCAAACGCTCCGATGCACCCACTGCGAAGACGGTCGAACGCGACCGCAATGTCGACGAGACGCTGCGCAGCGTCTCGGACGAGCTCGAGGAACAGATCGTTCTGGGCGTTCTGCATCCGCGCGAACGGCTCGTGGAAGACGATCTGTGCGAGCGCTTCAACCTGAAACGCCACGTTGCACGTCAGGTGCTGGCGGAGGTGGAGCGGCGCGGCCTGGTGGAGCGCCGCAAGAATGTGGGCGCGGTGGTCAAGTCGTTTACACCGCGCGAGGTCACTGAACTGTATGCGCTGCGCGAACTGCTGGAAGCCGACGCGGCGAGGCGTATTGTTTTTCCGGTCAGTAGCGAGGCGCTCGATGCGTTGACGGCAATTCAGGCAGAGCACGACGAAGCAGCCATCGCAGGCGATCTGCGGCGCGTGTTCCGCGCGAACATGGCCTTTCACCATGCGTTCTTTGCGTTGTCGGAAAGCCAGGTTCTAACCGAGGCGATTCGCGAATATGAACGCCGCACGCATGCCATCCGTTCGGTGTCTATCGTGTTTCCTCAGTATCTGGAGAAGGCGCGCGCCGAGCACCACCAGATGATCGAGGCGCTTCGAACCGGCGACCGGGAATCGTTGATCAAGCTGTGCCGGGAACACCTGGTGCCATCGCGCGACGCGTATCTTGAAGCGCACCATCGCCGCTCGGCCGGCTACGCGGTACAGAAGGGCGCAACCGATTAACCGTATTTGCTGAATCACAGAGAGGGTATCAATGACTCGAGTACTGATTACCGGCGCGGCCGGTCACATTGGACGTGTGCTCCGCGCCGGTTTCCAGGGGCACTATGCACTGCGCCTCGCCGATATTGCGCCGCAGGCGCCGGCGCAGGCAGGCGAGGAAATCGTGACCGCGGACATCACGCGGCTCGAGGATCTTCTCCCGGCCATGGAGGGTGTCGACGTCGTCGTGCATCTTGCCGGCATTCCTGACGAGGCTCGCTGGGAGCGCATCCGCGATATGAACATCGAGGGTTGCTACAACGTGTTCGAAGCGGCGCGGCAAGCGGGCGTCAAGCGCGTGGTGTTTGCGAGTTCAAACCATGCGGTGGGCTTTCATCGTCGCGACCGGATGATCGACAACAGCGTCGAGCCGCGCCCTGATAGCCGCTACGGCATCTCGAAGGTGTTCGGCGAGGCGCTTGGCCGGATGTACGCCGACAAGCACGGCATGTCGGTTGCATGCATTCGCATCGGCTCGTTCCGCCCGGACGACCGGCCAACCGCACCGCGTCACCTCTTCACATGGATCAGCCATCGCGACATGGTGCAGGTGGCGCGCCGCTGTATCGACTATCCGGAATTTCACTTCGCGGTCGTGTATGGCGTATCCAATAACGCGCGCAATCGCTGGGACAACGCCAATGTACGCTATCTCGGGTTCGTGCCGGAAGACGATGCCGAACTGTACGCGGCTGAGATCGCGGCAACGGGAAAGGCGGAAGATGCGCGTGAAGCGCTGTTTCATGGCGGCTTCGGCTGCCTGGTCGAATTCGACGGTGATCCGCTGCGGATCGATTGACAGCGGCAGCCAATGAGCTTCGGCGTGATGGACGGCGACATGCAAATGGCTCGCTCTGGACAGGGTGTGCGTGCGCTCAAGGGTCTCGGCCGTACTCGGCCTGAAGGCCACAATGGGTTCACCGAAACCAGGACGCGTATCGAGGATCGCGTGCAATTCGCGCGATTCGCGATCGCCCTCGTCATCGATGACGGAGAGCAGCAGCCCTGTCGTTCAGCTGATCGCCGGAGCGAAAGCGCTGCCGGTATTCGGCGGGACTGATCTGAAGCCGGCGGCTAAACGTACGCCGAAGTGTGTCCGCGCTCTCGAAGCCGCAACGCTTCGCGATTTCGCCAATCGGGTGGCGGGTGCTTTCGAGGTAGCGACGCGCGGCGTCGATGCGCGCGTCGTTCAGGAATGCGATCAAACTGACGCCGCATTCCTTGGTGAAGATGCGGGACAGATTGCGCGGACTCATTTTTAACCGGTGCGCAAGCGACGCGGTCGTATGGTTCAGATGAAGATTGTCGAGCAGGTACTCCTGAATTGACTGGATCTGGGAATCGCTGGCGGCTTGAGTTTCCAGCAGCGGGCTGAACTGCGATTGGCCGCCCGCGCGACGCACGTACACGATCAGATATTTCGCGACGTCGAGCGCCATTTTCTTGCCGAAGTCCTCTTCGATCATGACCAGTGCGAGATCGATGCCGGCGGTCACGCCCGCAGTCGTGTAGAGGCCGCTGTCTTTTACATAGATCTGGTCGGGTTCGACCTTCACCTTCGGAAACATCGCCGAAAGACGCGTGGCGTCCATCCAGTGTGTCGTGACCGTACGGTTATCGATCATGCCGGCGGCGCCGAAAGCAAAAACGCCGTTACAGATAGCGGCGATCCGCCTGCAACTCTTGTGCTGCTTCACGAGCCATTCGCTAAGCGTCGAGTCTTCGAGTACTTCGAATACACCGAGGCCGCCGGGCACGATTACCGTGTCGAAATGCGGACACGGATCGAAGATGGTCCGGTCCGGCATGACCGTCAGTCCGCTGGAAGACAGCACACTGCCCCGCGTCGTGCCGACTGTCAGCATCTCGTATTCGCACGCCCCCTGACTGAGAATGCGGACTTCCGCAAAGGCGTCCTTGGGGCCCGCGATATCGAGCAGCTGGAATCCTGGGAACAGGACCATTCCGACGGTGATCTTGCGCATAGGTGTCAGTCAAATGGAGCCGAGGCTGGCGCGGCGCGTGCCGCATGCGCTCGCCTAGCGGCTTGTCCCGAGTTCGTCGAAGCGCCGGGCCCGGTAAAGCACCATCGATACGATCCAGCTCGCGGCGAAGACGCCGATGATGACGTAGCCCAGCGTACCGAAGTTGTCGTTCAACGTACCGATAGCATCCCACAGCTTGCCTTCGAGCTTCAAGTGGTCAGAAATCAGGCCCAGCGCCTCGATCGTGCCGACCAGCAGCGCAACCGCGACCGACACCAGCGTGATCGTCATGTTGTAGTAGATCTTACGAATCGGCTTTAGATACGCCCAGCCGTAGGCGCCGAGCATCAGGTGGCCGTCGAGCGTATCGACCAGCGACATCCCCGCGCTGAAGAGCGCCGGGAACACCATCACCGCCCATGGCGAAATGCCGTGCGAAGCCTGCGACGCCGACATGCCGAGCAGGCTCACTTCGGTCGCGGTATCGAAACCCAGTCCGAACAGAAAGCCAAGCGGGAACATGTGCCAGCTGCGTCCGACGAGCCGGAACATAGGCCGGAAGATCCGCGCGAGGAAGCCGCGATCGGCTAGCAACATGTCGAAGTCGTCGTCGACGTAGGCGCCGCCTGCGCGTATGTGACGCCATGCCTGGAAGATCGATTTCATAATCAGCAGGTTCAGGAACGCGATGGCGAACATGAAGAGGGTCGATACCGATGTGCTGATCAGTCCACCCAATTCCTTGTATTGGACAAAGCGCGTGCTCAACACGCCTGCGACTGCCGCGACCGCGAGCGAGGCGACGACGATGATGGTCGAGTGACCGAGCGAGAAGAAAAAGCCCACGGCGACAGGACGCTTTTTATCCTGCATCAACTTACGGGTCACGTTGTCGATCGCGGCAATGTGATCGGCATCGACCGCGTGGCGCAAGCCGAGTCCGTAGGCAATCAACGCGGTGCCGAGCAGGACCGGGTGGTCCCGGAACGACACGAACGCCCAGATCCACGCGGCGGCATTAGTCACCAACAGCAGGCTGTAGATGCCGAGGAGCTTGCGCTGGACCTGCGGATCGGATCCGCTGAGTACATTGGACAGTTGCTTGAGCATGATAGGTATCCTGATGAAACGGCGTTGCGCGATATGGCGCGCGCTTCGCGCCCCTGCCTGAACGCCGGAAGCAAGGGCACGGCTCAGTTGCCGGACGGACGCAATGCGCGCAGATCCAGCGATGCCATGTCGGTGGCCGACAGCACCCCGGCCTGCGTCACGGTCTTTTCGAGGGCGAGCAGAAAGCGCTCGTAGTAATCCCACGGCGGCTGCCCCGCGCAGTATCCGTCTTCCCATTCGGCGATGGACGCCATGAGATTCTGACGGAAGTCTTCCCACTCGAAGTGCCCCGCCTTCGACAACGAAAGCGCGAGCCCGAATGCCTGCCGTTCCCATGGCTTGTCGAACAGCAGTTTGCCTTGCATGCGCGGCGGAGAGTCCGGACTACCAAGCATGCTGGAAGCGGCATATTCCTCGAAACGGGTAAACATGATCAGACCGCCTGCCACGGCGAGGCGGAAGGCGAGGGCACCAGCGCCACACCCATCATCGCTTCCGGCGTGACGAGCGCCGCCAGTTCCACTTCGCTCATGCCTTCGGTGCCGGCGGGCCGCTCCGGGATGACGAACCAGCGGATTTGCGCGCTGCTGTCCCATACCTTGACTTCCGTATCGTCCGAAACCGGCACGCCAAACTCCTTCAGCACGGCGCGCGGTTCGCGCACGCCGCGCGCGCGGAACACCGGGTCCTTGTACCAGTAGGGCGGCAGACCCAGCACCGGCCAGGGATAGCAGGAGCAAAGCGTGCAGATGATGAGGTTGTGAACACCGTCGCCGTTGGCGACTGCGGCCATGTGTTCGCCTTCCGCGCCTTCCATTCCGGCCGGGAAGTCCATTTCCGCAATCGCCTTTGGTGTGTCTTCGACAAGGCGTGCCTTGAACGCCGGATCGATCCATGCGCGCGCCACGATTTTCGCGCCATTGAACGGGCCGGCCATCGTTTCGAAATGACTGAGCACGGTATCGACCGAGTCGCTGCCCAGCACCCCTTTCTCGATCAGAAGCGCTTCGAGCGCCCGTACTTTGGCTGCGCTCGCGGCCTCGCGTTCGTCGTCGTATTTGAATAGTTCACTCATGGTGGTTCTGTATCAGATGATAGGTGTAGAGATTCAGTTCGATGCGTCGAGATACGCTTCGTATAGATCGGCGTAGATCGTCGTGTTCGGTTCGCTCTTGTCCTTGCCCCAGATGTCCTCGGCTTTGAACGCAATGCGATAGACGGGCATCGGCTCGCCGATGCCGTCGGGTCCGGTCGAAACGAAGTAGGAGTAGGCACCCGGATAGACGAAGTCGATCACGCCGCGCTTGTTGCGCAGATAGCCGGGCAAACGCGTGTGATCGACGGCGGCCGGATCGGCTATGCACACCTCGGCGCCGGATTCGAAACGCGGTGCCTGCTTCAGTGCGTTCAGTCCCGAATCGCCTTTTGCAAGGTAGTCGCTGATCTGCGAGGCGATTGCCGGACTCGGCTGTTCCGGCAGCGGCGCTTCCGGATGGGCGCGGTAATGCGCGGTCTTCTGCGCAAGTTCGTCGGCCGATACGTAACCCTGATCGATGAAGAATTGCGAAATCCCCATCAGCCACTTTTCGTAGTACCGGTATTTGAAGTATTCGAACGGCTGCATGCCTTCGGCGCCGGTGCGCAGCGACGCCCAGGTCCACGTATTCCTGAACGCGGTAGGCAACGTTGCTACCGGGTACTTTGGCAGCGCGTCCGACAGATGCGTGCTTTCCGCCATCATCACCGTATGAATGCCGAAAATGCGCTTCTCCCACGGCTCGACGAAAACTCGTGTCTCGACATTGACGGGGCCGAGGTTTTCGAGCCCCCCAAGGCTGTGCTGTAGTTTCATGGTGTGCGGTTCGTGAAGTGTGAGATCAGTTGAGTTGATGCTGAGGCTTGTGGCTCAGCGCGTCGCCGAACGCTTCGGAGACGATGCCGAATACGGCGCCGGTGACGAGCGCGGCGGCAGCCACCAGCGCGGGGTTCTGAATGCTGAGTGTGGTAATCGCCTTGCCCGTGGCGACGGTGGTGCCGACCGTCGAAGCAAAGCCCCACACGACGGCCGGCAGCACATTCAGCAGCTTCAGTTTCGATACCTGCACCATCGCCGCACTCCCGACACCGACGCAAATCGCTGCGACGAGCGGCGTCGGGCCGGCATTGGCGACGGCCAGCAGCGAGAGCGACGCGATGACGAGGCCGGTGAGGTTGGATGCGACGCTCTGCACGAAGCCGCGCGGACCGCCGCCGACCACGAAGAACGAAGCCCACGCGATAAAGGTGACCCAAACCGGGACTGGAAACACCGTTGCCGTGACGTAGGTGTCGACGACGGCGAGCAAGCCGATACTGACGGTAAGCGCATCAGTCTTCTTCATTGCAGAATCCTCGAGGTAAGTTGGGCTAGTGGATACAGCTGAGAAACGATTCACGTAGTTGCGAAAAATTCAGATTGCGACCGATGAACACGAACCTGTTCTCGCGCGGCTCGTCCTTCAGCCATGCGCGTCCTGGTTCGGCCTCCAGCAACATGTGCACGCTATGGAAATGAAACTGCCGCGCTTCGGCGTGGAAGTTGAGAACCCCTTTCATCCGCATCAGTTGCTGGCCTTGCTGTTGCACGAGTTCGTTGATCCAACGGCTAAAGCGCGTCGCATCGAGGTCGCCCTTTTCGACCAGCGCGCACGATTGAATCGACGCGTCGTGTTCGTGGTCGTGAGCGCCTTCGTCGAGCAGATCGGGCTCGATCGCAAGCAGCGTGGGGAGCGAGAAGCGGCGCATACCCAGCAGAGCGTCCGCGCGGATTGGCGAACGGGTCGAGGTGATGATGGCGGCGGTTGGATTCAATGAACGGATCGTTCGCTCGACAGCGATAAGCTCGTCTTCCGTGATCAGGTCGAGCTTGTTGATCAGAATGACGTCGGCGAAGGCCACCTGTTCGCGCGCAATGTCGTCGTCGAGTTGGCGGCGCAGATGCAGTGCGTCGACCACGGTGACGACCGATTCGAGATCCACGGCTTCGCGTAGGTCGGGATCGGCCAGGAACGTTTGCAGGACCGGCGCCGGATCGGCGAGTCCGGATGTCTCGACGATCAGCCGGTGCATGGGCGCAGCAGCGGTCCGCGGGCGCGCCAGCAGCGCTTTCACACTGCTGACGAGGTCCGCGCGCACCGTGCAGCACACGCAGCCGTTATTGATTTCGACCATCGCCTGTTCTTCGGCGAGGATCAATTGTCCGTCGATGCCGACTTCGCCGAATTCGTTGACGACCACGCCGATCGAACCCGGCGCGCGCTGCTGCAGCAACTGATTGACGAGCGTGGTCTTACCCGCGCCGAGAAACCCGGAGATGACGGTGACGGGAAGCTTGCGCAGTGTGGGTGTGCGATTCATGAGGAGTCCATTGCTGATCGAGACTGGCTCAATAGAGCGAGTACCGGACCTGTCGCCGTCATCCGTCTGCGCCGGAAATCAGCTTGTCTCGAATGCGCTGAAAATGTGGCGGCTTTTGTCCGAGTCGGACAATCAGGACAAAATGGCACGACGACGCGGCATGATTCCGATGCCAAGCGCTGGTGCAGGTGAGAGATTCGATGCTCCGCGACGGTGCGCAATGCTCCGCGAATATGCGGCGGGATGGACGACCACCTCGACAGAGCGCGATCCTGTTGAGCGCGGGCACCGCCGGTTCACGTGCTGACCGCTTGGGCGACGGTGGGCCGTATCGTCAACATGGCGGCGCTGCTGGAGCTCGCCCGGGCGTGACGCGCTGGGTAGTCTGCCGGTTCGGTGGATCCACCAGGCCAGCGCCCATCACTTTCTAATCGCCTCGGTCGCCATGCGACTCACGTGCGTCCATCCTGGGCGGCCTTTTGCGCGTGCCCGCTCCGTGCAGAATTCCCACCACGTTGCTCTCCTGCGGCGCCCCAGTGTCAAGATTCTTGCAGTCATTCGTCGGTTGACGACCATAATTTCTGCGATTGAATCGGAAGCTCAATCGGATAAATGGGGAGAAACCGCGAAAAACGGGTCGAATGTGCTCAGCGTGTCTGAGACGTTCGCTAACCAGATTTTTTTGCATATTCCGTATGTCGTCAATTGACGATTTATTTTCTCGGAGATATCTTCGCGTCTCAAGAGGTAGCCGAAGCAGCGGCTACGCCACGTGTGAACAGTGCCGCGCAAACGGTCGGAGCGAGCCATGAGTAACGTCGTCAATAGATCCGGGAACAGTCGTCGTCGATTTCTACAGGTGTCGGCGGGTGCGGGGCTCGCTGCTTCTGGTTTGATGGGTGGGATGTCCCGGGCCTTCGCTGCCGACAGCGTGAATCTGCATACCTGGTCGGCCGGCGTCGATACGGTGAAGCGCATGCTCGTGCCGTTTCAGAAGGAAACGGGGCTGAACGTCAACTACAACAACCTCCCGTTCGCACAGTATCGCGAGGCGATGGTGACGAAATTCGTAGGCCAGGCGCCGATCGACGTGCTGTGGGTGTCCGACGGCTGGCTGCCCGAGTGGGCCGACGCGGGCTGGCTTGCGCCGCTCGACGGCTATCCGCAACTGCTCAGGTACAACGGCGAGGTGCAGGATTTCTGCACCCAATCGATGCGCTACAAGGGTCGTCAGTACGGTCTCACCTACTACACCGACTACATGGCGTTTCTGTACGACGCCGACAAGCTCGCCAAGGCGGGCATCGCGGCGCCGCCTGCAACGTGGGACGAACTGGTCGCGCAATCCCTGAAGATCAAGAATGCGGGTCTCTCGCAATACCCGCTGATGCTCTCGATGGCACGCGAAAGCTGGCTGATCGAGTTCATGTCGTCACTGGTGTTTTCGAATGGCGGCCGCTTTGTCGACGACAGCGGCAAGGCGGTGATGGACGATCCGAAGCACGGCGCGGTGACTTCGCTGCAATGGGTTGCCGATGCGGTCAACAAGCACCACATCGTTTCGCCTGCGTGCGTCGAGTTGGGAGAATTGAACGGCTTCAAGGCCGTGGCGTCGGGCAATCACGCGTTCGCATTATTGCCTCGCTACCGGGTTCAGGCGCTTAACGATCCGCGCCAGTCGCGCGTCGCGGGCCATATCAGGCAGGCGTTGATGCCGGCCGGCCCGAACGGTTCGCACGCCACGGTTGCGTGGATGCGTATGCACGCGATGAGCGCCGCGGCCGGCGCCAACAAGACGCGGGCCGCTGAGGCGACGCGTCTGATCGAAGCGTTCGGTGGACGATTCGATGGCCAGTACGCGTTTCAGAAAGCGATGTTCATGGACACCGGCACGGCATTCGGCGTGAAGCCGCTCTTTAACGACCCCGAAGTCCGCACCGCGTATGAAAAGTACGGCGACTTCTCGATGTTTCAGAAGCAACAGGATCTGGCTCGCAAGAAGGATGTGATCACGCGCTGGTTCGGCGAATGGGACGAGACCAACGGGACGGCATGGCAAGCGGCGATCCTCGGTCAAGCAAGCGTGGCCGACGCGCTGAAACGGTCCGCGCAGAAGTGGACCGCGTTGAGCAAAGCCTGAGGTCGATATGAGCGTTCATGCCTTGGGCCGCCGCTGGCTTGCCAGACATTCCGTGGCGTCTTCCGATCAGCGTAGCGCAATGCTGCTGCTGACGCCGATGATGCTGGTGCTGCTCGCAGTCGCCGTGTTTCCGGTCCTTTACTCGTTCTGGACGAGCCTGTTCGACATTCATTTGACGCGCATGAACAGGGTGTCGTTCGTCGGCCTGGGCAACTACATCCAGACCTTTCGCGATCCGATGTTCTGGGCTGCGGTCGAGCGCACCGCATGGTTCACCGTCGTGTCGGTCCTTGCGATCATGATCATTGCGACGCTGATGGCGCTATTGCTGAATCAGGAGTTTCGCGGCCGGCGCATCCTGTCGACCGCCCTGCTGATTCCATGGGCCATTCCCTATGTGGTCGACGGTCTGATGTGGAAGTGGATCTACGACTCAGGGTACGGTGCGCTCAACGGACTGCTATTGCAGCTTGGCGTGATCGGCCAGTACATGGTATGGCTGGGCGACACGCACAAGACGCTGGCGTTGATCTCCAACGCATTCGTGTGGAAGGAAGTGCCGCTCGCGACCATTCTGCTGCTTGTGACGATGAAGTCCATTCCGTCGGACCTTTACGCGGCGGCGAGAGTGGACGGCGCCAACGTGTGGAGCCGATTCGTGCACGTGACGCTGCCGGCGATGCGTCCCGGCTTCATGCTCGTGATGATCTACGAAGCGATGATGGCGGTCCGGCACTTCGACCTCTTCTTCATTCTGACGGAGGGCGGCCCGGCCGACGCGTCTCATGTGCTCTCCTGGCACATCTACGTCGAGACGTTCCGCAACCTGTCGTTCGGCACCGGTGCGGCGGTCGCGTATGTGCTCGCGCTCGCCACGTTTGCGATGTCGTACGCGATCATTCGTCTACTCGGCAAGAGGCTTTAAGCGATGTCTTCTTCTGTTGTGAAGCGCCTTGCGCTGCTGGCCGGTTCAATCGTGATGTTGCTGTATGTGCTGGCACCGGTTGCGTGGCTGCTGTCGTCCTCGTTGCAGCGCGAAGCGGATATCACGTCCATTCCGCCACACTGGATTCCCCATCCGCCGACGCTGTCCAGCTTCAAGGCGATCGTCGCGGCAAGCACCGGCACGGCGTCGGACGACGGCAACGCCGCATTCGTTCCGTCCACCGCGCAGTATCTGTTGCCGGCGCTGCGCAATAGCCTCGAGGTCGCCGCTGCGGTGGTGCTGCTGAATCTGCTCGTCAGCGTTCCCGCCGCTTATGCGATGGCGAAGATCCGGTATATCGGCCGCGATCTGTCGGTGTATTTCATGCTGGCTACCCGCGTGATTCCCGATATCGCACTCGTCGTGCCGTTCTTTCTGTTCGTGCGCAAGCTCGGCCTGCTCGACAGCGTCGGGTCGCTGATCATCACTTATCTGGCGATCACGGTGCCGTTCAGCGTCTTCATGTTGCTTAGTTATTTCGAATCGCTACCCGACGAGCTCGACAAGGCGGCTCGGGTCGATGGCTGCTCGCGGATTCAGGCTTTGCTGAAGGTGTTTTTGCCACTCGCGGTGCCATCGCTCGTCGCCGTCATCATGTTCACGTTCCTGACTAGCTGGAACGAGTTCCTGTTCGCCTTGATGTTTACGCAGACCGCCGCGTCGCAGACCGTCCCGATCATCGTTGCGTCTTTCACGTCGGATTTCACGACGAGCTTTTCGTTCATCAACGCAGCGGGCGTGGTCGCGATCGTGCCGCCTGTGATCATCGCCGTGGTGTTCGAGCGTTACATCGTGTCTGGTCTGACTGCCGGCGCGGTAAAGGGATAAAGGGAAAGATCATGGCTCAAATCGAATTTCAGCAGGTGGGCAAGCGATATGCGAACGGACATGTCGCATTGGACAACCTGAATCTGCAGATCAGGGACAAGGAGTTTCTCGTTCTGCTCGGACCGTCCGGCTGCGGCAAGTCGACGACGCTCAACATGATCGCGGGACTGGAAGAGGTCACGCAGGGCAGCTTGCGGTTCGACGACGTCGAAGTCAACGGCTTGCCGGCGCACCGGCGCGACGTGGCGATGGTGTTTCAAAGCTACGCGCTCTACCCGCACAAGAACGTGTACGACAACATCGCCTTCGGCCTGCGGATGCGCAAATATCCGCAACAGGAGATCGATGCGCGGGTGCGCGCGGCCGCGCAGTCGCTCGAAATCGCGCATCTGCTGGACCGGCGGCCCGGGCAACTGTCGGGCGGGCAGCGCCAGCGCGTCGCGCTCGGCCGCGCCATGGTGCGCCAGCCCGCGGTCTTTCTGATGGACGAACCGCTGTCGAACCTCGACGCGGCGCTGCGTGTATCGATGCGCGCGAGCATCAAGGCATTGCATCAGTCGATGCAGACGACTTTCGTGTACGTGACGCACGATCAGGCCGAAGCGCTGACGCTCGCCGACCGCATCGTCGTGATGCGCCAGGGCGTCGTGCAGCAGATCGGCTCGCCCGATGATATCTACGAGCGGCCAGCCAATAAGTTCGTCGCCAATTTTCTCGGCAGCCCGCCGATCAACTTTATCGATGGCGTCCTCACGCAAGGCGACCATGGTTTGCATTTTCGCAGAGGTGATTTTTCGCTCGCCCTCGATGACGAGACGCGGCGCCTCCTCGCGGGATGCAGCGGCCGGGCCGTGTCGGCCGGCATTCGTGCCGAGGACATCGACGAGCATGACGACTCGACCGATTGTTCGCTGACAGGCGACATCGCCTCGTTGCTGCCGGTAGGCTCCGATCAGTTTATCGGCCTGCAATGTCTGGGGCAGTCAATGTTTTTTCGTGTCGGCAAGGAGCGTTCCTGCAAGGTCGGTGAACGCGTGACCCTGTCGATCAACCGCCGCCGTCTGCACCTTTTCGATCAGGCGAGCGGCGTGAACCTGAAGGTGCAGAACGCATGAAACCCGCGGTATTTTCGTATCACCGGCCTCGCACGCTTGAAGAGGCGCTGTCGCTGCTCGCGCTGCACGGCTTCGACGCCAAAGTCATCGCGGGAGGGCAAAGCCTCGCGCCGATGATGAACATGCGCTTTGCGCAGCCGGCACACCTGATCGACCTCAACGCATTGCCGCAACTCAGCGGTGTGACGCTTGCGGGTGAGTTGCTCTCCATTGGCGCGATGACGCGCCATCACGAGGTGGCCGTCAGCGGCACGGTGCGCGCCGTTTGCCCGCTGCTCGCGGAAGCGGCGGCGACCATTGGGCACTACGCGATTCGCCAGCGCGGCACGCTTGGGGGCAGCCTTGCGCATGCGGACCCTGCTGCGCAAATGCCGCTCATTGCAAGCACGCTGGGTGCGAGCATCGAGATTGCCGGACCGGACGGCAGCCGCGAGATGCCGGCCACGGAGTTCCTGATTGCAGTGATGACGACCGATCTCGCCGCCGAAGAAATCATTCGAGCGGTGCATTTCCCGGTTGCACGCCCGGGCGAGCGGCACGCATTTGAAATCTTTAGCAGGCGGCACGGCGACTTCGCGATTGCTGCTTGCGCACTGACCGTCATGCTCCACGGCAACAGATTTGCCAGCCTGCGCATTGGACTCGGCGGCGTGGCGGACACTCCGCTTGTGCTGGACGAACTCGCTGCGGGCTTCGTCGGCGCTCCGGTGGATGCGCCGACGCTTGCTGCAATCGCCGACGCGGTGGCTGGCGCTATCGATCCATACGATCAACCGGACATCAGCGCCGCTTACCGGCGCGATCTCGTCAAGGCGCTCACGGCGCGAGCGTTGCGACGCGTGACGCATTCGGCCAACACGACCGCCCATTGAGCCATGGAAAAGAGAACAATTTATCTCGATGTGAACGGTAGCCGTCACGAAGTGCACTGCGAGCCTCGCAAGCTCCTTTCCGATGTGCTTCGTGAAGACTGCCGTCTGACCGGCACGCACGTCGGCTGCGAGCACGGTGTATGTGGCGCATGCACCGTGCTGATCGACGGCCGTCCGGCGCGCTCGTGCCTTGCGTACGCCGTTCAGATGGACGAAGTGCGGATTACCACGATCGAAGCTGTCGCGCAGGATGGCCGCCTCTCGCCGCTGCAGCAGGCGCTGCATGAGTGTCATGGCCTGCAGTGCGGCTTTTGCACGCCGGGCATCGTGATGACCTTCGAGGCCTATCTGCGCGAGCACCCGAGCCCATCCGAGTCCGAGGTGCGCGAGGCGCTTTCCGGCAACCTGTGCCGCTGCACGGGGTACCAGAACATCGTCCGGGCGATCCTGCGCGCGGCCGCGCGGATGCGGGGGGAGAGCGCCGATGTCTGAGCAGACGTTTCGCTACCTCAACAAGGCGGTGCCGCGCACCGAGGACTATCGCCTGCTGACGGGCTATGGCCGGTATCTCGACGATATCGAAATCGCGGGCGCCCTGCACGTGAGCTTCGTGCGCTCGCCCCATGCGCATGCGCGGATCGTCTCGGTAGATACCGCCGCGGCTATCGGCATGCCTGGCGTCGTGACCATCGTTACCGGACGGGAGCTGGCTCAGTGGACCACGCCGATGCGTGTCGCTGCGCCGGTCGAGGGCTTGTTGCCGGTCGAGTTCGCGACGATGCCGACCGACGTCGTGCGCTTTCAGGGCGATCTGGTCGCGTGTGTGGTTGCGACCGACCGGTACCTCGCAGAAGACGCGGCTGAGCAGGTCATAGTCGAGTTCGAGCCGCTGCCTGTGGTGACCGATATGTGGCAAGCACTCGAAGCCCATGCCGCGCAAGTCGACCCAGGCGTGCCCGGCAACCTGGTGTCGCACCAGCGCTACTCGAACGGCGACCCGCAGAGCGTCGCCCAGCGAGCTTACCGCGTGGTCGAATCGACCTTCCAGCAGCAGCGGCAGACCCATGTGCCCATCGAAACACGCGGTTGCGCAGCAGTCTGGGACGCCGGGCGCCACCACCTGACGTTTCACATCGGAACCCAGGTGCCGCATCCTTTGCGCACTCAGCTCGCGCAACGGCTCAGACTCAGCGAGTCGCAGGTGACGGTGATTTCGCCTGACGTCGGCGGTTCGTTCGGTCAAAAAATCGCCTTGTACCGCGAGGAGCTGACCGTTGCCGCACTCGCACGTCATTTGAAGCGACCGGTGCGCTGGCGCGAAGACCGTCTCGAGAATCTGACCGCAGCGGCCAATTCCCGTGAAGACTTCTGCCGCACGCGCGCTTCGGTGGATGAGCACGGCACGCTGCTCGCGCTCGATCTGGAGATCCGCGAAGACTTCGGCGCGTATTGCTTCTTTCCGGCGAACTACCTCGCGCGCGTCGTCGCAATGGTGTTGAGTGGACCGTACCGGCTGCAGCACTACGCTTTCGACGTGAAGGTCGTGCTCAGTCACAAATGTGGCAATGCACCCATGCGCGCGCCGATGTCCATCACCAGCTGGGTCATGGAAGGCACGATGGAAGCGATTGCGCGCGAGCTGAAGCTGGATCCGGTCGAAGTGCGCCGCCGCAACCTGTTGACGCCGGAGGAACTGCCGTACCGCACCGCCACCGGCGAATTGCTGGCCGACATTACGCCGTCGCAGACCTTTGAGGCGGTGCTGGCGGCCTTCGACTACGACGCTTTTCGCGCGCGTCAGCAGGCGGCGCGGGCAGCCGGCCGCTATCTCGGGCTTGGCCTGTGCAACGTGGTGGAGCCGACGACGTACGGTTCGCGCTTTTATAAATCGGCCGGCATTCCGGGCTCGGGACACGAGGCCAGCTGGATTCGGATCGAGCCGAGTGGTGTCGTGAACGCGTCGGTGGGGCTCGGCCCCAGCGGGCAGGGCTATGAAAGCGCGATGGCCAATGCGGTGGCCGAAGGCCTGGGTGTGGACCCGTCGAGCGTGCGTATCCATCTGGGCCACACCGATATCGCGCCATACGGAATGGGCAGCCGCGGCGCCCGCAGCGGCACAGCGGGCGGCGGCGCGCTTTATTTATGCGCACTCGATGCGCGCCGCAAGGTGCTCGCCATTGCCGCCGGTTGTCTCGACCTGCCCGACAGCGACTCGCTTCGCCTTGTCGACGCGCGCATCGAGCGCCGCAGCGGCGACGCGTGGGTCGAGACAGGTCTAACGCTCGCCGACGTGGCGCGGCGCGCCTATATGGATCCAACTTCGTTGCCCCAAGGCCTCACGCCCGGCCTCGAGTTTCATTTGACCTATGATCCGCCGCCGATGACCTACTCGAATTCGACGCACGGATGCGAGATCGAGCTGGACGTGGCCACCGGCGCGATCCATATCGCGCGCTACGTGATCGCCGAAGACTGCGGCACGCTGCTCAATCCCACCGTGGTGACAGGGCAGCAACACGGCGCAGTGGCGATGGGACTGTCCGGCGCGTTGTTCGAGCATACGCGCTACGACGAAACGGGACAGAACGTGAGCGGCTCGCTGGCCGACTACCTGATCGCCACTTCGACCGAACTACCCAATTTCGAGATCATTCCGTTGCATACGCCTAGCCGCGCGACGGCGGCGGGCATCAAGGGGATGGCCGAAGGCGGCGTGATGGGCGCGCTCGGCGCCTTGACCAATGCCGTCAACGACGCGCTGGCGCCATTCGGCGTGGTGGCGGACCGTCACCCTTTGACTCCCATGCTGTTGCGCGACCTGCTGCGCGACAAACTCTGACCGGATCAAACAATCATGAATCAATCTGCAAGCAAACCCGCCGTCGGCTTTGTCGGCCTCGGCATCATGGGCGCCTCGATGGCGGCGCGGCTCGCCGCAGCCGGCTATCCGTTACACGTCTATAACCGCACGCGTGCGAAGGCCGAGCCGCTCATCGAAGCGGGCGCGAGCTGGCACGCCACGCCAAAGGCGCTCGCTGAAGCATCCGACGTGGTCATCTCGATCGTCGGCATGCCGGACGACGTGCGTGCGCTGTATCTCGGCGACGACGGTCTGATCGCGAACGCGCGGCGCGATGCCGTGCTGATCGACATGACGACTTCGAGTCCGCAACTGGCCGAGGAGCTGGCCGCGCAAGCCGCGGTTCGCGGCGTGCAGATGCTGGACGCGCCGGTTTCGGGCGGCGATGTCGGCGCGCGCGAGGGGCGGCTGTCCATCATGGTGGGCGGCGCGGCCGATGTGCTCGCGCGCGTCGAGCCGATGCTGCGCTGCCTCGGCACGAACATCGTGCTGCAAGGCGGACCGGGCTCGGGTCAGCACACCAAGCTGTGCAATCAGATCGTGATCGCATCGACGATGATGGGCGTGTGCGAGGGCCTCGCGTATGCGCACAGCGCGGGACTGGATCCGCAGACCGTCCTGAGCGCGATCGGCGGCGGCGCGGCTGGCGGCTTCCAGTTGAACAACCTGGGGCCGCGCATCGCGAAAGGCGATTTCGCGCCTGGCTTTTTTATCGAGCATTTCATCAAGGACATGCGGATTGCGCATGAGGAAGCCGCTCACATGGGACGTGAGTTGCCGGGTCTTGAACTGGTGCGCAGTCTTTATCAGAAGCTCGCCGAGCAAGGCTTCACGCGTAACGGCACTCAGGCGCTCTTCAAACTCTACGAGCGCTGAGGAATGGCGATGAAGTTGGCTGATCAATGCATCCTCCCGGCACGACCCGAGACCGTATGGCGTGCGCTGAACGATCCTGCCGTGCTCGAGGCGTGTCTGCCCGGGTGTAAATCGCTCGCGATGCTGGACGAGCGGCATTTCGAGTCGACCGTGCAGATTCGCGTCGGCCCGGTGGCCGCGACCTTCAAAAGCAATGTGGAGCTGTCGGATCTCGATCCACCCAGGGCCTACACGATCGTCGGCACGGGCAATGCGGGCGCAGTCGGCTTTGCCAGGGTCACCGCGCGCGTGCAACTCGAACCGCAAGCCGAGACGACCGTGCTCGCATACGACGCGGATGTCGAAATCGGTGGAAAGCTGATGAGCGTGGGGTCCCGGCTGATTCAGTCCGCGGCGGGCAAGAATCTCGACGCCTTCTTCGGCGCGCTGAAGGCGCACATCGAAAAGGAGGCGGCGCCTGCGAACGCTGTGCCAGATATCGAGCCGGCGCTGCCGGCTCGGCCGGACAACGTGCCACCGATCGGCGGCGTGCAATCTCAGCCGCACAGCGAGACGAAGCCGTTCACCGTCACAGCCAAACCCGGTCCGACACCCGGTCTGCGGGTCTGGCTGGTCGGTGCAGGTTCGGGTCTGGTCGGTTTGCTGGTTGGATTTTTGATTGGGCACGCGGGCTGACGGTCCGTGTCGCGCTGGCGGTGCCCGGTGAGCGTGCAGACCGGGCACCGTTCCGAAGCGTGAGCAGGCTCGGCGCCGCAATGCGTGAGCGCACTGCGCGTGGATCACATGCCGTTCCAGTGGCAACCTTGTTCGTTCTGTAGTTCAGCGTTTGATCAACTCCATTTTTCATTCGACGGGAATTTTCATGAGCAGAAAAATAGTTGTCCTAATGGCATTGACCTGCCTTGCAGAGGCGGCTCGCGCACAAAGCAGCGTGACCCTCTACGGCGTCGCCGACGATGGCATTACCTACACCAACAATCAGGGCGGACATGCCAATTACCAGACCTTCAGCGGTGGGATGGGCGGCAGCAAGTTCGGCCTGCTGGGCAGCGAGGATCTAGGTGGCGGCACGAGCGCAATCTTCCAGCTCGAGAGCGGCTATGACGTGAATAGCGGCAAGCTCGGCTATAACGGCCGGCTGTTCGGCCGTCAGGCATATGTGGGTTTGTCCGGCAACTACGGCAGCGTGCGCCTCGGGCGGCAGTATGACTTCATGGTGACCAACCTGCAGCCGCTGACCTCTTCGCTGGCGTTCGGCGGCTCGCTGTCGGCGCATGCGGGCGATGTGGACGGAATCTGGGGCACGTATCCCGTCAATAACACGGTCAAGTACGTGAGCCCGACGTATCACGGCGTCACGGCGGGCGCGCTCTATAGCTTTGGCGGCGTGGCCGGCTCGGTCGGCGCGTCGCGGCAGTACGGCTTCGGCCTGAGCTATGCGAACGGCCCGCTGAAGCTGGCGGCCGCCTATCTCTATGTGAACAACCCGGCGGTGACGCGATTTGACGGCGCCACGGGGGCGACAGCGGGCCAGGCGTTCACGAATCCCGTAACGACACCGATTTATAGCGGCTACGCCACCGCGCACAGCATGCAGACGCTCGGTGTGGGCGGCAACTATCAGTTCGGCACCACAACGCTGGGGGCGCTTTACACCAACACGCGCTTCAGCAACGCAGTAGCGACCAGCAGCACCACGTTCCAGGGGGCCGCGACACTCGACTCGTACGAGGCGTTCGTCAGCCACCGCTTTACACCTGCTGTCATGGGGGGTCTGACTTACAACTACACGTCGTCACCGCATGCGCACTACAACCAGCTGGCGGCGGGCTCGCAGTACCTGTTTTCGAAGCGTACGTTCACCTACCTGATCGTTGCCTGGCAACGCGCCAGCGGCGTTGATTCGACGGGACACGCAGCGGTAGCCGATCTGACCTATCTGTCACCTTCGTCGACGCCGAATCAGGTCGCGCTGCGCGTGGGCATACGGCACAGCTTTTGATTTGCGGTGGAGTGCAGGTCTGCCTGGCCGCGTGACGGTGTGCTCGGGCGGACGTCGTTTTGTGAATGTCTGAATGACAACAGGAGGCAATCATGCTGGTTGAAATGCGTGCATACCAGATTACGGCAGGAAAGGTGGGCGAGTTTCTGCAAATTTACGAGCGCGAGGGGCTGGAGATCATCAGTCGGTACGCACGGCTCAAGGGCTGCTGGACTAAAGACTCGGGGACGTTGAATTCGGTCGTGTTCTGCTGGAGCTATGACGACTATGCGCACCGTGCCGCGCAGCGCGCGAAGCTCGCCGCCGATCCGCATTGGCAAGCTTTCACGCCTCGCATCTTGCCGTACCTGGTGCATCAGGAATCAGTGTTCCTTTCGCCGGTGCCGTTTTGCCCGGCTGACTGAAGCAGCCGAGGTGGTGAATTCTTCTGACTGTCGGATGTGCAACGTTGCCTGTCGCGCCGCAGTCGGCCTGTGCTTGTGTGCATTTGAGGTTCGATCTGTTTTTCAGATCCCAAGGTAACGGTCGTAACTGATCTGAGCGGCATCTGGTTTCGATCCGGGCAACCGTCTATTCCGGTTTGAGACGACCGGTCATTTGAATGTAAGGAAGAGAGATTCAATGCAGAACTTTACGTTTCACAACCCCACACGAATCATTTTCGGCGAAGGCCAGATTGCCGCACTCGATGCTCACGTCCCACCGAACGCACGGGTGCTGATTACGTACGGCGGTGGCAGTATCAAGAGCAACGGTGTGCTCGCGCAAGTGCAGGCGGCGCTCGGTGAGCGCGCGTGGCACGTGTTCGGCGGCATCGAGCCGAATCCCACTTACGAAACGCTGATGGAGGCGGTTGCGCTCGCGCGTGAGAAGAACATCGACTTTTTGCTGGCGGTGGGCGGCGGCTCGGTGATCGACGGGACGAAGTTCATTGCGGCGGCGATGAAGTTCGACGGCGAGCCGTGGGACATTCTGGCCAGGCAGGCCCCGGTGCGCGATGCGGTGCCGTTCGGCAGCGTGCTGACGCTACCCGCGACCGGTTCGGAAATGAACAATGGCAGCGTCATCAGCTACCGCGCGAAGGGCGACAAGCTGTTTTTCACGAGCGACGCGACCTATCCGCTCTTCTCGGTACTCGATCCGACGACGACCTATTCGTTGCCGCCGCGGCAGATTGCCAACGGTGTCGTCGATGCGTTCGTTCATATCGTCGAGCAGTATCTGACCTATCCGGTGGACGCGCGAGTACAGGACCGTTTCGCCGAAGGCCTGCTGATCACGCTGACCGAAGTCGGCCCACAAGCGCTTGCCGAGCCGCACAACTATGCGGTGCGAGCCAACCTGATGTGGACCGCGACGTTGGCGCTAAACGGCCTGATCGGCGCCGGCGTGCCGCAGGACTGGGCGACCCACATGCTCGGCCACGAGATCACGGCGCTCCACGGACTCGATCACGCACAGACGCTCGCCATCGTGCTGCCGGCCATGCTGAGCGTGCGCCGCGAGTCGAAGCGCGCGAAGTTGCTGCAGTACGCCGAGCGCGTCTGGAACATCACAGCGGGCAGCGAGGACGAGCGTATCAGTGCGGCGATTACGGCGACCCGCGTGTTCTTCGAACGTATGTCGGTGGGTACCCGCTTGCGCGACTACCGGATTGGCGGACAGTCCATCGCGACGCTGATCGCGAAGCTCGACGAGCACGGGATGACGGCATTGGGCGAACGCGGCGACGTGACGCTCGACGTGAGCCGTCAGGTCTATCAATTCGCAGTCTGAACGGGCCGCGCATTCGCGCGGCTGATCATCTGGAGTGTCACTATGAAAATTGGATTTGTAGGACTGGGCGCGATGGGCGCCGCGATTGCGAAGAACCTGATCGACGCCGGGCATGACGTGCAGGTTTTCAACCGGAGTCCGGCACGCGCCGAACCGTTGCGCGAAGCCGGGGCGCGCGTCGCGTCGAGTCCCGCGCAGGCGGCGCTCGGGGCCGACGTGGTGTTCACGATGTTGGCCGACGATGCCGCGCACGCCGCGGTCACGTTTGGCGAGGAGGGCATCGCCAGCACGCTGAAACCGGGGGCGCTGCACATCTCGATGAGCACGATCAGTGTTGCCACTGCGCAGGATCACGCAGCGAAGTATCGTGAAGCGGGTCTTGCCTTCGTGTCCGCGCCGGTGTTCGGCCGGCCCGATGCCGCGGCGGCGCGCAAGCTGTTCATCATGGCGGCCGGAGCGGACGAGCACCTCAAGGTCGCCGTGCCGCTTCTGGAAACGCTTGGGCAGTCGGTGGGCATTGTCGGCGAGGAGCCTTCGCAGGCCAATCTGGTGAAACTGATCGGCAACTTCATGCTGTCCGTGGTCATCGAAACGCTGGGCGAAGCCTGTGCCGTGGCGGGCAAGGCCGGCATCGATCCGATGCGTCTGGTGGAACTGTTGACGAGCGCAAGCTTCAACGCGCCGCCATACAAAATCTACGGTGCGCTGATTGCGTCGCAACAATTTCAGCCGCCTGGCTTCTCGTTGCCGCTCGGTCAAAAGGACAACCGCCTGATGCTGGCCGCCGCTGAGGCGCTTGGCGTTCCACTGCCGCTGGCAAGTCTCGTGCACGACCGGTTCCTGACGTTGCGCTCGCAAGGGCTCGGCGCTGAGCATGACTGGTCGGCGGTGGCGCTTTGCGCGCTGTCCGATGCCGGCATGAGCAACGCGCTTCGCGGCGGCTGAGCGCAATGGGCACGAATGCCGCTCGTGATGAGCGGCATTCGACGTCTCGAACCGCGCGCGAACCGGGACGTCGAGTACTCGCGGGCCCAGGGTACTATCCTGGGCTCAGCTACGGCCCATATTCGGCTCCGCCGTCGCATCACGCTCACGTCGTGGTCTCGCAGTGTCCTTGATCAACATCACGAACGCGCTTGTGGCAATCAGACAGAAGCCCATTACCAACAGTCCGGCGGAAAACGAGTTGGTCAGCGAGCGCGCGAAGCCGACGAAGTAAGGCCCTCCAAATGCCCCGATCATCCCGATACCGTTGATCATGCCGCTAATTCGGGCCGTCACTTCAGAGGGCACCAGTTCGGTGGCGATCGACCACAGTACCGGCTGCGATCCGTAAAGCGTCGCGCCAGCGATGACGAGCAGCGCCATGTTCGCGACAAACGGATTGGACTCAAAGGTTTCGCCGCCAACCAGAAGGGCCAGGCCGGAAATAGCCAGCGGTATCGCGGAAAAGAGCCGCCGGTCCAGTTTGCGGTCGGACCAGTAAGTCAGGATCGGCATGAGCACGATCGCGAATGCGTAGGGAATCGATGAGAGCCAGCCGATGTCCGTCGGCGAAAGCCCCGGCTGTTGATGAATCACGCTGGGCAGCCAGATCACAAAGCCGAGGAAGCCGGTGTTCCAAAGCAGGATCGCGGTTGCGAAAAGCCATACTGCCGGGCGCCGCAATTGCGAGCCGAAGGATACCGGTATGGGTGACGGCGCTTGCGATGCGTGCCGCCTGTTTTCCGAGTCGAGGCGTTCGATCAGTTGCGCGCGATCGGCGGCTTTCAACCACTTCGCGTTGCGCGGCGAATCGGCTACGCCCCACAACCACACCAGTACCCACACGAGCGGGAAAATGCCCTCGACGATGAACAACGTGCGCCAGTCGCCGAGCTTCAGGATGTAGCCGGCGATGGGGCCGCTCGCCATCGCGGCGAACGGGTAACACAGCTGCCAGATGCCATTTGCGCGAGCACGCTCGGAAGGCGCGAACCAGTTCCTGACGAACAGCAGGAAAGTCGGAAATATACCGCCTTCGAATACGCCGATCGCGAAACGAACCACGACCAGCTGCTGCGCATTGTGCACAAACCCCTGCGCCATTTCGATCGTTCCCCACAGCACCATCAGCACGGCGATCAGCGCCTTGCCGTAGCCCTTGTCGGCGATCCAGCCGCCCACGACCTGCGAAGTGCCATAGCCGATAAACAGCACACCCGACGCGAATCCGAGAATCGAGGCGGTCAGCCCGAGTTCCTTGCCCATCGTCGGAATCGCAAAGCCGATGTTGGTGCGATCCATGAACGCGATGACAAGCGTCATCATCATCACGGGCAGTAAGCGAAACCATCTTTGCTCCATCGTCTGTCTCCATCCATGTTTTGCGTGCATAGCGACAAGGCGGCAAGCAGCCCTGCGCGACAGCACGTGTTTGTCTTTGTATAGCTACGTGTTGCAAACGATCCTGGCACTGCATCGCGACGGTCTTGGCCGCCTCGGCATGCGAGGCACTGCACGAACCTCCGCTCTGGCAACCCAACAATCGAATCCGGTCTGGCACCGCCCTGAGCGTGCGGAGCCGGACCGTCCGTCTCACGTGTAGCGATGCGGCGCCGGTTGCCACTTCTTCCAGAAATCGGGATCGTGGCAGATCACCAGTTCACCGCCGAAGAACTCGCGCAGCAGGCGCAGCCGCGCGATCGATGCGATCGCGAGTTCGGTGTTGTGCGCATTGCCGGGCGGCGAGTCGGGTTCGAGGTTGGCCGGGCAGAACACCGCGTCGCCGGTCATGAACATGAGCGAGCCCGACGGCAGACGCACCATCAGCGATTGATGTCCCGGCGTATGGCCCGGCGTCGTGAGCACGGCCACGCCGGGCTTTATCACCTGATCGCCGCGCAACAGTTCATAGTCGATTTCACAATCGAAGTAGGCGCGCTCGTACGGTCGCGCGGCAAAGCTGTCCGGTTGATACGCAAAGCGATATTCCGAACTCTGCACGAGGAAGCGTGCATGAGGGAATAACAGGTTGCCGCCCGAGTGGTCCCAGTGGAAGTGGCTGTTGATGACAATCTTGACGTCCTCCGGCGTACGGCCGAGCTCGGCCAGCCGTGCGCGAATGTCGTCCTGTCGCTCATAGCGCGCGATCATTTCGGAAAAGCGCTTCATCGACAGACAGAGAGGGGGACGATCATCCCGTTCGCAGTCGTGCGGCAGAAGACCGGTATCGAACAGGATATGTTCGCCGTCCGTCATCTCGATCAATGCGCCGGTCACGGGAACCTCGACCCGCGTACCCATTCCGCGCCGCATCGTCAATGACGACTGGTCGTTGATGAGCGTGCCGAGGTTGAACAGCGCAACGCTTTTGACAAGCGTTCCGATGGTGCCGGATAGGGCGGCTGGCACAGTCATCGTCTCCTTCCTTTCAGGAATCGCCGAGTTCCCGGTCGAATCTCTCGTGGTCCATCAGTCATGCCAACTGATGGCGCTCGCAGAACAAGCGGGCCGGGCGTGATCTTGCCAGCCGATCGCGTCATCGGTGATGCCCCATTTTCCATCAGCCGCCAGATGAACCGGAGGGCGCGTTTGCGAGGAGTATGCTGGTCATCGCCCCTCAGAAGAAGTAGTCTTTGCTTTCTTCAAAACATAAAATTTATTTCGATGGACTCCCGCTTTCTTCAGAGCTTTGTCTACGTGGTCGAATTTGGCTCGATCGCGGAAGCCGCTCGCCGGCTCGATCTGACGCCGGCCGCGGTGGCACAGCGCGTGAAGATGCTGGAGGCGGAGTTGGGCGGCCAACTCGTGCGGCGCTGCGGACGCACGGTCGGTACGACGGAAGCCGGCGAGCGCATCCTCGAACGCGCTCGCAAGGTGTTGCACGAGATCCGCGACCTCAAGTCGGATCTGGAGAATCCGTCGACGCTGGGTGGACAACTGCGCCTCGGCGGCATGGGAACGATGATGACGAGTCTGATCCCCGTCATGCTTGCGGAATTGCTGGCGCGTCATCCCGGAATCGACTTTTATCTCGAGCCCGGCACCTCGCTCGACCTGTATCGGAAGGTCGTCAGTGGTGATCTCGATGCCGCGGTCGTCGCACGGCCACCGTTCAATCTGCCGAAAAGTTGCGACTGGCACACGTTCAGGGAAGAGCCGCTCGTGCTGTTGACGCCTGCCGCGATGAATGTGACCGATCCGCACGTCACATTGCAGACGGAGCCGTTTCTCCGTTACGACCGCAATGCTGTCGGCGGGCAACTTGCCGAGAGCTACCTTCGGCAACATGGCATTACTCCGCATCAACGTTGCGAGCTCGACGGGCTCGGCGCGATTGCCGCGCTGGTGGACCGCGGTCTGGGCGTTTCACTCGTGCCCGACTGGACGGCCAAACCGCTCAGCGATCTATCACTTGCCAAATGGCCGCTGCCGCATCCCTTTCAGAAGCGCGTGGTCGGATTGATATGGCGACGCTCCTCAGTCCGTCTCCGACTGATCAAGGCCTTTCTGCAAGTGGCTTCGGAGTTCAAATATGGCTAATGCACGCAGTGCAAGCGTAATTGACGCGCATGCGGCCTCGGCGATATCGCTATAGAATTGTCGCGCCACAACCGTGAATGTCGACTATTAGCAAACCTGTTCGCAAACCAGTCGGGCCGTCTCGCAACTCTCTCTCTTCGATACACTCTCAATGTCTCATAGTACTCGCCGGCCCACGGGCCGCGCTTCTTCTGGTCGGCGTCATTTGAGCAAGGAAATGCTGCTCCCAATGACGAGGCAAGCCGTCTCTGATATCTCGCTCGCGAATCACCTCGCTCTTGCGGTCTGTCGCAAAGGGCAAGGGAATGCTCATCTGCTCAATGAACTGATCAGAGTCGTATATCTGACGTACTACTTACAAGATGCCGGATTCGGTAATGCGCCTGTCGATTTGTACCGACGTGCGGAGGCTGAATTGGATCAAGCTGTTGACAGGGCGCAGTATGACGGAGTGTGGCAAGTCAGCGCCGAGGTCGCATCCATGCTCGAAGAAATCCTGGCCATTCACGACCAGCAACTGACGGCGGCTGCGACCCGGCACGTGATGGAGGCCAACGCGCGGTTTTCCAGGTTCATCAAAAGCGATCTTCATTCGCCAATGTCGAAACACGCACAGCCGACCGCTCGCCACGACGACATCGAACTCAACGTCACCGCGAGCGCCAACAGGTTGCAATAGGCCTGACAGGGAACGTGCTCCGAAGTAGTCAAAATACTACGGGGCATACCGTTCCCACGCCGTGCAGAGGCGTTCAGTTAGCGCTGCGCTCCGTTGCCGTTGCGATGAGTGCCGGCGCCGCAGCCGCTTGCGCGAGTTCATCGCTCGACCATCCGCCGCCGAGCGCATCCAGGAGTTGCACATTCGCGCTCAGCTGGCGTGTCTGGATATCGAGCACGCTGCGTTGCGCGTCGAGTGCGACCGTCTGCGCCTGCACGACATCGAGGTAACCCACTACGCCCTGGCGATATTGACGTAACGCGAGGTCGACCGAGTACTGAGCGGCGTTTGCTGCATCACGTTGCTCACCAAGCGCGGTGCCGAGATACGACAGCAGGGCAAGGTTGTCTTCAACCTGCTGGAATGCGGACAGGACAACGCTGCGGTAACGTTCTCCCGCTTCTTCGGTTGCCGCCTTGGCGGCGTCGAGTTGCGCACGGCGGTACCCGCCGTCGAACACGTACTGCACCAGTTGCGGGCCGACCGCCCAGAACAGATTGGGCGCGCTGACCAGGCCCGCGTAGGCTGCGCTTTGCACACCCCCCTGCAAGCTGAGCGTGATGTCCGGAAAGTAGGCCGCCCGCGCGACGCCAATTTTTGCGTTAGCCTCGGCCACCCGTCGTTCCGCTGCAGCGACGTCGGGCCGTCGCTGCAGCAGGGTCGAGGGCAGGCCGGTCGGAATCGCCGGCAACGCGATGGCGGCGGTCTGGGACGGCAGGCTGAATTCCGACGCGGAGGTTCCAACCAGTACCGCGATCGCATGTTCAATCAAGGCCCGTTGCGCCAGGTTCTGCGACAGCTGCGACTTCGCCGACGAAAGTTGCGTTTGCGCCCGGGAAACGTCGAGGCCGGACACGATCCCGCTGTTGTGCAACGTTTGTGTGAGTTGCAGGGCCTTCGCAAATGCCACGACGGTCTCGTTCAACAGCTCGGTTTGCTGGTCGAGGCCGCGCAAGCGGACATAACTATCCGCCAGTTCGACCTGCAGGCTCAGCCTGACCGAGGCCAGATCGGCCTTGGTCGCCTGCGCCTCGTCCTTGCCGGCCACCACCGAGTCGCGCACGCGGCCCCAGAGATCGAGGTCGTAGTCGATTTCGCCGCCAAGCGTGACGGAGTTGTAGTTGTTCGGGCCGCCCACGCGCAACGGCCGGTTGTCGGACTGGCGCTCACGCAGCGGCACGGCACTCGCACTGATCGACGGGTACAGCCCCGACTGGACCTGCGCCACGAAAGCCTGCGCTTGCGCATAATGTGCGTACGCCGCGCGCAAGTCGGTGTTGTTGGCCAGCAGCCGTGCTTCGAGATCGTCGAGCTGTGTGTCGCCATACATCTTCCACCAACCGTTGCGGTCTATCCGGTCGGCGGGCTGTGCGGTGGTCCACGGACCAAACGTTTTGTATTGCGCAGCGATCGGCGCCGGCGGGACCTGATATTGCGGCGCGAGCGAGCAGGCACAGAGCGCGACGACGCTCGCGAGAAGCGCCGGAAGTCCATACTTAACCATGTGCAACTGCCTTCTTGTCGGTCGCCGTCGCAATCTGCACGCTGTCGCCGTTAGCGAGTCCGTCGGGCGGCGTATCGATCACGCGATCGGTCGCGGCGAGCCCAGCGCCAATCTCCACCGAATTGCCCAGGTCGCGGTCGATCTTCACCTGCTTGAACAGCACATGACCGCTCGCGCCAAGCGTGGCGACCATGACGCCACGGCCATCGAAGACGAGCGCACTGGCCGGTACACGGAGCGCATCGGCGGAGGCGGGCAACGAGAATTTCAGGCTGGCGAACCCACCCGGCAGCAGCTTGCCGTTGGCGTTGTCCACCAGTAGTTGAACGAGCGTCGTCCCCGAACTCGAATTGACCGAGTCTGACGCTGCCACCACGCGCGCGGTGAACTGCTGGTCGGGATATTCGGGAACGCTCAGGACGGCGGTCGTGCCGTCGTGTATCGCCGGTGCGTAGTTCTGCGGCACCTGGACATACACGCGTAACTGCTTGACATCGGAGACCGCGAACAGCTCCTGGCCTACCCCGCCGCTGCCGGCGTTGACCAACGCGCCGACGTCGGTATCGCGCGCGGTTACCACACCGTCGAATGGCGCGACGATGCGCGCGAAGGCCTTGGTGGCGACGAGGCGGTCAACGTTGGCCTTTGCGGCCGCTACGATCGCCTCCTTGGCGGTGTAGTCGGCGGTGCGCTGATCGACATCCTGCTGGGCGACGGAATCCGTGCCGCTTAGCGCTTCCCAGCGCTTGGCCGTCGTACCCGCCACTAATGCGTTCGCCTGCGCACTCTGGAGATCCGCGCGCGCCTGCAATAGCTGCTGGTCGAGCTCGGGGGTTTCGATTTCGGCAAGGACCTGCCCCGCTTTGACCGGCGCGCCGATATCGACACTCCATGATTTTAGATAGCCGCTGACCTGCGCGAAAATCGGCGCTCGCGTAAACGCTTCGAGGCGGCCGGGCAGTTGCAGCGATGGGCCGTTGGCGTCACGCAAGGGCTGGATCACGTTGACGGTCGGCACGGCCTGGGCGTCGGTCCAGGTTTTCAGCTTGCGGGCGTCGGTGGCTCGCAGCGTAAGGCCGGCAACGACGATGCCGAGGGCGACCAGCAGGCCGACCACCCCCGCTACCAGAAGCGGGCGGCGCGACGGTCTATTGGTGGGAAAAGTGGATTCAGACGACATGAGCAGGACCTCCCGTGACGGATGCCGGGGTAGCCGCGCGCCCGGGGCGCGCGTGCACGATACAAAAAATGACGGGGACGAGGAACAGTGAAGCGGTGGTGGCAAACAGCAGACCGCCGATCACGGCGCGGCCAAGCGGCGCGTTTTGCTCACCGCCTTCGCCGAGGGCGAGCGCCATCGGCATCATGCCGATGATCATGGAGAGCGCGGTCATGAGCACGGGGCGAAAACGCGTAAAGCCCGCTTCGAGTGCGGCCTTGAACGGGTCGCCGTGTGCGGCAAGTCGCTCGCGGCAGAAACTGACAACCAGAATCGAGTTGGCGGTCGCCACCCCCATGCACATGATCGCGCCAGTCAATGCGGGTACGGAGAGCGTCGTGTGGGTCGCGAACAGCATCCAGACGATACCTGCCAACGCGGCAGGCAATGCGGTCACGATCACGAACGGGTCGGCCCACGACTGGAAATTGACCACGATCAGCAGATAGATCAGCGCCACCGCGCCCAGCAGGCCGAACAACATGCCGGCAAAGGCGCTATTCATCGTCTGCACCTGGCCCAGCAGCGCGACGTTCGAGCCCTTGGGCAAGGTGCCGGCATTGTCATGCACGATGCGCTGGATATCGGCTGCCACCGCGCCGAGGTCGCGGCCCTGGGTGGTCGCGAAGATCTCGACCATGGGCTGGATGTTGTACTGGCTGACAACCTCGTTGCTGCCGGTGCGTTCGACTGTCGCCAGACCGCCGAGGATCTGGGCGGTGCTTCCGCCGCTGGCCGTGATCGGCAGATTTTGCAGGGCGGCGAGCGAATCGAGGCTGTATTGCGGCGTTTGCATCACGATCGGATACGATACGCCGTTCGCGTTGTTCAGCCAGAACGTGGGCGCGACCTGGCTGGAACCCGCGAGGTTCACCACCATGCTGTTCGTCACGTCGCGCTCGGTGATGCCGAGCAATTGCGCGCGCGTGCGGTCGACATCGACATTGAAGGTCGGGTTGTCGTGCGACTGTTCGATGCGCGCGTCGACTACGCCCGGCACATCGCGAACCTGGCGCAGCAGACGGTCCGCATAGGCGTAGTTGGCGTTCAGGTCATTGCCGCGAATCTGCAGATCGATCGGCGCCGGCGAGCCGAAGTTCAGGATCTGACTGATGATGTCCGCCGGTGGGAACGAAAACGTGACGCCCGGAAATTCGCGCGGCAGTCTTTCGCGCATGACGCGAACGTATTCGTCGGTGGGACGATGGCCATCATTCAGCGCGATCTGGATGTCGCCGTCTTGCGAGCCGACCGTACCGGTGTTGTTGTACGCGGTATTGATGCCGCTGACGGGCAGACCCATGTTGTCGACCACGGTGCCGAGATCCTCCGGTGGAATGATCCGGCGGATCGCGCCTTCGACATTCGCGAAAATCTGCGCGGTCTTTTCAACGCGAACGCCGACGGGCGCGCGCACATGCATCAGGATCTGTCCGGAATCGACCGAAGGGAAGAAGTTGCGGCCGAGGAACGGCACCAGCGCGAACGAGAGTACTACAAAGCCGAGGAAGCCACTGACGAACGGACGCCGGTGGGTCAGCGCGAGTTCGAGCAAGCCGCGGTAGGCGCTACGCACCTTTTCAAAGCGCGCTTCAAAGCCACGCTGGAAACGCGTGAGCGGACCGGGGCGCTTCGTTTCATGCGCGTGCTCGTCCTGCACATGCTGCTTCAGCAGGTATTTCGCCATCGTCGGCACGAGGGTTCGCGACAGGATGAACGACGAGATCATCGCGAAGATCACGGCTTCAGCCATCGGTACGAACAGGAAGCGCGCGACGCCGCTCAGGAAGAACATCGGCACGAACACGATGCAGATACACAGCAGCGAGACGAATGCCGGCGTGACGATCTGCGCGGCACCGTCGAGAATAGCCGTCTCCACCTCTTTGCCGTGCTCGAGGTGCCAGTTGATGTTTTCAATCGTCACCGTGGCATCGTCGACCAGAATTCCCACCGCTAGTGCGAGACCGCCGAGCGTCATGATGTTCAACGTTTCGCCGAGCGCGGACAGTGTCGCGATGGAGCCGAGGATGGCGAGTGGGATTGAGGTTGCGATGATGATCGTCGAGCGCCAGCTGCCCAGGAACAGCAGGATCATCAGGCTCGTCAGCACGGCCGCGATCACGCCCTCGCGCGCCACGCCGGTGATGGCCGCCCGCACGAACAGCGACTGGTCACCGATGGGTTCGATCTGCAGGTTATCGGGCCACGACGCTTTTCCCGCGGCAAGCCGCTGCTTGATGCCGGAGATGATGCCGAGCGTCGAAACCGAGCCGTTCTTGAGCACGGACATCAGCACCGAGCGCCGGCCGTCGACGTGCACGATATTGGTCTGCGGCGGACTACCGTCGCGCACATTCGCAATGTCACGGATATAGACCGTGGTGCCATTGGCCGCCTTGACCGGCAGATCGCCCAAGGCTTTGATTTCCGATGGCGCATTGTTCAATTGCAACGTGTACTCGTAGTCACCGATCTTTTCAGTGCCTACCGGCGTAATCAGGTTCTGGCCGGCAAGTGCATTCGCTACGTCCTGCGCGGATAAGCCGCGCGCCTGGAGCGCCGCCGGGTCGACGTCGATCTGTACCTGACGTGTCTTGCCGCCGAACGGGTATGGAATGGCTGCGCCTGCGACCGTCGTGAGAACCGGGCGCACCGCATTCAGACCCAGGTCGCCGAGATTCTGCTCGGTGAGTCCCTTGCCAGATAGCGCCAGCTGGATGATCGGTACGGTCGACGCACTGTAGTTCAGGATTAGAGGAGGCGTCGTGCCCGCAGGCAACTGCCGTAATTGAGTTTGCGCGACCGCGGTTACCTGCGCGTTCGCCGTGCTGATATTCACGCCCGGCTGGAAGAAGATCTTGATGATCCCGAAGCCGGCGACCGATTCCGCCTCGATATGCTCGACGTCGTTCACGGTTGTCGTCAACGTGCGTTCGAACGGCGAGGTGATGCGGCCGACCATCTGGTCCGGCGGCAGCCCCGTGTACTGCCACACGACGCTGATGACGGGGATATTGATATCCGGAAAGATGTCGGTTGGCGTCCTCATCGCGGACAACGGGCCGATGATGAGAATGAAGATCGCCAGGACTACGAAGGTATAAGGTCGCCGGAGGGCGATGCGGACTAGGCCGAGCATGAGAATTCCTGAGCTTGGGGTAGAACGTAAGAGTGTCCTGGTAAAGGCTAGCGCGGCGTGCGATGACCCGCAGCCGCGTGCTTGTACCTGACACAAGCACAGGACGAAATTGATCTGACGGTATATTCGACTGTGACGGAATACTGGCTAGGGATTCGCATAATCTGCATTTCTTGAGAACTGCTGTACTGCTTAAGATCAATCAAAAAGCTTGCGCGCATCTTTCAATTGCCCGGCGTTTGACAGAGAAATACAACAGGAAGAACATGCGCAACAAAGAAGGTTGCCTTGGGACGCGTGCCGATGTGCCGCAACGCAACCCAAGCGCGAATGTACACAAAGCCCGGCACTTCTGCTGAAGGACAAAATGAAACGCCAGGCTTGTGGATGTCGGATGGGCTTATCCCGCTTTGTCCGCATGCGCCGGCAATACCTTGTCGTTGTTGACAGAGCAAGGCCTGGCAAGAGCCAGCGCAGAAGTATGAGCGTCGTTTCCCTGAAGGCTAAACCCCCAACGAGTTTTTTATTACCGATTGTTCAAGAGGCGCATTCGCGCTCTGGACGCAGGCTCTAATCGGCAACCAAAAGAACTGACTTCCATGCCCGAGATGAAGTATTCCAGTCACTGTCACATTGTTCACGATGATCATCGCTGGCTAACTGGGACGTATTCTGGTGCGCCGAATTTAGCGGGAACGTAACGGTGAGTTGTAGAAGTGGCTTTTTGCGCAAAACAGTTGTGTGCAAAACCGGTAGACTGGGAAATGGCTTTCATACTGCCGACAGCGTAGGGCAATCGCCATTTGAGGCCGTCCTGGGAACATGATCCACGCGTGCATGGCTTCGACCTTGCGGATATCGAACTGCCATAACCATTCGCAGCAGCTCACAAGGTTCGGCCTTATCGTTTGAGCATCGCATGGTTGTTTTGAAACGCTCGCAATCGAAAACTTATCTACACCTATTTCGTGCGTCGGCCTCGGAGTTCGGAGCCGATGAAAAGCAATCGGTGGCGGTGACCCCCAGGGCTCGACGGCAGCATCGGCCACCGCGAGAAATATCCAGACTTCAATGAAAAGAGGAGCCGCGGGAGCTAGAGTTTCAAAGCAGCGGCCGGCGTGTCGCATTGTCGCCCGCAGGGATATCAAACTTCATTCGCGCAACACCAGATGCCTACGCGTGGCAGCCTACTTCGACATAACCCGGTACACGTCTGGCTGCCGCTTCTTTGGCGGCACGATCATTTCGATTTTGCCGACCAGGAAGATATACGAAAGGATGCCCAGAACCGCGACGATCGAGACGTACCACATCGCATAGTGGAAGCTATGCGTGCGTTGCAGGATCACGCCGAAAACGATGGGCGTGGCAATGCCTGACAGATTGCCGAACAGATTCAGGAAGCCGCCCATCGTACCGATGAAATTGCGAGGAATGACGTCCGTAAATACCACCCAGCCGAGATTCGCGACGTTGTTTCCAAAGAACGCCAGCGAAAGGATCCCGATTGCAATGACAGGCTGGTTCTCGAAGAAATTGACGGTGACGATCATGGCTGTCAACACGAGGCCGACTATCACGGGCACCTTGCGCGCGACAGTGACCGATTTACCTCTTTTCAGGAGGCTGTCGCTGAGGAAGCCACCCGCCAGCATGCCGACCATCGCCATGAGATAAGGAATGGATGCGCCTAGTCCCGCTTTGGAAAGCGTGAGATTCAATGCCTTCTCGAGGTAGACGATGAACCATGTCATGAAGAAGATCAGCGTCGAGTTATAGGCGAACTGCGTGATGAACAGGCCCCAGACAGTTTTGTTCTTGAGGAAGTACAGCACGTCGTCTCTCTGGACCACGGTGCCGACCGTGGATTGATCCTCAGACCCATAGCCACCCCCGGCCTTGATAAGGTCGAGCTCGACCTGAGCGGTTCTGCTGCTGTCTTTAGGGTCGCGATAAACAATCAGCCAGTAGACCCCAAAGACGATCCCTACGCCACCGGTTGCATAGAAAACCATTTGCCAGCCGTAGCGGCTCGTCAGAAAAGTCAGGACCGGGGTGAACAATGCAAGACCGATGTATTGCGAACTGATATAGGTCGCCGTCGCCCGTGCGCGTTCGTTCTTCGGAAACCAGTTCGCGACGATTTTCGTATTCGAGAGGTACGACGGCGCTTCAGCGAGCCCAATCAGGGCCCGGCAGACCAGCAGCACCGCAAACGAGGCGCCCAGGGCCGCGAAAAGATGATGCGAAGCAAAGCCCATCGCGAATGTACATGCGCTCCAGATGACTATTGCACTGCCGTACAGAACTCTCGATCCGATTCGATCCAGGAGATACCCGACGGGAAGCTGGGCGGCCGCATATGTCCACGTGAACATCGAAAAGAGCAGGCCGAGCTGGGTCGGCGAAAGGCCGAAGTCCCCCTGGATCCTGCTACCCGCGATCGATAGGTTCGCACGATCCATGTAGTTGATGGCCGTGACTATGAATAGTAGAAAGACAATGAAATAGCGGGTCTTTGTTGTTTTCATGATTTCGAATTAAAGAAGCTGTCCGGAGGCACGCCCAGACGTACATTGCCTGCCTGGAACACCGGCTTCGTTCTCCTGCTCAGAGTGGGAGCTTTACAACCGCATTGTTCTGCGTGCTGCGATAAATAGCGGTGAACAGTTCCACGGTCTTGCGGCCGTCCAGTCCGTCGATCAAAGGCTTCGTGCCGTTGCCGACGGCAGTCAGAAAATCATCTATCTGCTGCTCGTGATAGAAGTACAGGGAATCCGCGGAATTAAAAAACTCCGCATCCGCTTTTTTCCACTCGGCGAGCATTGCTTCTTCGCTTCTGATCGTCCAGATATCGTTGTAAGGCGGTTCGGTGATGGTCGAGACGCCGGCGATGAACATCGCGCCGCCGTCCGTCTGCACGCCGACCGACGCGCCGTTGTCTCCGTGAATATGGACCTTCCCATACAAAGCAGGATTCTGTGAATTGCTGACCAGGACGTTGGCAATCGCGCCGCTTTTGAACTTGATGATGGCCGCCGCGGTGTCTTCGACTTCGATGTAGTCGTGGTTGACGTTTTTCCACACGCCGTAGACCTCATCGATGTCGCCCAGATACCAGAGAAGCAGATCGAGCTGATGAGGTGCCTGGTTGACGAGCACGCCTCCTCCTTCGCCGGCCCACGAGCCACGCCAGGGATCGCTTTCGTAGTACTGGCGGTCGCGCCATCCGAGCATGACGACGTTGCCGATCACAGGGCGGCCGATCTTGCCCGCATCGATGGCCTGCTTGATTCGCATCGCGGACGGATAAAAGCGCCGTTGGCACACGACGCCGACCGTACGCCGGCACGCTTCGGCACATGAAAGGATGGCATCGCAGTCTTCGAGCGAAGAAGCGAGGGGCTTCTCCACGAGAACGTGACAGCCGCTCTTCAAGGCGGCGATCGCAACGGGGGCATGCTGAGGATGCGGAGTGCAGATGCATACGACGTCGACCTGCGCGGCCTCGATCATCTCTTCGACGTTATCGAACGCACGCACGCCGTATTGGTTGCCGAAGGCGATTGCTCGATCGATAGAGGTGCCGCATACCGCGACGAAGTCCGAGTTCTCGAGATTCGAGAGAGCCCGGGCATGAAAATGACCGACCTTTCCGCAGCCGACAATGGCCGTTCTGAGTTTTATCATGGCAATTCGGTGTTACGTTGCTGGTTTGAGAGCGAGCGAGGCGCCGCCACCAGACCTGGTGGCAGCGCACGATGTTGGTCGTGGATTGCGTGGCGCCTGGCGTGAAGGCGCATCCGTCGGCTTGATGACGTGGCAGGCGGCCCGACGGCGCACGGTCAAGTGAATGAAGTCTCTGCAGACACAAGTCGACTTCACGATGGAGCTACTGCGATCCGGCCGAAGGTGGGCATCGGTGTATGACTTGCGATCTCGCAGGGCGGACCGGGAGCGATCCCGGCCGCATCACACGCTACGCCTTGAGATGGGGCCCCAGCAGCGACAGGTCAGCAATTGAAAGACGATCGTGCGCGGTCTGCACCTGATGCCAGTACGGGTAGAGCAGGGGCGGCGCGCTCACCTTGTCGAGCCGCTCGCGCTGTTCGGCGCTCAGCCTGAGATTCGCCGCGCCGAGGTTGTCGAGCAACTGCTTCTCGTTGCGGCCGCCGATGATGACCGACGTAACGGCGGGGCGACCGAGCGTCCATGCGAGCGCGACTTGAGCGGCCGAGACGTTGTGCTCGCCGGCGATCTCGACAAGCGTGTCGACAATCGACCACAGTCGTTCGGCGTCGCGAATCGGCGGCTCCGTCCAGCCCGCTAGCTGACGCGTGCCCTCGGGCGTCGAGTCGCGGCGGTGCTTACCCGACAGCAGGCCGCCTGCGAGCGGGCTCCAGACGAGAATGCCCAGGCCTTGATCGAGCGCGATAGGCGCGAGTTCGTACTCCGCTTCGCGTGCTTCGAGCGTGTAATGTATCTGCTGGCTCACGAAGCGCGACAGACGATCGCGTTCGCTTACATGCAACGCTTTCATCAGGTGCCAGCCTGAGTAGTTCGAGCAGCCGACATACCGGACCTTGCCATGCCGGACCAGCAGGTCGAGCGCTTCAAGCGTTTCTTCGAGCGGCGTGAGTCCGTCCCATTCGTGCACCTGATAGAGGTCGATCACATCGGTCTTGAGACGGCGCAGGCTCGCCTCGCAGGCTTCTATCAAATGATGCCGCGACAGGCCCCGGTCGTTCGGGCCGTCACCCATGGGAAAGCGGGCTTTCGTCGCGATCAGCACGCCGCCTTTGCGCTTGCCGCCGAGCGCCTGGCCGACGATTTCCTCCGATGCACCGTTCGAATAGACGTCCGCGGTATCGATCAGGTTGACGCCCGCGTCGATGCATATGTCGATCTGCCGGCGCGCGTCGTCGAGGCCGACCTCGCCGACGCTCGCGAATTTGCCTTTGCCTCCCATCGTCATCGTGCCTAGCGTGATGGTCGACACCTTGAGGCCCGAACGGCCCAGTTGACGGTAATCCATGATGAAGCAATCTCCATGTATGTTGCGAGGATTCGCAGCCGGCGTGCGGTCGTTAAGGTTTATTGCGCCCGAATTTCGTGCCCAGTGTTCCTTGACGTCCCCGGAGGTCCGACGATAGCGGAGATTGACTTACCATTCCAATAGAAAGATATGATTCAATTGTGCGGTTTTCGTGATTAATCGTCTCTTTGAGAAAGAGTGTCAACGTGGATTTGAAGCAGTTGGAGCATTTTATGGCGGTCGCGGAAGAGCGGCATTTCACGCGCGCGGCGCGCCGCCTCAACCTCGTGCAGTCCGGCTTGTCTGCGTCGATCCGCTCACTGGAAGAAGACCTGGGCGGACCGTTGTTCAATCGCAGCACGAGGCGAGTCGCTTTGACGCCTGCCGGCGAAGTGCTGTTCGCAGAGGCGCGGCGGGTACTGGCCGCCGCGCGTGACGCGCGCCATGCCGTCACGCAGGTTCACGGGCTCGCACGCGGCCGGCTGAGTATCGGTGCGATTCACGGGCTCGCGCCTTTCGTCGACTTGCCCGCTTCGCTAGGGCAGTTTCGGGCTGCGTTTGGTGGGATCGATATCGAATTGACTCTGGACGGATCGCGCGCATTGATCGACGAGGTGCGGGAAGGACGCCTCGACCTCGCGTTCACACAGCCCCCGGATACGCTGCTCGACGATCTCGGATCGCACATGTTCGCATGCGAGGCAATGGTCGTCGTCTGCGCGACGCATCATCGTCTTGCTGGCGCCCGCGAGCTGGCGCTAGCCGATCTCGTCGACGAAACATTCGCCGACCTACGCCCGGAGTGGAGCGTGCGGCGGCTTGTCGATCGATCTTTTGAGGCGGCAGGGCTGCAGCGCCGGACCAGCTTCGAGGTCAACGACATGCCGATGTTGCTTGAACTGACCGCACAGGGGCTTGCGATCAGTATGGTGCCCGAATCTGTGGCCGCCACAAGGGGAATCAACACGCGCGGCGCGCCGGTCGCAACGGCGAGCCTGCGCGAGGCCGAGGAACCCTGCTGGGAACTCGCGGCCGTTTTTAAGGGAAGCGCGGGAGAGCCGCTCATACCTGTCGCCCGTGCTTTCCTGGGTTTGCTCAAATTGCCCGTCGTGGCGACTTGACGCTCGCCATATGCATGCGCGATTGTTCGAGGCGTAAAAGATCCGGCACGATGTCCGGCGCCCCGGGGGAAATGGACATCCTGCGAACCTGGCCGGATGGTCGCCAGAAGGTCGCAGCCTTCCGCACTATACTTAGGGTCGCTAACCAACGAGAGCCCTGTCGGTCGCGCTAAATAGTTCATGCTAGGATCGCTAACTCACTGTTCCAACAGATCGGAATCGCGGTCGTTTGTTGGCGTCGCGATTCCTGCACCAACGAGGATTCTGATGACTCATTCTGCGATGACCCCGGGCGGCGTCGCCGTGATCACCGGCGGCGCCGCCGGCATTGGCCTGGCTGCTGCCAAACGCTTTGCGCGGCTTGGGCTGCGCATCTGCATTGCCGATCTCGGCACCGACCGCATTGCGCAAGCCGTAGAGGAAATCGCGGCGCTGACCGCAAACGGCACACAAGACGTCTTCGGGGTTGAGACCGACGTCAGCGTCGCCGACGATGTTCGCCGCCTGCATGCATCCGTCGTCGAACGGTTCGGTGGAACAGATGTGCTGATGAACAACGCCGGCATTCAGCCCGGCAGCGGGATGTTCGGTCCAACCGGGAACTGGGAGCGCGTGCTGGGCGTCAACCTGTGGGGCGTGATCCACGGTACGCAGATCTTCGTACCGGACATGATCAAGCACGGCCGTCCGGGGCTCGTGATCAATACCGGTTCAAAGCAAGGCATCACGACGCCGCCGGGCGACCCCGCATACAATGTTGCGAAGGCCGGTCTGAAAACGTTCACTGAAGCGCTGCAACATGAATTGCGCAACACCGCCGACTGCCGGATTAGCGCTCATCTGCTGATTCCCGGTTTCGTGTTCACGGACCTGACACGGAAAGGCCGCGCGGAAAAGCCCGTCGCCGCATGGACGCCCGAGCAGACCGTCGATTTCATGTTCGAGCGTCTCGATGCCGGCGACTTCTACATACTGTGTCCCGACAACGACGTGCCGCGTTCGCTCGACGAACTGCGCATTCTATGGGCGGCAGGCGATATCGTAGAGAACCGGCCCGCGTTGTCGCGCTGGCATCCGGACTACGCCAGGGCGTTCGATGCGTTCATCAAGCAGCCCCGTTGACTCAAGCGTCGGCGCCAAGCGGCAACAAAGAGAAACGTATCCCGATCCGGCCGTGGATGTACTCGATCCGCGCTTCCTGAAATACCGGATCACGAACGCGGCAGTCGAACGGCTTGCGACGGGCATGCGCTTCGGCGAGGGACCGGTGACGGCCGCTTCCCGCTATGGTGCGACATTCCGAACACAATCGCAGCCTGTCGCCTCATTCCGCCACGCCGAAGACGTCACACGTTTTGCCGGCAGTTCAGCAGGCCGGCCGTCTGTGGGTCGTATACGTTGATCTTCGAGCGCAGCAGCGCTCTTTCCGTGAGATGCCGGAATAGGGTACGGGTAAATCGATAGAGGACACCTGTCCATATAGTCCGGAATTACCGCTACGGGTGGACTCACCGGATGCGAAGGCAAACCACGTTGATCATGGACGCAGTGACTGGCTAGCCACAACGCGAATTTCAAGATTGATAGCGCGCGGATGCGACTGCGAGAGGAAGCAGCCAGAAGTGCGCGTGGTGCCGATTTGTCGTCAAGATAACAAAAACGTAATCCCAAGGTCAGATTTCGGTCGAGGTGCGTCTACAACAATAGGAATGGCAAGACGCTTCGCGCCTAACACCGGAATGTGACACAGGACGACGCCGTGAATCAATTAGCTGCAATTCGTATATTCGCCAAGGTCGCCGAGTGTTTGAACTTCGCGGAAGCGGCCAAACAGCTTGGCATTTCGAACTCGGCCGTTACGCGTAGCGTGGCAGTACTGGAGCAACACCTCCGTGTTCGCCTGGTTAACAGGACGACTCGCCGCGTGTCACTGACGGCTGCGGGTCAATCGTACTCAAAACATTGCGAAGAGCTGCTAAGGCAGATTTCCGTGATGGACGAGTTCATGGCAACGGCCGCGGGCCAGACGGGCGGATCTCTACGTATTGCGTCGTCTTCTTCTTATGCCTCCATCGATTTGCTGGAGCTACTGGCGGCTTATCGGCTGCAAGAGCCACGTATGCAGTTCGAGTTGACGGTATTCGATAACATGACGGATGACATCATGGCGAATTCCGATGTTTGCTTCAGCGCTGAGCGCGGCGTGCGCGATTCGTCGCTGGTTTGCCGTCCGCTCGCGCAGACGCGGGATGTGATTGTCGCGTGTCCCGCATACCTGTCTCGCCGAGGCCTACCGCGAACACCATTGGAGCTCTCTTCGCATGATGTACTCGTGACATCGGACGCGCCTGGCCGTTACTGGGATTTCCGCGACAAGCACGGCACACAACGCGTGGAGGTTCGACCTATCCTGAACACGCAGAGTCCGCTTCTGGTAAAGCGCGCGGTGCAGGCGGGCCTCGGTATAGCGCGCCTGTCAATGTCGCTCATTCAAAGTGAGTTGTCGGATGGCACATTACGGCCGCTACTGACGCATGTCGAATTGTGCGGCGATGAGCGGCCTGTATGGCTTTTTTACTCCGGACAACCGCGTATGGCGCTGACGCTCAGAAGATTTATCGACTTCGTCGTCGAACGCTACCGTCAAAGTGAGGCTGAAGAAAACAAGGAGGCCGTTATCCCCGTGTGATCGACCGGGTCTCCAGTTCACGCAAGCTGTCGTGCAGAACTTCGACGCGCTGCAAATGACTGTTACCGCGCTCAAGCAGGCGTTCCGCGACCAGCGAGCAAATCAGGTTGACCACTGACGTCATGCCCGACTTGCTGTCGAACAGCATCAAGCCATCGGTATGGCATCGGATCACCCAGCGCGCCAGCCGCGCAGGTTTGCCCGCGATCACATCCGACATATACAGAACCGGCACGCCTGCCTCGGCCAGCGCGGTGGCAGCCAGGCCCACCGCCGGCACGCGGCGCCGCAAGCCAATGATGATCGCGAGATCCTTCGCGTTCAGATCGGCCAGGTACTCGCCGATGGTGTCGCCGGGCGCGGGCAATAGCATCACGTCCGAACGCACCTGAATCAGTTCGCGCCGGATCATCGTGGCGACCGTGTGGCTATGTCGATAGCCGATGATCGCCACGCGTCGTGCTTGCGCGATTGCGTCGACCACCTCGCTTAGCACTTGCGTATCGAGCGAACGATAGGTGTTCGCCATGTTTTCGACTTCGTGCTGCAGATGGGCCTGGATGATGTCGTCGAGTTTCGAGCCTGCCGTCTTGCGCCCCCTGTCCTGTAGATATAACGGCGAACCGCCGACCTGTGCCGCTCGTGCAATCGCTCGGGCATCGTCATAAGACGCATACCCTAGTTTCTGAAAGAACCGTGTGGCGGTTGCCTTCGACACTTGCGCGGTCGCCGCCAGTTCGGTGGCGGTTTGCATCGCCAGTTGTCCCGGTGAACTCAGAATCACATCGGCAAGCCGCTGATCGATTTCAGACAGTTCGTCATAGCATTCCGCAATCCGACTTTCGATCGATGGTAGGGGTCGCTTCTCTTTTTTTGCCTGAGCGTTTGACATTTGGCTTGTGGATAAATTGGTTGCCCGTGATGGTGCGATGCCAGCACCGGAAGCGTGCATCTAGGCTTGTCCGCACGAGACAAGTGCAGATAAGCGCCATCTCGCATGAACTTCATTATAGGTCCGGCATCGAAAACGTGAAATCAATGTTTCTCTCAAGTCCATATGGAAACACATGTTTTCATCCAATAATTCTTGAAACGAACGTTTCAGATATCCCGCTGGTACGGATCATGCATTGCATCCGGCATCGTCCACCTGTCTACAGGAGTTCTACTGATGTCGAAGCACCGCCTCTCCAGCATTGCCCTTGCCGCGTTGTTGCCGTTTGCCGCGTTGATTCACTCGGTCGCCGCGAGCGCCGATACGCTCGACGACATCAAGAGTCGCGGCACGATGACGGTCGGCATCGATCCGACCTTCGCGCCATACGAATACACAGATGCCAGCAGCAACATCGTCGGCTTCGATCCGGCCATCCTGGCGGCTGTCGCGAAACATCTCGGCGTGAAGATCGAATATCAGCGCATGGCGTTTAGCGGCATCATTCCCGGCCTGCTCGCGCATTCGTTCGATATCGAGGGTTCGGCGCTGAACGTGACCGCCGAACGCGCGAAGCGTCTCGCGTATGTCGTCCCGACCAGCAAGACCGTCAACGGCGCACTCGTACGTGCCGATTTCAAGAAGATTCCGGCGAACGCCACCATCGAATCGCTCGCGGGCCTGACCGCGGCGGTCAAGAGCGCAAGCGCGCCCGAGCAGATCCTCAAGCAGTTCAACGAAACGCTGAAGGCCAAGGGTCTTGCGCCAATCACGCTGATCAGCGTGGATAGCGTCGATCAGACGGTGGCCGCATTGATGACGCGCCGCGCCGATTTCGTGTTCGACGATATGACCGTGCTCGCGGGCGTGGTCAAACAGAACCCCGGCAAGCTCAAATCGACCGGTGAGCTCGGCCCGTCGCAATGGATCGCGTGGGCGACTCGCCCCGACGATACGCGTCTGAACAAGGCGATCAGCGACGAAATCATCGCAATGAAGAAATCAGGCGAACTCACACGCCTGCAAAAGGCCAATCTCGGGGTGAGCTTCGATACGCCGACGTCCGACTTCATTCCCAAGCAGTAAGCGCGAGCAGGCCGAATCAAATGACAGATCCAGTTCAGACTCTCACCGTCAAGGCGGGACATGGCCGTACCTTCGAAGTGAAGGCCGGCCAACGATTGACGATCATAGATGTGGAAGGCCAGCAGGCCGCCGATTTCGTCGCGGTCGTCGCCTCGAACCATACCGAGAAGCTGTCGCCGACCCACACGCGTCGTCAGCTTCGCACGCTGTTTTTCAATGTCGGCGACGCGCTGTATTCGTCGTTGGGACGGCCTCTGCTGCGGGTCGTCGAGGACACGGTCGGTGTTCACGATGCCAATGTGCCCGCGTGCGACGACACGCGTTTCACGGTCGATTTCAACGTGATCGGGCATCGCAACTGTCTCGACAACATGCACGCGGGTCTCGCGCTGTACGGTCTGTCGCCGTTCGACGTGCCCGAGCCGTTCAATCTGTTTCAGAACGGCCCGGTTACCGCCGACTGCCGGATGCAGGTCACCGATCCGACCAGCAAGCCGGGCGACCACATCACCTTCGATGTACTCGAAGACCTGGTGTGCGCGGTGTCGTCGTGTCCGCAGGACATTATCCCCGGCAATGGCCTTAAGGTCACCGACATTGCCATTTCCATCCTGCCCGCGGCGCCCGTCGCCGCCTGAACGGACTCAACCATGCTGCTTCTCAAAGAACCGCCCGCACGCCCCGCGCTGCCGCCGCAAACCATCGCCGTGCCCGCCGGCGAAAGCCGCGCCATCGAAGTCAAGGCCGGCCAGATTCTGCGCATCGAGGCGAAAGAACCCGGTGCGGTTGCATCGATGTTCGGCTTCAGCCGCATCAACGACGACGTCTACATGTCGGTCCATCACACGCGTGTCTTCAGCAATTCGTACGTGTTGCAGGCGGGCATGCGAATCGTCAGCAACCGTCGTCGCGCGATGATGGTGCTCGGCAAGGATTCGAGCGGCAAGCACGACTTGTTGCTGCCCGCATCCACGAGCGCGTATCTCGCCGAACAAGGCTACGTCGGACAGACCGGTTGCGTCGAATCGGTCGGCGCGGTGATCGGCACGCTCGGCCTCAAGCCGCCGAAGATGCCTGATCCGGTCAACCTGTTCATGCACGTCGCACTGCATCGAGACGGCCGCATCGAACCGCTGCCGAACACCACGCGCGCGGGAGATTTCATCGCATGTCGGGTCGTCACGGATATGACGTTCATCGTGTCGGCGTGTTGCACCGGAATTGCGGGGAACGACACGCCTGGTGCGCTCGAACTCTCGAGCGCAGAAGAACTCGACGAACTCTGATTCCGGGAAAACGCCGCAATGGGCTTCGACCCGCAAGTGATCCATAGCCTGCCGACGTTGATCGACGGCTGGTTGCTGACCGTGGAACTGACGCTCCTTGGCGCGACTGGCAGCGTCGTATTCGGCCATCTCGCACTGGCGATGCAACTGACGCGTATCGCGCCACTACGCTGGGTCGCGCGCCTCTACATCAGCTTCATGCGGGGCACGCCGGCGCTCGTGCAACTGTTCATGCTGTTCTTCGCGCTACCGCTGATCGGACTGGGCGGTCGACCGATGCTGGCCGCCGCGCTGACGCTCGGCCTGAACAGTGGGGCGTACACGGCCGAAATCCTGCGCGGCAATCTCCGGGTCGTCACGGCCGGTCAGTATGAAGCGGCGATTGCGCTCGGCATGGCGCCGTGGCGCATCGCGTTGCGGATTACGTTGCCGCAGATGCTGAAAGCGAGCTTGCCTGCGTTCGTCAACGAATTCACGATCCTGCTGAAGACCACGCCATTGGCGTCGGTCGTGGCTGTCACCGAACTCACGTATGCGGGACAAATGGTGATCGCGCGCACCTACACGTCGACGCAGGTGATGTTGTTCGTCAGCGTCGGCTATCTGGCGGTCGCGCTTCCCGTCATCTACGCCGCGCGACGCATCCAGCGTAAGCCGCGCGTACCGCGCGCCGCAGGCATCGCAACCGGAGTCGCACGATGAGGTTCGACCTCGGCGTTCTGTCAGGTTATTGGCCCGAACTCGTGCAGGGACTCGGCGGCACGATCTGGCTCTGTGCGGCCGGCGCGGCGATGTCGGGCGTACTCGGTGTGTTGCTGACGATCGGTCAGCGTCGCGGCGCGCCGTGGCTCGTCGCGCTGATTCGCAGCTATACGGCGTTGACGCTTGGTTTGCCCTTGCTCGTATTACTTTACGTGACGTTCTTCGTCTTGCCGGATTTTGGCGTGCTGTTGCCTGCGCCGCTCGTCGGCACCATAACGCTCGCGATCTATTACGGCCCGTACGTCGCGGAAGTGATTCAGGCCGCCATCGCCGCCGTGCCCGCGGGCACCGTCGAAGCCGGTGTCGCCATCGGCATGTCGCCGGCGAAAATCGCGCAACGCATCATCACGCCGCAGGCGCTGCCGCTGTTACTGCCCACGTTGACCGGCCTGTTGATCGGTCTGGTCAAGGATTCCGCGTTGCTGTCCGTGATCTCGGTTCATGAGTTCATGTTCGCCGCGAAAGCCGTCGTGTCCGACACCTACGCACCACTCGAAGTCTATTTCATCGTCGCGATGGTCTACTGGGCCGCGACATCCGTCATCCATCTCTCGACCCGTCATTGGGAACGCCGCCTCGGGCGCCCCCAACGGGTCGCCTTGCCCCGGTGATCAGCATGAACCTATCCGGCAACACGACGCGCGTGGCGTTGAAGGCGAGCGGCATCGTCAAGTCGTTTGGTCCGAATCGCATCCTGGACGGCGTCGACCTGACAGTCGCGCGCGGCGAAACGATCTGCGTACTCGGCCCGTCCGGTTCCGGCAAATCGACCTTGCTGCGCTGCCTGAACTGGCTTTCTCCGCCCGACGAAGGCGCGGTCTGGATCGGCGACGAGCGGATCGGTTTGCGTGAAAACGCGAACGGCTCGACCGGACCACGTCCTGACCGCGAGATCCGCGCGCAGCGCAGCCGGATCGGCATGGTGTTTCAGAGCTTCAATCTGTGGCCGCACATGACGGTGCTCGAAAACGTGGCGGAAGGCCTGCTGTCGGTCAAGCGGATGAGCCGCCTTGCCGCCAGCGACCTCGCGGTCGAAGCGCTGCGGCAAGTAGGGTTGAGTGGCAAGCGCACAGCGATGCCCGCGGACCTGTCGGGCGGACAGCAGCAACGCGTGGGCATCGCGCGCACTCTGGCGATGGCGCCGGAAGTGATCCTTTTCGACGAGCCGACCAGCGCGCTCGACCCGGAACTTGTCGGCGAAGTACTCGCGGTGATGCGCGGTCTCGCCGCGAATGACACGACGATGATCGTCGTCACGCATGAGATCGGCTTCGCGCGCGATGTCGCCGACCGCGTGATCTTTATGGACGGCGGACGCATCGTCGAACAGGGGCCGCCGGCCGAGGTGCTCGACGCACCGTCGTCGCCCCGTCTCCAGCAATTTCTCTACCGCTTCAACTCGGAATCTAAAAGCTCATGAGCTACACGAATCAACCCACATCGACCGTTCCCGCCGGCCACGGCAAAGCCGTTCGACTCAAAGCAGGCCAGGCCGTGCGCGTCATCAATACGCATGGCACCCAGGTGGTGGATTGCTGGGCCTGGAATGCGTACGACCTGAACGAATACATGTGCATGGAAACCACGCGCGTGTGGAACCAGCGGCTGAACCCGATCGTCGGCGACAGCTTCGTGACGAATCAACGTCATCCGGTGCTGACCGTAGTCGAGGATACGACGCCTGGCGTTCACGACACCTTCATGGCGGCCTGCGATCGCAAACGCTATGAACTGCTCGGCGTGCGCGGCTATCACCGCAACTGTTGCGACAACATGTTCGAAGGTATGTTCGAACTCGGCGTCACGCCGCCGCGCCAGAACCTCGCGTCCTTCAACATCTTCATGAATATTCGCGTGCAGCCCGACGGCATCACGCTCCATACCTTGCCCACCGTGACGAAGCCCGGCGAGTACATCACGTTGCGCGCGGAAATGGATTGTTTCGTCGCGTTTTCCGCCTGTCCGCAAGACATCGTGAAAATTCAGGGGCAAGGCGACAACACGCCAAAGCCCGTAGAAATTGCGGTGCTCGACAACTTCGAGTCGGATTTGCAAGGCACGCAATCGTGGGTGCCGGCCGCCTGAGCGTCCCAGTCCCTTAACCGATCACTTCGCGTACAGACACATGGCACTTCCCACTTTCGATCCCGACGCACCCGCCTTCACACGCACGGGCATCAACCTCGCGGACCCGCGACTCGGCGCGCAGGCTGTATTCACCAGTGACGATTTCTTTGCACCGATGGCACGCATGCTTGACCCGGAACCGGCCGTCTTCATTCCTGGCAAATACGACGAAAACGGCAAATGGATGGACGGTTGGGAATCGCGCCGCAAGCGTGAGACTGGCCACGATTTCTGCATCGTCAAACTGGGGGTGGCGGGCGAATTGATGGGCGTCGATATCGACACGAGTCATTTCACCGGCAACTTTCCGCCGGCTGCGTCGATCGACGCATGCCGTTGCGACGACGATATTCCGCCCGCCGAGGCACAATGGACTGAAGTGCTGCCCGCGACCGCGCTCAACGGCAACGCACATCATTATCACGCGATCGATTCGGCCACTCGCGGAATCTATACGCACGTGCGCCTCAATATCTATCCTGACGGCGGCGTAGCCCGTTTTCGCGTGTATGGCCGGCCGCGCCGGGAACTCGCGCCACGCGCGGAACTTGATCTCGCGTCCGCGATGAACGGTGCGCGAATCGTCGCCGCGAACAACCAACATTACGGTTCAGCGTCGAACCTGCTGCTGCCGATGCGCGCGGCCAACATGGGCGAAGGCTGGGAAACCCGGCGACGCCGCGAACCAGGCTGCGACTGGTGCATCATCGAATTGGCGACACCCGGTGAAATCAGTCAGGTCAGCGTTGACACCGCGCATTTCAAGGGAAATTTTGCGGACCGATGCTCGCTACAAGGCGCGTTCGTCAGCGCGGGAACGGACGAGTCCCTGATTACGCAATCGATGTTCTGGCCGGTATTGCTCGACGAGCAGAAGCTGGAGATGGACAGGGTACATACCTTTGCGCCAACCCGAAACATGTCTGTTACACATGTGCGTTTCAACATATTGCCGGATGGTGGCGTCTCGCGGCTGAGTCTGATGGGGCGCACCTCGACTTGATCGCGGGCAAGGCTTCGCCTGCATTAATCCGCAGTCTGCTCACGCCGGTTGCCCGACTCGCTCGTAAGCAGCCGCCCGTTGGCCGGCCGCGGGCGATTCCAGGCTCGCGCACAGCCGCGTTGCAGGGATCATCTGGCGATTTTGCTAAGGTAGTGCTGGGCGGCGCGCAGGACGTGCCGCTCTGCGAGCATGGCGGCCAGTGCCGCATCGCCCGACTGGACGGCGCGCAGAATGGCTGCGTGCTCTGCCCAGGTTATGCGGATTTCCTCGTCGTTGGTGTTGACGAACAGCATGCGTGTGCGATCGCGCAGCGAGCGCATCAGGTCGGTAAGCATGGAGTTTGCACCGGCCGAGTAGAGCAGATCGTGAAACCGCGCATTGAGGTCGAGCAGCCCGGCGGTTTCGCCCTTGCTCACCCGCGCATTGCCCTCGGCGAGCACTTCCTCGATTTCCGCGACCAGTTGCTGCGTGCAGTGCTCGGCAGCGAGACGGGCGTTCAAGCCTTCCAGGGTGGCGCGGATCTGCACCATCTCGCGTGCGGACGACGGTTCGAGCGAAGCGACCACCGCGCCATGACGCGGCCGCACTTCAACGAGTCCTTCCGCCGCCAGCGCCCGCAGCGCTTCGCGCACCGGCACGCGCGACACATTCAGATCTTCGGCAATGCGTCCTTCAACCAGACGGTCGCCTGGTGCGTAAGCGCCTGTCATGATGGATTCGCGGATGCGAACGAGGACAAGTTCAGACAGTTGCTTGTGCCGAATCGGGGCGGATCGCTCCTGCTTGCCTGTGGAGGCCGGCGAATCGGGGTGGGTGCTCATTAAGTCTCCATACGCTGGACGTCGCCGGCGGCGCCGGCATATCGAATATTCTAACTCAGTGACGGAGCGTTGTAGACAGTACACGGCATACCACATTCGGCTGATTCGAAGGCCGCCGCCCTGATGCCGCGATCGTTTGCGAACCGCATGCATACGGAATCGCGTGCGGTCAACCGCGCGGCACGCTGGCTAAAAAGGCAAGAATTTCGCTGCCCAGATAGGTTTCCCCAGAGTTGAAGTGCGCCACGATCGACGTGTGATTGTGGCCGCGCAGTTGCACGAACCTGGGCGGCACGCCGCGATGGCGCAGCACGTCGACGAACATCTGCGCGCCGTATTCATCCAGATACGGGTTCTCGTATTCCGCCACGGCGATCATCAGCGGTACAGACGAGCGCGTGACGTGGGTGAGCGGCGAGCGTGCGGCATACAGCGACTCGTCCGCGCCGAAATAGGTGCGCACCGGTTGCGCGTTGGGATTGCCAGGCCGCACATCGGCGACGACACGGGCGCTGATGAGTACCAGTCCCGCGACATCGGTTTCGCCGACCCGGCCGGCTAGTGCTGGATCGAACAGATACGCTGCGGCATGCGCGCCGCCTGCCGAATGACCGATGACGAAGATCCGGCGCGGATCGAATCTCGTGTGCGAAGCCAGTCCGCGGACAAAGACAAGTGCGTCCGCAACGTCTTGCGCGCCACCCGGGTAAGGTGCCTCGTCGGCCAGCCGGTATTCGATATTGAACGCGACGACGCCCTGGTTGGCGAACCAGTGGCACACGTTGTCGTAGATTTCGCCATTCACGCTCTTGTTGCCGCGGACGAAGGCTCCGCCGTGTACAAACACCACGGCGTCGCGCAACGCGCCGTCGCCATGTTCGTGAACGGATGCGGGCGGCAAAAAGATGTCGAGCGTATGCCGCGCGTGCGGACCGTAACGCACGTCGCGCTCGACGGCCGCGAGCTTGGGCGCCGCGGCCGCTATCGGCGTATAGGCGTCCACCACCATTTTGCGATTTCTCACGATATCCTCGCCCCAACGAGGACCGAGCGCATGCATGGCGCGGCGGTCTGTTTCGGCAAGCGCGCTGAACGGTTCCATGGCGGGATCGGGCTTCACCATGACACGCTCACGTCGCCTTTGACGAACGTCTGGCAGGCCATGCGATAGCCCGCCGCGAGTTCCTCCGCACTGAGGTGGCGTTTCTCCTTGGCCTTCACGGTGTCCGTATTTTCCATTCCCTGCTCGACCTTGCATTTGCAGGTGCCGCAGAGTCCACCGCCACATTTGAAGGGAATGCCGCCCTGCTCGCGCAACGACACGCGCAGCAGGTTGCTATCGGGCGGCGCTTGCACGGTTTTGCCGCCGTTCGTGATGAAAGTGACCTGAATCATGAGATAAACCTGTTCAAGAAGCGCCGGCCGGCTTGTCGAGCGGCACGATCTCCGCATCGGCGTGACTCGCACCTGCGAGATGGGACAGTGATTGAAAAGCCGCTTCGAGCGTGTCGAAGTGGTCGAAGAACTTGGTCGGCACGAAATTGACATTGGCGGGTGTGGCTTCATCGAAGATCCTCACGCGCGTTTCGCGCTGCAACTCGGCAATTGTGAAGGTGGCGACGTGTCGACTGTCGTAGCGGTACACGTACGACTGCAAGGGTTGCAGGCCGTCGGTGACTTCGCTGCGGTATTGTCCCGGCTTGCTGGTCAGAATGATGTACATGGCGCGATGGCTGAAGTCATGCAGGTAGTGTGTCGTCAGGGGGCGTGTCGTTCTGTGCCAGTTCGATGTCGTGATCAATCCATAGCTGGCAGGCGAGGCGATAGCCTCGTGCGAGACGCTCGCCGAGCTGCTTGCGCTCCTTCCAGTTCGGTTCGGGCAGATGCTCGGCCCCGCTGATAACCACGCATGCGCATTGCGCGCATTTCCCCATGCCGCACCCATAACGCAGGTGCGGATATGGAAACTGCCGGATGCCGGCGCGCACCACGAGATTGGTGTTGTCCTTGACCGAGTCACGGTACGACTCGCCGTTTCTGTGAAAGACCACGTTTGGCATTGCTTTCTCCTGGCTCTAGCCGCGATTAAGTAAGGCGGCACGCCGAGTGACATTAAGAATGTACATCGTATACAATAGCGGCGATCGGCGTTCTCAATTTTTGCTCTGCATCACGTCGATCCACCCAACAGTCCTTTTGGGCGGCGCGGTAAAGGCAACTCACCAATGCCCAAGCTCTATTTGCAGTATACCGTATACTTTAATTTGATCGTCAAGTTGTCAATTTGTCGGGCGCACGCATCTGGCGACCCGTCCGGCGTTTTTTCACCCTTCAAGGAGTGGCATCCGATGATTCATCTGACCGACCAGCAGATCGACGAACTGATCGGCTTTGACGACGCAATTCCCGCGCTCGACATTGCCTTTCGCACCTTCGCGCGCGGCGACGCCGCCGTGCAGCGGCGCGTGCGCACCGAGGCCGGCGGCGTGAAGCTGTCGACGCTCGGCGCAGTCGTTCCGGAGTTGGGCGTAGCCGGCGCCAAGGTGTACTCGACCATCGCTGGGCGATTCAACTTTTCGATCATCCTTTTTTCAACCGACGACGGCCGGCCGCTCGCCACGCTCGAAGCAAACGCAATCACCCGCTTGCGCACCGCGGCGACGACGGTGCTCGCGCTGCGGGCGCTGGCCAAACCCGGCGCACGCACCGTCGCCCTGTTCGGCACCGGCGTACAGGGACGTGCCCACGCGCACGCGCTTGCGGCGTTCACGTCGCTCAGAGAGTTTCGAATCGTTGGACTGGAAGGAACGGCTGAGCTTGCCGACGACCTCAATCGCACGTATGCGGAGCGCGGCGTCCAGGCGTGTCCGGCGTGCGCCGGGGACGCGGTTGAAGGCGCGGACGTCGTCGTGACGGCGACCCGTGCGACTGGTGCACTGTTCGACGGCAATCTGCTGTCTCCGGGCGCCACGATCGCCGCGATCGGATCGAGCCTGCCGTACACGCGCGAACTCGACGATACGACGGTGTCGCGTGCATCGCGAATCGTGGTGGAGTTGCGCGAACAGGCGCGAGAGGAAGCGGGCGATCTGATACAGACTGCGCCGGGCACGTTCGCCTGGGACGACGTGGTCGAACTGGGCGCGGTGCTCGAAGACCCCGCCACGGCACGCCGCGACGACAGCGACATCGTGTTGTACAAGGCTGTTGGGATCGGCTTGCAGGATGTCGCGCTGGCCGCCCGCGCCTATGCGCGCGCGACCGGCCACGCTGCCGCGCCGGGCGTCGCACCGACTTTGGCGTGACTGCCATGAAGGTCTCCCGTGAGCCGGCCGTGTGGGTGTTGCGCGCTTGCCGCTGATTGAACGCGTTGCGAGAGAGAAGGGCACGCACGGGAAGCGCGCCGGTCCAACCGGGTGAATGGCCGCCGGCGCGTTTGGTCGAACGCCGGCGGCGCGTCAGAGATAGCGCCAGCAGTTGGGCACGCCGCCCGCGCTGCCAGGTCTCAGCCTTGCACCTGTCGCCGCATGAGCATGTGACCGACAAGCGGGACTAAGATGGCGATCGCCACGCTGACCAGAAATCCCGCATCGATGCCAAACGGTGAGCCGGACATGCCGCCACCAATCTGCTGTAACGCGCTATCGACATGGCGGTCGGCTTGCAGTATGTCGCCCGCAATCCAGCCGAGCAGCGCCGCACCAACATAGGTCAGCGCAGGCAGACGTTTCAGAACCGCGATCATCGCGTTACTGCCAAAGGCAATGACCGGCGCGCCCACTGCGAGACCCATGAACACGTAAAACAGCCGAGAGGCTTCCGGCAGCGTTTGCGCGATGGCCGCCGTGGCAACCGCATTGTCCAGACTCATGGCGAAGTCGGCGCAGACGATCGTAAGGACCGCGCGCCACAATGCCGAGGCGGCGTGCGTGGTTTCCTCGTCGTTCTGATGCTGGAGCATTTGCACGCCGATCCACACCAGCAGCGCAGCGGCGATCACGTGCATGTATGGCACGGCGAACACCGCGCCAATCACGCCGATCAGCAGTAACCGGAGCACGATGCCGAGGACCGTGCCGAGCATGATGCCGATACGTCGCTGACGCGGCGCGAGGGAGCGGCAGGCCATCGCGATGGCGATCGCGTTGTCTCCGCCCAACAGCACATTGAAGAACACGATCTGCAGTACGGCCCAGCCGTCATGAGCGAGCGGGGCCGGCAAGCCTGGAAACGTCATTGGAAATGTGTTCCTTCAACTGATTGCAATTGCGACGACGGTAGCCGCGATCAGCCCGCAAATGACCGGCAGGAACAGCGCGCGCACCGCTTCGAGTACGGGAACACGGGCGAAGCCAGTCACCGCGATCAGCGAGGACCACGCGATCAGCGTGCCACCGCCCGTCCACACCGCGCCCATCTGTCCGATCGCGGCAAGCGTGGCCGCGGGCATGTGCGCCATCGGTGCAAGTGCGCCGGAGAGCGAACCCGTGAGCGGCAGCCCCGCGAAACCGGAGCCGTCAATACCGGTCACCATGCCCGTCAGCAGCACGCCGAATGACACGAAGACCGGGCTTTGCGGAATGAACTGGCTACACGCCTGGACCAGTTCGAACAGCAGCGAAGGCACATGCTGGCCCGGCGCAATGCCGAGAATCGTGCCCGCCGTGCTGCTGTCGCCGACGAAGAAGAAGCCGGCAATCGGCAACACCGCGCCCATCGCCTTGAATGCGAACACGAGGCCGTCGATGATGTGTTCCGCCGTGCGATCGAGAAAGCCGCGGCGACCGCTCGACAGCGTCGTCAACATCATGAGGATCGCGGCCACCCCGCCGATCAGCGCGGCTGCGTCGCCGCCACGGATCGTGTCAGCGCCGATGATCTGCGGGCGCGTCATGACAATCACGACGGCAAGAAACGCGAGCGGCGTAACGACCGAGAAGGTCTTGGACCACATTTCATGGCGCGACATCGCGGCGCCGCCGATCATGCCCGGCATGGTCAGCGCTGCGCCGCCGCCCGCCGAGGCGAGCGCCGGCTGCGGTTCGTTCAGGTGTCCACCGCTCGTGCTGCGGGCCAGTTCAGCCTTGGCGAAGCTGCCCTGGTGCAACTGCGGCGCGGGTTCCGCCGTGCCAGATTCGCCTTGCGCTTCCCACGAGATCAGATTTGCCGCGCCGGGTTTGCGCACGCTGCGCCGCACGGTCATGAACCAGGTCATGCCGAGCGCGACCGCGCCTGCCACGATCGAAAGCAGAAAGGCCGTGTTGGCGACAGTCAGCATGTCGGCGCCGGCAGCCTTCGCACTGATTCCGGGCGCGACCTTGATCACGTAATCCGACGAGAGCGCCATGCCCTGGCCGGCGATCGCGATGGCGGCCGCAGCGCCCAGCGGCGAGAGGCCAGCGTAGATCGCAGCGGGAATCAGAATGGCGCCTACCAGCGGCACCGCCGGCGTCGGCCAGAAGAACAGCGAGATCAGGTACGTGATCAACGCGAGGATGAAAAACGCCACGTGTCCATTGACCATGATCCGTTTGAACGGCCGGACCATGCGCACGTCGGCGCCGATTTCGCGCAGGCCGTTGAGCAGCGCCGTCATCAGCGCGATCACGAGGAAAATGTTGAAGAGTTCGTGCGCGGCGGTGAGGCTGCCCATGAAAATGGCCTGCAGGCCAGTCAACAGTTTGCCCGACGAGGCGACGGCCACCGCAAAGGTAGCGAGAATCGCGGGTACGACCACATTGGCCCGGAAGATCATTGTCGCGATGATGGCAACCACGCCTATCAAATAACAGTAATGGGCCGGTGTAAGTGACGAGAGGAGGTGCATGGGGGGAACCTCTGTTTGTAAGAGAGATAAGAGCGGTTGATCGGTATGCTATGTGCAGCTTGATGCGTGTCAAAAATGCGGGCTTTTTTTCTTTCTGTGGAATTGGCTGTCAGTCCGCCTCAGTTGCAAATTATTACGGATGACTAACAAAATACGACGTCGCCCGCCGCGAGTTGGTCTCTGTTTTGCTTTGCCGACGCTGATCCGTAGCGCGACGCGGTCCGCCAGGCCCGTCGGACCATCGACGCTCAGGCCTGCGCGTCTGACTCGGCCTGCTGGAACGTGAATCCGTCGGCGTAAAAATAACGGGCGCTCACGCCAAGTTCGGCGAACGCGCGTTTGGCCGAGGCGATCATGTCTGGCGAACCGCACGCGTAGACCGCATGCTCGGACAGGTCGGGAAACTGCGTGGCGACTGCCTGCTGCACATATCCTCGCGCGCCGGTCCATGTCTCATCCGCTCGCGACAGCACCGGCGTGTAGTCGAAGTCGTCGTGCTGTGCGGCGAGCGCCACGAGCGTATCGTGCAGATACAGATCTTGCGGCGTGCGTCCGCCCCAGAACAGCGCGATGGGCGGACGGTCCGGATCGGCGAGCAGTTCGCCGAGCATCGCGTAGAGCGGGGCGATGCCTGTGCCGGTCGCGATCATCACGATCGGGCGGTAGTCCTCTGCGTGATAGCCAAAGCCGCCGAGCGGCAACTCCACGTCGAGGGTGTCGCCGACCGCGAGCGTTGCCAGGCGCTCGCCCGTGAAATAGCCGCCTTCGATCCTGCGAATGTGAAAGGCAACGGTCGCCCCGTTTGGAGACGAGGCCATCGAAAAGCTGCGCACGCCGACTTCGCCGAGATGCACGTGCATGTATTGTCCTGGCCTGAACGCGATGCGCTCCTGTCCATCGATGGCAAGCGTGAGCGTGACCACATGGGTGGCGGCGTCCTCCAATGCAACCACCGACGCGCGATGCCGGGCGGCCGGCACCGGCGATGCAAGCGGACGGTCCGTACTGACGACAAGCGAAGACGTGGCGCGGGCCTGGCAAGCGAGCGCATAGCCTTCAGCCGCCTCCTGTTCGGAGAGTCCCGGCGGCATCTCGTCGTAGCGCACCGAGCCGCTCAGCAGCTTGACGCGGCAGGTGCCGCACGCGCCGAAACAGCATTCGGAGGGCAGCATCACACCGGCGCGAACGGCCGCGTCGAGCACGGTCTCGCCATCCGCGGCATCGAACGTGCATGCTTCCTCGATCCAGGTAACCTGATGATTCACGGCGCTACCTCTGCGTCAGTTACAGCTTGATATCGCTTTGAACGAGAACCTCGCGGCCCGAGTCGCGCAGCAGGTCGCGCAGCGCGGCAAGGCCGGCGAGCCCCGCGGCGGTGTCCTGCTCGCCGTTGCCGCCGCTCAGACCGATGCCGCCCACCACCTGCTTGTCGACAACGATCGGGAAACCGCCGACGAACACCGCGAATTTGCCCTCAAAGCTCCATTGAATGCCGAAGGCTTCGTTGCCGGGCAGCGCAGGGCCGTTCGGCGCAGTGTTGAACAGGTGCGTCGAGCGCTTGTGGCCCGCCGCGGTAAATGCCTTATTCCAGGCGATTTGCGGACCGGTGACGCGGCCGCCGTCCATGCGTTCCATGGCGAGCGGAAAACCGCCTTCGTCCGTGATGCAGATGGTTTCGAGCACGCCGATTTCCTGCGAGCGGGCAATGGCCGCGGCAATCATGTGACGGGCTTCAGCCAGTTCGAGTTTGAAGAAAGGTTTCATGAGAGACGAATACGAATAGGTGGACCGGGTGGCGTCAGACGCCGCGATAGACGGTTTTGGTCTGCAGATAGAACTCGAGGCCGTCGCGTCCCGACTCGCGGAACGTAGCCGTGCTCGAACGTTTGAGTCCGCCGAAAGGCGCATTGACGAGGTTGCCGGTGGTGGTGCGGTTGATCTTCACCGTGCCGGCCTCGATGTCGCCGGCGAAGCGGTCCATCAGCGCGGCGTCACGCGTGACGAGCGCGGCCGAGAGGCCATATTCGGTGTCGTTGGCTACGGCGATTGCGTCGGCGTAGTCGGCTACGTCGATCACCGCGATAACCGGGCCGAAGATCTCCTCACGGGCGATACGTGCATTGCGCGGCACGTCGATGAACACCGTCGGCTGGACAAAGTAGCCGTGCGCAAGTTCGCCGTCGATCAACTGCTCGCCGCCGGCGGCAAGCGTCGCTTCGCGCTTGCCGGCTTTGATGTACTCGAGCACCGTGTGCAACTGACTGGCGGTGGCCAGCGGACCGATCTGGGCGTCCGCTTCCATGCCATTGCCGATTTTTAGCGCGGCAGTCTTCTCGACGAGTTGCGCGACGAACGCCGCCTTGGCTTGGGGTGTGACGAGTACGCGGCTCGTGCCGGTGCATGCCTGGCCGGTCAGTGAAAAGCCGCCTTTGATCGTCAGATCGACCGCGAGCGGCACGTCGCTTTCTTCCAGCACGATCAGCGGATTCTTGCCGCCCAACTCCATCTGCGTACGCGTGGATAGCGACGCGGCGCGATGGATCTGCTCGCCCGCGGCGGTCGAACCGGTGAACGAAATGGCGCGGATTTGCGGCGCCTCGATGATCGCGGGACCGACCTCGCCGGCCTTGCCGGTGACGAAGTTCAACACGCCGCGCGGCAGGCCGGCTTCAATCAATGCTTCGGTCAGGCGCAATCCGGCAAGCGGCGCATCGGACGACGGCTTGAACACCACCGTGTTGCCGCACACCAGCGCGGGCGCGATTTTGCGCGCGGGGATCGAGACGGGGAAATTCCACGGACTGATCACCGTGACGACGCCGAGTGGTTCGCGTAGCGTGTAGACGCTCATCTTCGGATCGTCGTTCGGAAAGGTTTCGCCGCCGAACGATTGCGCTTCGATCGCGTAATAGCGCAGCGTCTGCGCGGAGCGCATGAATTCGTCGCGTGCAAGCGTGCGCGGCTTGCCTTCCTCGCGGGTGAGTTCGTCGCCGAAACGCTCGGCGTGCTGTTCGAGGTAATCGGCCGCTTTCAGCAGATACTTCGCGCGTGTTGCCACCGACAGCTTTTTCCAGCCCGCGAACGCAGCCGATGCCGCCTTGACGGCCGCCATCGCGTCCGCAGCGTTCGACGCCTGGAACCGGCCGACGAGGTCGCGCGTATCGGCGGGATTAAGGTTGTCGAAGGTGAGACCGGACAGGCTGGCGCACCATTCGCCGTCAATATGGTTGAAATAGGTGGGAGCGTTCATCATGATTGTTGCGTCCTGCAAATGGGGAAACCAGCTCATCTGAAGCGGCGAGACCATCATTGCGGCCCGGCGAACGGACTCCTCCGCGGGTTGCCGGCGGCCCGCAGCCCATGAGAATCGGCCTGACGCGACATGCGTCGGGCCGATCGAACCGTCAGGCCGCGAGACCCAGTTCCGGCAGCGAGATTTCCTTTTCCACGTAGTCGTGATAGAGCGCGGTCGTGTAAAGCAGCCGCATCTGCGCGCCCACTTCGCAAATCTTCAGGCAGCGCTGCTGCAGCTCCGGGGTCGTCGCGTGTTCGAGGACGATCTGGTAGCCGCGCTCGCCGTGAATTTCGTCGGACACGATGTGCAGGTCGAAGAACTCCACCTCCTCGTCCGTGAACTTGTACTTCTCGCGCAGCGTCGGCGTCTGCTTGCGATAGATGGACGGCACCTGCGATTCGAGACCCACCACCAACGCGGCGACCGCAACGATCGGGTCTTCTCGCATCGCCACCGAGTAGCACCAGCCTTGCAGGCCGCGCGTGGTGGGCGACATGTTGTCCGGATCGGTGACGCGTTCGCGCGTCGTGCCGCATGCTTTCGCGAAACGGATCAGCAGATCCGTGTGACGGTCGCCGCCGATCTCTTCCTCGTACATGTTGGCGAGCAGGAAGTCTTTCGCCTCGGTCATGTGTTCCGGCATGCGGGCATACAGGTAGCCCAGGTAATCCGCGAATGGGCCGACGTAGTGGTAGTGGTTCTCCGCCCAGCGCGCGAGGTGCGCGCGGCTCAGCTTGCCACTTGCCCACGCGATGCTGAACGGTGCCTGATTCGCACTCTTGCCCTTGATCGCTTGTTCCAGTGCGACGCGGAACGCGTCGCGGCTCATCAGTTCAGCCATAAAAAACTCCTTGTTCGTGAAGAGGAGGTGTTGATCCAAGTGGATCCGTCGTGCATTTCAGTACACTGTATACTGTCCGCTTCGCGGTGCCAACACTTTCTGATCGTTTTGCGGCTAGAACGCGTGACGCAGGCCGATGCCGGCCGCAGCCTGATTTTGCGTGCTCGACGCCGAGACGAACTGCGTGACCTGGGCGACCAGGCCGGCGGTCATCGCGTGCTGATAAGTGGCGAATGCGTAGACCTGCGTGCTCTTGGACAACGCGTATTGCGCGATCGCGTTGTACTGAAGGTAGCGGGGATCGCTGTCGTTCGCCTCGACGGTGCCGTCCGTGTAGGTCACGCCAAGGCCGGCGGAAAGCGCGGGCGTAAAGGAGTACAGCCCGTTCACCTCGTAGTTCATGAAGTGCACGTTCTGCCCTTCGAAGCCCTGCTTGTAGCTCGTGCTGGTGATGTTGGCACTGGCCTTGAGTGCGCCGAATTTGTACGATGCGCCGCCGCCGGCCGTCAGGAACGAGTGCGCAGCAAGCGCGTAGGCACCCACGGCGGAGTTCGTGTCCTTCCAGAACGTGCCTGGCGACAGATTGCCCGGCTGTCGCGCGTAGGTGGCGCCGAAGCCGACATACAGCGGTCCTTGCGCGTAGCTGCCGCCCACGCTCCACATGCTGTTTTCGCCGAAACTGCCGGCCACGCCGCCGAAGCTGTACATCGCGCTGCCCGTGAAACCGCCGTAGCTGTTCTGGTAACGCACGGCGTTATTGACGCGCACGCCGCGGTTGGTCAGATCCATGTCGCCGGGATGTTCCATGTACACAGACCAGTCGGCGGCGGTGAGTTGCGCCACGTAATCGACCATCGACTCGTACTGGCGGCCCATAGTCAACTGGCCCCAGCGGTCGTTGGCAAGACCCACGTACGCTTGACGCCCGAACAGCAAGCCACCTTGGCCGAGCGAGCCGTCGGTCACGTCAAAACCGTTTTCCAGCCGGAAGATGGCCGTGGTGCCGCCGCCGAGGTCTTCGGAGCCGAGAAAGCCGACCCGGCTGCCGCGCGTCGTGCCGCTGGAGGCGCCCCATGTGCTGCCGCCGCCCTGGTTGTTGACGTAGCCGAGCGAAGTATCGATCAGGCCGTACAGAGTGACGCTGCCTTGCGCGTAGGCCGCACCGGCCGAACCGAGGCAGCCGATCGCGGCGGCTGTAGACAGGAATTTCTTCATCGTAAACCTTGTGTAATGGCCGGCGGCGGGCGCGGCGCGGGGGATGGAAACAACTAAACGCTGAATTCGGTAGGAAGTATGCGGTATACAAAAAAGACGCAATTGTTTTTTGGTACGAGACAGGAGCGTGTGGAGCTCTCGCGGCCAGGCAACGAATTTAAGAGTGAATTGTTCTTCCAGAAGGCACGCGGAAAGGACTTGACGTCACGATCGGAAAACGCTGGCCGAGGGAAGTATCGGTGTGTCGCACCCGGAAGCAGCGGTCGTCACCGTCATGGGATTGCTGCCCGGCAGGTGAACATGTTCGTTCATCCGGCGACGCAGGAAGAGGTGCCAGGTGCGCGGCTCCATGGGAGCTCTATCGGGCACGGCAAGGCGGATGAAGCATGGCTTGCTGCCCTTCATGAACGGACGTCACCGCATGGCCACCCGAGCAGACCGTCGGTTTCATGTTCGAGCGTCTCGACGCCGGCGACTTCGACATGCTGTGTCCCGACGACGATGTGCCGCGTTCGATCGACGAACTGCGCATTCCAAGGGCGGCAGGCGATATCGTAGAGAATCGCTCCGCGTTAGCGCGCTGGCATCCGGACTACGCCAGGGCATTCGAAGCCTTCATCAAGCAGCTGCGTCGACTCAAAGCTGCGTCGACTCAACGGGCGGCGCAGCGCACAACCGGCTGTTCATGGCCTGCGGGCAGTAGCTGTACGCGCTATACGTCGATGCAACCGCAGCGGTCTCAACCTGAGCGCGTCGGCGGGTTGCGCCCGCGCCCGGTCGGCCGCGGCGCCACCGCATACAGGCCGGTCACGATGCGAACTCATACGACCTCAAGACGTGCGCTGGCGCTCGCTGAACGGAACGCCACCTCTTGATTTGGAATCTGGTGAAGACTCGACGATCTGCACGACAACCTGTTCGGCGGCGACACCGAAGCTGTCAACCACAGCTTTGGTAATCCCCGTCATCAGCGCTTTCTTTTGCTCGGCCGAGCGGCCCGCAACTGCGTAAACAACGACTTCCGGCATAACGTACTCCAATGGGGTGGTAAGGAACTGCAGTTGGAATCCTGGCGGCACTGCACGTCTTGATCTTCGCCTCGGGATCGGCCCGGGCCGCGCTACGGGCGGAAGTCTACCTGCGTAAGCTCTTCGCACACCTGCCATAGTCGGCCGGCAATCGACGCGTCCTTTGCCGGCCTGGCGACGTTCGCTTCTCCAATCCTGCTTCCCCGTGCCTCCAGAAAGCCTTGCGGGCCATAGTAGCCACCGTCGCTGACGTCAGGCGAAGTGGCGGCGTAAAGGGTCGGCAGGGCGCCGGCATGATCCGTATTCAGCAGGCTACCGATGACATGACCAAGAAGCTCGCGAGCAACTGCTGAAATCGCGGAGCGATCCCCAGCCCGAAACAGATTCGTGTTGGCGACGCCAGGGTGAGCGGCAACCGACATGACACGCGAATTCGCAGCGCGCAAACGCCGGTCGAGCTCGAACGCAAACATCAGATCCGCGAGCTTCGATTGCCGATAGGACTGCATTGGCGAATAGGTCTTTCTGGATTGGAGGTCGTCAAAATCGATGCGTCCGTGTTTGTGCGCGATGGAAGCGATCGTGACGATGCGCGGTCGATCAGGCGAATCGGCCGCCGCCAGTCTGAGAGCGGGCATCAGGAGCGCGGTCAACGCGAAATGGCCGAGTACGTTGGTGCCGAACTGGAGCTCGAAGCCGTCGGCAGTCTCAAGCCGTTTTGGCGGCGCCATGACGCCAGCGTTGTTGACCAGAATGTGAATGTGGCGTTGGCTGGCCAGCTCCTTACGTGCGAACTGGCGTACGGACTCGAGGGATGCGAGATCGAGAATCGCGAGTTCGGCGCGAGCGTCGGGCACGGCAGCGTTCAGCCTGGCTAAGGCGTCTTTACCGCGCTGTTCATCGCGGCACGCGAGTATGACTTGCGCACCTTTGCGCATCAACACCAATGCGGCATGGTAGCCAATGCCGCTGTTCGCTCCGGTGATGAGCACTCGCTTGCCGGTCTGCGGCGGAATATCGGTGATGGTCCACTGGTTGTTCATAGTGCTTCGGCTCGGCATAGTGATAGTCGCCTTCGAGACTACCATTAGCGAGTCGCGGGCGTCGCTATCGGCCAGGTCGCGTACTGCATGCGGAGGATGCCGGTTCGCGCTCCGGGAGGGGTGGTGCGTTCCGAAGTCACGGCGCGTGCTGGTGAGGCGCTTCTGTACGTGATCGCCGGTCAGCTATCACGAACGCCGATGACCTGGACGGAGATGAATAGTCGAAGGCCATCGCGTCACTCCGCTGCCAGCCGTCCTGCACCGTGCACGACACTCCGTGGATCGGGCCGGGCGCGCGAACGCGCCGGCGGTCAACCCGTTCGGCCAGCCGGCAACCCGGTGCTCGACTGTGCGCCTGACCCGCAGCCGCACCCCGCTCCATGCTGGTGCGTGTAAACCGCGCGTTCGTTGATTTGACGTTCGGCGCTCCCGGCCGACGACATAAAGGCCAGCGCAGGCATGGCCAGCATCCGCTGCGCAATAGCGCTACACGTGGGGCAAGTACAGATCGCGTCGCGTTCGGCGACGGCACGCATGACGGAGAACGCGCCACAGGTTTCACAACGATAGGGATAAATCGGCATGGCCTTTCTTTCCTCTTTCCTCGAAATAAGAAGTTCTGCAACAGACTGGCGCATGCCAGTTACGCGGGCCGTAACCGTTCGGGAATCGATGGTGTTCACGGCACGATCGTCCGCGCCAGGCCGGCCATGCCCGCGCGCGGCGACGCTGACGCAACCGGGTGCGCAAGCGTCGCGAGCCGGGGAAGCCGCCCGATACGACGGGGCGGACAGGAACACCGACTCGAGATTAGTGGGTGACCCGATGTCATTTCCTCAACGCTTGGGCAAGTACTTTTTGTCGACCTTACAGATATAGGTGTATTTCGGATTCACCATCTGCGTACAGCGCGCTTCCGCGATCTGGCCGAGCAGCATGTAGGCTTCGGCACCCGGAATGCCGTAGCCCTCCTCCAGCCAATAGACCATTTCCTCGAACGCGATACGCAGCGCGTCGTCGAGCGGCCGCGCGCAGCCGACCGTACAGATGTGCGTCGGTGTCTCGATGCGCGGCCAGGTCATGCGGCTCGGTGCGCGCACGAGATCGACCTTGAGCTTCAGGTGGCCACGAATTTCGATTGCGCCCATGCCGTTACACTCGGCATCGCCCTGCAACGCGTGCACGTCGCCGAAATACAGATACGCGCCTTCATGGAACACCGGAAACATGATGCGATTGCCGTTCGTGACTTCCTGGATGTCCAGGTTGCCACCGTGGGTGCCGTTGTCGACGGTGAGCGTGCCGCCCGCCACCGGGGCCACACCGATCACGCCGATCATGGGCTTGGCTTCCAGCTTGAGCGAGTCGCTCCAGTGAACAATGCCATTTTCGACGACGACGTTGCGATTCTGGATGCCGAATTCTTTCTTGCGGACCCAATCGGGAAAAATGCCGATACCCGGCCACAGGGCGGTATAACCAAGACCGTGCACGCCAACTTCGAGGACGTCGATCACGACCATGTCGCCGGGCTTCGCGCCGCGCAGGCGCACGGGCCCGGTGGCTGGATTGACGAACGGAAGCTTCACTTTCGACTCGTCCAGCTTTTCGTCGAGCTGCGTGATCAGGTGGCCGCCAATGTTCAATTCGGTTTCGACCTCGAAGGTTTCGCCAGGCGAGACTTCGGCGATGAAACCGTCGGTAGCCGACAGTGCGTACTTCAGGTCATCCTTGCGGATGATCTGGTGATGGCTGGATAGCGTGCTCATAGGATGCTGCGTACTCCTTCAGGGGTTGCTGAATGCCGGCCGCCGGCAACGTCGCCGCGGATGGCTTAACTCAATCAAACTTGTGCCAGGGCATGAGGAATCGCTCGAGCCGACCGACGAGAAACGATAGGAAGAGCGCGAGTGCGATGGTTACCACCACGCCGGCAAACACTTTGGGGATGATGTAGAGGCTGCCCGCCTTGAAGATGGCATGGCCGAGCCCGTCGTCTGAAGACATGAATTCGCCGACGATGGCACCAATCAACGCAAAGCCGACCGTCAGCCTGAGGCCCGCGAAGATGTCGCGCAGCGAGGCGGGGATCACCAGCTTGCGGAAAGTCTGCCGCTTGGTCGCGCCGAGCGTGCGCATCTGATTGATCTGGTCGTCATCGACGCTGGTCGCCCCCTTGTACGCGGTGACCAGCGCGACCACCACGACGGATAGCGTCGACATGGCGAGCTTCGAGCCGAGTCCGGTACCGAACCAGATGATGACGATGGGCGCGAGTGCGACGATCGGAATCGAGCCCAGCGCAACGATGAACGGCTGCATGACCTTCGAGACGAAGCGCGAATACCAGAGCGACAAGCCGAGCACGGTGCCGATGACATTGCCGAACAGAAAGCCGAGCAGCGTTTCCATGCCAGTCACGCCGGCGTCGTGCACGAGACTGCCGTCCTGCTGCATCTTGACCAGGTAGCCCCAGATCTGGCTGGGCGAACCGAACAGGAAGGCGAGCGCCTGACTCGAGGTCGCAACTTGCCACAGGGCGAGCAGGGCAGCGAGTAGGGCGATCTGACAGGCGGCCACGACGAGCTTGCCGCGGCAGCGGCGCACCAGCCTGCGCCATTTGACGGATGCCGGCGCATACGGGGGGGCCGGGGAGCGGTGTTCTTGCACGCGGGTTCCTTCTCAACGGTCGCCCATGCGCACGTCGAGCTGGGACCAGATCTCGCGCACGTGGGCGGTGAAGCCCGCAGCATCGCGGGCGGCCATCATGTCGTTGCGGTCGCAATCCAGGTTGATTTCGTGGATCGCCTTAATGCGGGACGGACGATGGGTGAGGACGATCACACGGTCCGACAATGAGACCGCCTCCTCGACGTCGTGTGTGATCAGCAGGACGGACCGACCTTGGCCCCTGACCAGCCGGGCCATGTCGCTCTCCAGCACCAGTTTCGTCTGGAAGTCGAGCGCGGCGAACGGCTCGTCGAGCAGCATCACCTCGGGGTCGGTCACCAGCGTGCGCGCGAGCGCAACGCGCGCACGCATGCCGCCCGATAGAGCCGAAGGGTAGTAGTTGTAGTACGGTCCGAGTCCGACCTTGCCGAGCATCGCATGCGCTTTTTTCTCGCGATGCGCGCGCGGCATTCCGGTCAGTTCGAGGCCAAGTGTGACGTTGGCCAACACGTTGCGCCACGGCATCAGCATGTCCTTCTGCAACATGTAGCCGATGCCCTTGGGGACGTCTTCCAGCGCCTGGCCGTGCCACAGCACCGCGCCACGCGTCGGTTGTGTAAGACCGCTCATCAGGTTCAGCAGCGTGGTCTTGCCGCAACCGGAGGGGCCCACCAGGCTGACAATTTCCCCGGCGCGCAGGCTGAAGGAAATATCACCGATGACCTGATTCAACTCGCCGTCGTCTTCGCCATATGCTTTACCGACCCCGCGCGCAACCAGCGGCGCAGGCGGGCGGGACGGCCCGCCCGCCTGCGCTGGAGGCGCTTCCGCACCCGCTACCTTCATTTGGACCCCGCCACCGTGACGCCTGCACCTGCCACGGCGGTTTTAACCGCTTTGCTGGAAAAGGTGTTGTCGATCACGTCGTTGTAGGACAGCGTCCCTTGTACATTGCCCAGGTACTTCTGCATCGATATCAGCTTGTCCCACTGCTGCCGATCGACCGGCAGCGTCTGCGCCGGGATCTTGTACTGCAACTCCATGTCGATTGCCTTGTTCACTACCTCGGGCGGCAGGTCCGGGAACTCCGCGCGGGCAACTTCCTTCGCGTAGTCGGGCTTGGCATACGTAAGACGCGCGGCTTCTTCGAGTGCGTTCACGAGAGACTGCACGATCTCGGGATGGGCTTTGGCATACTCGGGCAGAACCATGATGCCCGTATTGCAGAACGGACCCATGTAGCTCGAGAAGTCGAATACCACTTTCGCCCCTTGCGCCATCGCCGCCGCCACCATTGGCTGCTGCGCGAACGCGATGTCGGCGCGGCCCGCGAGCATGGCGCCGATCTCCGTGCCGGGGGTGACTTCGACGATCTTCGCGTCCGTACCGACTTTCAGGTGATTGTCCTGCAGCAGTTTCTTCGTGACGCTGTACTCGGTATTCGGATCCGGCGACGTGACCAGGGTCAGGCCTTTGAAAGCCTTGGGATCGGTGATAGGCGCCACGGTCTTCGATACGCCAAAGTAATGTGCTCGCTGCACCAGCGTCCCGACGACCATGCCCGGTCCGCCGCGCTCGCGAGACATCTCCACCATGGTCGGATCGCCCACGGCGAACTGCGCGGTCTTGCCGAGTACCGCGGCAAAAGCCTGCGTGTCCCCACCGGCTGCGGTGAGGTGCACCGTCAGCCCGTACTTCTCGAACAGCTTCGCGTGCTGTGCAACGTAAAGGTCGATGTAACCAAGGTTATGCACGGCTTCGGAAAATTCGATGGGTTGCAGCGGTGCCGCGTAAGCGGGGTGAGCGAACCCAATAGCGCAGGCGCTGAGCGTAGCGAGCAGAACACGCCCGAGCGGGGGCACAGCACCGGTAGCAGAGCCCAGACCATCTGTTGAAAACGCACGTCTTTTCATTGCTTCGACTCCGACAATAATGAGAGCGCAAAACAAAAAAGGTCCGGCATCAGACGCGCTGATGTCGGACCTTTTTGGCCGGTGTCATCCAGGACGCCTTTGTCCAGGACAACGGAAGTGTTGTTTGACGCTCGCCGTGCACAGCGAACCTCGGCGAAGCTTTAAGCAACGGCTATGCCAATCGGCGCGATGCCGTGCGTATGGAGTTCGTCGATCCTTGCGAACCTCCGACGGAAGTGGGATTGCTCACATTTCACGCGAAGCAAACAAGGCCACGCGAACGACCTGCGCAAGCGCCGGGGGTGCACCACTTCGCGCGTACATTCGCGTTACAGCACGCCAATGGTGCGACGATGCACGGGAAACCGGCATTCGATAATGTCGCGAGGCTCACGGCGATACTTTCGGCTGGCGCTGTCAAATTAGCGGAGAGTTCGGCGAGCCGTCACGCGAGACCGAACAACTCGCGATGAAGTGGACTGCTCGCCGAATGAAGCGTAAGACGCACTACTGCAACCCGCCGATCAGCCGCGCGAGAAATGCATCGCACGCGTCGAGCTGCGCGAGCGCGACGTATTCGTCCCGCTTGTGCGCGACGTCGAGGAGACGCTCGGTGCGCGGCTGTGCGCGCTCCATATCTATCGCGCCCGCAAGCGCACCATCAACCGGGCAGCTTCGCTGTATGAGGTTGCCAGTCGGCTTGCAGCAGCTGGGCGCGCGCGTAGACTTTCTCCATCTCCGCACGCAGCGGCGCGACGGATTCATCCGCGAGGTCGAACTCCGCGCCCAGCGCATGGTAAGCGGCGTTGATCTCCCGCAGCAGCGCGCCTTCATCGACACACGTGAGTCGTCCGTTGCGCATGACTGCCTCGCCCGCAACAAACACGCTGTCGATAGCGGCGCCGCGCTCGGCATACACCAGTTGCCGCACCGGATCGGTGAGCGGCGTGAAGCTGATCGCGTCAGTCCGGTAAGCGACCAGGTCGGCGCTATAACCCGGCTTGATTACACCGAGCTTGCTGCCTAGTCCGAGCGCCGTCGCGCCGCCAATTGTCCCCGCATGCAGCGCTTCAGCCGCGGACAACCAGCGCGAATAATCGTCGCCGCGTATCTTCGACACCGCTGCGGCGCTGCCAAGCACGTTGAGCATATTGGTGGTGACCGTCGACGCGCAGCCGTCGGAGCCGAGACTCACGTTGACACCCGCATCGAGCAGCGCTCGCACTGGTTGAATGCCCGAGCCGAGCATGAGATTGCTCCATGGATTGTGCTGAACGCTCGCACCCGATTGAGCCAGACTGGCGATCTCAGCATCCGACAACCAGACCGCGTGGATCAGCGACGTGCCTGGCCGCAGAAATTCCAGTTCGGCAAGGCGCATCACCATGGACTTGCCGTAGAAGGCTTGCGCCGTTGCCACCTGCAAGCGCGTTTCCTGAACGTGGATGATGACCGGCAGATCATGCGTGTCGGCGAATTCGCGGCAACGCGCGAGAAATTCTGGCGTGCAGCGCTGCGGTGCGGAAGGGGCGATCAGCATGCCCACCCGATCATGCTGGGGATGGCGATGCGCCAACTCGCTTTCCAGCAGCGCGAAGAACGCATCGGGAGAGGGCCGCGGCTGCGCACGTAGTTGCGCAAGCAGCGCGGGCGGGAAAATGCTGTCGACCTCCGGGAAGTTATCAACGATCGCGCGATCCATCATCGAGAACCCCACGAGCGCGCGAATCCCCGCGTCCTCGTATGCCTGGAAGATGGCGTCGACGGCGGCGGGGTCAATGGCCTGACCGAGGCTCACGTCGTCGACCAGTGTGGTTGCGCCGCTGCGCAGCGATTCGAGCGCGCCGATCAACGTTCGCAAATAGATTTGGCGCGGCGTCAGCTTCACGGGGCGCGGCGCGCGCACGTAGTGCATCCACAACTCGAGCGGCAGGTTTTCGAGCCGTCCCTTGTGAAAATGCTCGTGCGAATGTTGATGGCCGTTGATGAGCCCCGGCACCAGCAGGCAGTCGTCGAGCGGTATGCATTCGCCGTCGGTCGCGCTGCCGCCCGGCACGATAGCGGCGATGCGCTCGCCTTCGATCACGACGTCGACGCGTCGCGGCTCATAACGCTGTTCGGTGCCGTGTAGTGCCCTGACGTTGGAGAGTATCTTGCGCACGGTTTCTGAGTGATCAAAGGAAGGGGTTGACTGCGACGGCTAGCGAAACTGCCGCGACAAGCCGGCGAGCCGCTCCATCAGCAGCATGGAAATCAAGGTGGCGATGATCAGCACACCCGAGGCCGCGGCCGCCCGCACGTCGAGGCTGTCCTCGATGATATGCCACAGGTGGATGGGCAACACTTCAGATCGCGCGTCCGACAGGAACAGCGACAGCGCGACGTTATCGAACGAGTTCATGAACGCAATGAACGCCCCCGACGCAATGCCTGGCACCAACGCCGGCAGTACGACGCGGCGGAACGTGAACCAGCCGCCAGCGCCGAGGCATGTCGAGCTGTCGAGCAGCGCGGGATCGAGCTGCGCATAACTGGCCGACGTCGTGTAAAGCACATACGGTGCGCACAGCACGATATGTCCGGCGAGCAGACTGTAGAACGAGAGCCCCGCGCTTTCGAGGTTGAACAGGATCAGGATACCCAACCCCAGCGCCAGCGACGGAATGGTCAGCGGCGCCATGAAAAACGAATCGAGCAGTCGCGCAGAGAACGTGCGGCGGCGCGCGAGCGTCACCGCGGCGGCGACCGCCAGCACGGTCGCGCAGGCGGTCGCGGCGGCAGCGAGCCTCAGGCTCAACAGCAGGTCGTCGATGATCTCCGGCGAATCGAAGATCAGCGCCTGATACCAGCGCAATGACAGTCCCGGCGGGGGAAACTTCAGCGAGTAGCCCGACGTGAGCGACGTCACCAGTACGATCAGCGTGGGCCCGATCAGCATCAACAGCCCGATGCCGCCCATCAGGCCCATCACCGCATTGAAAGACAGGCGACCCGGCTGAGTGCGGCGCGCCGGCATGACGCCGGGCGCGGCAAGCGTGGAATTAGCCATGGACAAACCCTCTGGTCTTGCGGCCGAAATAGTTGAGCAAGGTCACCATGAGCAGCACGCTCACCAGCAGAATCACGGCAAGCGTCGCCGCAAACGGATAGTTCTGCGTCTGGATGGCCTGTTCGTAGATGTAGAACGGCATGTACATCAGCTGGCCGCCGCCCACCAGGGTTTGAACCACGAACGCACTGACCGCGCCGGTAAACACCAGCAAGGTTCCACTGAGCAGACCCGGCATCGCAAGCGGCACGGTGATCTTCCACCAGGTGCGCCAGCTGCTGCCGCCCAGCGCATGCGACGCCTCGGGCAGGCGCGTGTCGAGCGAAGTGAGCGAGGTGACGAGCGGCAACACCATCAACGGCAATTCGATCTGCGCAAGCGAGAGGATCACCGCCAGCGGCGTGTACAGGAGCTTGACCGGTTGGCCCGTATATCCGAGCGCCACCAGCAGCGCGTTGACCAGTCCTTCATTGCCGAGAATGACGACCCACGCAAACGTGCGCACCACCGAACTGGTCAGAAGCGGCAGCAGGATCAGCACGATCAGCACACGCCGCCAGCGCGGCGGGCTCACCACGTACAGATGCGCGACCGGATAGCCGAGCACGATCGTCACCAGCGTGGTCGCGACCCCAAGCCAGAGTGTTTGCCAGAGGATGCCGCGGTTATAGCTGTCGCCAAAGAAGACCATGTATTGGCGAAAGCCGAAATGCGTCATGGCGGTGTCGTTGTGCAGGCTGATCAGCGCGACGAGCAACAGCGGCACGCCCACAAACGCAATGAAGAACAGGCCCAGTGGCAGCACGAGCAGCCAGTCGCGCGGCATCCGGTGATTCGCGTTCATGATGCGTCAGGCCTTGACCAGACGGTTGAACCGGTCGATATATTCAGCGCGGCGCGGATTGATGCGTGCCCAGTCGACCTGCACGAACGACGTCATCTCATTGGCGTTATGAGCGACAGCGGCGAGCGCCGCACCAAACGGCACCTTCGTGTTGGTCGGCGCGACGTAGTAGGGCGCGCTCGTCATCTGCTGCTGCACTTCGACGCTCAACGCGGTGTTGATATACGCCGCGGCGAGATCCGCCGCCTGGGTGTTCTTCACGATATTCATCGTGCTGCGCACCATGCCCCAGTTGCTTTCGGGGCGCGCGAGCGCCACCGGCACGCCCTTGGCCTTCAGCGATTCCACATTGTTGATGTAGTGGCAGGCAATATCCACCTGACCTTGCTGGAACAGCGTGCCGAGTGCGCCCGGATTGGCGGCAACCGCGCCGACGTTCGGCATCAGCCGCTTGATGTAATCGAAGGCCGGGTCCATATGATCCTCGTCGCCGCCCAGCATCTGGGCGAGCGCCACCATCCATACCGTGCCCAAGGTGGAGTCGAGACTCACGAGGCCGACGCGGCCCTTGAATTCCGGCTTGAGCAGATCATTCCAGGATTTCGGCGCGGTCTTCACGCGCTCCGTGTTGTACGCGATGCCATAGACCTGCGCGGACACATAGACGCCCAGACCCTTCGGGTCGACGAAGCGCGCGGGCAGATTCGCCAGGTTCGGCACCCGGGCTGCCGGAATGGGTTCGAACACGCCCTGCGCGACGCCCTGCAGGTAGGGTCCCTCGTCCATCATGACCACGTCGAACGGCGGGTTGTTGCGCGCGGCCACCAGCTTGGTCAGCGTATCGACCGCTTGCGATGCGGTCAGCACGGCGCTCACGCCCGCAGCCTTGCGAAACGCGGGCAACAGGATCTTGCGTTGCGACTCTTCCCATGCACCGGGAAACGTGGTGGCGGCGAGGGATTGGGACGCCGCCATGGCAAGCGGGCTGCCTGGCGACAGGCCGACAGCCCCCGCTGCGCCCATCAGTTGCAGGAGCTTGCGACGTTGGTGATCGATCAGCGACATAGAACCTCTGGATGGATAGTTAAACAGGATGATCCGGCGATAACGAAGCGGGCGGCAGGTTGGACCAGGACGATCGTGACCGTGCGCTAAACACCTGCGGTATGGGGTTGCGCCGCCTTGAACGTGCGCACTCGCGCACCCGGCTTGAAATCGAGCGCGACGCGCATGCCAGGGCGCAACTCGGCGCCCTCTGCGCGCGGCACGGAAATCTTCACGGTCTGTCCGGCATCGGTCTGCAGATCGACCACCAGCGTGGGACCGATAGGCATCGCCAATTGCACCGTTGCCAGCAGCTGACGCGCGCTGGCGCCGGGCTGCGGCAACTGCCACGCCCATTGCTCGGGGCGAACCGCCAGTAGCGCCGCGCCGGCGTCGCGCCACGGGCCGGGCTGGGCAACGGTCAGCACGGCGCCGTCGTCGAAGGTTGCCAGGCACTGGTTGCCGTGCACGCGCAAGGTGACCGGCAGCAGATTCGCCGTGCCGACGAAGGTGGCGACGAAGGGGGTTGCGGGCCGATCGTAGATCGCGACCGCCGGGTCGTATTGTTCGAGCCGCCCGCGATTGAGCACCGCGACCCGGTCGGCCATGCTCATGGCCTCTTCCTGATCGTGCGTCACCATCACGGTCGTGATGTTCAGTTCGCGCTGCAGACGGCGGATTTCGATCTGCATATCGAGCCGCAGGTTTTTGTCCAGCGCCGCAAAAGGTTCGTCGAGCAGCAGGATGCGCGGCTCGACGGCAAGCGTACGCGCCAGCGCGACGCGTTGCTGTTGACCGCCCGACAACTCGCGCGGATAGCGTTTCGCCAATGCTTCCATGCGCACCATCTCCAGCATCTGCATGGCCTTCTGAGCAGCATCCCGACGCGCGACGCCATTGGCTTCGAGACCGTAGGCGACGTTGGCGGCGACCGTCATGTGCGGAAACAGCGCGTAGTTCTGGAAGACAATGCCCACGCCGCGCTGGCGTGGCGCGAGGCCGTCCACGCGTTGCCCGCCGATATGCACTTCGCCCTCGGACTGCACCTGCAGACCGGCAAGGATGCGCAACAGGGTGCTCTTGCCGCAGCCCGATGGGCCGAGCAACGCAACCAGTTCGCCTGCGGCAATTTCAAGCGTCACGTCTTCGATCACCGGCACGGCGGCGAAACGATGCCGGATGCCACGCATCTGCACGGCGGCGCCGGCTTGCGAGGTGCGTGCTGGCGAAGCTGCAAGATGGGCGCCCGCTGCGCCTTGCTTCGGCTGTGAAACGACAGTGTGCGGGGTGCTCATGCGCTGGCCCTTTTCCATAGTTGCGTGGCGGCGTGCTTTCCAGCCGCGATGACGGCATCGGCGTCGCAACGCGTGGGGGCGCCGCCGTCCACCACGATCTCCCCGTCCACGACGACCATCTCGACATCACGCCCAAGTCCCGTGTGCACCAGCGTGCCCAACGGATTGGGGTGCGGAGTCAGATGCGCGCGCTGGAAATCGAATACGGCGAGGTCGGCGAGCCAGCCTGACTTGAGGCAGCCGAGTTCGTCGCCAAGCCCCATGGCGTGCGCGCCGTTGTGCGTCGCCATGGTGAGCGCATCGGCGGGTTGCCAGTCCGCGGCGACTTCGCCCAACTGGATGCGCGCGATGGCCAGCGCCCAGCGCATGACCTCGGTCATATCCGCGTGCATGTTGTCGGTGCCCAATGCAATGCGCGCGCCGGCCGCGCGCAGACGCGGCGTGGGCGCCATCGTGCCGCCCGTCGCGTTGCCCTTGGGGATGTGCGCCACCGTGATGCCGGCCCGTCCGACGCGTGCGATGTCGTCGTCGTCCAGATACAGACAGTGCGCAGCCACGAGCCTTTCATTGAGCAGCCCGACCTCGTCTAGCAACTGCGCGGGGCTCTTGCCCGAACGCTTCTTCACGACGTCGACTTCGGTGCCGCTTTGCGCAAGGTGAGTCGTCACGCCGAGGTCATGCGTACGTGCCGCCTCGGCGATCAGCCGCAGAAAGTCGTCGGAGCAGGTGTCGGGCGCATGAACGGCGAGTTGGACGCCTGTGCGCCCGTTGCGCTTGCGATGCCAGCGCCCGGCCAGCGCCAGTGCGTCGTTGAGCGTGCGCTCGCCGGTCGCGGCATGGTATTCCCAGCGTCCGTCCGCGACGCCGGAGAAATCGACGTCGTGCAGGCGGCCGCATGAATACACCCGCAGGCCGAGGTCGGCCATGGCATCCATGGTCAGATCGGCGTGGACGTAGCTGTCGTTGATCAGCGTCGAGCCGAACAGCATCGCTTCGAGTGCGCCGAGACGCGCCAGCGCGATCGCTTCGTCTGGGCGCACGTCATGGCCGTGGGGAATCCCTGGCGTGTAGGCGGGCGCGAAGCCCAGGTCTTCGGCGACGCCGCGCACCATTGTCAGAATGGCGTGGGTATGGACGTTCACGTAGCCGGGCACGATGACGCGTCCGGCAAGCCGGCGCGTGGTCCGCGTGCGTGTCCGCACCGGCAGATCCTGCGCGTAGCCGACAAAGGCGAGCCGGTTGCCGCGAATGCCGATGGCCGCGTCGTGCAACAGCGGTTGAGCCGGGTCCATCGTCACGACGGTGGCGCCCAGTAGCAACAGGTCAAGGTCAAGCTCGATAGGTGGGGCAGTCATCAGCCAGGTGGTCCGGTTCAGTTCAGGTGTGCAGGTGCTGCAGGAAACGCCGCGTGCGCTCTTCGCGCGGACGGCCGAAGACGTCGCCGGGCGTGCCTTGTTCGACGATGGCGCCGGCGTCCATGAAGACCACCCGATGCGCGACGTTGCGCGCGAAGCTCATTTCGTGCGTCACGACCATCATCGTCATACGGGCCGCGACGAGATCGCGCATCACGTCGAGCACTTCGTTGACGAGTTCCGGGTCGAGCGCCGAGGTCGGCTCGTCGAACAGGATCACCTGCGGCTCCATCGCGAGTGCGCGGGCAATCGCCACGCGTTGCTGCTGGCCGCCCGAGAGTTGCGCGGGCCGCTTGTCGGCATGCTGCGCGAGGTGGACTTTTTCCAGGGCAACTTGCGCGCGAGCGCGGGCCGCGTCACGCGAGAGTCCCAGCACGCGCTGCGGGCCGGCGGCGACGTTATCCAGTGCACTCAGATGCGCGAACAGGTTGAAGCGCTGAAACACGAAGCCGAAGCGGCTGCGCTGCCGCGCCAGTTCGGCTTCGGGCAGCGCGCGGCCTTGCTCCGACAAGCCGATACGCTGGCCGCCAAGGCGGATCGTGCCGCCGTCCGGTCTTTCCAGGAAGTTGAGACAGCGCAGGAGCGTGGTCTTGCCCGAACCCGACGGCCCGATCAGCACCACGGTTTCGCCGTGCCCGACCTCCAGTGAGACGCAGGGCAGGATGACCTTGTCGCCGAAGCGCTTGTGCAGCCCTTCTATGGACAGCAGCGTTGCAGCCCCGCCTTCATGCGCGCGCGCGGTGGCGTCCATAGCGGACGCCGCGGGCCGGTCAGAGACGGTAACGATGGAAGACATGCGGGAACCCGAGCTCATGAAGTCAGTATTGCGGCAGTCGCCGCTCGAGGTAGCGCGACAGCCACGCCAGCGCCGAGATCAATGCGTAGTAGTAGAGGGCGATCAGCAGGAAAATCTCGAACGGCGAAAAATACGTTGCGATGATTTCCTGACCGGCGTGCGTGAGCTCATACACGGAGATCGCGGACAGCAGCGCCGAACCCTTGATCAGCGAGATCAGTTCGTTGGTGAGCGGCGGCAGGATGCGCCGCCACGCTTGCGGAAAGAGCACGTGCAGAACGATCTGGCCGTGACGCATTCCGATCGATTGCGCGGCTTCAGTCTGGCCGCGATCGATCGACTGCATGCTGGCGCGCACGATCTCGCAGATGAAGCCGCCCGCGTTCAGACTGAGCGCGATGACGCCGGCCCAGTACTCGTCGAAGTTGATGCCGATGACGGGCAGCGCGAAATAGACGAGAAAGATCTGCACGAGCAGCGGTGTGCCGCGCACGAAATCTACATACGCCAGTACGGCGATGCGAACCGCCCTGAAGCGGCTGAGCGCACCGAAACCCAGCGCGAAGCCGAGCACGATGCCAATCGCGATGGCCGCGAGGCAAACCTTCAGCGTGGCGAGCAGGCCGACCGCGAGGATCGGCAACGCCATGACGATAATGCTCCAGTCCATGGACGCCGCGCTCTCAGGACAGCACCGGAATCGCATCCGGCAAGTTCATGTCGAAACCAAACCATTTCTGCTGCAGCGTACGCAACGTGCCGTCTGTTCTGAACTTGCGCAATTGCTGGTCAATAAAGCCGATCAGCGCGGTGTCATCCGTACGTGCTGCGATGCCCGCCCAGTTATCCGCGCCGATGCCCTTGACGATCGCGTATCTGCCCGGCGCATTCTTCAGAACGAGCGAAAGCGTCGGCAATGTGTTGAGCACGCCGTCCACTTTGCCTTCTGCCAGCGCGATATAGGCGGCTGGATGGTCGTCGAAGGTTTTCACTCCCTTGAAACCCGCCCCGCCCGCTGCTTTCAATTGCGCATCGAGCTTCGGTTCGAGTATCTGACCCGGCGAGCCGAGCTTGAGTCCGAGCACCTTGCCGTTCATGCTGTTGAGGCTCGCGACGCTCTTCAGATCCGCCGCGCGAATCAGCAGCGCCTGCGAGGCCTCGACGTAAGGCACGGAGAAGTCCACGTGTTTCTCGCGTTCGGCCGTGTAGCTCAGACTGCTCATCACCAGATCGAACTTCTTCGTGTAGAGCGACGGAATCACGCCCGACCAGACCGTGTCGATGAACTGCGCCTTGACGCCGAGATTGCGGCAAAACGCGTTGGCGAGATCCACGTCGTAGCCGATCATCGCGCCGCTCGCGTCGCGATACGTCAGCGGCGGATAGGTCGCTTCGCAGCCGATGCGCAGCACGCCGGCCTTCTTGATGTCGTCAAGCGTGAGCCCGGTGGCCATCGCAAAGCGGGGCAGGCCAATCGACACCATGGTTGCAGCCGCGCCAGCACGCCGGAGGAATTGGCGACGCGAAAATCGTTCGAACATCAGGCTCTCCAGAGAAAATCACAGTACGCAGGTTATAAAGACAGCGTGTAAAGCGGCGCGGAAGGTGCCGAATGCGCTGCACGTTCCGCGCGAGCCCGCCAAGCCATTCCTGCTTGCGATAGACGGCTGGCAAGGCAAAGCGAGGTAGCTCCCGGTGCGCGTCAATGCGTGGGTTCAACGGCCGAAGCGGTTGCGCCAGTTGCGGGCGCAAGAATTTCCTCGTCGTCGAACTGGGCCAGCGCCTGTTCGGACAGTGCGATCCGGGTCACCCGGAAGCGGCCGAAATGCGCACTGACGTCGGGCAGGCCCGCGAGCATCGTCGAAGTGACCGGCTCGAGAACCGTGTTGGAAGACGAGGTCAACATGCCAATCAGAGTGCGTTGCGTCATGATTTTCCATATCAAGGGGAGCTTCTGGCGGACCACGCCGGAAAAGGCTGCCTGCGGGATTCTCCTGATGCAAACTTTGTGCCAACATAAATCTGCGTATTTGTACGCAATACAAACGAGATTGTATACAATGTTGGATGCGCGTTCGATAGCGGAGGCGCCTGCTTCCTGAGCACCTTCTCTGGAACGAACCTCAATGAATCGTGGCGGAAAATACGATAAGTATGCGGGCAGGAAGATGGTGCGAGCGCGCACCAAAATTGAATCATTGGCACCAAATGAGGGTTGTTGCGGGGGCCAAAATGCTCCGCAAAAAGAGGTCTCAAAGTTGTCAGACCCGACAAGCACCATTGAATGGTTGCATACAAAAAATTGCGACTTCCTCCGGTGTAAAATGGTTTCGATGCGCACGCTCAATCGAATTTTTGTGTACAAAAACGCGCGTGATTGGTCTATCATCGATTCATTTCCCCAGTTGCGAGAAACCCTTTGAGCCGAGCCTCCTCCATGCCTGCCAGTAAGGTTGCCGCGCCCAGGGCGCCGTTTACGAACGAGGAAATCTACGGCCGCATCCAGAAGGCGGTGCTTGAACATCGCCTTGCACCCGGGACAAAATTGATTGAGGAGCGGCTCGCGGAAGTCTCGGGCGTGAGCCGGACCAAGATTCGCGAAGTGCTCAACAAGCTTGCCCATGAGGGGCTGGTCGAGCTGGTGCCGAATCGCGGAGCCTTTATCGCCAGCCCGAGCGTCCAGCAGGCACGAGACGTATTTGTCACGCGGCGCATGATCGAGCCGGAAATGGCCAGACTGTTGAGCCGTACCGCAACGTCGGCGCAAGTGCGTGCGTTACGCAAGCACGTGCGGCAGGAAGGCGACGCGCGCAAGCAGAATGACCGGCCCGCCATCATCCGGCTGTCAGGCGAGTTTCATGTGCTTATCGCGGAGATGATCGGCAACGAAATCCTCTTGCGGATGATGCGAGAACTCGCGCCGTTGACGTGCCTCGTCATCACGCTTTACGACAAGCCCAACGCGCCGGCGTGCCCGCATCACGAGCACAGCGATCTGATCGATGCAATCGAAGCGCATGACGAAGCAAAGGCTGCGGCGAGCATGCTGGAACACCTGCAACATATCGAAGCGACACTGAACTTCGACGTGGTGAAAGACGCGTCGCCGGATATTGAAGCGATCTTCTCCTGAGATAGCCCGGCCTCACTCTGTTGTTTTTGCCTGGCGCAGTGCATCTGCCACCGCCGTATTGCGCTGTGCGATAGCCATTTGCAGCGCGGTGCCGCCGCGCGCATCCAGATGGTTCGTGTTGGCGCCGTGCGCCGCCTGGCGCCCATTCGACGTGAATAGCCTACGGCCGGGTGTTCGGTTTGGCTGCGCTTAGCTTGTCGAAGTCTTGAGCGGAAATGCCGCGTCCTTTGTAGAGGAACGCCGTCAAGTCCCAGATCGTCTGCTCGTCTTGCGTTTTGCCGAACGCGGGCATCGCGGTCATTTTCACGCCGTTTTTGATCACCCAAAACATCATCTGAGGATTGTTGCGGCGTGTTGCGCTTAGCAATTCCGGCGCCATCGGAAGGATGCCCTGGCCAATTGGGCTCAGCGTTTGCCCCGGTGCGCCGTGACACGCCGCGCAGGTGCTCCGATAGAGACGGGCGCCGGCTTCGACGTTGGCGACGGTCATCAGGTCGGTCGGCACATGGATACCGGCCGCATGGCGGTGCAGAGACTGAATGTAGGTCTTGTGCAGCGCCCAGGCGACAAATGGGTTGTGTCCGGATGCCGCCGACACATCGTACAGGCCCGAATACATAACGCCGAATCCGGCCGCCGCGGCCGCGACAATGACTGCAACGAAAGCGCTGAGCGTGGGATGACGGACAAGAAAAGAGGAGCCTTTAGCTATGCTCATGTTTGATCACCTGTTGGAAGCGATATAACTGTCGGTTTGAATCTTGAAGGAGATGCACGCAAACAAGGTGGCCATCAATTCTCGAACAACGGATATGCCGTGAAACAAGCAGCAGTTTCAGGCCGGGCAGTTCGCCTGCACGTGCAGGGACTGGCATGCGACGGGCGTCCAGGACGACGTTCGCACGCCTGTTCGAGGTGTCCCTGTTCCGGATTCAGTCGGGCGAGTACTCGCACAACCGCCGGTGGAAAGCGCGACGAGAACGATCGCAAGGCAAAGCGGGCATTCATGAGAATCCAGATATTCGGCGAGAGTCGTCGTCTGCGACAAGGAGGCCCGGCGATACCGGATGCCTCTTTAAGCGGGACGTAAACGTTCGTGCGATCAAGGTGCACACGCGCGCTCCGTCCGCGATTGCGATCGACTCGGGCGACTGAACCTGAACGCGCCTTGCTGGCGTTGAGACAGTGCGGTCATTATGGGATCCGGTAAATGACGGCACTCTTGCTCGCTGATTACAGATTCGTCATTGACCGGTAACGAGCAGACCTTCGGCAGCGCTCGTTATTGGACAAAACGCGCCGTGGCCCGGTATTGCATGACGTTGGCGCACGTCAAGGCCGCTGTTACCCGTCCTGTGATTGCGTCGAACCGTATCAATACGCCCGATGGAGCTGAAAGGATTCTTGCAGCGGGCTCGGCCGATCTCGTATCCATGGCGCGACCACTGCTAGCCGATCCAGACTTCGCACAGAAGTCGCGCCTTGGTCGGCCGGGAGAGATTAATACCTGTATCGCTTGCAACCAGGCGTGCCTCGACGGGATCTTCACTGATCGTTCCGCTACTTGTCTTGTCAATCCGCGAGCCGGACGCGAGATCGAGTTTGTCCCGAGTCCGATTACGAGAAGGAAGAAGCTTGCCGTTATCGGCGGCGGTCCAGCCGGAATGGCGTTTGCAATCAATGCGAGCGGGCGGGGGCACTATGTTTCACTATTCGAATCGGCGGCGTCGCTTGGCGGACAGCTGAACCTCGCACGTGCGGTTCCGGGAAGGAGCGAATTCAACGAGATGCTCAGATATTTTCGTACGCGTCTGGCAACGTTTGGTGTCGACGTTCGCCTTGGCGCGGATGTGATGCCATCCGACTTCAGAGGCGGAGGGTTTGACGAGATTGTGGTTGCAACTGGCGTGCGACCGCGCACACCGGACATTGAAGGTGCGGACCATCCGAAGGTGCTGTCTTACATCGATGTGCTCGGTGGTAGCAGTTCGGTCGGCAATAGCGTAGCGATCATTGGCGCAGGTGGAGTCGGGTTCGATGTCGCTGAGTTTCTCGTCGGCAATGCACACGGGTCCTCACAGACCCGGACGAGCCTGAGAAGATTCTGCGTAAGATTCGCCTTCGTACCAGACCTTCTTGTTCGTCATGCCTGTCTCCTCTTCAGATTCGGCGTTCGCAAGTCGCCCTGTTTCTCTAGTCTGCCGGCCATTCTCGGCATTGATCTTGGCGGCACCGTCGAAGCGGTGGGTTCCGGAGTGACGGATTTCGTGCCCGGCGACGAGGTGTACGGCATGGCCGGCGGCGTCGGCGGACTGCAGGGCACGCTCGCGGAATATGCGGCAGTCGACGCAGACCTTCTGGCGGCAAAACCGGCGAACCTTTCGATGCGGGAGGCGGCTGCGCTCCCATCCGTGGTCATCACCGCGTGGGAGGGTCTGGTTGATCGTATGGCCGTTGGTGCAGGAGATACTGTTCTGGTCCAGGGTGGTGCCGGCGGCGTCGGCCATGTTGCGATCCAGTTCGCGCGCGCTTTCGGTGCAGAGGTTTTCGCGACCGGATCGGCGCATAGCCGCGCGGTCATCGAGCGCTTGGGCGCGACCTTCATCGAGCGGACTGAACCTGTTCTCGATTACGTGAAGCGCCTCACGGGCGGGCGCGGTTTCCATCACGTCTACGATACCGTCGGAGGCGCCGCGCTCGATGCGTCTTTCCAGGCGGTCCGACGCTTCGGTCATGTGGTCAGTTGTCTGGGGTGGGGCACTTATGCGCTGGCCCCGCTGTCCTTCAAGGAAGCGACCTATTCCGGCGTGTTCATCCTGCCGCCGTTGCTGTCCGGCGAGGGACGCAAGCATCATCGCGAGATTCTCGATCAGGCGCGGCGATTGATCGAATCTGGACGGCTGCTACCCGTTCTGGACGAGCGGCGCTTCACACTCGACAACCTGTGCGATGCTTACCGTACCATCAGGGCAGGCGCGGCAAGGGGCAAGCTGGTGGTGGACATCGCGAGCTGAACCCGCTAGCGGGCGCCCCGGTGAGAATTCGCTTCTGATTGGCGCCCGCAACGCATCTGAAGACACGTTGCAGATGGCGTCATCATTCATTCAACGAGCGGCGCTGCAAGAAGCGTCTGGACACCCGCACCGAATTTGGTCGGTTCGAATTCGATGATCTGATAGCTCGCGACCTGTTCACGATAGAAGGGATCCCCGGTGAGCACGTCGTCGAGTTCCTTTCGACTCGCGGCTTTGGCAAGAATGACGCCGCCCGTTCGTGGTATCTGCGGACCGGAAGCCAGAAAACGGCCCGTTGCATAGTGGTGGTCGAGAAAAAGCCGATGCGCTTCGAGGTGAACCTCAATGGCAGAAAGAGGTTGTATGTACTGCAGGAGAACAATGAACATGAGCGCCCCAACGAAATTTCGAAGACACGTAATTGAATCCGGCCTGCGTGAGCCCGCGACTCCGCCGCCGAACGGCGATCCAGAAAACGAAGTCGCAGTGCACGCGCTCACTCGGGAAAGTCGGTGCTCAGGCTAAGCGATTCCCAACCGTCGATTTCCTTCGTCAACGTTGCGATCTTCTCGCGCACGAATTTCACCGCGTCGGTACCGAGCAGAAGATGTACGGGCGGATGCTCCGATTCCACGACCTTGATCATCGCGAGGGCGGCTCGCGCGGGGTCGCCCGGCTGCTTTCCCGAGCGCGCGGCGCGGGATGCCGAGATCGGTTCGAGGAGCGACGCATAGTCGGAGATCGTGCGGCTTGCGCGCGTCATCGAACGTCCTGCCCAATCGGTGCGGAATGCACCGGGCTCGATGGCCGTGACCTTGATGCCGAATTGCCTGACCTCGGAGGCGAGTGCCTCGTTGATGCCTTCCAGTGCGAACTTGCTGGCGTTGTAGACGCCCACGCCCGGAAACGTCATCAGGCCGCCCATCGAGGTCACATTCAGAATATGGCCTGCGCGACGGCTGCGCATGAACGGAAGTACCGCTTGCAACACGCTGACCGCGCCGAACAGGTTTACATCGAATTGGGCGCGCATGGCCTCCGGCGTGGCTTCTTCGACGCTTCCTTCGTATCCATACCCGGCATTGTTGACGAGGACGTCGATGGCGCCGACTTCTTCTTCGATTCGCGCGACCACGCGACGCACCGCCTCGTGGTCGCGGACGTCGAGGAGGTAGCCGAACGACTTGCCGGGCGACAAGGCATCGAATTGCGTACGCTGACCCTCATTGCGCAACGTGCCGACGACACGCTCGCCGCGAGACACGAGCGTCTCGGCCAAAGTGCGACCGAAACCCGAGCTGACGCCAGTGATGAACCACGTTTTCATTATTGAACTCTCCTTGATCCCAATGGACGATTGCAGGATGGCGACGCCGCCTGGCGGCCATGTGCGTCACAGTATCGGCCGCATGCCGTTACAAAAAAAAGAGGCATAATGCAAATGGTCCATGCAATGAATTTGCATAATGAACGGTTCCGATCTTTCTCACTTGTCCTTGTTTGTGCTCGTCGCCCAGGAGCAGAGTTTCACCGCCGCTGCGCAAGCGCTGGGCATGTCCAATTCCGCGGCCAGCTACGTCATCCGCCAGCTGGAAAAGCAGGTCGGCACAAAGCTCTTCAATCGGACGACGCGCAGCGTCAGCCTCACGGAAGCCGGTCACGCATTTCTCATTCGTGTCCAGCCGTTGCTGGAGCAACTGAATCTTGCCTTTAGCGAAATTGGCCGCGCATCGAGCGACACGGCGGGCACACTGCGGCTGAACGTGCCGCCCTCGGCGATTTCACTGGTGATCAGCCCGATCCTGCGGGATTTCCTCGCCGCATACCCCGATATCAATATCGACGTCATAGCTGAAAACAGTCTCGTCGATATTGCCAGCAAAGGCTACGACGCGGGCATTCGATACGACAATGTGCTCACGCAGGATATGGTGGCGATACCGCTTGTCACTAACATGCGGTTCTGCATTGTGGCGTCGCCCGCGTATCTCGAAGGAAGAGCCATTCCCGCGCATCCGAGGGAGTTGCTCGGACACGAGTGCACCAATTACCGGAGTGCCGACACGAACGCGCTTTATCGCTGGGAATTCGAGAAGGGCGACGAGAGGATTCGCATCGCGGTGGCAGGACGCATCGCGACCAACGACAACGACCTGCTGTTGCAGTCCGCGCTCGACGGGTTTGGCTTTAGCTACCTTCAACATCGCACGGCGGCACCGCATATTCAGGCCGGCCGGCTGGTGAGCGCGCTCGACGACTGGGTTCCGAGGACCGCGCTCTACCTCTATTACTACAATCCTGGCGGCATGCCACGCAAGCTGCGTGCTTTTATCGACTTCGCACGTGCGCATCTGAAATGACGCACGGGCCATTCATTGTGCGGTTCGAAAAGCGCTCTTCATAAAACGAAGTCGCGCTGTGACACCGTCACCAAGCGCGGCTTCGACGAGGGGGAGAAAGAATCGGTGGGACGTTTGATTGCACGATGCGTCAAGGCCCTGTGTAGTCGTTGCCGGCGTCGAGCGCTTCTTGTCGGTGGCCGAAGATGAAGACGAAGGCGCCCTCTTCGATGAAGTGCTGTGCCGCGACGCGGCCGCGCGTGAAACACCGGTAATTGCGCGATACCGATTCCGTTAATCGTCGCATCCGTCATTGCCTCGCCGTTATTGAATGCCGCCACTGCATGGACGCGCGCACGCAGTGAACGCCCAATCCGTTCATTCAGAACGCCGTCGGCGCGCCCGGGATGGCATCTCACCGCGCGCGTATCGCACGACGCTACAGTGATCTTTACTCACAATACGCTGCATTAATATCCATTGAGCGTCCCCTGTACGTCTCCGATAATGGGATCGTGCCTGAGCCGTGAGCCATAGGCGGCAGCCTAGAGGCGCCGGCACTGGCGGCGAATCCGGCAAACTCGGGTTCTGACCCAAAAAATCTGGAGACAACGTGGAGAAGACGATCGAAGTCGGCGCGACCGGCCGCGTCGCAGTCGTGACCGGCGGCGCGATGGGCATTGGCGCGGAAGCGGCGGAGCGACTGGGCAAACGCGGTTATCACGTCGTGCTGGCCGACCTCAACAAAGAAAGCGCCGATGACACGGCCGCACGCCTGTCCGCGCAGGAACTGTCGGTATCCGCGGTGCAGATGGACGTGGGCAAGCCGGAATCGATCGCGGCCGCGTTCTCGACGATCGCGAAGGAACACGGCCGTTGCGACGTGCTCGTCAACGGCGCGGGCATCGCCAAGCTGGTGCCGTTCATCGACTATCCGCTCGATACCTTTCTCACCACGATGAATGTCAATGTCACCGGCACGCTGCTGTGCGCGCAATACGCCGCGCGCATGATGATGGAGCGCCGCTGGGGACGCATCGTCAATATCGCGTCGGTGGCGGGCATGCGCGCGGTCGGCCGGGGCCGCACTGCTTACGGCACGTCGAAAGGCGCGGTGATCGCGCTGACGCGTCAGATGGCCGTCGAACTGTGCGATTACGGCATCACCGCCAACGCGGTCGCGCCGGGTCCCGTCGATACGCCGATGACCAAGGTCCTGCACAGCGACAAATTCCGCGAGGAATATTCGCGCGCCATTCCGATGAGGCGCTACGGTACGACATCGGAAATCGCCGCCGCGATCTGCTATCTCGCCTCCGACGAAGCGGCCTACACGAACGGCGTGGTGCTACCGGTCGATGGCGGCTTCCTGTCGTGGGGCGCGGGCGCAGTCTGACACGCGCCGACACCCGAGTAGAGATGCAATGAAAAAGCCGTCCGGAACCACGAAATTCCAGACGGCGTTCTGCTCAGCGACGGTCCGCCGCGCCGAGCATAAGAATGCGCTGAGCCATACGCAGATTCGCGTAGTCGATCATCTTTCCATCGACGGCCACGGCGCCGCGTCCTTCGCTTTCCGCCTGCCGCATCGCCTCGACGACGCGGGTCGCGAAAGCAAGGTCTTGCGCCGAAGGCGTGAACGCATCGCGTGTTGCTTCAATCTGCGAGGGGTGAATCACTTGCTTGCCGTCGAAACCGAGAGCCGCCGCCTTTTCCGCCCATGCGCGCGTGAGCGTCGCATCGCGGTATGCACCGCACGGTCCATCGATCGCGCGCAGACCGAACGCGCGCGCCGCGACCAGTACACGCATCATCGGATAGGCGAACAGATCGAGCGGCGTTTCGAAGTAACGGCCTTCAGCCCCGGGCACGGTCTGGCGATAGCCGTCCGGCGAGCCGCCGATTTCCGCGCTGCGTGCGCCGATCGATCCGGCGAAATCGCCGACGCCCAGATGCAGAGCCGTGATGCGCGCGCTGCTCTGCGCGAGACGATCGACCATGACGAGGCCGAGCGCGGTTTCGATCAGCAGATCCAGCGTGAGGGGCGCGCGGCGCGCGGTGCCTTCTGCGGCGTCGATCATGCGCGTGATGTCTTCGATATGCGTGGGACGCTCGGCCTTCGGCACGATGAGCGAATCGAGCCGCGCAAGCGGGCTGAGCGTCCTGATCTCGTCCTCGACGGTGCGGCTGCCATAAGCATTCACGCGCACCAGTACAGTCTTGTTGCCCCAGTCCAGCTCTTGCAGCGCGCTGACCGCGCCGTGCAGCGCGTCGGCTTTTTCGGATTCGGGTACGGCGTCCTCAAGATCGAGGAACACCGCGTCTGCGGTGGAGCGGGCCGCCGATTCGACGTGGCGCCGGCGGTTGGCCGGCACCGCGAGTACGGTGCGCGTCAGGCGATAGTCGTCGGCCCGGCTCATGCAGCGCTCCGCTTCTTCAGGCTCAGTTCGTCGAGCACGCGTTGCGTGTGCTCGCCAACGGCGGGAATCGGCATCATCACCGGCTCGACGCCCGGAATGGTGATGGCCGGCACGAACATGGTCAGCGGACCGGTCGGCGAATCGACTTCACGCGTGCGCTGGCGGGCATGGACTTGCGGATGATCAACGAACTCTTCGACCGAATTCATGCGCGCGTTGGCGATCGCGGCGCTGTCGAGGCGCGCGAGTACGTCGTCGCTGGTCCAGTCGGCGAAGCGCGCTTCGATGAGCGCTTCGAGCGCGTCGCGATGGGCGAGACGCTGCGGATTGCTGCTGAAGCGCGGATCGACGGCGATACTCCTGTCACCGAGCACGACATGGCAGAACGACACCCATTCGCGCTCGTTCTGGATGCCGAAGAAGATGCTGCGGCCGTCGCCGGTTCGGAACGGTCCGTACGGCGCGATGGTCGCGTGGCGCATGCCGTTGCGCTTGAGTGGCTTGCCGCTGCCGCTCACGTAGTACGCGGGGTAGCTCATCCATTCGGTCATCGAATCGAACAGCGAGACCTCGAATGCGGTGCCGCGGCCGGTGCGCTCGCGGCTGTACAGCGCCATAAGGATGCCGTTCAGCGCGTACATGCCGGTGGCAATGTCGGCAATCGCGAGGCCGCATTTGGCCGGCTCGGCTTCGCTGCCGTTGATGTCGAGAAAGCCAGATTCGCACTGCACGAGCAGGTCGTAGGCCTTCTTCTTGCTGTACGGTCCGCCGCTGCCGTAGCCGGAAATATCGACGGCAATCAGGCGCGGGAAGCGCTCGACGAGCGCCTTGGCGTCCAGGCCGAGCCTGGCGGCGGCGCCGGGCGCGAGGTTCTGCAGGAATACGTCGGTGGTCTCGAGTAGCGCGAAGAGCGCTTCCGCGCCTTCGGGACTTTTGATGTCGAGCGTGACGCTTTCCTTTGAACGGTTGGTCCAGACGAACTGGCTCGACATGCCGTTCATGACGGTGTCGTAGTCGCGGCAGAAATCGCCCTTGTCGGGACGTTCGATCTTGATGATGCGTGCGCCCCAGTCGGCCAGATGACGGGACGCGAGTGGCGCGGCGATGGCTTGTTCGAGCGATACGACGGTGATGCCCGAAAGCGGAAGCGACATGCTTTGTCTCCTGATTGTGCGGGTCACGATAACGGCGTGTTGAGCTGCTTCGCGAAAAATCGTAGCGCCGACCGCGCGTCAGGAGGAAATACTGTTTGGAACTATGGGATATAGGCGTGACTAATAGAGTCTCCGTTCACGTGATGAATGCGGCCTCACGCCGGCGACGAGCCGAGCGTCGGTGCCATCTCGGCGACGAGTTCGCGCATGCAGTCCTGCACCGCTCGGGACGCCGCGGTCTGCGGCACGGCGTTGAGACGGCACAGTGCGACCGAGCGCTCCAGCGTCGGGCTGACGATGTAGCGCGCCAGTGTGTCCTTCGATTTGCCGCGGCCGGGAAAGCCGGAGAGGATCGTGGCCGCTTCGCCGCGGCGCGCGATTTCGAGCATGGTCGGCAGCGAGTCGATATCGGCGACGACGTTGAGGCTCAGTCCCGCGCTTTCGAACGCGCGCTCGACCAGCAGACGCAGGCCGTGCGACTTGCCGGGCAGCACCAGTGGCACGTCGGAGAGCATTTCCAGAGGTACGGTTTTCCCGCGTGGTTTGCCGACCCACGCCGCGCCGTGCACGGCGAGGCGCTCGTTGAAGAGTGGAATGACCGTGACGCCGCGCGTTTCCGTTTCGCGGAACAGCACGGCGATGTCGAGCCGTCCGTTGGCGAGCAGTTCGTTGAGATAGCCGCTCATGCTCTCGAAGATCTGCAACTGTATGCCGGGATATCGCGAGCGTATGCGCTCGAACAAGGGTACCGCGAGCATCGAGGACACGCTCGTCGGCAAACCGATCGCGACCTGCCCGGAGAGCGTGTGCTCGCCGCGTTTGACGTCCGCGCGCATCTGCGCGAACTGCTTGATGATGGATTGGGCGTGCCGGTAGAAGGTGGTGCCCGCTTCGGTCGGCGCGACGCCGGAGTAACTGCGCAGAAGCAGCGGCACGCCGAGATTGCCTTCCATTTCGGAAATCTGCTGCGACAGCGAAGGCTGCGAGATGGACAGCGCGAGCGCCGCTTTGGACAGGCTGCCCGCATCGACGCAGGCCACGAAATAGCGCATCTGGCGGATGTCCATGCGTTTTATCTCCTATATGTGCGACTATGAGCAGAACCGCAGGCCATAGGAAGGGATTATACCCAATATTGCCAATTCGTATTTGTAGCGGCGCTGGCGATGTCCATATACTTTTTTTCACCTAAGCGGAATTGACCGATAACCGCTACATCGAACAGGAGACAGGCATGCCTACGGAGGCTAAAACCATTTTCATCGCCGGCGAGTGGAGCGGCGCGCAATCGCAGGCATCGCTGGAAGTTCGCTCGCCGATCGACGGCGAAGTATTCGCAGCGATCTCGCGGGGCGGCAAGGCCGAAGTCGAGCGTGCCGTTGCTGCCGCGCGCGCCGCGCTGAGCGGTCCGTGGAGCACGATGGCCGGCTTCGAGCGCGGCCGCATCATGAGCAAGCTATCCGCGCTGATCCTCGACAACGTCGAGGAACTCGCGCAACTCGAGGCACGCGACACCGGGAAGCCGATCACGCAGGCGCGCACGGACATCAAGGCGACCGCGCGCTATTTCGAGTTCTACGCCGGCGCCGCCGACAAGGTGCTTGGCGATGTGTTGCCGTTCCTCGACGGCTATCAGGTCACCGTGCAGCGCGAAGCGCGCGGCGTGTGTGGTCTGATCATCCCCTGGAACTATCCGGCGTCGATGTTCGGCCGCACCATCGGTCCGGCGCTTGCAACCGGCAACACCGTCGTGCTGAAGCCCGCCGAGGACGCCAGCATGAGCTGTGCCCGCCTTACCGCGCTCGCGCACGAAGCGGGCTTGCCGGCCGGCGTCATCAACCTCGTCACCGGTCTGGGTGAGGAAGCGGGCGCGGCGCTGTCGCAGCATACGGATGTCGATTTCCTGTCGTTCACCGGTTCGCCCGAAGTCGGCACGCTGATCCAGACGGCGGCCGCGAAGAACCACGTGCCGTGCGTGCTGGAACTCGGCGGCAAGTCGCCACAGATCGTGTTCGAGGACGCCGATTTCGAAGCTGCCGCCAGGACCATCGTCGGCGTCATCACGCAGAACGCGGGGCAGACGTGCTCGGCGGGCAGCCGCGTGCTGATCCAGCGCTCGATCTATGACCGCTTCGTCACCGTGCTCAGGGAGAAGATGACCGACGTGCGCGTCGGCGCGCCTGCGGCGGACCTCCAGTGCGGGCCGGTGATCAACAGCACGCAGCAGGTCAAGGTGAAGGGCTTCATCGAGCGCGCGACCAACGACGGCATCAACGTGATCGCCCAGGGCAGGCTCGACGAGAGCGCGGTCGCGACCGGTTACTTCGTCACACCGACGCTGTTCGGACCGGTGCCGGTGGAGCACGAACTGGCGCAGGACGAAGTGTTCGGCCCGGTACTCGCCGCCATCCCGTTCGAAGATGAAGCCGAAGCCATTGCGATCGCCAACGGTACCGCGTATGGCCTCGTCGCCGGCCTATGGACGGAGAACGGCGCGCGCCAGATGCGCGTCGCCAAGAAGCTTCGCGTGGGCCAGGTGTTCGTCAACAACTATGGCGCGGGCGGCGGCATCGAACTGCCGTTCGGTGGCGTGAAGCGTAGCGGTCACGGTCGCGAAAAGGGTCTTGAGGCGCTCAAGGAATACACCGTCGCGAAGACAGTCGTGTTGAAGCACGGCTAAAGGAGAGAGGGCCCGCGTCACACGCGGGCTCCGCGCTATCGATTACAAGCCAGAGGAGACAACATCGCATGACCGCCGTTCCCGAGTTTTCCCGCGCAGCCGTGCTGCGTGAATTCAAGGCGCCGCTCGCCATCGAGGAAGTGCCGATTCCGCACGACATCGAACCTTCCGCCGCGCTCGTCAAGCTTGAAATGTCGTCGATCTGCGGCACGGACGTCCATCTGTGGCAAGGCTCGCTGTCGCTGAAAGTGAATCTGCCGGTGATCGTCGGTCACGAGATGGTGGGCCGAGTGGTGCGCGCGGGCGCGGGCGTCACGACCGACTCCGTCGGCACGCCGCTCAAGGTGGGCGACCGCGTCGTGTACACGCACACATCGTGCGGCGGCTGCTTCTTCTGCACGACCGCGCGCAAGCCGACGCTCTGCACGAACCGCCGTGCGTACATGTACGAGAACATCGAGGAAGCGCCGTATCTGCTCGGCGGTTTCTCGCAATACGGCTATATCCTGCCGCAGGCAGGCCGTCTGCGCGTGCCGGATTCGGTGCCGAACGAACTCGCGAGCCTCTCCAGTTGCGCACTGCGCTCGGTAATGAACGCGTTCTCGCAAATCGGCGAAATCGAGCCGACTGAAACCGTGCTGATTCAGGGTGCCGGTCCGCTCGGCCTGCTCGCGACCGCGAACGCGCGCGTGCGCGGTGCCAGGAAGATCATCGTGATCGGATCGCCGTCGGCGCGACTGCAGATGGCCGAGCGTTTCGGCGCTGACGTCTGCATTCCGGTCGAAAGCACGACCGCGACGGAGCGTCTGGATGCGGTGCTCGCACAGACCGAAGGCCGTGGCGCGGACATCGTGATGGAATTTACCGGCGTGCCGGCGGCGTTCGCGGAAGGTCTCGCGCTCGCGCGCAAGGGCGGCCGCTATCTGGTGGTCGGTCAACTGGGCGAAGCCTCTACGACGATCGCGCCTTCGATGATCGTCAAGAAGAACCTGCAGGTGTTCGGCTCGTTCTCGGGCGATGCGCGCAGCTACTCGCTCGCGCTCCAGTTCCTCGAGAGGCATCAGCACGACTTCCCGTTCGACGCGATGATCACGGGCCGCTACACACTCGATCAGGTCAATATCGCGATGCAGCGCATGAAGAACCTGGAGGAAGTGAAGCCCGTCATCACAATCGACTAAGGAGCAGGCCAGTCTCTCGCAGCGGCACCGTTGCACGTCCGCCGGCTCGCTCCGGCGACCTTTAAAAAAGAAGCCCTTTTCCGCGCACCCTTCGCCGGAACGATGCATGGCAGACCAAATAGTCAGGAGACAAAGCATGAAAATCGATCGTCGAAGCTTCCTCATTACGGGCGCTGGGACTGTGGCGGCCGCCGCCTCGGGCATGATGGGCGCGCCGTGGATCAGACGCGCGCAGGCGGCGGAATTCAGCTACAAGGTCGGTACCGACCTGCCGGCGTCGCATCCTCTGAACGTGCGGATCCAGCAAGCCGCCGATGCCATCAAGAAGGAGACCGATGGCCGCATGGAAATTCGCGTGTTCGCGAACAACCAGCTCGGCGGCGACCCCGACATGTTCGCGCAACTGCGCGCCGGTGCGCTGGAGTTCTTCACGTTGTCTGGCGCGAACGCCCTCTCATCGCTTGTTCCCAAGACGGCGATCACCGGCGTGGGCTTCGCGTTCAAGGACTACAGTCAGGTGTTCGGCGCGCTCGACGGCGAACTCGGCGCGCATCTACGCGGCCTCATTACCAAGGCCGGTCTCGTGGTGCAGGACAAGGTGTGGGACAACGGCTTTCGCCAGATCACGACCAGCTCCAGGCCGATCAAGACGCCCGGCGACCTGCAGGGCATGAAGATCCGCGTCCCGCCGGGCCGTCTGTGGATCGCGCTGTTCCGTGCGCTGTCGGCCGCGCCGGCTTCGATCAGCTTCAACGAAGTGTATTCGTCGCTGCAGACCAAGGTTGTGGAAGGTCAGGAAAACGCGCTTGCGGTGGTCGACACGGCCAAGCTTTATGAAGTGCAGAAGTACTGCTCGATGACTAGCCACATGTGGGACGGTTTCTGGTTCCTCGGCAATCGCTCGGCGTGGGAGAAGCTGCCGGCGAACGTCCGCGACGTCGTCTCGAAGCATTTGAACGCCTACGCGATGCTGCAACGCCAGGACGTGGCGAAGCTCAACGCGTCGCTGCAGCAGTCGCTGGAAAGCAAGAGCCTGCAGTTCAATATGCCCGACATGAGCGGCTTCCGCGAAGTGCTGCAGAAAGGGGGCTTCTACGCCGAACAGAAGCAGTTTTTCGGCGAAGAGGAATGGGCGCTGCTCGAGAAGTTCACCGGGAAACTGGCATGAGAACGCAGATCGCTGAGGATTTCCCGCAAGGGGCGCACGACGGCAACGCCGTGCCGGGCGCCTCTTCCAGTCCGTCGCGGCTTGCGCTCGCCGACCGCGTGCTCGGGCTGATCGTGTCCGTGCCCGCGGCCATGCTCGTGCTGGCTGAGATCGTGCTGCTCTTCAGCGGCGTCATGGCCCGCTACGTGTTTCACCGCCCGCTGGTGTGGGGTGATGAACTCGCGGGCATCCTGTTCCTGTGGCTCGCGATGACGGGCGCCGCGACGGCGCTGCATCGCGGCACGCACATGCGGATGACGGCGATCGTCAATCGTGCGGGCAAGGAGTGGAGGGCGATCTGGGACACCGTCTCGCTGGTCGCCAGCCTGCTCTTTCTCGGGCTGATCGCGGCGCCGGTATACGCGTACATCAACCAACAATGGGGGATCGTCACGCCGGCGCTGGAGATCAACGACGCGCTGCGTGTCGCGGCGATCGTCTACGGCGTGGCGGTCATGCTGCTGATGTCGGTCGTCAAACTTCTGGCGCTGGGCTGGAGGCAGGCGATCATTGGCATCGTGGTGGTCGCGGCGGTCGTCGCCGGCCTCCACACGGCCGGTCCGGCGCTTAAATCGCTTGGTAACCTCAATCTGCTGATCTTCTTCGTCGGCGTGGTCGGCTTCACCGTGCTGTCCGGCATGCCGATCGCGTTCTCGTTCGGGCTGGCGGTGTTTTCGTATCTGTCGTTGTCCACGTCGATGCCACTGGAAATCGTCGTGAGCCGGATGGACGAAGGCATGTCGCAGCTTATGCTGCTCGCCGTGCCGATGTTCATTTTCCTGGGCCTGCTGATCGAAATGACGGGCATGGCGCGCGCGATGATCAACTTCCTGGCGTCGCTGCTCGGTCACGTGCGCGGCGGTTTGTCGTACGTGCTGGTCGGCGCGATGTATCTGATCTCGGGCATTTCCGGCTCGAAGGCCGCCGACATGGCCGCCGTCGCGCCAATCCTGTTTCCCGAGATGAAGAAGCGCGGCGAGAAGCCGGGCGAACTCGTCGCGCTGCTGTCGGCGACGGGCGCGCAGACGGAAACCGTGCCGCCTTCCATCGTGCTGATCACGATCGGCTCGGTGACCGGCGTGTCGATCTCGGCGCTCTTCACGGGCGGTCTGCTGCCGGGTCTCGTGCTCGCGCTGGCGCTGTGCGTGCTGGTATGGTGGCGCGCGCGCGGCACCGACCCGGTGTCGGCCAAACGTGCGCCGGGGTCGGAAATCGCGAAGCTGCTGGTGATCTCGATTCCCGCGCTGGCGTTGCCGGTGGTGATCCGCTTCGCAGTGGTCGAAGGCGTGGCGACAGCGACGGAAGTGTCGACGGTCGGCATCGTCTATTCGCTGATCGCGGGCTTGCTCATCTATCGCAAGTTCGACTGGAAGCGCATTTCGCCGATGCTGGTCGAGACGGCGGCACTGTCGGGCGCGATTTTGATCATCATCGGCACGGCGACGTCGATGGCCTGGGCGCTCACGCAATCGGGCTTCTCGCATAGCCTGGCGTCGTTCATGGAACATCTGCCGGGCGGCGCGGTGAGCTTCATGGCCGTGTCGGTGATGATGTTCGTACTGCTGGGCAGCGTGCTGGAAGGCATTCCGGCGATCGTGCTGTTCGGGCCGCTGCTGTTTCCGATCGCGCGCGACGTGGGCATCCACGAAGTGCAGTACGCGATGGTCGTGATTCTGTCGATGGGTATGGGCCTGTTCTCGCCGCCGTTCGGCGTCGGCTATTACGGCGCCTGCGCGGTCAGCAAGATCCATCCGGACGAAGGCATCCGGCCGATCATCGGCTATATGATCGCGTTGTTCTTCGGCATCATCGTGATTGCGGCGGTGCCGTGGATTTCTATCGGATTCCTGAAGTCATGAGGCTCGAGCTTTTCGACGGGTTGAATCAAGGTTAAGCGGTAGACCTGGGCACCTGGGGGCGGCGATGCTTGGGGCATCGCAGTTTTTTTCTTACGCGGGTTCGCGAGCTCGTGTCGAACCTTCCGTTCGCTTGCCGCCCGCGAACGTCTGCGTCAATCAGCGAGCATCACGCGACATTCCCGCCCCGCGCATTGACGAAGAATCCCGCATCGCCCATCTGCCCGCCCTTCAGTGCCACCTGGAGTTCACGCAGATGCGGCTTGTCGGAGATCACGCGACACAGCGGCGCCCCCGGCGTCAGGCGCGTGTCGATTTCGAGCGCATCCGGGCCGAGCACCTGCGTGACCTGACTCGACGTATCGCCGCCCGACAGAATCAGACGACGCAACGGCTGGGCCTTCAGCACGGCATCCGCGATCGCGCCGAGCTGCTGCCCGAGCGCGCGGCCACCACGATGACGCGCATCGTCGCGGGTCATGCCTTGCGCCACGAGTGCTTCCAGCATCTCGCCGATGCGCGGATCGCGCGGCCCGCGCGCCGTGTGCATGATCACGCTGCGGCCATCGCGAAACGCGTCGAGCGCGCGATTCACGATGTGGTCGAATGCGCGTGCGCCCTCGCGGTTGTCGATCAGCGCGCGGGCATCGATCGCGATGTCCGCGAAACCCGCTGCGATCGCCGCATCGATCTGCGCCGCCGACAACGGCGATGCGCTGCCCGATATCGCGAGAATCGGCGCGGCCGGCTCGATGCGGTCGAACGAACGCTTGATCGCGGGCAGCGTGCCTTGCTCGGCCCACCATTGCGTCATCGCGTATTCCAGTCCGGACGAGCCGACCGCGAACACCGGACCGAGGGCCTTCGCATAGCCTTCAAGCAGCCGCCCGACTTCGGTCAGATGCGCGCGCGTCGCGGTATCCAGCAGCAGACCGGCGGGCGCGGCGTCGAGCGCCGCCTGCCACGCGCGATCGAGCGCCTCGCGGCCATCATCGAAATTCGGCAGGAAGAAGCCATCCAGCGGCAAGTCCGTCTGCCGCGCGAAGTGGCGCAGGAGATCGCCTTCGTCCATCGGCGTGACCGGATGCACGCTCATGATCGGATGACGATCGATGCGATAGATCTTGCCGTCCGTGGCCGAGCGCGCGAACAGGTTGCCGAACGTGCAATAGCGTTTCAGCGCCGGCGTGCCCGCGACGATCGGAATGGGGCGTGGGCCAAAGCCTTTGCGCGCGATTTCCATCACGCGCCCAATGCTGCCGATATGCGGCGCGCTATCGAACGTTGAGCAGACCTTATAGTGGATGATGGGCGCGTTGAGCGCACACAGCGCCGCAAACACCGGCGGCAGCGCCGGCTCCATTTCGGCGGGCGTCATTGCGCGGCTGTCGCCCGCCACGCCGATCGCGTCGAATCCACCGAGCGCCGCGAGCTGTTCGCGCGTCGGTGGTTTCAGAAACAGAGCGCAGCGCAGTCCCGCGAAGGCCAGCACTTCGAGTGCGTCGGTGGAACCGGTGAAATCGTCGCCATAGAAGGCAAGTCGCAACGTCGGATGATTGGCTTCGCTCATCGTCGCTCAGATCGCCTTGAAGTGGGACAGCGCGGCGCGGAGCGCGGGGTGCGTCTGCGCGTACGTGTTGAGGTCGATGTCTTCCGTCGCCGCTTCCCAGCCTTCGCGCATGCTCGCGACGCCCGCCGGAATGCCCTGCGGATGTCCGATGATGCCGCCGCCCGCGAGATGCATCAGATCGACCGAGCCGAGCGAGTTGTACAGATCTGGCGCCTGCGATGCCCATTGTCCCGACGAGAACACCGGCATCAGCGGCTGCACGCCCGCAAACGGCGCGAGACACGAACGCGCGGAATCGATCACCGATGCATCCGGCTCCCAGAACTTGCCGCGCACGCCGTTCACATGCAGATGGTCGATGCCCGCGAGCCGCCAAAGCTTCTGATACGCGGAGAACGAAAAGCCGAGCTGCGGGCAGCGCGTGAGTGCGCCCCAGCCGTTGCGGTGGCCGTGCAGCGGCAATTCCGAATGACGGCGCATATGCTCGACGCCCGCGAAGCCGACCCAGTTCACGCACACCATGATGCAGGTGCCGCCGGCAGCGAGCACCTGGTCGTGACGGCGCCGCATCTCGTCGATGGTGCCCGAAATGTTGATTGCGTACATCGGCATGCGGCCCATGCGATCGGCGTGGCGATGCAGCACCGGCATCACGGCTGCGAGACGCGCGTCGAAGCTCGCATATGACGGATCGCCGAGCAGTTCGTCATCCTTGATGAAGTCGATGTCGGCGGCGCAGAGATCATCGACGATCTGCGCGGTCTGCTCCGGCAACAGTCCAATACTTGGCTTGACGATCGTGCCGATCAGTGGACGGCCGTGCACGCCGGTCACGCGCCGCGTGCCTTCGATGCCGAACGCGGGGCCCGGAAAACGCGCCGCGTAGTCGTCGGGCAGGTCGATATCGAGCAGCCTGAGGCCGGTGATTTCGCCCAACTCGAACAGATTGCCCGCGATGGTCGAGAGCAACTGGGGCAGGTTCGCGCCCACGTTGTCGACCGGAAAGGCGATTTCGATTTCACCACGATAGTAGAGCGGCGCAGGTTCGCGGCGCTCGACGAACGCGCTTCGCAGCGAAGGCTCCAGCACCGGCGGGAATGAATCGACCCGCACCACGCGGGCGCGGGCGCGTTCCTTCAGTTCGTCGGTTTCGCCGGGCAGCGCGAGAAACGTGCCGCTCGACTGTTCACCGGCGATGACTTCGGCCGCTTTGGCAAGCGGCACCGAGCTTTCCACGAAGTAACGCGCTGTGAAATCCGCGCGGGGACGAATGTTCCTGGACATGTTATAGGTTTCACCTTGCGGCCGGCGCGAACGGAATGGAGTGCGCCGTTTGTCTCCGTACGTCTACTTTTTGGGCGCGCACGCGAATGCGACGAGAGCGCTTCTGCATGATTGTTTCCGAGCGACTATAAGATTGACGCTCAAAAGCTACAAACGATATGATTTCCGCGCGCGATGCGAAAAACTCACAATAGTCGTCGCGCCTTTTGGCCTGAAATCCCGATTTGGCAATCCTGCCGCGCCGGCGCGTACCAGCTGGCGCGAGCGCTCCCTCTGCGAGGAAATCTGCGCGTGCCCCGTCCTTCACTCAATGCGCTGCGCGCGTTCGAAGCCACCGCGCGGCTGCGCAGTTTCGGCGAAGCGGCGTCCGAACTGTCCGTCACGCACGGCGCGATCAGCCGTCACATCCGCTCGCTCGAAGACAATTTTGGCGTGCTGCTGCTGTTGCGCAATGCTCACGCCACCGAGCCGACACCGGAAGGCGCGCGACTCGCCGAAGGCCTGTCCCGCGCGTTCAACCTGATTCAGGCGAGCATCGATCAGGTGCGGCCCGGGCCGCTCACGCTGTCGTGCTCGGCGTCCATCATGATGTACTGGCTTTTGCCTCGCCTGTCGAGGCTGCATCGCAAGGAGCCGCAACTGGAGATCGGCTTTCACACGGGCTATGGCGAAATCGACTTCGCGCGCGACAACATCAGCGTGGCGATCCGGCTGTCCACCATCAAGCCGCCGAAGGATGTCGAGCCGAAGCCGCTCGTCGACGAGTGGATCGGCGTGGTCTGCTCGCCCGAGTACATGCGCACGACGCGCATCACTACTGCCGACGATCTCGAACGCGCGCGCTTGCTCGCCACCGCCACACGCCCCGCCGCGTGGGACAACTGGTACGAGGCGAGCCGCCTGTCACCCGCGTGCCGTCCGGCCGTCGCGGAGTCGTTCGAGCATTTCTATCTGCTGATCCAGGCCGCGAAATGTGGTCTCGGCGTGGCGGCGGTGCCGCGCATCCTGGTGCGCGACGAACTGGATTCCGGCGCGCTGGTCGCTCCGTTTGGCTTCGTGAAGGGGCCACGCAAGCTCGTGCTGTGGGTGGCGCCGCATCTGGAAGCGCGCCCGCAGTCTGTTGCGCTCGTCGGCTGGCTCAGCGAAGAACTGTTGCGCACCGAAGGCAGGGCCGCATGACGCGGCAGCTGCGGCCTCGCCATGAGACTTACATTGCCGTGCCGCCGTCCGCGTTATAGACACCGCCCGTCACGAACGATGCCTGCGGCGACGCGAGGAACGCCACTACTTCAGCGATTTCCTCCGGTTGCGCGCCACGGCCCATGGGCGTGACGGCGTAGATCGAATCGATGAATCCTTCCGGCTTGGTCGCCAGCTGGCGGCGCACGAAATCGGTCAGCGTGAACGCCGGCGCGACCGCGTTCACGCGAATGCCCGACTTGGCGAATTCGCGCGCGAGCGATTTGGTCATCGCGAGGATGGCACCCTTCGACGTCGCGTATGCAGCGGTGCCGAGCATGCCGCCGCCCTTGATGCCCGCGATCGAACTGAGATTGACGATCGAGCCGCTTTTTTGCGTCAGCATCTGACGAATCGCTTCCTGGCAGCACAGCCACGTGCCCGTCGTGTTCACCTCGACCACGCGGCGGAACTCTTCCGGCGTGATGTCGAGAAAGGGCTTCGCGCTTTCGAGTCCCGCGCTGTTGACCAGGACGTCTAGCCGTCCCCATCGCTTGACGACCGCTTCGACCATAGCTTTCACACTGGTTTCGTCAGCGACGTCGACCGTCACGGGCATTGCTTCGAAGCCGCTCGTGCGGATCGCTTCAGCGATGTCAAGCGCGGCCGGTCCGCGGAGATCGGCGATGGCGACCCGATAGCCGCGGCTCGCGAACAGTTGGGCACTGGACTGGCCGATGCCGCTGGCCGCACCGGTGATGATTGCAACGGGTGTCTCGTTCGTCATTGTTGTGATCGTGGTGTTTGTCTGATGGACGTTGCAGCCGTCCCGGCGGGAAGAAACGGCGACGATGCGCCGGCTCAATAAAAATATAAGCCGCTGGCCTTGCGCCATCAAACGAAAACATCTCCGCGGGCGCGGAGAAAAAGTCACAAGAGACGGGCGGGGCGGCGCGCAGGGGACGCGTTACATCGGTTCATCTTCATACCGACGGAGCCGCTATGCTGATCAAGCAGTACGCGATGAATTTGTCGATCATCACTCGGCGCGAAATTAAGCTGGGAAACCTGAACCTCCGGCCATCTGCATCTTGTAGAACAGCTGCTGGCCTCTGTCACCGCCACGAAGGAGTCATTCGAGAGTCTCACGCGAATGACCGTCAGACACCCCGTCACCAACAATCGCACTCAAACCCGTCATTAACCTCAAGCCTTCCGCCCAACCTTCTTCTTTTGCGCGTAAATCAACGCGCCCGTCTCCACCGGGACGAACGGCGCCTGAAAATGGTCCACCAGAAGATCGATGAACGCCCGGGCGCGCGCTGTCTGATTTCGCTGACTGGGGTAGTAGACAAGCAGGTCCGCAGACGGCAGCGGAGTATCCGGCAAAACGAGTTTCAACCGGCCGCTCTAAACATATTTCGCCAGATCCCATTCCGGGCGGATCAATATTCCGTGCCCGTCGAGTGCCCAGCGCAGCACGATATTGCCGTCATTGCTTGAAAGTGCGCTCGAAGAGCCGGGCAATGTCTCCCCGACCGACAGCGTCTCCCGTCATTGAAACGAGGAGAGCCGTGGAGCGAATCGGCGTTTCCCTCAGCGACCATGCGACAGCACTACCTTTTATGTCGGCTAGGTTCTCGTCAAGGAGAGTGATTTCAAAAGCGCCGGTACGAAGGAACCTGAGCGCAGTTTCGCCATCGTAGGCCACAGCACCATGGTGGCCATAGCAGTCCGGCGGGAAAGCGAGACTGTCCGCGGCAGACTCATTGTCGTCAGGCTTCGATCGGATTCCAAGCCTCGAGGACATCGTACAGACACGGGATACGTAGGCGGACCGCATGTGTCGTGATCTAACCCACAGCGCCAGACGGAGAGTTGGATCCGACCCACCGGCCGCTGCGCGCACGTCTGTCTACGAATTCGCACTGGTCGCTATTTTCAACTAGTTGTGCGATCGCTTACCGCAGCGCCACCGTTTGGCGCGCACTTTGCTTTGATCCTCATCGAGGAGTGGCGACACCCTCAAAACAAGCTCTGACATTCCTGACTGACTAATTTACTTTTGGAGAATCGAAATGAACACGCTGGTAATCAAAGACCTCCCCGTAGCCGTTGAGATGGATCGTACGGCAATGACCGCCGTCAGCGGCGGCAGGTTGCCGCAACAGATCGTGAACATCATCCAGGCCGTTGCCGACTATGCAAATGACGCTCCTACCCAGCACAGTTTTACTGGCAGTGGGGCTTCCGTGACGTACTAATAGAAACACGGTGCTTTCGTAGCTCAAGGCCCCGCCAACGAGGGGCCTCTTTGAATTCGCTTCCGTGACTTTATCTGCGCGGTTCTGGTGAAAATAGGCTCATTGGACCGGTTAGAGTAGCGATCCAATCAATCTGGCGAGGGGCGATGAGCAAGGGGAAGGCTCTGGAGGGGTTGTTTGATGGCCGGCATTTCGATCGGGAAATCATTGTTCCGTGTGTGCGCTGGTACCTTCGCTACAAGCTCAGCCTGCGCGATCCGGTCGGGATGATCCCCCAAGGGGACTTCCTGCGGGGGGCGGCCGAGGTCATCAAACATCAGGGCCAGCCACC